>NZ_KB904562.1 GCF_000380125.1 Streptococcus ovis DSM 16829
GTATAAGAGCATCTTTGTTCGTTTTTTGTTTTAGTGTTCAGAGTATGGTCCCTAGACCACTAGTTATGTTCTATATAAATCTGCTTCGCAATAGCATCGGGTATCGCTAACTGATGATTGGCATATTCAATGGTATGGGTTTGCGCAAACGAATCAATATCTGTTAATTCAATTTCAGTGCCAATTGTTAACTGGTGACCTTCAAGATATTTGAGGAGTTCAAATTCATCATGAACTCGACGAATGGTGAACTTTCCTAAAGAAGTTGCCTGAAAAAGCGTTTCATGATGTTTTTCAGCTAAGATTTCACCTTTCTTGGGAATAGTTCCGCCATGTGGACAAAAAGTAGGAAAACCAAGATTTTCTTCTAAGCGATCAATAAAGAAATTAGAAACGGTATGTTCTAGAATTTCTGCTTCTGTGTGAACTTCGTCAATGGTGTAGCAAAGTTGTTGCAACAGGAAAAGTTCAATAAGGCGATGCTTACGATAGAGATCGGACACTAGTAGGAGTCCAGCTTCAGTTAGTCGATAGCCTCGTGTGCCATTTTTTTCAACAAGCTTTTCTTGGAGTAATTTCTTTGTCATTTCAGAGACAGAAGGGGCAGAAACTTTCATCTTTTCTGCAATTTTTTTATTGCTGATTTTTCCCTCCATTTCTCCGATTTCGTATATAATTTTGAGATAGTCTTCTTTATTTGGTGTCATATGTGCTCCTTTTTCGTTCTCATTATATCAAAAAAATACAGAAATAGCTTGACAGGAAGACTTGAAAAGGATATACTAATCTTAAAATTATGGAAACCTAATAAAATAAAATTAAAAGGAGAAGAGATGAAAAAAATCTACACCCTATTAACCATGTTATTTCTTAGTTTATCACTTGCGGCTTGTGGCAGTTCACAAGCAAAAGATGATAGCAAATTGGATGTGGTTGTAACCAATTCGATTCTTGCTGATATGACAAAAAATATCGCAGGTGACAAAATTAATTTGCACAGTATTGTACCAATTGGACAAGATCCTCATGAGTATGAGCCGCTTCCTGAAGATGTAGAGAAAACAACCACTGCCGATCTTATCTTTTATAATGGCATCAATTTGGAAAATGGAGCTCATGCTTGGTTTACAAAGTTGGTCAAAAATGCTGATAAGAAGGAAAATAAGGATTACTTTGCCGTTAGTGATGGTATTGATCTGATCTACCTTGAGGGAGAGAGTGAAAAAGGTAAGGAAGATCCACATGCCTGGTTAAATCTTGAAAACGGGATTATTTATGCACAAAACATTGCCAAACATTTGAGTGAAAAAGATCCTGATAACAAAGCGACCTACGAAAAGAATGTTGCTGCCTATGTAAAAAAATTAACCACTTTAAATGAAAAAGCGAAAACAGCATTTGAAGCAATCCCTGAAAATAAAAAAGTGATTGTGACAAGTGAAGGTTGCTTCAAGTACTTCTCTAAAGCTTATGGTGTACCTTCTGCTTATATCTGGGAAATTAATACAGAAGAAGAAGGAACACCTGAACAAACGACTTCTTTGGTGAAAAAATTGAAGGCAGGCCCAACTCCATCAGCTCTTTTTGTTGAATCAAGTGTGGATGATCGCCCAATGAAGACAATTTCACGCGAGACTGGTATTCCGATTTACGCACAGATTTTCACTGATTCTATTTCAGAAAAAGGTGAAGAAGGAGATAGCTATTACGCAATGATGAAATGGAATTTAGAAAAAATTGCAGAAGGCTTAGCAAAATAATGTTAAAGTAGAGCAAGGAGTTTCCTTGTTCCGCTTTGTTTAGGAGGAAAATGAGATGATTAGACTGGATCATGTGACAGTAGCGTATTCACAAGAACGCCCTGCGTTACACGATATATCCTTGACCATAGAGGAAGGAAAAATTGTAGGAATCATCGGACCAAATGGAGCTGGTAAATCGACTCTTATGAAGGCTATTTTAGGGTTGATTGATTCTAAAGGGCAAATTGCTCAATGCGATGGTGATGAGGATTTACATGGGCGAATTGCCTATGTAGAACAGCGTAGCCAAATTGATATTCACTTTCCGATGACAGTCAAGGAGTGTGTCTCTTTAGGACTCTACCCTAAAGTAGGACTATTTCGCCGTTTAGGAAGAAAGGAATGGCAAGAAGTCGAGAAAGTTCTAGATACAGTAGGTCTCCTAGATTTGCAAGAACGCCCGATTACCGATTTATCAGGAGGTCAATTTCAAAGAATGCTCCTAGCTAGATGTTTGGTACAGGATTTGGATTATTTATTTTTGGACGAACCTTTTGTTGGGATTGACTCTGTTAGTGAACAGATGATGGTTCATCTCTTAAAGGATTTGAGTAAGAATGGCAAGACAATCGTCATTGTTCACCATGATTTGAGTAAGGTAGAAGAGTATTTTGATCAGCTGATTTTACTCAATACTAAATTGGTTGCGTATGGTCCAGTTCAAGAGGTATTTACACCGGATTACCTTCGGGCAGCCTATGGAGAATTGATTTTTTTAGATAGGAGTGGAGCAGCATGCGATTTATAGAGGGGTTAACTCAATATCATTTCCTCCAAAATGCCTTGATTACAGCAGTCATCATTGGAATTGTGGCAGGAGTATTGGGATGTTTTATCATTCTACGTTCAATGTCTTTGATGGGAGATGCAATTTCACATGCGGTATTGCCTGGCGTAGCACTCTCTTATATTTTTGGAGTTAGTTTTTTTGTTGGAGCCATACTTTTTGGGTTGTTAGCTTCCATCATCATCACCTTTATTAAAGAAAACAGTGTCATAAAAGGAGATACAGCTATCGGGATTACCTTTTCATCATTCTTAGCCTTGGGAGTGATTTTAATTGGTATAGCCAATAGTTCAACAGACCTTTTTCATATTTTGTTTGGGAATATTTTAGCAGTACAGGATAGTGATAAGTGGCTGACGCTGCTGGTGTCAGGCTTGGTGGTAGCAGTGATTACTTTCTTTTTTAAAGAATTACTTTTGACTTCTTTTGATCCTACTTTGGCAAAAACAATGGGAATGAAAGTCCAATTTTACCATTATCTGTTAATGACTCTACTGACTTTGGTAGCTGTGACAGCGATGCAAAGTGTGGGGACCATTTTAATTGTTGCTTTGTTGATTACTCCCGCTGCAACAGCTTATCTCTATGCTCATAGTCTAAAATCAATGGTGTGGATGGCTGCGTTTTTGGGAGCCTTTACCTCTGCTCTAGGCTTATTTATTGGCTACACATTCAACATTGCAACAGGATCTAGCATTGTGCTTACGGGGACTATCCTGTTTGCTATCGCGTTTGTTTGCTCACCAAAACAGTCATTTTTTAAGAAAATAAAATAAAAGACTTCGCTGCACGAAGCCTTTTTGTTATGACATTTTATCGGTATACTCTTCAAAGTGATCGACAGTATTGTTATCTGTCACAGCTACCACCCATTCATCCTCATTAAATATATAATCAGGAGTGAGTTGGATTTCTAAAACTTTTGTATATTTACTGCGGTAACCGATAATATTCATTAGGTAATTTTGGCGCAGTTTTAATTCTCCTAAAGATTTTCCAATCCATTTGGCTGGTGCGTTGAATTCAATAATAGAGACATATTCATCTAATTCAATGACATGGGTTGTATCATCATGAAGAAGATGTTTGGCTAGGGAAATTCCAGTCTCTCGTTCAGGTGAGATAACACGGTCTGCCCCAATTTTGAGTAAGACTTCTCTGGCAGTCTTGCTTTTTACTTTGGCTACTACTTTAGGAATACCGAGAGTTTTACAGTGAAGGACGGCTAGGACACTTGATTCAAGACTGCTTCCTGTTGCGACGACAACCGTATCACAGGTGTCAATTCCTGCTGCTCGAAGAAGGTCTTTATCAGTAATATCTCCAACGATCCCCCTTGTTAAGATTCCTTCTAGTTGGTTAATCTGGCTTTCGTGATTATCCACTGCGATGATGTCACAGTGGTATTTACAAAGGGTTTTGGCAATGCTGGTACCGAATACTCCCAGTCCCAAAATCCCGATAGTATGTTTTTGCATAATTGCTCCTTCAAATAGTTTTTAATAGATTGGAAATCGTCACCCTAAACGATCATGGAAGATTTAGCATATTGGAGGGCGGCTGATTTTGGTGGATTTTTTGCAGAGAGGCTAATAAGAATGGACATTGGTCCGATTCGGCCGAAGAACATGAGGGCCATGATGATAAATTGTCCTCCCATTGTTAAGGTAGGAGTCAAATTGGCTGTAACGCCGACTGTTGCGAGGGCGGACATGGTCTCAAAGATTAAAAATAAGAGAGGGGTTTCAGAGTCGGTAATACTGAGAGCAAAAAGACCTACTAAAAATGTCGAAATGAAGACAATAAAGACGGCTAAGGCCTTTCGTGTAGTAACAGTATCAATGGTCCGTGACATAAAATTGGTATGTGGAAGTCCCATGACCTCACTTTTCGCATAGAGAACAAGAGTCAAGAAGGCTGTGATTTTGATACCACCGGCTGTACCGCCAGGTGCTCCTCCTAGCATCATCTGAAAAATATATAATAACAAGCTAATGGGTCTTGCCTTCGTATAATCAATCGTTGCGAATCCTGCTGTACGCATGGTGACGGTTTGGAAAAAGCTGGCTAGAATTTTGTGGCCAAATGAAAAATTTCCAATTGTGTCAGGATTAGTGAACTCAGTGATGAGTGTTAACAGAGTTCCAATTGATAGGATAGCAGCTGTTAAACCAAGAACAACTTTTGTATGAAAACTTAATTTACGAACTCCGTCTTTCTTTCGCCATTGATTTTGGAAATCAAACCAAACGGAGAATCCGAGCCCTCCCATGATAATCAGGGATGCAATGACGAGATTGATATAGGGATTTTTTACAAAATCTACTAGACTAGATGCGCCTAGGTTATCAAATCCCGCATTACAGAAGGCGGAGATAGCTAGGAAAATGGATGTGAAGATTCCTTTTCCTAGACCTAATTGAGGGATGAAATGGAAAGAAAGAAGGAAGGCACCTAAACCTTCGATAAAAAAAGTAAAAGCAAAGACAGAAGTAATAAAACCCTTAAAATTTCGAGTATCTTCACGACTAAAACTTTCCTGAAGAGTCGCTAAGTTGATAAAGCTTAATTTGCGCTGGGCTTGCAGAGCGATTAACCCAATGAAACTAAGGAGACTGAGTCCTCCAATTTGAATTAAAATCATACAAAAGATTTGCCCAAGTGCTGTATAGGTGCTGGCAACGGGTACTGTGAAAAGTCCTGTTACACAAACCATGGAGACGGTCGTAAATAAGTGGTCCCAGTAGGTTGCTTCTGAGCTAGGCAGTTGTGAGATAGGAAGTGATAGCAATAGGGATCCAACAAAAATCACCCCAGCAAAGCTCCAAACGATTCGTTGAAGGGGCGTTAATGAAATGTTAAAAAAAGACATAAGCCTCTCTTTTCTCTAAAATAAAATATGAAAATATTGTATCACAAACTAGAAAAAAGAAAAGAAAAAACTGCTAAAAAAGCAGTTTTGACTGAAGTCTTAATCTTCAGAATGTTTTTGGCGCATTTTAACAACGATATGCATGAACAAACCGAAGAAAAATCCACTTATGAGGCTGCGAATCAATTGATAAGGATTTAGTAGAGTTGTTAAGAAATTGGTTCCATCAAACCAAAATTCTGTTAAACAAGCCCAAAGGTGCATGAAGCTTCCAAAGAAGAGACCACTCTTTAGCCCTGCGTACTGTAGTTTTTGCTGCTCTTTTTCAGTTAGTTCTTCTTTGTCAAACTCAGAAACTTGTGCTTGACGCCCTTTCCAAATCACAAATCCGAATAGTCCTATTAAAATAACTTCTAGTAGGATTGGATAGACGATAGCTATTGTTTTAGGATAACGATAACCTAGGATTAAGGCGATAGCATTGCCAATTAAGAGTAACCAACTCATCCAGATAAAGGCGATATTTCCTATTTTATCTACTTCACGGCGTTTGTATTCGTCTAAGGGACCCGTAATCCCATAAAAATGCTTGATAAGTTTATCTGTCACTGTTTCTTTTTTCATACTGTATCTCCTATTTTAATGATGCTTTACGCCTTGCGAATAACCCAATCAGCAGAGGAAGAAGGAAGTAGGGAAGGTAGGAACTTCCTAATAATCCAGTAATAGCTCCGGATGCTAGTCCTATGAGGCTACAAAATAGAACAGTTTTCATTGTTTCTTGTTTCATAATAGTTCTCCTATCAATTCCAAAATAAACTATTGAGATCGGTATCCAGAGATTCTGCCAGTTTGATACACAGGTCCAACGAAGGGTTGTACTTGTCATTTTCAATCATATTGATGGTCTGCCGAGAGACACCAATCTCTTTGGCAAGAGCAAGTTGGGACTTGCCTGTTTCTAGTCGAAATTCTTTGACGCGGTTCATCCGTCACCTCCGCTATGTCTATTATATGCGACACTTTGGTTTAAAATTTTTTGGCACGTCTGCCAAAAATGTCAAATATATTTGATAGATATAGTATAGCATATTTTTGGAGTGTGTCAATTATATCTGACACATTTTTTGAAAAAGTTTTCACCGATGAAATTTAAGGGAGTTTTTTTAAAATATGGTATAATGAATAGATATGACGAAAGAATTTAATCACACAACGGTTCTCTTACATGAGACAGTGGACATGCTAGATGTGAAACCAGACGGTATCTATGTAGATGCGACACTAGGTGGAGCGGGGCACAGCGAGTATTTATTAGGGAAATTAAATGAAAACGGTCATCTCTATGCTTTTGACCAAGATCAGACGGCAATTGATAATGCTCAAGTCCGATTAGCTCCGTATATTGAAAAAGGAATGGTGACTTTCATAAAGGACAACTTCCGTAATCTCAAATCGCGTCTAGGTGCATTAGGTGTGACTGAGATTGACGGAATTTGTTATGACTTGGGAGTGTCCAGTCCACAGCTTGATGAACGAGAACGTGGCTTTTCTTATAAAAAAGATGCGCCACTAGACATGCGAATGAATCGAGAGGCCACATTAACGGCTTATGACGTAGTCAATACCTACGATTATCATGATTTGGTGCGGATTTTCTTCAAATATGGAGAAGACAAATTTTCCAAACAAATTGCTCGCAAAATTGAACAGGCCCGTGACGTGAAACCGATTGAGACGACGACAGAATTAGCTGAGATGATTAAATCTGCTAAGCCTGCAAAGGAACTGAAAAAGAAAGGGCACCCTGCCAAACAGATTTTTCAAGCAATCCGGATTGAGGTCAACGATGAGCTAGGAGCAGCAGACGACTCCATCCAACAAGCGATTGATTTGTTAGCGTTGAATGGACGGATTTCCGTCATTACCTTCCATTCATTGGAGGACCGGTTGACCAAGCAATTATTTAAGGAAGCAAGTACAGTAAATGTACCAAAAGGGTTGCCTTTTATTCCAGATGATTTGAAGGCGCCGTTAGAGTTGGTTAATCGGAAGCCGATTTTACCAAGCGATGAGGAACTTGCGGCGAATAACCGGGCTCATTCTGCCAAACTGAGGGTAGCTAAAAAAGTTCATAAGCTAAATTCGCAACACTAATTTAAAAGAGGGACTTCCTATGTTACAAGACAAGAGACAGGATACAGCGATGCAATTGATTGAGGCAAAGATTAAAACCTTTAGCCGAATTGAAAAAGCATTTTATGGCAGTATTGTTCTGACAGGAATTATTTTAGCCGTGGGCATTGTATTTATGCAAACCCGCTTATTACAGGTCCAAACAGAGATGGCCCAAATCAATCAAGAAATCAGTGCCAAACAATTAGAACTCGATGATGCCAAACAGGCTGTTAATGAAATGGTGCGCAAGAGTCGTCTTCTTGAAATTGCGGAGAAGGCAGAGTTGACATACAATAATGATAACATTGGAGTGGCGGAATAAGATGGCCAGTAGAAAAAATAAATTTTTAAGATATGTCTTGAAAAACCGTAGGCTTCCGCATCAAAATAGAAGGCGTGTGGGCCAAAGTCTGATTTTATTGAGTGTGTTTACGTTCTTTGTTTTCTTGATTAACTTTGCAATTATTATTGGGACAGATAGCAAGTTCGGTCAAGATTTGTCAGAAGGCGCTAGAAGAGTCCATCAAACAACGATGACTGTGCAGGCGAAACGAGGAACGATTTATGATCGTACAGGGATTGCAATTGCTCAAGATTCAACGACCTATACGATTTATGCTATTATTGATCAAAATTATGTGTCTGAATCCAATGAAAAATTGTATGTCGAACCCAGTCAATTTGGTCAGTTAACAGATATCTTAAAGAAAAAATTAGATGTCGATAAAGAGTTTGCCCAAAAACAATTGAGCCAGAAAAATCTCTATCAAGTCTATTTTGGACCTAAAGGGAAAAATATTTCTTATAGTGACATGATGGCACTGCAAGAAGAGATGAAAAAAGCTGGGATTAAAGGGATTGGTTTTGATACACAACCAGGGCGGATGTATCCTAATGGGAACTTTGCAAGTTATTTTATTGGACTTGCACAGTTGACGGATAATCAAGACGGCAGTCAAAGTCTGCATGGACAAACCGGTGTCGAGGCAGCTTTGAATACGATTCTTTCAGGGCAAGACGGGAAAATCACTTATGAGAAAGATAGCTATGGGCGACTTGTTCCTGGAACAGAAAAAGTAGAAAAGAAAGTGTTAGATGGTCAGGATGTCTATACGACCATCTCAGCGCAGCTGCAGAGTTCCTTAGAAACCAATATGGATATCTTCTTTTCTGAGAAGACCAAGGGGAAATTTGCGAATGCTAGTTTGGTTTCTGCGAAGACTGGTGAGATTTTGGCAACGACTCAACGCCCAAGTTTTGATGCAGATACAAAGGAGGGGTTACAAGACAAGAACTTTAATTGGAGCACCTCACTTTTTCAAGGGAATTTTGAGCCAGGTTCGACTATGAAGGTGATGACACTGGCCTCCTCAATTGACATGGGGATTTTCCAACCTAATGAATATTATACAAACTCGACTTACACTATTGCGGATGCTAAATTTAACGACTGGTCTGTCAATGCAGGTCGTGATCCACAAACCATGACCTTTGCGAATGGATTTGCCTTTTCAAGTAATATTGGAATGGCGATGCTACAAAAGAAAATGGGGGATGAGACTTGGCTGAACTACCTTAGTAAGTTCCGTTTTGGTTACCCAACACGTTTTGGTATGAGTAGCGAATCCTCAGGCCTATTTCCTGCTGATAATATTGTGTCCATTGCTCAAAGTTCATTTGGACAGGGGATTTCTGTGACCAATGTTCAAATGTTGCGCGCATTTTCAGCTATAGGAAATAAGGGGGCAATGTTAGAACCAAAATTCATCTCTGCCATCTATGATGCTCAGAATCATGCAGCTCGTATTTCGAAACCAGAAGTAGTAGGGCATCCTGTTTCAGCAGAAGCAGCCGATGAGACATTGAAGTATATGATAACGGTTGGAACGGACCCCTATTATGGAACACTTTATGCTAAGGATGTCGGCCCTGTTATTCAGGTAGATGGATACGATATTGCCGTTAAGTCAGGGACAGCCGAGATTGCCAAGGAAGATGGAACAGGTTATAAGGAGGGAGCAAATGCGACGATTAATTCGGTTGTTGCAATGATTCCTGCAGAAGATCCAGAATTCATCATGTATGTCACCGTACAAGAGCCTGAATCATGGTCTGTTTTATATTGGCAAGACATCATCAATCCTGTTTTGAAGGAGGCGATGCTCTTAAAAGATAGTTTGAATTTAACTGAGCCTTCAAAGGATTTAGTAACTGTTGATACAGAAATCCCATACGCATTAGGGAATGTTGTTGGAGAGAATCCAGGCGATACGGCAGACGGGCTACGTAGACAGTTGGTACAACCAGTTATCGTTGGTAATGGAGATAAGATTAAGAAGGTTTCTGTTGAAAAGGGCTCGAATATTGAAGCCAATCAGCAAATTTTATTATTGACAAACCAACTGACTGAGGTCCCAGATATGTACGGTTGGACCAAGGCAAATACGGATAAATTTTCTCATTGGACAGGAATAGATATCACTTATAAGGGTGAGGGTGACAAGGTTGTCGCCCAGAGTGTAGACACAGGTTCTTCCATGGAGAAAACAAAAAAAATTACAATTACACTAGGAGAATAACATGCAATCTGCTATGCTAGCAGGAGCTGTTTCCTTTATAGGAACGGTTCTATTGATTCCAGTTTTTATTAAATTCTATCAGGCTAAACGTATCGAAGGCCAACAGATGCACGAAGATGTGAAGCAACATCAGTTTAAGGCTGGGACACCGACAATGGGTGGGACTGTATTTCTAGCAGTCTCAATCCTAGTCAGTCTCGCTCTTGCGAGTTTGTTCCACCAGCTGACGAGCGGTGTCCTTGCTATCCTCTTTATTTTGACCTTATATGGAGTGGTTGGATTCTTAGATGATTTTTTAAAGGTCTTTCGTAAAATTAACGAAGGGCTGAATCCCAAACAAAAACTTGCCCTGCAAATCGTTGGCGGCTTGGTTTTCTATTTTGCGCATGGTCATGCTTCTAGTGGCGGTAATTTGAATGTCTTTGGAATGGACATTCACTTAGGTGTTACCTATATCTTGTTTGTTTTGTTTTGGTTGGTTGGGTTCTCAAATGCAGTGAATTTAACAGATGGGATTGATGGTTTGTCTTCGATTTCAGTCGTTATTAGTTTAACAGCCTATTCTGTCATTGCGGTCATGCAGCAACAGTACGATATCCTTTTGGTTTGTATCAGTATGATTGGTGGTCTCCTCGGATTCTTTATTTACAACCACAAACCGGCTAAAATTTTCATGGGAGATGTAGGTTCTTTGGCGCTAGGTGGCATGTTGGCAACGATTTCCATTGCTCTTCACCAAGAATGGACCTTGTTATTAATTGGGCTGGTCTACGTTATTGAAACATCCTCTGTCATGCTCCAAGTAGCCTATTTCAAGTACACGAAGAAAAAATATGGAGAAGGTCGTCGAATCTTCCGAATGACCCCATTCCATCATCATTTGGAACTTGGTGGCTTATCCGGTAAAGGTGAAAAATGGAGTGAATGGCGAGTGGATGGTTTTCTATGGGGACTTGGCATTCTCATGTCTTGCCTGACCTTAGCGATTTTATATTTGTGATAGTAAACAGCAGTCATCTGCTGTTTTTTTTGATATAATGAACTGTACTAGAAAAAAGAGGAAATTATGAAATTTACAGAATTTACATTAAAAGAATACATTCAAGAAGCTCTAGCGGAGATTGGCTTTGTGTCAGCGACTGAGGTACAGGAAAAACTGATTCCCATTGTTTTAGCAGGACGGGGTTTAGTAGGGGAGTCAAAAACCGGTTCAGGGAAAACCCATACCTTTTTGATTCCGATATTCCAACAGTTGGATGAAAGTGTAGATCAGGTTCAGGCTGTGATTACTGCCCCATCGCGCGAGTTGGCAACGCAGATTTATCAAGCAGCACGCCAGATTGCGGAACATTCTGATATTGAAATTCGTGTGGCAAATTATGTCGGTGGAACGGACAAGGCACGTCAGATTGAAAAGTTGCAATCTAATCAGCCTCATATTGTCATTGGAACCCCGGGTCGTATCTACGATTTGGTAAAATCAGGTGATTTGGCTATCCATAAGGCAGGAATCTTTGTTGTAGACGAGGCGGATATGACCTTGGACATGGGCTTTTTGGAGACAGTGGATAAGATTGCTTCAAGCCTGCCTAAACAATTACAGTTTCTGGTCTTCTCGGCAACGATTCCGCAAAAATTACAGCCATTCTTGAAGAAATACCTGTCCAATCCAGTCATTGAACAAATCAAGACCCAGACAGTGATTTCAGATACCATTGCAAACTGGCTGATTTCGACCAAGGGTCGGGATAAAAATGCACAGATTTTGGAAATGACCAAACTCATGCAACCCTATCTGGCTATGATTTTTGTCAATACAAAGACGAGGGCAGATGAATTACACGCTTACTTGACAGCCAATGGTCTTCGCGTGGCAAAGATTCACGGAGACATTCCACCGCGTGAACGCAAGCGAATCATGAATCAGGTCAAGAATCTGGATTTTGAGTATATTGTGGCAACAGATTTGGCAGCGCGTGGGATTGACATTGAAGGTGTTAGCCACGTTATTAACGATGCTATTCCGCAAGATTTGAGTTTCTTTGTTCACCGTGTTGGACGGACAGGGCGAAATGGACTGTCAGGTATTGCCATTACCCTTTACCAGCCGAGTGATGATGCGGATATTCGCGAATTGGAAAAATTGAACATTAAATTCATTCCAAAAGAGATGAAAGACGGAGAGTTTAAAGATACATATGACCGTGATCGTCGTGTCCAACGTGAAAAATCACGAGAAAAATTAGATTTAGAAATGATTGGCTTGGTTAAAAAGAAAAAGAAAAAAATTAAGCCTGGTTATAAGAAGAAAATCAAATGGGCGGTTGATGAAAAACGTCGCAAGACCAAGCGTGTAGAAGCACGTGCTAAAGGACGTGCAGAGCGCAAGGCAAAACGCCAAACATTTTAAGGAAAAAGAGGGGCAAAAAGGCCTTTCTTCTTGCACGTATCCGGTCAGACTAAATTGTGTGCAAAAAAGACAAGATTTGGTAGACTATCAGTAGAAATAAGGAGTACTATGTTACAAACAATTTTAAGCCTCTATCTTCAAGGACTGGTCATCGCTACTCTTCTCGTCATTTTCCTCAGTGCTTGTTGGTTTATGATGCGAGTGGTAAAGGGGTTGGATAAAACAGTACGGGAGAGACGAGAAGCCCTCTATGATGTACTGATGATGAATGTTATGACAATCCCTATTGTTTCCTTTGGAATTGTTGGGATTTTGTTGATACTGAAGGCTTGGTAAATATTAGAATGGAGAAATAAATGTACGATACAATTATAATTGGCTCGGGTCCTGCTGGGATGACAGCAGCACTTTATGCAGCAAGAAGCAACTTAAAAGTTGCCCTACTGGAACGTGGAATCTATGGCGGTCAGATGCAAAATACAGCGGATATTGAAAATTATCCTGGCTATGCCAATATTTCAGGTCCAGAATTAGCAGAAAAAATGTACGAACCATTGGAAAAATTCGGCGTTGAACACGTTTTTGGACAAGTTGTCCGCATTGAGTCAGAAGGTTTGGTCAAGAAGGTCATCACAGAAGATGATACATTTGAAGCAAAGACCATTATTTTGGCGATGGGGGCGCAACACCGCTTACTTGGTGTTCCAGGAGAAGCTGAGTACAACAGCCGTGGCGTTTCTTACTGTGCAGTCTGTGATGGGGCCTTTTTCCGCGATCAAGACTTATTGGTTGTAGGTGGTGGGGATTCGGCTGTTGAAGAAGCGATTTTCTTGACTCGTTTTGCAAAGACTGTCACTATTGTGCATCGTCGTGATGAGTTGCGGGCACAAAAAGTTATTCAAGATCGTGCCTTTGCCAATGAAAAGATCAACTTTATCTGGGACAGTGTCGTCGAAGAAATCAAGGGTGATGAGCGTAAGGTTCAATCTGTGGTCATCAAGAATGTTAAGACAGGTGAAAAGGAAGAAAAAGCCTTTGGCGGTATCTTCATTTATGTGGGCTTAGATCCAATGTCAGAAGCAGTGGCAGATTTGGGGATTACAGATGCGCAAGGTTGGGTTGTGACCAATGAATTGATGGAAACGAGTCAGGCTGGTATCTTTGCTGTTGGTGACCTTCGTCAAAAGCATCTTCGTCAAGTGACGACTGCTGTTGGCGACGGTGCGATTGCAGGACAAGGTGTTTATGAATATTTAACACAATTGGAGGACTAAGATGGTTCAGTTTCATATTTATGACATTCAGAAGAACCCAGAAGGGATTGCTTTTGAGCAATTGCTAGACTTAAAAGCTGAGTTGACAGAGCGCAATCCAGAAATATTGGATGTAACTTCGATTAAGGCCGTAGGGAAAGTTCGTTTTGAAGCTGGTCTCTACTTTTTAGAATACCAACTCTCTTATAATTTGACGATGGCTTCTAGTCGTTCTCTCAAGCCAGTTCAGTGGTCTGAATCATACCCTGTCATGGAACTCTTTGCAACAGATGAAGATAGCCTCAAGGACCAGGAGTTGTTAGAGGCAGATATGGCGCTAGGTATTGAAGGAGAAACAATTGTTTTAGACGAAAGTGTCGCAGACAATATTTTGCTCAATTTACCTGTCAAAGTCTTGACCCCTGAAGAAGAAGCAGGAGATGACTTGCCGTCTGGAGAAAATTGGACAGTGATGATGGAAGAGGATTTTGAGGCTGCAAGTCAGAAAAAAAAGGAAGAAAATAGTCCATTTGCCCAATTACAAGGGCTATTTGATGAAGAATGAAACTGACAGAAAAATTGCAAAAACAATTGGTTCTGTGTATAATGAAGTAGATACGATATAAAGGAGAAATGATACATGACGAAAGCGAATTTTGGTGTAGTAGGGATGGCCGTGATGGGCCGTAATCTTGCGCTTAATGTAGAATCACGTGGCTATACAGTTGCGATTTATAATCGCTCAGCAAATAAAACAGAAGACGTTGTTGCTAGCAACCCAGGTAAAAAACTAGTGCCTAGCTATGATGTGGAATCTTTTGTACAATCGATTGAAACACCACGTCGTATTATGCTCATGGTGCAGGCAGGTCCTGGTACAGATGCAACAATCCAAGCGCTCTTGCCTCACTTGGATAAGGGCGATATCTTGATTGACGGAGGGAATACCTTATTTACAGACACAATCCGTCGTTCAAAAGAATTGGCAGATTCAGGGATTAACTTCATTGGTACAGGTGTTTCTGGTGGTGAAAAAGGAGCTCTTGAAGGGCCATCCCTCATGCCAGGTGGACAAAAAGAAGCATATGAGTTGGTGGCAGATGTTTTGGAAGAAATTTCTGCGAAGGCACCTCAAGATGGAAAACCATGTGTCACTTACATTGGCCCTAATGGTGCCGGTCACTATGTGAAAATGGTGCATAATGGTATCGAATATGGGGATATGCAATTGATTGCTGAATCTTACGACCTCATGCAACGACTACTTGGTTTGGATGCTGCTGAAATGGCTGACATCTTTACAGAGTGGAACAAGGGAGAATTAGACAGCTACTTGATTGAAATTACAGCCGATATCCTGACTCGTAAAGATGATGAAGATCAAGACGGCCCAATTGTTGATTATATCTTAGATGCTGCTGGCAATAAAGGAACAGGTAAATGGACAAGTCAGAATGCGCTTGATCTTGGTGTGCCATTGTCATTGATTACAGAATCTGTATTTGCCCGCTATATCTCAACTTATAAGGAAGAACGTGTTCATGCAAGCACGGTATTGCCTAGTGTAGAGTACAAGTATGAAGGGGATAAGGCTGAGTTGATTGAAAAAATCCGTCAAGCTCTCTACTTCTCAAAAATCATTTCATATGCACAAGGATTTGCGCAATTACGTGTAGCTTCTAAAGAATACGATTGGAATTTGCCATTTGCAGATATCGCTTCTATCTGGCGTGGTGGTTGTATCATTCGTTCACAATTCTTGCAAAAGATTACAGATGCATACAATCGTGAAGCAGATTTGGCCAACCTTTTGCTGGATGAGTACTTCTTGGATGTCACTTCTAAGTACCAACAAGCGGTACGTGACATCGTAACGATTGCGGTTCAAGCTGGTGTACCAGCACCGACCTTCTCAGCAGCGATTACTTACTATGATAGTTACCGTTCAGCTGATTTGCCAGCGAACTTGATTCAAGCACAACGGGATTACTTTGGTGCACATACTTACCAACGAAAAGATAAAGAAGGTACATTCCATTATTCATGGTATGACGAAAAATAAGCTATGGCGAAAAAGATATTAATAGCAGGAAAAGCACGAAATTTATCTCATTTTGTCTCTATGGAATTGCAAAAACAGGATTATATCGTGGATTATGCCTCTAACGGGGCAGAAGCTCTCCTGCTGGCACATGAGACAGATTTTGATCTGATTATCATGAGTTATCAGCTATCTGACATGACCAGTACTGCATTGGCCGAAGAATTAAATCGATTCAAGCCTGGAACTGTTTTGATCGTAGTGGTCGAAAGTGACGAAGCAAAAGAACACGGTCAAGAAATCGAAAAGTATGCGGTTTTCTACGTCATTAAACCCTTTGTCATTAGTGATTTAGTAGCGCAAGTGTCTGAAATATTTCGAGGGCGTGATTTTATTGATGAGACATGTAAACAAGTCAAATTGCATGCGGCTTATCGTGATTTGAAAATTGATTTTCAAAATCGGACGGTGTCGCGTGGACAAGAAATCATTAATTTAACGCGTAGAGAATATGACCTATTAGCAACTCTGATGGATAGTCAGGAAACGATGACCCGTGAACAGTTGCTGGAACGTGTTTGGAAATATGAGGCTGCAGCAGAGACGAATGTTGTGGATGTTTATATTCGCTATCTTCGTGGGAAATTAGATTTGCCTGGTCAAGAATCCTATATACGGACTGTCCGTGGTATCGGCTATGCTATGCGTGACTAGACAGCTAGAAACAAAAGAGGATTGGGAGACCAATTCTCTTTTTGCTAGTGCTAACAGTAATTCTTGGCTGACTTTTTAGGAAACATAAGGTATAATACCAAATAAGAAACTGGAAAATGGATGGAAGTATGAGAAGTTCAACGAAAGAAAAGTTCGTATTGATGATGTTTGCTGCAATTGTATTGCTGATTGTTTTAAATTACGATGGAGTATACAGTATACTTCAGACTGTTTTGGGAAGTATGAATTCTCTTTTTGTGGGAGCGATACTGGCCTTTGTTTTGAATGTTCCAATGAAAAAATTAGAAGAACAGGTTGGCAAAATTCGCATGTTAGAGTCTGCCAAGCGTCCGATTGCCTTGGCTGGGGTACTGGTGGCTTTTGCCTTGATTGTGACGGGAGTAGTCATGATTATTTTACCAACACTAACAGAAACGGTTTCTGAGATTGTCTCTGTTACCAACGAAGCCATTCCTAAATTAGCAGATGCTCTTCAAAATAGTGGACTTCTCTCCGATAAATTAGAAGCTCAAATCAATTCCTATATTTCTAAATTTACAGGTTGGAACAATCTATCTACTTACGTAACGGGCTTTTTATCTGGTTTGGTGACCAATGTAGGCGGTATTTTTTCAAATGTGCTAACAGTTGTTATGGCCTTCTTCTTTACCTTGGCCATTTTAACCAGTAAAGAACATCTGCAAGATATGACTATCAAGGTTCTTTATGCTCTCTTTCCTGAGAAGACAGTCAAAACTATCTGTTATGTGGGTGAAGTCATTATTGATACCTATGATAAATTTTTAATGAGTCAGATTGTAGAAGCCTTCATTATCGGTGTGTTGGTTTTTGTGTCTTATAGTTTATTTGGCATTCCTTACGCAGCCATGGCAGGGATTTTGGCCGGAGTTCTTTCTTTCGTTCCCTATATTGGTCCGCTTTCTGCCTGTTTGATCAGTGCCCTATTTGTTTCGGTGCAAAATCCTTTGCTGGCTTTAGGTTCTATTGTGTTGTTCCAAGTCATTCAGTTGATTGAAGGAAATGTCATCTATCCACGAGTAGTAGGACAGTCTGTTGGCTTGCCGACTTTATTCACGCTAGCAGCCGCCCTCATTGGGGGAAATCTCTTTGGACTATTAGGGATGGTCTTTTTCACTCCTATCTTTGCAGTGATTTATCGCCTAGTTAGAGAATGGACCTACAAACGTTTAGAAGAAAAATCTATTTCATTAGACTAAGACTGGGAGCATGCAAATTCCAACTTGCTCATACGGAAACTCAGTAAGTTAGCATCAGATTTATTCTGCGCGTGATAGCGAGCAAATAATGATACTTCCGCTGTGATGAAAATGTTAGAAATGTTGGATTTAAAACATGTCTGACATTCGGAATGTTTGAGACTTAAGGCTCAAACATTAGTCATGGAATTCCGTAGGAAGTCGCTGACGTCCGATATCACTTAAGAAAAGTATCAAAAACGACTTTTTTTGCAATCTGGGACTGGGAAACCAGTCTTTTTTGTCTGATTGCTCTTGCCTTTTCTTCTCTAACAAAGTATGGTACAATGAAGTGATAATGATAAAATGGGGGAGAGAAGATGCGTTGCCCGAAATGTAGTAGTTTAAAATCAAGTGTTGTGGATAGTCGGCAGGCAGAAGATGGCAATACCATCCGTCGGCGCAGAGAATGCGAAAATTGCCAATACCGCTTTACCACTTATGAACGGTTGGAAGAAAAAACACTGGTTGTTGTAAAGAAGGATGGCACTCGAGAACAATTTTCACGAGAAAAAATCTTTAATGGCATTATTCGTTCTGCCCAAAAACGTCCAGTTACAACTGCGGAAATTGAAGAAGTTGTCAACCGCATTGAGCAACAAGTGCGAGCACAGAGTGATGGCGAAGTCGAAAGCGATGTTATTGGGAATTTTGTCATGGAAGAATTGATGGATTTAGACGAAATTACTTACGTACGTTTTGCTTCTGTTTACCGTTCCTTCAAGGATGTCAGTGAGATTGAGAATCTCCTGAAACAAATCACTAAGGGCAACAGACAGAAAAAGCAGGATTAGCCAATGAGACCCAATCAAACGTATTCCTTTTTAGGAAAGGTGGCGATTGTTCCGGATGCTATCAGCCTCGTTCAATGTTACGAACCCATTATCGGACTGTCAGCCTTTGCTCTCTACCATTATCTTTGTGCAACGAATGATTCTGGAACTGGTCGCTATCGTTTTAGCTCAATTTTAAATCATCTGAATATCGGAATGCCTGTATTAGAGCAGTCCTTAGAAGTTCTGACGGCCATGAAGCTACTGAAGCTGTATCAGGCTGACGAGCATCTGACGATTGTGTTACAGGCTCCTCTTTCAAGCCAAGAATTTCTGAACAATGACCTTTATCGGGCGCTCCTTTCTAAGAAAATTGGGGAGTCAGCCGTCGAGCAAATGAAGGCTACTCTGCCAGATGCTCATCAAAATATTTCAAAGAATTTTTCTGATGTTTTTGATATCAAAGGGCAGGAACTAGGGAACCCTGAGTTTTCCAGTCCCCGTTTTGATATGGATGCCTTTCGTCAAATGATGGCTCGCCACCAATTACGCTTTCATGATGAAAATGAGGATACGATTGGTCTCTATCATTTAGCAGAGCAGGCGAATTGGACATGGCTGGAAGCTTACCAAGTGGCTAAAGAGACAGCTGTTGGACAAGAAATTTCTCTTAAGCGGATGAACGAAAGGTTGCAAAGCAAGAGTGAGCAACTAGCTTCAGCAGCATTTTCAGCAGGAGAACAAGCGCTGATTCGTGAAAGTAAGCGCCAAAAGCCATTAGAATTCTTAACCTTGATTAAGCAAGAGAAAAAGGCACATATACTAGCCTCTGAAAGAACCTGCTTGAAGGAACTGGCCATTTTGGGCTTGCTGGATGAGGTGATCAATGTCATCGTGTTCTATACATTTAAACAGGTGCAATCTGCGAATTTGAATGAGAAATATGCAATCAAAATTGGTAATGATTTTTCCTACAAAGAAATTCGGACTGCAGAGTCTGCTATTGAGGCTCTTCGAGAGAATAATCGACGTCCAAAAAAGCGGGCAACTAGTTCACAACAAGTAGAAGTAAGCAATGTTCCTGCGTGGAGCAACCCAAACTATAAGGATGTGACTACAGAGGATGATTTGTTAGAGCTGGAGAAAATTCAGCAGGAAATTTTAGCAAAGTTAGAGAAAGGAGAATGAGATGAAAGATATCCAAGACAATCTGAAGAGACAAATTGCCAGTCAGAGATCTTACCAAGAGCTGTGTCAAGAAATATTATCAGACACGGATATTTCTGATTTTATAAGTGAAAATCAGTTAACAGAAGAGAAAATTTCTTTGTCCATTTCTAGGTTCTTTGAGTATATTAAGGAGCGTGATAAGTTTTTAAGTCAAGACTCTACATACATTGCTAAAGGCTACAAGCCGATTTTGATTATGAACGAAGGATATGCGGATGTTTCATATGAAGAAACAGCAGAACTTATTGAGAATAATCGTCAGGAAGCTATCAAAAAACGTCTCAATCTTATTGAATTACCAACTAGTTTAAAGAATGCAACTTTAGTACCTAATCGACCTGATTCAGTTCATCTGACTAAGGCACGTACAGAAGTATTGTCTTTGGTAAGTGATTTTATTGGGAATATTGGGTCATATAACAATAAGGGATTTTATCTTTATGGTGATTTCGGTGTTGGAAAAAGTTTTATCTTAGCTGCTTTGGCTCATGATTTATCTGAAAAATATAGCTTAGCAACCACCATGATTCATTATCCTAGCTTTGCTGTCAATATCAAAAATGCTATTGCAACGAGCTCTGTCAAGGAAAAAATTGACGAGGTCAAGAAAGCTCCTATATTGATTTTAGATGATATTGGTGCAGAACAACATAGTTCTTGGGTCCGTGATGATGTTCTACAGGTCATCTTACAGTACCGGATGCAAGAAAATTTACCAACTTTCTTTACTTCCAATTTTTCTTTAGACGATTTGGAGAAACATTTTTCTTCAGGGAAATCGGGAGATGAAACGTGGCAGGCAAAGCGCGTCATGGAGCGCATTCGCTTCCTTGCAAAAGAAATTCATCTAGTGGGGGACAATCGTCGCCATCGTCCATAACAGTGAAAGATGGAGAAGTCCTGATGTTCACATGAGATGACCTACTATTTAGAAATGAAGAAATGGCTTGTTTTCAAACTGATAACAAGATGAATATTTAGAAAAAGGAGGAGCTATGGCTCTACCAACAATTGCGATTGTCGGACGTCCTAACGTCGGAAAATCAACTTTATTTAATCGAATTGCCGGAGAACGCATTTCAATTGTCGAAGATGTCGAAGGGGTGACCCGTGACCGCATTTACGCGACTGCTGATTGGCTTAATCGAAAATTCTCTATTATTGATACAGGTGGTATTGATGATGTTGATGCGCCTTTCATGGAGCAAATCAAGCACCAAGCTGAGATTGCTATGGATGAAGCAGACGTCATTGTATTTGTCGTATCTGGAAAAGAAGGCATTACGGATGCAGATGAGTATGTGGCTCGTATTCTCTACAAGACCCATAAACCAATTGTCTTAGCGGTCAATAAGGTAGATAATCCTGAGATGCGTAGTGATATCTATGACTTCTATGCTTTGGGACTTGGGGATCCTTATCCCGTTTCATCTGTTCACGGGATTGGAACAGGGGATGTCTTGGATGCCATCGTGGAAAATCTACCAACTGAATATGAAGAAGAAAATCCTGACGTCATTAAATTCAGTCTGATTGGACGGCCAAATGTCGGCAAATCCAGCTTGATTAATGCGATTTTGGGAGAGGAACGCGTGATTGCGTCTCCAGTGGCAGGAACAACGCGTGATGCCATTGATACCCATTTCACGGATAGTGAAGGACAAGAATTTACCATGATTGATACTGCAGGGATGCGCAAGTCTGGTAAGGTCTATGAAAACACCGAGAAATACTCAGTGATGCGTGCCATGCGTGCTATTGACCGCTCTGACGTTGTTCTCATGGTCATCAATGCCGAAGAGGGCATTCGCGAATACGATAAGCGGATTGCAGGCTTTGCCCATGAAGCGGGTAAAGGGATGATTATCGTCGTCAACAAGTGGGATACCCTTGAAAAGGACAACCACACCATGAAAAATTGGGAAGAAGATATTCGTAATCAGTTCCAATACCTGTCTTATGCACCGATTATCTTTGTATCCGCTCTGACCAAGCAACGCTTGCATAAGTTGCCTGAGATGATTAAGCAAATCAGCCAGAGTCAAAACACACGGATTCCATCAGCGGTCTTGAACGATGTCATCATGGATGCCATTGCCATCAACCCAACACCGACTGATAAAGGGAAACGCCTCAAGATTTTCTATGCGACACAAGTCGCAACCAAACCACCTACCTTTGTGGTCTTTGTCAATGAAGAAGAACTCATGCACTTCTCTTATCTACGCTTCTTAGAAAATCAAATCCGCAAAGCCTTTGTCTTTGAGGGGACACCGATTCATTTGATTGCAAGGAAACGGAAATAAAAAGGTCACATGACCAAGGAAAAAATCAAATGGTATACGACTCTGTTGATGTACTATTTATTGGTATATGGCGTGCTGCATTTAGTGGGTGCCATCACCTTATTAGTATTTGAACGTGGTTGGGGTGGTTTTGCCTATATCTGGGCTTTTTGGCTCCATGTTCCCTTGATGTTGTTAGGTGGTATTGTGTCTTTCCTAGGCAAGAAATTTCAGAACGCCTATATTTGGTTGCTAGCTTTAATTTGTTTTGTCCTGTCCAATGCTTGGTGGGTATATACAGTACTATACAATAGCGGTTCTACTAGACTGGTCTTGTTATTGGGGCTTACAACGATTATCCCGATAGTGGCCTCTTCCCAGCTATTTCGTCTAACAAATAAATAATCAATTCGCTATGAGAAAAAGAATTCTCATAGCTTTTTTCTGCCTTTTAAGTATGCTATAATAGAGGGATAGATTGGGGAGTAAATATGAGTAGATTAATGCCTGGTCGTATCCGACAAGAAGGAATTGAACTCTATGAAGCAGGGAAACTGGCTGTGGAAAAGGTGAAAGATCAAACAGTCTTTTTTGTTATAGCAGATGAGACGTTTCACTATAGTTTGGATGACAAGGAACTTGCCTGTTCCTGTATCATTTTTTCTCAAAAAGGCTATTGTCAACATCTTGCTGCCATAGAGTATTATTTACGTAATGATTCGAAAGGGAAAGAACTTATTGCTAGTCTGAAAGAAGAAGGTGAAATTCACCAAGAAACGGTTCGTAGAACCTATTTTGGTGGTCTGTTTCTTGATGCTCTGCTAAAACCTTTTTCGCCATTCGAAACAAAGTATCAATTAGGTGCAGAAGGGGCTATTGGACCTTATGATGAACAGATCGATTGGACACTGACCATTCGCCGTTTGCCTGATCAGCGTTCCTATATTGTGCGTGATATTGGAGCATTTTTAAAGGTTGTTCGTCAATCTGAAAATTATCAGATTGGGAAAAATTATTATGAGCCAATTTCGTTTGAAACGTTTGACGAGCCCAGTCAAGAGCTACTAGAATTTTTATTTCAACTTTTGCCAGAAAAATCAGTCATAGACCATGATGTCTTGTCCTATGGTGGAAGAACCTTGCGCTTGCCTTTGGCCTATTTTGAAGAAGGAGTGGATTTGCTTCAGGGACTGTCAAGTTTCCAATTTTCAAACCAACTGCACAACTATGACCACTTATCTATTTCACCTTACGATCCTCAATTGGGCTTTTTATCTTTTGGGGTCAAGGTGCATACACAGATGATTGAGATGGAAATTGTTGAGAAACCGACTCGTCTGGTCCTGCATGGTCAGTATATGCTGGTGAAAAATCGCTTGTATCGTCTGAGCCGAGTAGAGCAGTTATTGTTGGCGCAAATCAAAAAATTAGATGCAACAGGAGCTGGAACAAGAAAGGTTCAAGTTGATTTTCAAGATCAAGAAAAATTAGCCCTGTCTCTGTCGGAACTTCAAATCTTGGGTCCTGTTCAGGCACCTAAAAAATTTACCATTCGTGACTTTCAAGCACATTTCTACCTTTCTTTGGAGAAAACAGGATTGGAATTACAGACAGTGCTGAATTTTGACGGCTTCCGTGTTCGGGAGGAAGAGGTCCTTGAGAATCTTCCATTCACGCCTCATTACCACCATTTAGAAGAAATTTTTTCAGTTATAGAGGCAATTGGTTTTACTGGGAGATTGATAGCCCGGCGTCCTGCCCTAGACTCCAAAGAAATTTATTCGTTCTTCACCGCAAGCTTACCACGTCTACAGGCATTGGGAACGGTTGAACTTTCTGCTGAAATACAAGGACTGTACGTAGAAGAAAAGCCTCAAATTACTGTTGAACAATCCGCCTCTTTATTGGATATTACGTTTGATTTTGCAGGAATTGCAGATGATGAGGTGGCAGATGCGATGGCTGCTTTGATGGCGCAAGAAAGTCACTTTACAAGTAAGATGGGCTGTGTCCTAGTCTTTGATGACGAAACGAAAAAAATCAGCCAAACCCTGCAATTTTTAAGGGTGAAGCATGGGGGAAAGGGGCAGCTTCAACTTCATAAATTCGCCTCCTACCAGCTAGCACAAACGGTAGGAGATTACGGCAATATCAACCTATCAGAAGAATTTCAACAGATGGCCTATGATTTAACGCATCCAGAGCAGTATCCATTTCCTGAAGTGGAGGTAGCTGTTGCACTTCGAGACTATCAGCAACTAGGGGTCAAATGGCTTTCTATGTTAGATAAATATGGATTTGGTGGGATTTTAGCGGATGATATGGGGTTGGGAAAGACATTACAAACCATTGCTTTCTTGACCAGTCATTTGGAGGCCCAGTCACGTGTTTTGATTTTGGCGCCGGCAAGTCTCATCTACAATTGGCAAGAAGAATGTCAGCGATTCGCTCCGCAATTAGATGTAGCAGTGGTGTATGGGAACAAAGCTGAGCGGGAGCACTTGATTGCTGAAGACCATCAAGTGTTAGTGACCAGTTACGCTTCCTTCCGTCAGGATGTGGAGAGCTATAAGAAAACAGTCTATGATTACTTGATTTTGGATGAAGCCCAAGTCATGAAAAATGCTCAAACCAAGATTGCTCAACAGCTCCGCGATTTTGAAGTGAAAAATACCTTTGCTTTGTCTGGAACACCGATTGAAAACCATCTGTCAGAGATTTGGTCTATTTTCCAAATCATTATGCCGGGGCTCCTTCCAGACAAACACCAATTTGGGAAATTATCTGCTAGTGAAGTAGCTCGCACCATCAAACCTTTTATCCTCCGTAGACGAAAAGAGGAAGTATTGGTTGAACTACCTGACTTAATTGAAATCAATGTCCTAAATGAATTATCTGATGCACAAAAGGCGATTTATCTTGCCCAATTACAACAAATGCAAGCTTCCATTGCTGGTGCAAGTGAGGCAGAAATTAATCGTCGTAAAATCGAAATTTTATCTGGTATCACCCGATTGCGACAAATCTGTAACACGCCAAAATTATTTATGGATACCTACACTGGTACGAGTGGAAAACTGGATAGCTTGCGGGACTTGCTGCTACAGCTCAAAGAAGGAAATCATCGAGTGCTAATCTTTTCACAGTTTCGAAATATGTTGGACTTGATTGAAGAAGATTTAATCCATTTGGGCCTAAGCAGTTACAAGCTCACAGGCTCGACACCAGCAAGCGAGAGACAAGAAATGACGCGCGCTTTTAATGCAGGAAGTCGCGATGCCTTTTTAATTTCGCTGAAGGCTGGAGGAGTCGGATTGAACCTGACAGGTGCAGATACAGTTATTTTAGTGGATTTATGGTGGAATCCAGCAGTAGAAGCACAGGCCATCAGTCGTGCGCATCGAATGGGGCAAACGGAAACTGTTGAGTTTTACCGCTTGATTACCCGAGGAACCATTGAAGAAAAAATTCAAGCTTTGCAAGAGACGAAGAAAAATCTTGTTACAACGGTTTTAGATGGCAATGAAAGCAGAGCCAGCATGAGTGTTCAAGAAATCAAGGAGATTTTAGGGATTTCTTAGAAGAATACAGACCAAACGCTTGAAATATGCTATAATAATCTTTTGAAAGGAATACTTATGAGAAGAACAATATTTCCATTAGTAGCGGATGATGAGTTTGTAATTGGAGAAAATCCTCATATGGACTTGTATGATGAATCCGACCTCATTAGCAATATAAAAGGTCCTTATCAGGAGAAGGAGTATACATCTGTAGCACCCCGTCAGTCACATCAAATAAGGGATAATCATGTAAAAACATTAGAAGAAGATTTGTTGCCTCCTCTTTTTCAAGCAGAGGCAACGTCCTATTCTAGACGAAACAGGAAGCAAAAATCAAATCGTTCTCCATTTGTTGAGAATCGACCTTCTACTCAAAAAACACAAGGTCAATTGGCTCGTGAGCAAGCGCGTGAGGATTTAAAGAAAAAACGGTCCGCTGCGTATCTGAAAGATGACAATCCGACTCCTGTTAGAAGTCATCAGCATGAACCAACAGCATTTTTGATAAAGGATAAACCAACACATTGGATGGAATTGGCGAATCGTCTAAGACAGACAAGCTATATCTTAGCTGATTTACCAGCAACATATCCTTTAGAGAAAGAAGAACGGGAAAAAGAACCAGCGGTTCGTAAAAATTCCTATGATTTCTTGAAAACAAGTCAGGTCTATAATTATCCTGAACGCAAGATTCATCAGGAGCGACAATTCGCACAAGAATTAAATCTAACACATATGGAAGAGGAATAAACATGACTAAAACCTACCATTTCATCGGGATAAAGGGGTCAGGAATGAGTGCACTTGCGCTCATGTTGCATCAAATGGGACACCAAGTGCAAGGAAGTGATGTGGAGAAATACTACTTCACTCAACGTGGCTTGGAACAGGCAGGCATCACGATTTTGCCTTTTGATGAAAAAAATATTGGACCAGATGTTGAACTGATCGCAGGAAATGCTTTTCGTCCTGATAATAATGTTGAAATTGCCTATGCGGATGCGAAAGGGTATCCTTACAAGCGATACCATGAATTTTTGGGAGAATTCATGCGCCAATTTACCAGTCTAGGAGTAGCTGGAGCACATGGTAAAACGTCAACAACAGGTCTTCTTGCACATGTCATGCGAAATATTACAGATACTTCCTATTTGATTGGTGATGGGACAGGGCGTGGTTCTGCCAATGCGCAATATTTTGTCTTCGAATCGGATGAATATGAACGTCATTTCATGCCTTATCATCCTGAATATAGCATTATCACCAATATTGACTTTGATCATCCAGATTATTTCACTAGCCTCGAAGATGTGTTTGATGCTTTTAATGATTATGCGAAGCAAGTTAAGAAGGGGTTGTTTGTGTACGGAGAGGATGAACAACTTCGCCAGATTACTGCTCAAACGCCTATCTATTATTATGGTTTTTCAGATAACAATGATTTTGTAGCTTATGATTTGAAGCCATCTACGATGGGTTCTCAATTCAAAATTCGTCATGGAGAAGAAGAATTAGGAGAGTTTCGAATTCCAACATTTGGCAAACACAATGTCCTTAATGCGACAGCAGTGATTGCCAATCTATATGTTGCTGGCTTTGATTTGGCCTTAGTAGCAGAGCACTTGCCAACATTTGGCGGAGTGAAACGTCGATTTACTGAAAAAATTGTCAATGACACGGTTATCATTGATGACTTTGCTCATCATCCAACTGAAATCAGCGCAACAATTGATGCTGCTCGTCAAAAATACCCAAGCAGAGAAATTGTTGCGATTTTCCAACCCCATACTTTCACACGGACGATTGCTCTCTTGGATGATTTTGCAACAGCTTTGAATGATGCGGATGCGGTCTATCTTGCTCAGATTTATGGTTCAGCACGTGAAGTTGACAAAGGAGAAGTCAAGGTAGAAGACCTAGCTGCTAGAATTCATAAAAAAGGTGGGTTGGTAACAGTCGAAAATACGTCACCATTATTAGACCATGACAATGCTGTTTATGTCTTTATGGGGGCTGGAGACATCCAATCATATGAATATTCTTTTGAGCAACTTCTGGCAAATTTAGCCCATAATGTTCAATAAAAAATAGTAGCATCAGGCTACTATTTTTTATGGGTGAGAAAAGGCTTTCTTTTTTAAATAAAAAATGCTGGAAAAGCCTATAAAACAGGGAAATTCTTGCTTTTATATCGCTTTTAAGATATAATGAAAAGTAATTGTGTGAAAGGAGTTTTGTGTTAGTGAAAGATTTAGAATCAAAAGACACACAATCCCTCAGCTTTCGAGATCAGATATTGAGAGAGTTGGAAATGGGGAAAGAAAAAAGAGCTAAGTCGTTGTCCTCAACTGATGAGCCATTGGAAGTTAGTGAGGTGAATACAGAAGCGCAAACTACTGAAAAAGCACCTCTGAAAGAAGAAGTTTCTCCTAAAGACGAGACATCACATCCGATTGAGTTGCTCATTCCATCCTTCAGTCCTGCAGTTCCGAAGGAAAGGGAGCAAGAAGAAGATGGTGCAACCAGTCCCACCCTTCCAACGATTGATCCAGCTGACACAGAAGAGGTGGATTTGGAAGAAACAAGGGTTGAAACCAACTGGTCGCTAGAACCTCAAGAGCATCCATTAGAGGATACCATTGCAGCTCCTATTGTGACAACTGTGAAGGAGAGTCCTAGTTTGGATTCGGATGAAAAATTGGAGCGTCGTCGCCGTAGCCAACTCCATAAAAACAAACAAGAATCAGCTGCTAATCGCATCGTGATGACAGTTGTCGTTATTGTCCTATTTGCCCTAGCTTTTACAGGCTATGCAGGCTATTCATATGTAAAAGCCAGTCTGAATCCGATTGATTCTACAGCAACAAAAATAATTCAAGTGGAGATTCCAGAAGGCTCAACAACCAAGGAAATTGGCGATATCTTAGTAAAAAATAAACTCATCAAAAATGCAACGATTTTTAATTATTATGCAAAATTGAAGAGCTACAATAATTTTCAAAGTGGTTTTTATAATCTGAAACAGTCCATGTCGGTGGATGATCTAGCAAAGGCCCTGCAAGAAAGTGGGACAGCTGCTCCACAGGAACCAGTTGAAGGGAAAATTCTCATTATCGAAGGGTATACAATAGATCAGATTGCACAAGCAGTAACGGACAATGCCCAGACAGACAAGAAAAATGATAAGACACGTTTTTCAGCTGAAGAATTCTTGGCAACTGTTAAAAATCCAGATTTTATTGCGAGAATGACAGCAGCCTACCCAAGTCTGTTTGCCAGTTTACCAGCTGCTGACAGTGGTGTGAAATACCAATTAGAGGGCTACCTTTTCCCAGCGACTTATGAGTATAGTGAGAGCACAACCATGGAGCAATTGGTTGAAAAAATGATTGCTGCGATGGATGCGAATCTTCAAGGTTATTACGAGCCTTTGGCTGCAAAAGGTCTGACAGTTAATCAACTCTTAACCTTAGCCTCACTAGTCGAAAAAGAAGGATCAACTGATGAGGATCGTCGCAATATTGCAAGCGTCTTTTACAATCGTTTGAATATTGATATGCCTTTGCAGTCTAATATTGCTATTTTATATGCGATGGGCAAGCTTGGCGACAAGACTACCTTAGCTGAAGATGCAGCCATTGACACAAACATTGATTCGCCGTATAATATTTACGTGCATACAGGCTTGATGCCTGGGGCTATTGCAAGTCCAAGTTTGGCGGCTATTGAAGCAACGGTCAATCCAAATCAGACAGATTATTACTACTTTGTTGCTGATGTTACGACTGGCACGGTGTATTACTCAGCTACTGCTGAAGAGCATCACCAAAATGTTGAACAATATGTCAATAGCAAACTAAATCAGTAGAACTGGACCCAAAATTATGTGGTGGTGGCCACATAATTTTGTTTTAGTACTCATCATAAAAATAGAAATGGAAGAAAAAATTATGGCAGAAAAAACCTATCCAATGACTCTTGCAGAAAAGGAGCAATTGGAACAAGAATTAGAGACATTAAAATTAGTGCGTCGTCCTGAAATCGTTGAACGTATTAAAATTGCGCGTTCATATGGCGACCTTTCAGAAAACAGTGAATATGAGGCAGCAAAAGATGAACAAGCTTTTGTGGAAGGACAAATTTCAACACTCGAAACGAAAATTCGTTATGCTGAAATTGTAGACAGTGATGCTGTTGCTAAAGATGAAGTGGCAATTGGCAAAACAGTTACTATTCAAGAAGTCGGAGAAACTGACAAGGAAGTCTACCACATTGTAGGTGCAGCCGGAGCGGATGCATTTGCGAATAAAGTTTCTAATGAAAGTCCAATTGGTCAAGCTTTAATTGGGAAAAAGACAGGAGATACAGCTACTGTTCAAACTCCAGCAGGCAGCTATGACGTCAAAATTATCAAAGTTGAAAAAACAAAATAAGAAAATGGACTGGAGGGGACTTCAGTCTTTTCGATATTGAATGTAAAAATAGACAAAAATCATGAGTGAACAGAGGTTTTATGAAATTTAAAAACTATATCCATATTCCAGCAATGCTATCGCTGCTCTCTTCAATCACATTGGGGCTTCCTATCTCCGTAAAGGCTACTCAGACAACGGATCTACCATCATCAGCAGTTCTCAGTACTCCGACTTCCTCTCCACAGACAACTATTGCGGCACAGGGACAGCCTACTGAGAATCCGGCGGAGTACCTAGAGGTTACTAATGAGGGAATTATTGATTCTGATGACCAATTTCCAGTTCCAGATGTCAGCAAAACACCCTACCGGCAAATTGTGCACTTAAATGTCTTGCATGAAGACGGGAACTGGTATGTTGGTTCGGGTGCGATGATTGCGCCCAATTTGATTCTGACAGCTGCACACAATGTATATGATCGAAAAACTGGGAAATGGGCTACTTATGTGAAAGCCACCCCTAGTCGAAATGGTGGTGATAGGCTTCTATATGGGTCCTATGAAGCTGACAATTATGTTATTTTTGATGAGTATCGAACTCAATCACAAGAGTTAAGCGCAAATCAATACGATATGGCTGTCATTCGATTAAATCAAGCTGTCGATTCGCGTGTTGGTGAATTGCGCATTGCTAAGACATCGGCAGTAGGGCAGTATGTTCAGATTCCAGGATACCCATTTGAGAGTCCTCAAAAATTTGGTGTAATGTACACGATGTTTGGAGAAATCGAGCATATCGATCGTAAAGTTTTGCGCTATCGTATTGATACAGAGGCTGGTCAAAGTGGATCACCTGTTTTGAATGATGATGGTGACATTATTGGCGTGCACATTGCTGGATTTAGCTATGGTTCGGTTAATATCTATAATGGGGCACGAAAAGTAGATGAAGATACAGATGCGTTAATTGAAGCAGTCCATACTGGAATAGAAGTTGAAGGAGTAGCCAGCTATCAGCCCCTAGCTCCAAGGACTCCACCAACGACAACAGCAATGACCACTGAATTAACGACAAAAGTTACAACGACAAGTAAGTTGCAGACTGAGCCCTCTACAACTCAGTCTATGACAAGCGTGACCACTATAAGAGGAACTAAGGTTCCAACCACTGCAACTAAACCGACGACTTCTAGTCAATCAAGTACACCCCCAACTACAAGTCGGTTGACAAATGTTGTAACAACAGTAACAAGTCCAGCATCTAAATCGACTACACTATCAATTAGCAAGACAACATCGACGACGCAACTTCCAACAACAACGAGATTAAGTACTCAAGTAGCAACAAAACGTCCAAGTAAAGCTACGACTAAATTAGGCACAGTAGTAACTACAGTAACTACCAAACCGATAAGTAGGACGACCTCAAAAGTTGCTACAAAACCAACTACAAAAAAAACAACCACGACTGTGGTTCGTCCAAGCGTGAAAACTGAAGTGGTTTATCGCCTTTACCATTCCGGTATCAAACGTCACCTTTATACCAAGAGTTCTTATGAGGCCAAAGTCCTTTCTGGCCGTGGTTGGCGCTTTGAAGGGGAGAAATTCCAAACAGCGACGAAGGGAATCCCTGTTTATCGTCTCTACCATAGTGGCACTCGTGAACATCTCTATACGACGAGCACAAACGAACGTGATACCCTAAAAACTCGTGGTTGGCGTTATGAAGGGATTGCTTGGTATTCAACCGGACAAACACCAATTTACCGCCTTTACCACGAAGGACTAAAAGTTCACCTATTTACAGCAGATACGAATGAGAAAAATACCTTAAGTAAGCGTGGCTGGATATACGAAGGAATTTCTTTCTATGTGAAATAAAAGGGTTTGAGCCTACTCAAATCCTTTTTTTAGTAAAAAATTGAGGTTTTGCTTTAAAAATATGATAAAACTGTTATAATAATGTACGAGGAGGGTTTTAATATGAAATTGAAAAAATCTTTGAGTTCAGTACTATTGCTATCAGTAGTGAACTTGGGAACAGTTGCTGCTCCAATTGCTTATGCAGCGGAGACGACAGTAACAAGTTCAGGTGATGTGCAAACAACACAGGTAACGGAAGTGCCTACTACTGTTGACGTTTCGAGTACGGAATCGCCTACTACATCAGAGGAACCAGTAACAACTGTTGGACCTGTTGTGATAACGGAAGTACCAACGACAACAGAAGCTCCAACAACAACTTCCTCATCCACTACGAAATCTACTTCTACTGCAGAAGATAAAGAAGCCGCAAAGCTTCGTTTGGAACAAGAAGCGCTGGAACGTGAGTTTGGTATTGGATCAAATGTACTGGAAGGGATTATTGGGGATGATAATCAATATCGTGTCAAAACCACTACAGCAAATCCATACAGAAAATTTGTGCGTCTTGAAATGAAATTTCCAGATGGTTGGTATGTTGGATCTGGTGTGATGATTGGTCCGGATACCATTTTGACGGCTGCTCATAATGTTTACGATGTTGAGACTGGCAAATGGGCTAGTTCTGTTACAGCAGCTCCTGCTCAAAATGGATCAAGCAAGCCATATGGATCATATACTGCAAGTAATTACTATGTCCTACGTCGTTGGAAAACTTTAAGAGATGAAACCGATACGAGTTACGATACGGCTGTCATCAAATTAAGTCGTAAAGTAGATTCACGAGTAGGTTATTTGAGTGTTTCGACAAGTCAAAGTATGAATCAACGGATTCAGGTGCCTGGCTATCCTGTAGCAACATCCACTAAAAAAGGATTTATGTATACCATGTTTGGCTCTGTAACAGATATGACGCCAACATTAATGGGGTATACTGTTGATACAGAAGGTGGTCAAAGTGGTTCTGGTGTCTTAAATAATAAAAATCAAGTCATCGGAGTCCATATCAAAGGATACCGTAAAAATGGTAAATATTTTATAAATGCTGCTCGACGCGTTGCAGCAGACACACTTAGCATGATTAAGGTCGCTCAAGGCAATCAAGCACCAACAATCGATGTGGCAAGTTATCGCACATCAGATACAAAAAATGTATCCTATCGTCTCTACCATCCAGGTATTAAACGTCATTTGTATACGCAAAGTTTAGATGAGGCTTCTGTTTTAACGACACGTGGCTGGAATTTTGAAGGTCCTAAGTTTAGAACAGCCTCTAAAGGAATTCCTGTTTATCGTCTCTATCACAGTGGCACTCGTGAACATCTCTACACGACGAGCACAAACGAGCGTGATACCCTAAAAACTCGTGGCTGGCGTTATGAAGGAATTGCCTGGTATTCAACTGGTAAGAAACCAATTTACCGCTTGTACCATGCTGGTTTGAAAGTTCATCTCTACACAGCTGATGCCAATGAGAAAAATGTATTAAGCAAGCGTGGTTGGCGTTATGAAGGTGTTGCCTTCAACGTCCAATAATCATGTGATCTGAAACCTTGAGTTGTCAGACTCAAGGTTTTTCTAATAAAAAAATTCCTTAATCCAGTAGACTAAGGAATTTTCGTTTTTATTTACCGTGAACGTTGTTTACCAGCGTTTCGTTTTGATTGTTTTTTAGGTTCTACGATAGCAGACGCTGGAATTGGAGTAACATCTTTTGCCCGACCAGCTTTTGCCTTCATGACTTTGGGAGGATTCTTTTCAAATTCTTCCTTGATTTGTGCACGAATCCGTGGCTTGATGATGAGATTTGTAATAGCTTGTTGTATGATCCCAAAGACACCACCGACAACCCAGTACAAGGTAACGCCAGCTGGTGAACTCCAAGAGAAGAAGACAATCATCAATGGGTTCATCAACATCATTGACCGCATTTGTTTCTTTTGAGCCTCATCCATACCCACTTGCATAAAGAGTGATTGGGCAAAGTAAAGCAGTCCAGCAATAGCAACAAGAATCAGACTACGACTTCCCAAGTCAATACCGAGGAATTTAGCTTCTGAAATTCCCTTAGTGAAACGGGCTGCAAAGAAGAGTGCTTGGAAGAATGGCAACTGGATGAGGAGAGGCAGACATCCCATGCCTCCCAACATATTCACGCCGTATTCTTTTTGGACAGCAAAATATTCTTGTTGGGCCGCCATTTGTTCTTCTTGTGTGCTTGCATTTCTCATTTTTTCTTGGATAGGATCCAAGATTGGTTTGAGATATTGCATTTTTTCAGATTGGTAGCTGGCCTTCCATGATTGGTAAATTCCTAATGGCAAAATCAAGAAACGGACAATCAGGGTCACCAAAATGATGGCGAGACCAAAACCGAGGCCTTGATTTTCAGCTAAGTAGGTTACGACATTTCCCATAGGTGCAACAAGGAACTTGTAGACCCAACCTTCACCTGTTGGTACACCGTTTTTTGTCTGAACACAGCCAGATAGGAAGAGAAGACTTGATAGGGCAAGACCTACTAGTAGATAACGTTTATTTTTTTTCACAATTTGATTTCCTTTTTTCATGATAAATTCTATTTTACTTTTTTTTAATGAAATATACAAGTCAGACCTAGTTGCTGACACGAAAATCATCAAAATCCTCGAAATTTGCCATGGTGACATCGAGGTAGGTCACCTTTGCCATGCGAGAAGGGCCTTTGCGAATCCCGTGAATAAACTTACTCAATTTCTCAGGGTTTTCCGATTGGGCGAGAATACTGACGGTACCGTCATCATTGTTCCAAACACGTCCATAAATATCGCCGATTTCCATGGCAAGGTATTGGACAGACCAACGAAAACCAACTCCTTGAACAAGACCAGAGGCAATCATTTTTACCTTTCTCATGCGATTCTCCTTTTGACAAGACCTTTACTTTATTATATCATGGTTGGGAAAGAAAGAAAACGGGGAAATGCATGGAAATCATACGTTCAAAGGCCAATTCATTGATTAAGAATGCCAAAAAATTGCAACAAAAAAAACACCGTAAACAGTCCTATTTAATTGAGGGCTGGCATTTACTGGAAGAAGCGCAGGCTTCGGGAGCAGAAATTGAAACTATTTTTGTGACGGAAGAGAGTTGGGAGCGCGTGCGAGAGTTTGATGGGGTTCGTGTGGTCAGTCCAGAAGTTCTTGCAGAATTATCGGATAGTGTGAGTCCGCAAGGAGTAGTGGCCCAACTTCGGATGCCTTCTTATAGGATTCCGTCAACCTTATCCGGTAAGTATCTGGTCTTAGAAGATGTACAAGATCCAGGAAATGTAGGAACCATGATACGCACAGCAGATGCAGCGGGCTATGATGGAGTATTTCTCTCTGATAAGTCAGCAGATGTCTACAACTTGAAAGTGCTTCGCTCCATGCAGGGAAGTCATTTCCATCTTCCTATCTATCGATTGCCAATAGAGGAATTAGTTGCATGTTTCAAAGAGACCCATACGCCAATTTTTGCAACGACTCTGTCTAAAGACTCTGTGGATTATAAGGAGGTTAATGTCCCAAATAGTTTTGCTCTAATAATGGGCAATGAAGGAAAAGGGATTTCTGATTTTATAGCAGAAAATGCAGATCAGTTAGTGCATATCACCATGCCAGGTCAAGCGGAGAGTCTAAATGTAGCAGTGGCGACAGGTATTTTACTTTTTAGCTTTCTTTAAGCCCACTTTGCTAAACTATGATATAATAGAATCAGGAATGAGGTGATTGTCATGGTTCCTTATACACACGATGAGGAATATATGCGCCATGTGGGACACTTAATTGATACTCCAAAAGTGCAGAAATTAGGAAACATTACCCACCATTACCACTCAACCCGCCTGGAGCATTCAATTAATGTATCTTACACGAGTTACAAATTAGCGAAAAAATTTGGCTGGGATGCTCGTTCAACTGCCCGTGGAGGCCTCTTGCATGATTTGTTTTTCTACGATTGGCGTGATACCAAATTTAAGAAAGGCCATGCTTGGACGCATCCACGAATTGCTGTACGAAACGCTCAAAAAGTGACGTCTCTCAATCATATCGAAAAAGATATTATTGTGAAGCATATGTTTGGAGCGACCATTGCTCCCCCTCGCTATAAAGAGTCGTGGATCGTGACCTGCGTGGACAAGTATTGGGCGGTGCGTGAGGCCACCCTTCCCTTGCAACACAAGTGGAAGAATCGGAAGATTCTTCGCTTGAAATTACCCTAGTTTATCGAAAAGGAGATTTTTATGAACGATAATCCATTTATTTATAATCAAACCGATACGGGAGCTCTTAATCGCTTCTTTGCAAAAATCTACGGCTTTGTGGCTGCAGGTATTGGTGTATCGGCGGTGACAGCTTTCTTGGCATTGACAGTTTTTCAAGAATTAACATTTAACCTCTTACTTCGGGGTGGCAGTATCTTCGTGTGGGCCATCATGATTGCTGAGATTGCCTTGGTTTTTGTAGCTTCGGGTGCTGCGGCAAAAAATAGTCCAGCTGCCTTGCCCCTCTTCTTGGGGTATTCTGTTGTCAATGGTTTTACGATGAGTGTTGTCCTCTTGGCTTATACAGGACAAACCGTTCTAACAGCCTTTCTATCCGCTGTTGGGATGTTTGCTGTGATGGCAGTGATTGGAATGACAACGAAGAAAGATTTATCTGCGATGGGTCAGGCACTGATTGCCGCTTTGGTTGGTGTCATCATTGCGAGTCTTGTTAATCTGTTCTTGCAAAGTTCTGGCATGAGTTTTCTGATTTCAATTATTTCTGTTTTGATTTTCTCAGGCTTGATTGCTTATGATAATCAACGCATCCGCTATGTTTTCGAAGAAACAGGCGGTCAGGTGAGCCAAGGTTGGGCGATTTCGATGGCCTTGCAGCTCTATCTAGATTTTGTCAACTTGTTCTTGAATTTGCTTCGTATCTTCGGAAGTCGCGATTAGGATTCGAAAAAATAAAGAAACCAGCTCATATGAGTTGGTTTCTTTTAGTTCCTTACTTGCTAGCGAGTGCGCCCATTGGATCCCAAGGAGCGAGAACAGTAGGTTCTGCTTCATAAGCAGCTAATTCTTCTGGTGTGAGGAATTCTTTGCGGACAACGATTTGGTAGGTGTATTCGTCCATCCATTCATCAGAAGCGACAAAGTAACCTTTTTGACCGACCTTGTCCCCCCATGAATTTTCAACTTTCCATTTGGTAGACTGACCATTTTCATCCAAGTCAACCCCTGTCAAGACCATTGCATGAGTCATGAGGCTTTCACTATAATCTAAGCGTCCAGCCTTGTCTTGGTTGAAGGAGATGTCCATACTAGATGTGAAATCATAGGTATTAAGGGCCATGATTCCTTTTTGGCGGTCTGAAAGTTGGCCAACATCACAACCAAACCAGACAGTTTCTCCAGCCTGCATTTGTGCAATGGCAAGTTTTTTGAAACGATCCATCGGTAGATTGATGTAGCGAACATCACGGCTGCCAACGACATTACCAAGCATGTCAACGGTATAGGACTTGCCATATGGTTTGTCAGCTGTTGGTGCATTGATGACAGAGACGTAATCTGCTAGTTTGAGACCAACATATTTTTCATAGAAGGCTTGTGGTGTGATGTTCTTCTCTACTTGGTATTGGTCATCTTTATCGCGATAAGCAAAGTCAAACTGACGAGGTGGCAAACCAAGGTTGATGGCGAGGAAGTTGAAGATTTCTTGAAGAAGTTCTTCTTTCTTAGTTTGGACAGCCTCTTTGGTAGCTCCGCTATTAACCAACTCACGCAAGATTTGTGCATCTTGGCGGAGAAGTTTATTGAGGTATTGGTTGAGCTCCCGACTAGCACTTGATGAAATAGATTCTGGGTAAACAGATTTTGGTACGACGCCGTATTTTTCAAAAAGAGCGACGACCATATCCCATTGTCCACCGTCTTGTTGAGGGGTGTCGAGGAGGAATTTCACCTTCCGGCTTCCGAGTTCTTGATCAGCCGTTGCAATGACTTGTTCCATAAACCAGTTTGATTTTTCATATTTATCCCAGAAGAAGGTGTGAGCCTGTGACAATTCAAAGTTTTCCAATTTGAAGTCTGAAATCAATTTGTGGCGGAAGGTATTCAATGCCGCAAACATCCAGCAACGACCAGAAGCTTTCTGGTTAGCCACTTCATCCTTGGTTAAATCAATAGAGAAAGCATAGCTATTGTCAATTTCACTTTGGCGAGTTTCTAATGATTTAAGTAGCCCGTTGTGGGTAACAGCATTTTCAACTGCATGGTACTTGGGGTTTGCTTCATATGTTGCAAACAAACGATCTGTAAATTGTGATTGTAATTCAGTCATAGAAGTCTCCTTACTGTTATTTATAACTTTCATTATAAAACTTTGAAAATAGAAATCAAGTCAGAGCTGACCTTTGTAAGAAAGAATCCGAATATTTCGTAAGTATGATGACGGGTAAAGTGGCAGGTTCTGAAAGAAATGGTGCTGCATGTAACTGGAATGTGATTGGAAATTGTCAAGTGGGTAAAAATTTGGTATAATGAGTAGACTAAAATCTAAGGAGATAGTAGAAAAATATGAATCCTGTTCTTGCAATTTTATTGATTGTTTTAGCCTTTGTAGGTGGTGTAGCGTTAGGGATGTACTTGTCACGTAAGCAAGTTGAAAAAATGCTGATGGACAAGCCAGTTCTTGATGAAAATGCTCTTCGTGTGATGATGAGCCAAATGGGTCAAAAACCAAGCGAAGCAAAAGTACAACAAGCATTCCGTCAAATCAAAGCGCAACAAAAACAAGCTATAAAGAAAAAATAAGAATAATGGGACTGGGGATCACTCCCAAGTCCTTTTTTAGAGCATGGAGGTGAGTAGAGTGTCTTTGCCTCACTTCAGCTACCCTTTTAGAAAGAATACGTCCTTTAGACGCTCTATCTTTTTTTGATAGGCCTGATGGACGTTGACACTAGATATTATGGATAATCGACCAATTGGTTTTTTGGATTCTGGCGTAGGTGGATTGACCGTCGTACGAGAGTTAATGCGCCAATTGCCACATGAAGAAGTGGTGTATATTGGGGATTCAGCACGGGCACCCTACGGACCGCGTTCTGCTGAGCAAATTCGAGAATTTACTTGGGAATTGGTTCGCTTTCTGTTGACAAAAGATGTGAAAATGATTGTTTTTGCTTGTAATACAGCAACTGCTGTTGCTTGGAAAGAAGTCAAAGAAGCATTGGATATTCCTGTGTTGGGTGTAGTCCTTCCGGGGGCTTCAGCAGCTATCAAAGCGAGTCAGACAGGAAAAATTGGTGTCTTAGGAACACCGATGACCATTCAATCAGATATTTATCAGCAAAAGATTCAGGCGCTGTCGCCTGAGATGAAAGTGGAAAATCTAGCTTGCCCTAAGTTTGTACCCCTCGTAGAGTCAAATAATTATCAATCCAGTTTGGCTAAAAAAGTAGTCTACGAGACATTAGGAAGCATAAGAGGAAAGGTAGATACAGTGATTTTGGGTTGCACCCACTATCCGCTGCTTCGTCCAATTATTCAAAATGTGATGGGCAAAGATGTCAAACTCATTGATTCAGGTGCGGAATGTGCGCGTGATATTTCAGTTCTATTGAATTACTTTGAAATTAACCGCAGTAGGACAACGGAATCCCTTCACCATACTTTTTATACAACTGCTAGTCCAGCAGCTTTTCGAGAGATCGCGGAAAGTTGGCTGGATATGGATATAACAGTGGAGCATGTAACATTATGACAGAAAAAATTTATGAATATAAAGATAAGAATAACTGGTTTATCGGAACATGGGCTGGCTTTAACTATTTTACCTGCTTTGGAGACGATGAGGTGTTTGAAGCTGTACACAAGGAGTTTCATCATTTCTTGAACCAGTTGCAACTCACAGGTCTGCAAATGCATGTTGTTTCCTACCAGTCTCGCTATCAATTATGGACATTCCTTGTTGATATGATTAAAGACAAGACTGGACGCTCTTTGTCTGTCATACAACAAGCAGGAGCAGTCTTGGTGTTAGAGGGGGACAATGTCGTAGCAGTCCAATTACCTGAATCGGGCGTGTCGGTAACTGAATTTTTTGGAAAAAAAGTTGGTCAAGTGTCTGATTTGGGAGATACCATCTTAATTGCAACAAAAAATGAAGGAAAGACCAGAGAATTTCGTCAATTTTTCAATCGACTAGGCTATCGGGTTGAAAATTTGAATGACTATCCAGACTTACCAGATGTGGAAGAAACGGGGATGACCTTTGAGGAAAATGCTCGTCTGAAGGCAGAAACCATTGCTCGTTTAACAGGAAAGATGGTCTTAGCCGATGATTCAGGTCTAAAGGTTGATAAATTAGGTGGCATGCCTGGTGTCTGGTCTGCTCGTTTTTCTGGTCCAGATGCGACAGACGATCGTAATAATGCCAAATTATTGCATGAATTAGCCATGGTGTTTGAACTGAAAGATCGCTCTGCTCAATTCCATTGTACATTAGTCATCGCAGCACCAGACAAAGCCAGTTTAGTTGTTGAAGCGGATTGGCCAGGCTACATTGGTTTTGAGCGAAAAGGTGAACATGGATTCGGGTATGATCCACTCTTTTTGGTCGGAGAAACAGGAAAGACTTCTGCTGAATTGACAGTTGAGGAAAAAAATAGTCAGTCACACCGTGCAAGAGCGCTAGAAAAATTAATGGAGGCATTTCCAGTATGGCAGAAGGAAGCAAACAAACCATCCTAGTCATGAGCGATTCTCATGGGGATCGTACCGTGGTGGAACAGATTAAACAACACTATTTTGGAAAGGTGGATGCCATCTTTCACAATGGTGATTCTGAGCTGGCAAGCGATGACCCCATTTGGGAAGGAATTCAAGTCGTCTGCGGAAATTGTGATTATTTTGGAGGCTATCCAGACAGTTTAGTGACAGAAGTGGGGCCAACTCGTGTTGCTCAAACGCATGGACATCTCTATCGGATTAACTTTACTTGGCAGAATTTGGACTATTGGGCTCAGGAAGTGGGGGCAGATATTTGTCTCTATGGTCATTTACATGCAGCAGCTGCAGAAGTCAGAGGGAAAACTCTCTTTCTCAACCCAGGCTCAGTAACGCAGCCACGGGGGTTGATTCAAGAAAAACTCTATGCTCTTATCACCATCACGGATGCAGCATTTCAAGTGCGCTATTATACTTTAGATCACCAAATCTATCCACCACTGACAAAGGATTTTTTAAGATGATTTCACCAAATATTGAAGCCTTTTTACTGGACCACGAAGATACCTTCTTGACGCCAGCTGATAAATTGGCAGTGATTATTGATACGCATAATATGGATCATGCCAAACTATTGTTGAGCCACATGACCTACTCACGGGTTCCTGTTGTGACAGAAGACAACCATTTTTTTGGAACGATTAGCTTACGTGAAATTGTACAATATCAGACAGAAAATGGCTTATCAGATGAGGAGTTACAGCAGGATATTGCCTTGATTGCAAAACGTGATGTGGTTACGGTCAGCGAGCATTATGATTTGGCTGAAGTCTTACGAAAACTGGTAGATGAATCCTTCCTGCCCGTCTTAGGTGAAGAGGGAGAATTTCTAGGAATCATCACACGGAAATCAATTCTTAAAGCCATCAATGCGCTTGTCCATAACGTTGAAATGGTTGTGAAAAAATAGGTACTATGAAGGAACAAATTGAATATTTTCTACAAGAAAAACAATTGAGCAAAAATTCCTATCAGTCTTATTGGTACGACTTGCAGCAATTTGTGGAATTATGCCAGGGACAATTGACAGAGGCAAAGTTAACCATATACCGTGCCTTTTTGCAAAATGCCAAGCCAAGTGTACAACGGCGGAAAATTTCTGCTGTGAACCAATTCTTATATTTCTTATATGAGAAGGAGCAGATAGACCGATTTTACAAATTAAAGGCAGTCAAATCTACTCTTCCTTCTCTCAGCCAGAGGCCTCCGTTGGAAGATTTCACTGTCATGTGGCAAGAAACAAACCAAAAACAGGGACAACTCATCGCTCTGATGATGGTGACGATGGGCTTGCTTCCCAGTGAATTGGCCTTGTTGCGTCAAGAGGATATCAATCTGAATTTTGAAATCCTTACTTTGGGGCAAGAAAAAGAGAGACGGGTTATACCTTTGCCAAAAGAGTTGCTTCCTTTCTTAGAGAAGCAAGAAAAAGGTATATTTCTCTTTGATAAGAAAGGAAAACCGTATTCACGTCAGTGGTTTTATAATCGGTTGACAGATTTTACGAGGTTACTTGGCAAAAATGAATGGACGGCGCAGAAACTCAGAGAGCAGTATATTCTTCGCCAATTGTCTGCTGGGAAGCCCATCGATGACTTAGCGAAAGAACTAGGACTCACATCAAGGATGAGTTTAGAAAAATACAGACAATGGATATAAAATTAAAAGATTTTGAAGGGCCACTTGACTTGCTTCTCCATTTGGTCTCCAAATATCAGATGGATATTTACGAAGTTCCCATTACAGAGGTCATTGAACAATACTTGGCCTATATTGCGACGCTTCAAGCCATGCGCCTTGAGGTTGCTGGTGAATATATGCTGATGGCCAGTCAGCTCATGCTGATTAAGAGTCGCAGGCTCCTGCCAAAGGTAGTAGAAGAAATGCCTGAAGAAGAAGACCCTGAGCAATTATTGCTGAGTCAGTTGGAAGAATATCGACGGTTCAAGCTGATTAGTGAAAGAATGGGAGAGCAACATGAGGAGCGTTCCCAGTATTTCTCAAAACCCAAATTAGAATTGGTTTTTGAAGATGTCACCTTGGTACAAGACAAGTCTACCATTGACCTGTTCTTAGCCTTTTCAAAGGTGATGACAGAGAAACAAGCTGAATTACGTCAATCCCATACGACTATTGCCAGAGATGAGTACAAAATAGAAGAAGTGATGGATTTTGTTCGTCAGAAATTCGTCCAAACTCCTCGTCTGCAGTTGGGAAAACTTTTCCTAGAGAGTCGGAATATGAATGAAGTGATTACGATTTTTCTAGCTACTTTAGAACTGGTAAAGGTACAAGAAGTGACCATTGAACAGGAAGAAAACTTTGGAGAAATTTACCTGATAAGGAGAGAAAATGAGTCATTTAGCTGAGATTGAAGTTCTATTATTTGTAGCAGGAGAAGATGGCTTGTCTGTTCGAGAGTTGGCAGAGATGACCCAACTGCAACCATCTGCTCTCATGCAGCAATTGGAGAAATTGAGTGAGAAATATACTACAGACTTACAATCAGGATTGGACCTTGTCGAAACTTCCCACCGTTACAAATTGGTGACAAAAAAAGAGTATGCTGAGTTGCTTCGTACATACTCCCGAACACCAATTAATCAGTCCATGTCCCGTGCCTTGTTGGAGACACTCTCCATCATTGCCTATAAGCAGCCGATTACACGGATTGAAGTAGATGATATTCGCGGGGTGAATTCGAGCAGTGCCATTAGCAAGTTACAGGCTTTTGATTTGATCCAAGAGGCAGGTAAGAAAGAAGTATTGGGGCGTCCCAATCTCTACACTACGACGGAATATTTTTTGGATTATATGGGAATCAATGATTTATCTGAACTTCCAGATGTTTCAAGCCTCGATATTACTGATGAAGAGACAGAATTATTTGTGGAAACGTCAGAAGAATAGTATAATACCTAGTGAAGCAATTACACGGTTGTGAAATCGAGAAAGGAAGGGGAGACCTGTCATTAGTGATAATAGGACGGTCGTTCCCTAAAAAAAGAATATGCGAATTAATAAATACATTGCTCATGCTGGAGTGGCAAGTCGCCGCAAAGCAGAAGAGTTTATCAAGCAAGGCCTAGTAACGGTCAACGGTCAAGTTGTTCGTGAACTAGCGACAGATATCAAATCTGGCGATAAAGTAGAAGTAGAGGGGCAACCTATCTACAATGAAGAAAAGGTCTATTATCTCCTCAATAAGCCACGAGGGGTTATTTCCAGTGTATCAGACGATAAGGGACGTAAAACGGTTGTTGATTTGTTGCCGCAAGTCAGAGAACGGATTTATCCAGTGGGGCGTTTGGACTGGGATACGTCGGGATTATTACTCTTGACCAATGACGGGGATTTCTCTGATGAGATGGTCCATCCACGAAATGAAATTGACAAGGTCTACGTTGCGCGTGTCAAAGGGCTGGCCAATAAGGAAAATCTTCGTCCATTGACACGAGGGATTGTGATTGATGGGAAGAAAACGAAGCCAGCTGTCTATGAAATTATAAAGGTGGATCCTGTCAAAAATCGTTCCGTTGTCCAATTGACCATTCATGAGGGGCGGAATCATCAGGTGAAGAAAATGTTTGAAGCAGTAGGATTGCAAGTTGATAAGTTATCTCGTACTCGCTTTGGTAATCTTGACTTGACAGGTCTACGACCAGGAGAAGCAAGACGTCTTAATAAAAAAGAAGTCAGTCGTCTTCATACTTTAGCAGTAACGAAGAGCAAATCATGAGCAGGTTTTTAATTTGGCTAGTGCGTCTTTACCAACGTTTTATCTCCCCTTTGTCCCCTCCTTCTTGCCGTTATCACCCTACTTGTTCTCAGTATATGATAGAGGCCTTGCAAAAACATGGCGCAAAAGGATTTTTGATGGGACTGGCTCGAATTGGTCGTTGCCATCCTTTTGTCGAAGGAGGAGAAGATCCTGTGCCAGATGTTTTTTCATTGCGGCGAAATCCTGCGCCTAGGAAATAAGTTGGTCATTGGAAAAATGAGAAAAAACTGTAAAATTGCGTGAAAAACGAACATTTCTAATCCTTTTTTCTTGCCTTTCAAGAAAATTGTGATATACTTAGAATGTAAAATTCATTTATTTAAATCAAACCTGTTGTGATTTAAGTGAATGAGTCTTCATTCACCATGCTGTTTGCTGAGCTTGACTCCAGGCAGCGTGGCTATTTTTTTGTCTGAAAGAGTTAATGTTATTGGAGAAGTTATGAATATCGAAGAATTATCCTATCAAGAAGAACAATCTCGAAATCATGTTGTATTATTTGAACCACAAATTCCACAGAATACGGGGAATATCGCTCGTACTTGTGCTGCAACGAACAGTCCCTTACATATTATTAAACCAATGGGATTCCCAATTGATGATCGTAAAATGAAACGAGCTGGATTGGATTATTGGGACAAGTTGGACGTTCGATTTTATGAATCCATTGAAGAATTTATGGAGAAGGTTCAGGGAGGGCGTGTCCATTTGATTTCTAAATTCGCCGATAAAACCTACTCTGATGAATCGTATGATGATGGACAGGTTCATTATTTTGTCTTTGGTCGTGAGGACAAGGGACTGCCGGAGGAATTTATGCGTCGCCATTCTGAAAAAGCGTTGCGTATCCCGATGAATGATGAACATGTCCGTAGTTTAAATGTTTCCAATACAGTTTGTATGATTGTATATGAAGCGCTACGTCAGCAGAATTTTGCTGGTTTAGACTTGGTTCATACCTACGAGTCTGACAAGTTGAAATAATGGAATGTCATTTAGAGCTTGAGAGAAAACCCTTGCACATGCAAGGGTTTTTTGATATGATAAGGGTGTCTTCAGGGCAGGGTGAGATTCCCGACCGGCGGTGACAAAGGCGACGTTTTTTACGAGACGAGGCAGCGAGTCGAAGATAATACTGGTGTATATCAAGATGAGCTAACGAAGTTTTGTGGAAAAAAGAGACCCTTTGAAGTCCGCGAGCGCAAGCTGATGTGGTGAAATTCCACAACCGACAGTACAGTCTGGATGGGAGGAGACGAAAAGGCATTTGCCGCTTTTTTACGTCTCTAATTTGTAAAAAATTGGAGGAACCCTATATGACAAACACACGCAAGATGGCTTACATAGCCGTCCTCTCAGCAATTTCATTTCTGTTGATGTATGTACAGTTTCAGATTTTACCAGGCGTCGACTTTTTAAAATTGGATTTTTCAATTATTCCAATTTTGATCGGCCTAGTCATTCTGGATGTAAAGAGCTCGTTTATCATTCTCTTGATTCGTTCTGCTTTACAGCTGTTGCTCAACAATAACGGTCCGTCTTCTATGATTGGGATGCCGATGAATGTGATTGCCTATGCGTTTTTTATTTTGGCCTTGGCCTATATTTGGAAAAATCAACCAACTATCAAGAGTTACGTTGGAGCAGTATTAACAGGAACAATAGTGTTGACCTTGGCTATGTTAGTCCTAAACTATATTTATGCGATGCCGATGTATGCAGCGTTTGCAAACTTTGATGTTGCTAAATTTATTGGGACAAGCCGCTATCTTTTTGCAATGGTATTGCCTTTTAACTTCTTGCAGGGACTGATTTTTGGACTTGTTTTTTACCCAGTGTATCGCGCTTGTCAGCCTATTTTAAAGAAATTTTAATGATTTTTTGATACAATGTGTGTATGAAAAATAAACAAACACATTATAGAAATGCTTCTTTTTTGGCTCTTTTCTTCGTAATATTGGGCTATGTGGTCAAATTTTATCCTGAACAAGTCAGGGGATTTGATCATGTGATACAGATGACGGTTCGAGGCAGTTTGCCACCATTGGTCACAGCCTTTTGGTCGCATATCACAAAGTTAGGTGAGATGGTCACTGTTATCCTATTCGTAGGTCTGATTGCCCTCTTCTTTTATTGGAAACGATGGAAAGCAGAAGCTCTCTTGATAATCGGAAGTTTGGTCTTGTTGGGTGGAGCATCTACAGCCCTGAAGCTCCTCTATCAGAGACCTCGACCAACGATTGAATGGTTGGTGCATACGATCGGCTTTTCCTTTCCCAGTTGGCATACGGCTTCAACCATGTTGCTTGCAGGGGTCTTAGCTATAGTTGTTTACCAGAGAATTGCAGCTCCTACACTGCGCTATATCTTACAGGGAGGACTTATCCTAATGGCGGTTTTAGTAGCCATTTCACGGATCTATGTGGGAGTCCATTACCCAACAGATATTATTGGTGGTTGGCTATTAGCGCTTTTCATACTGGAACTATGCTACCCACTATATGACCGTATTCGCTTTACTTGGCGCTTTCAGAATAAACAAAAATGAGTCTGAGACAAAATAGTTCTCAGTCACAAAAAAGCTAGAGTTTCCCAATAGAGGAACTCTAGCTTTTTAATTTTGACTCGATCTCATTTGTGTTTATTCTGAAGTTGTCTTTTGATCTTTTCCTTCATTTTTGACAGGTTTATCTTTAACCATTTCTAGTGCTTCCTGAATAGCTTGGGTGTAAAGGGTTCCCCCTTCAGCAGTTGTATCCTGATCGAATCCAAAATGAATATAGTCACTGCCAGTCCATATTTGAGGATTGGCTTTTGCGATTCGATTCCAGTCTGCGATGGCAATAAAGTCATATTTGTCTGCCAGCTTATACACGTATTGTGCGTGCTTTTCTGCGACAGGATCATCATATTGAGCTGAGTTACCATCGTATGGTGTCAGTAAAATTAAGTGATGGCCATTTGGTAGGTCTTCAATAATTTTGTTTAGCTCTTCTTCGTAATTGTAGATGATATTGACTCCAGTCGCAATGACCACATCTTTTAGCAGTGTCCCGTTCTCAATGTTGGTCTTCAAGAGTTCATAAGCTTGTTGTGTATTACGGCTTCCTTGGGCGTCAATCAATGCGTCAGGAAGGGCAGCTTGTAGCTGAGGAGTGGCACGTAGGGTCACAGAATCCCCAATGATATTGACGCCCTCAGCAATTTCATAGGCAGAAGCTTTTCCTTTTTCTGCAAAGGTATATGTCTGTTGCATCCGGGTATCGGCTTGTCTGAGTCCATTGACCAATAGGTCTGTTTCAAAGGCTCCAACCTTAGGAGCAAAGAAAGAAATACCAATTGTAGCGAGGGTCAGTAGGCTTGTTATAGCTATCAATCCAGTCTGGTAAGGCGCCAGAGAAATCGTCCGTCCTGCAAAATGTCCTTCTTTTCCACTAAGATAGGGTTCCAAGATATAGAAGGAGAAAGTTGCCAATAAGATGGAAAGAATGGTTGTTAGGATAACGGAGATTGTGTTTCCAAATAGTTGGTTGAAGATAATATACAGTGGCCAATGGAAGAGATAGACACTATATGAAATATCCGATAAATAAGTGATGAAAGCAGGTTCTTGCCTATCAGAGAACCGTTCATGAAGAATACGGCTGCAATAAATCAAGACTGCTGTCGCGATACTTGAAAGTAAAAAGCCTACCAAATAAGTCCAGATACTATTAAAGTTCAAGAAGAGTAATAAAAAGGTGAGGACTGCTAAAGCTGAAGCAACCGCGATAAATACCTTTTTCAACTCAACATGGCTACTGATTCTCTTGAAAGCATTGGTTGTATTTTGAATTCCAACGAGAGTTGATAAACTAGCCCCAATAAAGAATGGGAAGATATGTGTCCAGCTAGAGAAATAAATGCGGGAAAATTCTTCTACAAAGAAGCTAGAAATAAACATGGAAAGGAAACTAGCAAGCGCGATAGCTCCAGAGGAAAGGAAAATCAGCCCCCGCAATTGTCCAATGGATTTGGATACCTTAGCCATGTACCAAACGGCCAATGCCCATAAGATATAGAAATGGACTTCAATAGCCAAACTCCAAGTGTGGACGAAGAGATGGGGAGTAAATTGATTTTCGTAAGAGCTCCCAGCTAAGATTTCGAAATAATTGGTCACGAAACCAAGTGCTGCAGTGATCTGATGACCGATGTTCGCGATAAAATCGTTTCGGACGAACAAGGCTAAGGGCATGGTGACCAGAATGGTCAGAGTGAGTGGTGGGAAAATACGATAGAAGCGACGTCTGAAAAATCCAGCTAAATCAATTGATTGACGGCGTGTGTATTCATCAATCAAGAGTGCTGTGATGAGGTAGCCTGAAAAGGTAAAGAAGACATCGACTCCAAGAAATCCACCAGGGAAAAACTTCACAAAAAAGTGGTAGAGCAGTACCCAAAGAAGGCCGATTACGCGAATAAAAGAAAACCATTTAATCTTCATGTTGATAAATCCCCTGTTTGAATGTTCCTTGGTAAACGGCTTTAGTTTTGGTTGTTAATTTTCCTTTACCATGTGCTTGACCTTGTTTAAAATCACCAACATAGATCCAACCGTCTTTGGAGGTGAAGGTGCCTTTTCCATCAAAAATCCCGTTTTTAAACTGACCGGTGTAGGTATCGCCATTATCAAATGTCAATTTCCCTTTTCCATTCATTTTATTGGCTTGAACATATCCATGGTAAGTTATTTTTCCTTGGTCTAAGGTCAGTGTCTTTTGAGTGGAAGCGCGTCCGGTAAATAGTGTCAGTGCACACAAAACAATAAGAACCAGGCTAGCCAGTTCAGCATTTTTTCGTGTTAAAAAAGGTTGGATCTTCGTTAAAAGACTCTCATTGTTCATTTCCATCTTGTGTATTATCTTTCTTCAATTTCATTACGGCTATTTTACCATTTTTTATAGGAAATAGTCTACTAATCATATTGGTCATTTAAAAATTCTAACCATTTCTGACAGCCTTTTTGGACTTGCTGATAGGTATCTTCAAATCGTCCTGTATAATAAGGATCGGGGACATCTACTGTATCAAAGGCTACGATTTTTTCCTGACAATCTTTTGGCGCCATCGCTTTTAAATCACGGATGTTCTGACGATCCATTCCTATTAAGTAGTCAAAGTAATAAAAATCTTCTTGCGATAAGGGAGTGGATTTTTTTGTAGTATCATAAGGTATATGATATTTTTCAAAAATGCCTTTTGTTCCACGATGTACGGGGTTGCCATGCTCCCAAGTGGAGGTTGCTCGACTTTCGATAATCACTTGATCCGTTAGTGATTTCATGACGAATTCGGCCATGGGGCTCCGGCAAATATTTCCTAAGCAGACAAAAGCAATTTTCTTCATCGTACCCTACTTCCTTTCTATTACTACTATTATACCTTACTGCGGAGCCAAGTTCAATGACAATAAAATGAAAAACAGCCGAAAAGCTGTTTTGTCTATTTGAAGGTGTAATCTTTGATGATTTCAATATCGGTGATTCGAATATCTGTTTTAGGTTTATCCTTGTCATCTGTTTCAACGCTAGCAATCTGATCAACAATTTCCATCCCTTCAATGACCTGTCCAAAAACAGTATAGCCACCGTCAAGGCTTGGGTTTCCGCCATTTTTATAAGCTTCGATGATTTTGTTTGGATACTTTTCAGTAGTTAGTTGAGCGGAGGCGTCTGCTGGGTTTTGGTTGATGAAAAATTGGCTACCATTTGTATCTGCACCAGCATTGGCCATGGCAAGAGCGCCACGGATATTGTATAAAAAGGCTGATGGCTCGTTTTTGAATCCTGCCCCTGAGTCCTTACTTTCATCTTTGCCAGACCAGATGGATTGGCCGCCTGTTCCGTTTCCATCAGGGTCTCCTCCTTGAATCATGAAGTTGTTGATGACGCGATGGAAGAGGACATTATCGTAATAGTTTTCTTTGGCATGCGTCAGAAAGTTTTCAACAGCTAGCGGTGCTTCTTCTGGGAAGAGTTTGATGGTGATGTCGCCTGCAGTCGTTTTTAATTTGATAGCAGCTTCATTTTCAGCAATCTCTGTCGAGAGCTGCGGGAAAGTAGCATCTGGGTTATTAATGGCATAAGCTAGATCCTTAGTGTATTGGCTTGAACTAGTCGTATCACTGTTACTAGTTTGAGTACTACTAGTAGTACTAGTCTTAGTGTCTTTGTTGGTGTCAGTTGAGCAGGCTACTAATAAAAAACTAGCAGCAAGGGTAGCAAATACAAGTGTTTTTTTCATAAAAGACCTTTCTGGATAAAATAAGAATCTGATAAGAGTTATTATACCATAAATGTAGTAGATTATGGTATACTGGGAGAACTGAAAAACATAGGAGATGATGAGATGTACGAAGACTATGCTGTAAAGCCTTATATTTCACCAGAACGAGACCTTGCGACAGAAGATTTTAAACCCGTTCCGAAACGGAATATGGAGCCACTAGCTGATGGTTTGCTAGCAGGTGACATCATACTTTTGTGGCGCATTCAATTTGGCACTTTTACCAATGAAACCTGGTATCCGAAATATTTTGAATATACTTATGGAATTGATGCCCCTAAGCGGCTAGAAAAATTGCTAGCAGAAGGACATGCTATTGTCGAATCTGCCTTTGATTCATTGGATCATGTCACTGGGACGATGAAAAAGAAAATTTTGAAAGAAAAGGGAGTAGCTGGACTTTCTAAAATGAAAGTAGCTGATCTGGATCATGCCTTGCATCGTCATGTAACAGAAGAAGAACTAGGAGCATACTTTACTGTTCGAGGAATTGCCCTAACAGAAAAAGGTGAGGATACGATACAAGTCCATTCAGACATTATTAAACGGCATCCCCAAAAGAAATACTGATAGTCAGTATGGATTTTTTCTCTATTAAGACAGGACACAGCAAAAGGCATAGAAGATCTAAATCTATGCCTTTTTGGAGTGCTAATTTTTTGTCTAGCCTCGATTTGATGACGAGTTTTTCTTTTTATGTCTAAGAATCAGGTAACTAATTACACCGAGTGCTACAACTCCCCCAACAATGAATAAGTTATTAAGTGTAGCGGGTTCTTCTTTTGTGGTTGGAGAAGTCATCTTAGTCGTTTCTTTAGGTAGTTTTGCAACCATCTCTTTTTCCAATTCCTGCATTTGTTTGAATAAGGTTTCTGAGCGTTCCAAGGAATCCTTTGTAACTTCTTGGCTGGCTTCTTGGCTCGATAAATGAGCTGTTGCGTAGTGTGCATCCTGCTCTTTTTGAGTGGCAATCATGTCTTTTTCTAATTGTTGGAAGTAAGCCAATGTTTTGCCTCCAAACAATTCAGGGTGATCCATGGTCATCTCATCGATGTGTTTTGCGACCCAGTACCAAGATTCTTTGTCATACTCAGGAGATTGAGGATGGAAAGCCTTGTAAGTTTCGGTAATGTTCCCATAAAAAGGAATAAAAGGAGTATTTCTGGAAGTCCCCAGATTCAACCAAACGATGCCTCCAAATTCTTTTGGTAGGTCTGGCTTGATTTGGTAAATATGGGCATCAATGACATTTTCATTCCCGAGAGGGTATTTATAAACAGCTTCTTCTTCAGCTGTTTTTGTTACACGGCGTCCTTTTTCACCACGTTCTAAAAGATCCAGAGGTTTGAATTCTGGCATGTTTTCAAACCGATCCCGTTGCAGAGCCATGGCATCTTCGATGGTAAATTTTCGAGAAGAATCAGATGGGGAACGAAGGAGATCAAATGTTTCGTCATTATATGTGACAGAAGAATCAGGATCGAGGAGCTTGATACCAGCGTAGATACGGGAACGGTCTCCTTCATCATAGTTACTTGGTCCGTAAGATTTAGCGATATGGAATTTTCCATTAACTTCTTTATAGGTCTTTGCTTCTCTAGCAACCTTTTCAAGGTCTTTGGAGGCAATGACGTGTTCTGTATCGGTTACGTCAACATGACCCAAGAAATAGGTATTTGGAAAGACAGCATACTTATCGTCTGGAAATTTGATGGCCGCATATTGGTGACCAGATAAAATTTCCATGTACCATATTTCCTTTTGGTCAGCTATGACTATGATATTTCCTTCTGCTGAGCCCTTTTCATCGATGACTTTTGCAACATACTCTATTCCTTCTCTTGCTGATTTGACCCGTGGTAAAACTAGAGATGTCAAAATAGCTTCGGCCAAGCCATCTTTGACCAAAGGATCCACTGCCAAAACTTCGTCGTTTGGGATAGCAGTAACAGTGGCTGTCATAGAAACACCATGTTCATTGAATCCATGAGCATCATAAATTCCTTCCCCGGTCCCCCGACTAGCATCTGGAGCAGAGATATATTTATATTCTTGTGCTTGTCTTGGATAGGAAAATCCATTGGATTCATCCTCAATCATATCCCCTTCTTGATAGGTTTTAGCTGGTGTCACGATGAAGTTCTTGTTGTGGTAGCCAGTGACAACTTCGCCGTTTAGTTCAACAGGAAAAGGGTAGTCTTCTGTGCGACCGTAAAGGACGGAACCGTCTTCTGTTAAATCTTTGCCAATGATAAATGCCGAACAAGCAAAAGCAGTAGAAGAACCAGTTGACAACAGTAAGATAGTCAATAAGGCAAGCGCTAAGTTTCTTTTTTTCATAAGAAAGACCTCCGATTTTTTCTTACTTTTATTATAGCGCTTTCAAGCAAAAATACTCTCGAAAATTTAGCAATTCAAATGCGAAAAATTCGACAAAATGGGAAACACATCCTATCTTTGCCCTTCAAGAACCAAACAGTTCACAAAGCAATCGGTAGTTATTTCATGAAAGATAAGACATTGGGCTAGTCTCCTTGCTAGTTAGAAAAGGAGAAAAAAATACAATAGCAACTTTTAGGAAGAAGATTTAAGGAGGTAGAATAGAACTCTATTGTATTATTGTGCTATAAAATTTTAGAAAATAATAGACTTGTTTTTTCATCATTTTTAAGGTATATTCTACTTGAAGATGATAAAAAGATGCTTTTAGTGTTTAGATACAAAGTAGGTTTACTATGAAAAAATGCTGATTGCTTTTAGTTTATTTTTATTTACTTTAATTAGCTACTCTACTGTTATTCAAGCAAATGAACTAGATTCCGAACTACCTGTCGAGTTTCAGGAGATTTTCTTAGAATTAGATAGAGTTACTGAATATGACGAAGGAGGTAATGTCTATATAAATTTGAAAGAGGCACATAACCAAGGATTAAGTCAGGAAACCCTAGTTGTTGGTGATGCGATTACTGACTTGAGTATGACTGTTAAGACAGAGGGAACAGGAGTAGCGTTTAGACGAGTATTCTTCGGTTTTTATGGAAATTATTGTGGAAAAGGTAATAAAGGATGGAATATCCCTCCGAAGGATGATTTAGATTATGCTTGTATGCGGCATGATATGTGTTTTACTGGTTCTTTTAGTAAAAATGATTCTTGTAACAGGGAGTTCCTGAAACGTCTTCTTCCTATTATTCAAACCACCCCTGCTTTAAGTAGTAAAGGTGCCGTTGCGATTGCAGCTTATAGATTGTTTTCATTATGATAAAAATAAAAGTAGTTTCTCTTATCCTTTTTATTATCCTATTCTGTACTCTTTTAGGATTACTTTTTAACTGGAAATCACTGAAAATACATTTTGTATGGAAGTTACTTTTATTTGTTGGATTTCTAGGTGTACTGTGGTTTCTTTTTATCATTATAATATTAGGTTATAACTCTTAAAAAATTAAAATACCAAGAAAAAAACGACTAAATTGCAAAAGGAGAGTGGGACAAAAATCGGTCATTCGTAAGAATTCGATTTCCCTCACCCGTCAAATGTCTAGGGTTCGAGCTGTCCAGTCTCCCAGACTGTTTTCGACACTTGCTTCGCAAGCTTTATTTCCTGATTAATAAGGTCTCCCAGAGCTTTTTAACTCACCACAGCATAACTCAAACAGTCAGGGAAGTGACTGTTTGAGGTTGGAAATGAAGGAAACATGTTCCCCGCATTCGGTAGGGCTGTATAAGCTGATGAAATCGGCATATTCGAGCGCACTCAACAGTGGGGCTCATTGGTGCTAAAGCACCTAATAATCTGTGCAGGGGTAACACTTAAACGGGCAAAGCCAATATTGTCCCTTTTCAATTTCTAGGAGACAAGCTCCTAACCACTGTGTCTAGCTTGATAAATCAACAACAAATTGAGAGGCAAGGACTTTAGTCCCAGCCTCTTTTAGTCTCTGAAAAAAATACAAAAATGTGGTACAATAAAACGATGATGATAAAAAGAGGGAAATATGGCTACGAAAAGAAAAAAAGGAAAGTCAACGCGGCGTCCAACGAAGGCCGAATTGGCTCAACGTCAGAAGATCCAATCGGTTATTGTTAAACTTCTTTTGCTGTTGGTGCTTGTTTTTGCATCAGCACGAATGGGTGTGTTGGGGGTTACAGGCTATAATGTATTGCGCCTGATTGCTGGAAGTGCAGCCTATTTGCTGATTGTTGGCTTGGCCGTTGCGATTTTATTTTGGAAATGGTTAACGCAGCATGAAGGAATGATTTCAGGCTATCTCTTGTTCTTCTCGGGGATGCTATTGGAATTTCAGGCTTATCTAGACGTATCGTATAAAGGAAATCAATTGTTTCAGCATACCTTGAATCTCCTGTTGCGCGATTTGAAAGGAATGCAAGTCAAGGAATTTGTGGGAGGTGGTCTCCTCGGGGGCGCTTTCTATCAGCCTGTCGTCTTTTTGTTTTCTACGATTGGTGTTTTTTTCATCGGGGCTTTATTGATTGCCTTTGGTCTCTTTTTTATGAGTCCATGGACAGTTTATGACTTAGCAGATGGTTTTTCTTATTTACGTGAAAAACATCAAGAAAAACAAGCCTTACGAGCTGAAAAACGAGCTATCAAGGAGGCCGAAAAAGCTGCTCAGCAAGCTATAGAAGCAGAGCGTTTGGCTCAGGAGGCAGCTGCTCAAACCCTGTTAGCAGATGAAGCAATTCGGGATATTCCTGTGGCGGAACAACCTTTTCTAGTAGATATGGAAACAGGAGAAATGTTGGACAGAGAGCCGCTTGTCGACCAGATTCCTGTCAGCATGGAAACTGATCAACCAGATGAAGAAGATGAGTTTCCCATTCTTTTGGCGGAAGAAGAAGTACAATCGCAAGAAGAGGTGGCAGATGAAGAGGTTGAGATTGATTTCAAACCAAAACATCGTCTCGCTTATCAGTTACCGACCGTTCAGCTACTGACACCAATTCAAACCAAGAGTCAGGCCAATGAAAAGAAAATTGTTCGTCAAAATATTAAGGTCTTGGAAGATACCTTTGCTAGTTTTGGGATAAAAGTTAGCGTCGAGAGGGCAGAGATTGGACCATCAGTTACCAAATACGAGGTAAAACCAGCTGTCGGAGTACGGGTTAATCGTATTTCTAATCTAGCAGATGATTTGGCATTAGCTTTGGCCGCTAGAGATGTCCGTATTGAGGCCCCTATTCCAGGTAAATCCTTGGTGGGTATTGAAGTACCAAACTCTGAAGTAGCAACCGTTCCATTTCGTGAACTATGGGAGCAATCCAGAACCAATCCTAACAATTTGCTAGATATCCCGCTTGGTAAAGCTGTCAATGGATCTGTTCGTTCCTTTGATTTGACGAAAATGCCTCATTTGCTGGTAGCAGGTTCGACTGGTTCGGGGAAATCCGTTGCAGTCAATGGCATCATCGCTTCTATCTTGATGAAGGCAGGACCTGATCAAGTCAAGTTCATGATGATTGACCCGAAAATGGTGGAGCTCTCTGTTTACAATGATATTCCACATCTTCTCATTCCTGTCGTGACGAATCCGCGTAAGGCTGCAAGAGCTCTGCAAAAGGTTGTAGATGAGATGGAAAAACGCTACGAGCTCTTCAGCCATGTCGGCGTTCGGAATTTGGAAGGCTACAATACCAAAGTAGAAGAATTTAATAAGCAATCTACTGAAAAACAAGTTCCACTGCCATTGATTGTGGTGATAGTGGACGAGTTGGCTGACTTGATGATGGTAGCCAGCAAGGAAGTAGAAGATGCGATTATTCGTCTGGGACAAAAGGCACGTGCAGCTGGAATTCACATGATCTTGGCAACGCAGCGTCCGTCTGTCGATGTTATTTCTGGTTTGATCAAGGCCAATGTACCATCACGGATTGCCTTTGCTGTTTCATCAGGAACAGATAGTCGTACGATTTTAGATGTCAATGGCGCAGAAAAGCTTCTCGGAAGAGGAGATATGCTCTTTAGTCCGATTGGGGAAAGTCATCCTGTCCGCTTACAAGGCTCCTTTATCTCAGATAGCGATGTCGAAGCTATTGTGACCTTTATCAAGAATCAGGCAGATGCTGAGTACGATGAGAGTTTTGATCCTGGAGAGGTCTCTGAAAATGATTTTGAGACAGGTTCCACAAGCGTTGAGGAAGGCGATCCTCTATTTGCAGAAGCTCGTGCCCTTGTCGTAGAGACACAAAAAGCTAGTGCGTCTATGATTCAACGTCGCTTGTCAGTTGGCTTTAATCGCGCTACTCGACTGATGGAAGAATTAGAAGAAGCAGGAGTGATTGGCCCTGCAGAAGGCACTAAGCCACGAAAAGTATTGGAGACGCAATAGAATGACATTCGATATCCTTCATCATGTAGCTATTATTGGTCGTGAATATGAAAAAACGCGGACATTTTATGTGGATAAGCTTGGCTTTGAACAGGTGGATGAGCATATTCGCCCCGAAAAAGAAGATATTTTATTTAATGTCAAGAAAGGGGAGTTGGTATTGGAAATCTTTATCAAACCAGATGCGCCCCCTCGACCTACTATTCCAAATCCTGAACATACAGGCTTGCGGCATCTAGCTTTTCGAGTAAAGGATGTCGAAGACTGTTTAGCCTACTTTGATAGTGTGGGCATTCCACATCAAGGTCTTAGGACAGATGATTTTGATGGTAAGAAGATGGCCTTCTTCTTTGATCCAGATGGGCTTCCCCTAGAAATTCATGAATAAGAAAAACCTCCTCAGTTATAACTGAGGAGGTTCATGTTTTAAACGAAGAAAATAGCGATCACCAAAGTGAGGTAGAGAAAGAAGGTCAACAAAAAGCCAGCTCGCCAAAAGAATTTGAAAAATCGGGTATAAGAAAAATCACGCTTTTTTACTAAAAAATACGTCGCAATCGCAATAGCGAGCAAAGATAAAGCTAAGACAAGATGGGGGAGTAAGCTGTGATAGTAAACCTTGTCTGAAATTAGGTAAAACTCTGCTACAAACATCGGAAAGGCGATATCTGCAAAATTCCATCCTTTTTTTTGCAACCCTAGCAGTTTGACCAGAATGATAGCAATCGTCAAGGTTAGTACGATAAACAAAATTGAAGCAACTCTTAAGAATAACATATCCTTATTCTATAAAAATTGTAGAAAAAAGTAAACTTATATCTTGCTTTTTCTGTAAATTCCTGTATAATAAAAAGGTATGTGTATTTCACATACTTGTGGGAGGTAAAAATCTTTAATTACCGCCAAAACCACAATAGGAGGATTTTATATCATGGCGAAAAAAGTCGAAAAACTCGTAAAACTTCAAATTCCTGCAGGTAAAGCTACTCCAGCTCCACCAGTCGGACCAGCACTTGGTCAAGCAGGTATCAATATCATGGGATTCACAAAAGAGTTTAACGCTCGTACAGCTGATCAAGCTGGTATGATTATCCCAGTCGTTATCTCTGTGTATGAAGATAAATCATTTGATTTCATCACAAAAACTCCACCAGCTGCAGTTCTTTTGAAAAAAGCTGCTAAAGTGGAAAAAGGATCAGGCGAACCTAACAAGAAAAAAGTTGCAACAGTGACTCGTGCGCAAGTACAAGAAATTGCTGAAACAAAAATGCCTGACTTGAACGCTGCAAATCTTGAAGCTGCAATGCGCATGATTGAAGGTACTGCTCGTTCTATGGGATTCACTGTTACTGACTAATCAGCAAGGATTCCGAAAAACCGCAGCCTTCATCAATTTTGGATGACGAATGTGGGAGATGATTTCGATTTAACATTACAAGGAGAATAATATAATGGCTAAAAAAGGCAAACAATTGCGTGCTGCACTTGAGAAAATCGACAGCACAAAAGCGTACAGCGTAGAAGAAGCTGTAGCACTTGCAAAAGAAACTAACTTTGCAAAATTTGATGCAACTGTAGAAGTTGCTTACAACTTGAACATCGACGTTCGTAAAGCAGATCAACAAATCCGTGGTGCAATGGTATTGCCAAACGGAACTGGTAAAACACAACGCGTTTTGGTTTTTGCACGTGGTGCAAAAGCTGAAGAAGCAAAAGCTGCTGGTGCAGACTTTGTTGGTGAAGATGACTTGGTTCAAAAAATCCAAGGTGGTTGGTTAGACTTTGACGTGGTGATTGCAACACCTGACATGATGGCACTTGTAGGTCGTCTTGGTCGTGTGCTTGGTCCACGTAACCTCATGCCAAACCCTAAAACTGGTACAGTAACTATGGATGTTGCAAAAGCAGTTGAAGAGTCTAAAGGTGGTAAAATCACTTACCGTGCTGACAAAGCAGGTATCGTACAAGCTATCATCGGTAAAGTATCATTTGAAGAAAATAAATTGGTTGAAAACTTCAAAGCTTTCCATGATGTAATGGCAAAAGCTAAACCAGCTACTGCAAAAGGAACTTACATGACTTCTGTAACCATCACTACAACACAAGGTGTTGGTATCAAAGTTGATCCTAACTCACTTTAATCAGTCTTTAAAAAGAGCGTGATGAAAATCATGTTCTTTTTTGTTTTAGATAGATGCGCTGTAGCCTCAATTCTTGGATAGAAGGTTAGAACTTTTGAGGTGAAACGAACAGTTAAAATGACCGCTTGGTGGATTTTCCCTTTTTAATGGAAATAATACTATATAAAAATGATTTTTTATGATAAAATAGATAAGATAAAAAAGAGGAGTAAGACAATTAGCATGAAACCCAAATATGAACGTATTCTCATTAAATTATCTGGTGAAGCTTTAGCCGGGGAACGTGGTATCGGAATTGATTTACCGACTGTTCAGGCAATGGCAAAGGAAATTGCAGAAGTTCATGATTCTGGCATTCAGATTGCTCTTGTAATCGGTGGCGGAAATCTATGGCGTGGGGAACCTGCGGCAGAAGCAGGGATGGATCGAGTACAGGCCGATTATACAGGGATGCTCGGTACAGTTATGAACGCTTTGGTAATGGCAGATAGCTTACAACAATATGGTGTGGATACACGAGTACAGACTGCTATTCCAATGCAAAATGTGGCTGAGCCGTACATTCGTGGACGTGCCCTTCGTCATTTGGAGAAAAATCGGATTGTCATCTTTGGAGCAGGGATTGGTTCTCCTTATTTCTCAACAGATACAACAGCTGCTCTTCGGGCTGCTGAAATCGAAGCTGATGCCATTTTGATGGCGAAAAATGGTGTAGATGGTGTCTATAATGCGGATCCGAAAAAGGATGCTAATGCAGTAAAATTCGATGAATTGACTCACCGTGAAGTTATCAATCGTGGGTTGAAGATCATGGATGCAACAGCCTCTACTCTTTCAATGGACAATGACATTGACTTAGTTGTCTTTAATATGAATGAGCCAGGTAATATTCGTCGTGTTGTCTTTGGTGAAGCCATCGGAACAACTGTTTCAAATAAAGAAGATAAATAAAGGAGGACATATGTCAAAAGAAATCGTAACAAAAGCAAAGGAACGGATGGCGCATTCTCATCAAAGTTTGGCGCGTGAATTTGCTTCTATTCGTGCAGGTCGAGCGAATGCTAGCCTATTGGACCGTATTCAAGTGGAGTACTACGGTGTACCAACTCCTCTTAATCAGCTTGCTGGGATTACAGTGCCTGAAGCACGTGTACTTCTCATCACTCCATTTGATAAATCTATTTTAAAAGATATTGAGCGTGCCTTGAATGCTTCTGACCTTGGTTTGACGCCACAGTCTGATGGTACAGTGATTCGCTTGGTGATTCCAGCCTTGACGGAGGAAACTCGTAAAAGTTTGGCAAAAGATGTGAAAAAAGTGGGCGAAAACTCAAAAGTTGCCATCCGTAATATCCGTCGTGATGCTATGGACGAAGCAAAAAAAGCTGAAAAAGCCAAAGAAATCACAGAGGATGAATTGAAGACTCTTGAAAAAGATATTCAAAAAGTAACAGACGATGCCATCAAAACGATTGATAGCATGACAGCTGACAAAGAAAAAGAATTGTTGGAAGTGTAATCTTCTCATATAACAGGTGGTTAGAAAAGTCCTAGCCCATTATCACAAACAAATAGCAGGGTCAGTGACGTATTCACTGGCTCTGTTTTAGAAAGAAATTATGAATACAGTATTAGCAACTTTTGTCACTGGTTTGGTGACAGATGAAAATAAGGATTTTTATTTTGTCCAGAAAGATGGCTTAACCTTTGCGTTGGCAAAAGAGGAAGGAGAACGCCGTCTGGGAGAAGCTGTCAAGGGCTTTGTTTATACGGATATGAAACAACGTCTCCGTTTGACAACGAAAGAAGTAACAGCTACTCGCACAACATTTGGCTGGGGAACAGTGACAGAAGTCCGTAAGGACCTGGGTGTCTTTTTGGATACAGGTTTACCGGATAAAGAAGTGGTTGTTTCACTGGATATATTGCCAGAAATCAAGGAACTTTGGCCTAAAAAGGGAGACCAGCTCTATGTAAAATACTATGTGGATAAAAAAGACCGTATTTGGGGGCTTCTTGCCTTTTCAGAGGATTTCCAGCGCTTGGCAGGTCCTGCCTATGACAATATGCAAAATCAAGAATTGCGTGCCATTGTCTATCGCTTAAAATTGAACGGAACGCATGTTTATTTGCCAGATAACAATATGCTAGGCTTTATCCATCCAAGTGAGCGGTACACAGAACCGCGTTTGGGGCAAGAGCTAAAAGCGCGGGTCATTGGTTTCCGTCAAGTAGATCGGACTTTAAATCTTTCTTTGAAACCTCGTTCCTTTGAGATGTTGGAAAATGATGCGCAAATGATTTTAACTTATTTGGAAAGTAACGGAGGCTTCATGACCTTGAATGACAAGTCTTCACCTGAAGATATCAAGGCGACCTTCGGGATTTCCAAAGGACAATTCAAAAAAGCCCTTGGTGGGCTGATGAAGGCTGGTAAAATCAAACAAGATAGTTTTGGGACGGAATTGCTATAAGAAAAAAAGAGATTGGAATTCAATCTCTTTTATTTTGGCACGATTGTGGTAATCGCCTGGGGATGGATAGTAATGGTGGCGGGAAGGCGTGAGCCTGTATCTCCATCAATGCGGACAACAGGATTCTTAGCGCGTGATTTGCGACGATTGATGATACGTAATTCTCCTGTCCGGAAGTGTTCCCAGTGTCGGTATTGGTTAAAGTGTCCTTTGCGGATGAAGAAGAACCACAGGAAGCGAAGGAAATGGAGTTTTTTCAGAGAATACACGCTGAAGAGGCCATCATCTGTGTCTTCATGAGGGGTAAATCCTTGCTGGCCTGCGATGGTATTGCTCATGGTGATTAGAAGAAGTTTGGTCTTGATTTTCCGTCGTTGGCCGTTGTATTGCAAGATGAGTTTGTAGCTACGTTGGCGGATCCAGATTTTCCAACCGGCCTTGATAAAGGATAATGGACCTAACTTTCGCTTGTCCTCTGGTGTAACGCCTAAGGCCATATCCGCCATCAGACCCAATGTCAAGCTGGATACCATGTAATCATCATTGACTTGAGCGATATCAAAGGCTTTTTCTTGCCCCTGAAGGAGATTGTTGAGAGCAGAAGAGAGGTCTAGGGGGATGTTGAGGGATTTGGCTAGATTATTGACAGTACCAGAAGGAATAATGCCAAGTCGTGAGTGACCGCCCCCTTCAAAGATGCCAGCACAGACTAAATTGATGGTCCCATCTCCTCCTAAAGGGATAATGAGATCCACCTTATTTTCACAGGCTTCTTTGGCAAATTGTCGGGCCTCATCTGGACTTTCAGGAGAAAGAATGGTGATGGAGTCAGTACCAGCTTTCTTTTCAAAAAATGTTTGTATCTCGTGGATAAGGCTGTTTTTGCTCTCTTTTCCAGATTGTTGATTGACAATGATGACAATATCTTTCATAGAACCTCCTTCCTAATTAGTGTTATTATAACATAGTTTCTATAGCTTTTGACATAGCATTCGATATGGATGGTCTAGGTCAGACATTTTTTCTATTTTCTGCTACAATAGGACAATAATAAAGTGAAAATGAGGTCGGAGAGAATGAGAAAATCCTTTTATACTTGGCTGATGACCCAGCGTAATCCCAAATCAAATGAGCCAGTCGCAATTCTAGCGGATTTAGCCTTTGAAGACACAACATTTCCCAAGCACACAGGTGAGTTTGAAACGGTTAGCCGTTACTTAGAAGACGAAGCCAGCTTTTCCTTTAATTTGGGCCAATTTGACCAAATTTGGGAAGACTATCTGGGACATTGAAAAGCGAAGGAGTTAGTAGTTAAAATTTTTCCGTATTGAAAGAAATTTATTTCTGTTTTTATAAAAACTTGTCACGCCTTGGCGTGATTTTTTAGGATAAATAGATTATAATGAAACTAGAAAAAGGAAAGAAAGAGGAATTCTGTTTGCAAGAGTATTCTGTTGAAATTACATTACAACATCCTGATGATGTGCTGGCGCTCTTTGGAAGCAACGAACGCCATTTGCGCCTGATGGAAGAAAATCTGGGAGTCGTCATTCATGCGCGGACAGAGCGAGTACAGATTTTGGGAGATGAAGAAGAGGCAGTTGAGGTGGCTCGTCTGACCATTCAAGCTCTCTTAGTGCTTGTCGGTAGAGGCATGATGGTCAATACCTCTGATGTCGTGACAGCTTTATCCATGGCGCAAAATGGCACTATTGACAAGTTTGTGGCTCTTTATGAAGAGGAGATTATCAAGGACAATGCTGGGAAACCCATTCGGATTAAAACTTTGGGGCAAAAGGTCTATGTTGATAGTGTCAAAAATCATGATGTGGTGTTTGGGATTGGTCCAGCAGGAACTGGGAAAACTTTTCTGGCAGTTACGCTAGCTGTTACGGCTCTGAAACGTGGTCAGGTCAAACGGATTATTCTCACTCGTCCTGCGGTGGAAGCAGGAGAAAGTCTCGGGTTCTTGCCGGGTGATTTGAAAGAAAAGGTTGATCCTTACTTGCGTCCGGTTTACGATGCCCTTTATCAGATTTTAGGCAAGGAACAGACGACGCGTCTCATGGAGCGCGAAATCATTGAGATAGCTCCCTTAGCCTATATGCGTGGTCGAACCTTAGATGATGCCTTTGTCATCTTGGATGAGGCGCAAAACACGACCATTATGCAGATGAAGATGTTCTTGACCCGTCTTGGTTTTAACTCCAAGATGATTGTCAACGGGGATATTAGTCAGATTGACTTGCCTCGTCAGGTCAAGTCTGGCTTGATTGATGCGACACAGAAATTGCAACATATTTCGCAGATAGATTTCGTATATTTATCTGCAAAAGACGTGGTCCGTCATCCTGTTGTTGCAGAAATTATCAATGCCTATGAAGGTGCGGTAGAAACCGAGCAGGGTTCTATTCGTGGAAAGCATAGAGAATTAGCCAGCGATGAAAGAACCGAAGAGTCTGCTGAGAGTAAAAAGTAGAGCGGGGAGAAGATAGTGAAAACATTGTCATCACGTTTTAGGGTAACTTCTATTAAAGAGGATACCTTGCAGCAAGTGTTAGATTTGTATGAGAGCAATCCGCTGTTTTTCAAATATTGCCCACCCAGACCAACTTTGGAGACAGTCAAGGAAGATCTGTCTCGTTTACCAGATGGGAAATCTCTTCAAGATAAGTTTTATGTTGGTTTTTGGGATGAAAATCATTTAGTTGCGGTGATGGATTTTGTGCGTGCTTATCCTGATGATGAAACGGTGTTCATTGGATTTTTTATGCTCCATAAAATGTATCAAGGAAAAGGATTGGGAAGTTCCCTATTTCAAGAAGCCTCTGCTTATTTTGCGAAGGATTTCAAGAAAATCGGTCTAGCCTATGTAAAAGGCAATCCCCAAGCGCAGCATTTTTGGGAAAAGCAAGGCTTTTTGCCAACTGGTAGAGAAGTAGAACAAGAACTCTATACAGTGGTAATCATGGAAAAGGTATTGTGAGATGGAGTGATTGGCTTCGTTAGTAAATTAGTATTGATATTAAGCCCTCTGGGCTTTTTTTGTTGATGTAAGCAGAAGAAATTTTTTAAAATTTAGGGTGAGTTTTCCAATAAAAGGCGAGATATGGTAAAATGATGGTATTGAAAACGTCATCATTTTAAGGAGGATGGTCTATGTCAGATTTGACAAAATTGCAAAATGGTTCAGATATTCGTGGTATCGCGATTGCGACAGAAGAATGGTCTGTCAATTTAACAACTGAAGCAGTCAAACAGATTGCAGCAGGCTTGATTCGTTGGTTGCGCGAATCTAATGAGGCAGCCTATCAAGCAGGTAGGTTGCGGATTGGTGTAGGGCGAGATAGCCGCTTGAGTGGCCCTGCTCTAGCCCAAACCTTGATAGAAGAGTTGGTGGCACAAGGAGTAGAAGTGATTGACTTTGGTCTAGCGACGACACCCGCTATGTTCATGGCGACCCAGTACGAGCAGTTTGCTTGTGATGCTGGCGTTATGATTACGGCTAGTCACTTACCATACTATTTCAATGGGATTAAGATTTTCAGCAAAAATGGCGGAGCGGAACACGAGGATATTGACTTTATTTTGGAACATACAGAGCCAAATGACAATGGTCAGACAGGTAGTCAGACAAGTGCTGATTTGCTGACACCTTATGCTGCGGATTTGGTAGAGAAAATCCGCAAGGGTAGCAAGACAGAATCAGATCAACCTCTTAAAGGTATGAACATCATCGTAGATGCGGGAAATGGTGCTGGTGGGTTCTTTGCGGAGAAGGTTTTGGCTACTCTCGGAGCTGACACGACGGGCTCCCAATTCTTAGAACCAGATGGCACCTTCCCAAACCATATTCCAAATCCTGACAATAAGGAAGCCATGGCAAGTATCAAGTCAGCAGTCTTAGCAACAAAGGCGGATTTGGGAATTATCTTTGATACCGATGTGGACCGTGCAGCGGTTGTGACTAGCAAGGGCGAAATTCTCAATCGGAACAATCTCATTGCCATCCTTAGTCAGATTGCCCTATCAGAACATCCTGGAACCAGCATTGTCACTAATTCACCAACGTCAGACCATCTGAAAGACTTTATCGAAAAATTAGGTGGCAAGCAGATTCGCTATATTTCTGGCTACCGCAATGTCATTAATCGCGCGATTGAGGCCAATGAAGCAGGTGTAGATTGTCAACTAGCTATTGAAACGAGTGGACACGCTGCTTTCAAGGAAAATTATTTCCTTGACGATGGTACTTACGCAGCTGCAAAAATCCTCATGCTCCTACCACAGCTTGCAGAAAAAGGCCAATCTGTAGATGACTTGATTGCGGATTTGAAGCAACCTGTTGAAACACAAGAAGTCCGCTTCAAATTGGAAACTGAGGAGTTCAAAGCACTTGGAAAACAAGTGATTGCGGATTTTGCACATGTCGATGTGGCAGGCTGGGCAGTTAATCCTGAAAATGAAGAGGGCATCCGTTTCACCCTGTCAGAACCATTTGGCCAAGGCTGGTTCTTGCTTCGTCTTAGTCTGCATGAGCCACTCCTTGTTTTGCAAGTAGAAAATGATGAGGCAGGTCATATCCCCTCTGTCCTCAAAGAAATTAGTAGTTTATTGGATGTTTACCCGGCAGTTAATCAAAGCAAATTACTAGAATTAGTGTAACTTAAAAAGGTTTGAGAATTCCTCAAACCTTTTCTAGTAGATTAGATCAAATCTGCAATGGCTGTATAGTCATAGCCAAGTCCTTCAGCAACAGGAAGGCTAGTGATGTTTCCTTGGTAGGTTGTTACACCTTCTAAGAGGCCTTTGTCAGCCTTAATAGCTTCTTTGAAGCCTTTATTTGCCAATTCCAGTACGTAAGGAAGGGTGACATTGGTCAAGGCTAGAGTTGAAGTCCGAGCGACAGCACCTGGGATGTTGGCAACCGCGTAATGGAGGACACCGTGTTTTTCATAAACAGGCTCATCATGTGTCGTGACCTTATCAGCAGTCGCGATAACCCCACCTTGGTCTACAGCAACGTCTACGATAACAGAACCTGGACGCATTTGTTTAACCATTTCTTCTGTAACCAATTTAGGCGCTTTAGCACCTGGGATAAGGACTGCACCAATGACCAAATCGGCATCCTGTACAGCTGTTGCAATGTTAAATGGATTGGACATGAGGGTTTGGATTTGATTTCCAAAGATATTTTCTAGCTCTGCCAGACGTTGTGTTGAAATGTCAAGAATGGTCACTTTTGCTCCGAAGCCAAGGGCTACACGCGCAGCCTGTGTTCCTACAACACCACCACCGATGATCGTAATATTTCCTTTAGGAACACCAGGTACCCCACCGAGGAGAACACCAGAACCGCCCTCTTGCTTTGTCAAGAAATGAGCACCAATTTGAACCGCCATACGGCCAGCAACTTCGCTCATCGGAATGAGCAGGGGCAGTTGACCATTGTTATTACGCACAGTTTCATAAGCAATCCCTGTTGTTTTAGCAGCTAACATGGCATCCGCTAATGCTGGAGCAGGTGCCATATGAAGGTAAGTGAAGAGGGTCAAATCTTCACGTAAAAAACCATATTCTTCTTTGAGGGGTTCTTTCACCTTTAAAACCATTTCTGCAGCCCATGCCTCAGCTGGACCAGAGACGATTTGAGCCCCTTGTTTTACATAGTCGGCATCTGTAAAACCAGAACCGAGCCCGGCATTTGTTTCAACAAGGACAGTGTGTCCGTCTTGGACAAGAGTGTAAACGCCAGCTGGTGTCAGAGCTACACGATTTTCATGATTTTTAATTTCTTTTGGTACACCAATAATCATATCTTTACCTCGCATGTTTTTTTGTTTTATTCTATGAAAAAATACTTTAAAAATCAAGTGAAAACAGTGTAGAAAAAATGATTGACAAACCGGTAGTTTATGATACAATAAGATAGTATTGCTGGTTTAGCTCAGTAGGCAGAGCGCATCCATGGTAAGGATGAGGTCGCCGGTTCGATCCCGGCAACTAGCATGAAAATACAAAGAAAACCCTTGTAAATCAAGGGTTTTTATTTTGGATTATTTATTGCGAAAGGCAAAGTAACCAACTGTCCAAAAGACGATGCCAAAGCCAACAAAGGAAGCAAATCCAATGAGGACATCCCCAATTCCTCTGATGGGAAACCATCCGCTGACAAAGATAGTAGGTAGTACTACAATCCCCATAATAATGGTATGGAGAAAGGAGCGTTTCCAAAGTGGCCAAGAATTAATGTCATAAATATTCCATGTTGCTGCAACGGTAGCAGAGATTATGCCAGCACAGAATACCTGCCAAGCTAAGCTAGGATTATCTTGTCCCTTCCAGATAGAGAAAGAAATAGCCCCAAATATCATTAAAACAACCACTGTACGAAGAATACTAGGTTTGATATAGGGTTGAAATTCCTTATTCATCAGATTGCCTCCTTTGTTTTTCCTTCTTCTTTACAGATAGTATAACAGGATTTTTAGGGGAATAATAGTAACAAATGTCATATCAGGAAGAGGATTTTGTCAGAAAAGGCCTTGACATCATGCTGATTTGTGTTAGAATGAAAACAATACAACAGAAAGGAGCACAATAAAATGAACAACAAAGAATTTTCAACTGTTTCATTTTTATATATTCTCCTTTCTGACCGAGATAGTTAGTTCTTTTTAGGACGACTAAAAAAGAAGCCCGCGGTAGGAAGGTGTATCTTGCTGCGGGCTTTTTGCGTGCCTTTGATATTATTTCGTATCTGGGCAAGATGATGAGGAGAGAAAAAGAAGGAGATTATTGTGTTACGACTCGTATTAGATTATGTCAAAAAGAACAAATGGGTTTACCTAATTATCACACTGAATCTAATCATCTATGATGCGACCTTGGTCATTCCAACACAGGTCGTTCAACGTTTGGTAGATGCTATTAGTGCACAGGTTTTGACACAGGAGAAACTGGTATCCACTGTTGCCTTTTTAGTATTGGCAACTTTGGTAAATTATGGGACAGCCTTTATATGGCACTTGAAATTATTTCAGCAGTCCATTCATTTTAAGTTTGATATGCAACAGCGAGCCTTTCATAAGTTAGTGGCTATGCGGACCCCTTTCTATGAAAAATTTCGGTCTGGAGATATGATGACTCGTTTTTCAACAGACGTGGAAGGTCTGATGGAGATGGTCGGTTATGGCTTGATGATTGTGCTCTATGCTGGTGGGATGGTGGCCTTTATCATTCCGGTCATGTTTTTGATTTCTTGGCAAATGGCTCTTTTGGGAATAATACCGATTCTGATGATGACTTATGGGACGTACAAGATTTCACAGCCATTAGAAGATAAAGTGGAAATGGCGCGTGATGCCATTGCTGATTTGAGCAACGAAGTACTAGAAACGGTAGAGGGCATACGCGTCATACGAGCTTATAGCAAGAAAACCAACCAAAGCAACCGCTTTGCTCAGCGGACAAGAGAACTTGCTCGTCAATGGAACGATGTGGCTCGCTATCGAGCGCTTTATATGCCTCAATACAGCATCCTTTTGGGATTGAGTACGATTCTTATTTTAGGATCTGGTGTCTATTTTATGCGGCAGGGGCAGGTGAGTTTGGGGCAAGTTGTGGCCTTGCAACTGTATGTGGTGTCTCTGGTTGAACCTTTTGCTATGTTGTCAGACTTCATCTTGGTCTACCAAACAGGGAAAAATTCCTTTGGAAAACTCAATGAACTAATTGAGACAGGTGATGATATGGAAGAAGATGGCACCAAAGTGTTGGGTGATATAGAGGAATTTGAATTAAAAGATTATGATTTTGCTTACCCTCAGGCCAGCCAGAATAGTCTGACAGGAATTAATCTCCACTTGCAGTCAGGGCAGACTCTGGGAATTGTTGGCAAAACAGGATCTGGGAAAACGACTTTGGTCCGTCAATTTTTACGCCAATACCCTCTGGGGTCCGGAAAATTCTTGGTGAATGGACAGCCGATAGCTGATTTTTCACGAAAATCAGTGGAAAGTAGGATTGGCTATGTGCCACAGGAGCATATTTTATTCTCACGGACAGTGGGAGCCAATATTGCTATGGGCAAGGTCAATGCGGACGAAACTGACATTCTTGCTGCGATTGAAACAGCAGCTTTTACAGATGATTTGAGTCGAATGGCAAAGGGAATGGATACGACGATAGGTGAACGTGGAGTATCTATTTCTGGTGGGCAGAAGCAACGGATTTCAATTGCGCGTGCCTTTATTAGAAAACCAGAATTACTCATTCTTGATGATTCCTTGTCAGCTGTGGACGCTCGAACAGAGCAGCAAATTATCCAAAATATCCAGAAGGAGCGGGCAGGGAAAACCAATATCATTGTGAGTCATCGCCTGTCTGCGGTTCACCATGCAGATTGGGTGATTGTCTTAGATGGAGGACGGATTGTCGAAGAGGGTAGGCCTGACGATTTGTTAGCTGCTCAGGGGTGGTATTACGAGCAATACCAACGCCAACAAGCACAAGGAAAGGAGGGATAAGATGCAGGTGATTATCAAATTAGTTTCGGAGATCAAGCATGTATTTGGATTATTTGCAACAGGTCTTTTCTTACTTCTTTTAGCAACAGCTGGGGCTCAGTTGGCACCGCTCCTTTTGCAACATGTGATTGATACGGATTTGGCAGCTGTGTCACGTCATCAAGTGTTTCACCAAGATGAATTTGTCTTGAAATTAGCTATTTATATCGGGCTTCTAGTGATTGCAGGGATTTTTCGCTATGCTTCTTTCCGAATGTTGGTGGCCTGTGCCAATCAGATTGCGACCAATCTTCGAAATAGAGCCTATGATATTATGCAACGTCTACCCATTTCTTACTTTGATGATAAGCCAGCAGGAAAAATTGCCACACGGATTGTCAATGATACAGAAACTCTGCGCAATCAATTTTACAACACGCTATTGTCGCAAATGTTTATCACCTTGGTGCAAGTGGTCTTTATCTATATTGTCTTAATGGCAATGGATATAACAGTTGGTATCGCCTTGTTACTTCTGATGCCCGTCTTTTATGGTCTGCAAATTCTTTACAAAAAATTAACAGATCAGCCCATGAAAGATTTCTATGATGCCCGAAGTGAGCTTAACACCCAGGTCAATGAAACCATGAATGGGGCTAGTATCATTCAACTTTATCATCAGGAAGAGGCAGTGCTGGGACAATTTGACCAAATCGCTTCAAAAATGCGAGCGGCAGATAATCGAATTGTCTTGGTAGATTCAGCTGCTTCATGGACTTTGACAGAATTACTGAAATATACAGTTATCGCAGCCATTCTGACCGTTATTGGAATGCAGTTTTTAGGTGGAAATACAGGTGTTACAGCAGGTCGTCTTTTTCTCTATATGAATTACGTTACAACCCTTTTTGATTTGTTAGGAATGTTGGTACGTCAGCTACCAAATATCCAACGCTCCTTAGCAACAGGTAGTCGGGTCTTGGATTTGCTGGATGAAAGGGTAGAAGAAGACAGTGAAGCAGAGCTAGATGTTCATGAAGCCAATGTCATCTTTGACCATGTGGATTTTTCTTACGATGGCAAGCAACAGGTGTTGAAAGATATTTCCTTTCAAGTCAAAGAAGGGGAAACCTTGGCCTTGGTAGGACATACGGGCTCTGGCAAGTCTTCCATCATGAATTTGCTCTATCGTTTCTACGATCCGCAAAAAGGGAAAATTTGGATTGATGGGCAGGATATCCGAGAGTATTCGCGAGAAAGTGTTCGTAGCCAGATGGGAATTGTCTTGCAGGATCCTTATCTTTTTACAGGGACTATTGCCAGCAATATTACTATGGATAATGACCAATTTTCTGAAGCAGAAATTATTGCTGCCTTGAAAAAGGTGGGAGCAGGAGAGATGTTGAGACGCTTAGAAAAAGGGATTTACGAGCCGGTTGTTGAAAAAGGTTCTGCCTTCTCCAGTGGAGAGCGTCAACTGATTGCCTTTGCCAGAACTCTGATTGCCAATCCAAAGATTCTGATTTTGGATGAGGCGACATCACATATTGATACAGAGACAGAAGAAATGATTCAGAAAGCGATGGAGGTTGTCAAGGAAGGGCGGACCACCTTTATCATCGCCCACCGTCTTTCTACCATCCAAAATGCCAATCAAATTTTGGTCCTGGATGCTGGACAAATCATCGAACGTGGCAATCACGACGAACTGATGACGTTAGGTGGTCGCTATGCGGAGATGCAAAAAATACAACAGAAAGTGTAAATAAAAAAAGACAAGTCAGTTTAGCCTTCTTTAAGCTTTTCCTGTTATACTATCTTCATCCTAGCAATAGGGCAACAAATTTTCTTTTTCATATTATCTCCTAGGAAAGACGCCTTGCGGGGCGTTTTTCTGATGTTTTCATAGTTAAAACATGGTATAATAGATAGCATGAAAGCACTGATTTTTGATGTGGATGATACCTTGTATGATCAAGTCCAACCCTTTCAACGAGCCATTGCAAACTTTCTCCCCCTGAATGATGAAGAAGAAATAGTAGCCTTGTATAAAACCTTTCGCAAGCGAGCAGATGAGGTCTTTGTCGCCTCTGCAAGGGGAGAAATGTCTATGAAGGACATGCATATTTACCGAATGAAGAAAGCTTTAGAGGATAGAGGCTATTTTGTGACAGATCAAATGGCCTACGAGATTCAAGAAGCCTACCAAAAGGAGCAAGGACAGCTGGAGTTGATGGCAGGAGCTGAATCTCTATTCGCCTATTGTCAGAAGAACGGCATTCAACTGGGTTTGATTACCAATGGACCTCATCTTCACCAGTTACGAAAAATTCAGGCTTTGGACTTACATCAGTGGATTCCAGAAAATCGAACGATTATCTCTGGTCAGGTCGGTGTCATGAAACCTTCTACTGAAATTTTTAGAATGATGGAAACACAATTAGCCCTCCCTCCTGAGGAAATTTGCTACGTCGGTGATTCCTTTGAAAATGATATAGTTGGAGCAAAGGGTGCAGGGTGGAAAGCTATCTGGCTAAATCATCGAAAGCGGCAGTGCTCTGACTATTCAGTTACACCTGACGCTACAATCACCAAGCTGGAAGAAGTACAGGATTGGCTAAGGAAAACAAGAAAATGAAGAGATGAGCTAAGGAAACTTGGCTTTTTCTTTTGGGAAGTTAGGCTTTATGGTATAATGAAGTGATAAGATTAAAACGAAGGAAAGACAGAAAATGGCTATCTACGAAAGATAAGTACCTGTGTGTGGTCCATTTCCTGCTCAAAATGAAACCATATGTATGTAGAAATAATCGATGAGACTGGGCAAGTTTCTGAGGAAATCAAACGTCAGACACTAGACTTGCTTGAATTTACAGCTACAAAGCTGGGGAAGGAAAACAAGGAAATGGCTGTGACTTTTGTGACCAATGAGCGCAGTCATGAACTAAATTTGGAATACCGTGACACAGATCGTCCAACGGATGTCATTAGTCTGGAGTACAAGCCAGAAGTGCCGTTTTCATTCGATGAGGAAGATTTAGCTGACAATCCAGAATTGGCAGAAATGTTGGATGAATTTGATAGTTATATTGGTGAATTGTTCATTTCCATTGACAAAGCGCGAGAACAAGCAGATGATTATGGACATTCCTTTGAGCGGGAGATGGGCTTTTTAGCCGTACATGGTTTTTTGCACATCAACGGTTATGATCACTATACGCCTGAAGAAGAAAAGGAAATGTTCACCTTACAGGAAGAGATATTGACAGCCTATGGACTTACGAGACAATAACCCACAAAGAAAGTGGAAAAATAGGGATTTGGTAGCCAGTATGGAATTTGCTATCACTGGGATTATAACGGCCTTTAAGGAAGAACGCAATATGCGTAAGCACGCAGTTTCCGCCGTATTAGCATGTTTGGCTGGTCTGATTTTTCAGATTAACGCCATGGAGTGGCTCTTCCTTTTTTTGGCAATTTTTTTGGTGATTACCTTTGAAATCATCAATTCTGCCATTGAAAATGTGGTGGATTTGGCTAGCGATTACCATTTCTCCATGTTGGCTAAGAACGCCAAAGACATGGCGGCGGGTGCGGTGCTTGTTATTTCAGGTTATGCAGTCGTGACAGGTTTGATTATTTTCATTCCGAAGATTTGGTATTTGATTTTAGGGAAATAGCAGAGCGAAAAGACGAATTTGCTTGCTTAATTTTGCAGTATTTTAATATAAGAAAAGAGAAAAAAGATGACTTTTAAATCAGGTTTCGTAGCCATTCTAGGTCGTCCCAATGTTGGGAAATCGACCTTTTTAAATCAAGTGATGGGGCAAAAAATTGCCATCATGAGCGACAAGGCGCAGACGACCCGTAACAAGATTATGGGTATTTACACGACTGAGACGGAGCAAATTGTCTTTATCGACACACCAGGGATTCACAAGCCAAAGACGGCTCTGGGTGATTTTATGGTAGATGCGGCCTACTCGACTCTGCGCGAAGTGGAAACCGTGCTCTTTATGGTGCCTGCTGATGAGAAGCGGGGCAAGGGTGATGAGATGATTATGGAGCGCTTGAAGGCAGCGAAGATTCCTGTCATTTTGGTTATTAACAAGATTGATAAGGTTCACCCTGACCAATTATTAGAGCAGATTGATGATTTCCGCAGTCAGATGGACTTCAAGGAAATTGTACCGATTTCGGCCCTCCAAGGCAACAACGTGGATACCTTGATGAATATTCTTAAAGGGAATCTGGAAGAAGGTTTCCAATATTTCCCAGAAGATCAGATTACCGACCACCCAGAACGTTTCCTTGTATCTGAAATGATTCGCGAAAAAATCCTCAAATTGACCGAGCAAGAAGTGCCTCACTCTGTCGCTGTTGTGATTGAATCCATGAAGCGCGATGAGGAGACAGACAAGGTTCATATCCGTGCTACCATCATGGTGGAACGCGACAGCCAAAAAGGGATTATTATCGGCAAACAAGGTGCTATGCTCAAGAAGATTGGCAAAATGGCCCGTCGCGATATTGAACTCATGCTAGGCGACAAGGTCTTCCTAGAAACCTGGGTCAAAGTCAAGAAAAATTGGCGCGACAAAAAACTCGATCTCGCTGACTTTGGATATAATGAGAAAGAGTACTAAAGATTAACTCTATATCTTTATTTAGAAAGAGATGAATGATGGCAGTATCACTAGAAGCAGAGCAAGTTTTAAAAGATATCATTGATAATGAGGATACGGATAATTACTGGCGTAATCGATTTGAAAAGTTGAATAGAAAAGACGATACCATCCTTCGAGGATGTTTTAAAGAATTAAAAGAAGCTGGATTGATTTCAGTAACTTGGGCTGATAACATGCCTTATGATCTCCAAGTTTTAAAAGATGGTTACTCTTATGAGAGAACTAAAGAAATGAGAGAAGTAAATATGTCTTACAAAACTACCTCTACCTATGATGTTTTTTTATCACATGCAAACAAAGATAAATTAGATTTTGTTGATGAATTAAACCGTTCTTTGGAGAAGTTAGGTGTCAATATTTTTTATGATAAGAATTCTTTAGAGTGGGGAGATAATTGGAAGCAACGCATATTAGATGGTGTAAAGAAAGCAACTTTTGCAATTATTGTCATTTCTGAAAATTTTTTTGATAGAGAGTGGACTGAAAAGGAGTTAAATGAGTTTTTAACTAGACAAACTAGCGAGGGACAAAAATTAATTTTGCCTATAATTCATAATATTTCTCATGATGATTTACATGATAAATATCCCGAAGTTGGAGATATTCAAGTAATATCTTCTTACTCGTATAGTTCTGATGAAATTGCATTATTATTTGCTAAGCAACTAATTAAGAGACTAAAAGGGTGATGGCATTTAGGAGGAGAACACATGAACCAAGACTACATTTCCTACATTCGTTCTAAGGTGGGGCATGATAAGGTTATTCTCAATTTTGCTGGTGGAATCTTGGTTAATGATGAGGGCAAGGTTTTAATGCAACTTCGTGGGGATAAGAAAACGTGGGCGATTCCTGGTGGTGCCATGGAGTTGGGAGAAAGTTCGGTAGATACAGCCAAACGTGAGTTTTTTGAAGAAACAGGTATTGAAGTTGAGCCGATTCGTTTTCTTAATGTTTATACTAACTTTGAAGAAACCTATCCAAATGGCGACAGTGTGCAGACGATTGTCTTCATTTATGAATTGAGAGCAATTTCTGACATTAGGATTGAGAACTTTCAAAATGAAGAAACCCTCAAATTGCAATTTTTCTCACGAGAAGAAATCGCACAACTAGAATCCGTATCTACCAAACACCGCCTGATGCTAGAAGAATATTTCACAAATACCTTTGCGCTTGGGCATTAAATGAATGAAAAGTTGGGCTTGGCTCGGCTTTTTTGGTAGAATGGTGTATAGAAAGAAGAGAGAAAGGAGCGAGCCAGCGAGCTCAACTGAACTCGCCTACAAGGATTGGAAAAAGGTAAGATATCCTAGGTGCAAGTACCTGTACCATCTTCCTATTTTTCTGTGTCTTGCTTAACGGCTATGTATCTTAATTTATGCCAGAATTACCAGAGGTGGAAACGGTCAGACGAGGGTTGGAACGCTTGGTGGTTGGAAAAGAGATTACAAACGTTGAAGTCCGTGTCCCCAAGATGGTCAAGATGGATACGGATGAATTCAAATTGGCTTTGGCAGGTCAACGCATTCAATCAGTCCGACGCCGTGGAAAATATCTGCTCCTTGATATGGGGCAATTGGTGTTGATTTCTCACTTGCGGATGGAGGGGAAATACCTCCTCTTTGAAGATGAGATTCCTGATAATAAACATTTTCATGTCTTCTTCCATTTCACAGATGGGGCAACCTTGGTCTATCAGGATGTCCGGAAATTCGGGACTTTTGAACTACTTGCTTCATCAGAAGTAGAGCCCTATTTCAAAGGGAAGAAAATCGGTCCAGAACCAAACGCGAAAGAGTTCAAACTGGCTTCCTTTGAGCGGGCTTTAGGCTTGTCCCAAAAACTTATCAAGCCACTCCTTTTGGAGCAAAAATTAGTGGCAGGTCTGGGAAATATTTATGTGGACGAGGTGCTTTGGGCCAGTAAGGTCCATCCTGAGCGTGTGGCGAGCAGTCTCAAAAAGGCGGAAATCAAACGTCTGCACGATGAGACGATTCGGATTTTGCAGTTGGGAATTGAAAAGGGTGGTTCGACCATTCGCACCTATCGTAATGCCTTGGGCGAAGATGGAACCATGCAGCAGTATTTACAGGTCTATGGAAAAAAGGGAGAGCCATGTCCGCGGTGTGGCACTCCGCTTCAGAAAAAACAAGTAGGAGGGCGGGGCAGTCATTTCTGTCCTAAGTGTCAGAAACTATGAGTCAAATAATTGGTCTTACAGGTGGGATTGCTTCGGGAAAATCAACTGTTGTTGAAGCCATTCGTCAGGCAGGTTATCGGGTTATTGATGCAGATCAGGTCGTGCATGATTTGCAGGCCAAGGGTGGGAAGCTCTATCAGGCCTTACTGGCTCATTTTGGTGAAGAGATTTTAGATGATGAAGGCAATCTTAATCGCCCCAAATTGTCGCAACTGATTTTCTCTAGTCCAGAAAATTTAAAAGTATCATCAGACTTGCAAAATCAAATTATTCGAGAAGAATTGGCTTCTCGAAGAGATAAGTTGGCCCAGACAGAGGATGTTTTTTTCATGGATATCCCGCTTTTAATTGAATTGGGGTACCAAGATTGGTTTGATGCGATTTGGCTGGTGTATGTAGAAAAAGAGACACAGGTACAACGTCTGATGTCCCGGAATGGCTATAGTTATGAGGAAGCTAACCAGCGTATTCATGCGCAGATGCTCTTGGAAGAGAAGCGGGCTTACGCGGATGTTCTAATAGACAATAATGGAAGCTTAGCAGATTTGACAGGACAGGTTCAAATCCAATTGCAACAGTTACAATAAATCCAATAAGGAGGAACTTTTGACGGAAGTTCTTCTTTATTTTGTGATATAATAGGTACGTTTGAAAAAAGTTTCAGCTGCCATCTATTAGTGATGACAAAGGAAATATTGGAAAGAAGATGATAGTATTTTAAGCGAAATAGATTGGAAACAGAATTTACGGATTGCCTGGTTGGGGAATTTTTTAACAGGTGCGAGTTTTTCCTTAGTCATGCCCTTTATGTCTCTTTATGTAGAGGAGCTAGGTGCGCGTGGAAGTCAGATTGAATTTTACTCGGGCTTAGCAGTGTCTATCACAGCCTTAGCATCAGCTATCATGTCGCCTATCTGGGGGAGTTTGGCAGACCGTTATGGAAATAAACCAATGATGGTGCGCGCTTCGGCCTTTATGCTCTTTACCATGGGAGGCTTGGCCTTTGTTCCTAATGTTTTCTGGCTCTTGGTCTTGCGGCTATTAACAGGGATTTTTGCTGGTTATATCGCCAATTCAACAGCTTTGATTGCTAGTCAGGTACCACGTCACCGTGCAGGCTATGCCTTGGGAACCTTATCAACAGGCCTTGTGACAGGCAATCTGATGGGACCCCTGTTAGGAGGCTTATTGGCAGACACATTTGGGATGCGAAATGTTTTTCTGATTGTTGGGTTTCTCTTAGCTGTTTTAACAGTATTGACCATTTTCTATATCAAGGAAGATTTCACACCAGTTGAAAAGGGGCAGGAAATGCCGATGAAAGAAGTCTTAGCTCGTGTGAAGGATAGAAAAATTCTACTGGGCTTGTTTGTGACAAGTATGATCATTCAGACGTCTGCCCAGTCGATTATTCCGATTTTGACCCTTTATATTCGTCATCTAGGTCAGACCAGCAATCTCATGTTTGTGGCGGGGCTGATTACCTCTGCGATGGGGATTTCCTCTATTATGAGTTCTGGTTTTTTAGGGAAAATTGGAGACCGTATAGGGAATCATCGTCTCTTGCTGACAGCTTTAGCTTATAGTTTTTTGATGTACTGGCTCTGTGCTCATGCTAACACACCGTTGCAACTTGGGATTATCCGTTTCTTATATGGATTTGGTACGGGGGCACTGTTGCCATCTGTGAATTCCCTCTTAACGAAGTTGACGCCCAAGGAAGGAATGGCCCGCATTTTTTCCTACAACCAAACCTTTACCTATATGGGAAGTGTCTTGGGACCAATGCTAGGTTCGAGCGTAGCAGCGTATTTTGGCTACCGTTGGGTCTTTTATGCAACGTCTTGTTTAGTGGCAGTGAACCTTATTTGGTCATTTATCAATTTTAGAAAATATTTGAAAGTCAAGGAAATCGCGTGAGAGTAAAAATTAACCTGCAATGTTCCCAATGTGGGAGTAAGAATTATCTGACCAGTAAAAATAGTAAGACCCATCCACAAAAGATTGAAGTCTTGAAATATTGTCCAAAAGAAAGAAAAGTAACACTCCATGTTGAAACTAAATAAATTTTATGGTATACTATAACGAGTTATCAAAGAAAGTGAAAGAAATATGTATCAAGTTCTATTAACCATCCTTTTAGTTTTGTCTGTCCTATTGGTTGTTGTGATTTTCATGCAACCAGCTAAAAACCAATCTAGCAATGTATTTGATGCGTCAGCTGGTGCCTTGTTTGAACGTACAAAAGCTCGTGGCTTTGAAGCTGTGATGCAACGTTTAACAGCTGTCTTAGTCTTCTTATGGCTATTGATTGCGTTTGGTTTAGTGATTATTTCAAGTAGATAAATATGAGGGCTGGGACTTGTTCTTGGCTCTTTTTTATAGTAAAGGAAAATATGAAACAACAAATAAAAACATTATTAGAAACGACTGGTCCATTAGAGATGGATCAGTTGGCAGATGCCCTGGGAGCAACGAGGGCACAGGAATTTACAGAATTAGTCAAATTGATTTCCAAGATGGAAAGTCAGCGTGACCTCGTGTTTACTCGTGAAGGAAAGGTGGCCCTGCCTGCCAAGAAAGAAAAGAAACAACCGACAGTGACGGGAATTTTTCGATCTCATAAAAATGGCTTTGGATTCGTGACGGTAGATGAGGAAGAAGACGATCTTTTTGTTGGGCGAAATGATGTCAATCATGCCATTGAAGGGGATACGGTTGAAGTCATCATCAAGAAGGTAGCTGACCGAATGAAAGGGACCGCAGCAGAAGCCAAAGTCATTGACATTTTGGAACATGCCCTCAAGTCAGCTGTGGGGCTCCTGGTATTAGATGAGGAAAAGCCCAAATATGCAGGCTATATTAAATCAAAAAATCAGAAAATCAGCCAGCGGATCTATGTCAAGAAATCTCCACTAGTCCTTGATGGTACAGAGATTATCAAGGTAGATATTGACAAGTATCCTAGTAAGAAACACGACTATTTCATTGCGACCTTGCGTGAAGTAGTGGGCCATAAAGACGATGCGGGAATTGATGTTCTCGAAGTATTAGAATCCATGGATATCGTGTCAGAATTCCCAGAAGCTGTTCTAGCTGAGGCAAACCAAGTCCCTGATGCGCCGTCTGAATCGGATATGAAAGGCCGTTTGGACTTAAGAGAGGAAATTACCTTTACCATCGATGGAGCGGATGCCAAGGACTTGGATGATGCGGTTCATATCAAGCAACTGAAAAATGGCAATCTTGAATTGGGTGTTCACATTGCGGACGTGTCTTATTATGTGACGGAAGGTTCTGCCTTGGATAAGGAGGCCCTTAGTCGTGGAACTTCTGTTTATGTGACAGATCGAGTGGTCCCTATGCTACCAGAGCGTCTGTCAAATGGAATTTGTTCCCTCAATCCAAATGTGGACCGCCTGACACAATCAGCCATCATGGAAATTGACCAAAAGGGCCGTGTCGTCAAGTATTGGATTGGGCAAACGGTCATCAATACAACCTTTCGTATGACCTACTCAGATGTCAACGATATGTTGGCAGGCGATGAAGAAAAGCTAGCGCAATTCAAGGCTATTGTGCCAAGTGTTCATCTGATGGCAAAACTTCATGCGACCTTGGAAGCTATGCGGATTCGTCGTGGGGCATTGAATTTTGACACCAGCGAAGCCAAGATTTTGGTCAATAAGGAAGGTTTGCCAGTGGATATCGTTCTACGCCAACGTGGTGTGGCAGAACGCATGATTGAATCCTTCATGCTAGCAGCCAATGAGACAGTGGCAGAAGCCTTTGCTAAGCAGGAATTACCGTTTATCTATCGGATTCACGAGGAGCCAAAGGCAGAAAAATTACAGAAATTCATTGATTATGCTCGTTCATTTGGTCTGCCAATCTATGGAACTGCCAACTCGATTAGCCAAGAGGCTTTGCAGGACTTGATGGAGCGGATCAAAGACGAGCCGTTTGCAGATGTGTTGAGCATGATGCTCCTACGTTCCATGCAGCAGGCTCGCTATTCAGAGCACAATCATGGGCATTACGGGCTGGGAGCAGCGTTTTATACTCACTTCACCAGTCCAATTCGCCGATATCCCGACTTGTTGGTTCATCGTATGATAAGAGAATATCGTCAGTTGACAGAGGAAAAAGTCGCACACTTTGAAGCAGTGATTCCAGAAATTGCTAAGCAAACATCTAGTTTGGAACGTCGCGCCATCGAGGCAGAACGTGAAGTAGAAGCCATGAAGAAGGCTGAGTATATGCAGGAGTTTGTTGGTCAGGAATTTGACGGTGTCATCTCAAGCGTCGTGAAATTTGGTCTCTTTGTCGAGTTACCAAATACAGTAGAAGGTCTCATTCATGTGACCAATCTACCAGAATATTTCCATTATAATGAGCGTACTTTAAGCCTACATGGAGAAAAGTCTGGTTTGCTATTTCGTGTGGGACAGCCAATTCGGGTGAAATTGACGAAAGCAGACAAATTAACGGGAGAAATTGATTTTGTTCACCTCCCTTCTGATCTGGATGTGGTTGAGAAAACGAGGAAAAATCTTAAAGAAAAGGGTAATCGGAAAAAAAGAAGCCTGTCTGAGAAAAAGATTTCTGTCCGTAAGACAGACAAGAAGAAATTTTACAAAGAAGTAGTCAAAAAAGGAGGCAAGCATGGCAAAAGGCGAAGGACAAGTCGTCGCGCAAAATAAAAAAGCACGTCATGATTATACAATTGTAGATACGGTGGAGGCAGGTCTTGTTTTGACTGGAACGGAAATCAAATCTGTTCGCGCAGCTAGAATCAATCTAAAAGATGGATTTGCCCAAATCAAAGGAGGGGAAGCATGGCTGGTGAATGTCCATATTGCTCCCTACGATGAAGGCAATATCTGGAATCAAGATCCGACACGGACCCGTAAACTCCTTCTACGCAAGAAGCAAATTGCTCAGTTAGAGGGAGAGGTGAAGGGAACAGGAATGACCCTTGTCCCACTAAAGGTTTACATCAAGGATGGTTTTGCTAAAGTCTTACTTGGCCTTGCCAAAGGAAAGCACGATTATGATAAGCGTGAATCGATCAAACGCCGCGAACAAGATCGCGATTTACGACGTACCATGAAAGCAGTCAATAACCGATGATAAAAAGCAGGGAGCCAGATGTTGAATGCTGGAGGACCTGCTTTTTTAATTTTCGAAAAAAATAATAGGAATCCCCCCAAATTGGGGGTGCAAAAGTCTTTGAGAGATGATATAATAACAGTAAGCGCTTTTATAGTCGCCCGATTTGTTTTATTAACCAGTAAATGGAGGACGTTATGAAGAAAACAGCAGCCCTTTCCCTTTTGTCGACGCTATTGCTGTCAACTGTTGCTCTTAATACAGTTGCTTATGCAACAGATGAGCAAGCTACGACAACTGCCAGTACAACGATGACTAGCAAAACCGTATCTAGTGCATCAACTGCCGCCACTACAACTCCTGCACCCGTTGAAAACACTACGCCTAAGACGTTGTTAGAAAATGATGCAGCTCCTATTATGACTATTTTGCACACAAATGATATTCACGGACGGATTGTGGAAGAAAAATCGGTCATTGGGATGGCGAAATTAGCCAGCATTGTAGCAGCTAGTAGAGCACAGGGAACAACTTTGGTGTTGGATGCAGGGGATGCTTTCCAAGGGCTTCCAATTTCCAATAGTACCAAGGGTGAAGATATGGCACGTATTATGAATGAGATTGGTTACGATGCCATGGCTGTGGGAAATCACGAATTTGACTTTACACTTGAGCAGGCGACACGTTACAAAGAGTTGCTAAACTTCCCGCTTCTTAGTGCCAATACCTATGTCAACGGAGCTCGTTTATTTGAAGCCTCTACAATTATTGACAAGGATACCAAGGTAACAGGTGACGAAGTTGTAGTGATTGGGGTCACAACTCCCGAAACTTCTACCAAAACTCACCCTAATAATGTCAATGGTGTGACCTTTGCGGACCCAATTTCTGAAGTGAATAAAGTCATTGCGGAAGTTGAAGCGCGTGCAAAAGCTGAGGGCAAGGAATACAAGAATTATGTCATTTTGGCCCACTTAGGAATTGATTCTACTACACCAGTTGAATGGCAAGGGTCTACCTTGGCACAAAACCTTTCAGAAAATCCTCAATTAGCCAATAAAAAAGTAGTGGTGTTAGATGGGCATTCTCATACAGTAAGCACGGCTACTTATGGGAATGTAACTTACAATCAAACAGGTAGTTATCTCAATAATGTCGGAAAGGTGACCTTGAATTCTGAGAAAGTCTTATCAGCTGGCCTTATTACGACAGCAGAAGGACAGGCCTATGAAGCCGATCCAAAAATTGCAGCACTAGTTGCAGATATCAAAGCAAAGTATGATGCTGAAAATGCCGTAGTAGTACGTGATACGAACCCTGTTGAATTGAGCGGGAAACGAGAACATGTACGTGTGCGCGAAACCAATCTTGGCAACTTGATAACAGATGCTCTCTTTGCTTATGGGCAAACAGGATTTGCTCATCCAAGTAATCTTGCTGTAACAAATGGTGGTGGAATTCGTGAAACCCTGGCCAAAGATGCTCCAATTACTAAAGGTAGCATTATTGCTGTATTGCCATTTGGAAATAGTATTTCTCAAATTCAAGTGACTGGTCAGCAGATTCAAGAAATGTTCCAAAAATCATTGAGTTCTGTTCAACAAGTGAAGGATGGCGCGCCTGTTCTTGATGAGAATGGACAACCTCTCCTTGAAGCTAGTGGTGGTTTCTTGCAAGTATCCGGCGCCAAAGTGTACTATGATACAACATTACCAGTGGAGAAACGTATTCTAGGGATTCAAGTATGGGACCATGCTAGTCAGTCCTATCAAAATCTTGATGTTGCAAAAACTTATTACCTAGCAACCAATGATTTCTTGGCCGCAGGTGGAGACGGTTACACCATGCTTGGTGGAGCGCGTTCAGAAGGTCCATCAATGGACTCAGTCTTTGCAGACTACATAAAAACTGCAAAATTAGAAAACTATGCTACTATCAATCCTAATTCACGGGTGATCTCTATTTCGGAAACAGCAGATGCTAATAAAAATGGGATTCCAGACTATAAAGAATTCCTCGGATTGGTTACTCCACCAGCATCTACGACAGTTACTACAATGAACACAACCATCACCACATCAAATCCGACCACAAGTCAGACACCAGTAGTTGATGGCAATGTGCCTACAAAACCAGGACAAAAAGGCTCTAAGAAAATTTTGCCACTAACCAATGCAACAAACTCTATCTGGCTAGTTGTACTAGGAATTCTCTTAGCAGGTGTAGGAGTCTTTAAATTGTCTCACCGAGACTAGACGTATATAAAATAAGAAAAAAATGATAGAACAGCTATCATTTTTTTCTTATTTTATATGGGATGAAGGACTTGCTGATGTTCTAAATAAAAAACGAACAGCCAACTCAGAAAATGAGCTGGCTGTTCAGGAGATTTATGAAAAATTTTAGGATACACTTATAGTATACAGGATTTTTTAGGAAGTGCATCCGTCTTGGGACCTATTTTACAAAAAAACAGATTTGTGATAAGATGAAAATCAAAAAAAGGAGATTTCAAATGAGCATTCGTCCAGCAAGAGAAGCAGATATTCCAGCCCTTCAAGAGTTATTAAAAGAAATTTTATTGGTCCATCATGAAGCACGTCCTGACTTATTCCAGGCTCAAGGACAGAAGTTTAGTGAGGAGGATTTGAAAGAAGTATTGGAAAAGCCGGATTGCCCAGTTTTTGTTTATGAAGAAGATGGGCAGGTCTTGGGGCATCTCTTCTGTGAGATTCGTGTACCAGATGATAGTGTCCGAAAACCTGTTAAGGCACTTTTTATTGAGGACCTTTGTGTGGTGCAGACTGCGCGTGGAAAAGGGATTGGACAACAACTCTATCAATTCGCTTTGAATTATGCTCGAGAAATTGGCTGCTATCATCTGACCTTAAACGTCTGGAATGACAACCAAGGTGCTTTACAATTTTACGAAAAAATGGGAATGACTGCTCAACAAACACAGATGGAAATTCGCTTATGAGAAAAAGAGGCTTAGGCCTCTTTTTCTTGTCTCAATAGTTGGAGCAATCTTTTTGCGGTTTCGAGATTGGTGTGTTTTTCTTTGCGGAGTTGCTGGGCAATGGTGTCTACTTCAGCCTCAGTTGCACCTGCCAGAATAGCGAGTGATTTGGCGTGGAGTTTCATATGGCCCTGCTGGATACCAGTTGTGACAAGGGCACGAAGAGCCGCAAAGTTTTGGCATAGGCCAGTGGCAGCTATCAAACCAGCAAGTGTTCGTGCATCAGGTTGCCCAAGGATATCAAAAGCGACCTGTACCTTAGGATTGAGGCCGATGGAGCCCCCGACCGTCGCAATGGGAAGTGGTATTGTCAATTGCCCGACTAATTCTTCTCCCTCGATCTCCCAGGTAGAAAGGCCACGGTATTGTCCATCGCGGCCTGCATAGGCATGGGCACCCGCTTCGACAGCACGCCAGTCATTCCCAGTCGCAAGAACAAGGGCATCAATCCCATTGAAAATCCCTTTATTATGGGTCGCTGCCCGATAAGGGTCCACTTGGGCCAAACGGCTTGCTAAGGCAATTTTTTCAGCTGTTTCTTGGGCAATGGCGGAGCTGGTAGCAAGTGTTGAAATCGCTATTCGGCATTCGGCTGTAACTAAGGATTCTGTTGCATAGTTGGAAAGAATGGCCATGAGGGCCTTGCCCTTTGTCAAATCTTCCAAATAATCCTTCATCCCTTCCAACATAGTATTGAGGATATTGGCCCCCATGGCTTCTTTGACGTCAACAGATAGATAGACAATCAGAAATTCGTCCTTTTCTTCTACCTGTATTTTCCGTGCGCCTCCTCCACGTTTGACGATAGACGGGTGGCCTTGATTCGCAAGGTTTAAAATGGTATCTGTTTCGGCTAGGATTTGTTGTCTGGCTTCTGCGGAATTTGGAATATCATAGAGAGCTACTTGACCAATCATGAGGCGTTCGTGAATAGTCGCTGTAAATCCAGATGATTTTCCAATGATTTTAGCTCCAAGTGAACAGGCTGCCACAACAGAAGGCTCTTCTGTTACCATTGGAAGGCTGTATTCCTGGCCATTGAGCCAAAATTCAGGAACAACAGAAAATGGGAGAGCAAAGGTTCCTAGATGGTTTTCTGCCATCTTTCCTGCAATCGTCTCTGGCAGATTATGGTCCTGTTGGAGAATGGCAAGACTTTCTTCAGAGAGCGCGCGTTCATGCACAAGAAGGTCTATTCGCTCTTGACGTGATTTTTTATAAAATCCTGAAAATGTGGACATAAGGTCTCCTTTATAGGGAAAAAGCCAGTTGGATTTGCCAACTGGCTTGATGTGGCTAGTTTATGCGGTAGATCCGTTTGTAATCTTGGATGCCTGTAAGTGCAAAAGTTGTAGTGTCTATTGGAAGGTTTACCGCATTTCCGTTCTCGTCTATATCAATTTCTTCAAAGAAAATTGATTCGTATTCTGAGACAGTCAGAATTGTGCGTTCTTGCAATTCTGCAAGACGGTCATTCCGCAATTTCTCACGGTAACCTTCTACAAGTCGTCCGCTAAAGATTTCACAGACGGCACCACTACCATAACTATAAAACAAGACTTCATCTCCTGTCTTCAAAGCAGCGCTATTTTCCAAAAGAGAAAGAAGTGATAGGAAGATAGACCCTGTGTAGATATTCCCAACGATTTGGTTGTAAACAATCGCTTCGTAGAATCGTTCTGTCAGGCGATCCAGAGTTTCGGGGTCGTCTTGAGCAATGGCACGAAGACCCTTTAGTCCTTGTTTTGAGAAAGGAATATGGAGGCACATGGCTGCGAAATCGGCTAAGACCTTCCCTGTCCGTTTTTGGTATTCCGTAAAGGTTGTAGTCAGACAGTCGGTGTACTGCTCTGTCGAATACTTCCCGTCTACACGAGGGTACTTATCATCATTTGGACGCCAAAAGTCCATGATATCACGGGTTTGACACACATTATCATTGTTCAAAATGAGAATGTGTGGATCAGCCGCAACAAGCATGGCAACGGCTCCTGCCCCTTGAGTAGACTCACCAGCTGACGCAATGCCGTATTTGGCAATATCACTGGCAATCACTAGGACTTTAGAGTTTGGAAATTGTGCGATATGACTTTTAGCTAAACTCAAACCTGCAGTAGCTCCGTAGCAGGCTTCTTTGATTTCGATAGAGCGGGCAAAGGGTTGGATATTTAATAGGCCATGAATGAAGACGGCCGATGCCTTACTTTGGTCAATACTGGATTCAGTTCCTACAATGACCATGTCAATTTGTTTTTTGTCTTCTTCTGTTAAAATAGCTTGTGCGGCTTGTGCACCTAGTGTCACGATATCCTGTGTCACAGGAGCAACAGCCATTTGACTTTGAAGTAAACCAATTTTAAATTTATTAGGGTCAATAGATCGTGCTTCCGCTAAATCTGCCAAATCTAAGACATAATTCGGTGCGGCAAAGCCGATTTTATCAATACCAATATTCATAACTTATCCTTTTTGTGCATTGGAAATAATCAGTGAAATCCCCTGACCCCCACCAATACAGAGGGAGCAGAGGCCAAAATGACCTTTCCGTTTTTGTAATTCGTGTATCAAACTGACGAGGATGCGGGTACCACTTGCTCCAATTGGATGACCAAGGGCAATTGCCCCTCCATTGACATTTACTTTTTCAGAGGAAATTCCTAATTCATCGATAACTGGGATAGCCTGTGCTGCAAAGGCTTCATTGAGCTCGACAAGATCCATGTCTACAATGGTTTTACCTACTTTTTGTAGCGCTTTTTGACTGGCTTCAATCGGTCCTAAGCCCATATAGGCAGGATCCAATCCGCTAGTTGCATAAGCTTCAATATAAGCAAGTGGTTGAATGCCTAGCGTAGTAGCTTTTTCTTCAGACATTAAGACGACGACAGCACAACCATCGTTAATACCTGAAGCATTGCCAGCAGTAACGGTCCCGTCTTTTTTAAAGGAAGGGCGTAATGCAGCGAGCTTTTCGAGTGATGTTTGGCGAGGATACTCGTCTGTATCAAAGAGACGCTCTTCACGTCCGACTTTTACAGTCAAAGGAACAATTTCATCTGCAAATCGTCCAGTCGTTACCGCTCTGAGTGCTTTTTCTTGACTAGCAAGTGCAAAAGCATCTTGCGCTTCACGTGAAATCTGATATTTTTCCGCAATATTTTCAGCGGTGATACCCATATGAAGTCCACTAAAAGCATCGGTCAAGCCATCTTTCAAAAGACTATCTTCTAACTGGATATTGCCTAATTTTTTACCAAAACGGCTGTCTGTTGACAGGTAGGGAGCCTGACTCATTAGTTCAATGCCACCTGCAACCACAACATCTTGGTCACCCAAGAGGATAGACTGAGCAGCTAGCAGAACTGATTTTAGTCCCGAACCACAAACCTTATTGACAACGAAGGCAGAACTGGTTTCAGGAATACCAGCTTTCAGCGCGATTTGACGGGCAATATTTTGTCCTTGACCAGCACCTAGTACGTTCCCAAAAATAACTTCTTCTACTAAAGTGGGATTTATATGTTGTTTTTCTAGTGCGAAGCGAAGAACTTGAGCGCCTAGTTCAGCCATTTTGCTGTTTTTTAGACTTCCACCAAAGCTTCCAATTGCTGAGCGATAGGCAGAGACAATCGCAACTTTTTTCATTTTTCCTCCCATGTTCTAGTATATATATTTCTTTTCAACCTTACCATTATATCATTTTTACCATGAAAATCGAAGAAATATTCTCAGACTTTAGACCTATTTTTAAGAAATAGAGATGAAAACGCAATCAGCACTAGGAAAGGCTAGCTTTTTCTATGCTTTTTGTGTAAAATAGAGGAGTAAAAAGGCTAAAGCCTGAAATTTAAAGGAGAATACGAATGGTAAAATTGGTTTTCGCTCGCCACGGTGAGTCAGAATGGAACAAAGCTAACCTTTTCACTGGTTGGGCAGACGTTGATTTGTCAGAAAAAGGGACACAACAAGCAATTGATGCTGGTGCTTTGATTAAAGAAGCAGGTATTGAGTTTGACCTTGCTTTCACATCTGTCTTGAAACGTGCGATCAAAACAACAAATTTGGCACTTGAAGCAGCAGATCAACTTTGGGTTCCAGTTGAAAAATCATGGCGCTTGAACGAACGTCACTACGGTGGTTTAACTGGTTTGAACAAAGCAGAAGCAGCAGAAGAATTTGGTGATGAGCAAGTTCACATTTGGCGTCGTTCATATGATACTTTGCCACCAATGATGGCTAAAGATCATGAACATTCAGCACACACTGACCGTCGTTATGCACACCTTGACGATTCTGTTATTCCAGATGCAGAAAACTTGAAAGTTACTTTGGAACGTGCACTTCCATTCTGGGAAGATAAAATTGCGCCAGCTCTTAAAGATGGTAAAAACGTGTTTGTAGGTGCACATGGGAACTCAATTCGTGCCCTTGTAAAACACATCAAACAATTGTCTGATGACGAAATTATGGATGTCGAAATCCCTAACTTCCCACCACTTGTCTTCGAATTTGACGAAAAATTAAACGTCACTGCAGAATACTACCTTGGAAAATAATAGATAAAAATTGCTTAAACAGCCCAGTCCGGGCTGTTTTTTTGAGCCCGAAATGAATAATCTAGGGGAGTGAAACAGTCCGGGGGACTGTTTCAGCCTAGCTCCAAGAAATGAGAGAGAGCTAGTTAGTCCGGGGGACTGTTTCAGCCTAGCTCCAAGAAATGAGAGAGTTAGGAAAAACTAAGTAGCTGGTAATGTTTGGGTTAACCATGTTTCACATTCGATTCTAGCATCCGATACTATCAATAAATTATCTTTTCTTTGTGAAAAGTATTGCAATCTTTTTTTCTCTTGATATAATAGTAACGGTAATAGAGTAATAGAAAAGGAAATGGTATGTTTACACCAGAAGAAATTTTAGAAAAGACGATTCATACAGGCGAGCACAAAATCGAAAAAACTTTTTTGCAAAAAGCCATTTTAGGCTTTATTGGTGGGGCTATGATTAGTTTGGGCTATCTTCTTTATATTCGTATTGCTGCTGCGGGGATGGATACGCTGGGACATTTTGCCGGTGTTGTCGGAGCAGCTGCCTTTCCAATTGGTTTGATTGTCATTCTTTTAGCTGGTGGAGAATTGATTACAGGAAACATGATGGCTGTATCTGCTGCCTTTTTTGCGAAGAAAATTTCCCTATCGGATCTTGCTAAAAACTGGCTTGTTATCACTATTTTCAATGTGATTGGTTCAATCTGTGTGGCGTATTTCTTCGGTCATGTAGTTGGTCTTACAGCCTCAGGGCACTATCTGGAAGAGACCATTGCAGTAGCGCAGGCTAAGATTGCCGCAAATCCTCTGCAAGCTTTCATTTCTGGAATTGGCTGTAACTGGTTTGTCGGTCTTTCTTTGTGGCTTTGCTATGGCGCTAAGGATGCGTCGGGTAAAATACTAGGGACATGGTTTCCAGTGATGACTTTTGTTGCGATTGGTTTCCAGCACAGCGTGGCTAATGCCTTTGTGATTCCAGCTGCTATTTTTGAAGGTGGAGCGACTTGGTTGGAATTTTTACAAAATTTTGTCTTTGTCTATGCGGGAAATATTATCGGTGGTGCAGTTTTTGTTAGCCTATTTTACTACCTTGTCTATGGTCAAAAAAGCACGCATTAAAAGCAAGCCTATCAGTAGTTGGTAGGCTTCTTTTTATGATATACTATTCTTATCAAAAATTGAGGAGGTTTTTATGGCTAGTCTTAAAATGTTGCATGCATGTCTGCGTGTTGAAAATTTAGAAGCATCACAAAAGTTCTATGAAGAAGCTTTTGGTTTCGAGGTAACACGTCGCAAGGACTATCCTGAACATAAATTTACCTTGGTGTACATGGCGTTACCAGGCGATGAATTCGAGATTGAATTGACGTATAATTATGGACATGGTTCATATGTAGTTGGAGATGGTTTTTCTCACTTGGCCTTGTCTTCTAATGATTTAGAAGGGGATAATGCAAAACACAAAGCTCTTGGTTATCCAACGACAGATCTTTCTGGTCTCCCTGGAAATCCAGGACATTATTACTTTGTTACAGATCCAGATGGTTACCGTGTAGAAGTGATTCGTGCTGACTAAATGAAACAGGTCAGAGGCGCAGAATAAACGACAGTCCAATTGGGCTGTTTTTTGTTTGTCTGTTATTGATCATAAAAATAAGTGCGATTAGTTTTTAGGCTGACAGAATTAGGCAGGTAAGCTATCCAATGGAATGTTGAAATAAAAATTTGCTAAATTTGAGATAGATTGACAAAAAACAATAAATATAATAGGATAATAGATAAGAGTTTTTTTGGAAAGATGGAATGAATGAAAAAGATAGGATTGATTCTAATAAACTTATTATTGCTTGCCTTGATAGTTGGAGCAGGGAAATACTTGATGGCAGTCTGGCAAGAGAGACAAGTTACTGATTTTCTTCATGAGAAACGAACAGCCTTAGCACCTAACAATCAATATGTTCTGCAAGAAGGAAATGTTGGTAGTACGCATGTCATAGCTTATGTTCCTACCAATGAAAAAAGAGAGCGAATCGCCACAATGGGAGAGGCGATGCAGAGTCATGTACGAGAATTGATTGGGGAGCGCAAACCTGTTGGGAAGATTGATGAGTTCTTATTTGTGGTACCGCAGGAACTGGATACCCATTTCAGCAAGGTGAAGCAGCTAGAGTTGGTCACTCACCGCTTTGAGATGGATCATTTTAAAATTTCTGAAGAGAAAAGTGAGCGCACTCCGTCAATTTTGATAGCAGAAGACCTGCAAGTCTTTACTCTTGACCGCTTATTTACCAATAAGGATGCTGTCAAGGAAGTGATAGCCAACCAAGTGAAAAAAGTGTTGGAAGAAAAAGTACTACCAGCGGATCAAGTTACTGCGTCAGTTGAAAAGGTAAAACAACTTAATCTAGGAGAGTTGGCGTTTTCTTATGAAAATAGCCAATTGAGTCTCGTATTGCCTGAGCAAAAAATCGGAATAGCAACTCTTTCTCTGAATATCTCAGACTTATTTGAAGTATTAGATATTTCGTATTTAGCAGCAGAAGACCAAAAGAAATATGAAGAATACCAAGCGGAAAAGGCACGTAAAGCTCAAGAAAAAATGATTGCATTAACCTTTGATGACGGACCAAATCCAGCCACAACTACGCGAATTTTGGATTTATTGAAAAAGTATAATGCCAAAGCAACCTTCTTTATTTTGGGTCAAAATATCGCTGGAAATGAGGACATTTTGAAACGGATGGTGGCAGAAGGTCATGAGGTCGCAAACCATTCATGGAGTCATCCGAATTTAACAACGTTACCGCCTGAACAAGTGAAGCAAGAAGTGGAGCAGACACAGGTGGCGATTGAAAAAGCGATTGGAAAACGTCCGACTATGATGCGTCCACCTTATGGAGCTGTCAATCAGATGGTCATGAATACGATGAATTTGCCCGCAATCTATTGGTCTGTGGATAGTTTAGATTGGAAAAGTCGCAACCCGCAAGCGATTTTAAGTGTGGTACAGGCCAATACACAACCTGGTAGCATCATTCTGATGCACGATATCCATGCGCCAACCGCAGATGCTTTGGAACCCGTCTTACAGTATCTTCAATCACAAGGATTGACGACTGGGACGATGACGGATTTAGTTGGAAAAAATTTAAATCCACAATATGTGTATTATGATCGGACAAGTGCGAGACCTGCTCAATAGGCCCCTAGTTTGAAAGAATCTACTAATAGATTCAAAGGCAGCTACACTGGTTTGAAAGATTCTATAGTAGTATGTTAAAAAAGTAAAAGACCATCATTCTAGTGAGAGATGATGGTCTTTTTTTGGCTCTACGGTTGGCCGTACCAAGCGATTCCTTCTTGTTTCCATCCGCGGGTACCAAGTACCTTGTACTCATTGGCATCTTTTGTGAAGAGATGTTTTCTTAAACCTGCATGGTAGAGACGATAAACAGGGACAGTTCCTGATGAGCGATAGGCAATGCCTTCTTGTTTCCATCCGCGGGTACCAAGTACCTTGTACTCATTGGCATCTTTTGTATAGAAGTGGTACTTAATAACTGGATGATACAAGCGGTAGACAGGTTCACCCTTTTCTTTTTCGGTCTTCCAAGCGATTCCTTCAGATTTCCAACCTCTCGTTTGGAGTATCTTGTGTTCATTCTTATCCGTTGTGTACAAATGAACTTTCAAGCCTGCGTGGTAGAGGCGGTAGACTTCGCTCAGCTGAGTGGTTGGTTTTGTTGTCGATTTCGTTACTGGTTTCGTTGTAGCTTTTGTTGTCTGCGTTGTAGTAGCCTTAGTTGTTGGTTTTGTTGTGCTGACAGTTGTAGTTGTCGGTTTCGTCGTGCTTACAGTTGTGGTTGTTGGACTTGGTGTGACAGTTGTTGACGGTGTTGGAGCAGGGGTGTTGGCCGATTTTTTAGGAATGGAGCCGTGTTTAGCTTTGTACTCTGACCACCCCCACACAAACATGGTAACAGGATGTTTATAGAAAACACCGTCTGTGTTTAAAACATTAGTACCGTCAGGCAAAATAAGTGCCGTAATTCTGTTCTGACTTGCATCATAGTAGATATAGTCAGAAACCTCTGCATAGGTAATATCATATCTAACTAAGCTACTAGTTATGCCAAAACGAGGGTCATCTTCTGCATAAAATTGTCGAGCATACTTATTTACTTCTTCTCCTATAGCATTTAGTCGCTGATAGAGTACTTGGCCCTTAGCTTCATGCTCAGCCAGCTCTTGTTCAAGTTTTTTTAGCTGTTCGTCTGTCAATTGAGTTTGATAAGGTCGTCTTTTTAGTTCATCCCATTTTGCACTATATTCGTCCAAAGCTGCGGTTACTGTTTTATACATAGCAGAAATCTCTGCTGGGGTTAGAACTTTGTCCTTCTCAGTGATAGCTGTATCATCCGCAAAGGTCACTTTTGCTCCGATGGAGGGTGCTACTACTCCAGTAGCTAAAAGTACTACTGTTGATGCAAGTGTGATTTTCGAAAACAATGCCTGGTTTTTCATAATCGAAAACTCCTTTAAAAATTTTTAATAGTGTCAAATCCTCTTGACAGCCTTACTTTACCATATCGTATAGCAAGCATATTGCCAGAAGGAGGGGAGTGAAAAATTTTTTAAACTTTTTTAAAAATTTTTATCAAATTTTATTCGACTGTGGGGTGAAAACTTAGAAACCGGCTTGATAATCCAAATTGGCAGAAAAAAAGCAGCCACAAGGACTGCTTTAAACAGTATAAAGTTGTTGATTCTTCAAGATGATTTCAGTGACGGGGGCATATTTTTTCAATGTTTTTAAGTCATTTGGATGGGAGACGAGAGTGATGACAAGGCCGGCCTTGCCCATCCGTCCCGTTCGTCCTGCGCGGTGAGTGTAGGCTTCCTTGTCACGAGGTATTTCAAAATTAAGGACACATTCTAGATTGTCAATATCAATCCCGCGAGCCACTAAGTCGGTCGCAAGTAAAAGGGCTATTTCCTTATTCTTAAATCGTTCAAGGATGACTTTGCGGAATTTAACATTGACATCAGAGGCGAGCGACACTACATTGGCTTGATGATAGCTGAGTTTGTCTTCCGTTGCTCCAAGGTCTGACAAGCTATTGAAGAAAGTCAAAGCTCTGAAATCAGGGATATTCGAGAATTTTCGCAAGAGATCGAGACGATCTCGCTTGTCGACCATCATATAGCAATGCTGGATATGATCCAGTGGTTGTTGAGTGAGGTCAATGGTCAGAATATCATCGTCTATTTTATTGGTATCAAATTTGGCAGTCGCACTCATGTAGATGAGTTGATGATCACGAGGAGCGTAATGAAGAATTTTATCTACAAAGTGATATTGAGAGTCGCTAAAGAGCTCGTCAAATTCATCCAGAATGATGGTGTTGATATTCATCATCTTGATTTTTTTCAGTTTGATGAGTTCAAAAATCCGTCCTGGAGTGCCGATGAGGATTTCAGGTCCTTTTTTCAAGCGTTCAATTTGTCGTTTTTGACTAGAACCTGATAGAAATAGTTGAGCAGTTAAGCCAAGGGGTTCTGCCCAAGTTTTACAGACATCAAAAATCTGTCCTGCCAGTTCAGTGTTTGGGGATAGGATAAGTAGTTGTTGGGCTTTTTTAGCTTGCAATTGTAAGAGACTAGGCCAGAGGTAGGCAAGCGTCTTGCCAGTTCCAGTAGGACTGATTCCTAGAAGATTTCTTCCCTCTGTAATCGGAGCGAAGGCTTGAACTTGGATAGGAGTAGGTTCTGTAAATCCAAATTCTTGTAATTGTTTTTGCCAGATAGCTGGAAATTCGTGGTACATATTGGGTTCCTTTTTCTTTTCTATAATGGTGCGGAATTGGTTCTATCTTTCATTATACCATGATTCGTGGTAAAATAGAAAAAGCAATAAATTGGATTAGGGATTAGGTACTATTCTCATGAGAAAAAGAAAATTGGAGTAATACCTAATCGAACATTATAGGAGTAAGCATGACGAAAAAACCGATTATTATTGGCGTAACAGGCGGTTCTGGTGGAGGTAAAACAAGTGTCTCACGAGCAATTTTAGATAGTTTTCCTGATGCACGAATTTCCATGATTGAGCATGATTCTTACTATAAGAATCAATCGCATTTGACTTTTGAAGAGCGGGTCTTGACAAACTATGATCATCCTTTAGCTTTTGATACGGATTTGATGATTTATCACTTAAGTGAATTGTTGGCAGGCAGAGCAGTCGAAATTCCTATTTATGATTATACGCAACATACTCGAAGTGATAAGACTTATCTACAAGAACCACAGGATGTCTTTATCGTAGAGGGGATCTTAGTACTTGAGGATAAGCGCTTGCGGGACTTGATGGATATCAAACTGTTTGTGGATACGGATGATGACATTCGGATTATTCGTCGGATTAAACGCGACATGCAGGAGCGTGGACGTAGTTTGGACAGTATCATTGAACAGTATACGAGTGTGGTGAAGCCGATGTACCATCAATTTATCGAGCCAACCAAGCGTTATGCGGATATTGTCATTCCAGAAGGAGTATCCAATGTTGTTGCGATTGACCTAATTAATACCAAGGTTGAAAGTATTTTGAGAGAGAGAAGTTAGTATGCCAAGACAACGAATTTTGCCTCATATTATCATGGGGGTGATTTCTGCTTGTGATACGCGAGTAACTGGCAAGCAGATTACAGATTATGTATACCGTGAGATTGGAGAATTTTGGCAGGTAGCCCATAGTCAAGTTTATCCTGAACTCAAGCGGATGGTGAAAGAAGGGACATTAGAATGCCATCCAGTGCCAGATAATGACAAGGAAAAACACTATACTTTGACTACTCAAGGCCGCGAAAAACTGGAAGAATGGCTGGCAGTACCTAATGAGGAAACTCCTCAGCAGAAAGATATTTTTTCCTTGAAAATGTTCTTTATTCGGACGATGGACGATGAGAGAATTACAGGCTTGTTAGAAGGTCAGATTGCACTTTTAGAAAAACATTTGGCCCATTTGCTTGACCGCAGAGAGTGTTTGTTTTCAAGTGAGGATATGATAACAGAGAATTACGGTCATTATCTCGTTTTGGAGCGAGCTATTGCACGTAATGAAGCACAGTTAGAGTGGTTGAAAAGGACTTTGTCACAACACACAGGCAAATAATATGTGCCTCTTGATCAGTGACATAAGTTAAAAGAAGATCGAGGAAAGAAAAGATGTCCATGCAACAGGGAATAACGCTTGTTTTGCTGATGTGGAATATGGTTGTATTTGCAACCTATGGCTTAGACAAAGGGAAAGCACGTCGGCAGGCATACCGGATTCCAGAAAAAGTATTATTAGGGATGGCTATTGGTCTAGGCGGTCTAGGCGCAATGACTGGAGGTTATTTTTTTCATCATAAGACTAAAAAATGGTATTTCAAATTGATTTGGCTATTGGGTTTAGTTGTGGAATTTGCCTGTCTGTATTGGATTTGGCATGCCTCTATTCAACACCTTTTTTAATAAGGGGTAAGGAAAGCAACAGAAAGGCAGTGTGTCTTTCTGTTTTTTGTTGATTTTGTGCTATAATAGAACCATGTTACAAAAAGAAAAAAAATCAAATTATCAATTACTTTTAGCTCAGCTGGAGGCCTTGCTTGAAGGGGAGACCAATGCACTTGCGAACTTGTCAAATGCCTCTGCATTGCTCAATCAAGCCTTGCCCAATTCGGTCTTTACAGGATTTTACCTTTTTGACGGAGAAGAGTTACTTTTAGGTCCCTTCCAAGGCGGTGTTTCCTGTGTCCATATTGCTTTAGGCAAAGGTGTCTGCGGTGAATCTGCTCAAAAGCAAGAAACCATTATTGTAGACGATGTGACCACACATGAAAACTATATTTCTTGTGATTCAGCAGCCATGTCTGAGATTGTAGTACCTATGCTGAAAAATGGAAAATTGCTGGGTGTTCTTGACTTAGACTCGCGTTTGAAGACAGATTACGATGCAATAGATAAAGAATATCTAGAACAGTTTGTTGCTATTCTAGTTGAGAAAACAGACTGGAATTTCGCTATGTTTGGAGAAAAGCACTAATGTATCAAGCTCTTTATCGGAAATACCGAAGCCAAACCTTTGAAGAAATGGTAGGCCAAGAAGTGGTTGCTACAACCCTTCGTCAGGCTATTGAACAAGGGAAAATTAGCCATGCCTATCTCTTTTCTGGCCCACGTGGAACAGGAAAAACATCCGCTGCCAAGATTTTCGCTAAGGCCATGAATTGTCCAAATCAAGTCAATGGTGAACCTTGCAATGACTGTTATATCTGTCGGGCTATTACAGAAGGTAGTCTGGAAGACGTCATCGAAATTGATGCGGCTTCTAATAACGGGGTTGATGAAATCCGTGATATTCGTGACAAATCAACCTATGCACCAAGTCTTGCCAAATATAAGGTTTATATCATCGATGAAGTGCACATGTTATCCATGGGGGCTTTCAATGCTCTCTTGAAAACATTGGAAGAACCGACTGAGAATGTTGTCTTTATCCTTGCAACAACCGAACTGCATAAGATTCCAGCGACGATTTTGTCACGGGTACAACGTTTTGAATTCAAATCGATCAAGGTTAAAGACATTGAGCGACACCTAGTAACCATCTTGGATAAGGAAGGCTACACGTATGAGCCAGAGGCTATTGCGATGATTGCTCGACGAGCTGAAGGTGGAATGCGGGATGCTCTTTCTATTCTAGATCAAGCACTGAGTTTGAGTGCTGACCAGCATCTTCTTCTTGAAACAGCTGAAGAAATTACAGGGTCCATCAGCTTGCGTGCCTTGGATAACTACCTAGCTCATATCCGTCAAAAAGAAGTGCCAGAGGCCTTGAATCAACTGCAGATTATATTTGATAATGGCAAAAGCATGAATCGTTTTGCGACGGATTTGCTCTATTATTTGCGAGATTTGTTGATTGTCCAAACAGGGGGTGAAAATACCCATACAAGTTCGACATTTACTGACAATCTGGCCTTTTCACGCGAGAAAATTTTTGCCATGATTGAGACTGTGACCAAGGGACTGCAAGACATCAAACAAAGTCCCCAACCAAAAATTTACGCAGAAATGATGACCATCCGTCTTTCAGATGAACCCCAAGTCGTTGAAGGTAGTAGCCTTCCAACGACCGTCACAGCGGAAATTGAACAATTAAAAACGCAGGTAGCCCAACTGCAGGCAGAATTAGCCAAAAGAACCCATGCTGCAGTAGAGGTCCAACCAGTTTCTCGCAGACCGCAACAACCTAAAAAATACCGTTTAGATACAAACCGTGTCCATACGATTTTACAGGAGGCGATGGAAAATCCAGCTCAGGCCAGAGAAAATTTGACCCGTCTACAAAATGCATGGGGGGAAGTCATCGAAAGCCTGTCAGGAGCTGACAAAGCTTTATTGAGTGGTTCGCAGCCCGTTGCGGCTAACGAGCACCATGCTATCCTTTCTTTTGATTCTGCCTTTAATGCAGAACAGACCATGAAACGGGATAATCTCAATACCATGTTTGGTAATATTCTCAGTCAGGCTGCCGGTTTTTCACCTCAGATTTTAGCGATAGCCCAAGAAGATTGGGTGCATATCCGTGCAGAATTTTCGGCTAAAGCACGAGGTCAAAAAGAAGAAGTAGAAACAAGGCCGTCAAATGATGTTCCAGAGGCCTTTCAATTTTTAGCAGACCAAGCAACAATCGTTGACGATTGATATCTTCTAAATGCAAATTAAAAATCAGCTAAAATGCTGATTTTTTGTTATACTGGTCCTATGAGAATTTCAGAATTTGTACTACTAGCCCTTTTTACCTGTTTGGCGACTTACTGGATGAACGATGCAATCTTGACAGGAAGTGTGTTTTGGGCTATCTTATACGGAAGCATCGTAGCCCGGAATTTATCATTTGCCTATAAAGTGACGAGGTTTATTCGATTGGTGGAAACTGCTACCAAGAAGAAAGACTAATTTCTCCACTGGTCAGGGTTGCTTTTTGACCATCTTCTAGCTGTACCACTAAGTGACCGGCATCTGTTATTTCAATAGCATGGCCAGAGTAGGTTTTTTCTTGTCTTACAAAGCTCACTTGTTTTCCAAGGACAAGTGATTTTTCTTTGTAGAGAGCAACTAATTCTTCTTCTGGCGTATTTTGAAAGGTTTTCCAAATTGTTGTAATCAACTCTTGTCGTGTCAAATTTGGTTTTGTATCAAATAAATTCCCAGCCTTGTTCTCTAATTCCTTTGGGAAATGAGGTAAATAGAAATTCAGTCCCACTCCGATAATGACATCGGTAACAGTTTGATCTTCAATTGATGAAATAGCTTCCGTCAGTATGCCGGCGATTTTTTTTTCATTGAAATAGATATCATTCACCCATTTGATCTGAACAGATTTTCCCGTCAACTCTTGTATGGCCTTGACAATAGCTGCCGCTACCAATATAGTATAGGGTTTGAAATCTACCAAGGGGGTATTCGGTGTTAGGTGAAGGCTCATGTAGATGCCTCCGCGGTCTGTTGCATGAAAGGACCGTCCATTCCGTCCTTTGGCTGCTAGTTGATGAGGGGCAAGGTAAAGGGCTGGTGCTGGATGATTGTGTTCAATTCCTATTTTAGCATCTAGCTGGGTTGATTGACTATTCTCGTGATAGAAGACAGGGATATCCAAATCCTTACTTAATTGGCGAGGGACAAGTAAGTCTCCTTCTACCAGTTTGTAGCCAGAATGACGGGCGGATTCAACGACTAATCCCTTTTTTTCTAACATCTGAATAGCCTTCCAGACAGAAGTTCTGGAAATTTGGAATTCTTGGGCTAATGCTTCACCACTTATGTAGCCCGATTCTTTTAATAATCGATAATAGATTTTTTCGTAGGTTTTCATAGTCTCATTATAGCAAAATTCTTATCTAAAATGGTAGAATAGTACTAATGATTGAGAAGGAGACATTATGAATACACTAGATTACATTGTGAAATTGACCAATACGCCATCGCCAACGGGCTTTACCAGTGGTATTATGCAGTATGTCAAAGAAGAAGTCGAGGGTTTTGGCTACACAGCGTTGAAGACACCAAAAGGTGGCGTGATGGTGACGGTTCCAGGGGAAAATGATACAGAGCACCGCATGGTAACGGCTCACTTAGATACATTAGGGGCAATTGTACGAGCGATTAAACCAAGCGGCCGTTTGAAGATGGACTTGGTTGGAGGATTTGGTTATCCATCTATTGAGGGGGAAAACTGCTTCATTCATGTGGCTAAAAATGGGAAAACCTATACAGGTACAATTTTGATGCATCAAACTTCTGTGCATGTTTACCGTGATGCCAGCACAGCGGAGCGCAATCAGACCAATATGGAAATTCGTCTGGATGAAAAGGTAACGTCAGAAGCTGAAACCCGTGCATTAGGAATTGAAGTGGGTGATTTCATTTCTTTTGACCCAAGAACAGTGGTAACGGAATCAGGATTTATCAAGAGCCGTCACCTGGATGACAAAGTGTCTGCGGCGATTTTACTTCATCTACTCAAACGCTACAAGGAAGAAGGAGTTACCCTACCTTATACTACCCATTTCTATTTCTCAAATAATGAGGAAATTGGCTATGGGGCAAATTCGAGCATTCCTGCTCCTGTGGTTGAATACTTGGCAGTTGACATGGGCGCAATGGGTGATGACCAGCAGACTGATGAATACACAGTATCCATCTGTGTCAAGGATGGTTCGGGACCGTATCATTATGAGCTTCGTCAGCACTTAGTAGCCTTGGCAGAGGAAAAAGGAATCCCCTATAAGTTAGATATCTATCCGTATTATGGAAGTGATGCCTCAGCAGCCATGAGAGCTGGGGCGGATGTTCGTCATGCCCTTCTTGGAGCTGGTATTGAATCCAGCCACTCTTACGAACGGACCCATCTAGATTCTGTTGATGCTACTGAAAAGATGGTAGATGCCTATCTATTATCAGATATGATCGAATAAAACCAATAAACCCACCCTACAATTTCTGTAAGGTGGGTTTTTCATGTGATGCAGTGACCTTAAATATTTTCAGAGAAAGTATCACCGTGTTGAATATCTCCGTATTGATAGCCACGATTAAACCATTTCTGACGTTGAGCAGAAGTTCCGTGTGTGAAACTATCAGGAACGCTCTTGCCATAGGCTTCTTCCTGAAGAGTATCGTCTCCAACTGCATGAGCTGCGTTCATGGCTTCTTCGATGTCTCCCATTTCGAGTAAGCCCTGTCCTTCAACATAGTGTGCCCAAGCCCCTGCATAGTAGTCTGCCTGTAATTCTAGACGGACATTGAGGGCATTGGCAGCTTTTTCTAAAAGACCACGGCGTTCTTTATTGTAACGATCCATAATGCCTAGCTCATTTTGTACATGGTGGCCAACTTCATGGGCGATGACATAGGCCATGGCAAAGTCACCAGAAGCACCGTATTTTTGAGACAGGTCTTGATAGAAGGTTAAGTCAATATAAACCTTATTGTCACCAGAACAGTAGAATGGTCCGGCACTCGCAGATCCTACGCCACAACCACCAGTTGGTGTTTGTTGGTCGTAGATGACAAGTGTTGGTGCATGATAAGTACGCCCTTCTTTTTTGAACTCTTGTGTCCAAAAATCTTCTGTTGAGTTAAAAACCTTGCTGATGAAGACCGCATCTTCATCCGAAACTTCCGATGGGGAATAATTGGTTTCGTAATTACTTTGGGTAGCGTTTAAACCGAGCAAGTCTCCTAAACCAACCCCACCTCCAAGTAAACTAAAGGCCAGAATAGCGATAATTAACCATTTGCCTTTACCAGATGAAAAGAGGAGTTGCAATAAGAGCCCCATCATGCCTGAGCCGCCACCAACAGGACTTCCTCCATATGAGCCACCTGATTGGCCTCGTCGATCCTCGACATGTCGACTTTGTTCTAAATCATCTATTTTCATAGTATTTCCTAACTTTCTTTTTCTTATCTATATTATAAGGGAAGAAGGGCAAAAAGAAAAGCAAATAAGAGCAGAGAACTAAGATTTTTGAGAAAAATCACTCCGTCACTTTTTTTCTCAAAAAAGAAATAGTATAATACTAAAAAAGGGGTGTGAGGTGAGTCATGGTTGAAAATCGATTAGCGTGGGATGAATATTTTGCAGCGCAAGCACTGCTGATTGCCAATCGGGCAACTTGTAACCGTGCCAAGGTCGGAGCAGTACTGGTCAAAGATAATAAGGTTATTGCAACAGGGTACAATGGTTCTGTGTCTGGAACGGAGCACTGTTTAGATCATGAATGTCTAGTCGTGGATGGACACTGTGTACGGACCCTTCATGCAGAAGTCAATGCCATTTTGCAAGGAGCAGAACGTGGTATTCCAAAAGGTTTTACGGCTTATGTCACGCATTTTCCATGTCTTCATTGTTCGAAGCAATTATTGCAAGTTGGTTGCAAACGGGTGGTGTATATCAACGAGTACCGGATTGATGATTATGCTCGTTACCTTTATACAGAGAAAAAATGTGAATTAGTCCATTTGCCACTTGAGGTTGTCAAAAAAGCCATTTTGGATGCGGAGTTTATTTAGAAGCGATAGGTATTTTGGGAGGTGCTGTTGGCTGACAAACAACTGACGTTAGAGTCAACGAAACAGATTTTAAATCAGTTGTAGGTATGTTTCTTTGCTCTCTTCCATCTATTATTTATATTTTTGCTTCAGAGAATTTTCAAGAGTACCATCCATACTGACTCTTGGGGGAATTGTAGAGTTGTTGACAACATTTTTTGCGATCTATGGCATGTTACTGATTAAAACTAAGACAGGAAATGCTTGGGGCTGTGTGTTTGCCTTCACTTTTATTTGGAATGCCATATGAGTTAGAAATTTGAGTTAGAAATTTTGGAGAGAAATATGATTTTTAAAGTAGCGATTTTACAAGCTCGTGCAGAAATTTCAAATATCAAAAGAAATATTGATACTATAATCTGCTCTATGAAGGAAGCATCAAAAAATGGAGCAGACATTTTGCTACTTCCGGAATGTTTTGTGACAGGTTATGAACTTCCGATGGCGTATGAAAAAAGTATATCCTGTGGTGACGAAGTGATTATGAAAATATGCGAAGTGGCAAAAGAGTACGCTATAGGTGTTGTACTAACATCATTTACAAAAGGAAAAAGGCAACCTCAAAATACAGCTTTTGTCATCAATAGGTCCGGCGAAATATTGATGAAATACTCAAAGGTACATACTTGTGATTTTGCTGATGAAAAAGATGTTGAGGCAGGAACTGAATTTAAAGTTTGTGATGTTGATGGAATAAAAATTGGTCTAATGATTTGCTATGATAGGGAATATCCTGAGAGTGCAAGAATACTGATGTTAAAGGGTGCAGAAATTATTCTTGTACCAAATGATTGTGGTTCGATGAGGCCACGTATTCAAGCTTTGTCCACCCGAGCGTATGAGAATATGGTTGGAATAGCTATGGCAAATGCTAATGGGGAGAACGCAGGTTGTTCTTGTGCATACAGTCCTATTTGCTGGGACAAGAACGGGATTTGTCTTGATAATACAATTATGTTAGCAGATGATGTGACAGAAGGATTGTATTATGCAGATTTTGATATGGATGCCATAAGAGAATATAGGAATAGTGAAATGATGGGGAATACATTCAGAAAGGTAGTCGCATATAAGGAATTATTGGACACTACAATTTCAGAACCATTTATAAGAGGTGGACAAAAATAGATTTCTCCTACAAATTCTAATTTTTCTTAGCCAAACAACGAAATAAAAGTAATCACATAGCAACTTATGAAACAGCAGATTGTTTTCTGCTGTTTTTTAGTAAAAACGTATGATTTACAAGACGGAAAGGACCAAATCATGTTATAATAAGTGAGTTATTAAGTCCCGAAAAGGTAGTCGTATGACGGATATTTGGAGGATGCCAAATGTTTTTTTGCGACTAGTGCTTTGTAACCTAGTAACGCGTAGTGAATCAATCGTTCAAGAGGAACTACGAGATTTTTATTAAAGGGGGGACATGTTTATGTCAGAACGGAAATTATTTACGTCTGAGTCAGTTTCGGAGGGACATCCGGATAAGATTGCTGACCAGATTTCAGATGCGATTTTGGATGCGATTTTAGAGCAAGATCCAGAAGCGCACGTTGCAGCAGAAACAGCTGTCTACACTGGATCTGTTCATGTGTTTGGAGAAATATCAACAACAGCTTATGTGGATATTAATCGAGTAGTACGGGATACCATTGCAGAAATTGGTTATACCAATGCAGAATATGGCTTTGCTGCAGAATCAGTTGGTGTGCACCCATCATTGGTAGAACAATCACCTGATATTGCCCAAGGGGTTAATGAGGCTTTGGAAGTTCGTGGAAATGCAGAGCAGGATCCACTGGATTTGATTGGTGCAGGAGACCAAGGTCTCATGTTTGGTTTTGCCGTTGATGAAACGCCAGAACTCATGCCACTTCCTATTTCGTTATCACACAAATTGGTGAAGAAATTGGCTGATTTACGAAAAACTGGAGCGATTTCTTATCTGCGTCCAGATGCTAAGTCACAAGTAACGGTCGAGTATGACGAAAATGACCAACCTGTTCGCGTGGATACGGTTGTTATTTCAACGCAACATGACCCCGAAGCAACGAATGAGCAAATTCGTGAAGATGTGATTAATCAAGTGATCAAGGCTGTTATTCCTGCGAAGTATCTTGATGACAAGACAAAATTCTTTATCAATCCGACAGGTCGTTTTGTTATCGGTGGCCCTCAAGGGGACTCTGGTTTGACAGGGCGGAAGATTATTGTTGATACTTATGGTGGGTACTCACGACATGGTGGCGGTGCCTTCTCTGGTAAAGATGCGACAAAAGTGGACCGCTCTGCTTCATATGCTGCACGTTATATTGCAAAGAATATCGTTGCCGCGGGTCTTGCTAAGAAGGCAGAAGTGCAATTAGCTTATGCAATTGGGGTAGCTCACCCTGTGTCAGTCCGTGTGGATACCTTTGGTACTAATACAGTAGCGGAAAGCGCTATTGAAGCGGCGGTACGCAAAGTCTTTGACCTTCGTCCCGCAGGGATTATCCAAATGTTGGATTTGAAACGTCCAATCTATCGTCAAACTGCGGCCTACGGTCACATGGGACGAACGGATGTTGACCTACCATGGGAAAAGTTGGATAAGATGGATGCTTTGAAGGAAGCAATTCATCCATCAGGGAAATAAAATTTCAAAGACTAGAGATGACAGCTCTCTAGTCTTTTTTAGAATGTATTTGGACAACAATTTGGAATACGATTCACTTATAAAGGATTTCAGTATGGGGCGTTAATATAGTCTATGTGTTTGCTTCAAATTTGGATAAAACTTTGGATGAACTTTAGATGAAAAGGTTTGCTTTTTCAAAATACTAGCTATTTTTCAGGGACTATGGTACAATGAACTGTATGCCTATTTGGCGAAAAGTCAGAAAAGAGAATCGTTTGTATGAGAAAGATTATCATCAACGGCGGTCGGCCGTTAAAGGGAAAAGTGACTGTAAGTGGAGCGAAAAATTCAGTTGTTGCCCTGATTCCAGCTATTATTTTAGCTGATGGCGTTGTGACATTGGATGGTGTTCCGTCCATATCTGATGTGGACAGTCTAGTGGATATTATGGAAACCATGGGTGCTACTGTTCGACGTGACGGGGAAACTCTCGAAATTGACCCACGTGGCGTGCAAGATATGCCAATGCCTTTTGGTAAGATTAACAGCTTACGAGCTTCCTATTATTTCTATGGTTCCTTATTGGGACGCTTTGGACAAGCAATTGTTGGGTTGCCTGGAGGCTGTGATTTAGGACCGCGTCCGATTGACCTTCATTTAAAAGCTTTCGAAGCCATGGGAGCTAGCACAACTTATGAAGGGTCCAATATGCATCTTGTCGCTGAGAACAAGGAGTTGCATGGGGCTCACATTTATATGGATACAGTCAGTGTGGGAGCGACCATCAACACCCTATTAGCGGCTGTGAAAGCAACAGGTCGGACTGTGATTGAAAATGCAGCACGTGAGCCTGAAATCATTGATGTTGCGACCTTATTGAACAATATGGGAGCCCGCATTCGCGGAGCTGGTACAGACATCATTACCATCGATGGTGTGACAAGCTTACATGGGACAAGACACCAAGTGATTCCAGATCGTATTGAAGCCGGAACCTATATTGCCCTCGCTGCAGCGGTTGGGGAAGGAATTCAAATTGACAATGTTCTATATGAACATTTGGAATCCTATCTTGCAAAATTAGAAGAGATGGGTGTGCGAATGACAGTTTCCGAAGACAGTGTCTTTGTGGAAAAACAGACAGAGTTGAAGGCTGTTTCTGTTAAAACCGCTCCTTATCCAGGTTTTGCAACAGACTTGCAACAGCCAATTACGCCTCTATTGTTAACGGCTAAAGGGACTGGTCGAATTATGGACACCATTTACGAAAAGCGGATTGGTCATGTGGCTGAGTTGGCTAAAATGGGAGCTGATATTTCGACAAGAAGCAATTATATCGCTTATCAAGGACCAAACCAATTGGTTGGGGCAGCTGTAAAAGCAACGGATTTACGAGCAGGTGCGGCGATGGTAATTGCTGGATTGATGGCTAGTGGTCAAACTGAAATCACAAATGTAGAATTTATTCTGCGTGGTTATTCGGATATTATTGAAAAACTTGTCAATCTTGGAGCAGATATTCAATTGATTGAGGAATAGTGAAGAGAATTTTTGGGTGAGAGTTGTTTTTAAGAAAACAGCCATCTCACTCTTTTTCATAGGAGAACAAGGATGAGTGTGTGGCAAAAATTAGCAGCCTACTCTTACTTAGAAACAGAACGGTTGATATTACGACCTTTTCAATATGATGATTGGAAGGATTTTTATACGATTGTTTCAAATCCTGAGAATTTGTCCTTTATTTTTCCACAGGTATTGACTCCATACGAAGCTCAGGAATTGCTGGTTCTTCGTTTTATGAAAGAACCATTAGGACAATGGGCGATTGTTGATAAAAGGACTGGGCACATGATTGGTGCCATTGGTTTTGAAAAGCTAGATGACCATCATAGGCAAGCGGAGTTAGGGTATTTTATACTGAAGGATGTGTGGGGACAAGGTTTTGCTACAGAAGCTGTCAAAAATATCTGCTTTTTAGCCTTTCAGGAATTAGGCCTACGAGAATTGAGCATTATAACTCATCTAGAAAATATTGCTAGTCAGCAAGTGGCTTTGAAATCTGGTTTCAAACTCTTGCGGCAGTATAAAGGCAGTGACCGTTATACCCATCAAATGAGAGAGTACAAACAATATCATTTAAAAAAATAGAAAGAAAGTAATACATGATTACAATTAAATCACAAAGAGAAATTGCAGCAATGGATAGGGCAGGTGATTTCCTAGCTAGTATCCATATTGGTTTGCGGGATTTAATCAAACCAGGCCTAGATATGTGGGAAGTCGAAGAATATGTCCGGAAACGTTGTAAGGAAGAAAATGTCCTTCCTCTTCAAATCGGAGTAGATGGTCATATCATGGACTATCCTTACGCGACTTGCTGTGGTTTAAATGATGAAGTGGCCCATGCTTTTCCACGACACTATATCTTAAAAGATGGAGATTTGCTCAAGGTGGATATGGTATTGAGCGAACCATTGGACAAATCTGTGGTCGATGTGTCTAAGTTGGATTTTAATAATGTTGAACAAATGAAACAATATACAGTTGATTATGCAGGTGGTTTAGCGGATTCTTGTTGGGCTTACGCAGTTGGAAATGTCTCACAAGAGGTAAAAGATTTGATGGACGTGACCAAAGAAGCCATGTATATTGGGATTGAAAAAGCTGTTGTGGGCAATCGGATTGGCGATATTGGCGCGGCTATCCAAGAATATGCAGAAAGCCGTGGTTATGGTGTTGTACGTGATTTGGTAGGACACGGTGTTGGGCCTACGATGCACGAAGAGCCAATGGTTCCTCATTACGGCCGTGCAGGTCGAGGCCTTCGCTTGAAAGAAGGAATGGTTCTTACCATTGAACCAATGATCAATACTGGTACATGGGAAATTGACACTGATATGAAAACTGGTTGGGCGCATAAGACGCTAGACGGTGGTTTATCCTGTCAATACGAGCATCAGTTTGTGATTACAAAAGACGGACCACAAATTTTGACCAGCCAAGGCGAAGAAGGAACTTATTAAATAAGTGAGAAAAGGAAGGAGTGATGAATCATGCATAAGAGACAGAAAAAGTCTAAGATAAAGCAGTTCTTCACGACCTTCTTTTCTTTGTATATGTCAGCAGATTTAGATATTACAAGTGTTGCTGTGGCCTACTATATCCTAATCTCTGCTTTCCCAGTACTGATGTTGTTGGCCAGTTTGTTGCCATATTTTCAATTTGATGTACATCAGATTTTGCTATTTTTAGAGGATATGTTTCCTGATAAGCTTTATCCGACTGTAGAGCGGATGGTGCTGGCCGTTTTGACCAAGCCGTCTTCATCTTGGTTGGGGGTTTCGATTGTCACAACTTTGTGGACGATTTCGCGTAGTATGGCGGCCCTTCAAAAGGCAGTGAACAAGGCTTACGGTGTAACAGAGCATCGAGATTTTATTATTAGTCATATTGTCGGAGTCTTTTTGGGCATTGGTCTGCAACTGATCATCACGCTTAGTGTGTTGATGATTGCTTTTGGCAACAGTGTCTTGCGTGCTCTTGATCGATTGATTCAATTTGACCATGGCTTTTTTGTGAAATTAGCGAGTCAGACAACCCCAGTTGTCTACATCTCCCTCTTTTTAGCTTTGGTTATGCTCTACTTTTTCTTACCCAATGTGCGAATCAAAAAAATTCGCTATGTATTGCCAGGTGCGGTCTTTGTTTTGCTCATTATGGGTACAGTGGGCCACCTATTCTCGCTCTACGTAGATGCCTATGTCCTTCGGTTGATGGATTTCCGTTTTGTGACATCGGTGATTATATTGGTCCTCATGCTTTGGTTTGTTTTCATGGCAAATATCTTGATTACAGGAGCAGTATTGAATGCGACTGTCCAAAGTCTGTTTGTGGATGAATTTTATACTCGTGATGGAGATGTCGTTTCGATTCTCAATCGGATAAAAGCTCGGATAAGAAATGTGGAATTAGACGAAGTTGAACAGAAAGAAAATGCAAGCAACTCTTGAAGAGTTGCTTTTTTACAAGAAAATGTTGCAAATGCAACAAAAATAGGTTACAATGATAGACACAAAGGAGGAAATGTGATTATACGAGAAATAGGGATTATAGCCCGCAGTTTGGATTCAATCGCCAATATTGAATTTCGGGATGTTCAACTAGCCAAGGGCCAGTATGCGTATTTGGTGCGTGTGTTTGAAAATCCGGGAATCATTCAAGAGGAATTATCCGAAATGCTGAAAGTGGACCGTTCGACAGTGGCACGTTCTGTACAAAAATTAGAAAAGAACGGCTTGATTGAGCGGACATTTTCTTCAGAGAACAAAAAGAATAAGATGCTGTTTGTGACTGAAGAAGGACATCGATTAGCACAATTTCTCCTGAGTGAACATCGTTACTCAGAAGCCCAAGCTGTAGCAGGATTGACGGCAGAGGAACAGGAAATTTTAGAGAGATTACTGTCCAAGGTTCGATCAAATATCGTAAAAGATTGGGAAGCTGTGAAAAAAGGTGAAAAAAGAAATTATTAAAAAGGAGTTCAAATGAAAGTAGTTGTAGATCAAAATTTTTGGGAAATTTTTCCAGAAGCACAAATTAGTATTTTAGCAGTGAAGGGGTTGAATAACCAAATTGATGAAAGTAAGGATCCTTATTTTCAAAAGTTACTCAATCAGGCTGCAAAAAAAGCAGAAGATTTTGTAGAAGAAGAACCATTTACACAAAATGATGTGATAAAAGAATGGCGTGAAGCTTTCACAAAATTTAAAACGAAAAAAGGTGCCCGTTCTTCTATCGAAGCACTTCTAAAACGTGTTAGCCAAGGTCGAGAATTTCGCCCGATTAATCCGCTTGTAGACTTGTACAACAGTGTTTCTCTTTCTTATGGTGTGCCATGTGGTGGTGAGGATCTTCAACGTATTGAGGGAGATATGCATCTAGGTAAAGCGACAGGTGGAGAAGCCTTTTTCCCACTTGGTGCAGAAGAAGATTCTCCAGCTTTGCCTGAGGAAATCATCTACTATGATGAAGGCGGAGCGATTTGTCGTAATTTTAACTGGCGTGAAGCCCAACGGACTATGTTGACAGAAGATACAACGGATGCTGTGTTAGTCATTGAAGCAGTGAATGCTGGACAAAAAGAACGAGCACTTCTTGCAATGGAAGAACTTCAAAAACTTGTAGCAGACTATTTTGGGGTAGCGGGTGAAGTGACGCACCTTACGATTGATGAACCAAGTGTGACAATTGAATAAGAAAAAGCCTGAATTTAGGCTTTTTTTGATGACTTCTTATGACGAAAAATGGACATGTATAAACGAATTCTTCGGATTATAGCAGATTATCTTGTGAAAATATTGTGATATTCTCAGAGATTAAGTTTCGCTTTGTAATGTGGAGTCGAACTTGCTTTGAGAAATTCTGATAGAAAATCTTGTAAGCTAGTGGAAAAGACCTGTCAATTTTAAAAAATTTATGTTATACTAGACAAGTTGTGAAAACAACCCTTGGCACTTCCTCCCTTTAGCCAAGCATATTAGAAGCGGTATAGCCGCCAAAGGAGAATAAGATGAATAACAATAAATGGACTGTGCGCGATATGGCAGAAATTGCCCTTGTCGCTGCAATTTATGTGGTGTTGACGATTACGCCACCGCTCAATGCAATTGCTTACGGTGCTTATCAGTTCCGTATTGCAGAAATGATGAACTTTTTAGCGTTTTATAATCGGAAGTATATTGTTGGCATTACGATTGGCTGTATGATTGCCAACTTGATTGGCTTTGGCTGGATTGATGTCTTTGTCGGTGGAGGATCCACTTTAGTCTTTGTGACCTTGGGTGTCATTTTATTTGGAAAATATATGAAAGAGCCACTTTTTGGTGGACTCATGAACAAAGCCTTTTTCTACTTTGCTATTTTCTTCTCTCTTTCTATGTTTACGATTGCGATTGAATTGAATGTACTGTATCAGAGCCCTTTCTTGTTCACATGGTTTACAACAGGTATCGGTGAATTTGCTTCCTTACTTGTAGGGGCAGTTATCATTACGAACTTAGCGAAACATATTGATTTTACACGATAATCAACTATTCGGGAGGCAACAGCTAGATTTCTAGCTGTTTTTTTGTGGGATAGATAAAAATTCCATGTCTGTTTTTATTTGATGGGGAATAATGGGAATTTAGTTAATTTCCACTTCATTTTGGAAATTTATTGTTTATGAAAACCTTTACATTCTAAAGAAAATTCGTTATTGTAATAGTAAATAAAGGAGGTTACTATGATTCATTTTCCAGATGGTTTTCTTTGGGGAAGCTCTACTTCAGGTCCTCAAAGTGAAGGTCGTCTTTCAGGTGATGGGAAAGGTGATAACACATGGGATTATTGGTTTAGCCAAGCACCTGAAAAGTTTCATAATCAAATTGGACCTGAAAATACTTCAACATTTTACACGCATTATCAAGAGGATATTGACTTACTTGAGGCAACTGGTCATACTGCGTTTAGAACTTCAATTCAATGGTCACGTCTCATTCCTGATGGCGATGGCGAGGTAAATCCACTCGCAGTTACATTCTATCGTGATGTTTTTCAAAGAGTGAAAGATAAGGGGATTACTTTGCTTGTCAACCTTTATCATTTTGATTTGCCAATGGTATTAGAGAACAAGGGTGGTTGGACACAACGTGAAACGGTACTTGCCTATGTACGCTATGCCAAAGTTTGCTTTGAAGAGTTTGGCGATCTGGTTGATCGCTGGATTACATTCAATGAGCCGATTGTACCAGTAGAAGGTGGTTATCTCTATCAATTCCATTATCCTGCTGTGATTGATGCTAAAGCGGCAGCACAGGTTGCTTACCATACACAACTGGCAAGCTCTATGGCAGTACAAGCAAGCCATGAGATAAATCCTGATAAGAAAATCGGAATCGTTCTTAATTTGACACCCGCTTATCCACGTAGCCAGCATCCAGCAGATGTGAAAGCAGCTCGGATTGCTGAACTATTTCAGGCTAAGAGTTTTCTTGATCCTTCAGTTAAGGGTGAGTATCCACAAGAGTTGATTTATATTCTGAAAAAACATCAACTCATGCCAACCTATTTACCTGAGGATTTAGAAGTGATAAAAGCTAATACGGTCGATTATCTCGGTGTGAATTATTATCAGCCTTTACGTGTTGCAGCACCGAAGCATCAAGCACATCCAGACTCACCATTCTTCCCAGAGTTTTATTATGACCACTATGAAATGCCTGGTCGTAAAATGAATCCTCATCGTGGTTGGGAAATCTATGAGAGAGGAATTTATGATATTGCTAAAAACCTCGAAAAAGAATATAGCAATATTGAGTGGATTCTCACCGAGAATGGTATGGGTGTCGAAGGTGAAGAAAAGTTCCGTCAAGATGGCATCATTCAAGATGACTATCGAATTGAGTTTATCAAAGGACATCTAAGTGAATTGCACAAGGCAATTGAAGAAGGTGCGAATTGTCAGGGATATTTACTGTGGACCTTTATAGATTGTTGGTCTTGGCTTAATAGTTATAAAAATCGCTATGGCTTGGTTGAGTTGGATTTGGAAACTCAAGAACGTCGTATTAAAAAATCAGGAAAATGGTTTAAAGCACTTAGTCAGAACAATGGTTTTTAGAAGAAGGTGAAAAATGTCAAGATTAGGTTTCTCTTTGTACCCTGAAGGTCACGATTTTGAGGAAATAAAGGCTTATATTGACCGTTTTCGCCCCTACCAATGTCAACGCGTCTTTCTGAGTCTGCTACAAATTTCACCAGATGATATTGATACGCTAATGTTCTATCGTCAGATTGCTCAATACTGTCAAAGTCTAGGCTTGGAAGTATTTGCAGATTTGAACCCTAGCTTTATTCAAGCTCTTGGTTGGGAAGCGAACTTAATGGAAGAGGCACATCGCTTTGGTGTGAGAGGAATACGGCTTGACGAATCATTTGACGATGCGCAGATTGCAGCTTTAACTCATCATCCACTTGGGATAAAAATAGAACTTAATATGAGTACGGAACCGACATTGTTGAGACGTTTAGTTGGCTTAGGTGCAGATTTATCACGCATTACTGCTTGCCATAATTTTTACCCTCATCAATTCACGGGTTTATCAACTTCTTACTTTCTTGAAATCAGCCGAGCTTATCGGGAGTTTGATGTTGAAACAGCAGCTTTTATCAATGCACAGAGCGCAACGACTGGCCCTTGGCCTGTTTCTGAAGGGTTGTGTACACTGGAAGAACATCGCTCAAAAAGTTTGAATGCGCAATATAAATGGTTGCTTGCAACAGGGTTGATTGACCACATTATTATTGCCAATCAATTCGTTTCATCAACTGAATTGACAAGTATAAGTCAAACTGATGCATTGGAATTTGATGTTCAGCTTACTGAAGAGGTCACAGAGGTGGAGCGTGCAATCCTTGCTGAAAATCATGTTTATCGTGGAGACATTTCTGAGTATGTAATTCGTTCAACGGGTCATCGTAGTCAATATGCCACTGCAAAAATTTCCCCAAGAAGGCAGGATAAGCTAGTCCACCGTGGTGCTATTTTGATTGATAATCAACTTTATACTCGCTACTGTGGGGAATTGCAACTAGCGTTAAGAGATTTTCAGATAGGAGAAAAAACTAATATTGTTGGTCGTATCGTAGATGAAGATTTGGCCTTACTTAATTTGTTGCAACCGTGGCAAGGTTTTCGTCTCAATATTGTGACTGCGTCGGATAGGAGGGACCATGTTAACGAGTAAAGAGTGGAAGATTCTGCAAGTACTCTATGAACATCAATCTACCTATCACACTAGTCAGGCATTGGCTGAACAACTCGGTGTATCAGACCGAACGGTCAGAAAATATTTGAAAAATATCGGAGAGCAAATCCAAGAATATGGTGCTGAACTTGAGATGAAGCACGGCCATGGCTATAAGCTTATTCTTAAAGAACCAGCTTCTTTTTTAAAGATGCTTCAGCAATTGACAGCTAATAAGTCGAATTTGAATGACCTACCTGCTATTTCAGAAAACGATGATAGGATACATTACGTCTTACAACAGCTTTTCTTTGAAAAAGAAAATACAACTACACATGATTTAATGCAGAGGCTTTATGTAAGTCGTACAACAATTTCCAATCTTTTAAGCGATGTTCGCCAACGTTTACTTTCGTATGATTTATACCTGGAAAGGGCTGATGACGGAAAATACTATGTGAGTGGGAAAGAGCAAGACAAGCGACACTTTATTGTGGATTATTTCATATCAGAAGAGTTCATGCTCCCGCTATTAACTAACGTTAAATTTCAACCCTTGACAGAGGAGGCTGATATTCCCAAAATTGCACATATTGTTCTTGAAGCATGTAAAACAGGGCATTTGCAGATTTCAGACTTTGTTTTAACAAATTTAATTATTCATATTGCCTTGACATTGCATCGAATTCGTTCAGGACATGTTATCAGTGATTATCCAGAGGATAGTTCAATATGTGCACTGCAAGAATATCAAATTGCACAGACGATTTTGAAACGATTGTCGCAAGAAACAGGGCTTTCGTTTCCTGCGAGTGAAACCTATAATGTGGCGTTGCATCTATTAACGAAATCGCAGTCAGAAGGCAAAGTTTCTAAGTCAATGGAACAGATTACGAAAGAAGTACAGGAGATTATCAAGGTCATTGATGTTGAAATGGGAAGTCAGTTATCCTATGACCAAGTCTTGCTAAAAAGTTTAATTGCACACTTAGAACCTTTATTTTTGAGATTAAAATATGGCGTCCGTATGGAAAACCCTTTAACAGATGAAATTAAGATAAATTATCCAAATTTTTTTGAGATGACGAAACACTATTTTAGTCAGCTTAAAAATCTTAAAGATCATGTCCTTGAAGACGACGAATGGGCCTACATCGCCTTACATTTAATTGCAGCTTTCGAGAGGCAGAGGCAGCATCAGCAAATCAAGGTTTTGGTTGTCTGCGCAACAGGTTTTGGAAGCGCTCAAGTTTTAAAAAATAGATTGACTTATAATTTTGGTCATAGAATCAGCATTCTTGACTGTATTAGTTACCATGAATTAACTAATATAGATATGGAAGATATTGATCTTATCATTTCCTCTATTGACCTCAAGGATTTATTTTTCAAAGTTCCGGTTGTCACTGTAAATGTTTTTCTCAATGATGCTGATATTGCTAAGATTAGTCAAGCTATAGGAGAGGTTACGACAACCTATCATCATTATCATTCTAATGACGATAAGGTAGATGGTGAAGTAGAAAACCATTTTGATGCTTGCTTCACAGCAGAGAAGTTCCTAGTTTGTCAAGAACCCCTTGATAAAGCTTCGCTGATCAAGATGATGATTGCTTGCTTGGAAAGTGTTGATGATAATATTAGTCAGACGGATGTTTATCATCAAATTACAGAAAGAGAACTTCTAAACTCAACAGCCTTTAGTGAGAAAATGGCTTTTCCACATGTCATGCAGGCAATTGGAGAGCAAGAAGAAGTAGTAGTTGCAGTAACAAGTACACCTGTCACTTGGGATGAACAACATGACCAGATTCAAATTGTAGTGCTACTATCGCCATCTAAATATCAGAATACGCATTTAAGATGGCTTTCACCACGATTAGCCAAACTAGCAGATTGTCCCGAGTTGCAGGAAGAACTTATCAAAAAACCTAGCTTTGTACAATTTCAAAAAGTATTCAAAAAATTATTAAAATAAAAAGGAGAAATCCCATGAAAAGAATAATGTTAGTATGTAATGCAGGTATGTCCACCAGCATGCTTGTTACTAAAATGCAAGCAGCTGCAGAAGAACTTGGTCAAGAATTTGACATTTATGCTGTGCCTGTTTCAGAAGCAGATCGCGAATTAGAAACTAAGGAAATTGACATAGTTTTACTTGGTCCACAAGTTAAATTTTTATTGAACGATTTTAAGGCAAAATGTGAGCCTAAGATTAAAGTAGATGCTATTAATATGATGGACTACGGTGTGATGAATGGTAAAAATGTTTTGATGACCGCCATTTCTATGCTGAATGAATAGGTGGTTTTATGGACGAACAATTTTTAGAAACAGTCATGGGGCTTATCATGCACGGTGGTGATGCCAAAGGGAAGGCTGTTGAAGCAATTGCTGCTGCAAAGAAATTTGATTTTGAGGGCGCAGAAGCCAAGCTCACAGAAGCACAAGCAGCTCTTGGTCTAGCTCATAAGTCTCAGACTTCTCTCTTAGCAAAAGAAGCAGGTGGTCAGTCAGTGCCTCTCAGTTTATTGATGGTACACGGACAAGACCACCTGATGAACGCCATTACTTTTATTGACATGGCAAAAGAGGTTGTAGAAGTTTATCGACAACTAGAAACAATGAGGCAGTAGTATGGAAGTCTCTAATGTTTATAATGCACACGCATCTACAGTTTTCGATTTTTTAATCAAATTGTTTATTGAAGATTTTAAACAAAACACTTCTAAGGATATTGAACCGGAGCAAATCGTACCTGGTTTGAAGTACACAAAGGTTTTCAAGACACATCATCAAGTACAAGTTGAAGTCTTAGAAGTATCTGCACCTCATATTTATAAAGTTCAAATCACATCTTCACGTGGTCGTCAAGTGATTCACTATGACTTGAAAGAAATATCAGAGGGACAGTTGCAGATAGTTTATCGTGAATTAAATGAGCCAAGTGGTTTCTTTGGCACATGGAATTACAAAATTTTACGCTTTTTCCTTAAGAAGCGTCTAGAAAGGCGGATGTTATTACAAATAGATAAACTTGTAGAATTTTCAACAACGGATACATCAATTCAATAAAATAGGAGTTTATGACTTATGTCAAGTGTATCAGATAAATTTATGGCATTTGCAGGAAAAATGGGGTCGCAGAAGCACTTAGTTGCTGTACGTGACTCATTCATCGCAATGATGCCACTTACAATGGCAGGCTCTATCGCAGTCTTGCTGAATGTATTTTTTAGGGATATCCCTACAAACTTAGGTTGGGAAGGCTTTGCGAAAGTAGCCGCACCACTGATTCAAATCAATGGTTATGTATATTTTGGGACGATTGCAATTTCAGCGCTCATCTTTGCGTTTTCAATCGGTTACAACCTTTCTCAAACCTATAAAGTCAACCCAATTGCGGGAGGACTTGTCTCATTTGCTTCATTTGTATCCATCATTCCCCAAACTGTAAAAGTATCAACAGCGATTGCAGGTGCAGATAAGGGGCTTGTTGATGGGCTAATGAAATTGGGCTTGCAAGTGACAGGTAATGGTGATGCTTTAGCGCTTCAAACTTCATATGATGGGGCGATTACAACAGCATATGCTGGTGCAACAGGTTTGTTCACTGCATTGATTATTGGTTTCTTGTCAACCATGATTTACTGTGGTTTGATGAATAAAAACATTATCATTAAAATGCCTGATTCAGTTCCACCGGCAGTTAATAAAGCATTTGCATCCATTATTCCAGGAACAGTTGCTATTTATGCATCTGCTATCGTGGGTTACGTTGCAGTTGCTTTAACAAACCAGTCCCTAAATGATTTGATTTCATCATATATTCAAAAACCTTTGATGGGTCTCTCTCAAGGTGTGTTTAGTGTTGTTATCTTATCTTTCTTGGTGCAGTTGTTCTGGTTCTTCGGTTTGCATGGACACAATGTTTTAGCACCAATCATGGATGGTATTTATGCTCCAGCTTTACTTGAAAATACAGATGTATGGCAAAAGACACACGATATTAGCCAGTTACCTTGGACTTGGACACGTGGATCATTTGATGCCTTTGCACAAATGGGTGGTTCAGGTGTTACCATTGCCTTGATTATTGCAATCTTTATTTTCTCAAAACGTGATGATTATAAAACAGTCGCAAAATTATCTGCCCCAATGGGTATCTTTAACATCAACGAACCGATTACTTTTGGTATCCCAATGGTATTAAATCCAATTTTTGTAGTGCCATGGCTCATTGTACCGCCAGTATGTGCAGCAATTGCCTATGGCGCAACATCGGCAGGTCTCATTCCACCAGTCTTCTTGTCGGTTCCATGGATTACACCTCCGGGCTTGTATGCTTTCCTTGCAACAGGTAATAACTTGATGGCAGGTTTGGTATCGCTCTTTAACGTGTTTGTCGCTTTCTTGATTTGGACACCATTTGTCATTTCAGCTAATAAAATTAAAACAGTTGCAGAATAGGAGGACTTAAGATATGTTTAATAAAGGTAAAGGTGGAGAATGGTATCTCTTTCTCATTGCACTGGGCTTGTTCTTTGTGATGATGGCTCCTACCATGCGTTACCCTTATGTAAACATTATCGGTGGCCTACTTGTTGCTGGTTTTGGTTTTAGACAACTGTTAAAAGGACGTAAGTAACTATAGAATCTCCACTTCATCTTAGTAGGTGGAGATTTTTTATATCGTGCTATAATAGAATTGAAAAAGTATGAGGAGGACCGTTATGTTAACTATTGCATTTATCGGAAATGGAAAAAGCACCAATCGTTATCACTTACCTTTTGTTCAAAAATTGCCAGATAAAATTAAAGTCAAAACGATTTATTCTCGCTCTGAAACACCTTGGAAGAAAAGGAGTGATGTTATTTACACCAATCACCTTGAAGATGTTTTAGTTGACCCAGAGATAGATTTAGTTGTCGTGACAACTCCAGCTAGCGCACATTATACGCTTGCAAAGCAAGTCCTAGAAGCAGGCAAGCATGCCTTGGTGGAAAAACCTTTTACAGAGACTTTAACAGAAGCAGAAGAACTTTTTAAACTTGCAGCCTCTAAAAATTTGATAATTCAAGCCTACCAAAATAGGCGATATGATTCAGACTTTCTAACAGTTCAGCGTGTTATTGAAAGTGGAAAACTCGGTGACTTGCTTGAAGTAGAGATGCACTATGATTACTTTCGACCAGAAGTGCCTGAGCAGGTTACAAACTTTAGCAAAGATACGAGTTATCTGTATGGTCATGCTTGTCATACTATCGATCAGGTGGTCTCTTATTTTGGTTTGCCTGACCATTATCATTTAGAAGTTAGAGCTCTTTTGGGTCAAGGAAGAATGAATGATTATTTTGACCTTGATTTTTTCTACGACAAGTTAAAAGTATCTATCAAATCAAGTTATTTCAGAATCAAACCTCGCCCATCTTTTGTTTTGTATGGAAAAAAAGGGATGTTTATCAAAGAAACAAAGGACAGGCAAGAAGAACATTTGAAACTTTTTTACATGCCAGACCATACAGATTTTGGACTTGATTTACCCGAACACTATGGAACCTTAACCTATATGGATGAGTTGGGGCATTATCATGAAGAAAAGGTTATCTCGGAAGTTGGTGATTACAGTCGCGTTTATGAAAGTTTGTATCATGCGATTATGAATGGAAAGCCCAAAGTAATAAAAGACGAAGAAACTCTTTTTCAACTCAAAGTACTCGAAGAGGGGGTTCAACAAATGAAAGAATCGAGATACTAAAAGGAGAAATTGGTACCGTAAAGTTGTGATTATCAAAATCAACATCAATTTATGGAGTAATGCCATTGTTACGACAGATATCACCTGACAAGTTCCAGAACTGAAAAAATTTAAAAAGCCTTACAATCCCTGTAGGACTGTGCTATAATAAGATTTATGGATAAGAAATATACAAAAATCGTTCAAGATTTGGGCGTTAGTTTAAAGCAGATTGATACGGTCTTGTCTTTGACAGCAGAAGGCAATACCATTCCTTTTATTGCCCGTTACCGTAAGGAAGCAACTGGAAACCTAGATGAAGTTATCATCAAATCCATTATTGATTTAGATAAGTCTTTGACAGCTCTTGCTGAGCGTAAGGAAGCAGTTCTAGCAAAGATTGAAGAACAGGGCAAATTGACCGACCAACTTCGTCAAGCCATTGAAGAAGCTGAAAAGTTAGCCGATGTGGAAGAACTCTATCTTCCTTATAAGGAAAAACGTCGTACCAAGGGGACAATTGCTCGAGAAGCAGGTCTTTTTCCTTTGGCTCGTCTCATTTTGCAAAATGTCCCTGACTTAAAAGCTCAGGCAGAAAGCTTTATCTGCGAAGGCTTTGATACGGCAGAAGCCTGTCTAGCAGGTGCAGTGGATATTTTGACAGAAGCCATTTCAGAGGATATCAAACTCCGTGCATGGACCTACCATGAAATTATGAGCAACTCAACCATTCTATCCAGTCTCAAAGATGAAACAGCAGACGAGAAGCAAATTTTCCAAATCTATTATGATTTCTCTGAAAAAGTGGCAAAAATGCAAGGCTATCGCACCCTTGCCCTTAACCGTGGGGAGTCGCTAGGGGCTCTCAAGGTTTCTTTTGAGCACAATTTGGATAAAATCATTCGCTTCTTTGAAGTGCGTTTTCCACAGAAAAATACTTACATTGCAGAAGCTATTAACCAAGCAGTAAAGAAAAAAATCATTCCAGCTATGGAACGTCGTGTGCGGTCTGAATTGACAGACAGTGCAGAAGAAGGGGCTATCGCTCTCTTTTCAGACAATCTCCGCAATCTGCTCCTCGTACCACCTCTTCGTGGAAAAATGGTCTTGGGCTTTGACCCTGCCTTTCGGACAGGAGCTAAGTTAGCAGTAGTAGATGAGACAGGAAAACTCTTGACCACACAGGTCATTCATCCTGTTAAGCCAGCATCTGCCAGTCAGATTGCTCAAGCTAAATTGGATTTAGCAGATCTCATTCGTCAGTACAATGTCGAAATCATTGCCATTGGAAATGGTACAGCCAGCCGTGAGTCAGAAAGTTTTGTGGCTGACATCTTGCAGGATTTCCCAGAAGTGAGCTATGTTATTGTCAATGAAAGTGGGGCATCTGTCTATTCGGCTTCTGAGTTGGCCCGTCATGAATTTCCAGATTTGACCGTTGAAAAGCGCTCTGCTATTTCCATCGCCCGTCGTCTCCAAGATCCGTTGGCTGAATTGGTTAAAATTGATCCTAAATCTATCGGTGTCGGTCAATATCAGCACGATGTTAACCAGAAAAAGCTTTCTGAAGGCTTGGACTTTGTAGTTGATACGGTGGTCAACCAAGTCGGTGTCAATGTCAATACAGCCAGTCCGTCTCTACTTTCACATGTGGCTGGACTCAATAAAACCATTTCTGAAAATATCGTGAAATACCGTGAAGAAAATGGAGCTCTGACCTCTCGTGAGCAGTTGAAAAAAGTACCACGCTTGGGTGATAAAGCTTTCGAGCAGGCAGCTGGTTTCTTGCGCATTCCTGATGCAGAAAACTTCCTTGACAATACAGGAGTCCACCCAGAATCTTATTCAGCAGTTGAGACATTATTTGAACTACTTGGGGTTTCGAATGTCGCAGAGGCATCTAGCCAGCTCCAATCGCTCAACATTACAGAAACAGCTGAAAGAATTGGTGTTGGTCCAGAAACCTTGAAAGATATTGTAGCTGACCTGTTGAAACCAGGGCGCGATTTGCGAGATGAGTTTGCAGCTCCTGTTCTCCGTCAAGATGTCTTGGATTTCAAAGATTTACAGATTGGTCAGAAATTAGAGGGTGTTGTCAGAAATGTAGTGGACTTCGGTGCCTTTGTTGATATTGGTATCCACGAAGATGGTCTTATCCACATCTCCAATATGAGTGAGAACTTCATCAAGCATCCAAGCCAAGTGGTATCGGTTGGGGACTTGGTGACGGTCTGGGTGCATAAGCTGGATACTGCGCGTGAGAAGGTCAATCTGACCTTGGTGGCCCCTCGTGAATCTCACTGAGTATGTTAAACAAGTCTCATTAGAGGACTTCGGAAAAGAGTTTCAGCACCAAGCTGTTTGGAATCCACGTCTTCGATCGACCGGTGGGCGTTTCTTTCCCAAGGACGGTCATTTGGACTTCAATCCCAAACTCTATGAAGAACACGGATTAGAGATCTTCAGAAAGATTGTCCGCTATGAGCTCTGCCATTACCATCTTTATTTTGAGAAAAAAGGCTATAAGCATGGTGACCGTGATTTTAAGATGTTACTCAAGCAAGTGGGTGGGCTTCGCTATGCGCCAAGCTCAAGAGAAACGGGGAACTTCCTTACGTATCAGTGTCAATCTTGTCGACAACTCTACTACAGAAAACGCCGTATTCATCTTGAAAAATATCGCTGTGGCAAGTGCCGGGGTAGATTAGTATTACTAAGTAGTTAGAAATCAGTCCTTGGGCTGATTTCTTTTTGTCGAAACATGGTATACTAGAGTTACGAATAGAGGTGAGATGATGGTATCAGAAAAACAAAAGCGTTTGTTAGAATTATATGAAAAAGGAGTATTGACCAAGGAAGAAGCCAAGGCCTGTTTTATGGAATTAGAAGAAGAGTCAGACTTTCTTTTTGTAGAAGAAAAGGAGCGCCTCTCGTTTACTCTACCAAGTTTCAAGGTTTTTTCATCTAATAAATTAAAACAGAATTTTCGCTTTTCGGATATTGAATCGATGAATATTCGGTTGAGAGAAGGTAAAGTCAGCTTTCAAAAAAATAAAGGCGCAGAAATCCTCTTTTCAATTCTCTATCCTCAAAAACCCGAGGGTGAAGAATTACCTCAAATCTATGTCGAAAAAAAGGCGCTGCATTTCGCCTCAGCTATCCCTTGTCAATTGACTGTCTTATTACCAGAACGGTGGATGTCTGTGTTGGATTTGGACATTGGTCAGGCTGATACCCGCTTGGACTACCTTCCATTTGAAGATGTTTCTGTGCATAGTCATTCTGATAAAAAACAACAGGATATCCGAGTGACTTCTTATCAGGGATTTTCACAACATCTTCATTTCGAAGTGATGCAGGCTCCGATTCATATGGTGATGTCCAAGCACCAGGGATTAAAGGGACGATTTGAAAGCAATCAAGGAACCGTTGAAATCAATCGAAAAAAGAAGACGAGCCCTTGTGTGTGTGAAAAAGCAGGTGACAAGATTGTGTATTTACAAATTCAAACTGAGTCAAGTCCTCTGATTATGAAAGGAATAAAGAATGTACGGATTTTATAGAACAAAAAGAAATCGTTTATTGACAGGAGTGCTTGCAGGGGTAGCTGATCGTTTTGATTGGGATACGCGAATTGTTCGTGGTATCTTTTTGGCTATCGTCATTCTCACCAAGGTTGGTTTATTAGCGATTGCCCTCTATGTTTTAGCTGCTGTTTTTCTTCCTTATAAGGAAGATGTGGATGCAGAACGTTATGGCACAGGTCCTCGTAAACGAAAAGAGGCAGAAAAAGTTGAAAAGGAATGGTTCTTTTAATGGGACCTGAAATTTGGAATGCTTTTGATAAAAATAGGCAGCTGCTTTCTGACCAGATTTTGGAACGGGACAAGTTTCCCGCTGCTTATCCCGAAGAGCTTTACCATTTAGCTGTTAATGTCTGGGTTAAGCACCGAGATGGTGATTGGCTCTTGATGAAACATTCTGCCGAAAAACAGCATTTTCCAAATGTCTATGAAGTAGGTGCAGGTGGATCGGTTTTCTATGGGGAGACTTCTCAAGAGGCTGCAAAGCGAGAATTAATGGAAGAAACAGGACTGGTAGCCACTAGCATAGACTATTTGTTTTCCTTTACAGAAGAAGAGCATCGCACCCACTTTGATGCGTATTTGGCACTGATAGACGGTGATAAGGCGCAAATTATCTATCAGATGGAAGAAACGGATGCTCATATATGGGTGAAAGAGGCTGATTTACCAAATTTTTTGGCTACTCATCCAGTCTTTGAAAATCAAAAACAACAAGTCCTGGCTTACTGCCGATAAAAAAGCGAGCAATCGCTTTTTTTCGTACCTCAAAAGTAAACGGTTTTATGTTATAATAAGGGTATTAGAAAGTACGAGGTGGCTGCATGACAGTTTTTGTCAAAGATTTAATTGATCATGTTCGAGTGGAATGTGTTTATTGTACGGAAGAACTACTTCAAAAGGAGATTACGACAGCTGATATTACACGTCCAGGCTTAGAGATGACAGGATATTTTGATTATTACTCGCCAGAGCGAATTCAGCTGATTGGGATGAAGGAATGGTCCTATTTGATGTCGATGACATCGCACAATCGTTACCAAGTCCTATTGCAAATGTTTCAACCAGAAACACCAGTTGTGATTGTGGCCCGAGGCTTAGCCATTCCTGAAGAAATGCACAGAGCTGCCAAAGAGAATAAGACAGCTATTTTTCAAAGTCAATCTGCAACGAGTCGACTATCAGGGGAAATTTCTTCTTATTTGGATTCCCGTTTAGCACAACGTACTAGTGTTCATGGTGTCCTGATGGATATTTATGGCATGGGTGTTTTGATTCAAGGGGATTCTGGCATCGGGAAGAGCGAAACTGGTCTTGAATTGGTTAAGCGTGGGCACCGTATTGTTGCGGACGACCGTGTAGATGTTTTTGCCAAAGATGATGTGACGCTGTGGGGCGAGCCTGCTGAGATTTTACGTCATTTATTGGAGATTCGCGGTGTTGGAATCATTGATATTATGAGTCTCTACGGAGCCAGTGCAGTGAAAGAATCATCACAGGTTCAACTAGCCATCTATCTGGAAAATTATGAGAACGGTAAGATATTTGACCGACTAGGAAATGGTGGTGATACAGTTGAATTTGCTGGTATTGAAATTCCACAAATTCGTATTCCAGTTAAAACAGGTCGAAATATTTCGGTGGTCATCGAAGCGGCTGCTATGAACTATCGTGCGAAGCAAATGGGCTTTGACGCAACCAAAGATTTTGAAAATCGGCTGGCCCGTCTCATTGAAAATAATAAGGAAGCAGAGGGAATCGAATGATTGATCCGATTGCTTTTCAGCTAGGGCCCTTTGTGATCCGTTGGTATGCCCTTTGTATCGTAGCAGGGCTAGCTTTAGCTGTTTATTTAGCTTCTAAGGAAGCTCCACGTAAGCGCATCTTACCAGATGATATTCTAGATTTTATTTTAATTGCATTTCCGATTGCGATTATTGGTGCCCGTCTTTACTATGTCATTTTCTCTTGGGATAGTTACAAGGACAACCCCATAGAGATTTTTGCGATTTGGCATGGCGGAATTGCCATTTACGGTGGCCTTCTAGCCGGACTTTTGGTACTAATTTTCTTTACTCGGCATCGCTTTATCGAAACATGGGACTTTTTAGATGTAGCTGCTCCCTCCGTCATGATTGCACAGGCGATTGGTCGATGGGGAAATTTTTTCAATCAGGAAGCTTTTGGTGCTAAAGTTAGCCAATTGAATTATCTTCCTTCCTTCATCCGTGAGCAGATGTTTATTGATGGCAGTTACCGTGTTCCTACCTTCCTCTATGAGTCTGTTTGGAATTTACTTGGTTTTATTCTGATTTGTATGCTTAGACGACGCCCTCGTTTCTTAAAACGGGGTGAAGTGACTATTTTTTATCTTATTTGGTATGGAGTGGGACGATTTATCATTGAGGGAATGCGCACAGATAGCTTGATGTTTGCGGGATTGCGTGTATCACAATGGTTATCGGTATTATTGATTTTAATTGGAATTGGTCTATTTATTTATCACAGGAAGCAAAAAGACTTCCCTTATTATCAATCCTAAGAAAGGGGATATGCATGTCACTTGAATTATTTCTATTGGTGATTGCTATTGCGGTCATTGCAGTTGCAGTTTATCTTGTTCTGTTTTTGAAAAAGGTCACAACCGTAGCAGAAGAAGCACAACAAACGCTGAAAGTTTTGACCAGCGATGTGAATGTTACGCTTCATCAAACCAATGAATTGTTGGCTAAAACGAACATTTTGGTGGAAGACGTGAATGGCAAGGTCACAACCTTAGATCCATTCTTCTCAGCGGTTGCGGATCTGTCCGTTTCAGTTTCTGATCTCAATGCCTCGGCGCGTGACTTTACAGTGAAAGCAAAAAGTGCTGGAAAAAGTACAGCAAAAGCTGGTAGCGCATTGACAGTCTTGAATCTATTATCATCTATCCTAAAAAAGGGAAAGAAAGGAGCATAATATGGCTAAAAAATTAGGTGTGTTTACAAGTGTTCTTCTAGGGGTTGCAGGAGGAACAGCTGCAGCTGTTTTCTTAGCAACTGAGACGGGTAAAACTGTTAAGGATAAGGTTTCTAAGTTAGTAAAAGATTATCAAGATAATCATGAAGAAATCAATGCAAATTTGATGAATAAAGCACAGGACTTGAAAGATCAAACTGTGGGAAAATATGAAGATGTGAAAGGACAACTGGAATCTGGCGAGCTGACTCTTGACGACTTGCTTCGTTCAGGTAAAGAAAAGGTTCAAACTTTTGCTGAGCAGATTAAGGAAAAAATGCAAGAAACAACTGTAGAACCAGCTGACTTCCAAGAAGATGGTCAAAAAGACGCGACTATTATCGAAGTCCCTGAGGAAGATGTTGTCGTACAAGATGATATTGAAATTGATTTGTAATACCTCTGAGCAAAGTTAACGTAACTTCTATAGCAAAAGAACAGTGAGATGTCTGCATCAGAAGACTACACTGTTCTTTTTAATGGTATGAGACTTGTTCGAGTTGAGAAACTCTGGTCCCCTCAAGAGTTAAAAAGTATCCGCTTACAAACACTAAAAAAAGAAACGCTTATTTAAAGCGTCTCTTTGGTTTCATTCGAACATAATGATTTCTCATTGCAATTTGAATCACTCTTAACCCGATAAAACCAGTCGCAGTACCTAAGATAAAGGCTAGAAAAACTGGAATTTTCATTGAGAGATAGACATAAGTTGTCATGACGGTCAGAATACTGAAAATTGCAATGTTTAGGAAAAACAATAAATCCCTAAGTCGATTTTCATGGGGTTTTCTTGCTTGATACGCTTGATAAGTGGCCTGTTTCTCTTTCGGGATATACTCTTCGTAGTCATATTGTTTAGGCCGATAGTCTCTAAGTGCCATACGGTCTCCTCTTTCTGCCTATCAAGGATATCATAATAATGATAGGGTTGTGTAACAGAAGTATTACAAAACCATTACAAAAAAAAATGAGAAAAGTCAGAACATTAAAGTTCTGACTAGCACTTAAAAAGAAAGAATTATTTTGGTATAATAAACGTTATGGATAAAATAATCATAACAGCTACAGCTGAAAGTATCGAACAAGTGAAACAATTATTAGAAGCAGGGGTTGACCGTATCTATGTCGGTGAAGCAGACCATGCCCTCCGAATTCCACATCAATTTTCCTATGATGAATTGCGTGAGATTGCACAATTGGTCCATGGAGCAGGTAAGGAGCTGACTGTTGCAGCTAATGCTCTGATGCATCAGGAAATGATGGATAACATCAAGCCCTTTATGGAATTGATGCAAGAAATCAAAGTAGATTATCTTGTTGTTGGGGATACTGGTGTGATTTATATTAACAAACGAGATGGCTATCATTTTAAACTGATTTATGATACATCTGTGTTTGTTACCTCGAGTCGTCAAATCAATTTTTGGAAGGATCATGGGGCAGTGGAGGCAGTATTAGCCCGCGAAATTCCTTCTGAAGAGTTATTTGAAATTGCTGAAAATTTGGAAATTCCTGCCGAAATCTTAGTATACGGTGCCTCTGTTATTCATCATTCCAAACGTTCGCTTTTGCAAAATTATTATAATTTTACGAAGGCTGACGAAACAGATAAATCCAAAGATCGTGGTCTCTTCTTGGCAGAGCCAAGTGATCCAGATAGCCACTACTCCATTTTTGAAGACAAACATGGCACCCATATCTTTATCAATAACGATATTGATATGATGACCAAGTTGCAGGAATTGTATGATCACGGCTATCACAACTGGAAATTGGATGGCATTTTCTGTCCAGGAGATAACTTTGTTGCGATTGCTCGTCTATTCGTTCAGGCACGTGATCTCATAGCAAAAGGGGAATTTAGCTATGACCAAGCCTTTCTCTTCGATGAGCAGGTGCGCAAACTTCACCCAGTGCAGCGTGGCTTGGATACCGGTTTTTACGAATTTGCTCGTAATAAGGTCAAATAATAGATAAATAGGATGAAGAGTGAGTTTACTATTTCAGGGCTTCATCTTGATTGAAGAAAGCATTTCTCTTGTAACGAGGCAAATCAAAGACCAAGATAACATCTTAAAAGGGTTATTTCTTGTAAGATATGCAAGTTGCGAAAGTCAATGCTTGATGCTTGTTTTTGTATCATTGAAAAAAATATGAACTACTATCTTGAAAATAGAGGAAATTGAATTATGTCAAAAACATTGAAACGTCCAGAGGTGCTATCACCTGCGGGGACTCTTGAAAAATTAAAAGTCGCTGTAGATTACGGTGCAGATGCTGTATTTGTAGGTGGTCAGGCTTACGGTCTGCGTAGTCGTGCTGGAAACTTCTCTATGGAAGAAATGAAGGAGGGCATTGACTATGCCCATGCGCGTGGTGCCAAGGTTTATGTGGCGGCCAATATGGTTACTCATGAAGGCAATGAACAGGGTGCTGGTGCTTGGTTCCGTGAGTTGCGCGATTTAGGCTTAGATGCAGTTATTGTTTCAGACCCTGCACTTATCGTAATCTGTGCAACAGAAGCACCTGGTTTGGAAATTCACTTGTCAACTCAGGCCTCTTCAACCAACTACGAAACGTTTGAATTTTGGAAAGAGTTAGGATTGACCCGTGTCGTCCTCGCACGTGAAGTGACCATGGCTGAACTAGCTGAAATTCGCAAACGCACCAGTGTAGAAATTGAAGCTTTTGTACATGGTGCTATGTGTATTTCCTACTCAGGTCGCTGTGTACTCTCTAATCATATGAGTCATCGTGATGCCAACCGTGGAGGTTGTTCACAATCTTGTCGTTGGAAATACAATCTCTATGATTTACCGTTTGGCGAAGAGCGACGTTCCATTAAAGGACAAATTCCCGAAGAATTCTCCATGTCAGCGGTGGATATGTGCATGATTGACCATATTCCAGATATGATTGAAAATGGGGTGGACAGCCTAAAAATTGAAGGCCGCATGAAATCTGTCCACTACGTATCAACGGTAACGAATTGTTACAAAGCTGCAGTAGATGCTTACTTGGAAAGTCCAGCAAAATTTGAAGCAATTAAGCAAGATTTAATTGATGAATTGTGGAAAGTTGCCCAACGCGAGTTGGCGACAGGTTTCTACTACAGTCCACCAACGGAAAACGAGCAGTTATTTGGCGCACGTCGTAAAATTCCTGAATATAAATTTATCGGAGAAGTGGTTGCCTTTGACCAAGTAACAATGACTGCGACGATTCGCCAACGAAACGTGATCAACGAAGGTAATGAAGTAGAATTTTATGGACCAGGTTTCCGTCATTTTGAAACGACCATTCAAGATTTGACGGATTCAAATGGTGTTGCGGTTGAACGTGCAAACAAACCAATGGAGCTTTTGACCATTACAGTGCCACAGGAAGTCTTTCCAGGTGATATGATTCGCGCTTGTAAATCAGGATTGATTAACCTTTACAAGGAAGATGGTGCCTCTATTACAGTACGGGCATAATGAACTGAGGCTAGAACAAAAAGATTTTTAGTTTAGAAAATCTATACCAATAAATCTACTTTTCTAATAAAATGTACATAAAAACGAACAAAGAGACTCTTTAAATATATAAGAGATAACCTTTGTTCGTTTTTTGTTTTATTGTTCAGAGTTTTGTCCCAGCCTCAGGCTACTAGTTGGATTAGTCACTATGACGAAATTTACAAAAACTAAAATAAGCTACCTCTAAAAGATGGAGATAGCTCTATGTATTATGTTTTTTGTGATTTGGTAATGGCATCAGGAACGAGTGATATTTTTTGAATGTCCTCTAGACGGATAATGGCACTTAGATTTTTTTTGAAATTTTTGATAACAAGCTGCTGTCGTTTATCATCCCATTTAAGAATTTCTCCTGTAATGCTTTTTTGTCTAGAATAAATAACATGGATAGCTGCTTTTTTATATAAAGCTAATTGAAGAGTAGCAAGAATATCTGCATTGGTATGATCCTCGTCAAGGATTGGTTGATGAACGGTATTACCTAGAAAGACATTTAACTGCTCTTTTAGGAGTTGCACAAACTTTTTCATGGTAAAATCCTTTCATCCTTGATACAATTATCTTAACGAATTTTTGTCAAAAAGACAAGCACTTGCGAATAAATAATGAGGAGGTCAGCATGGCAGAATTTACATTTGAAATAGAAGAAAAACTCTTGGTACTCTCAGAAAATGAGAAGGGGTGGACGAAGGAACTGAATCGTGTATCCTTTAATGGTGCACCTGCTAAATACGATATTCGAACTTGGAGCCCTGATCACACGAAGATGGGAAAAGGGATAACATTGTCCAATGAAGAATTTCAAGTGATGCTTGATGCATTTGCTAACAGATAAAGAACTCGGCAGTGCGGACAAGCGCGGTCCATCACTTGAGTACTTTTTTGAGTGTAGGACGAATGATGGTCACCAGTGTTATCTTAGCTAAATCGGGCAATAAGAATGGAATGGTTGTCCAAGCAAGGGTATCTGCCCAAGTCGCTTGGGAAATGATTCGAAAGACGAAGACTCCTATCAGGAAGCAAGTACTATCCCCTAGTAAATTGGCAAGAAAAATCCAGATAGCTTGCTCTTTATGATTTACCAAGATAGCTGTGATAGCACCATAAGCTAGGAAACCCCAAAGGAATCCTGCAGTGGGTGATACCAAGGCAGCAAAACCGCCTGAAAATCCAGCGAAAACTGGGAGACCAATAGCTCCGACTAGTAGATAAAAGCAGATACTAGCGATTGTTTCTTTCAGTGGATAGAGACTTGCTAGTAATCCAATCGCTAGCGTTTGGAGTGTGAACGGAACGGGTCCAATCGGAATGGAGATTTGTGAGAGGACAGCGATTAAGGCTGCTCCCATAGCAATGTGTGCGATGGATCGCGTGGTTGTTTGTTTCACGATTGTTACCTTTCTTTTTAAAAGTGGTTAACAACACTATAAATGCTTTTGAAAGAAAAGTCAAGGCTTACTAATTCGGCTGGTACATCTTAGGGAGGGAATGATGAAGATTATTTTACTTGGAGATAGTTTATTTGCAAGGGATGAGGGGAAAGTAGAGCCTCATATCAATTTTTCATTGAAACGATTGATCCCAGATCTTGTCATTACAAATCTGGCGGAGTCAGGTGACAATAGTATTGACTTATTAGCTAAGCTAGCAAAATGGGATTTTCCGGTAGTGGATAAGGTATTTGTTTGGATTGGAACCAATGATTTGGCAACTCACAAACAGATTTACCTAGGTGAATTTCAAGAAAATATGAGACAGATTTCTTCGATACTTTTGGAACGATACCAACCGTCACAATTGATTTTTTTAGGTCCAACACCTGTTGATGAGACCAAGCAACGTTACCGAACCAATCGATTGGTTACTTATTACAGTGAAATTGTGGAGAAGGTAGCTAGAGAAGCCAAGTGTGATTTCCTATCAGTTCAAGACCTCATGACAGATTCCCCAATTCCCCTTCCAGAATTGTTAAGAGGAAGTATGGATGATGGGCTGCATTTTGGAAGTGTAGGCTATGAATTATTAGCTGAGAAATTAGAGGAATATATAAAGAAAAAACCAGGTCTATAGACTTGGTTTTTCGTTATGACTTTAAATTCGAATGATGAACAGTTCTTAATTTGGTAATTATCTCATAGTGACTCTTCTTCTGAACCAGTTGGGTGAATAGGTCAAACAATCTTGGAGATTGTTTGAGATTGGAGATGAGAGGCATTTATCCAACCAATTTACAATCTGTCTTTTTGTAAAATGTGTACTTTTTCTTATCTCATCGTTACAAACTCTTCTGAACCAGTTGGATGAATGGCTACCGTCGCATCAAAATCTTCTTTGGTTGCCCCCATCTTCATAGCGACAGCGAAGCCTTGAATCATTTCATCTACGCCATAGCCGATACCGTGCAGACCAATCACTTTTTCGTCAGGACCGGCTGTGATGAGTTTGAATTTAGCCATTTGTCGATGACTTCCGAGTGCTGTGTACATTGAAGTAAAGGCAGAAGTATAGACGTTGATGTTGTTTTCTCCGTATTGGCGAATCGCTTCTGGTTCTGTCAAGCCGACTGTTCCGATAGCTGGGTGTGAAAAGACGACTGTTGGAACTAGATTAAAGTCCATTTTAGCAGTGGTTTTCCCATTAAAAAGCCTCTCGGAAAGGAGGCGTCCAGTTTTGATAGCTACTGGTGTCAATTCGATGTGTCCTGTCACATCACCAAGGGCGTAGATACCTGGAGTCGATGTTTCTTGGTATTCATTGACCTTGATATAGCCTCTTTCTGTCAATTCAACGCCAGCAGCTTCAAGGTTTAATTGGTCGATATTTGGTTGGCGACCGATTGCCCAAAGGACTTGTTCAGCTTGGTGGGTGCTACCATCTTCAAAAGTAATTTGGAGCAGACCGTTGTCTAATTTATCTACACGACTTGGAACTTTATGGGTATGCAAGGCGAGGCCTGTTTTTTCCATTTCGTCTACGAGAGCTTCAACGATATAAGGATCAAATCTACGCAGAGGGGATTCCTTACGTACAAATAGATCTGTCTTGACACCGAGATTGTGGAGAACGCCAGCAATCTCAACAGCAATGTAACCAGCGCCCATTACTGCAATAGAAGCTGGTAGACTTTCCCATGCAAAGACATCATCAGACACAATTCCTAATTCTTTTCCAGGGATATCTGGGACAGATGGGCGAGCCCCTGTTGCGATGACAATGTGGTCTGCTTGTATCAATTCGCCATTGACTTCAACAGTATTGGCATCTACAAAACGGGCGTAGCCTTCAATTAATTCAACGCCGTTTCGCTTAAAAGAGCCATCGTATGAATTGCGGGAACGTTCAATATAGGCTTCGCGATTTTGGCGAAGAGTGGCAAAATCAAAGGTTACATTTTCTGCTGTAAAACCGTATTCTGGACCATAGTGGTGAATGGCTTCTGAAATATTTGCCCCATACCACATGATTTTCTTAGGGACGCAGCCGATATTGACACAAGTACCGCCGAGTAGGTTACCTTCAATAACAGCTGCTTTGGCTCCATGTTCACCAGCGCGATTCATGGTGGCAATACCACCTGACCCTCCACCAATGGAAATAATGTCAAATTTTTTCATTCTTTTTCCTCATTTCATTCTTGTTTTTTTCATTGTAGCGTTTTTTGCTGATTCTCGCAAAAATTTGCTACGCAGGGCTATTCTTACAAAACTGTAAGGCTTGTTTTACAGAAAAAGGATGCAAAATACAGAAGATTTTTATAAAATAATACCAAAGAACACTTGCAAATATTTTTGTATTGATGTATTATATAATTAACACAAAAAGGATGTGTTAAACATCTTCAAATAAAAAGGAGAACAAATATGTTTAAGACGAAAAAAGCGAAGATTGCTTTGTTTTCTGGTTTAGGCCTTGCAGCAGTTGCGTTAATTGGTGGAGGTCTATTGTACGGAAGTATGGGAAATACAGCTTCAGAAACGAAAACAGGATCAGCACAGTTATTGTATACCAAGGCAAGTGAGGGTTCCATTGCATCTTCTACGCTGTTATCTGGAACGGTAGAAGCTGCGGATGAGCAATATGTCTACTATGATCCATCTAAGGGAGATATTTCTGAAATCAAGGTGAAACAAGGAGATCAAGTACAGCCTGGTCAAGCTCTAATCCAGTATGATACTGCAGAATTGCAGGGAGCTTTTGATACCGCTGTGCGTGCACGTGATAAGGTTGGACGTCAAATTTACGAGTTAAAAACCTATGGGAAGACAGTTGATTTGACAGGTGATGAAGCTGTAGATGGAGAAGTTGTTTCTTCTACTCAAAGATCAATGGATATGCAGTTGCAGGATTTGAATGATGCTTATGCTGACGCTCAAAATGCAGTTGATAAGGCACAAGGTGCTTTGAACGAAGCGACGGTTAATAGTACTGTATCAGGAACAGTTGTAGAGGTAAATCGCTCTGTTTCTAAATCCAATACAACAACTAGTCAAACTGTGGTTCATATTGTTAACCAAGGAAGTCTTCAAGCAGTGGGAACACTATCTGAATACGATTTGGCAAATATTTCAGTGGACCAAGAAGTGAAATTAACTTCAAAAGTATACCCTGATAAAACATGGAATGGGAAAATTGCCTATGTTTCGAATTATCCAGAAAATCAACAAGCGACTACCGCTACTCCTGGAGCAAGTTCAGGTGGGGCACATTATCCATTTAAGGTGAAATTAACGAGTGAAATTGGTGAGCTAAAACAAGGCTTTACAGTCAACATTGAAGTGGTCAATAAAAGTAAACGGATCTTGATTCCTGTATCAGCAGTTGTCGCAGATGGGGATAAAAACTTTGTTTGGACGATTGTGGATGGTAAGGCTAAAAAGGTTGAAGTCACTTTAGGAAGTTCCGATGCTACCCAACAAGAAGTGGTAACAGGACTTAAAGTAGATGACCACGTTATTTCCAATCCGGACGATAGCCTAAAAGATGGAAAAGAGGTTGAAGCCGATGAAGAAATTACTGATTAAGTTGACCGATATCAATAAGAGTTATAAAAATGGAGATCAGGAATTACGCGTTTTAAAAGATATCAATCTTGAAGTGGAAGAAGGAGAATTTCTGGCAATCATGGGGCCATCAGGATCAGGAAAATCCACCCTGATGAACATCATTGGCTTGTTAGACCGTCCTACTTCAGGGGAATACGTCTTAGAAGGGACAGAAGTTGGATACTTATCAGAAAAAAAATTAGCAAATGTGCGGAATGCTCAGATTGGTTTTGTCTTCCAGCAGTTCTTCCTATTGGCAAAATTAAATGCTCTCCAAAATGTAGAACTTCCTTTGATTTACGCTGGCGTTCCTGCCAATAAGCGAAAAGAATTATCAAAGCAATTTCTTGAAAAGGTCGAGCTAGGTGAGCGGATGCACCATCTGCCATCTGAATTATCTGGTGGTCAAAAACAACGGGTGGCCATTGCGCGTGCTTTGGTCAATGCGCCTTCGATTATCCTTGCTGACGAACCAACAGGGGCATTGGATACAAAGACAGGTGATCAGATTATGGAATTGCTGACAGAACTCAATCGTGAAGGCAAAACCATTATCATGGTTACGCATGAACCAGAAATTGCGGAGTATGCCACGCGTAAGATTGTTCTTCGAGATGGTGTCATTACGGAAGATAGTCGAAAGGAGGTCGTGTAAATGGAAAATTGGAAATTTGCACTGAAATCCATCTTAGCCCATAAGATGCGTTCCCTCCTTACCATGCTTGGTATTATCATCGGTGTAGCTTCTGTTGTGGTTATTGTTGCCTTGGGTGAAGGGATGAGAAGTAGCCTTGCTGATGCACTTGGTGGCGATCAAAAAGATGTTCAGGTTTACTTTTCAAATCAGGTCATGGAAGAAGGAAGAGACGGTCTGTTCTCCTACTCTGCTGTGACAGATGTCTTGCCAGAGTCAGAACCTGTCCTATCAAATACAGTCTTGGAAGGATTACTTTCCATTGATGGTGTAGATAATTATTTTACGACGAATAACACCAGTGCTGAAGTGAGTTTTGGTAGTAAAAAAGCAGACAATACTTTCATTACAGGTGTCAGTCAATCTTACTTTGATGTAAAAAAATATAAGATTCTAGCTGGACGTAAATTTACTGCTGACGATTATAGTCGCTTCTCTCGCATTATCATGCTAGATAAAAAATTGGCTAAAAAACTTTTTGGCGATATTCAGTCTTCTTTGAATCAAACCGTCAGTGTCAAAGACCATGCTTACCTGGTGGTTGGAGTCTATGAAGATCCTAATGCAGGTTCCCCACTTTATGGTGCTCTTTCTGAAGGGAATGCTGTGATGACCAATACACAGTTAGCCGCTGAAGAAGGTGGAGCAGTTAGTGAAAACGCACAAATTATGGTCCATGTTGAAGATGTGCCCCGTGCCAGTGAAGTAGGTCAGGCGGCAGCGGATTATCTGACAAAGGCAACAGGCCTCAAAGAAGCACGCTATGAAATCTATGATTTGTCTAAGATGTTGGATGAATTCAATCAGCAAATGGCGGGTGTGACCCTCTTTATCGGAGCGGTTGCAGGGATTTCTCTGCTAGTAGGTGGTATCGGTGTCATGAATATCATGTTGGTATCCGTAACAGAACGGACCCGTGAGATTGGCTTGCGAAAAGCGCTTGGTGCGACACGAAGCAATATCTTGATGCAATTTTTGATTGAAGCCATGGTATTGACGACTTTGGGTGGTCTGATTGGCCTTCTCATTGCACAAGGAGTTGTGGTTCTTGTCAATGTGACACAAGTCATGGGACAAGGTTTAACAGCAGTGATTTCAGTACCAGTTGTACTTGGTAGCCTTCTCTTCTCAGCCATTGTCGGTGTTGTCTTTGGGGTCCTTCCTGCCAATAAGGCTTCTAAACTTGATCCAATCGAAGCACTGCGGTATGAATAATTTTTTAAAACGGAGTTGATTGTTATGAGGCGCACTCTGTTGTTTATATTAAGTTTATGTACTTTATTTACATTGATAGCTTGTGGTAGTCGGGAAGTAGATGACAGGACTTATTCAAAGAAAGAATCTGTTGTAGTTTATGATCAGAACCATAAAAAAATTCTCAAAACTGATAATAAGACGGTCCTTGATACCTTTGCAGAATACGCAAGTGACACAGAGGTTGAAGGAACAGAAGTACTTGAAGAAGTTCCAAAAGATGCTCAGGTAGCCTATAACTATGATCTTATAACTCGCTCTGGAGATACGGTACAAGTAACAGTGTATGATAATTACGACTACCTAGTATTTGAAGATTTTCCGATTATTGGAGACATAAAGTTGATTCTTCCAAAGGAAAAAGCAGATTGGTTCAGAAATCCTCAAGACTGGGAATAAAAAAATAGGCAGGAGTTCAAATTGAACTTCTGCTTATTTTTATAATTTTACGGCTGATGTTCGGTCAATCCACACTTGAATTTTACCAAGAAGGAAGCGGGAAATGTTTCCAACCAGTAGAAGGTTAAGTGGGACTGCCATGATGAAGTTTGTTCCCCATGCCTTGAAGTAGGCAGTGAGATTGAGACCTGCTAAGCCTTGGCTCATGACTAAACCATAGAGGGACATACAAGTAACCATACCAAGCACCATACAACCTGAAATAGCAAGGATAGGGACGATTTTAGGAACATGTCCTTGATTTTTGCGAGCAGTTGGCTGGATAATATAGTGAGCAGCAGCTTTTTTAGCAATGGGACCAACGATATACCAATCCAGTAGAAAGGCAACTAAAAATCCAGGTAGAAATCCTAGAAAGACGTGAGGCCAGGCGAAATGTCCTACAACGAAAAGATTCCAGCATGACATGGCAAACACCATCATAGAGCACATGAGAGTCGTAAAAATAAGTGATTCTTTTAATGAACGTGGCAAAAGTTTTCTCCTTAAATAATCTAATAGAGTCACTATGAAAGGATTTTCAGTGAGTAACGTTTTTTAGTATAGCATAATTTTGAAAATCTTGTAAGCGAAATTTGAAAATTTCAGAAAGAAAAATACAAGCAAATTGATTGAAAATAAATACTAATTAGTGATAAAATAACATCATAGAAAGTGAGGAGTTAGATGATCGAATTAGGAATTTCCACCTTTGGAGAAACAACTTTATTGGAAAAGACAGGACAGGCTTATAGCCATGAGGAGCGGATACGCCAATTAGTCAAAGAAATCGAATTAGCTGACGAGGTTGGCTTAGATGTCTATGGTATCGGAGAACACCACCGAGAGGATTTTGCGGTCTCTGCTCCAGAGATTGTACTGGCAGCAGGAGCTGTTAACACCAAGCAGATTAAGTTGACATCTGCTGTGTCTATCCTGTCTTCGATGGACCCAGTTCGTCTTTATCAGCAGTATACGACCATTGATGCTTTGTCAAATGGCAGAGCAGAAATCATGGCTGGTCGTGGTTCCTTTACAGAGTCTTTCCCATTATTTGGTTATGACTTGGCGGATTATGAGGAACTCTTTGATGAAAAATTGGACATGCTTCTAAAAATTAAAGAAGACACCAATCTCAATTGGACTGGAAAACACACTCAGACAGTTCACAATAAGCCCATCTATCCTCGTCCAGTACAGGAAGATTTCCCTATTTGGGTGGCAACTGGTGGCCATGTTGAATCTACTATTAAGATTGCTCAGCAAGGACTTCCAATAGTTTATGCGGTTATTGGAACAGCAGCCAAGAACTTTAAACCATTGGCAGATGCTTACCGTAAGATTGCCACAGAAGCGGGTCACCCAAGTAGTCGCATCAAGGTTGCAGCCCATTCTTGGGGGTGGATTGCTGAAGATCAAGAACAGGCTGTGGAAGAGTATTTTTACCCAAATAAACAAACAGTTGATAATATTGCGAAAGACCGTCCGCATTGGCGGGAGATGACGAAGGAGCAATATTTGTATTCTCTATCAGATGAGGGAGCTACAATTGTTGGAAATCCGGAACACGTAGCCAACAAAATTATCGCGACAATTGAAGCCTTGAATTTGGATCGCTTTTTCCTCCATCTTCCAGTTGGTTCCATGCCACACGAGGAAGTGTTGAAAGCTATCGAGTTATATGGAAAAGAAGTAGCACCTCGTGTACGTCAGTATTTTAATAATCAGTCGAAATAGAGTAGGTGCTGGTTCGTTAGTGGCCAAGAAAAGGTTTGGAAGTAACAGATCCAAACCTTTTTCTAGTGGCTTCACTTTCACTTTTGAGGTGAAAAGAAAACCGCCAGCGTAGCTGATGGCTGAGCGATGCATCGCTTTCTTTTATTTGATTTCTATAGTCTCTTCCTTGTCTGTAGAAAGTTCAGCTTTTGCTGGTGATTCTATTGGGGACAGAATCGTCTGATAGATACTAAACATAAAATCAGCCAGCTGTTCAATATTAGCTGTATCTGCATGATAAGCGATATATTTAGTAACTAGCAGGGCATTAGCAGTATATAATTCAACCGCTAATGCTTCAGGAATACAGTTTTGAGCAGGATTGCTGTCCAATAACAGCTTGTATTTCCGTGCCAGCATTGCCCGGACATCCCCTTCAAAATCAGCATTTGGGAGATGAACTGAGTAAAGGGCTTGGATGATTTTATGGTATTCCACAATAGTATGGTAATCTCTTAAAAGATTGGCGTGAAGATCTAAGTGATCTTCTGTCACAAAAGCTGCATATGTAGTATCATTAGCAATGCGACTATAAAATGAGACAACATCTTCGAGTAGAGCGATTTTGTCTTTGTAGTGGTTATAGAAAGTCGAACGACCAACATTTGCCTGCTGACAAATATCGTTAATGGTAATTTTACTAAAATCTCTTTCTGATAATAATTGAATCAACGCTTCTCTCAGAGTGATTTTGCTTTTTTCTAGTTTGATATTTTTTTTCATTGGTTTTACTCCTAAAAAATAGATAAGTAGGCAAAGGAGAGCCACAATTTTATAATGGTTTTACACTAGCTTGGTTACATATATATATTACCATTTAGAAATCGTACTTTCCAGTGGTAAAAAAGGATGATATTTCGTATGGTTAAAGTTTTGCATAATTGGAATGGATGCTATTAAATGAACATGACAGACAAACTATGCGATCGATTTTTTTAGAATTGTACAATGGCAGAGTATTGTTCATCACTTTCATTGCCATTAAATCGTTTGCACTAACGGGTAAAAACTATGTGAATAGTATAACAAAATAAGGCTATTTTTGCTTCTAATATGCTCATAGCTAGAACAAGGAAGCAACCTTGTTATTTTACAGACTAGTATACCAATTTTAAAAATTCATTCTGACGTTATTATAATCTAAAAAGTACTATTTGTATAGTTCGAAATAGTAGTGAGGAAGAAGAGTAGAGTAAGTTTGTGTAGGATAGAATAATACCAGTAGACAATTATTCTCTTTTTTTATATAATATAGTCAGTTGAATAACTGACTGCAATTGAATGGTAGTGAACAGTCTCAAATCGAGATAGACGATGCTTCTAACGACCATAGAAAGTTGCTAAAAAAGAGGGCAAGAGATGTATTATCCTGAAAAATTAAGACAAAGACGGCAAGAGATGCACTTGAAACAAACAGATGTAGCAGAAGCTGTGGGCGTTTCGAAGCAGTCTTATTTTGCTTGGGAAAAGGGGACTTCTCAACCGACGAAGGCGAATCTCATCAAACTAGAGCAACTTTTAAAGGTTCCGATGGGCTATCTGACTGAAAATCAAATTTCTAGTCTATATCGCCAGCTAAATCAACCCAATCAAGTCAAGGCTCTGACTTATGTTCAAGGACTTGTGGAAGAGCAGACCAAAGTGGTCCATATTACTAGCAAAGAGCCACGGTATGCTTATCGAGTCTACGAGCGACTTTCTGCAGGGGTTGGTTCTGCTGTCTATGATGATCGGGATTATGATACCGTTTATTTTGATCAGGAATTGGCACATGATTTTGCTTCTTGGATAGAAGGAGATTCGATGGAGCCGACCTATAAAAATCATGATGTAGCCTTGATTCGTGAGACTGGATTTGATTATGACGGAGCCATTTATGCAGTTGTGTGGAATGATCAGACCTATATTAAGAAAGTCTACCGAGAAGAAGATGGTTTGCGTTTAGTATCCATCAATACAGATTATCAGGATAAGTTTGCTCCTTACGATGAAAATCCTCGTATTGTTGGGAAGATTGTAGGAGCCTTTACACCATTGGAGGTGTGAGATGGGCTATTTTGATTATTCACGAGAGCCACAATCAGATATTGCCTTTGTGGATATGAAATCTTTCTATGCCAGTGTGGAGTGCGTGGCGCGTGGCCTCCACCCCCTAAAAGCCTCTCTGTGTGTGATGAGTCGAGCAGATAATGCCAATGGGTTAATTTTAGCTTCTTCTCCGACTTTTAAAAGGGTTTTTGGGAAATCAAATGTGGGGCGGAGTTATGACTTGCCCTTTGATATTCATACGCGAAAATTTTCTTATCGAAATGCCAAACGACAAGGGTTACCTATGACGCCAGAGTATGTCTATTATATTGAGGAGTGGGCAAAGGTGACATTTATTGTCCCTCCGCGTATGGAACATTACATCGAGAAGAATATGGAAATCCAGCACATTTTTCAAAACTATGCTGCTCCTGATGATATTCTTCCCTATTCGATTGATGAAGGATTTATCGATCTTACCTCTTCCTTGAATTATTTTATTCCAGATAAGACAATGTCACGTAAGGAGAAGCTAGATAAGATTTCCACTCGTATCCAGAGAGAAATTTGGCGGAAGACTGGAGTTTATTCAACCGTGGGAATGTCCAATAGTAACCCTCTTTTGGCCAAGTTAGCCTTAGACAATGAAGCTAAAAAAACAGCGAATATGAGGGCGAATTGGTCTTATGAGGATGTCGAAAGTAAGGTTTGGAAGATCCCTCATCTGACAGATTTTTGGGGAATTGGACGCCGTACGGAAAAGCGACTGAATAAACTGGGGATTCATTCTGTTAAGGAGTTAGCTAATTTCAATCCTGATGTGTTGAAAAAGGAATTAGGAGTCATAGGTGTCGATCTCTTTTTTCACGCAAATGGCATAGATGAGAGCAATGTCCATCAGCCTTATAAGGCAAAGTCTCATGGATTAGGGAATTCTCAAGTCTTACCAAGAGATTATACCAGGCAATCGGATATTGAGCTGGTGCTGCGAGAAATGGCGGAGCAAGTGGCCATCAGACTGCGGCGAGAGCATAAGAAAGCAACAAGGGTCTCCATCGGAGTAGGTTATTCAGCAACTGAAAAGAGACCGTCCCTTCACGCTCAAATGACGATTAAACCAACCAATCTGACAAAAACATTAGCGGATTATGTCATCACACTATTTCGAAAAAAATATTTTGGTGGTGCAGTTAGGAATATTTCTGTCTATTATTCGGGATTTGTAGACGAATCCTTTGGTCTTATTTCCCTCTTTGATGATGTGGAGAAATTAGAAAAAGAAGAGAGGCTCCAATCAGCCATTGATAACATACGAAATCAATTTGGTTTTACGTTGATACAGAAGGGAAATTCTCTCCTGAAAGCCTCTAGAAGTTTGGAGAGAAGCAAATTGATTGGCGGACATTCGGCTGGTGGATTAGATGGACTCAAATGATTGATCGAAACTACCTTCCCTTCCAATCTACAAGGGAACACCATGATAGGGGGATGCAGAAGTGGATGGGCTTTTTCTTGTCAGAGCATACGACATCGCTGGGTGAAGACAAAAGCAAGGTTGAAATGAGTCAAACATTGACCAAGCTAGAAAAGCTGACCTTGATTGGCCAGCTCTATGCAAGTGGTTTAACAGGAATGTTTGTGGTTAAATCTAGCAAAGTGAAGGAAATCTACACAGGAAAAGTCTCAGAAATTGGATTGCAAGAAATCACTATCAAATTTAGAGACGGGTATCGTATGATTCAGGTAGACGATATTTTAGAAATCAGCTTGATAGAGGAACTGGATGATGAGCAGAAAAGAAATCTATGAGTGGAAATTGCGGTTTGTCTATTTCTCAGACTCTTACCACAGGTTTGAGGAGGGCTGTCTATCGTTATTCCGTACTAGGAGAGCCGTTAACAACTCATAATGATAATATTCTAAGAGCAACGGCAACGAGCCAGAAGAACTATTTCAAGCTGAATAAGGAGAATAGTAAGGATGGGTTGGAGCATTATTTTCAATTTAAGCTAGTCAAGGAACCTGATTATAAAAATAGTTGGAAGTTTAGATATACTGGTCAAAGTACTACTAATTTAGAAGCAAATCGCTGTCATTCTTTTCAATTTGATACCATGTTATGTGGGATAATTTTTAAATTGACATTTCACGCAAAACGCTATACAATAGCTTTACAAATAAGAGGTGGCTAATATGGGAAAAACAGCAACAATCAACGTTAGAGTTGATGAATCGGATAAAAAATCAGCAGAACAAGTTTTGAAACAACTTGGGATGCCAATGTCTACGTTGATCACTCTACTGTTGAAACAGGTTTCACTAACAAAGAGTGTTCCTTTTGACATTACTCTGCCAGAGGCACCTTCATCAGTCAGCGTTGATCAAATGAGCGCATATGAATTTGGACAGATGATGGTCAAAGCATACCAAGAAGCTGAAAGTGAGCAAGGTAGACCAGCAAATGAATTCTTTAAAGAATTTAGGGAACGGCACACATGAGTAAAGTTGTCATTAATTTTTTAAAGCGTGCTGAGGAAGATTTGGAAGATATTTACCGTTATATAGCGAAAGAACTTCAATCACCACAAGCGGCGATGAGGCAATTTGATAGTATCGCAGAGGCGATACAAACTTTAGAAGTCTTCCCAGAAAGATGTGCAATCGTTGAGGAATTACTTGTTTTAGGAATCAAAGTTAGGCGATTATTGGTGAAGAATTATTCTATCTTTTACCGTTTTGATAATGATACTGTGACCATATTAAGGGTACTTCATCAATCAAGAAATGTAGACAGGTTGATTGATGAAATTGGCAAAGACCAATAGCTATGCAACCAGGTCTAACTAAAAAATTATAAAAAACAGAACTGGCAGTTGGCATTCTACTGTCAGTTTTCTTGTCTAAAAAGTAAAAAAACTTCCCTTGGAAAAGTCCAAGAGAAGTTGTAAGTCTTTATAGGATTTTACAACCCAATAGACAAGAATGGTAAATTTTGGGTAAGTTGGTAAGTTTACCAGTCAGAAATACCGTTAAATCAGCGTTTTCAAAGTCAATTACTTCATCGTAGGGAGTGAAACAGTACAGTGTACGGTTTCAGCCCATGGCTTGAAAACGAAAGAGCTGTGGTTTAAATGTGAATCCTTCAACAAGCTGTTAGCTCATTCTTACTTCATAGTAGGAAACAGCAATACATCTCGAATGGTTGTGGTATCTGTCAAGAGCATGCAGAGTCGGTCGATACCGATTCCGAGTCCGCCTGTTGGTGGCATACCGTATTCGAGGGCTTCGACAAAGTCATAGTCGATGCCAGTTGCTTCGTCGTCGCCGAGTTCTTTGGCAGCAGCTTGGGCTTCAAAGCGGGACAATTGATCGATTGGATCGTTCAATTCGGTGAAGGCATTGGCATATTCTTTGGTCATGATGAAGAGTTCAAAGCGGTCTGTGAAGCGTGGATCTTCATCGTTTTTCTTAGCAAGTGGAGAAACTTCCACTGGGTGACCATAGACAAAGGTTGGTTGGATCAAAGTTTCTTCAACGAATTCTTCAAAGAAGGCATTGATGATGTGGCCAACAGTTGTGAAGTGGTTTTCAAGTGGTACCTGTTTTTCTGCTGCAAGAGCGCGTGCTTCTTCAACGGTCATTTCTTTCCAGAAATCGATACCTGTGATTTCCTTGATAGCATCCACCATGTGGACGCGCTTGAATGGTTCATTAATACGGATTTCATTACCTTGATAATTGACAGGGCCGTCCCCATTGACAGCAAGCCCAGCATGTTGGATAATGCCTTCGGTCAAGTTCATGATATCTTCATAGTCTGCGTAGGCTTGATAAACTTCAATAGAAGTGAACTCAGGATTGTGCGTAGCATCCATTCCTTCATTACGGAAGATTCGGCCAATTTCGTAAACGCGTTCCATACCACCGACAATTAGACGCTTCAAGTGTAATTCAGTCGCAATACGAAGCACCATGTCAATATCTTGTGCATTGTGATGGGTGATAAATGGACGCGCAGCAGCACCACCAGCTTCATTATGAAGGACAGGTGTTTCCACTTCTAAGAAATCAAGTCCGTCCAAGTAGCGACGAATTTCAGAAATGATTTTTGAACGAGTGACAAAGCGGTTAAAGCTTTCACGGTTAGAAATCAAATCCAAGTAGCGTTTGCGGTATTTCGTTTCAATATCTGTCAATCCGTGGAATTTTTCAGGGAGCGGGCGGAGCGCTTTTGACAGGTGAGTCAACTTCGTTGCTTTGATAGAGAGCTCGCCCATATCTGTCCGCATCACTTGTCCTTCAACACCAAGGAAGTCACCGAGGTCTGCTTTTTTAAAAATCTCGTAATTTTCTTCACCGACTTCATCTTTACGAACGTAAATCTGGATTTGTCCTTCACGGTCTTGGATGTGAGCAAAACCGACTTTTCCCTTCCCGCGTTTTGTCATCATCCGTCCAGCGATAATAGCTGTTTCATCTAAGTCGTGCAATTCTTCTTTTGATTTATCCGCATATTTTTCTTTTAATTCGCCAGAGTTTGCAGTGCGTTCAAAACGTTTTCCAAAAGGATCAATTCCTGCTTCTGCTAAGGCCGCCATTTTTTCACGGCGAACAATTTGCTGGTCATTTAATGCTTCAATATGTTCGTTCGACATCTTTTTTTATTTCCTCCAAAGTCTATTCGTTCTATTTTATCATAGATTAGCGAAAAAATCAGCTAGGTAGCTGTTTTCCAATAAAAAAGACAGGACTGGCCTGTCTTTTTTATTGGCATAAGTCTGCAAATTCTGCCTGCACGAAGTCAGCAAGAAGCTGACTATCTATACGAATAGAGCGCCCGACTTCCCCAGCTGAGACAATTATTTGCCCTTTTTCTAAAGCTGATTGGTCAATGTAAATTGGAAAGTTGTGTTTTTGGCGGATACCGACAGGATTATTGGCACCGTGAATGTAACCAGTCGTCTTTTCCAAATCCTTTTGTGGAATCATGCTAACTTTTTTATTGCCAGAAATCTGTGCTAATTTTTTTTCAGATAAGTGTTCTGTAATGGGGAGAATGCCAATGATTGGCCCCGTCTTATCTCCTGAAAGAGCAAGTGTTTTAAAGATATCAGACCGTTCAATATTTTCTGGTAAGTTGCCTTCTAAGGCATTGATAGCTAAACTATCGTGTGCAATCTTTGCCTTGTCTAAGATTTGGTCTACTAAGTTTTTTTTGAGTTTAGTTTTTTTACTCATTTGTATTTTTCCTCAAGTTTGCTCATCCAAAGACCTAACCAAGTACAAAGAACAAAGAGTAGAAGGGCCATAACCCATGTACCCAGTCCTGCCCCAGCATAAGAGATGGCTTCTTCGCTACTAGGATTTGGTAAAAGAATCAGAATGGTACTAGATAGGACAATCCCGATGATGAAATGGTAAACCCGTGAATGGTAATGTTGTAAAGCATAATCCATAGCTTTTGAAAATGCTAGAACTGCAAGCAAGCCACCGATAGCAATTGGAAGGAAGGTTCCTGTCAAATCGAGTGATTTAAATCCCTTGAGCATAGGCGAATAGAGACCTAAAATGAGCAAGAGGTTGGAAGGACTCAGACCAGGGACAAGGATACCAAGGGCAATCAAGGCACCAGCCAATACAAATCCTGCAAATCCTGCTGGAATTGTGCCGACAAGGTCGTTCAAGAAATAGAGTAGGAGACCAGACAGTATAAAGGTTGCTATCAACCAAATCCAATCAGCTTGATCACGAGATGATTTTTGAGTAGATTCTTTCAAGAGGCTAGGAATTGTTCCAATAATCGCTCCTGCAAATCCCCATAAAACGGGTACTTGGAAGTGTTCCAATAAAAATTCTACCGGGAAAGAAAAGAGAGCAATTCCTAAAATACCACCAATTCCAACGGGGATAAAAAAGAGGACATTTTCTACAAAATTTTCACGTATGTGGGCAAGGAATCGAATGATGCGTTCGTAAATTCCTAAAATAGCAGCCAAAACACCACCAGATACGCCAGGTAGGATGAAACCTAAGGCAATAATCATCCCTTTAATAATTCTTGAAATCCAAGATGTCATAAAAACCTCCAAAGATAGTAGTGGTCTCATTATACCATTTTTTAGGCAGAAGAAAAACCCTCAATATGTGAGGGTTTATTGGGGTTGAGCTTATTCAGCAGGAACTGTAAAGAGTTTTTGATAAATTTCATTCGGTTCCTTAAGTGTCGTAATAATATTTAAGTCCAGTGCATGGCTAAAACCATTCAGATGACCTTGAGAAGTGTATTGATGTAAGTCGTAATCTAAGTCTGTATTTGGTGCTGCATTGTAATAGCCAGAATCTGTACCGTAAGTTGGAATCCACACGGAGTCAAAATTCTCAGTAGAAATACTGTGTTCTTCCATGAAGTAGGTCCCAATGTAAATACCAATGTTCTGTGCCCCCAAACTTTCCAGTTTTTGACGGAAGGCTTCAACCCCAGCATTCATATCTTCCATTGTCTTTTCTTCAACGTCAAGCCAATAAAAGGTCGGTTTGTACTTGTAAGAGGCCTTGTAAAAGGATTCGGCCTCTTTTTCCATTGATTCAATGCTGTTGCCGGTCACATAGGCATAGACGGCTACGGGAATTCCTCGAGATTGAAACTCTTTGATGTGCGTCTTATACGATTTATCAATTCCCTTTGCATCAGAAGCGTTATTTTCCTTCTTAGTGTGCGAGCCACTTTGAACGCGGACAATAGCGCCAGAAATATTTTCTGATAAGGTATCGTAGTTAATATCTGAAGGCAGCTGCCAACCTGATAAATCGATAATCGGCTTCATTTCTAAAGAATTGGTGATCGGTTCTGAACTAGAAGTCGTCGTAGTGGACTCCGTAGTGGAAACAGAAGTCGTTGTAGTGTTGGTGGTTGTGTTGGCTTTTTTACTCGTTTCTTGAGCCAGTGCTCTTGAGAAGAGAATGAGTCCGATAAACGAGATGAAAAAAATCAGGACAACCACAGGTTTTATTTTCTTTCTCATCCCCACTATTTTAGCGTAAAAGCCGAAAAAAATCAAAAAAATTGAATGCATTTAGTACTCTTGACAGAAAAAATAGAATCCGTTAGAGTAATAATAGGATTTTTTAGAATGGAGTACAGATGCTAGCAAAAAAAATGAGCCATATTGCCATGTTGGCAGCCCTGTGCATTGTGCTCAGGTGGGGGTTTGCTCCCTTTCCAAATATAAAGCCCATCACTGCCTTTTTTCTTGTTAGTCTGTCCTATATGGAGCTTGGTTCTGCACTCCTTGTGATGCTACTGACGATGCTGGGAAGTAGTCTTATTTTTGGGTTTAGTCTGGTTGTCGTGTGGCAGATTGTCAGTTTTACGGTTTTGATGTGTTGTTGGCGTTTTGTTATCCTGCCCATTACGAGACGATTACCACAGGCAATTTGGTGGGAAAGTATCCTGGCTGGTCTGGTTGCATTTTCCTATGGTTTTATCATTAGTATTCCAATTGCGATTCAGTTTGGAACGAATAACATTTTATATTGGTTAAATGGGTTGATTTTTGATGGCTTGCACGCAGTATCCACTCTGTTATTTTATCCAGTCATATTACAAATAATAAGGAGATTTTATGATGAAGCAAAAACTAATTTTAGGAGTTAGCACTCTATCTGCTTTGATCTTGCTGGGAGCTTGCCAAAGCAATGCCAAACCGGCCGCACCTCAGACAGAAGAAACAATGAAGGCAACATTGACCGTCAAGTTTGAGGGCAAGACAGATACCAAAGAGGTAACCTTTGAAAAAGATGACAGTGTCATGGACGTTTTGGAAGAAGCTCATGATATTGAGGAAGAGGAAGGGATGGTGACCGCCATAGATGGTGTTAGCCAAAATGCAGCCGAGAATACGTATTGGATGTATGATGTCAATGACGAATTGGCTCCAAAAGGAGCAGAAGAAATGACACTATCTGATGGAGACACGGTGACATTTTACTTAGAAACATTTGACTAAGGAGTGGGAGTCCGCTCTTTTTTGCTGGGGTTGCATAAGAAAATTCTCCACTGAAATAAGGAAATTATGGTATAATGACTAAGATATTCTAAAACACTAGAATTTAGGAGTTTAAATGAAAATTGACAAACGGCATTTTTTGAATTATTCCATTCTAATTCCCTATCTGCTTCTATCGGTTATCGGTTTGATTGTGGTGTATTCAACGACTAGTGCCTTACAAATTCAAAATGGGGGAAACCCTTTTCGATTAGTCGTGAACCAAGCGGAATTTTGGCTCATCAGTTTGCTGGTTATTTTAATTGTATATCGGATGAAGCTGAGTTTTTTACGAACACGCTCTGTGATGACATTGGTTATTCTAGGTGAAATCTTCCTATTAGCGATTTCTCGTTTCTTTGAACCTGTCAATGGAGCTTATGGCTGGATTCGTTTGGGACCGATTGGATTGCAACCTGCAGAGTACTTGAAACTCATAGTTGTCTGGTTTTTGGCCTATAAATTTTCACAAATTCAACAAGATGTTCGAACCTATGACTATCAAGCTTTAACAAAAGGAAGTTGGCGACCGCATCGGATAAATGACTGGCGACTGGTTAGTTTGCTTTTTCTGGGCTTAGTAGCGAGTTTGCCGGATTTGGGAAATGCAACAATTGTTGCATTGATTATCGTGATTATGGTGGCAGTTAGCGGAATCGGCTATCGTTGGTTTTCAAGCATGCTACTAGCAATTGTTTCGGTAGGAACCGTTGTGCTAGGTTCCATTCGTTTGATTGGTGTTGATGTTGTAGCGAAAATCCCTTTGTTTGGATATATTGCAAAGCGTTTTGCGGCTTTCTTTAATCCATTTGAAGACTTAACCGACGCAGGACACCAGTTGGCTAATTCATACTATGCCATGAGTAATGGTGGTTGGTTTGGATTAGGATTAGGGAATTCTATTCAAAAAAATGGCTATCTTCCAGAGGCGCACACAGACTTTGCTTTTTCGATTGTCATTGAAGAATTAGGTTTTATTGGTGCCAGTCTGATTCTAGCCTTATTATTTTTCTTGATTTTGAGAATTATTGTCGTTGGAATTCGTGCTAGAAATCCTTTTAATTCAATGATGGCTTTGGGCGTAGCTGGTATGTTACTGGTACAGACCTTTGTCAATATTGGTGGAATCTCAGGATTGATTCCAGCGACTGGAGTAACCTTTCCATTTCTTTCACAGGGTGGAAATAGTCTCCTAATTATTTCGATTGGAATTGCCTTTGTGCTCAATATTGATGCCCATGAGAAGCGTCAATTATTGGTAGAAGAAATTGAGCAAACTATTGCCTAAAAGCCTTAAAAAATGAGGAACAGTCATGTCGAATCAAAAATTAGAAAATTACAGTAACAAAGAAACAATTTCAGAAGAAATTGCCATTCTAACAAATACGCTGCAAGATGTGGCACGTCGGATGATTCCTGAGGAAACCTTTGATAAAATGATGGCCTTGGCAGCTTTATCAACACAGGATCATTATCAAGATTTATTACAGATTATTAGCCAACTTTCCAATGATGAGTTGGCAGTGATTTCTCGCTATTTTACAGTTCTCCCTTTGTTAATCAATATTTCAGAAGATGTGGATTTGGCTTTCGAAATCAATTATAAAAACAATGCAGATGAATCCTATCTTGGTAAATTGTCGACAACTTTGAGTTTGGTATCGGAACGAAGCGATGCGGTTGATATACTGGAACATCTGAATGTCGTGCCAGTTCTTACGGCACACCCAACGCAGGTACAGCGCAAAACTGTCTTAGAGTTAACGAATAGAATTCATGATCTACTACGGAAATACCGTGATGTTCGTGCCGGTGTTGTCAATCGTGAGAAATGGCAGTCGGATTTACGTCGCTATATTGAAATCATCATGCAGACGGATATCATCCGTGAGAAAAAACTCAAGGTCAAAAATGAAATCACGAATGTCATGGAGTATTATAATTCTTCTCTGATTCAAGCAGTGACCAAATTAACAACAGAGTATCGTACATTAGCAACAGCTCATGGTTTAACCCTGAACAATCCAACTCCGATCACCATGGGGATGTGGATTGGTGGCGACCGCGATGGGAATCCCTATGTCACTGCAGAAACTCTGCGATTGGCAGCGACGATTCAGAGTGAAGTCATTCTGAATTACTATATTGAACAGGTAACTGAGCTCTATCGGACCTTCTCACTCTCTACAACCTTGACGGGCATTAGCCCAGAAGTAGAAGAGTTGGCGCACTTGTCTGGAGACCAATCGGTCTATCGTGAAAACGAGCCCTATCGGAAAGCCTTTAATTATATCCAATCGAAGCTGGTTCAAACCCTCATCGATTTAGGTGGACACTATATCCGTCCATCCCTCATTGAACAGACAGAGGAGCAGGGGAATTTTACAGACATTAATACCAGTGGCAATAATGCAACAGTTGTTGCTAAGTTCTTGCAACATCGGATGGAAGCTGTCCATTCAGAATTGCAAAATAGCCAAATGCCAAGCTACAAAACGGCCCAAGAATTTAAAGCGGATTTACAAATCATTGAAAAATCCTTATTGGACAATGGGGACGACGCTCTACTGACGGGTGAATTTAGCGAATTATTGCAAGCTGTTGATATCTTCGGTTTCTACCTAGCCAGCATCGATTTACGTCAAGATTCTAGCGTGCAGGAGGCATGTGTAGCTGAATTACTCAAATCAGCTCATATTGTGGACGATTATTCTGCTTTGTCAGAAGAAGAAAAATGTCGTGTTCTCTTAAAAGAATTAGAAGAAGATCCACGTACGCTTTCTTCCACCCATGCTGAAAAATCAGAACTACTTCAAAAAGAATTAGCCATTTACCAAACAGCGCGTGAGTTGAAAGACAAACTTGGCGACGAGGTCATCAAACAACATATCATTTCCCATACGGAAAGTGTGTCGGATATGTTTGAGTTGGCCATCATGCTGAAAGAAGTGGGCTTGATTGATACAGAGCAGGCGCGTGTGCAAATTGTTCCTCTCTTTGAAACCATTGAGGACTTGGATAATTCACGGGCCATCATGACCCAGTACCTTGAGTATGACGTTGTTCAAAAGTGGATTGCTTCTAAAAATGGTTACCAAGAAATCATGTTAGGCTATTCTGATTCAAACAAGGACGGAGGCTATCTATCATCTGGTTGGACCCTCTACAAAGCTCAAAATGAATTGACGAAGATTGGGGACAAACATGGCGTGAAAATCACCTTCTTCCATGGCCGTGGTGGAACGGTTGGCCGTGGTGGTGGTCCGTCTTATGATGCTATTACCTCTCAACCATTTGGTTCTATCAAAGACCGTATTCGTTTGACCGAGCAAGGGGAAGTGATTGGCAATAAATACGGGAACAAGGACACCGCCTACTATAATCTAGAAATGTTGGTATCTGCAACCATTGACCGGATGGTGACACAGATGATTGCAGATCCAAATGAAATTGTTGGCTACCGTGAAGTGATGGATGATATCGTTGCAGATAGTTATGATATTTATCGCGACTTAGTTTTCCGTAATCCCAATTTCTACGATTACTTCTTTGCGGCCAGCCCAATTCGAGAGGTGTCTAGTCTCAATATAGGTTCTCGACCAGCGGCTCGGAAGACCATTACAGATATTTCAGGTCTTCGTGCCATTCCATGGGTCTTCTCTTGGTCACAAAACCGCATCATGCTGCCAGGTTGGTACGGAGTTGGTTCAAGTTTCAAACGCTTTATTGACAAAGCAGATGGGAATCTCAAACTCTTACAAAAAATGTATGAAAGCTGGCCATTCTTCCGATCGCTCTTATCAAATGTGGACATGGTCTTATCTAAATCAAACATGAACATTGCCTTTGAATATGCGAAAATGTGTCAGGACGAAAAGGTGCGCGAGGTCTTTTATGCGATTTTGGATGAGTGGCAGTTGACCAAAAATATTATCTTGCAAATTGAGCAACAAGAGAGTTTGCTGGCAGAATTACCAACCTTGAAAGCGAGTTTGAATTATCGGCTTCCATACTTCAATGTATTGAACTATATCCAAATTGAACTAATCAATCGTCTTCGTCGTGGTGAACTGAGTACAGAACAAGAAAGCCTCATTCACATCACCATCAACGGAATTGCAACAGGACTTCGAAATTCAGGTTAAATTTTTAGATTATAAATAGACTCTATTGGCTCAATTAAAATAGCTATAGAAGCTCTGCAAATTCAATCATCTTCCTATTGTTGCGAGCGATAGCGAACAAGAGAGGGATACTTCCGCCGTGATGAACGTGTCAGAAATACTGAGTTTTAGCTATTTCTGACACTCGGAATCGCTGAGATTTCGGGCTCAGCGATTAGTCATGAAATTCCGTAGGAAGTTGCTGACGTCCGACATCACTTGAGGAAAGTATCGAAAAATTTTTTCTCCAAACTAAAAGTTTAGGTTTTTGCCTAAACTTTTTTCTTTTTGTGTAACCTTTTGTATCCTTCATTCGTTATAATAGTGAAAGAAGGGAGGGAGAGATGAGACTTGATCCGTATGAAAAAGAACTAGTACAGATTGCGCAAGAAATTGTCTATTATCTGCGAAAAGCTGGCGCCAGTCCAGAAAATAGTCATGATGTGACGCAAGATGTTCTGGTGAAAATGCTGGAAAGTGAATTAATCCTTCCCCGTGAGAAAATTCGAGCCTGGATGTATCGGACAGCAGTCAGACGGTATATTGACCTTTATCGTCGGGACAGCAAGTACTTGGAAATCGTCCAACAGGAGTTCTTTAACAAAGAACAGACGATTGCCTTTGAACAACCAGACTATGAACCGCTCTATGAGGCTGTCAATGGCTTGAAAGACCAATACCGCCTCGTCCTTGATTTATTTTATTTCCAAGGGATGAGCATCAAAGAAATTTCTCAGATTCTTCACAGTTCACTCAGCAAAGTAAAGGTGGACTTGATGCGGGGCCGTAAACAAGTCCAAGATAGATTAACGAAAGAAGGATACACTTATGAAGACTTCAAATGATTTTGAAAAAATTGCAAAGAAAAGTAAGAGGAAAAATGGATTAAAATTGGTTGCAATTAGTTCAATAGTTGCACTTACTGTAGCAGGAGGGATTTATTATTCTTTAGAAAAAGTAGCTAGCCATAATGCTGAAAAAGTTATGAGTCATTACACGAAACTATCGGAAATTGCTTATCCTAATATTGATTACATATCTTGGGGGTATAATGCGACGTCACATTTTTCAGGCAATTTTTATTCCAATCGTGTGAAAGATATTGATGGGATTATGGTTCCATTTGAAAAATATACTGGTAGTTACTCTATCCTTTTAAAGGATAGTTTTAATCAAGATGAGCGTCCGAAAACAGCAGATGATGGGCATTCCCAGTACACTTATGGCAATCAATATAAACTTCCAATATTCTACAATACAACCTCCAAAAATACGGAGTATATCAAAGTTACTCAAGATTTAACCTTGGTTCCAGAAATGACAAACAAAGCAGTGGAAGTAGCCATTACATTTGATAAACCTTATACATTGGCCGAAATTGAGAAAAAAATCCCAGAAAATCTTAAATTAAACTGGATTTGGATTGGGCAATACAACGTTTTTGAACCTTCCGGAGGTCCAGATACTCAATTTGGTTTTACGCCTTACTTTGATGCAGGGTTGAATGCTGAAGAACAAAAAGCTCTTGAAAAAGAAATTGATGAGGCAATGAAAAAGGATAAAGATGCTGATATATCAGCTATTTATGATAAATATGAAAAGAAAACTCAACTAACTCCTTTAAAAGGTATGGAAAACAGCTATAGTATTTTTCAAGAGAATGTGCAAGATTACTTGAAAGCAGGATATGGATTTGTATCAACAACAGATGAGGATGGACAGGAATATTCAACAGATCAGTTTTTAAAAGATTATTTAGAAGCCAACCCTGACCCTCAAACAGCCAAATTCGCTGGTGTCATCTTGACAGGTCGTGCTGAAAACTTCAAACAACTAGAAAATGCTGACTGGATTTATGCTTCAAATATTGGTCAAAGTGTCGAAATTCAGCCTTATCACCATCTGGAAAAGTAAAGTTCTAAAGGAAAAGACACAAAACACTTGCATTTCTGCGATAATTTGATAGAATAGTAAGGTAAAGTTAGACCGTATTGCCTACTGTCTATCTATAAAATATATTTTATTGGAGGCTTTTCCTAAAATGGCAAAAGAAAAATACGATCGTAGTAAACCACACGTTAACATTGGTACAATTGGACACGTTGACCACGGTAAAACTACTTTGACAGCAGCTATCACAACTGTATTGGCACGTCGCTTGCCTTCAGCAGTTAACCAACCAAAAGACTATGCGTCTATCGATGCTGCTCCAGAAGAACGCGAACGCGGTATCACTATCAACACTGCGCACGTTGAGTACGAAACTGAAAAACGTCACTATGCGCACATCGACGCCCCAGGACACGCGGACTACGTTAAAAACATGATCACTGGTGCTGCCCAAATGGACGGTGCGATCCTTGTAGTTGCTTCAACTGATGGTCCAATGCCACAAACTCGTGAGCACATCTTGCTTTCACGCCAAGTTGGTGTTAAACACTTGATCGTCTTCATGAACAAAGTTGACTTGGTTGACGATGAAGAATTGCTTGAATTGGTTGAAATGGAAATCCGTGACCTCTTGAGCGAATACGACTTCCCAGGTGATGATCTTCCAGTTATCCAAGGTTCAGCTCTTAAAGCTCTTGAAGGTGATTCAGCATTTGAAGACATCATCATGGACTTGATGAACACTGTTGATGAGTACATTCCAGAACCAGAACGTGACACTGACAAACCATTGTTGCTTCCAGTCGAAGACGTATTCTCAATCACTGGTCGTGGTACAGTTGCTTCAGGACGTATCGACCGTGGTACTGTTAAAGTCAACGACGAAATCGAAATCGTTGGTATCAAAGACGAGAAGAAAAAAGCAGTTGTTACTGGTGTTGAAATGTTCCGTAAACAATTGGATGAAGGTCTTGCAGGAGACAACGTAGGTATCCTTCTCCGTGGTGTTCAACGTGATGAAATCGAACGTGGTCAAGTTATTGCGAAACCAGGTTCAATCAACCCACACACTAAATTCAAAGGTGAAGTTTACATCCTTACTAAAGAAGAAGGGGGACGTCACACTCCATTCTTCGACAACTACCGTCCACAGTTCTACTTCCGTACAACTGACGTAACTGGTTCAATCAAATTGCCAGAAGGTACTGAAATGGTAATGCCTGGTGATAACGTAACTATCGACGTTGAATTGATCCACCCAATCGCCGTTGAACAAGGTACTACTTTCTCTATCCGTGAAGGTGGACGTACTGTTGGTTCAGGTATGGTTACTGAAATCGAAGCTTAATTCGATTACGTTCCCAAACTAACAATTTAAGTCAGACAACTTTAAATTGCAATCCACTGCCTTTATGGTAGTGGATTTTTATGTTTTTATCACTTGTTGTAGCTGTAAGCTAGTTTATTATGAGAGAAGGGGATGTTTTCTTCTCTTTTTTGTTTACTAGCTGATCAATTGGTGTGAAGAGAAGGGAAAAGAGGAAGAAAAATGGAAAGCAATCTATTTTATGTAACCATTTTCATATGATTTGCGTTATAATAAAAAGAAAGAGGAGGTAAAATACGATGAAAAAGTTTTTTAGTGTGGGACTGTTAATGGCAGGTTTTATACTATTTTGTTTAGACTCTGCGATTTTTGTCATGGCAGAAGAAAATATGACAACAGTGTCGACTAGTCCTTCAACGGGAACAAGTGCTGTAAATGTTTCTACAAGTGTGGAGGAGCCTTCTAGCACGATATCTACTCCTTCGTCGTCAGAAACTAGCAGTATACCGACTGATCCTACTACGAAGGAACCACCGACCACTAGTGAGAAGTCAACAAGTTCTGAAAAGGTATCTATAACCACTGCTAGTAATGGAGAGAAAGATGCAAATCTTTCGGGAAATGCACTTTACCGCCTTTATCATTCTGGTTTGAAGGTCCATCTTTATACGATGGATAAAAATGAATACAGTACTCTTGGAACGCGGGGCTGGAAACAAGAAGGCGTTGCTTGGAATACGTCTCCTGATAAAGGGGAACCAGTGTACCGACTCTATCATTCTGGTTTGAAGGTCCATTTTTATACGAAGGATGCGTATGAATATCGTGTTTTAGGAACACGAGGCTGGCGTCAAGAGGGGAAAGCTTTCCATTCATTCGGTGATGTTCCCGTTTATCGACTCTACCACTCAGGACTAAAGAGGCATCTATATACAAAAGATAACAATGAGTATAAGGTCCTTGGAACACGAGGTTGGCGCCAAGAGGGAGTGGCTTTTTATGCCTTGGGAAAACCGTCATCGACTCAATTACCAAGTCCTCCAGTTGAACCCCCAGTGACTATCGGAGGAGAAATAAATTTGATATCGGATAAACCAGGAGAGCTGACGATTGGAATTGATAAAGTCCGTAGTTCTGAAGCAATTTCTATGGTAAAAGTAGCGGTTTGGTCTGAAGTTGGTGGACAGGACGATCTGCATTGGTATAACTTAAATCCACAAGCAAGTGGAGTGTACCAATTGACTGTCCTCGCTAAACAGCATAAATTCTCATACGGGAACTACCAATTCCATTTGTATTATACTTTGGATAAAAATCAAACTGTTGGTGTAAAAGCGTTTCAGGCACAGATGAGGGAACCAATTAGCACTGGTCAGCTCCAAGTGCAAGACTACAATGATGCAAAGGGAGATTTTGAAATTGTTATCACGGGAGTAACTGCCCCTCGTGAATTGAAGGCCATCATGGTACCTGTCTGGTCTGAAGTGAATGGGCAAGATGATATTGTATGGTATCCTGCCAAAAAGATGGCAGATGGAAGATACGTGGTATCAGTTCGAGCAAGGAATCATCAATACAGCAAAGGCCATTATTTTATACATCTTTACTATCAATTCACAGATGGCAGTCAGGTGTTTGTAACATCAGCAAAGCAGTTGGTGGATATCAAGCAGAAGACGCCTGAGGGAAAACTGAGTATCGAGAATAGAGACGAACATAGAGGTAGCTTTGATGTTGTCATCTCTGATTTGTTTGTTCCGGCAGGAATTTCAAAAGTTGAAGTACCTGTATGGTCTGATGCAAGAGGAAAAGATGATTTGAGTTGGTATTTGGCCAGTCGGCAGGCAGATGGTCGTTACAGAGTAACTGTTAAAATTGCTGATCATGGTTATCAATCTGGCAAATACCATGTTCATGCCTATGTAACCACTAAAGATAGCGTCCGTTCTGGTCTTGGGGCGACAACCACAAAGATTCAGTTTAAGGGGCCGCAGTACAATGGGAACTATTATACCGTGCAAGGAAAGTATGGACCGATTATTATTGTGAATAAAAAACATCCTGTCAATCCCAATTATAATCCGGGAGAAAACAGGATAGCTGGTGTTCAGGTAAGAAAAATGATTGCAGATATGCAGGCTCAAGGGTTACCAATCAGTAGTGCTTATAGTGGATTTCGATCATATGCTTATCAAGCACAACTCTATCAAAATTATGTAGCTTCGTATGGACAGGCAGAGGCAGATAGGGTTTCAGCTCGACCAGGTTACAGTGAGCACCAGACAGGCTTAGCTTTTGATATTCTGAATTCTCAAGGTGGATTATTGACTTCAGGAGCAGTCAATTGGTTACACTCCAATATGCATCGCTATGGGTTTGTCTTACGATACCATCAAGGAAAGGAATCCATTACTGGTTATATGTATGAATCTTGGCATATTCGCTATATTGGGAAAGAGGCTGAAGATATTTATAAATCTGGTCGGACCTTGGAAGAGTATTTTGGTATTCCAGGGGGTGGCTATTAAATTTGCTTAGATGAGCCTTTAATATTTTTTAGAAATATGCTACAATAATGTTTGTAAAATAAAATAAGAAGAGGTATGTGAAATGTCACGTAAACCAATTATTGCCGGAAACTGGAAAATGAACAAAACTGCGGCTGAAGCACGCGAATTTGTTACAGCTGTTAAAGATCAAATTCCTTCATCAGATGTTGTTGAAACTGTTATTGGTTCTCCAGCTCTTTTCATCGAAGGAATGAAAAAAGGTGTGAAAGGAACTGACTTGAAAGTTGCTGCACAAAACTGCTACTTTGAAGATTTCGGTGCTTACACTGGTGAAAACAGCCCTGCAACTCTTGCGGCTTTGGAAGTGGACTATGTCATCATTGGTCACTCAGAACGTCGTGATTACTTCCATGAAACAGACGAAGATATCAACAAAAAAGCGCATGCTATTTTCAAAAATGGTATGACACCAATCATCTGTTGTGGTGAGTCACTTGAAACTTACGAAGCTGGTAAGGCAGTTGAGTTTGTAGGTGCACAAGTTTCTGCAGCCTTGAAAGACTTGTCTGCTGAGCAAGTCGCATCACTTGTAATTGCCTATGAACCAATCTGGGCAATCGGTACTGGTAAATCAGCTACTTCAGAAGATGCACAAAACATGTGTAAAGCTGTTCGTGATGTTGTTGCAGCTGACTTTGGTCAAGAAGTGGCGGACAAAGTGCGTGTGCAATATGGTGGTTCTGTAAAACCTGAAAATGTTGCAGAATACATGGCTTGTCCAGATGTTGATGGAGCGCTTGTTGGTGGTGCGTCACTTGAACCAGCTAGCTTCTTAGCATTGTTGAACTTCTAACCATTACGTTTATTATCAAAAACATCAAAGGACTTCTAACTGCAAAGCTAGAAGTCTTTTGACAATAAAAAAGGAGTATGTATTGAAATTTAAGAAAATCATGTACTTTACCTGTTTGTCAGCCCTTGTACTGGGAGGGCAAGTGGTTGGAGCAGATGAAATTGTTGCACAGCCGAAAGCGATTATCCGTCAAGAGCAGCAGTCTTCCTCTGAAACAGAGGAGAAATTATCCGTTTCTATGAAAGAGAAGAAGGCTGTTCTTCTTTTATCTGAAGAAAAAATAGTATTTCAAAAAGCAGTCGCAACCTTTTGGTCAAGAGAAGACAAAAGTGATGCCAAAGAGGTTGCCTTTGAAAGAGATGAGGCAGGACATTTTCAAGCCTTTATACAGCGTGAAGCAATTGCTTCTGAACGGATTTTTGTATCGGTAAAGGCAGAAGCAGTAGATGGAACTGTCTATGAAGTCACAGATTATCAGTTTGAATGGCGTGTGTCCCCTGAAGAAAGCACTTCATCAACTGTGGTCTCTTCAACGACGGTCACCTCTCAAGCGACTTCTCCATCAACAAGTACTTCCCAGACAAGCAAGAGCACTAGTGAGCCTATTCGTGCCATTTCAGAGTCTGCAAGTATTGCCAAAGGGCGGATAACAATTAAAAACCAGAATGTAAAAACAGGAACATTTGACGTGATCATCTCAAATGTGTCGTTGAGTACAGGCCTAAAAACGGTTAAAGTTCCGGTTTGGACAGACGAAAATGGTCAAGATGATATCCGCTGGTATACAGCAGCTCGTCAGTCTGATGGGACATATAAAGTAACTGTTCATAAGAAGGACCATAAAAATGGGGTAGGTTTATACCATATCCACCTTTATTATGAAAATACAGCAGGTAAAGTTCAGGGGGTAGCTTCTACAACGACTAGTTTGACCACGACTACTGGCAATATTTCTATTGAGAATATCAATAAAACCGTCGGCACATTCGATGTTGTCGTGAAATCAGTAGCAGCTCCGTATGCTGTTCAATCGGTTAAAGTTCCGGTTTGGACAGAAGAGAATGGCCAAGATGACCTCAAATGGTATGTAGCAACGCGTCAGTCTGATGGTTCTTACAAGGTATCTATTTCTAAAAAGAATCATAAAAATGGAACGGGTGTCTACCATGTCCATCTCTATTATGCCTATACCAATGGTAAGACAGAAGGGATTACTGCTACAAAGACAAGCCTATCTACTGCTCCTACAGGAAAACTGGTGATAAATGCGTTTAATTCCCAAACAGGAAGTTTTGATATTATCATTTCTCAAGTAGGTAGTTCAAATGCTATTCAAACTGTTAAGGTTCCTGTTTGGACGGATGAAAACGGCCAAGATGATTTGAAGTGGTACACGGCTACCAAACAAACAGATGGCACCTATAAAGTGACTGTTCAGGTTCATCATCATAAGAATGGCAAGGGATTGTATCATGCGCACCTTTATTACCAATATACAAATGGCAAATTAGAAGGAATTGCGTCTGCTCAAAAGATAGCAGTAGCAACAAAAGGAAAAATCACCATTTCTGCTGTGAATCAGCAGCCCACTGGTTTTGATATCCTCATCTCAGATATAGAATCTGCAAAATCAATTTCTGAAATAAAGGTTCCTGTTTGGTCTGAAGTAAATGGTCAAGATGATTTGATTTGGTATACTGCCAAGCGCCAATCAAATGGAACTTTCAAGGTTTCTGTTCAAACTAGTTCCCACAAAAATAGCATGGGAATCTATCATGCCCATCTCTATTATCGCTATCAGGATGGGGGCATGGAAGGGGTTGGCTCAACAAAGGTGAATTTAACTCAACCGAAATCTCAGCCAAAACCCATTACCACAACGAAAAAGCCAGTAACCACGACTCGCAAACCTGCCACTACAGTCCAACTGCCTAAGACAAGCCCGAGTCGCTTGACAGGAACATTGAAGATTACCAATGTGAATGCCTCTTCAGGGACGTTCGATGTCATTGTTTCGGACATAGTTGCACCTAAGACTATTTCAGAAGTGAAGATTCCTGTCTGGACAGAAAACAAAAACCAGGACGATATCATCTGGTATACGGCTAAAAAACAAGCAAACGGTACTTACAAACTGACGATTCACAAAAAAGATCATAAAAACGAGACTGGAGTGTACAATGTCCATCTCTATTATAAGTACCAAGATGGAAGTCAGACAGGGATCACTGCTAAACAAATAACTCTTCCTTTGGTAAATAAATCTCAAGAACAACCAAAAGTACAGAAATTAAATGGTACAATTTCCTTCCAAAATGTAAATGCAAGTCAAGGAACCTTTGATGTGATTGTATCGAATATTTCTGCGCCAAAAGAAATTGCATCTGTAAAAGTCCCAATATGGTCTGAAAAAAATAATCAAAATGATATTATCTGGTACGAAGCAAAACGTCAATCGGATGGTACCTATAAGGTGAGCGTTGCAGCAAAAGACCACCTGTATGAGACTGGATATTATCAAGTACACTTGTATTATTTGTACAAGGATGGAAGTCAGACAGGCGTCACATCAGCAAGAACACAGGTGACAATTCAAAGTAACACTCCTAGTGCTAAAATTGAAATCCGTGATGTAGACAACACCTATGGTCTCTTTGATGTTGTTGTATCGGATATCTTTGCGCCAGCAGGAGTCACTAAAGTGGAAGTCCCAGTTTGGTCGGATGCCAATGGCCGAGGAGATTTGATTTGGTATGAAGCTGCTAAACAGACAGATGGCACCTTCCGTATCACAGTGCGATTGGCGAATCACGCTTACGAAACAGGCGTATACAATGCTCATCTGTATGTGACAAGTGCTGGACAACGCTATGGGATTGCTGCGACAACTGCTCGTGTATCCTACACACAAAAATCTGGCAATTCCTTTATTGATATTAGTAGCCACAATGGTGCCCTATCAGTGGATGATTATCGGAAGCTAATCAATCAAGGTGTTGCTGGAGTTGTCGTGAAATTAACAGAAGGCAATTCTTATTTTAATCCATATGCAGAAGGTCAAATTCGCAATGCTCGTGCGGCTGGATTACGAGTTTCTGTATACCATTATTCTCACTTTGTGGATGCAAAGACTGCTAAAGAAGAAGCACAGTATTTTGTGGCAGCTGCGAAACGTCTTGGCTTACCAACAAATACAGTGATGGTGAATGATATTGAAGAACAGAAAACGAGAGCGAACATCAACGCCAATATGAAAGAATGGGAAAATGAGATGAAGCGTTTAGGCTACCATAATCTTATTCACTATACTGGTGCAAGTTGGATTGATAAGAGTGGGCTGGGTTATGCCGGACCGATTAAATCTGATCAATTTGGCATGAGTAACTTTTGGTTAGCACAGTATCCATATGTCAACGGTATGTCGGTGCAGCAAGCACGTTCAATGGCATTGCATGCGCGTGCAGCAGCGTGGCAATTCACGTCTAAGGCGAGATTGCTTTCAGGACGTTCTTATTTTGACTTAAATATTGATTATACAGGTCGTTTTACGAATTAAATAAAAAATCTAGGTTTAGGCCTAGATTTTTATTGTCTTCTTAAAAGCTTTTTAATGACTTGAATCATCTTATATTTGAGTGGATTTGGGTAATAGCGGAAGGTCCCCATTTTACGGACAATATGGCCGTTAAAGTTTTGTTTGAAGCGTAGCACCCCATCCGTACCATCAAACAGACCAGTAATTCCCAAGAGATTGTAGAAGGAAATTCCCCGTCTGAGGCTTTCCTGCATGACATGCTCTTGAAGGGCCATTGGTGCATAAAATTTGTTGAACTCTGTATAAGAACCGCTGAAGAGATAGACCGATTCGTGTGGTGTGTAGACAAAGAGGCTGCCTGCCAAGAGGACATCTTCAGAACCATGTTGTGCAATCAATTGCTCTGCTTCTAGGATACGAGTATCAAAAGTAGCAACCTGTTGTTCCAATTCCCTTTTCTGTGAGTTCAGTTTATTTGGATTTTGTCCCAGTTTTAGTTTCTCATCAAGAGTAGTAATGTCCTTTTCTAGCTTTGCCTTGCCAGCTTGCAAGTTTTGTAGATAATCTTGAAAATTGATGGAAGCAACCATAAATTCACAGTGATCACCAAACGCATCGTAAAAATCTTGGTAATAATCAAGAGATTTATCAGTGTATTCGCGACGCTCAGAGGTTGCTTCTGTGATTTCTTTGAACAAATGCAATTCCTCACGCTTGAGCTGACGGAGCTGGATACCAAAAGTTGATGTTTTCTTAGCTAAAGCTTTTCCTTTTTTGCTGAAAGAAGAGCGCAGTGTTGTAGGAGTAAGACCGGTTAAATCTTTGACATAGTGCCAGTCTGGTTCTCCACCTGGATAGCCTGTCTGGAGGCCGTCAAATTGGTAACCCAAATTGGTCAAATCAGTTATGAATTGTGTTTGCTCACTACTAGTTGGTTGGCCATTGCTATCAAAAGTTTGGTATGTTTGGTAGGGTTTGACAATCAGTTGGAGTGCCCCTTTTTGACGAGCATAGTCCTGCAGTAGCCGATAAAACTCTGGCAGGGATTCGGGATGAGAGGTGATAGGACCGCAATTGATTTCCATATGCAGACCACCTGTCATAGGGAGACTGTATAATAAGGCAGAAACGAGAACGGTATGATCTTTGACAAGTCCAATTCGTTCGACAGTCATGCCTCTTTTTTGCAGGAGTATAGCCATTTCCTCCGTTTGTAAAAAAGAGCGTTCGGAGACTGTCTTCGCGTGTTCTTGAAATGCTTCTAAAGTTAATAGTTGTAATGTCATGAGTGTTTACTTCTTAATTTTTTTCGTAGGGTATAGGCAAGATTGAAGAGAGGATAAAGAGGGCTAACAGGGAGATTAAACTCGCCAATAAACTCTTCAATCATAGGGTTCAGTTTGGATTTGAAATTGTACAGTCCACCGTCAAGTTGGTTTTCAATTCCTCCCATGTTCTGGTGTAGGATGCCCATTTCAAAAGCATGAAGGGCTGTTTTTTGCCAAGTGACGAGTGCCGATTGGTAATGTCTAAACTCTTCATCCATACCAGCGTAGATATTTTCCGAACTATCCCCAAAGTTGAGAGAGAGAGTAGCGGATAGAGGGATAACCGACTTGCCTTGATTGAGATGATTTTTTAAAAAGTCCAGTTCTGCTTGTAGTCGTTCAATCTCTTTCAAGGTTGTCTTAACCTTACTTTCACGCGTACTTTCTGTAAAAGCAGCTTGAATATTTTCTTGTTTTGCTAATTCTTCAGATAATTTTTCAAAGCGAGTAGCAATATCTAAATGTGCCATCGTAATGTAGGCGTCGTCGCCATAGGTTTTTAGGAGTTTTGTGTAATAATCTTGGTTGCGCAAGTGGATGCTTTTGCGAGCCTCTGTTTTTTTCATGAGATTAGCAAATGCTTCGACCATCTCCAAGTGTCCAAATTCAATCGTAACACCCTTATTTTCAGCAGTTCGTAAGAGTTGTTTGGTTTTTTTAGGGAGCTGATCTAGCTGAAAATCCTTAGCGTAGATATTCGCTTGGAAACGTGGTTGAATCGTCTCAGAAATATCACTAGTCCGCCCCACCCAGTGGCATCCTAATTCTGTAAGTAATTGAATGGTTGCGTGTGTCTGAGGATTGTCAACTCCCTCAAATCCCACAAGATGTTGCTGAAAATAGATGGAAGGATCAAATTTGATAAAAACAGCGCGATGTGTCTTAGCAATAGTTTTGAGAGAAGTGAGGACAAAGCTCACTAGCTCTTTGTCTGTATAGTCCATAATGGGCCCACGTGGAATATAAATCATGCTCCAGCCCAATGGTAGCGGTTGAATGAGGATAGAGGCAACAGCAACCAGTTGTCCATCCTTGTAAAAACCAATTCGTTCATTTCCCCAGTTGTCTTTTATTTGTGCCCATTTACTACTTTGTAAAAGATTCACCTGAGGATGTTGTTTGACAAATTCATCGTGTTTTTCTGCAGCAAGACCAGTCTGATATGTATACATTAGGCTAACACCCACTCTCTAAGGGCGTGTGCGACGCCACTTTCTTCATTTGATTTGGTAATGTATTTGGCAATTTTTTTCAATTCAGGATTGCCATTTTCCATGACAACAGGTGTTCCAACTACTTCTAACATGGAACGATCATTTTCCTCGTCACCGATGGCCATCGTCTCGTCTAGCGTTAGACCTAGGAAAGTTGCTAAGCGTTGGATTGCCAGCCCTTTATTGACTGTTTTTGGAGTGATTTCCAAGTAGAAGGCGGCAGATTTGGCGATGTTGTATTTGTCAAAGAAATCAGCAGGAATCTGCTTGATGGTTTCATCCAAGCGATCTGGTTCGTCGACCATCATCGTCTTGACGATTTCTTTGGTCTTCATTTCATCTGGTGTGCGATAGAAGATAGGAGCGTCCACCAATGTTGATTCGTAAATTGTGTATTTGCCGATATTCCGGTTCGCTGTATAAATACCTTCTTTAGTACTGGCATGCATCGGAACTGTTAATTTACGGGATAAGAGTTCGATATCCAAATAATCTTCGTAGCTCAAGGTTTCTTTGACAATATCCTTTTGACTGGCTACATCTTGGACCAATCCGCCATTAAAGGTAATGACATAGTCGCCTTCATCGGTCAGATTTAACTCTTTCAAAATAGCTCGGACACCAGTAATTGGGCGCCCAGTAGTGATAACAATTTTAACCCCAGCTTGTTTGGCCTCTTGAATCGCTTCAAAAACTTCTGGTGTAATTTCTTTTTGTGGATTGAGCAGTGTGCCATCAATATCAATAGCCACGAGTTTAATTCCCATGAGTTCCTCCGTAAGTAAAGTGTTCGTTGTGAATGTAGTGTGAAAATTCTTCGTTTTTATCAGCAAAAATGCCTGTTTCTTCTAACATTTCCTTAGGGAAATAGAAACGACTATTTCCATGAATGGTACCAGCTAGGGAGGCAACAATCGGGGACAGTTGGGACAGTTCTATGAGGCTATTATCCTTACGTAGAATTTCAATTTGGGTTCGTTTCTTAGTTGCTTCAGGCCGATACACATCATAAGGCAAATCAAAATTATGATGGATTGCTGTGTAATATTCTGGATCAAACCCAACATCAGCAACAATCTGACGTAAAACATCCAGTTTACCCTCTTCTTCTGGGTCAACAGTAATGGATTTGAAGACTTTACGATTGACATACCGTTGCGCCAAGTCGGATAAAATCTTATCAGGTCCATCAATCCAAGATTGGAAATAGGTATTCATCACGCCATCGTCCAAGGCTAAGTAATCTGATAAGGTCACCTGATGTTCAAAGAAGGGGATTAGCCGAGGTGAAGAAGTAGTAAAAAAGTCTTTTTCAGCGATATAGAGCATCTTTGCACGATTCAATAAATTTTGTAAGAGAACTTCCATGGAGCGACTGGCTGGATGAAAATAGACTTGCATATACATCTGATAGCGGCTTAGCACATAATCTTCGACAGCATGCATTCCTGATTCACGAAAGGCAATGCCCTTGTCAATAGGTTGGATGACCCGTAAAATTCGTGTCAGATCAAATTCGCCATAGCTTGCCCCAGTGAAATAGGAATCCCTCAGCAAATAGTCCATGCGATCAACATCAATCTGGCTTGATATTAATTGGACAACCTGCTTATTCGGATAGGTGTGGCGGATGACACTGGCAATCTTTTCTGGAAAATCAGGAGCAACTTGTTTCAAAATGGCATTGACTTCTGTCTCAGGACTGGTAATAATAGCGCAGGTCATCTCCTCATGATTGGTATCAAACAAACGTTCGAAGGTATGTGAATAGGCACCGTGTCCGACATCATGCAAGAGGGCACTCGTCATTGTCAGAAGAGATTCTTCTGGATTCCATTTATCTGGATAGTGCTCTTCAAAGGCTTCAACAATTCGACGGGCAATTTCATAAGCACCAAGACAATGCGAAAAACGGCTATGCTCGCCACCGTGGAAAGTATAGGAAGTGGTTCCTAACTGTTTGATGCGGCGTAGTCGTTGAAATTCTCTGCTATTGATTAACTGATAAATGACCTCATGGTCAACATGGATGTAATTATGTACGGGATCACGAAATACTTTTTCAATCATTCTACTATTATAGCAAATATCAGCAAAAAATGAAAAGATTGTCATACGGGAGGGGGAGATTCGTAAGAGTTTACGAAATACAACATTTAGCATATAATAAAAAAAGACAAAAGAAGGAGTAATAGAACGTGCAAATTCACTTGACAAATGAGATTGATTTAGATGGACAAATGGAGGTGGTTGATCAGGTTTACCCTGTTGAAGTCCTTCGTAAAAAGAATCAACTCTATCTAATGTATACGAATGAGGAGCAAGAAAAGGTGGTCATTAAATGTGATGACAAGGAGTTATCCATGACGCGATTTTCTTCACCCAAAACCTTGATGCGGTTTCTTTCGAATCAAGAAGCCATTGTGGTGGTGCCAACCCCAATTGGGTTGCAACATTTTGTAACGGTGACGAACGAATATCAATTGGACGAAGAAGCGCAGTCAATCCGACTTCATTATGATTTGAAGCAGCTAGAAGCAGAAGGGATTTTTGCTTCTTATCGAATGGAAATTTCTTGGGGAAATCCTCTTTTATAAAACGTTTTCAGAATTAATTTTCTTTGAAAAAACCTCGGAATTTGATATAATAGATGACAAATCGAGGGAGTAGCTAACGATTGTCAGTTTCTATTTCACTGTGTAACCCCATAGTGAAAAGCGGACAAGGTGAATCGTGTTTATGTCGTCATTACGAAATCTAGTATTTCCGGCATAATCTGAAATAGCGAGACTTGTTTGGAATAAAACAGGTCTTTTTGTTTGGAAAAGACCAGAGGAGGAGACGAAATGTCAAAGGAACAAAACCGTCAGGCGTACTATACGCAGACAGAAGAAGCTGTTCTTGAAGCCTTGCAGACCACTAAAAAGGGATTGACAAGTGACGAGGCAGCGCAGCGTTTGGCTACTTATGGCCGAAATGAATTGGATGAAGGTGAAAAACGTACAGTTTGGCAAAAATTCTTGGATCAATTCAAGGATTTGATGATTATCATCTTGCTTGCAGCGGCAGCACTTTCAGTGGTAACTGAGGGAACAGAAGGGTTAACAGATGCCATCATCATCTTGCTTGTAGTTGTCTTGAATGCTGCCTTTGGTGTTTACCAAGAAGGGCAAGCCGAAGCTGCGATTGATGCATTGAAATCAATGTCAAGCCCTGTTGCACGTGTTCGCCGTGATGGGCATGTGACTGAGGTTGATTCAAAAGACTTGGTACCAGGTGATGTGGTGATGTTAGAAGCTGGTGATGTTGTCCCTGCTGATATGCGCCTCTTGGAAGCAGCCTCGCTTAAGATTGAAGAAGCAGCCCTTACAGGAGAATCTGTCCCAGTTGAGAAAAACTTGGATGTAACCCTTACTGAGGATGCTGGTCTCGGTGACCGTGTGAATATGGGGTACCAAAACTCAAACGTCACTTACGGACGTGGTATTGGTGTGGTGACAAACACTGGTATGTTTACTGAGGTAGGTCATATTGCCAGCATGCTTGCGAATGCAGAAGAAACAGATACACCACTCAAACAAAACTTGCACCACTTATCGAAAGTATTGACGTATGCAGTTCTTGTCATTGCGGCCATTACCTTTGTCGTTTCTGTATTTGTACGTGGTGAAGCTCCTCTTGAAGCCTTGATGACTGCGGTAGCTCTTGCGGTAGCTGCTATTCCTGAAGGACTCCCTGCAGTTGTTACGATTGTTCTTTCAATGGGAACACAAGTTCTTGCGAAACGTAACTCCATCATCCGTCAATTGCCAGCGGTTGAAACACTTGGTTCAACAGAAATCATCGCCTCAGATAAGACTGGTACCTTGACCATGAACCAAATGACGGTTGAAAAGGTTTATTACAATGGTCGAGTATTTGATTCTGCAGATGATATTGCTGGAGACAATATGACCCTTCGTGTCATGAACTTTGCCAACGATACGAAAGTTGACCAAGATGGTAAATTGATTGGTGATCCAACTGAAACTGCCCTTGTTCAATTTGGTTTTGATCATGCTGTTGATGTACGTGATATGTTAAAAGCTGAGCCACGTGTGGCTGAGTTACCATTTGATTCAGATCGTAAATTGATGTCAACGATTCATAAATTGGCGGACGACAAATACCTCGTTGCTGTCAAAGGTGCGCCAGATCAATTGCTCAAACGTGTCACTCAGATTGAAGAAAATGGGACAGTTCGTCCAATCACTGACGCTGATAAAGAAGCGATTCTTGCAACCAATAAATCACTCGCTAAAGAAGCGCTTCGTGTCCTCATGATGGCTTACAAGTATGAGTCAGAAATTCCAACGCTTGAAACAGAAGTGGTTGAAAATGATTTAGTCTTTGCTGGTTTGGTTGGTATGATTGACCCAGAACGTCCAGAAGCAGCGCAAGCCGTTGCGGTTGCCAAAGAAGCTGGTATCCGTCCAATCATGATCACAGGTGACCACCAAGATACAGCAGAAGCAATTGCCAAACGACTTGGAATCATCGATCCTAACGATACAGAAGACCACGTCTTTACTGGTGCTGAGTTGAACGAGCTTTCTGATGAAGAATTCCAAAAGGTCTTCAAACAATACTCCGTTTATGCGCGTGTATCTCCAGAGCACAAGGTTCGTATCGTGAAAGCATGGCAAAATGAAGGTAAAGTCGTTGCCATGACAGGTGACGGGGTGAATGATGCGCCATCTCTTAAAACAGCTGATATCGGTATTGGTATGGGGATCACTGGTACAGAAGTTTCTAAGGGTGCTTCTGACATGGTCCTTGCCGATGATAACTTTGCAACTATCATCGTTGCCGTTGAAGAAGGACGTAAGGTCTTCTCAAACATCCAAAAAACAGTTCAATACTTGCTTTCAGCGAATATCGCTGAGGTACTTACAATCTTCCTTGCTACCTTGTTTGGTTGGGATGTTCTTGAGCCAGTTCATCTTCTTTGGATCAACTTGGTAACAGATACGCTTCCAGCGATTGCACTTGGTATGGAACCTGCTGAACCAGGCGTTATGAAACACAAACCTCGTGGACGTAACTCGAGCTTCTTCTCAGGTGGTGTACTTGGTGCCGTAGCTTACCAAGGTTTGATGCAAGGTGCTCTTGTACTTGGTGTCTATGGTTACGCTATTGCCAACCCAGTTCACGTCGGTGACTACCATGCTATCCACGCAGATGCCCTAACTATGGCTTACGCAACGCTTGGTTTGATCCAATTGGTACATGCTTTCAACGTCAAGTCTGTTTACCAATCAGTCTTCACAGTTGGTCCGTTTAAAAACAAGATGTTCAACTGGGCAATTCTTGGTTCTCTCTTACTCTTGGTGGCGACATTAACCATACCATTCCTAGAGAAAATATTCCACGTTGCTCACCTTGATATGAATCAATGGACCGTCGTTCTAATTGGTAGCTTCCTTGCCCTTGTGATTGTTGAAATTGTAAAAGCAATTCAACGTGCGCTTGGACAAGATAAGAATGCTATTTAATTTACCATGTTAAAAAAGACGCCTAGGGCGTCTTTTTTGCGATTAGGATAATAGACTATTTTTAATCTGCATGTTTGGACTGACAAACGGTTTAAACCGATATTGTGGAACGAAGAAAATAGTGATGGATAGAAGTGTTATAATGGCTAAATAGAAACCTATACGTATCCATTGTGCTGTCACGATAAAACAAAGTATTAACAGTACGGTAGAAATGAGCGTTAACAGTTGGTACAATGGATTATTCTCCATAATGAGGATTTGGTGGTTATGGGCGATAAAAAAAGATTTAGGGTCTTCCTTAACCGTTACTTTTGCTGGATAATAGGGCAGTTTAAAGGTCTGTGATTGTTGATGAGATAAGCGAACGACAGACTGTTGGTCTACTGTTAGCTCTAACGTTCGCCAAGAGTTTAGAACATTTGTGTTTCGCAGAACGGTGATACTCATATCGTCCCCTCCTTTTCTCTATTATATCATAGGAAAAGTGGATAGAGCACTCCAATCTTAAAAAAATGTGGTACAATATAGGAAGTTTTGGAAAGAGTGGAGAGTGTCATGACAGAGATTGTAGCGCATAGAGGGAGTCGAATTAATCGACCTGAAAATACCTTGGCAGCCTTTGAAGAGGCGATTCGAGTAGGAGCAGACGGTATTGAGCTAGATGTGCATCTGAGTAAGGATGGAGAGATTGTTGTCATTCATGACGAAACAGTTGATCGAACAACAAATGGTTCTGGTCTCGTGAAGGAAATGACCCTAGCAGAACTGAAGGAACTGGATGCGGGAATTTGGTTTGATACAGAATATGCTGGTCAGACAATTCCGACCCTACGTGAAGTGTTTGAGTTATTAGAGGAACGCCAGTATCAGGGGTGTCTGAATATAGAGTTAAAAACCTCTGTCTATCCCTATAAGGGAATTGAGAAAAAAATTGGCGACTTATTAGTGGAAACTGACCGTCCTTTTGAAGTCATGTATTCATCTTTTAGTTTACGCTCATTATTGAAAATGCACCGCATTGATCCTACAGCTGAGCTTGGGTATTTGGTGAGTAAACGAAGCATTTTGGTTTTTCTAGGGGCTTTCCTGCCATGGATTGGTGCGTTGCATTTATCACATAAATGGTATTTTAAAAAAGGGAAATCGGCTAAGAAACATTTGCGTTTGTGGACGGTAAATGATGAAAAAGTGATGAAAAAAGCCTTCAAAAAAGGTGTCACAGCTATTATCACAGATAAACCAGAAGTCGCACTTGCCCTTCGAAACGAGATGAGTTAATCTTTACAAAAGAATATTTTCCCTGTATACTAGAGTGACAAAGGAGAGGAAATTAGATGTCAGTATTTTCAGATGCTTATTTAGCAGCCAATGCAAGTAACTTACCTGCAGCAGCAGTACCTATGATTCGCCAGCGTTTAGAGAATTTAACAGATAGCCAGCAGGCTTATATCTTTTCAGCAGAAATGAAAAATCCAACGATAGCCTTGATTTTTTCGATTTTCTTAGGCTACCTAGGTGTTGATCGTTTTTATATTGGTCACATTGGATTAGGTGTTTGTAAATTATTGTTTTCTTGGGCCACACTTGGTATTTGGCCTTTAGTAGATTGGTTCTTGATTATGGGGGCTACCAAAAAAGCAAACCTTGAGAAATTAGAAGCTGCGATCAATGCAGCAACTATTTATGGTCAGTAGAAATAAGGATTGAAATGTCTCAATTCTATCATTTTGTAAGATAGTTGTAATTTAAAGAGGCGAATCGTTACCTATTTGTAATTTGATTCCCTCTTTTTTATGTTATACTAATTATCTGTTTTCCTTTTTTAAAACGGATAATTAGTGATAATCTAGAAAGTTCTGTTTGAAAAGTCGCATTGGATTTTGAGAATCATTGCAATTTTAGGCATTTTTGCTAAAATAGAAGTGATGAATCTGAAAGAAACAATCACACAATTAGCGCAGGAAATTGGGATTTCAAAGATTGGTTTTACCACAGCAGATGATTTTGCCTATTTGGAAAAATCCTTGCGTGCTGCTGTTGAAGAAGGACGTTCTTCAGGCTTTGAACATAAGAATATTGAGGAGCGAATTCAACCGAAATTGAGTTTAAACTCTGCAAAGACGATTATCTCGATTGCGGTTGCCTATCCTCGAAGGTTGCCACAACAGCCTCAAAAGACAGCTTTTCGACGCGGGAAAATCACGCCCAATTCCTGGGGCTTAGACTATCATTACATCGTTCAAGATAAGCTAGAGAGATTGGCCCGTGGTATTGAAAAATTGACCGCAGACTTTGAATACAAAGGGATGGTTGATACCGGTGCATTGGTGGATACGGCTGTTGCACGGCGTGCAGGAATTGGTTTTATTGGGAAAAATGGATTGGTCATTTCCAAGGAATATGGTTCCTACATGTTTCTAGGTGAGTTGATTACCAATTTGGAAATTGAGCCAGATAGCCCAGTAGATTATGATTGTGGAAATTGTAATCGCTGTGTCGACATCTGTCCAACCTCCTGTCTGATAGGTGATGGGAGTATGAATGCCCGTCGTTGTCTTTCTTTCCAGACACAAGTCAAGGGCATGATGGAGCTAGAATTCCGCAAGAAAATCAAGACGGTCATCTATGGTTGTGATATTTGTCAAATCTGTTGTCCTTACAATAAAGGAATTGACAGTCCGCCTGTAGTGGACATTGACCCTGATTTGGCACACCCTGAATTATTGCCTTTTTTGGAATTGTCCAATGGTCAATTTAAGGAAAAATTTGGCATGATTGCAGGAAGCTGGCGAGGGAAGAATATCTTACAACGCAATGCTATTATTGCCCTTGCCAATTCGCATGACCGCTCAGCTATTCCCAAACTCCTTGAAATCATCGATAAGATGCAAAATCCCATCCACGCTGCGACAGCTATTTGGGCCTTGGGAGAATTGGTGAAAGAACCTAGCGACGACCTAATTTCCTTCATTGAGGAGATTCAATCAGAACATCCAGATGTACAAGAGGAGAGGGCCAATTTTTTGAAATTAGCCAAACCGCATCAAATATGATAAAATGGAATGAACAATAAAGAATGAGGTAGACAATGGATACAGCAGAAATTTGCCAAAAGATAGACGAACTGTCAGCCAAATTAGACTCGTTCAGGGGGTCTCTTTGACTTAGAAGGTCTAGAGGAAGAGATTGCCATCTTGGAAAACAAGATGACGGAACCTGATTTTTGGAACGACAATATTGCCGCACAAAAAACATCACAAGAACTCAATGAACTCAAGAATACCTACAACAATTTTCACCAGATGATTGATTTGTTGGAAGAATCAGAAATTCTGCAGGATTTTCTGGCAGAGGATGATTCTGTGCGAGATGAGTTGGTTGAAAAGTTGGTTGAGTTAGATAAGCTAATGGCCAACTATGAAATGACCTTGCTCTTGTCAGAGCCTTATGACCATAATAATGCCATCCTGGAGATTCATCCAGGTTCTGGTGGTACAGAGGCGCAAGACTGGGGTGAGATGCTGATGCGGATGTATATTCGCTACGGAAATGCGCATGGCTATAAAGTAGAGACTTTGGATTATCAAGCGGGAGATGAAGCAGGAATCAAGTCAGTGACACTTGGCTTTGAAGGACCAAATGCCTACGGTTTTTTGAAGTCAGAGATGGGTGTACATCGATTGGTTCGGATTTCACCCTTTGATTCAGCTAAGAGACGCCATACCTCCTTTACTTCTGTTGAGGTCATGCCAGAATTGGATGATGCAATCGAAGTGGATATCCGTGACGAAGATATCAAGATGGATACTTTCCGAAGTGGAGGTGCTGGTGGACAGAACGTCAACAAGGTTTCGACTGGTGTGCGTTTGACCCACATTCCAACGGGGATTGTCGTGGCTTCAACGGTTGATCGGACCCAATATGGGAACCGTGACCGAGCTATGAAAATGCTGCAAGCTAAACTCTATCAGCTAGAGCAAGAGAAAAAAGCAGCAGAAGTTGATGCCTTAAAGGGTGACAAGCAAGAAATCACTTGGGGAAGTCAAATCCGTTCGTATGTCTTTACGCCATATACAATGGTAAAGGATCATCGCACGAATTTTGAAGTGGCACAAGTGGACAAGGTCATGGATGGAGAATTTGATGGCTTTATCGACGCCTATTTAAAATGGCGCATTCGTTAAAAATTAAAGAAAGGACTGTCTTTGGACAGATAACCTTATGGGAATTATAGAAATGAAAGACGTTTCCAAAAAATACGGAAACGGGACAACGGCTCTTCGCGGAGTGTCCGTCTCTATTGAGGCGGGTGAATTTGCCTATATCGTAGGGCCTTCAGGGGCTGGGAAATCAACCTTTATCAAGTTGCTCTACCGTGAGGAGAGTATTGATAAAGGGTCTTTGAAGGTTGGAAAATTTAACCTCGCTAAGATTAAGAAAAAAGATGTGCCTTTACTTCGTCGGAGTGTCGGTGTTGTTTTCCAAGACTACAAATTATTACCACGTAAAACTGTATTTGAAAATATTGCTTACGCGATGGAAGTTATCGGTGAAAAACCGCGTAATATCAAAAAGCGTGTCATGGAAGTCTTGGATTTGGTTGGTCTCAAGCACAAGATTCGGTCTTTCCCGAATGAATTGTCAGGTGGTGAGCAGCAACGGATTGCGATTGCGCGTGCTATTGTCAACAATCCTAAAGTATTGATTGCTGATGAGCCAACAGGAAATTTGGACCCTGAAAATTCATGGGAAATTATGAATCTTTTGGAGCGTATTAATTTACAAGGAACCACCATTTTGATGGCGACCCACAACAGTCAAATTGTAAATACCCTCCGCCACCGTGTTATTGCCATTGAAGATGGCCGTGTAGTACGGGATGAAACAGAAGGAGAGTACGGATACGATGATTAGACGATTTTTTAGACACTTTATAGAGTCTCTCAAGAGCCTGAAGCGAAATGGGTGGATGACAATTGCGGCCGTTTCATCTGTAACAATCACTTTGACTCTAGTAGGAATCTTTGCTTCTGTGATTTTAAATACTGCAAAATTGGCTTCTGATTTGGAAAATAATGTCCGTATCAATGTTTACTTGCGTGCAGATTCAACGGATCAGCAAGAAACCATAGTTAATGACGAAGGAAAGACAGTCAAGAATGAAAGTTACCAAGCAGTCTACAAGCAAATCATGGATTTATCGGACGTAGAGAATGTGACTTATTCAAGTAAAGACGAACAGTTACAGAATTTGACAAAGACGCTAGGAAAAACTTGGAATCTTTTCAAAGGAGATGCTAATCCGCTTTATGACGCTTATATCATTGAAACCAAAACTCCTTCCAGTGTGAAAAAAGTAGCGAAGGAAGTTACAAAGATTGATGGTGTATCAGAAGTACGTGATGGAGAAGTAGAGACAGAGAGAATCTTTAAATTAGCAGATCTTGTGCGAACTTGGGGACTTGCAGCAACAGTTCTCTTGCTCTTCACAGCTATTCTCTTGATTTCAAATACGATTCGAATTACCATTATCTCTCGTAGTCGTGAAATTCAGATTATGCGTCTGGTGGGTGCAAAAAACTCATACATCCGTGGACCATTCCTATTAGAGGGAGCATGGGTAGGCTTGTTGGGAGCAATCATCCCATCAGCTTTGGTTTACTTTGCTTATCGTGTGGCTTTCCAGTCTGTACATGCTAGTCTTGCTTCACAGAATTTATCCTTGATTCCAATGAATCTATTTATCCCTGGAATGATTGCAGCCCTCTTTATTGTCGGTATTGTCATTGGTGCATTGGGGTCGATGATTTCAATGAGCCGATTCCTAAAGATTTAAATTGCTTAAAAAAGACCCGTGAGGGTCTTTTTTAATTACTTATTGAAAAAATGGATTGAAAATGCGTTCGTGAGAAATGGTTGTGTCTTGCCCGTGTCCGGGGTAGACTTTGTAATGTCCTGGAAGAGAGAACAGTTGTTCTTTGATACTGCGAATGAGTTGGTCAAAATTCCCTGTTGGTAAATCTGTTCGCCCGATGGTTCCGCGGAAGAGAGCATCTCCTGTCAGAACTAGTTCTTGGTCTGGGAAAATGATAGAGACACTGCCCCAAGAGTGTCCCGGAGTTTCTACTACATGAAAATGAAAACCGGTGATGTCATAACTTTCTTGATATTGAAAGGTCTGTTCTGCAGGTTTGCAGACAACATCCGGTAGATCATCGTGTCGTGGTTGACCAGACCCATTGTCCAAGGGAGTATAGAGCCAGCTGGCTTCTTTTTCAGAAACATAGACGGATGGTTGCCCAAATGTTTCTCTAACCTTTTCTAGACTCATAATGTGATCATAGTGAGTATGAGTCAGTAGAACGGCAGCAACAGGCTTTTGAAGACGATGAATTGTTTGTTCAATGGTGTCCCAGTCACTTCCCGGATCAACCACGATGAGATACTCTTCATTTTCAAGATAGTAGGTATTTTCAGCTGCAATTGGATTGATGGTGCGGTAGATATTCATTTGTCAACCTCTCATTGTTCTTTCTTTTAGTTTATCAAAAAATGGTGGATTTAGCTGATATTTGATAAAATAAAACCATGGAATTAACATTATATGATCTCTATCAAAAATTATTAAGCCATATGGGACCGACGAATTGGTGGCCGGCGGATACGAAGCAGCAGATCTTAGTAGAAGCGATTTTGATTCAAAATACTACCGAAGCCAATGCAACAAGGGCATCCACCCTTATCGGAAATAAAACAGATTACCGTCTGGAAAAGATTGTGAACCTGTCTCAGGAAGACTTACAAGAATTGGTTCGACCAGCTGGTTTTATGGTGAATAAAAGTAAGGCTATACAAGGTTTGGCGAATTGGTATCTATTGCATGATGAACATCCTGAAGCAATTGTGGCGCAATACGGTGCGGGGTTGCGAAATCAACTCTTGCAATTGCATGGCATCGGCCTAGAAACGGCAGATGTGTTGCTGACCTATGTCTTTGACCAGCCCCAGTTTGTAGCAGACAAATACGCAAGAACACTGTTTATGCAATTAGGAGTACCTGCTTTTGCGAATTATCAAGAGTTACACCGGCAACTTTCTCGTTTACCAGAACCCTTTACTGTTCGCGATGCTCAGGAATTTCATGGGTTGATTGATGAATTTGGTAAGAAATTTCTTCGTTCAAAAGAGAATTTTCAGAAGAGTTTTCTTGCAGAAGATTGTTTGATATGGGAGAAGGACCATATAGAAAGTTCTTCAAATATGGTATAATTTGGATATCATGACAGAAAAACATAATGGAACCCGTTATGCAGTTGTGGACTTGGAAGCCACTGGAACGGGAAGTGAAGCAAAAATTATTCAGGTTGGCATCGTGATTGTACAGGACGGCAGAGTGATGGATACGTATGAAACAGATATTAATCCTCATGAGACTCTAAGCCCCTACATTCGCCAGTTGACAGGAATTTCCAATCGTCGGTTAAAAAAGGCACCTGATTTTGGACAGGTTGCAGAGGAAATTTACCGCTTGATTGAAGATGCAGTCTTTGTTGCCCATAATGTCAAGTTTGATGGCAATTTATTGGCCGAAGCGCTATTTTTTGAAGGGTACGATCTCTGGACGCCACGGGTAGATACGGTAGAATTGGCGCAGCTTTTTTTTCCAACAGTTGAAAAATACAGTTTGAGCCATCTGGCTGAGGAGTTGAATCTTGAGTTAGAGCAGGCTCACACAGCGATTGCTGACGCTTGGGCTACAGCTCACTTATTATTGAAAATTCAAGAGAAGATTGCTCAATTGCCCAAGACTACAATTGGTCAAATCTTAGAGTTGAGTGATAACCTGATTCATGAAACACGAATGGTCATAGAAGAAGTGTATGAAAACATGTCTGATTACACGGGCAAGGACTATGTTTCTGTTCACGGCTTAATGATCAAAAAAGAGTCAGATGAAACAATTAGTCGGAGGCTTGATAAGGATTTTTCAAAGAATATCCAGAAACTTGGTTTGGAAAGACGCACCACACAAGAAGAGTTTGCAAAACTCGTAGAAGAACGATTATTAGACCAAGAAGATCAGGTACATTTCTTGCAAGCGCAAGCAGGACTTGGTAAAACGTATGGCTACCTTTTACCATTGCTAGCACATACAGAACAACCACTAGTGGTTTCTGTACCAACTCACTTGCTTCAGCAACAAATCATGGAGAAGGAAGGAAAGCAGCTAGCAGAAGGATTTCAGATTTCAGTGCAATCAATTAAGTCTGCTCGGCATTTTCTGAAATTGGAACATTTTTGGCAAACCTTACAACGTGAAGACAGCAATCGTTTGTTAAATCGTCATAAAATGCAGTTATTGGTCTGGCTATGCGAGACTGAAACAGGAGATCTAGATGAATTCAAACAGCGCCAACGATATCAGCCTTATTTCGATGAATTACAACATGATGGAAATGTAGCAGCTCAGTCTGTTTTTGCTGAATGGGACTTTTGGCGACGCCTGCAATCCAAAGCTCAACGGAGTCGAGTGTTATTGACCAATCACTCTTATTTGCTCCATCATCTGAAAGACCAAGCCTATCTTTTTGAACATCGAATACTTGTGGTGGACGAGGCACAAAAACTATTACTGACTGCAGAGGGATTGGCAAGTCAGCGGCTGCTTGTCTCGCCATTGCTCAATAGTATGCAGAGCTACAAAGACCGTGCATTTGATTTATTGGAAAAGAGGCTGTATGAAAGTTTATTCTTTGAATTACAACAGCTTGTCTTAGAGATGCAAGCAGGAAATCGTAGTGACATACGAAGGGAACAGTTGCAGCAATTGACGCAAAATCTACAAGAACTGGGAGAATTGCCTGCTCCCTTAGCTGACTTGCGTTGGCTCTTAGAGTATTATGACCATTTTTGGTTGGTAAAAGAAGAATTAGATGGTCAGAAGGTTCCTGTATTACAGGCCAGCCAAATGGAGTTGTTGGATGTAGCTTCACTCCTCCCTCAAACAAAAATTTTCTGCATTAGTGCCACATTAGAATTGGGGAAAAAGATTCGTTTATCAGATTTACTCGGTTTTTCTAAAGTCACAATGGATTGTCTACCAAGTCAGAAAAGTCAGCAGCAAGAGATTATTCTGCTAAAAGATCTTCCATCTTTGGTAGATATGGATCTTACTGAACAGGCGCATTATATTGCTCGTTTTTTACAAGAATTAGAACGTTTTGGTCGGCCAATTTTAACCTTGTTTACCTCGTATGCTTTGTTATCAGCCGTTTCGGATAATCTAGCAGAGTGGGGAGTGGAACACATAGCTCAGCAGAAACATGGGGAGGAGTCGGTTGTCAAAAAACGCTTTGAACGCGGGGACTGTCGTCTTCTGTTAGGGACAGGCTCTTTTTGGGAAGGGGTGGACTTCTCTAATCAGCCAGAAATCATTCAGGTGATTCCTCGTCTCCCATTTGAAAATCCCAAAGATTTGCTTGTGCAGAAGATAAACCACCACTTAAGGATAGAAGGCAAGCAACCTTTTTATGATTATAATTTGCCTGTGATGCTTCTTAAGTTAAAGCAGGCAATCGGGCGGACGAAGAGGACCGCAGAGCAAATGTCTGCCGTTATCCTCTTGGATCATCGTGTGCTTCGCAAGCGATATAGTCGACGGATTACGCATTTCTTAAAAAACGAGTACCATGTCTCCGTACTAGATTGGCAAGAATTAGAACCACATATACAGCATTTTTTCGAAAGTGAAACAAATAGCGAAGAATAATTGAAAAAGGCCTGTTAGCCTTTTTCGGTTTAAAAGACAATAGAGAAACGAGAATGGAGCACGTGAAATAGTTAGGCGTACAATGGAAATCCAATTCTGTTGTAGTACAAGTCATTGGCTTATCTTGATGGAGCAGAGGTGGGGCAGGACTGATTCAGGCAGTTGTAAAAAACGCGACTGTTCCAGTTATTGAGACAGGCACAGGCATTTGCCATGTTTATGTAGATGAAACAGCGGATTTGAACAAAGCCTTGTCTATTGTGGTCAATGCCAAGACGAGTCGACCGTCTGTTTGTAACTCTGAAGAAGTACTCTTGGTGCATGAAACCGTAGCAGAGCAATTTTTACCGATGCTGGAAAAAGGTCTTGCTGGTAGTGTAGAATTGCGGGCAGAAGAAAAGGCCTTGCCTTACTTCAAATCAGCTATTCTTGCTAGCGCATCGGATTTTGACACAGAATTCTTAGATTATATTTTAGCTGTTAAAGTTGTGTCTAGTGTGGAAGAAGCGGTGCAACACATTGGCCAACATTCGACAGGACATAGTGATGCCATTGTGACAGAAAATGCAGAACATGCTACCTACTTTACCCGTTCAGTTGATTCGGCAGCGGTTTATGTCAATGTATCAACGCGTTTTACAGATGGTGGGGAATTTGGTCTCGGCTGTGAATTAGGCATTGCTACTCAAAAGATGCATGCGCGCGGACCAATGGGATTACATGAAATGACAACTTACAAATATATTATAAAAGGTGATGGACAGATCCGAGTATAGGAGAAAAAGATGAAAATTGGATTTATTGGTCTAGGAAATATGGGCACAGCTGTGCTACAAGCTATCGCAAAATTAGAGGAACATGAACTCCTTTTGAGCGATTATAATGTCAAAAAAGCAGAAATCATACAAGGACAATACGGAGGACATATTGTCTCTAATCAAGACATTGTGAAAGAGGCAGAAGTTGTGTTTCTGGGGGTGAAACCTCATTTATTAAATGGCTTATTGGATGGATTGGCGCAGGATATCCAACATTCTTCTGTGCAACTCTGGATATCAATGGCAGCTGGCGTGCCTCTCAATCAACTAGGCAAATATCTCCCACTTGACAACATTGTTCGAATGATGCCCAATACCCCTGTCGCTATCGGTAAAGGGATGACGACTTTTTCTACTGTAAAGTCTAAAAATGCTGTACTTTTCAGTGACTTGATGGCTGCATCAGGAGAGGTGAAAGAAATGCCTGAACAGCTTCTAGACGCAGCGACAGCGATTGCTGGATGTGGCCCTGCCTTTGTTTATGAATGGATAGAAGCGATCACCAAATCAGGTGTCCAGCATGGACTAAGTGTAGTAGATGCTCGTTTCTTAGCTAGCCAAACCTTGATAGGTGCAGCCGAGATGGCCTTTTATACGGGCAAGCATCCTGCTCAATTACGAGATGAAGTGACGTCCCCAGGGGGAGCGACTATTGCGGGCTTAGAAGCTATGACTCAGGCAGGATTTCAAGCGGCTGCGATGGCAGGTATTACCCGTGCGCTAGAGCGTACCCGAGAATTAGGACAATAGTGTATAAATTACGTTTGCAAAAAAAGAAGCATAGTGGCTCCTTTTCACTGTTAACGGTTAGTTTTACTGCTGTACTATAGTTAGTATAAGAATAGAAAAACGCTTAAGACTATCTCAAGCGTTTTTGTTGTTAATTAAGGACGTTTTCTCTTTTCCTTAATCCATTGACTGACATTGGATAAGGTTGGATTTTCAGCTACTTTTTCTTTTTGCTGCTGTAAAAACTCAGAGAAAGTCTGAGGTACCCCATTTTTGTGGACTTTATCTTGTAATTTTTTCCATTTTTCCATCAAGGCGTGAGAGGTCCGCTCATAGGCCATCTCTAGAATTTCTTCTTTAGATTTATAATTTCTATAGAAGGCATTGCGGGAAACCCCAGCTTTTTGCACTAATTCAGAAATAGAAATTTGAGCTAATTCCTTCTTTTCAAGCAAAAAGAGGAGGGCAGTTTCAATAGATTCGCGGGTTAGTTGATTGGATTCTTTGTTAGATTGATAAAGGTTTTTCAGAGACTTAGGGGAAATATTGCGTTTTGACATACCTTCTCCTTTATAATTGTGACAGCCGAATGATTCAGAGATAAGTTGAAATGGGTTTCATGTTATAATTGTAAAAGAAGATAGTCTGCTTGTCAAATAAAAGAGCAGGTTCTTCGATGATTGAAAAAGATTGGAAAAAATATGACAAAGTGGAAAATTGTAGCTGACTCTGGCTGTGATTATAAAGAATTAGTAAACTTAGCGCCTGACACGGTATTTGAGAGTGTTCCATTATCTATCCAAGTGGATGGGACTGATTTTGTAGATGATTCACATCTAGATATTGATTACATGATGAATGCCATGTATACTTCCTCCAAAGCAGCAAGTTCTGCCTGTCCAAGTCCTCAAGCTTTTGCAGCTGCTTATGAGGGGGCTGAAAATGTTGTGGTGATTACTATCACGGGTGGTTTATCAGGCAGTTTTAATAGCGCGCGTGTTGCCAAAGAAATGTTTCTTGAAGACCATCCAGGGGTGAATATTCACTTAATTGACAGCCTATCAGCAGGTGGTGAAATGGATTTGTTGGTTGGTGAAATGAATCGTCTGATTGGTCAAGGCCTTGCGTTTGAAGAGTTTGTTGAGGCAATTACAGCTTATCAGCAGAAAACAAAGTTATTGTTTGTGTTGGCAAAGGTCGACAATTTGGTGAAAAATGGCCGCCTCAGCAAGTTTGTTGGAACTGTCGTAGGACTGTTGAATATTCGAATGGTTGGAGAAGCTAGTGCTGAAGGCAAATTAGAATTGCTACAAAAAGCTAGAGGCCATAAGAAGTCAGTGACGACTGCATTTGAAGAAATTCAAAAGGCAGGGTATGCTGGTGGTAGAATTACCATTGCACATCGCAATAACGATAAGTTCTGCCAACAATTCACAGACTTAGTTCATGCAAGCTATCCACAAGCAGTGATTGAATGTCTTCCAACATCAGGTTTATGTAGTTTCTATGCAGAAGAAGGCGGCCTTCTGATGGGGTATGAAACACACTAAGTAGTCAAACAATTCTATCAGAATAAATGAATAATGGAAAAGAGGTGATTTCACCTCTTTTTTGCTGGAGAAAATCGAATTCTTGCATTTCTAGAATCTCAGGCGTATAATAGTAAGGTTATTAAAAGGAGATGCTATGTATTTACTAAAGAAACTTTCTTGGTTTTTTAAGCTCGAAAAGCGGCGTTATATTGTTGGAATCATTGCGCTAGGGCTTGTGAGTGTGTTTAATTTAGTTCCCCCTCGCGTGATGGGGGAGGTGATTGACCATATAGCCGGTCATGATTTGACCTTGCATCAGCTATTGGTGAATGTTTTTTACCTAGTAGTGGCTGGCTTTGCGATGTATGGTTTGCGTTATGTTTGGCGGATGTACATTTTAGGAACAGCCAATCATCTGGGGCGCATTCTACGTTTTCGCTTGTTCGAACATTTTACAAAAATGTCTCCGTCCTTTTACCAACGTTTTCGGACGGGGGATTTGATGGCTCATGCGACCAATGATATTAATGCCCTGACCATGACAGCAGGAGCAGGAGTGATGTCAGCAGTCGATGCTTCTTTGACTGCTTTGGTTACACTTGCAACGATGTTCGTGTTACTAGATTGGCGTTTGACCTTGATTGCGATTTTACCTCTACCGTTTATGGCTATGGGGACGAGTGCGCTAGGACGTCGTAATCACACAGCCTTTCGAAATGCACAAGAAGCCTTTTCTGCCCTCAATAATCATGTACAAGAAAGCGTGTCAGGGATTAAAGTCATCAAGTCATTTGGCTATCAAAAGGATGAAATTGCAGCTTTTTCAAAGACCAACCAAGAGGTTTTTGAAAAGAACATGACAGCTGCCAAGTACAATGCCCTTTTTGATCCATTAACGCTGACCTTTGTTGGTTTGTCTTATGTGCTGACTTTAGTCGTTGGTGGCTTGTTTATCTCGCGTGGTGAATTAACTATTGGAGAATTGGTGACCTTTATTACCTATTTGGATATGTTGGTCTGGCCGTTACAGGCAATGGGTTTTCTCTTCAATGTCATTCAGCGTGGTTCTGTTTTTTACGAACGGATTGATAATCTGTTGGCGCAAGAGTCTGATATTGAAGAGGCGAGCAATCCTCTAACTAGCATTCAAAACGGCGATTTAGCCTATGATATTGACCAATTTTCATATGACGAACAGGTGACCCTATCCAATGTCCATTTTGGCTTGAAAAAAGGTCAGACTTTAGGAATTGTTGGGCCGACTGGGTCTGGGAAAACGACCTTGCTCAAATTGCTCTTGCGGGAGCGTGACGTGGAGGAGGGGAATATCCGCTTAGATGGTCATGACATTCGCGATTACCGCTTGAAGAATCTTCGAAGCCTTATGGGTTACGTTCCGCAGGATCAGGTTCTCTTTGCCATGAGTATTCGGGATAATATCCGCTTCGCCAATCCACAATTACCTGATGAAGTCGTGGAAAAAGCAACGAAACTTTGTGGAGTCTATGAAGATATCATGGCCATGCCAGATGGTTTTGATACCATCATCGGAGAGCGTGGTGTTTCCTTGTCAGGTGGACAGAAGCAGCGGATCGCGATGAGTAGAGCCTTGGCGATGGATCCAGATATTCTCATGCTGGATGACTCTCTTTCAGCGGTAGATGCTAAGACAGAAAATCTGATAGTGGAGAATTTGAAAAATGAACGAGAAGGCAAGACTACTATTATCACTGCTCATCGTTTATCAGCTATTGTCCATGCAGACCTGATTCTGGTCATGGAAAATGGCACCATCAAGGAAAGTGGTACTCACGAAGAATTGATGGCAGAAGAAGGTTGGTACTACGATACTTACCAATCGCAGCAACTCACAGAAAGTTTGACAGCAAGTCTAGAAGGAGGGATGGCATGAAACAATCAGTCTTAAAGCGCTTGATGAGCTATTTGTATCGGTACAAATGGTTGACTTTAACAGCCCTCTTCTTTATTTTGCTAACGACTTTGACACGAACAGCGATTCCCTTGGTCGCCCAGTATTACATTGACCATTTTGTGGCAAACGACGCGGCACAGGCAGGTTTGATGCTTTTAGTTGGTTATTACGCACTCTTTCTCTTGCGAATTCTTTTCACCTACTTAGGGAGCTATACTTTCTCGCGTGTGGCTTACAGTATTGTGCGTGATATGCGGCAGGAGACCTTTGCTAATGTGCAGGCCTTGGGAATGTCCTTCTTTGATAAGACCCCTGCTGGTTCGATTGTCTCACGGATTACCAATGATACACAGGCTGTTGCAGATATGTTTGGGACGGTTTTTGCTAGTTTTATTTCTTCCTTCTTTATCTTTACAGCCACGCTGATTACCATGTTGCGACTTAACTGGCAATTGACCCTCTATATCCTTCCTTTCTTGCCAGTAATCTGGGGATCAGTTTGGCTCTATCGAAAACTATCCAACCATTTGGTTATGATGACGCGGAGCAAACTCAGTGACATCAATGTCAAATTGTCTGAATCCATCGAAGGGATGCGGATTATCCAAGCCTTTCGCCAAGAAGAACGGTTAATCAATGAATTTGAAACCATCAATCAAGAACACTTAGATTATGCCAATCGTTCTATCAATGTCAATTCACTCTTCCTTCGTCCAGCCATGTCTGTCTTGAAGGTTTTGGCCTATGCAGTGATTTTGACCTTCTTTGGTCTCAACTGGCAGACAGCGACCTTTACAGCCGGTCTCATGTATGCTTTTATCCAATACATCAACCAACTCTTTGATCCCTTGATTGAAGTGACGCAAAACTTTGCGACTTTACAGACCTCTATGGTGTCGGCTGAGCGTGTCTTTGCGATGATGGACCAAACAGTCTATGAACCTGTTCAAGCCGATTCTACAGCCCGCATTGAAGCTGGAAATATTGAATTTAAAAACGTCAGCTTCTCCTATGATGGTAAACAAGATGTCTTAAAAGACATTTCCTTTACAGTCAATCAAGGGGAAACAATCGCTTTTGTAGGACATACAGGCTCTGGGAAATCCTCCATTATCAATCTCTTTATGCGCTTTTATGAATTTGACCGTGGGCAGATTTTGATTGATGGGGTGGATATTCGTGATTACAGCCAAGAGGAATTACGTAAGTCAATTGGTCTGGTCTTGCAGGATCCGTTCCTCTACCATGGAACGATTGAATCCAATATCAAGATGTACCAAGAAGATTTAACACGCGATCAGGTCATTGCTGCAGCAGAATTTGTAGATGCGGATGACTTTATCTGCTGTCTACCAGATGGCTATGATCAGCCAGTCAAAGAACGAGGCTCGACGTTATCATCTGGTCAGCGCCAGCTCATTGCCTTTGCCAGAACGGTGGCAGCTAAGCCTAAAATTCTCATCTTGGACGAGGCGACAGCCAATATTGACTCAGAAACAGAAGAAGTGATTCAGCATTCTCTGAAGAAAATGCGTCAGGGTCGCACGACCATTGCCATTGCCCATCGTTTATCCACTATTCAAGATGCCAACTGTATCTATGTGCTGGATAAGGGACGGATTATTGAAGCGGGAACGCACGACGAACTCCTAGCTCTGGAAGGAACCTACTATAAAATGTACCAACTTCAGTCTGGTATGATGGAGAACTAGAGATAGAGAAAACGAGTTTGGGACAAAACTCTGAGCAATAAAACAAAAAACGAACAAAGGTTATCTCTTACATATTGAAAGAGATAACCTTTGTTCGTTTTTATGTACATTTTATTGGAAAAGTAGATTTATTGGTATAGATTTTCTAAACTCAAAATCTTTTTGTTTCAGCCTTGTTTTTTTATGATAATACCTATGTAAAAAGTTATACAGTTAGCGAACACGTTTTATATACTCTTTAGCCATCTCTGTTATTTTATCAAATTCTCCAATTGCAGAAAGTTTATTAAATTCACCACCGATACCAATCGCATCAACGCCAGCTTTAAACCAATCAGTGGCATTATCTAAATTGACTCCACCGGTTACCATTACCTGTACTTGAGGAAGTGGTGATTTAAGAGAGGAGATGAAGGAAGTACCAAGTGTACCTCCAGGGAAGATTTTGACAATTTCACAACCAGCTTCAAGAGCGTTTGTGATTTCTGTCAAAGTCATACATCCAGGATAGTAGGGAATAGCATAGCGATTGCAAAGGCGAGCAGTATCTGGGTTAAACGATGGAGAAACGATAAACTTTGCGCCTGCAAGGATGGCTGCGCGAGCTGTTTCCGCATCAAGAACGGTACCAGCTCCGATAATCACATCTGGGTTGCTAGCATCATATTGTTCAGATAAGGCTTCAATAACCTGAGTAGCTTTGGTATTTGTGTAAGCTACTTCGATTGCTGTGATACCACCGGCGATACAAGCCTGAGAAGACTGGAGCGCTTCTTCAAGGCTGTTCCCACGGATAACGACGACAACCTTTTGTTCCAATAATTTGAGGTTAGTTTCTGATTTTGTCATAAGCTTCTCTTTTCTAACGAATAATATCTTTTGCTTGGTTGAGGACTTGATTGACATGGTGAACAGATTCAAACATGTTATCCCCTTCCAGAGTGCATTTGAGGGTGGCGCTAGCGACGGCGAAGTCAACAACGGTTTGAGGTTCTGCGCATTCGGTTAATTGATAGAGTGCGCCTGCCACAAAAGCATCACCACTGCCAACGCGTTGAAGAACGGCAGTTTTCAGTTGTGGAGAAACCGTGAAATTTCCATTACTTGTCGCCAAGTATGCTTGATAGATGTTGCGACCCCATTCGTCGTTTGCGCGATAGGTATGAAAAATCGCTTTAAAATCATAGGTTTTGAGTAAGGCTTGCATTCGATCTTTTATAGTCTCAGAAGTTGCATTATCTCGATTAAAGAAGGCAGTATCTGTTGCATTTACCATTAGAGGTTCAATCCCAAAGCAGTAGTCTGCGTAGGAGGCAAAGTCTGAAAAAACTTTTTTAGCTTCATCTGGAGATATGAGACGACTTCGAAAATTGAGATCAAAGGAAATAAGAATCTGTCGTTTCTTAGCTTCTTCAAGTAAAATGCGCAGTTGGTCACGGATGGATTGCCCCAGTGCGAGTGTGATGCCGCTGAAATGGAAGAGACTTATATCTTGAAAAAGATGATCAAAGTCTACATTCTCCATCTTGAATTCGTACAAACTGGAGTGAGTACGATCGTAGATAACTTCACCTTGGCGACAACCCATACCATTTTCCAAGAAGTAAATACCAATTCGGTTTCCTACACGCTGAATGTGCTCGGTATTGATCTGATTTTGCTGAAGAAATTGTAGGAAACAATCTCCCATACCGTTAGCTGGAAGTGCTGTTGCTAATTTCGTCGAACAACCAAAAGCTTGAAGAGAACGAGCAATATTAACTTCAGAGCCACCAAAGTAGAGTTGGCTACTACAACTATCGGAGAAATGTGTGAAGCTTGAGGGGCTAATTCGTATCAATGGCTCGCCGAAGAAAAGAATGTGAGACATGATGAAAGTCCTTTCAGAAGATAATGGTTTCACTCCAAAACGAAACGCTTTGGAGTGAGTGTTTTTGTAACGATAAATTATACCAAAACAGATTGAATATAATCTGCAATTTCTTGGTTTTGACAATTAGCACAGAAATATTCTTGGAAGTGTTCGCTAGCGATTGCTCCTTTCAAGAGTTCTTGATCAATGTTTTTAAATACTGTTAGGATATCAGTATGTGTTACTTTCTTGACATCATTCAAAATACGAGCGTTGCGTTGTTCAAAGACTGCGCGATCTTTAGGATAGCCGCCACCGACTTCATCTTCAAAGAGGCGCTCAAACATGTAGCGGAGATTGAGTTCAGCCCCCCAACCAAATCCTTTAGCAAATGGAAGGGCAAGTGCGTTTCCGCCATTTACTTGAGAGAAGAGGTAGGCGTCAAGAGGGTCGGCAGCAAAACCACATATAACACCGGGGAAGCTGTTACAAGCAAGCATTGCCCCCATACCAGTTCCACAACCTGTGATGACAAAGTCAGCAGCGCCAGAGTTGAGAAGAATCGCTGCTAGGATACCGTTTTGTACATAGGTCAAAGAGTTTTCTCCTTCAATACCATACATACCATAATTGAATACCTCAAAACCTTTCGCATCTGCAACGGTTTTCAATGCGTTGAAGATGGTGGTATTTTTTGCAGCTTGGCTGTTTTCGTTAATCAATGCAATTTTCATGTTCTTATTAAGTCCTTTCATTTATGTATATATTTTATTATTTTTAAGGTTGTTTACCAATATAAGCCAGGATACCACCATCTACATATAGGATATGCCCATTTACAAAGTTAGAAGCATCACTTGCGAGAAAGACAGCAGGGCCAGCTAAGTCATCGGCTTCCCCCCAACGAGCAGCAGGAGTTTTAGCGATGATAAATTGGTCGAATGGATGGCGAGAACCATCTGCTTGCAATTCGCGAAGCGGTGCAGTTTGTGGTGTTGCGATATAGCCGGGGCCGATACCATTACATTGGATATTGGCTTCGCCAAACTCAGAAGCAATGTTTTTTGTCAGCATTTTCAAACCACCTTTTGCGGCAGCATAGGCGGCAACTGTCTCTCGTCCGAGTTCACTCATCATCGAGCAGATGTTGATAATTTTTCCGTGTCCCTTTTTAATCATACTTGGTAAGACGGCTTTGGAAACAATAAATGGTGCGTTCAGGTCAATATCAACAACTTGACGGAAATCGCTAGCTGTCATGTCAAGCATGGGTTCGCGTTTTATAATACCAGCATTGTTGACGAGGATGTCAATCATTCCAACTTCTTTTTCGATTTGAGCGACCATTTCTTGAATACCCTCTTCGTCGGTAACGTCACAAACATAACCGTGGGCTTCAATGCCAGCTTCTTGGTAATTGGCTAACCCTTTTTCCAGTGCTTCTTGGTTACGGTCGTTAAAGACGATGGTGGCACCGGCTTTAGCATAGGCTGTTGCGATTGCAAAGCCAATACCATAAGAGGCGCCAGTAATCAACGCAACTTTTCCTTTGAGGGAAAAGCTATTCATAGAGAATTGTTCTGCCATTAGGAATTCCTCCGAAAATTTGTAATTTATTCAGGCAAACCTGTTTACTTATATCCTATCACTGTAAACCGGTTTTGTCAAGAGTAAGCATTTTATTATTTTAAAAAAAAGATGTAAATTCTTTGAAAATAACTGCTAATAGGTACAATAGTAGTCGAAAATTCGGAATTTTGCTGAAATTATAGTCTATCAAAAGATAAGAAATGGGTTTTATTCTAGTAAAAAGTTTAAAAAATTTCAAAAAAGTATTGACACAAAAAAATGAAAGCGTTATAATCTTTTTATAAAAAGTAAACCGGTAAACTCAAAGGGATAGAAGGAGGTCAATTTGATTAAATTAATTGTAATAGGACATGGACACTTTGCGACAGGGATTTTAAGTTCCCTTGAACTGATCGCTGGTAAGCAAGAAGATATTATCGGTATTGATTTTGTAGAAGGGATGTCCTCAGAGGATGTGAAACTTGCTCTAAAAGAAGCCATCGCAGATTCAAAAGAAGTACTGGTGCTAGCAGACTTGCTCGGTGGAACACCTTTCAAAGTTGCCTCAGCCTTGATGGTGGAATTGTCGGATGTCGCTATGAATGTTATTTCAGGAATGAACTTAACGATGTTAGTAGAAGTTGCGTTCGCTCGTATGACTGCTGAAAGTCTAGACGCTTTGGTTGCTAAAAGTGTAGCGACTGGTAAAGAAGGAATTATCGACTGGAAAACCTTGCTTGGTAGTGACGACGAAGAAGCTAATGATTTTGAAGGAGGTATCTAAATTGCCTGCTATTAAAAAAGTAAATATTGAAACCATTGAGCGTTCAGAGTGCTTCTTGAATACTCCTTTATTAACAAAGGCAGAGGTAGAAGCTGCAATTGAAAAAGCCTTGAAACAGGTTTACATCAATATGGGCTACTTTGGAGAAGATTATCCCACTCCTGCAACTTTTGACAATATCTACCAAGTGATGGATAACACCGAGTGGACTAATGCCTTCTGGACAGGCTGTCTCTGGCTATCTTATGAGTACAGCCAAGATGAGAAAATAAAAGATTTAGCGCATAAAAATGTTTTATCATTTTTAGAACGTGTGAACAATCGTATTGAATTGGATCACCATGACCTTGGTTTTCTTTACACACCATCTTGTATGGCTGAGTATCGTATCAATGGCGATGAAAAAGCGCTTGAAGCTTCTATCAAAGCAGCAGATAAGCTAATAGAACGTTATCAGGAAAAAGGAGGCTTCATCCAAGCTTGGGGTGAACTTGGTCACAAGGATCACTATCGTTTAATTATTGATTGTCTGCTCAATATCCAGTTACTCTTCTTTGTTTCTGAGCAAACAGGGGATCCTAAGTATAAAGAAATAGCTGAAAATCATTTCTATGCTTCAGCGAACAATGTCGTCCGTGATGACGCTTCGGCCTTTCATACTTTCTACTTTGATCCAGAAACAGGAGAACCCGTTAAAGGGGTTACCCGTCAAGGCTTTAGTGATGATTCGGCATGGGCACGAGGACAAGCTTGGGGGATTTATGGGATTCCACTGAGCTATCGCAAGATGAAAGACGAACAACAAATTAGTCTCTTTAAAGGGATGACAAACTATTTTCTAAATCGTCTTCCTGAAGATAAGGTTTCCTATTGGGATCTGATTTTCGGAGATGGCTCAGGACATGCTCGCGATAGTTCTGCGACAGCGACAGCTGTCTGTGGTATTCATGAAATGTTGAAATACTTGCCAGAGGTAGATGAAGATAAATTAACCTACAAGTATGCCATGCACGCCATGCTTCGCAGCTTGATTGAAAATTACACGAATGATGAATTTGTAGAAGGTCGTCCCCTTCTCTTGCATGGTGTCTATTCTTGGCATTCAGGCAAGGGGGTCGATGAAGGAAATATTTGGGGAGATTACTATTACTTAGAGGCCCTGCTTCGCTTCTACAAAGATTGGGAGCTCTACTGGTAAAACATTTGCGTTAGGGTATAGTTTTAAACCCCACACTTATTATCGTTAATAAAATAAAAAAATTTAGGAGGCTATTATGTCAGGACCAAATATTGTGATGACTCGTGTTGATGAACGTTTGATTCATGGACAAGGACAGCTCTGGGTGAAATTCCTAAGCTGTAATACGGTTATTGTCGCTAACGATGCTGTATCAGAGGATAAAATTCAGCAAACGCTGATGAAAACAGTGGTACCAGATTCGATTGCCATGCGATTTTTCTCTATTCAAAAAGTAATTGACATCATTCATAAAGCTAATCCTGCTCAAACAATCTTTATTGTTATCAAGGATATGAAAGATGCTCTTCGCTTGGTGGAAGGTGGTGTACCAATTAAAGAAATCAACATTGGTAATATCCACAACGCCGAAGGAAAAGAACAAGTGACTCGTTCGATTTTCCTTTGTGCAGAAGATAAAGATATTATCCGTCAATTGCATGAAAAACATCAGGTTACGTTCAATACGAAGACGACACCAACAGGTAATGATGGTGCTGTTGAAGTGAATATTTTAGATTGTATTTAATAAAGGAGATGACTATGGCAATTAGTTTATTTCAAGCAATGTTAATTGGCTTGTGGACGGCTTTCTGTTTTAGCGGTATGTTGCTCGGTATCTATACAAACCGCTGTATTATCTTGTCGATAGGTGTAGGGATTATTTTGGGCGATCTCCAAACGGCACTTATGATGGGTGCGATTTCTGAACTGGCGTATATGGGATTTGGTGTAGGTGCTGGTGGTACCGTACCACCAAATCCAATTGGTCCTGGGATCTTTGGTACTTTGATGGCTATCACTACTGTTGGAACAGCCAAAGTTATTACCCCAGAGGCAGCGCTTGCCTTATCAACTCCAATCGCAGTAGGGATTCAATTCTTGCAAACTTTTGTGTATACTCTCTTCGCTGGTGCTCCTGGATTGGCTAAGAAGAGTCTAAGGGAAGGCAATATTACAGGGTTTAAAATTGTTGCGAATGGGACTGTTTGGGTCTTTGCATTAGTTGGCTTTGCACTGGGTGTCATTGGTGCTTTATCAACTGAAACACTGACCAATTTATTTGCACTTATCCCACCAGTATTATTGAACGGGTTGACACTTGCTGGTAAAATGCTTCCTGCAATCGGTTTTGCAATGATTCTTTCTGTTATGGCTAAAAAAGATTTGATTCCTTACATCCTTCTTGGTTATGTGCTTGCAGTTTATTTTGGTCTTCCAGTTCTTGCACCGGTTGTAAAAGACGGCTTCCTTACAGCTGTATCAGCTACAGGTGTAGCAGGGGTGCCAACCATTGGTGTTGCACTTATTGCCACAATCTTTGCCTTGATTGATATTTACAAGAAACCAGCGACGCCAGCTTCAGAAAACAAGACAGAAGGAGACGAAAAAGATGACTGGATCTAAAAAATTAGTAAAATCAGATTACATTAAAACAGCACTTCGCGCATTTTTCTTGCAAAATGGTTTTAACTATAGTAATTACCAAGGAATTGGGTATGGGAATGTCATTTATCCAGCTCTGAAAAAATTCTATGGAGACGATAAAAAAGCCCTTAGTGAGGCTTTGGAAGATAATGTAGAGTTTTATAACACCAATCCACACTTCTTGCCATTTATCACAAGTTTGCATCTGGCAATGCTTGAAAACAAACGTCCTAAAGAGGAAATCCGAGGAATTAAGATGGCACTTATGGGACCTCTTGCTGGTATCGGTGATTCTTTATCACAGTTTTGTTTGGCACCACTCTTTTCTACGATTGCTGCATCTCTTGCAATGGATGGTTCGATTCTTGGACCAATCTTGTTCTTTATCTGTATGAATACTGTTTTAACTGGTATAAAATTGGGGACTGGTCTCTATGGATACAAATTGGGAACGAGCTTCATTGAAAAATTAAGTGAGCAGATGTCAGTGGTTTCACGTGCTGCAAATATTATTGGCGTGACGGTTATTTCTAGTTTAGCAGCGACACAAGTTAAAATGACGATTCCGTTCACATTCCAACCTTCTGTGGAAGCCGCCGGAGCTGCACAAAAGATTGTAACAATCCAAGGTATGTTGGATAAAATTGCACCAGCTCTCTTGCCGGTTCTTTATACAGCATTGATGTTCTACTTAATTAAGATTAAAAAATGGAATACTTACTGGCTTGTCCTTCTGACAGTTGCTATTGGTATTATTGGTAGTTGGTTGGGCATTCTGGCATAATAAGATAGCTAGAGATCTATCGTTTTATAGTAAATAAAGGATTAGGATTCTGGTTATAGAACTAATCCTTTTATATTAGCAGAATAGATATGAAACAGGGGTCATGTAGGGATATTTTGGATCTTAATGCAGAGCTATAACGATATTCATGATATAAAATCAAATCTTATCAAAATAATCTGAACTCATTTATAACCTTGCTAGCTGATGCCCTCATAGGAGGTAGTATCTGTGTGATAGATGGAGCAATAGAAAATAGGTAAGTTATTCTCGATAACAAAAAATCGTAATTTTTTCCGATTCAAACAGTAAACATTGCTACTTATGTGTGATATACTAAGATTATAGAAAGAAAGGAGTATTCGTGACTTGCGGGAGAAGATAACCATTAAGACGATTGCTGAAATGGCTAGCACGTCGAAAACAACAGTATCTTTTTATCTCAATCAAAAATTCGACAAGATGTCAGAAGAGACGCGTAATCGAATTCAAAAAGTCATTGAAGAAACAGGTTATCAACCAAGTGTGGTGGCTAGAAGCCTGAATTCAAAACAGACTAAGATGATTGGTGTTTTAATAGGTGATATTACCAATTCTTTTTCCAATCAGATTGTCAAAGGAATTGAAAATGTTACTAAGCAGAAAGGTTACCAAATTATTATTGGTAATAGTAATTATGATTCTAAGCGTGAGAGCCAATATATTGAAAGTATGTTGGACTTAGGAGTAGATGGTTTTATTATTCAACCAACTTCGAATTTTAGGAAGTATTCACGTGTGATCAAAGATATGAAGAAGCATATGGTTTTCTTTGATAGTCAGCTCTATGAACATAAGACGAATTGGGTTAAGACTAATAACTATGATGCCGTTTATGATATGGTGCAAGGATGTATTGAAAAAGGCTATCGTAAATTTATCATGGTAACAGCGGATACCAGTTTATTGAGTACTCGTATTGAACGTGCTTCTGGGTTTGTGGATTCTCTGACTGATAAAGGATACGATTATGAAACTTTGGTGATTGATAATACCCCTGTAATGGAAGAGGATATTATTGCTTTTTTGAAGAAAACTGTGCCAGCGGATGAAAATACACTTGTATTTGCCCCTAATTGCTGGGCGCTTCCGACGGTTTTATCGGCTATGAAGAAGTTAGAGTTTGATATGCCAAGAGTTGGGTTGGTTGGTTTTGATAACCTAGAGTGGACAGACTTTTCAACTCCCACGGTTTCAACAATTGTACAACCTGCCTATGAAGAAGGTGAGCAAGCAGCCCAGATTTTAATTGATGAAATTGAAGGTAACGTGCAAATAGAAAAACAGCAGATTTTTGATTGTCAGGTAGCATGGAAAGAATCTACTTTATAAAAATTTAATGCAAAGGTCAGTTCTACAGTATAAAAAAAGCAAATCCGTTTAACCTATTCGGATTTGCTTTTTCGTATTTGATAGAACTGGCAATAAAAATTAAATTCGTTGTTGTTTTCATCTATTTAGAATTTTTGTTGAGAAATCCATTGTAGATTGTGTTCTAAATCCTCATCATGAGAGAGAATCAGATAGGTGTACTGCTTGCTCTCTATGAATTGGGCTGAGGTGAGGCCGTGTTTGAAGCGAACTGTTAGTTGCTGAGGCTCTAGTTGCAAGACAAGGGTCTCAGTTGCTATTTGATAAGGGACAGCAAGTGGATATTGCTCCAATAGACCAGCGATTTTTTCGTTTACTAAGGTTTGTTTTTCTTGGAGGAGGCGGGTGTTTCGGGCAAACATTCCATTGTCAATATAAAGAGAGAGCGCCATTTGCATGATGAGATTGGTATCGTAGTCAATCAACCCCTTATCCTTCAGAAATCCATCCATTAAGGTCGGAGGAAGGCAGACACCACCAATCCGCAGGGCGGGAAAGAGGGTCGTTGTAAAGGATTTGATGTAGATTACTCTATCTTGCGTATCTAGGTAGTGGAGTGGCAGCGACTTGCTCTTATCAAAATCAGCCAGATAATCGTCCTCAATAATATAAACCTCATATTGTTGAGCCAATCGCAGAATTTCTTTTTTCTCTTCTAAAGAGTAAGTCGTTCCTAAGGGATTATGAAGACGAGGAATGGTATAGAAAAACTTGATAGTCCCCGTTTGAAAGAGGGATTCCAGTACCTTTAAATCAATCCCGTTCAGCGTTCGTTCAATGGTCTGGAAGGGGAGGTGTTGTTCTTCTACCAGAGTTCGCATTCGGTGGTAGGTCGGTTCTTCCAGTAAAATATCCGTCCCCTGATTGGGAAAATCCATCCGTGAAAGAATGTAGAGGGCCTGCTGTGTTCCAGCTGTAATGACAATCTGCTCTTTTTTACAATAAACATCATAGTCCATCAAAAGCTGATGGACAGAGTGAATCAGTTCTTCTAATCCCTCTTGCTGGTGATAGTAGTTGAAGAGGTAATCTTCCCGACCAATCAAACTTTCATTCAGACAGGTTCTAAAGTCCTCGTAGGGGAGTTGCTGAAAGTCATTGGGGTCTAGTTGTAATTTTTGCTCTTGAAAATCCTTATCTTCTAAGATATAGTACCCACTTTTTTCCACAGCATATAGGACATTTTGATATTTTAATTCTGACATTGCCTTTTGTACAGTATCCTTACTACAACGATACTGTCTACTGAATTGGCGAATAGAAGGCAATTTTTGTCCTCTTGTAAAACGCCCCTCCTCAATTCCTGAAAGAATATCCTGAATAATCACCTGATATTTACTTGTCATAAACTGTCCCCTTACAGATTCTTGGCTCTATTGTAGCTTATTTCCATTGAATTGACAATATCTGAAGACCTAAATGGACGTGTCGTTTTTTCGGAATTGACTAGGAGACACGGAGTAAAATTCTTTGAAGGCTTTTGAAAAATAGAGTGGATCAAGATAACCAACAGAATAAGAGATGACTTTGATAGGCTCTTGCGTATTTTCCAATAATTGCTTGGCTCTCTTCATTCTGGTTTGAAGCAGGTAGTCTTTAGGGCTTACATGATAATATTTTTTAAAAAGAGTTGTTAGATAGCTGCGATTAACGTTGAGTTTTTGGGCAATGGAAGAAATAGATAGACCATCAATATTGTAATGTTTTTCAATGACATAACGACATTCCTGACACAATTTTTCTGTTTGATTTAATTCGTGAGAGGAAGCATTAGGTGAAAGGATGCTTAATTCAAAGAGGAGCTTATAGGCCTGACTGAGTAACTCTAGTTGATTACTTGTCGTACGCTCTTTTTCTTCAGCTTGAGTAATGAGCTGGATCATTTGGCTAGCTACCTTTTTCGTTGCTTGCTTTTTATTATGCTGGAGATAGGCCACATCGCCTAAGCTCGATAAGCCAAAATAAAGATCTGTCTTATTTCCCCCAATTCCAATCCAATAATAAGCCCAAGGGTCTTCTTGGTCGGCTTGATAAAAAGTAACCTCATTGGGTTTTAGTAGAAATAAATCTCCTGCCGAAAGTGGGATTTCCTGATTTTTTATGCAAAAAATTCCTTTTCCTTTTGAAATATAGTGGATAACGTAATTTTCCCGAATAGCTGGACCGAAGGAGTAGGAAGGAGTGCATTCTTCGTAGCCGTAAAAGTCAATGGAGAGATCCATTGTGTCTGTATTGAGTTCAGAAAAAAACATATTTGATTTCACCTCGTTTTAGAATTACTAACATTTTACCATATTTTACTAACAAAATTCCATTTTTTAAAGCGCTTTCAAATGATAGAATAAAATCAATATTACAGGAGGAGTTGAGATGATTGAATACCAAGAATCAGCTTTATTGTTCCATTTAAAGACAAGAAGTTTTTCTTATATCCTACAAGTGTTAGAAAATAAACTCCTCGTTCACCGATATTTTGGAAAACGAGTGGAGCACTTTAGTCCAGATAACAAAATAACATATTTAGATAGAGCTTTTTCACCGAATCCAACGAGCAAAGATAGAACTTTTTCACTAGATACCCTACCGTTAGAGTATAGCAGCAATGGATTGGGAGATTTCAGAACCGCAGCCATTGAAGTTACCTGTGAAAAAGGAACAGCATTGGATTTGCGTTATCAAGCGCATCGAATGTATAAAGGGAAACCAGCCTTATCAGGATTACCTGTTAGTTTTGGGGACGAAGATCAAGTGGAGACACTCGAAATCGATCTTTATGATGAGTTGACGGATGTCACCGTGACCCTTTTCTACAGCGTCTTTGAAGAAGCCAACTACCTGACACGATCTGCTGTGATTAAAACAGGAAATCAGCCAGTAAAACTAGAAAAAGCGTTATCATTGACACTGGACTTGCCTCATAAGGACTTTACTCTTCATACCTTAACAGGGCGATATGCTTATGAAAAAGAATGGACGAAGACACCGTTAACACAAGGGAAATACTCTGTTGGGAGTATTCGCGGGGCTTCCAGCCATTCTCGAACACCATTTATCGCTTTAGCAGACCCTAATGCTACAGAGGAACAGGGCGATATCTATACCGCTCAATTGGTTTACAGTGGCAATTTTACAGCTTTTGTGGAAACAACTGCCCTCCAGACGACACGTTTGGGGATTGGCTTGGATGATGAGAAGTTCCGTTGGCAATTAGCTGCGAATGATTCGTTCCAAACCCCAGAAGCACTTCTGAGTTATACGGACAAAGGTTTCACTGGTTTGACATCAGATAGTCAACATTTTGTGCGATACCATATTGCGCGTGGCAAATGGGCTCATAAGGAGCGCCCAATTCTTATAAACAACTGGGAAGCGACATACTTCCACTTCACAGAAAATAAAATAGTAGAACTGGCCCAGTCAGCTAGAGATGCTGGTATTGAGTTGTTCGTGCTAGACGATGGTTGGTTTGGCAAGCGCAATTCAGATACCTGCTCACTTGGTGACTGGTTGGAAAATCGTGATAAACTCCCTTCAGGTCTGGCTGGTCTTGCTCAAAAAATCAATGAATTGGGGATGGAATTTGGCTTGTGGTTTGAGCCAGAAATGGTCTCTGAAGATAGTGATCTTTATAGAGCACACCCAGACTGGGCTATTCAGATTCAAGGACGGGGTCATACCTATAGTCGTGAACAGTTGGTGTTAGATTTGTCTAAAGATGAGGTGTGTGATTATTTGATTGAGTCTGTCTCATCAGTACTACAATCCGCTAATATTTCCTATGTGAAATGGGATATGAATCGAAATATCACGAATATTCCAGAATATCAAGCCAATCACCAAAAGAATGAATTTTACCATCGGTATATGCTTGGGCTTTACAGGGTGCTTGAAACACTTAACCAACGTTTCCCAGAAGTTCTGTTTGAATCCTGTTCTGGCGGTGGCGGTCGAAATGATCTGGGAATGCTTTATTATATGCCGCAGGCTTGGGCGAGTGACAATACGGATGCGATTGGACGCCTTTCTATACAAGAGGGAACGGGACTTATCTTCCCTTCTATCAGCGTAGGATCGCACGTATCAGCTGTACCAAATCATCAGACTGGACGCATCACCCCTCTGTCTACTCGAGGCAATGTTGCCATGTTAGGTAACCTCGGCTATGAATTGGATTTGCATGCCCTACCTGAACACAAAATCGCAGAAATTACGGAACAGGTAAAAACTTACAAGTCTATTCGGCAAACTGTTCAGTTTGGTGATTACTATCGCTTAAAAAAGACTGATAATACCTATGCTTACAATTATGTGAATGACGATAAGAGTCAAGTTGTCTTCACCTTCGTCAAAATTCTTTCTCAGCCAGAAGCACCACTCATTCAAGTGAAGCTAAGAGGCTTAGATGCAAGTGCACAATATTACTCAAAAGAGTTAGATGCTACTTTTTACGGAGATGAACTCATGAACATTGGCTTAACCATGCCTCATGTTCAAAAAGATTATTTTAGTGTACAATATATATTTCATAAACAATAGGAGGATCTTATGAAATTCAAAACTTTCTTAAAATGTGCAAGTGTTTGTGCATTTGCTAGCTTCTTAGTTGCTTGTGGCAATGGCCAAAGCAGTGACACTGTCCAAATTGAATTCTTCTCGCAAAAACCTGAGATGAAAGCCACTTTGGAAGAAATCGTCAAAGATTTCGAAAAAGAAAACCCAGAAATTGATGTCAAATTCACCAGTGTACCGGATCCAGGAACAGTGTTGAAAACACGTATGGCAAATGAAGAAGCACCCGATATTATCAATATCTATCCACAGAATGCTGACTTTAAAGAGTATGCAGCTGATGGACGTTTTGTTGAATTAACAGATGATGCAGGTCTGTCCAACCTAAAAGCTGGAGCAGCAGATACGTATGCTGTGGATGGTAAAGTCTACTCCTTACCACTTAATGCTAATGCCTATGGTATCTATTACAATAAGACAGCATTTGAAAAGATGGGCTTGAAAGTTCCAACGACTTATGCTGACTTTAAAGAGTTAGTAGCAGCCATCAAAAAAGATGGTTCAGTAGCACCATTTGCCTTGTCATTGGGGGATGCATGGTCACTCAATGGCTATCATCAGTTGGCTTGGATTACAGTTGCAGGTGGTTTTGATGGTGCCCAAGATAAATTGATTCGTAGCGGAAAAGGAGCAATTTCTGCAACCGATCCAGCTACGACAGCTGTTCTTGAACGCTTAGCATTGTTGACAGATAATGGCCAAAAAGGATTTACCGGTGCCAAGTATGCAGATGCAGTAGCAGCCTTTGCCAAAGGTGAAGCCTTGATGATGCCACAAGGGACTTGGGCAGCGACCGTTGTGAATCAGCAAAAACCAGACTTTGAATATGGCATGTTTGCCTTTCCGACAGAAGATGGTAAGACATATACGGTTGGTGCAGCAGATATGGCACTTTCCATCAGTAAAGAATCAAAGCATCAAAAAGAGGCACAGAAATTCTTGAGCTATATCTCAAGCAAAGAAGTCTTCCAAAAATATTATGACGTTGATGGTTCACCAACTGCGGTAGAAGGAGTAGAAACAGAAGGTAAATTCCAAGAAATTGCAGGGGTAACAGAACTTGCCTTTACAGAGTTTCACCCAGTTTGGCTTCAAAGCGAATGGGAATCAGAAGACGAATTTTGGAATGTGACGGTTGAAACGGTCAAGAAACCTGATGCAGCAGAATTAGCGAAAGATTTGAACGCATTCTTTGATCCGATGAAAAAATAAATCAGGTCATTTTATCTGAATAAAGTCAACGAGGAGGTTGGGAGATTATTCTCGATCTCCTCTTATTTTAATCAATGATAGAACAGGGACGATTGACACATGAGAAACTAACCTGTTCTCATATGTCAGTTGTTTCAGTATTTCAATCAGATGATGAGGAGGCAGTTTATGGTAAAAAATAAAGGATTTATTGAGAGGTATTGGGCATATTTATTTGTCCTTGTTCCAATCATGTTACAAGCCTTGTTTTTCTTTTATCCACTTATTCAAGGGATTTTTTATAGTTTGACTGACTGGAATGGTTTGAGTAGCTCATTTAAGGTCATTGGGATTCAAAATTATATAGATGTGCTAAAAGACAGTCATTTCTATACTAGTATTACGTTCACCATTTTGTTTACCATTGGACTATTAGTTGGGGAAATTGTGATTGGTATCTTTATGGCAACTTTACTGAATCGAAAAATTAAGGCGCTTGGTTTTTTCCGAACATGGTATTTTTTCCCAGCTGTTTTATCAACCGTGACACTCGGATTGATCTTTAGCCAACTATTCAACTATGGCTTGCCACAGATTGGTGAGCTGTTGGGAATAGACTGGTTATCTGAGAATCTGCTTGTTCAAGAACATACCGTTATCCCATCAGCCATCTTTGTTGCACTCTGGCAAGGTTTGGCGATGCCGATTATCATTTTTCTAGCTGGTCTTCAAAGCATTCCTTCCGATATACTCGAAGCCGCTGAAATCGATGGTGCCAATCGTCGTCAGAAGTTCTTGAATATTGAATTGCCTTTCTTGCTTCCATCTATTTCTATGGTCTTCATTTTGGCTTTGAAGTCTGGGCTCACAGCTTTTGATCTGATTTTCTCATTGACAAAAGGAGGACCAGACGGCAAGACAGAATCATTGGGGCTCTTAGTCTATAACTATGCCTTTGTAGACAATAAATTTTCGTATGCAAATGCTTTAGCTGTCATATTATTCTTGATTATAGCTATTATTTCTGTGATTCAGATTTCTGTATCACGTAAATTTGAAGTGTGAGGTGTCAGATGGCAAATAAAAAGCAAAAAAATTGGTGGGTTTACCTCATTCTCTTTGCAGGGATCTTGATGATGTTGCTTCCATTGGTGATGACTGTCATCAGTTCTTTTAAACCAACGAGTGAGATTACAGGAAACTTTTTTGGCTTTCCAGAAGAATTTATCCTAGATAATTATATTCGTCTCTTTGAAGATGGTGTTACCCAATACTTTGGCAATTCTGCCCTGATTACAGTAGTCGGAGTAGCGTTGATTATCGCTATTATTCCGATGGCAGCCTTTGCAATTGCCCGGCATATGGACCGTAATAAGGCGTTCGCTATAATGTACATGCTGTTGATTATCGGAATTTTTGTACCTTTTCAGGTTATTATGATTCCAATGACTAAACTGATGTCAACCTTAGGACTTAGCAATATCACAGGTTTGATTTTGCTCTACCTAGCCTATGCAGTACCACAAACGCTTTTTCTCTATGTAGGCTACATTAAGACCATCGTCCCTGCGGATATGGATGAAGCGGCAGCGATTGATGGCTGTGACAAGTTCACTATGTATTGGCGGATTATCTTTCCTTTAATGAAGCCAATGCACGCGACCGTTTTGATTATCAATGCTCTTTGGCTATGGAATGACTTTCTCCTACCATTACTTGTTTTGAACAAAGATCAAAATCTGTGGACACTACCTCTGTTCCAATACAATTACCAAGGCATGTACTTCAGTGATTATGGACCAAGTTTTGCATCTTATGTTGTAGGGATTATTCCAATTCTGATTGTTTATCTCATTTTCCAAAAAAATATTATCTCTGGTATGACCAGCGGTGCTGTAAAATAGAAAAAGGTAGTTTGTATTTTTGTGCAAACTGTCCTAAATTTTCAGCTGGAATGCCCCTATAATGAAAGCGCTATTTTTGTTATGATGAAAGAAATATAAAAATCGGAGGACACAACAATTTATGGCCATTACAAATAAGACGATGCTCATCACTTATTCGGATAGTTTAGGAAAAAATCTAAAAGAGCTAGATGAAAACTTGAGCAAGTATTTCGGTGATGCGGTGGGTGGTGTGCACCTACTTCCATTTTTTCCATCAACAGGCGACCGTGGTTTTGCACCAGTGGATTATGATGAGGTCGATTCCGCCTTTGGTGACTGGGATGATGTGAAGCGTCTTGGGGAGAAATATTACCTCATGTTCGACTTTATGATCAATCATATTTCCCGTCAATCTAAGTATTACAAGGATTTCCAAGAAAAGAAGGACGAGTCAGAATACGCTGATTTATTCCTACGCTGGGAAAAATTCTGGCCTGAAAATCGTCCAACAAAAGAAGATGTCGATTTGATTTACAAACGTAAGGATAAAGCCCCAATGCAGGAAATTGTCTTTGCAGATGGCTCAAAAGAGCATCTCTGGAATACCTTTGGTGAGGAACAAATCGACCTTGATGTGACAAAAGAAGTGACCATGGACTTTATCAAAAAGACCATTGAACACTTGGCGGCAAATGGTTGTGATTTAATCCGTTTGGATGCCTTTGCCTATGCTGTGAAGAAATTGGATACCAATGATTTCTTTGTGGAGCCTGAAATTTGGGACTTGCTGGACAAGGTGCGCGACATGGCAGCAGAAGCTGGAGCAGAGTTACTTCCTGAAATTCATGAACATTATACGATTCAGTTCAAGATTGCGGATCACGACTACTATGTCTATGATTTTGCGCTTCCAATGGTGACGCTTCATGCTCTTTATTCCACTCATACGAATCAATTGGCCAAATGGTTGAAGATGAGTCCGATGAAGCAATTCACAACGCTGGATACACATGATGGGATTGGTGTGGTCGATGTCAAAGATATTTTGACAGATGAAGAAATTGACTTTGCATCAAATGAGCTTTATAAAGTCGGTGCCAATGTCAAACGGAAATATTCTTCAGCTGAGTACAATAATTTGGATATTTATCAAATTAACTCGACCTACTATTCGGCTCTCGGTGATGATGACAAGAAATATTTCCTTGCCCGTCTTATCCAAGCCTTTGCACCAGGGATCCCACAAGTGTATTATGTAGGGTTCTTAGCTGGAAAGAACGACTTAGAGCTGCTTGAAAGTACCAAGGAAGGTCGTAATATCAACCGTCACTACTACACAAGCGAAGAAATCGCTCAAGAAGTAGAACGCCCAGTGGTCAAAGCTCTTCTAAAACTCTTTACCTACCGTAATCAGAGCGCAGCCTTTGACCTAGATGGTGGTATTGAGGTAGCAACACCAAATGAGCATACGATTATTATTACTCGTCACAATGCGGACAAGTCAGTAGTCGCAGAAGCAACTCTTGATTTGAAAGAACTGACTTACACAGTAGTCGAAAATGGAGAAAGATTAGCATTTGAGTAACACTTCGTCTGCAATACTGAGTGCAGGAGTCGTAATCAAAAAAATGAAAAAATCTAGTTGATTTATGGTTAGCAACTAGATTTTTTCATTTTTGTATAGCGCTATTATCCAATTTTTCAAGGACATAGTAAGAACAAAGTGTGAGAGTTTTATGTGATAATTTTCACTTTGTTTTTTTATGAGAATATGATACGATTGTTTCAATTGGAATAGGTTCCCATATATGCGTAATGGAGGTAAAGTATGAGGCATTTTGGAGTGATGTTCAAGACTTTTCGAGAATCAAGAGGTTTACGATTAAAAGATGTGGCAAAGGCTGGTATATCAACCTCTCAGCTCTCACGTTTTGAAAAAGGTGAGACGGATTTGACGATTTCAAAATTCATAGCTATTTTAGATGCCATTAACATGCCTATTGACGAGTTTATGTATGCTGTGCATGATTTTCACCGGGATGAACTAAATGAACTCTTGTCAAAAGTTCGGCATTTTGTATCAACTCACGATATTGAAGGCATGAAACAGTTGCTTCACGCTCAGATAGAATTAGAAAATACAGGAAGGAAATTTCATCGAATCAATACTATTTTATTGAGAATTCGCTTGCAAGATTTGTCGGGAGAAAATTATTACGATGAGAAGGAGTTGGAGGATTTAACTGACTATTTATTTAGCGTAGAATACTGGGGGAATTATGAACTCTTGATTTTTTCAAATACTTTAGATGTCCTAAAACATGATGTTTTCATGGTTTTGGCTAGGGAAATGATCCGGCGCTCAGATTTTTATAAAGAAATTCCTAATAATAGGCGTTTAATTTCCACAATGCTATTAAATGGGTATATCACCTGTATTGAAAGAGGAAAGTTACTTGATGCCTTGTATTTTGAAAAGCAATTAAATCAGTGTTTTTTCATTGAGACAGAAATTTATGAGCGCTTGGTTTTCCAGTATGCTAAACATTTTTATGACTATCGCGAATCGGGTAACCAAGGGGCCATTGTAGGGATGCAGAAATGTATTGAAGCGATGATGTTAGCTGGGAGTGATCAACTGGCACAGATTTATCGTAAGCATTTAGATAATTTGTAGTAATACGCAGATATGGGAAAAATTTTTAGTAGAAGTTGAGAGTGATATACTTAAAGGGATTAGCCATTGATTGCTTTCACTGGTTATGTCTAGGTGGTTTAATTCGGAGGAAATATCATGAAACTATTGTCTTATCTTGGAAAATTCAAGTATGTCGCCCTTCTTACCTTTATTCTGGGTGGCTTTGCTAGTATTTTACAATCACTCGTGATTAAAAAGGTTATTGCGATTGATACGATATCTGATTTTAATTCTTTGTGGAAACTCTTTGCTGTGGGGTTATTGACCTATTTGGTATTCTATGGTCTAGAGTTTGGAGCAAATGTAGTTTACGATATGTCTTGTAAACGCATCATGTTAGCTTTGCGGGATAAATTGACAAAGACGTTCCTCTTAACGAAGGAGTCAATAGACCAACATGAGACGACCAATTTTCTTAGTCAAGACCTAGAGTTTTTCTATGATAATTATGTGACGCAGGTTATGCGTTTGCCCAAAAATGGAATGCTTTTCCTTGTAGTGTCTATTTATTTAATCAGCTTAAATCCTGTTCTAGCGCTTCTCTTTATTCTTGGTTCTCTTTTACGCCCATTACCACAATTGTTTTTAAGTAAAGTTTCGGACGCTTTTGGACAAAAGCAGAGCGAGGAGCGAGAACATTCGATGGGTTTACTGATGGATTATGTTAATGGTGGAAGTACTTTATTACATCATCAGGCTTTTGAGACTACCTATGGTAAACTTAAAAACCAAGTAATAACCTACGAAACAGCTCGTCGCAATTATTATTACTTGTCTAATTTTCTCTTTTTCTGTAATGGTTTGACACAGTTTTTAGGGCGTGTATTGCCAGTTGGTATTTATTTCTTATTTCCAAATACGTTTGGTCATATTCCCGTATCTTCTCTTGTAGCCATGTTTATTGCTTCAAGTAGTTTGTCCAGTCCTCTTCAAAATATGATGTATGCAACATTTAGCATGCAGGCTGCCAACTCGATCAAAACAAAAATCTATGAACTAATGGATAAGCCTGTTGATGAAGCAGAAGTTCCATACATCCCTGATTTTGAGGTCCTGACTTTGGAAGATATCACAAAATCCTATGGAGAGAAATCCATTTTTCAAGAATTTTCCTATACCTTTGAAAAAGGGAAAAAATATTTGATTAAGGGAGCCAGTGGACGAGGAAAAACGACCTTACTAAATATCATCAAGGGTGAGACTGTAGATTCTGGAAAAGTTGCTCTTGTGACAAATGACAATCGAGTCTTTGAGACTTACCAAGCCAATATCGGGATGGTGAGTCAATCGCCTTTTCTCTTTAATGGAACTCTAGAAGAAAATATCTGTCTGAATCAGACTTTTTCCCGTGAAGAAATGACCAAAGTATTAAAGCAAGTTCATTTACTTGAAGAATTCCCTGAAGGCTTAGATTTCCAAATTGAAAATAATGGTAGTAATGTTTCAGGTGGTCAGCGTATCAGGATAGAGCTAGCAAGATTTTTACTCCGTCAAAAGGATATTTTGCTTTTGGATGAGGTAACTGCTGCTTTGGATAAAGACAATGCTCGAAGAGTAAGAGAGTTGATTTTCTCGTTGCCAGTGACCATTATTGAAGTGGCTCACCATGTGGACGAAGCAATCGTTTATGATGCTGTGATAGAATTGTAGGTGATGAGATGTTTAAGTATTTTAATAAATTTTTGGTGACGTTAGCCCTCATCTCCAGTGTTTTAAACAGTTTTGTCTTTCTCATTGAACCATTGATGACAGACAAAATCTTCGACCTTACAGCGTTAAATAGCCGCAAAGAGACATGGGATTTTTTGGTCTATGGACTGACACTCTATTTGCTCTTATATGCTGTCATGTTTATTGCCAATCTCTTACTGAACCAGATAATGACCATTGGTTGTGGCAACATTCGACTTCGTCTCTATCAGCAGTTGATGTTAGGTCATCAGAAAATGGGCAATGATAAGAAAATTTCGCTATTGACACAGGATGTCGAATATTATCTCTGGAATCATATTAGCCCTAGTATTCTCCTTGTTGCACATATTAGTAATTTCCTCTTACTTAGTATCTACCTCTTGTCCAAAAATATACCGATTGATTTGCTGTTTATTGTCTGTGCCTTTCTTTTCTTAATTGTTCAACTTAGAATTAGTAAAATAGCAGAGCAAAAAGGGGGCGAACAAGCCGCAGAAAGACAGAAATTACTGAGTTCATTGAGTGATACGATTGCTGGAAGGTCAACATTGGCTCAGAATCAAGCTCTTTCTCCTAGTTTTAAAGTGCTTCAAAAACAATCAGCATACTATGAAAAGTCACGGCAAACATTTGGGATCTATCAATCTTTTTTTGCCTTTTTAGCCAATCTGATGCTCTTTGTGTCTCAATTCTTACCAATCTTTTTAGGCCTGGTTTTGATGACAGTAGGGACAGATTTGAGAACGACTGACCTGATTGCGATGTTTATTGCGGCAACACGTCTGGAACAACCTTTGATGAATATCATTAACGATATTTTTAGGCTCAAAGGAGCAAAGGCTATTTCTGATAAATTCGATCAAATATTGGCACAGGATATCCCTAACGTTCAGACAAGTTCAGTATCTACTAAAAGTTTTAAAGCGTTAGCATGTCATCAATTGACCAAATCTTTTGCAGGTAGGGTGCTATTTTCTGATTTCTCTTATCGCTTTGAAAAAGGGAAGAAATACTTGATTAAAGGACCAAGTGGCTCTGGAAAATCAACCCTCTTTAAACTAATGTTACAAGAATTAATTCCAGACAAAGGCGGGCTAACGATGGTACTTGATGGCGGTCAGGTGACGAAAGATTACCAACAGCGGATCGGTTTAATTGCTCAGTCACCTTATCTCTTTAATGATAGCATTCGATATAATTTGACACTAGGAGCTGAATTTTCCGATGCCATATTATTGGAAAAGCTAGAGCAGGTAGGTTTGACGTCTGAGATTGATAATGTTTTAGAGTACCAAATTGTGAATAATGGGGAAAATATTTCTGGTGGACAACGGGCACGGCTTGAAATTGCACGCAGTCTGATTAGACAAAAAGATGTTCTTCTTGCAGATGAAGTGACAGCTCCGCTTGATGCTGAAAATGCCAAGAACATTCGAAATCTGCTATTTAATCTACCAGTCACTGTTATTGAAATCGCCCACCATATTGATGATGATTTTGTCTATGATGGTGAGATTGATCTATCGCAAGTTAGAGATTAAAATGACCAATAAGAAAAGCGGTCACTCTGGATCAGGGCATCAAAGAAGTGCTGCTCAACAATTATGGGGAAGTGAACATAGACACAACGATTTTGACGCTATTCCCCTATCAAGCACTCGTTGTAGCGCTATAGATAGAAAATGAGGCAAGCTGCACAAAGAAATTTGGCAGCTTTCCTATTGCCATAAAATGAAAACGTTTGCTATACTATAAGGGATTAAAATGATGAAAAGGAGTACTTTATGGAACAACATTGGTGGCATCAGGCAACGATCTATCAGATTTATCCTAAATCATTCATGGATAGTGATGGTGATGGGGTTGGTGATTTAAAAGGGATTATCAGCAAACTGGATTATTTGCAGTATCTAGGAATTACAGCGATTTGGTTATCTCCTGTTTATCAGTCGCCTATGGATGATAATGGCTATGATATTTCAGACTATGAAGCGATTGCTGATCTGTTTGGGAATATGGCAGATATGGAGGAATTGCTAGCGCAGGCCCATCAACGTGGTATCAAAATTATTATGGATTTGGTTGTTAATCATACCTCTGATGAGCATGCTTGGTTTGTAGAAGCTAGGGAAAATCCTGATAGTCCTAAGCGAGATTACTATATTTGGCGGGATGAGCCTAATGAATTGCTCTCCGTTTTTAGTGGTTCTGCTTGGGAGTATGATACAAAAAGTGGCCAATACTATCTCCATTTCTTTAGTAAAAAACAACCAGATTTGAACTGGGAAAATGAGGAACTTCGCCATCAGATTTATGACATGATGAATCGTTGGGTGGACAAAGGAGTTGCTGGATTTCGGATGGATGTCATTGACATGATTGGGAAAGTCCCAGACCAGTCAATTAAAGAAAATGGTCCCAAGCTACATGATTATTTACAGGAAATGCACCAATTTAGCCTAGCAGGAAAGGATTTGTTAACTGTTGGGGAAACATGGGGAGCCACGCCTGAAATCGCTAAGCTCTATTCTAATCCTGAACGTAAAGAATTGTCCATGGTCTTTCAATTTGAGCATATTGGTCTTCAGCACAAGCCAAATGCACCAAAATGGGATTATGAAAACGAACTTGACGTTCCTGCGTTGAAGAAAATTTTTAATAAATGGCAAACCGAGTTGGAATTGGGTCAAGGATGGAATTCATTATTCTGGGAAAATCATGATTTACCACGGGTTCTTTCTATCTGGGGAGATACAGAAGAATATCATGAAAAATCAGCCAAAGCCCTAGCGATTTTGCTCCACCTCATGCGTGGGACTCCGTACATTTACCAGGGAGAAGAGATTGGGATGACCAATTATCCGTTTGAAAATCTGGGTCAACTAGATGATATTGAATCCTTGAATTATGCGCGTGAAGCACTAGAGGCAGGAAAGTCTGAAGCGGATATTATGGACAGTATTCGCTATATCGGACGGGACAATGCTCGGACTCCGATGCAGTGGGATGATACACCACAAGCTGGTTTTTCCACAGCAGAGAAAACTTGGTTGGCAGTTCACCCAAATCACAAGACAATCAATGTTCAAGCAGCACTGGAGAATCCGAATTCTATCTTCTACACCTATCAGAAATTAGTAGCTCTCCGTAAGAAAGAAAGTTGGCTAGTTGAAGCAGATTTCACACTCTTGGAAACAACTGATAAGGTTTTTGCTTATAAACGGTCAACGGACAATACAACATACTTAGTAGTGGTCAATCTTTCAGGAGAAGAACAGGAACTTGCAGTCGCAGAGATTGGTGAGTTTTCTGATTCTGTTGTCATTGCCAATACGGATGTAGCAGCTGTTTTGGAAAAAGGAGCTCTTGCACCATGGGATGCCTTCTGCCTGTGCTTGAAATAAAACATAGTAAAAAGAACCTCTGCGGAGGTTCTTTTTACTGCATATAAAATACAATAGCCATGTATTGAAGAGCACTGGCCAAAATGATAAATAAATGCCAGATCATATGGAAATAGGGTTTTTTCTTGGCATAAAATCCTGCACCGATGGTATAGGCTAGTCCTCCTGCCAACATAAGGAGCCAAAATGGAAGTGTGGTCTGCTGGACAACAGCTGGGAGGATAAAGACAATTAACCAGCCCATGATGAGGTAAAGGGCTAGACTGAAACGTTCATTCACCTTTTTGGCGAAGATTTTATAAAGAATGCCAAAGATAGTCGTCCCCCACTGGAGAACCAGTATGATGTAACCTTTCCAGTTATTCATTAGGGCGAGAACTACTGGAGTATAACTTCCTGCAATAGCGATGTAAATCATGCTGTGATCGATTATCCGTAAAATATACTTATGAGTAGAGCCATAGGACATGGAGTGGTAGATAGTGGATGAGAGAAACATCAGAAAGAGACTGATGACAAAAATCGAAACTCCAAAAGCCTGCATAGCTCCGTAAGCATTATAGGTGTAAATAGCTGAGAAGGGCAGGAGCATCAACATGATAAAAGCACTGATAGCATGGGTGACAGCATTAGCAACTTCTTCACCAAAACTGAGTTGAGTAGAGAGTTTAAAAGTTCGATTCATTAGCTATACCTTCTTTCATATTGTTCGGACTTGTTGTTTCAGTAAGACTGTCAATTAATTTCATTGCCTCTTGATAAGCTTGAATGGCTTGACAGGCTTTGAGAATGAGTTCTGGGACTTCATCTTGTTCTTTTCCCATGAGGCAATCCACAAAGCAATCATACAGAACTTTCGAATCTGCATCTTGATAATGTACTTCAATCATCTGGCAAATATCTGTAATCGCAAAGATTGGTTTACAAAGGGTCAGCACAATAAGGCGAGCAATTTGCAAGCGACCATACTTTTTCTTTACCGGTTTTGGTAGATAACCATGTTTGACATAATTGTTCACCATGGCCGCTGTCAAAGGTTTTTCAGAATGGCTGAGATAGGTAGCTGTTTCTTGATTGACATAAAGTAAAACTTGGTCTAGATAGAGATCTAGGCTAGGCAATTCTTTCCAGTTAGGTAGTTGTTTCATTATAATCACCACTTTATCTAGTTTTAATAACTAGATAATACTATTTAAAAGATTTGTTGTCAAGTAAAAAGAAATTATGCTACAATAAAAATATGAAAATACTCATTCCAAACGCAAAAGAACTAAATACAAATCTTGATAATTTGCCTTTTCAGCCTTTATCTGGTGAAAGTCGTGCGATTTTAAACGTGTTGCAAGCCATGTCAGTAGAAGACTTGGCTAAGTTTTATCAGCTGAAAGTAGACAGGACAGAGTTAGAAGCAGACCGTTGGTTGCGAATTGCCCAAGGTCAGGCAAAACTGTATCCTGCTTGGCAACTCTACGATGGACTCATGTATCGCTATATGCAACGGCGTGATTTATCAGAGAAAGAAGAAGCCTATTTACGGGAGACGGTCTTTATTACGACTGGTTTCTATGGAGCCATTTCTCTTTTTGAGCCGATTGCACCTCACCGCTTGGATTTTCAAGGTAATTTGAAAATTGAACAAGAGGGACTCAAACAATTTTGGCGTAGTCAGTATGATAGTGTAGTGGCTGATGATGACGTGATTGTTTCCTTGCTTTCTTCTGAATTTGAGGCGGTTTTCTCACCAGACGTTCAAAAGCGTTTTGTGAAAATCATTTTTATGGAAGACCGGTCAGGTCAGTTGAAAATACATTCGACCATTTCTAAAAAAGGGCGAGGTCGTATGGTGTCTGAGATGGCACGGCAGCAAGTACAAACGGTGGAAGACATTAAAAAACTGACAATCGATGATTTCCAGTATCGAGCTGATTTGTCAGAATCTCACAAGCTGGTCTTTGTGAGAACAGCTGAACTTTAAGGTAATTCTGTGGCAAATGCGTTGTGTTTGCCATTTTTGTATGGAAATATGGTATGATTTAGAAAAAGGACAGCGAGGAGCAAGTAGTGGCAAAGGTCTATATTGCAGATGATGAAAAAAATATCCGCGAACTCATTGGCTCATTTTTAACAGAAGCAGACATCGAAGTTGAGTTATTTGAAACTGGGGATCAACTCTTGCTGCGCTTTATGGAAGCAGAAGCGGATGTGGTGATTTTGGATGTGATGATACCTGGGACAGATGGCTTTGGCATTGCGACAGCGATTCGGAAGCGTTCTGATGTGCCGATTATTCTCCTGACGGCTAGGGATAGTGACAAGGATTTTGTGGACGGATTTTCTGCTGGTGCAGATGATTACTTTACAAAACCTTTTTCTCCTGTCCAATTAACCTTACGGATCAAGGCGATTTTAGCGCGCCAGCCTAAGGGACTTTCTTCTTCTGAGGAACTAAGTTATGGAGGTTTGACTGTATCTGAGAAGGACCGCTCTGCTATGTTCCAAAATGAAATCATCAAACTGACCAATACGGAGTTTGAACTGTTGAAAGTTTTACTGAGTCATCAGGAAGAAGCGGTGTCGCGAGATGAATTGCTGACGCGGGTTTGGGGGTATGAGAGCGATGTGGAGACGCGAGTGACAGACGATACCATCAAGCGTTTGCGGAAAAAATTAAGACAGGTGGAGTGTGATGTTCAAATTGAAACAGTCTGGGGGTACGGCTTTAAATTGGTTCAAAAAGAAATGGAAGGTTAATCAGGAGAGGAAAATTCCCCTTAAACGAACCCTCTTTGTGCAACCATTAGTCATTATTGTTGGTGCTTTTGCTTTGATTTTTATCCTCTTTAATTTAAGTTTATCGCTGTTTATAGATGAACAGGTAAATCAAGCTGTACAGCATCAATATGATACCTTAGATGCTTTGTATATCGGCGAAGAACCGAAGCAAATTGGTGCAGATAATATTTTTTCAACGACCTATGTTATCGTCGATGAGGCTCATGAGACCCAGTATATGTCTGCCAGTCAGGATGATTTATCTGCCTCAGTCGTGTCTGGTGAGGTTGTTCGGTATTTTTATGATCATGAAGATGAATGGGAATTTTTTGACGAGGATGATGAGGCAGATGAGGCTGAGATTGAAGATGCAAACGCAAGTAGCCACCCAGTTTTCATTACTTTAGACGATACGACCTACGCAGTTAAGATTCAAGAGTATGAAGGACAATTCAAAGACTATTATATTCGTCAAAACAAGGAGAATGACCAAAGCTACTATATTCTTGTCTTTGCCAATATTACGCCAATTCAATCCTTTGATCGTTTAGTCAATTGGATGCTGGCGATATTGATGGTGATTGTTGGTTTGATAGCCAGTGGCTTTATTTATATAACGGCTGGTAAATTGGATCAAGCAGTTCTAGATCTAAAGGATTATATTTATCGGATTGGAAAACGGGAAAAGGAATTGTCTTTACCTTCTGTTACCTATGAAGAGTTGGAGGATATTGGTCATTCTGTCCAAGGCATGAGTGACATGATTGATGCGAGTCAACGCAGTCAACAAATTTTCTTCCAGAATGCTTCGCATGAATTGCGGACACCTCTCATGTCAATTCAAGGCTATGCAGAAGGGATTCAGGCAGAAGTTATCAAAAATCCTAAGGAAGCGGCAGGCATTATTCAGGCAGAAAGTCAGAAAATGAAGCAGTTGGTAGATGAGATTCTCACCTTTTCGCGTTTGGAAGATATCCAAACCAGATTGGAGTTGGAACCTGTGTCGCTCAAGGATTTGCTCTATGATGCCAGTTGGAAAATGAAGGCAGAGGCGGATGCAAAGAATCTCATATTCCAACATGAATTGGGAGTCGGTCATTCAGAAATCATGGCTGATGAAGACTTGCTTGAAAGAGCCATTAGTAATATTCTAAAAAATGCTCTGCGTTATGCTAAGACGACCATCCGTATTTCCTGTAAGGAGTTGGCAGACGGAGTAGAAATAGCGATTGCAAATGATGGCGAATCTATTCAATCTGAGGATTTACCTCATATCTTTGAACGTTTCTACAAGGGACAGGGTGGTCAGTTTGGAATAGGCTTGGCCATGACAAAAGATATTGTGGAAGCCCACCATGGAACGATTAGAGTGGTCAGTCACTCGGATGAAACCTGCTTTACTATTTTCCTTCCCTTCCTAAATTGAGGAAGACTGCCTCAACCATTGCCTCATTTTTGCCACAATTTTACACCAAATTCACCGAGCTTTTAGGCTCAGTTTTTTATATACTAGGTATATCAATAAGAAAAGAGGGAATCAAAATGGTTCAAATATCAAAAAAGAAAAAAGGTTTCATGATCGCAGGGGGCGTTGTTGGTTTAGCAATTTTATTAACAGGTGGCTGGTTTGCCTACTCAGCTTCTCGTTATAAAATTTCCGCGGAAGAAGCACAAGCGATTGCTTTGAAGAATGCTGGCGTTACTGATAGCGACCTAATCTTTTCGCAAGTTGAGAAAGACAGTGATGACATGAAAGCAACTTACGAGGTATCGTTCAATACAGCAGAAGGTGAATATGATTACACGATTGATGCGGAAACAGGAAGTATCTTAGATCGTGACTATGAAGTGGTTGGAACGGTCGCTTCTTCTAATAATGCCGTTGCAGTTGCAGATACAACCACTTCATCCAATGCTGTCTCATCTGCTGTAGTAACGCCAACGATGACAGAAACTCAAGCCAAGGAAATAGCCTTGAAAGATGCAGGGGTGGCGGAAACAGCTGTTGTCAATCTGCTTGTCCAATTAGATGTGGAAAACGGCAAACAGTATTATGAAGTTGATTTCAACGATCCCAAAGCTGGCTTAGATTACAGCTACACCATCGATGCGGAAACAGGTGCCATCGTTGAAAAATCCAAAGAACCAATCAATGACTAATAGAGAATAAGAAAACCGCCCAGTAGCAAGCTGAGCGGTTTTTTTATAGATAATAATACTAAATTATTTTCGTTGATCTTGGAAATTTTGATAAACTTCAAAAATTTGATGGCGCTTGCTAATTTCTAGCTTTAAAAATCTATTATGAATGTGTGTCTTTACAGTTCCTATGGATAAGTAGAGGTCATTTGCAATTTCTTGGTTGTGTTTTTGTTGAAGAAGTTGACTAAAAATTTCTTTTTCACGGTCTGTTAAGTGAAATTTCTGACAAAAACTATCAAGGAGTTCAGGTGATTTAGCTTGTGAAACAGTAAGTGGTGAAGAGAGAATATTTTGGGTAAACTCACTTAGTGAGTCGTTCTGTTTTTGAGCGATTGATACATAGTAAAAAATAAAAAAACAAATGACGATTGAAAAAACATCTTCTGAAAAATTCCTATTTTGAATTTTTAAATTCAATATATTGTACGAATCAACGTTAAAAATGACAAAAGTGTCTTCGAGTATAATGAGAACTCCAAAAATTATAAAAATATAGGAAATTGTTTTGAGAATGTTTTTAGTTAAAGCTGAAATTTTTAATTCCGTAAGATAATATTTTGCATAGAATCCTGTATAAATCAAAAGTAACTGATTGGGTAGATAGTAAAGATAAACACGGAGAGCAGAATTTTCCATAAAAGGAATAAGCATCCATATAAATGTACTTAGAACAAGAATACAATGTAAAATTGTCAATTTTTCTTTTCGAAGTGACGTAACTATCCAAAGTTGACAAAAATTATTAACTAGAAAGATAATTGTTTTTACTAATGGTACACCTAAGTATTGTTGATTATAGTGATGGCCAAATTCTGAAATGACTTCTGTCATTGATAAGATAAGATTGTCAAAAATAAAGAAAAGGAGGTATAGACTTAAGATTAAGAAAAGTGATTGTTTTTCTTTTTGGTTCTTTGAATCAAATGTTGCTAAATACAATGAAACAGCCATGGTTATCGAATATAGGACTATTAGGAGAATATTGTAGATATAGATAAACTCTGTCATGTAGATTAAAATCTCCTTCTCTGAAGTTTGTGTACTAAACCTTAATTAATTTCAAGAAAAAATAAAAGTTTATTTTTCCATATTGGCCGTATTCCAAAAGTTAAAAAATAAAGGGTTTAGGTACTAAACCTTTTATTAGAAACCGTTTACACCCTATAGTTTATCGTAAACTTAATTGATTTGCAATATGATGGGAGTGTAAAAACAAAAAACTTAAGGAGGTCTCATTATGAGCAACAAATTAGATTATATCACTACTGAGGAGTTTACGAAAGAGCAACTTTTAGAAATTGCGAATCTTTCTCTTAAAATTAAAAATTGTATTAAAAATGGATACTATCCTCCATTACTAAAAAATAAGACACTTGGAATGATTTTCCAACAGTCATCGACTCGTACGAGAATTTCATTTGAAACAGCAATGACACAACTTGGTGGTCATGCTCAATATTTGGCACCTGGACAAATTCAACTTGGTGGACACGAAACATTAGAAGATACAGCAACTGTTGTTTCCCGTTTAACAGATATTATTATGTCACGCGTTGAGCGGCATAAGAGTGTTGTTGATTTAGCAAAATACTCTAAAGTACCAGTGATCAACGGAATGTCTGATTATAATCATCCAACACAAGAGCTTGGTGATTTAGTCACAATGATGGAACATTTGCCAGAAGGAAAGAAATTAGAAGATTGTAAGGTTGTTTTTGTTGGAGATGCTACTCAAGTTTGTTTCTCACTTGGTTTGATTACTTTAAAAATGGGAATGGAATTTGTTCATTTTGGACCAGAAGGTTTTCAATTGAACGATATGCATAAAGCAAAATATGATGAAATTTGTAAAGTTTCTGGTGGTAAATACACCGTAACTGATGATATTGAAAGTATTGTTGGAGCAGATTTCCTTTATACAGATGTATGGTATGGCTTATATGAAGCAGAGTTATCAGAAGAAGAGCGTATGAAAGTTTTCTATCCAAAATATCATGTGGATAATACAATGATGAGCAAAGCAGGTGCAAATTGTAAATTTATGCATTGTTTACCTGCAACTCGTGGGGAAGAAGTAGCAGATGAGGTCATGGATGGACCAAATTCTATTTGTTTTGATGAAGCAGAAAATCGTCTGACTTCTATGCGTGGTATCCTTGTTTACTTGATGAGGGATTATGCTAAAAAGAATCCGTACGATTTAGAAAAGCAGGAAGAAGCAAGAGTAGAGTTAGAAAAATTTTTAAAATGAAATAACGAGGGTGGAAGTCTATATTGACTTTCCTTCCCTCTCTAATTTCTGAAAGGAAAAGAAAAATGGGAGAAAAGAAAAAATTTAGCTTATTTAGTGCTGTTCTTTCTGTGATTTGTGTTGTTTTTGTGGCGGAAGCAGCAGCACCAGTAGCCGCTATAGGTAATTCTCAGTTTTTTTGGTGGATTTTTCTATTAATAGCCTTTTTGTTACCGTATGGCCTTATTTCATCTGAATTAGGGACTACATATATTGGTGATGGTGGGATTTATGATTGGGTGACAAAAGCATTTGGACACAAATGGGGTTCTCGTGTTTCTTGGTATTACTGGATTAACTTTCCACTTTGGTTAGCTTCTTTAGCAGTTATGACCCCTGAGTTATTAACGACAATAACTGGTGTACAATTTTCGACGTTTTGGTCAATTTTGATTGAATTAGCTTTTATATGGGTTATCGTTTGGATTAGTTTTTATCCAGTAAGTGATAGTATTTGGATTTTAAACGGTGCAGCAGTCATCAAAATGATTCTAGCATTGCTAGTAGGTGGTCTAGGGTTATATACTGCAATAACTAAAGGAATGGCGAATGAAATGACATTGTCCTCATTATTACCATCTTTTGACCTAAATAGCCTGTCATTTATCTCTGTCATCATTTTTAATCTTCTTGGTTTTGAAGTTATTTGCACTTTTGCTGATGATATGGAAAATCCTAAGAAGCAAATACCACAATCTATAATTGTAGCGGGGTTGGTTATAGCAGCAATCTATATATTCTCCGCTTTTGGTATTGGTGTAGCTATTCCAGTAAAAGAAATTTCAACAAGTAGTGGGATGATGGATAGTTTTAAATTGTTGACTGGTTCAACTGGTGGATGGTTTATCATCTCTATGGCCTTTCTATTCTTGCTTACTTTGTTTGGGAATATGATTTCCTGGTCATTGGGAGTGAATAATACCGCTTGTTATGCAGCTGAAAACGGTGATATGCCATCATTTTTTGCAAAACGTAGTCATAAAAATGAAATGCCAATTGGTGCAGCAATTGCAAACGGATTGGTAGCTAGTTTTGTAGTGATTATCGCTCCACTTTTACCGAACCAGGATTTGTTTTGGGCGTTCTTCTCTTTAAATTTAGTAATGTTTTTACTAGCCTATGTTCCTGTATTTCCAGCTTTTTATCGCCTAAGAAAAACAGATCCCGACACACCTCGTCCGTTCATGGTAAGCGGTAGCGATAATTTATTAAAATTGTTGGTAGTTGTGCCAATGATTCTTATATTGATCTCGTTAATTTTTACGGCTTTACCATTATCTTTTGATACAGAAACACTGAATGCCCAATTACCTATTACTATAGGCTCTATTGTCTTTATTCTCATTGGAGAAGTTATTATTCTAATAAAGAAAATACAAAAATAAGTTTACTAAATTTTTAAGGAGGCTATTATGGCAAAACGTATTGTTGGGACTACCCCAAAACAGGATGGCTTTAGAATGCCTGGTGAATTCGAGAAACAAGAACAAATTTGGATGTTATGGCCTTGGCGTAATGATAACTGGCGTTTAGGAGCAAAACCAGCTCAAAAAGCATTTTTAGAGGTTGCTAATGCGATTAGTGAATTCGAACCTGTTACTCTTTGTGTCCCTCCCGTTCAATATGAAAATGCACTTGCACGTGTATCTGAGCTTGGTCGTGATAATATTCGTGTTATCGAAATGACAAATGATGATTCTTGGATTCGTGATTGTGGGCCGACTTTCCTTATAAATGATAAAGGTGAGCGGCGTGCGGTTGACTGGGAGTTTAATGCTTGGGGTGGATTAGTAGACGGATTGTATTTCCCGTGGGATCAAGATGCATTAGTAGCAAGAAAAGTTTGTGAATTGACAGATACGGATTCATATAAGACAGAAGGATTTGTTTTAGAAGGTGGTTCTATTCATGTTGATGGTCAGGGAACTGCTTTAGTTACTGAGATGTGTCTTCTTCATCCGAGTCGTAACCCACATCTTACCAAAGATGAAATTGAGCAAATGTTAAAAAATTATCTAAACTGTGAAAAAGTAATCTGGGTTAAGGATGGTATTGATCCATATGAAACAAATGGGCACATTGATGATGTAGCGTGTTTTGTAGCACCTGGAGAAGTTGCCTGTATTTATACCGAAGATACTAATCACCCATTTTATAAAGAAGCGAAAGCTGCTTATGATTTCTTAGTAGAGCAAACAGATGCTCAAGGTCGTACATTAAAAGTTCATAAAATGTGTGTAACAAAAGAGCCTTGTTACCTAAAGGATGCAGACAGTATTGACTATTCTGAGGGGGCAATCCCTCGAGAAGAGGGAGAAGTAGCAATCGCTTCTTATCTTAATTTTTTAATTGTCAATAATGGAATTATTTTACCACAATATGGTGATGAAAATGATGCTCTTGCTGTTGAACAAGTGCAGGCTATGTTCCCAGATCGTAAGGTAGTTGGCGTACAAACAACAGAGGTTGCTTATGGTGGTGGAAACATCCATTGTATTACACAGCAACAACCTGCAGTACAATAAACGAAGTATGTCTACCTTTTGGTGGACATACTTCACTTTTAGATTTTATAAGAAATAAGAAAGTGATTAATATGGCAAAACGAAAAATTGTAGTAGCTTTAGGCGGAAACGCCATTTTATCATTTGATGCTTCCGCTGACGCTCAAAAAGAAGCTCTTGTCCAAACAGCAAAATATCTTGTTCAATTTATCGAAAATGGAGATGAATTAGTTATTACACATGGGAATGGGCCACAAGTAGGGAATCTTCTATTGCAGCAGAGTGCGGCAGATTCTGAGAAGAATCCTGCTATGCCATTGGATACATGCGTAGCTATGACAGAAGGCTCTATAGGATTTTGGTTGCAAAATGCTTTGGTTAATGAATTAAAAGGAAGAGGAATCCAAAAGGATGTTGTTTCATTAGTAACGCAGGTACTTGTCTCAAAAAATGATCCTGCTTTTGCAAATCCGACTAAACCTATAGGACCCTTCTTAACGAAAGATGAGGCAGAATTTCAGGCAGGACATACAGGAACAATTTTTAAAGAGGATGCAGGCCGTGGTTGGAGAAAAGTAGTGGCCTCCCCTAAACCAATCAACATTAAGGAAATTGATGTTATAAAATCTCTAATTAGTACAGGAGTTGTGACTATTTGTGCTGGGGGAGGAGGTGTTCCAGTTTTCGAAGACGAAATAGGGAATCTAATTGGTGTTGAAGCAGTGATAGATAAGGACTTTGCCAGTCAAACATTGTCAGCTTTGATTGGAGCGGATTTGTTTATTGTTTTGACAGGTGTAGATAACGTTTTTGTTAATTTCAATCAACCAAACCAAGAAAAATTGGAGACTGTAACAATTTCACAATTGAGAGAATATATCAGCCAAGAACAATTTGCTCCTGGTTCTATGTTACCTAAAGTAGAAGCAGCCATCGCTTTTGTAGAAGGTTATCCAGAAGGAAAAGCTATTATTACGTCTTTGGAGAATATTTCTGAAATTCTACAAGGTAGTGGTGGAACACAAGTTGTTTATGGATAGTAGTGCTATAGAAAACCGCCCAGTAGCAAGCTGAGCGGTTTTTCAATAGATAAAACCTATCATCGTTGATAAAAAATATCTAATTGTGCTTCGTCACGAATTTTGGTATGATGAGAGAATATAAAGGAGAATTTATGTCAAATAATTTGTTAGTCTTACAATCAGATTTTGGTCTGGTTGATGGGGCTGTATCAGCGATGATTGGGGTTGCCTTGCAAGAATCTCGTGATTTGATTGTCCATAACTTAACGCATGATATTACCCCCTATAATATTTTTGAAGGCTCCTATCGCCTGTTTCAAACGGTGGAGTATTGGCCAGAAGGTACTACTTTTGTATCGGTCGTGGATCCTGGGGTCGGTTCGAAGCGCAAGAGTGTAGTTGCTTTAACTGAGAAAAATCAATACATTGTTACGCCAGATAATGGGACCTTGTCTTTCATCAAGCAATATGTTGGTATCAAGGCTGTTCGTGAAATCTCAGAAGTGGCCAATCGTCGTGCCAATACAGAGTTGTCTTATACCTTCCATGGTCGCGATGTCTATGCTTATACAGGAGCGAAACTGGCTTCAGGTCATATTAGCTTTGAAGAAGTTGGACCACTTTTGCAAGTAGAGGATATCGTTGAGATTCCAACGGTGGCAACAGAACTTGGTGAGGATTTTGTTAAAGGGGCTATCGATATCTTGGATGTTCGCTTTGGTTCACTCTGGACGTCTATCACGCGAGAAGAGTTCTACAGTTTAGAGCCACAATTTGGAGATCGCTTTGAAGTGACTATCTACAACAATGATATGCTGGTCTACCAAAATCAGGTGACTTATGGCAAATCCTTTGCGGATGTCCGTATTGGTCAGCCACTCATTTACATTAACTCCCTCTATCGGGTCGGAGTGGCCATCAACCAAGGTTCTTTTGCTAAGGCTTACAATGTTGGTGTCGGACAAAATTGGCACATAGAGATTAAGAAAATTGCGAACTAGGATGTCGCAAAGAAAAGGATACTATCATGAAAAATAATTCTATTAAAACGGTTGTTGCTATCGGCGTGGGTGCTGCCCTCTTTGTGGTGATTGGTTTGTTAATCAATATTCCGACCCCAGTTCCCAATACATCTATTCAGCTTCAATATGCTGTTCAAGCTCTCTTGTCCATTATTTTTGGCCCGATTGCTGGCTTCTTTGTCGGTTTCATCGGTCATGCAGTAAAAGATGCTGTGACCTATGGACCATGGTGGTCATGGATTATCGCATCAGGTGTCTTCGGTCTCATTGTCGGTTTCTTTAAAAATCGCTTCCGCATCCAAGAAGGGCAATTTACAGGAAAAGATATCATCTTCTTTAATGTGATTCAAGTGGTTGCAAACGTTCTTTGCTGGGGTGTTGTGGCGCCAGTTTTGGATATCTTGATTTATCAGCAACCAGTTGATTTACTTTTTGCACAAGGTTTAGTAGCAGGGATTGCCAATGCGATTACAGTTGGTATCGGAGGCACTCTTTTACTCATTGCCTATGCAAAATCGCAAGTAAAACAAAATAGCTTGACTAAGGAATAAAAGTGAGGAGGCTATGAAGCAAATTCATAGTCTTCTTTGCTTATTTTCATATTTCCAAGAGAGTAGAAATAGGATATAATAGGACTTATGAAAGAAAAAATGATCGAATTTGTCGATTTTAGTTTTAAATACCAGGCGCAACAAGAGCCAACTTTGACCAATATCAATCTGACAATCTACAAGGGGGAAAAGGTCTTGATTGTTGGACCATCGGGCTCTGGAAAATCGACCCTGGGCCAGTGTCTCAATGGCATTATTCCAAACATTTTCACAGGTGAAAGCAGCGGTCAGCTATTGATTGCTGGTAAGGACGCCTTCCAAAAGTGTATTTATGAAAAATCGCTCTTGGTTAGTACAGTTTTGCAGGATACGGACGGACAATTCATTGGTCTGTCTGTTGCAGAAGATTTAGCTTTTGCACTGGAAAATGACATGGTCTCAAGCTCGGAAATGAAGAGGCGTGTTGGAGACTGGGCAGAACGTTTAGACTTGCGGGGCCTATTAGCTCACCGCCCACAAGATTTATCAGGTGGACAGAAGCAACGTGTCAGCTTAGCAGGTGTCTTGATTGATGAAAGTCCGATTTTGCTTTTTGATGAGCCATTGGCCAATCTTGATCCAAAATCTGGACAGGACACTATTGATTTGATTGACCGTTTGCATCAGGAAGAGGGAGCGACCACTCTGATCATCGAGCATCGTTTGGAAGATGTGCTCTATCGCTCAGTGGACCGTGTTGTTCTTGTCAATGACGGAACGATTTTGTACAATGGCACCCCTGATGATTTGTTACGCACCTCCTTGTTACGAGAAAATGGGATTCGTGAACCACTTTATCTGACTACCTTACGGCAGTTGGGGGTGGATTTTAAAAGACTTCCTCATTTGGAAACATTGGACACCTTGGACTTGCCAGATATATCGTTATCGGAGACTCGAGTGCCTTTTCATGTTGCTGAAACTGCCTCTCCTCTTTTAGAAATACGTCATCTGCAGTTTTCTTATCCCCTAAAATCTGTTTTGAAAGATCTTCATCTCACGATTGGAAAGGGGGAACGAATCGCCATTGTCGGGAAAAATGGTGCTGGAAAATCAACCTTAGCCAAGGCATTATGTGGATTTTTGAAAGTAGAAGGTGATCTTCTTTGGCAGGGACAGTCCATTCTAGGAGATTCAATTAAAGAACGCTCAGAACGAATCGGATACGTCTTGCAAAATCCAAATCAGATGATTAGTCAGACTATGATTTTTGATGAAGTGGCACTCGGACTGAAGGTTCGAGGGTTTTCTCAACATATCATTGAAGAACGGGTCAACGAAGTCCTAGAAGTCTGTGGTTTGTCTGCTTTTCGGAATTGGCCCATTTCAGCCCTTTCTTATGGACAGAAGAAGCGGGTTACCATTGCGTCAATTCTCGTGTTGAATCCAGAGATAATCTTGCTAGATGAGCCAACAGCAGGCCAAGACTATAAACACTATACAGAAATGATGAATTTTATAGATGAGCTCAATCAACAGGGACAAACAATTGTCATGATTACTCACGATATGCAGCTCATGTTGGACTATTCAGAACGAGCGATTGTATTGGTAGATGGGCAGGTGATTGCAGATGCCAGTCCAGCAGAGATTTTAACCAATCAAGCCTTGCTCAAGCAAGCCAATCTTAAAGAAACGAGCATCTTTAAGTTGGCGCAAAAGATTGGTGTAGACCCGTTGGCTCTTACACAGTTTTATATGGAAAAGGAGAAAGCGAATGAATGAACAAAAAATCATAGGCTATCATGCTGGCACAGGCTTCATGTATGAAGTGTCTGCCGTTAGTAAGCTCCTCTTTTTCCTTTTGGTGTCCATTGCTGCCATGATGACCTATGATACACGATTGATTCTTGGCATAGCAATTTTTTCGCTCTTTCTTTTTCACCTATCTCAGATTCGCTTGAAAGATATTTCCTTTGTATTAATTTTTACCATTATCTTTGCAAGTTTGAATGCTCTGATGGTTTACCTATTTTCTCCAAAATATGGTGTCGAATTATACGGACAGGAAACCATGATCTTGGGTGGTTTAGGCCATTATTCACTTACAGCACAAGAGTTGTTCTATTTGTGCAATTTGCTCTTGAAATACTTCTGTACGGTTCCTCTGGCAGTCATCTTCCTGATGACGACTCACCCTAGTCAATTTGCCTCAAGTTTAAATCAAATCGGTGTACCCTATCGCATTGCCTATGCAGTTAGTTTGACCATGCGCTATATCCCTGATATTCAAGAGGAATTTTATACCATTCGAATGTCGCAGGAAGCAAGAGGAATAGAGTTATCTTCAAAGGGAAAATTGATGGATCGAATCAAAGGCAACCTCGCCCTTGTCATTCCTCTGATATTTGGCTCATTGGAGCGGATTGATACCATTTCGACAGCCATGGAACTTCGACGTTTCGGTAAAAATAAAAAGCGAACCTGGTATATGTCACGCCCTTTGGATAGCAGGGACTGGCTGGTGATTGCCTTGGCTCTTGCCATTGTCTTTTTGACCTTCCTTCTTTTCTGGCTCAACCAAGGCCGATTTTACAATCCGTGGAAATAAGAAGATAAAACAAAAAATCTGAGAGATTTCTCAGATTTTTTGTTGCTTATTTTGTAGCAGCCACCAAAGCGTCTGCTTGTGCAGCAAGTGCAGTTAATTTATCTTCTGCAACAACCAATTCACCTGTTCCCCAAGCTTCTGGGTTTACTGGCACACCAGTAAATTCACCTGCAACTTGTGTACGAATGAATGGAAGAAGTGCATTGAACTCAGCAAAGAGTTGGTCATGTCCACCGTTGGCAACAGAAGCGACTGTGACAACTTTATCTTGAAGAGCAGAAGGTCCTGAAGGATCTGTCAAGTCAAGTGCACGACTCAACCAATCAAGTGTATTTTTCAAAACACCTGGAATGGCAAAGTTATAAACTGGAGAGAAAATCCAGATAGCGTCAGCAGCAACCACTTCTTCACGAAGGGCAGCAATTTCAGGTAATACAGGTGTTTCAAGCTCTTGGTTAAACAATGGAACTTTTGTGATATCAAGGTAAGAAACCTCTGCTTTACCTGCCAATGCTTTTTCAGCTTGTTGAGCTAATTGGTGATTGAATGAACCTTGGCGTAATGAACCAACTAAAAATACTACTTTTGTCATGTTATATCCTTTTCTATTGAAAAATCTAGTGGGACTGAAGAATCCTACCTATAGCTATATTATCACTACGTAGCGTCAAAGTCAATTTTGATGTTTTCAAAATAAAAAAACTAGAAGTCATCTTCTAGCTTTTGTTTTGAAAGTGATTAGTTGATAGCTGCAAGGACTGCTTCCACTTGTTTATGCAATTGAGCAAGTGTAGCTTCTTCCGCAACAAATTTGCCATCAGCCCAAGCTGAACCATTGATGCTTGCAAGAGTCAATTCATCTACGAAGTTTGTGCGGATGAATGGGAGCAATGCACGGTATTGATCGGCAGCTTTTTCGTGATGTGCAGCAGAAGTGATGGTAACAGTTGTGACTTTTTCGTTGATTGCAGAAACACCTGATGTGTCTGAAAGATCTAGAGCGCGACTTAACCAATCAATTAAGTTTTTCAATGAACCTGGAATATTTGCGTTATAAACTGGTGAGAAGAACCATACAGCGTCTGCAGCAAGCACAGCATCACGCGCAGATTGCACAGCAGCTGGTGTTTCAGCTTCAAGGTCTTGTGAGAAGACAGGAACATCTTTCCAGTTCAAGTAAGAAACAGTTGCTTTTCCTTCAAGTGCTTTTTCAGCGTTTTGTGCCATTTGTGCATTGAATGAACCTTCACGGAGTGAACCAACTACGAATAAAATGTTTTTCATTTCTTTTACCTCTTCTTTTTGAAAGAATTTTTTAAAAGTGTCTAAGATTGCCATCTTGGGCTCCTTTTTTATGTGATTAGTAATTTATTTATCACTATGTAGTGATTATATTACAACAAACACATTTTGTAAAACATTTTGCTCACCGTTTGAATTTTTTTAGAATCCTTGCCAAATCTGCTTGTTCATCAGGCGTCAAGATTGAAAAAATGTGACCGATATTCTCATAATGCTCTGGTAAAATCTTTTCAATAGTCTTGCGTCCGAGTGGTGTCAAACCAATCAAAAAAGCACGTTTATCGTTTTCATCAGGCACCTTAAAAATATAGCCATCACGAATCATATTGCGGATGACAACGGTCATATTTCCTGAAGTACTTAGCAGTTTGTCAATGAGGTCTTGTATCCGAAGGTTCCCCTTATTATAAAGGGTTTCCATCACACCAAACTGACTAATGGTTAAATGGTGCTTTTTGATGGTCTCAATTTCTTGTCTGCTGATGGTGTTAGAAGCACGCCGAAAAATAACGAGATCTCTCAGGGCTTGTTCATTGTTTCTTAGAGTTTCTTCAATATTCTTCTTCATAAAAATATTTTAGCAAGATTTTGGATAAAATTCAATCCATATCCTAATTTTATTCTATAGAAATATTTTGCCAAATTTATAGAAACCTAGCAATCTATCTCAAGTTGTAGTATAATAAACCTACTATGGCAAACTCAAGACGAAGGACTCAATCTAGGAATAGGCGCTCATTTAGTACATGGAAACAATATCTGATTGGCATGTTTGTATTGCTTTCTGTTATTGCATTTTCAGCACTCTATTTATTGGATATGGCTGAACAACCATTTGTAAGAGTGAAGAAACAAGCAGTAGAAGTGGCGCAAAAGTATACAGACTTGAAGGAAGTATCACAGGTCAATATTTACAACGGAAAAGAAACGTACTATCAAGTGACTGGTCGAAATAAAGCTGGTGAGGACTTGTATGTTCTGGTGCCAGAAAAAACATCGAATATCTTTGTGTATCACCCATCTGAAGGAATTTCTCAAGAAGATGCACAAGCGCGTGCGATGGAAAATGGTGCGCAGGATATAGAACGAACGGTATTGGGCTATATGGATCAGCATGCTATCTGGGAAGTGAAGTCAGGGACCGCTTATTATCTAATTGATTTTAAAACAGGTGAATTATTGAAGAAGGAGGGGCTATGACGAGATTATCAAATCGAGTGTTGGAAATGGAAGAAAGTGTTACTTTGGCAGCCAATGCTAAAGCCAAGGCTTTAAAAGCACAAGGACGTGACATTCTATCATTGACCTTGGGGGAGCCTGACTTTGTGACCCCTAAGAATATCCAAGAAGCAGCCATTGCTTCGATTGAAAATGGAAAGGCAAGTTTTTATACGGTTGCTTCAGGTTTACCTGAGTTGAAGAATGCGATTAGCCAGTACATGGAACAGTTTTATGGCTATTCGGTGGCCCGCAACCAAGTTGTTGTGGCAACTGGGGCCAAGTTTGTTCTCTATGCTTTTTTTGCAACAGTCATTAATCCTGGAGACGAGGTGATCATTCCGACACCTTGTTGGGTATCTTATGTGGATCAGGTCAAGATGGTGGAGGGGGTTCCTGTTACGGTACCTACTTTAGAAAGCCATCAATTCAAAGCAACTGTAGCACAACTCGAAGCAGTTCGGACGGACCGAACGAAGGTTCTCTTGCTCAATTCTCCGTCCAATCCAACAGGGATGATTTATACCCGAGAGGAATTACAGGCGATTGGGGAATGGGCGGTTGCGCATGATATTCTGATTTTAGCAGATGATATTTATGGTCGTTTGGTATATAATGGAAATACGTTTACGGCTATTTCTAGCTTGTCAGAAGCCATTCGGAAGCAAACCATTGTGGTCAATGGTGTGTCAAAAACCTATGCTATGACAGGTTGGCGGGTTGGCTTTGCTGTGGGGGAAGAAGAAATCATCTCAGGCATGGCAAAGATCATCAGCCAGACAACGTCTAATCTGACAGCAGTTGCCCAGTATGCAGCCATTGAAGCGCTGACTGGAGACCAATCTTCTATCGAAGAAATGCGTCTTGCCTTTGAAGAACGCCTCAATACCATTTACCCATTGCTGACTGAAGTGCCGGGCTTTGATGTCATCAAACCACAGGGAGCCTTCTACCTTTTTCCAAATGTCAAAAAAGCTATGGAAATGAAAGGTTATACAGATGTGACAGACTTTACCAATGCAATTTTGGAAGAAGCAGAGGTCGCTCTAGTGACAGGGGCAGGATTTGGAGCGCCAGAAAATGTTCGCTTGAGCTACGCCAGTGACTTAGACACCCTCAAAGAAGCGGTTCGCCGCCTGAAAACCTTTATGGAGAAGTAAGTTTCCAAAAGGTAAATAAAAGAAAATAACGATAAAAAATTAGAAAAGAGAAATTATGTCAAAAGAATTAGTCAGTATTATTGATGTCCCTAAGCATGTTGGTGAAGAAGTAACGATTGGCGCATGGGTTGCCAACAAGTCTGGTAAAGGTAAAATTGCCTTCTTGCAACTCCGTGATGGCTCTGCCTTTTTCCAAGCAGTGGCCTTTAAACCAAACTTTATTGAGAAATTTGGTGAAGAAGAAGGAACAGCTAAGTTTGATGTCATCAAGCGTCTTAGCCAAGAGACTTCTGTCTATGTGACCGGTGTGGTCAAAGAAGATGAACGTTCAAAATTTGGCTACGAGCTTGATGTGACAAATCTTGAAGTAATTGGTGCATCTGAGGATTATCCGATTACACCAAAAGAACACGGCACAGACTTCTTGATGGACAACCGTCATCTTTGGTTGCGTTCACGCAAGCAAGTAGCTATCCAACAAGTGCGTAATGCCATCATTTACGCAACTTACGAATTCTTTGAAAAAAATGGCTTTATCAAGTTTGATAGCCCAATTCTTTCAGGCAATGCAGCAGAAGATTCAACAGAATTGTTTGAGACAGATTATTTCGGTCAACCAGCTTATTTGAGCCAATCTGGTCAGCTTTACTTGGAAGCAGGTGCGATGGCACTTGGTCGTGTCTTTGACTTTGGTCCTGTTTTCCGTGCTGAAAAATCTAAAACACGTCGTCACTTGACAGAATTTTGGATGATGGATGCGGAATATTCATTCCTATCACATGAGCAGTCTCTAGACCTCCAAGAAGCCTATGTCAAAGCCCTTATTCAAGGCGTTCTTGATCGTGCGCCACAAGCACTTGAAATCTTGGAGCGTGATGTAGAACTGCTTAAGAGCTACATTGACCAGCCTTTCAAACGTGTACCGTACGATGAAGCCATTGACCTGCTCCAAGCCCATGAAAATGATGCAGATACGGATTACGAGCACTTAGAACATGGAGATGACTTTGGTTCGCCACATGAAACATGGATTTCTAACTACTTTGGTGTACCAACCTTTGTGGTCAACTATCCAGCCAGCTTCAAGGCCTTTTACATGAAACCAGTACCTGGTAACCCAAAGCGCGTACTTTGTGCTGACTTGCTTGCACCAGAAGGATATGGTGAAATCATTGGTGGTTCCATGCGTGAAGATGATTACGATGCTCTTGTTGCCAAGATGGACGAACTTGGCATGGATAAGTCGGAATATGATTTCTACCTTGACCTCCGCAAATATGGCTCTGTCCCACACGGCGGATTTGGTATCGGTATCGAGCGTATGGTGACCTTTGTCTCTGGTACAAAACACATCCGTGAAGCCATTCCATTCCCACGTATGTTGCACCGTATCAAACCTTAATGAAATAATTATAAAACTGGAATCTATTTCCAGTTTTATTTTTTGCCTCGATAAAATGAGTCTCCATGAGTTTCATGGGGATTTTTAGTTCGTCTTATTTTTAGTAGATAAAAAAATCAGACAAAAAAGAGAAAAAATCAAAAAAATTTTACATTTTTTTTGAAAAAGTATCCAAGTGGCAATATGCTTGCTAGGCGATATGGTATAGTGAGGCTGACTAGTTTCTGGAAGGCTTGTTTGGGAAGTAAAACTCGTTTCTAAAATCCTTTCAGGGAATAGACTGCTATCAGATGAAGGAGGAAATGGCTAAATGCACTGGTTCACATAAAAAGAAAGAATAGACGTTACAGGTTTGAAGAGGATATTCCCTATCGTTGAGGGAAGGATTGTTTTGAAAGGCTTGGAATAGCCATAAATCAAGTTTTTAAAAAAGGAGTATGATATGAAACAAAGATTGATTCGAAATAGTTTCGCTGCACTAACAGTGGCTGCTGCGCTCTTCCTAGGAGTTCAAGCCAAGGCAGACACTGGCCTCTACCGCCTCTACCACTCTGGGCTCAAAGTCCATCTCTTTACCAAGGATACCAATGAGTACAAGGTCCTCGGACAACGTGGCTGGACGCAGGAAGGACTGGCTTGGAATACCGCTGACGACAAGGGAGAAATCGTCTACCGTCTGTATCATCCAGGACTCAAGGTTCACCTCTATACCAAGGACACAAATGAATACAAGGTACTTGGTCAGCGTGGTTGGCGACAAGAAGGTCCTGCCTATCGCTCATACGGAGAGTTGCCGATTTATCGCCTCTACCACCAAGGAATGAAAAAGCACCTCTATACACGAGATGCCTATGAATACAAGGTACTTGCCACACGTGGCTGGAGACAAGAAGGCGTTGCCTTCTATGGCTTGACTGAGCCAAGCAAGACTGTCCCACCGGTTGCCAAAACGACCACAAAGGTAGCTACAAAGGCGACAACCAAACCAGCCACTCAAAAACCAAACACCACTACGAAAGTAGCCATCAAACCTGTAACAAAGGCGACGACCAAATCTACAACCAAAGTCGTGACAAAGCCAACGACCAAAGTGACGACTAAAGCCACAACAGTAAAACCGAAACCAACAACAAAGCCTATTACAAAGCCAGTAACTAAGGCAACAACACTCACAACAAATCAGTCACAAGAGATATTAATCTCAGGAACTGCTATTGATTCTCAAGGAACTATTCTCAAAAATACAGAACTTACTCTTGAGAAAAATGGTAATAAAGTAGAGACTGTCAAAGTTCCTGATGATGCCTACCTCTATTTCCACACAGAAAAAAATCAAACATATACTTTGTCTGGACCTCGTTTTACAGTTTCATTTATTGCAAAAGGTGATAATGATATTCAAGTGATTACTAAGGAAGGCAACTTCCAGTTGGGGCGTCAAACGACGACTCCAAACGGGAATGTCACCCTCCAACCGTCAGCTGTTGAATTAAATAAAACACTATCATATCAAGTTAATGAGTCAGAAAAAGAGGTTGTAATACCTGCAAATCAGGAATTGCAAGCGGGAGATGACGTTATTCTACCCCCATCTGAACAATATCCAACTGGTTATGCTTTTGAAGTTGTTTCAACCACAACTAGTGACGGCCAAACAAAGATACAAACAAGAGAAACTTCATTTGATCAGTTAGTAAGATATGTGGACATAGTTAAAGAGCAAGATATTAGTGCTAGCCAATTTATACCAGCCCCAGGAGTATCTGTGATTTCGCAAGAAAATGCCGTTCAACAAATGGAAGGTTCAATTAGTGCGTCATATGGTGCTTCTTGTACTTATGCTATACAATATAAAACATTTGAATTTAGTATAGCACTAACTGGAGCAATTAAAGCAGGTATTGACTATGATATAACAGCATTAGCTGATACAGAGATTTTTATTTCGCCAAGTATTACTAGTACTGTAAAAATTAGTTCATCAAAGGAATTTGATAAAATTTCTGACCATGCGGAAAGAATACGTTTAGGAACTATTCCGATTAGTTTATATAATTCTATTAAAGTTGATGCAGAATTATTTGCGGTAATTAATCCAAATGGAACAGTTGAAATTTCTATTTCAACTGAATCAGAATTAAAAGGGGAGATAGGACTTAAACAGAAGAAACCATATGCAAGTTTTGATAGTACTTTATCTACTAGTTTAGAACTAGCATTAACTGGAGAACTTTCAACAGGTCTATCTTTAGAGTTTCAACCTGGTATTGCCCAGTTAGATATTGCAGCGTTTGATGTGACTGTTGATACGGGCATTCGTGGTGAACTTTCTACAAAACTAGTCAGAGAAAATTTTGGTGAACTGAAATGGGAGTATCTAACAGGAAAGGGGACATTATTTGCAAGAAGAAGTGCTGGTTACAAAGTTGATTTAGAACTTGGCAGTTTGGAAATTTTAAATTTGGAAGGTCGCTTTACAGATGAGCTACTATATGAACAAGAGTTAAAAACTACTCCTTCAGATAATCAGGGCAAAACAAGTTCGACCCTCGATTTTTCTGCTATGATAGCTGGCGATTATGCTAGTCTTGCTGGTACATGGAAAAATGCGAAAGGGGATGTCCTTGTCATTGATGCCAAAGGCAATGTGACAAATAAAGAGTCCAACCGAATTGAAATGAGAAACATTTCAGAAAATGGAGAAGGTTCAGGTATTTACATTGCAGGGATGTATGGAGCAAGTATCAGCATTCTTCCAGTGGGTGTGCCTTTGACAAATTTTGCTACTCCAGGAGAGGTCGATATTAGTGATACTTCTAAAGAAAGAATTTTTATTACACAATCATTCAGGACACCTGAAGAGGCGGCAAATGAGATGTATTACCGTCAAAAATAGTCTTCATCAAGCAATGAAGGCAGCTGCTTTCATCCAATATGGCTGTTTTAAGGAGTAAATGCCAATCATTCATTTGTGTTCGTACATAGTTGAGATATAATAGTGAGAGAGTAACGGAGGTTCTATGGTTCAAAAAGATAATAGTGGTAAGAGGCAGATGGCAATGTTGCTTCAGTTATTAGATGGTCAGAGGTTAAATAAAAAAGACTTGGAGTCACTGTATCATGTATCGCCTCGTACCATCCAAAATGATATTGCTCAAATTAAGCAGGTATTGGAAGAGTATATGACGCAGCGATATGATGTACTAGCAGAAGGCAAAGTACCAGAGGATATGTTGCGGAATCGCTATCAAGTGCAATTAGATAAGTCCAGTGGGCTGGGGGAGTATTTTGTCTGTGAAAATATTACCAAACTATCGAGTTTGAGGAGGCTGTTGTCTATTGATGAACGTGCGATTATCATTAAAATTTTGCTTGAAAGTCGTGCCTTATCAAAGGACGAAATGGTGACACTGGTTCAACGGATTGTGCAATTAGGGGAAGCTAGTCCATATCTGGAGGAAAGTATCCGCAATGAGGTATTTCTTTATCAAGGCGTCCCAAATAAGCAGATGATGAAGATTTTAGGGGTCATCTATCATGCGATTGAACAGCGATTGGAAATCAGTTTTGATTATACAAAAAACTTTGTCAAACACCATTTCCGAAAAATACCAGAACAAGTATACTTTCAGGACCTGTATTTCTATATGGTGTCTGAGCATCATACCAGCCAAGATGACCGTGATTTGAGTCAGTTGAATAAGTTTCGTATCAATAATATGGAAAATATTCAGGTACATAACAAAGGTCGAAGCTTGGATCTTCACAATCGTTTCCAAGCGGGAGAGCTTCGAAATCACTCTGGCATGTGGGGCTATTTTGGTAAGCCCATTACTCTTAGTATTGAATTTTACTATGACCCTGTTTACGTCTTAGACCGATTTCCAGGGGCAAAAATCATTTCTCAGCATTTTGATGAAACACTACAGCAAATGGTGAGTCGCATTGATATCCCGACAAATGATGGCTATGGCGTGAAGATGTGGCTCTTGATGCAGTCTGATCAGTTGAAAATCTTATCTCCAAAATCGGTTCGAGATTATGTGATTCAAAGTGCGCAGAATATGCTAGCCTATTATTCGGATGATGAGAAAAAATCTAAGGGTTGAATATCTTCACAAAATGGCGACAACAGACCGAGGTCGATAGTGTGTTTCAACCATCATGTAGTAGGAAAAAGACACTGCCGAGTGAGCAGCAGACGAGGACCAGATGCCATATATCGTCAGAAATTGAGCACTTTACAGGGTGCTCAATTTTCCAAAATTAGTTGTTGCAATTTTCAGAAAATTCTGTTATAGTATCATTTATACAGTTTTTGAGGTTCTTTTCTCAAAAATGACAATCATGTATTTTAGGAGGATATCAGATGGCAACAAATGTAATGGCAAATTATAGTTATGGCGAGGACTGTTTTCAAGAAATTCCAAATGTAATGGCCTCTTATCATGTAAAACGTGTTGTTTTAATTGGTGGGAAACGGGCTCTTGAAAGTTCAGCGGCTGAAGTAAAAGCCGTATTGGAGCAAGCTGGTATTCAAGTAACAGGTAGTTTTGTTTATGGGATTGATTCTACTCAATCCAATATTGACAAACTGGTTGCCACACCAGAAGTGCAAGAAGCAGATGCTATTTTCGGTTTTGGCGGGGGGAAAGCCATTGATACTGCCAAGGTAGTCGCAACGGAACTTGAAAAGGATATTTTTACATTTCCAACTATTTGTTCGAATTGCTCCGCCGGGACAGCGATTGCGGTTGTCTATAATGACGACCACTCCTTTTTAAAATATAGTTTGACGGTAGCGCCTCTCCATATCTTTATCAATACGCGTGTGATTGCTCATGCGCCTGAAAAATATTTTTGGGCTGGTATCGGGGATGGTATATCTAAGGCACCTGAAGTAGAGCGGGCAGTGAAAGAAGCTAAGAAGAATGGCCTCGACCATCTCCCGCATACAGCAGTTTTGGGGCAAGCTGTAGCCCTCTCATCCAAAGATGCCTTTTATGAATATGGTGCCCAAGGCTTGTCAGACGTTCGAAATCATCACGCTTCCCGAGCAGTTGAAGAGATTGCTCTTGATATTGTTGTATCAACGGGTTACGCTTCAAATTTGGTCAACCAACCAGACTTTTATTACAATTCCTGTCATGCCCATGCCTTTTATAATGGGACAACAGCAGTTGCGCGTGAAGGAGAGTACTTGCATGGTGTCGTTGTGTCATTTGGTGTTCTAGTTCTCCATGCTTATTTTGATGAGCAGGAAGAATTGGAACGTGTCGCACGATTCAACAAGAGCATAGGTTTGCCGACAACTCTAGCAGAAATTGGTTTGACGGATAAGGATATCCAAACGGTAGTCCAAGTGGCTCTGACTACGAATGAGTATAAGCATACGCCATTTGATCCAGACAGATTTGCAGAAGCCATTCGAGTGGCTGATCGTCTAGGTCAAAGTTTAACCTAAACAAGTGAGTAATCCCCATCTCCATTATGGGGATTTTTTGATATAATAAATAGTAAGAAAAGGAGGAGATTGATGAAAACGATTCAGACGGATAAAGCGCCTGCTGCGATTGGTCCATATGTACAGGGGAAAGTTGTAGGAAATCTCTTATTTGCTTCAGGACAGATACCGCTATCACCTGAAACTGGGGAAGTTGTTGGAAAGACTATACAGGAACAGACAGAGCAGGTCTTGAAAAACATCCAGGCTATTTTAACGGAGGCCGGGACGGATTTTGATCATGTGGTAAAAACGACCTGTTTCTTGAAAGATATGAATGATTTTGCTGCCTTCAATGAGGTTTATGCGACGGCATTTAAAGAGGAATTTCCAGCTCGCTCTGCGATTGAAGTGGCTCGCTTACCACGAGATGTTAACATTGAGATTGAAGTGATTGCTGTTGTTGAATAAGTAAGGACAGGTAAGCTATTGAAAGGAGAACAGATGGAAGATAAAATTCATCTTGTTGTTGTAACCGGGATGAGTGGAGCAGGAAAAACGGTTGCCATTCAGTCCTTTGAGGATTTAGGGTATTTTACAGTGGACAATATGCCTCCAACCCTTTTACCAAAATTTTTAGAATTGATTCGCCATAATCAAGATAACGATAAATTGGCAATTGTAGTGGATATGAGGAGTCGTTCCTTCTTTTCACAAATTCGTACGGTTTTAGATGAGATTGAGGCTGCAGATGATCTTGATTTCAAAATTCTGTTCCTAGATGCAACGGATAGTGAATTAGTAGCGCGCTATAAAGAAACGCGCCGTTCCCATCCCCTATCTGCAGATGGCCGTGTTCTGGACGGTATTCACTTGGAGCGGGAGTTATTAGCACCTTTAAAAAATATGAGTCAGAACGTCATTGATACAACGGAACTGACCCCTCGTCAATTGCGTAAGGCTATTTCTGAACAGTTTGCCAGCAATGACAATCAGCCATCTTTCCGCATTGAAGTCATGTCATTTGGCTTTAAATATGGGCTTCCACTGGATGCTGACCTTGTATTTGATGTGCGTTTCTTGCCAAATCCTTATTATCAAGTCGAACTACGGAATTTGACTGGTTTGGATGATGCAGTGTTCAACTATGTGATGGATCATGAAGAGTCAGAAGAATTTTACAAGCACCTGTTGGGCTTAATCGAGCCTATTTTGCCTGGTTATCAGAAAGAAGGAAAATCTGTCTTGACCATTGCAATTGGTTGTACAGGTGGACAACATAGAAGTGTTGCCTTTGCGAAGCGATTGGCAGATGATTTGGAAAAAAATTGGATTGTCAATAGGAGCCATCGTGATAAAGACAAGCGTAAGGAGACGGTCAATCGCTCATGAGAAAGCCTAAAATAACGATTATTGGTGGTGGAACAGGGATTCCTGTCATTTTGAAGAGTCTTCGGGACAAGGATGTGGAGATTACAGCCATTGTGACGGTAGCAGACGACGGCGGATCTTCCGGTGAGATTCGTCAAGCGCTCCAAGTCACGCCTCCCGGGGATTTGCGAAATGTCCTTTTAGCGATGAGTGATATGCCCAAGTTGTACGAGCGGATTTTCCAATACCGTTTTGCAGAGACGGATGGTGCTTTGGCAGGTCATCCCTTAGGGAATCTGTTAATTGCAGGGATTTCAGAGATGCAGGGTTCGACTTATAATGCCATGCAACTCTTGTCCAAGTTTTTCCATACAACAGGTAAAATTTATCCATCAAGCGAGAATGCCCTGACCTTGCATGCAATTTTCAAAGATGGTCATGAGGTTGTTGGCGAAAGTAAAATTGCGGGTTATTCAGGCTTGATTGACCACGTATATGTGACGAATTCCTATAATGATGATGAGCCGACAGCTAGTCGTAAGGTGGTCGATAGTATTTTAGAAAGTGACATGATTGTCTTGGGACCAGGTTCACTCTTTACCTCTATTTTGCCAAATTTGATGATTTCTGAAATTGGTCAAGCCCTTCGCCAGACAAAAGCAGAAGTGACATATGTCTGCAATATCATGACCCAGCGGGGAGAAACGGAATTTTTCTCAGATTGTGATCATGTACGCGTGCTCAATGAGCATCTAGGTGAAGATGTGATTGATACTGTTTTGGTGAATATCGAACCCGTACCACAGGATTACATGGATACGCATCAATTTGATGAATATTTGGTGCAGGTAAAGCATGATTTTTCTGGATTGCAGGAGAGAGTCAAGCGTGTGATTTCCTCTAATTTTCTTCGATTGGAAAATGGTGGAGCTTTTCATGATGGGGATTTTGTAGTAGAAGAACTGCTCAAGATTATCAAGGTGCGGTCATGAGTTTTACAGTTCAAGTAAAGGAAGAATTGCTAGCCCAAGGACAGATGGCTAAGACGGAATTGGCAGCGATTATCAAATTGTCAGGGAGTATTGGGCTGTCCTCTAACGGATTGACGTTATCAATTTCGACTGAGAATGCCAAGATTGCCCGCCACATTTATGAGATGATTTGGCATTTTTATGGTCTCAAGGCAGACATTCGTCACCATCAGAAAACGAATCTGAGGAAAAATCGTGTTTATACTGTATTTTTAGATACAGGTGTGAATGAAATTTTGGACAAGCTGTATCTAGCGGATTCCTTTTTTGGAATGGAAACAGGGATTGCACCAGCGATTTCAGAAAACGATGCGCGTGCGCAAGCCTATTTGAGAGGGGCTTTTTTAGCCAGTGGATCGATTAAAGACCCTGAAAAAGGACGTTACCAGTTAGAAATTGCTTCTGTATACAGTGACCATGCTCATGACTTGGCAGCACTCTTACAGAAATTTTTGCTGGATGCAAAAGTGATTGAGCGCTCTAAAGGGACGATTACCTATTTGCAACGAGCAGAAGATATTATGGATTTTTTGCTAGTGATTGGTGCGGAAAATGCTAAGGTAGAATTTGAAAATGTTAAAATTTTACGAGAAGCACGAAATGATATCAATCGGGCCAATAATGCCGAAACAGCTAATATTGCTAGAACCGTCACAGCAAGTATGAAAACGATCAATAATATCGCTAAAATCATCGATACGATTGGCTTAGACCAGTTGCCTGCTGATTTACAGGAAGTGGCGCAACTGCGTGTCCATCATCCAGATTATTCGATTCAACAATTGGCAGATAGCCTGACACATCCTATTACCAAAAGCGGGGTCAATCATCGCCTTCGGAAAATCAATAAAATTGCGGAAGAATTGTAGAGAAAATACTTTACAAGCACCAGCCTATTTGCTAAAATAATAAGAGTGTGTAATGGACGCACAAAAATACAGTTTATCCGCTGGGTTTAAAAGCACCTAAGATTGACAAAGATAGGAGAAAATAAATGAATCCATTGATCCAAAGTTTGACAGAAGGTCAACTTCGTACTGATATTCCATCATTCCGTCCTGGTGACACTGTCCGCGTTCACGCGAAAGTTGTCGAAGGAAACCGCGAACGTATCCAGGTTTTCGAGGGTGTTGTAATCTCTCGTAAAGGCCAAGGCATTTCAGAAATGTACACAGTTCGTAAAATTTCTGGCGGTATCGGTGTGGAACGTACATTCCCAATCCACACTCCACGTGTTGACAAGATTGAAGTCGTACGTTACGGTAAAGTACGTCGTGCGAAATTGTACTACTTGCGTGCGCTTCAAGGTAAAGCAGCTCGTATCAAAGAAATCCGTCGGTAATTAGGATACAAAAGGCGTGAAGAAATCCGTATGAAAATAGGAAATTAGTTGAAAATCAAAGATTTTCTAGCTAATTTATCTTTTTCACTAGGATTTTAGCCTGTGTTCAACTACGGTGAAAAAGTTCTGTTTGCAAACAGAACTTTTTCTTTTTTTACACCGCTCGTTGGCTGTGCTCGATTCGGGTTCCGAGGTTCTCGGATAAGTTTTTGGCATGTTTTCACTATAGTATTGAAGGTTCTGTTCCAAGTAGGACTGTTTCATTTTGTTAAATATTCATAAAGTAATTGTAAAATTCTACTGATTTTATAGTATTTTACATGTTAAATACTGTATAATATAATGTAAAAAGTGAGGGTGCATCATGTTAGAAGAAAAAAAGATTCCATCGGTGTTGTCAGATTTGAGACAAGAAATCATTGAAGTCCCGAATGCCATCCAAGAATGTTCCGGTATTCGGATTTACGGCCGTGTCATCCGTTCGATTTTGTTTTCAACAGATGTTGCGATTATTGCGAATCATAATGCGGATGCTGTCTTGGCGGTGTACCCATTTACTCCTCATCCAGCTATTTTAAAAAGTATTATGCAGGTGGCTTCTGTTCCTGTACTAGCAGGTGTAGGCGGTGGTTTGACCAAAGGGACGCGCTCAGCCAACATGAGCCTTTTTTCGGAATCAGAGGGAGCGATGGCGGTAGTTGTGAATGGCCCAACAAATGTTCAAACGATTGAGAAGATTGAACAGATGATTGATATCCCCATCATTTATACTGTTGTTTCGGAGAAGGTGGATTTAGATGCTCGAATTGCGGCAGGAGTAGATATTTTAAATGTGAGCTGTGGACCAGACACGAGTGTTGTAGTCCGTAACATTCGGAAATCTTATCCAGACTTTCCAATTATTGCGACAGGGGGGCCGACTGAAGAAAGTATTCGTGAGGTGATTGCTGCGGGCGCGAATGCTGTGACCTATACACCACCTAGCAATGGGGACTTGTTTAAAGAAAAAATGAAAAAATACCGCCAGCAGTTACATCAGTAGGCATTTCATCTACTTTTTTCTTGAATTTTTCTTTGGAATAAGGTAGTATGGAAAGTGTCTCTTCCCTTAGTTAAATGGATATAACAAATTCCTCCTAAGAATTAGTTGCAGGTTCGATTCCTGCAGGGGAGATATTTCAAAACATAAAGAAAAGTAAATTATTGGTATAATGGCAATCGTCACAATTTGATTTTTAAAAAATACTTTAGATTTTTTAAACTTTTTGACCAATCACTGACCATATTTTGTCCAGGCATGGTTATTTTGATCAAAAATAATAATAATATTGAATATGAAATAGAGAATGTTATGGAATATAATGTTTTTTATTTTGCAGTTGATAATATTAAAAAAATAGTTTTGATTGAAATGTATTATAATTTGATTATTTTGTTTAAATGCGTTATAATTGATTTACAAATGTAAAAGGAGTGTATAACAAATGGCTACAAAAGTTTTTTCAAAGCGAGTTGATTCAAGATTGCTAGATAATGTGTCGGAGATATATGCTTCTTTAGGTACTAGTACTCAAGAGGCGTTTGTGATGTTTCTTAAGAAAAGTCAAGAAGTCGGAGGCTTACCATTTGAATTGCGTAAGCAAGTTGATATTACGGATTTTGATAATGACGGAAAATATATTACCGATGAAAGAATAGCGATGGCAAAAAAACGTATTGGAAGTTACGATGAAAAGCGTGCTATTGATTTTGATAGAAGTAATCCAGAACATATGAAATGGTTATTTGAGGAATAGGAAGGTATAAATGGCAGAAATAAGTGAATTTGACATTCTTATATCTTATATTGAGTATGCGGATGGTTCTGGTGGTAAGACAAGACCTATTGTCGTTACAAAAGTAAATGAAGATACAATAGTTGTTCGTAGGATTACGAGTAAATTTTTTAATAAGTCGGCACATATTCAACAAAAATACTATGAGATTAAAGATTGGAAGCGAGCAAACCTTAATAAGCCTTCATGGGTCGATATAAAACCACCTATGCGTATGGATAAAGATGAGTTTGTGATTAGTATTGTTGGTCATTTAACAAAGCGTGATATAGATGGCTTGTTAAGATTTTTAGAAGAAAAAGGAGAACTATAAAATGAAAAAAAATGTTTATTTTTTGGTAGGATTATTTACAGCAGTAATATTAAGTGCTTGTTCGACTTCTAAAGCTGGGGAACTTGAGGGAAAATATTATTCTATTAGTGATGTAGATGCCAGTTTAGCAATGACGATTACAGCTGAAGGGGGCGGTAGTATAGGTCGTTTTGCTATTACAGAAGTTGATCCTGAAAAAGGTCAGGTGGCATTTTCAAGTGATTTGGGGGAGGTAACTCGTAATTTGGAATATAAGGATGGTAAAGTAAAAGATCCAATATATGAATATGATATTTATAAAAAGGGAACGAAGGCTTTTGATAAAGCAATGAAGAAGTATGGTTATACAGAAGAAGATTTGACTGATTAAAGTTATATAAGAAAAGGCTAGAAAATTCTAGCCTTTTTCTTCTAATTCTTGTAATACTGTAATTACATTTTCTTCTATAGCTATTTCCCAAGGTCTGATTTCTTCACGGGGTAGAACATAGTCAAAAATCTGACCATTTTTTCTAACAATCATGACAGTTTGGCCTTTAATAAAACCTTTGTCTATTGCTTCTTTAAATTCATCGTAAGTCATCATAAAAATCCTTCTCACCTTAATTATTCGTAAAGGATTTAGAAAATGAGGTTGAAAAGATAATTTTTTGCAATTTTTTTAGCTTCTATTTGTGATAACTTATCAGTTTTGTAGAGATAGTGGATTGATTTTCCAAAATCAAAATAAACTCCTGATGATAAATTTGGGTGATGTTGCAATACTTTTTGGATAAAGTGCTGGTCTAATATTTCGTCACAGTCCAGATTGCTTATAAAGTCATTTTCTTTAAGCAAACCTTTCGCAAATTCCAATGGATCGATCTGAATTGCTTTAAAATCTGAAATAATAGGCTCTTCTATTTCTCTTAGTAGTGTGAGTAATCGTTCTTTAGCAGGTGTATTGGCTCTGTAGCTGGTTATAAGGCCTTTTGCGTTTGGATAGGGTAGATTAGTGTATGATTGTATAAAATGTGTTAAACGGACTTCTAGGGCTTTGTTAGATACTTGTAGTTGCTCTTGTAATTGTTGGTAACTTAATTTTTGATAGAGTATTTTGGTGATTAGTATAATATCAGGTGAAAGTACCAGGGATGCAAAATAATCAGCTTCTAGTTCTTGTTGGTCTTTGCTATTTACTCGTTCTGCGAAAACTGATCCTTCATGTTGGAGAATTAAGTGGCCAATTTCGTGGCACTTAGTAAAATTTTGTCTACTTTGAATGCTATTTGCTTCATAGGATATAGAAATACCTTTCTCATCAATCATGGTAACTCCTAGAATTAGGTTGTTATCAAAATGGTGCGGAAAGGTTTTTATTTTATGTTTGGATGTGATGTATTGAAAGTAATCATTGAAAGTATATGTTGTAAGTTGTACTGCGTTTGTTTTGATGAAGCTGTAAATTTCTTTATGAGCAATTTTAGATACAGATTGATAGATAGGATTCATTCGCTATCTTCCTCAAATACTTTTTTCCGTTGTTCAATAAAATTGATTATATCTTTTTGAAATTGTTCTTCTTGTTCTTTTGTAAGTTTCATATCAGAAACAGCTTGACGGAAAAAGAGTTCTGGTTTAGTAGCTTCTTTTGTGTTTGAATTACCTAATAAATAGTCAGGAGTGGTATTCAAAATATCAGCTAATTTTTCAATAGTAGGAAATAGAGGCTCTCTATTTCCATTTTCCCAGTTAGAGTATGAATTTTGGGCAACATTTAATTTTTGAGCTAGCTCTTTTTGTGTAAGACCAGCTTCTAATCGTAGTTCTTTTAAACGTTTAGTGAACATAGTTTTAGCCTTTCAAAAAAATATTTTTAAAAATTTAAAGAAAAAGGGTTGACGAGAATATCCCATTGTGATATTATGTAAATATCTCAACGAGATATAGGGTTATAAAATAAAAGCGAGGATAGTATAACAAAAATAATAAAAAATGTTTACTAAAAATTTAAGAGAACAACGTATAAAAACAGGTTTAACACAGAAACAGGTTGCTGAAGAGTTAGGCACTAAACAACAAAATTATATGAGGTGGGAAACAGGAAAGAACTCTCCAACTCTTATAACTTTAGAGAAACTAGCTAAGTTTTTCAATATCACTGTTTCTGAACTTGTATCAGAAAAGACAGAAGAAAGCGAAAATTAGTCTTTTTTATCAGTAGAAGCCCATTTTCCATTATTCAATAGAATATTCTGTGTCATTTTTCTTTCTGAATAATGTTTAAGATAAGTTTTGGTAAAAGATTCAACGTGCATTTTGAATGTTTCAATTTCTTCTTGAGTCAACGGTTGATCCAAATAATCTATATATTCAGCATTAAAAATATCGTCGATACTAAAAATGTTATTGAATACTAATTTTGAAATAGGAATATCAAATACTTCTGCGATTTTTTCAATGGTTCGCAAAGTTGGAGACATTTTCCCGGTTTCCCATTTCATGTAGGTCTGTTGAGAAGTTCCTAGAGTTTCAGCTAATTCTTTTTGAGTTAAGTTATACTTCAAACGAAGTTCTTTAAGATTTTTGGTAAACATAATGACCTTTCAAAAAATTTAAAAAAATAACAAAAAATCATTGACAAACATCCGGAACGATGTTATCATATATTTAACATCGGATGAGATGTCGAAAAGTTCTTATAGTTTATAGGAAGACAGAAGATGGAAGGTAGAGAAAATAAATTAAATTTTCTAAGCGAGTTAATTAAAGCAAAAAGACAAGGAGATTTTACAGAGTATCTTTTAGAAGAATAAATTTTTCAATGTGATATTTCAATTCTGCATAGGCATTTGAAAAATCTTGATAAATTTGTTCATTCATAAATTTCTCCTTTAATGGTTAAAACCATGGAGCAAAAAGTCTTCGCTTTGTTTCATGCTTCTAGCTATTAAAAGCTAGACTAGTATTTCTATTAATGAACTATGTATAAGTCAGGATAATATTTCTTAGGATAAAGTGATTGTAACAAAAACAATTTATCTTTGGCTGTTGTCCACTTATTCAGGGGAAGTACAATAATAAAATGTTTCATGTTAGGATATGTTTCTTTTATTAAAACTTCCTTTTTAGGCAATGATGAGAAAGAAGTTGCTTTGTTAATGTGGTTAGTAAACTTTCTTTCTTTGCCTACTTTGTAGATAAAATCAATGTAGTTGAAAGTAAAATGTCTTCTAACTTCTATATAAACAATTGGTTCAGTTGTTTTGATTTTGTAGGAATGAAGCAAATGTTTCTTTTTTCTCTTAATAGATTTCTGAGTGATGGTTTTAGTTTTTCCGAACTTATCATCATAGTATAGTTTACCTACGAGGTGTTTAACTTTATTGTTCAATGCTAACATAAAAGAACTCCTTTTAAAAACGTTTTTTAATTGTAACTGATTTAACTTTAAGAAATTAAGTCAGTTAGAGTTAATAAACTCTAAACTAACAAAATTCTATAAGAATATTAAAAATCCAAAGTGTTTATACATTTAGTACTTAATTTTTACAAACTATCATTACAAATGAAAAGATGATGATAGCTTTGTGAGATTGAGGACTTTAAAGAATGATAAAGTGAGCTTTTGTGGTTTAGTAATACTCTTTATGAATGTTAGTAAGAACATTGAAAACAATAAATAAAAAGTACGTCAGACAACCTACTTGGTTAGTAGCCATCCAACGCACAAGTTGTAGCAAACTTATTATACGTTGAAAAGGCTAAAAAGTCAAGTTATGTATGATAAGCTAAGGTTGGTGTTCCAGACCTGTGTTGAGCAAAGAGTGGAAAACTGCTAGCGTGCAAGCGTTGGAGAAAGCGATTAGTGGAAGCAGAGAGAGATGTGAAAGCTATGGTGCTTTGGGCGGTCTACGGATTCTTAGAATGATCTGTTACGGGAATTACAAGGCTTATTTGTTATGTCTTGTAATAGTATGCGAAGATACGAGCATACATTTTTAGAGTAAAGTAAAGGCTTCACAATTTGAGATCATATTGTGAGGCCTTTTTTATTTTAACAAAGCAATGATCATCAACAGGTATCGTTGCTTTCTTAAAGTAAGGAAATAGGAAAAAAGGAGTAATAAATGTTAGTAAGTATTGTTGGAATGGTAATTTCATTGATTTCATTTTGTGTGATTTTATTTTCAGATGGAAATAAAATTGAAGGAAAGAAATGGATATATTTTGGTGGAGGTATTGCTTGTTGCAATTTAGGCTGGTTTGTGTGTATGAGTTTGTTTTGAGGTAGTATGAATGGAAGTAAGAAAAGATATAGGTGATAGTGTTTATTTAGGTTGTTTATTATCTGTAAATGGTATGAATGCAGTCAATTATTATAAGACTGCAGGTGGTTTTTTGTTTGAGTTTTTATCTGAAGGAGATAACTTTTTTGTACCTGGAATAGTTTCTGTAGGCATTCATGAAATGGTTGCTTTTTTGAATTTGTTTTTGAAGTTTAGTCAAAATACAGAGGTTGAAGCAGGACAAGAGTTATTGCCGACTATCATTAAAGAATTAGAAAGGGGTAAAATAAATGATTTATGATGTAGTGGCTCTTATGCAGGAAAAGAGGATGAAAACTCTTGAAGACCAGAAAGAGTTAAGAAAAACTGAAAAACAAAGTCAGTTGGAAAGAGAAGAAAAGTTGCTACAAGAGATTGTCAATAAATTAGAGCAACAAGATTTTCTTATCAGTGAAAATGTTGCTTTTTTATTTTTTGAAGGAATAAATCCAACACTTGATTTCAGAAAGATAAATGAAGTAGTAAGACCTTATAATCTTTGTGTTATGGAAGTAGAAAGAACCTTTTTGTTTATCGGAAATGGGAAACCAACATATTGTTTACCTCTTTTTCCTATTGATTGGTATGTGCGTAAGTATTTCTTTTCTGAAGTAGTTAATTCATTGTATGATGCAAATGAGTTTAGTAATGTGATACATTGTTACGTGGCAACTGCATTTGAAAATAGTTTTTTAAGTGATGGGGCTAATGCAGAATTTGGTTTTCAACAATTTTTGATTTCGGATAGAGGACGAAAGTATTCTAAACTTTTTAAAAGAGGTATACGTTCATTTCTACCTTTTGTAAATTATGATGTAAGGGATTATTTAGTAGATATGGAGATACACTATAATTTACAGTTAAAGTCGAAGAAGTAGGTGTGATTATTGAATTGTCTATTTTAGTAGACAAAAGATAAGGAGGGATTAAAATTTGTATTATTAAGATAGTGAAAAGGCCCATTTATGAGCCTTTTATTTCGTTGAAAAATCAAACGTATGTATATAGTTTGAAAGTAGTTGATAAGGCAGGTAAGGAAAGTTATCCAGTTTATCCGTTTGTAAGGAGCAAGAATGATGTTGGGATATTGGAGGAGTTTTTGGATCAATACCTGGAGGACTTGAAAATATTCTTTACCTCTAAGGAAAAGTACAATTTTAATAGTTTTGCTTTTTTTAAGTTTGAGTTTGACACTGCTACCAAGGATAAGTTCAAAAGTCGTTGGTTTAAGCGTGGTTTGGTTGTAAATTAAAGAAAGGAGCTATAGATGAAAATAGTAAAACGTATTATTTTTGTTTTATTTGGTTTATTGGCTGTTGCCTTAATATTTAATCGTCCTATTAGGGATCTGATGATTGGGTATAAATCAAATCAATACCAGGTTATGGAAGTTTCTAAAAAAGAATTGAAGAAAAATAATCAAAAAAAGGTTGATTTCACATTTGAGAAGGTAGAAGCTATTTCTACAGAATCGGTCATTAAATCTCAAATGGCTTCACAAAAGTTACCTGTTATTGGTGGTATTGCTATTCCCGATTTAGAAATTAATTTACCAATTTTTAAGGGATTAGGCAATGATGAGTTAACTTATGGGGCAGGTACAATGAAAGAAGACCAGAAAATGGGAGAAATCAATAATTACTCATTGGCAGGTCATCATGTATTTGGTTTGATAGGTTCTTCTAAGATGTTGTTTTCGCCTTTGGAAAATGCTAAGAAGGGTATGGCAATTTATTTGACAGATAAAGAGACTGTTTTTCATTATGAGGTCATTGAAGTAAAAGAAGTTTCTCCTGAGCGGGTTGAAGTGATTGATGATGTACCTGGTCAGCGCTTAGTGACACTTATCACGTGTACTGATTTTGAAGCAAATGGTAGAACAGTTGTAGTTGGTAGATACAGCGAGAGCATACCATGGCAAAAAGCAGATGAGAAGATTTTGACTGTTTTTAGAAAAAACTATAATCAAGTAGGGGAGGAGTGATTTAGAATGAGAGTTATCAGGGCGCCGTCTTGATGAAAGATTAATAGTGAGAAATCACTATTTTTTTATTAGAAAATTAAAAGAAATTTTAGTAACAATTATTAATAATACTTTGACCGAGATGTCATAAAACTAAAAAAATAAAAAAGAAAAAGGAGATTCATCATGAATCAAGAAACAAAACAAATTTTTTCAATTCGTAAATTCAAAACAGGTACTCATTCAGCCTTGTTAGGTAAATATGGGATTGTACTTGCAGCAACTACGGCTCTAATTGGTGCTGGAAGTGTTGTAAGCGCTGATGAGACAGTGACTGGTACAAACGAGAGTATCGTTCGTGCGGTACAGAACGGGGATGGAACAGTATCAATGACTGAGCCATTTCAGATTTCAGATAGCCAAGGAAATCCTGTTGATTCAACGATTGTGACAACTGCAGCACCATTTAAAGTAGAAGAGACTGTTGATATTGCTGAAGGAGAAACAGTGACAGCTGAACCAAATGAAAGCTTGAGTAATGCTATTGATGGAGCAAATCAAGCAGGACTTGAAGTTAAGCAAGGTGATACTCAAACAGTTGCGAATGCAGAAGAGGCTAACGTTGATTATGATAAGCAGGCAGAAGAAATTAATAAGACTGTCCAAGGTTATGAAAATGACGTAACAGCTAATCAAGCAGGTAAAGCCAAGTTGGATAATGCTGTTAAAATTGCTAAGGATAGTGGTATTACAGTTGTTGATAAGGGAATTAAAGCAGTAAAAGCTTTTGATGAAACAGATTATGATTCTCAAGTAAAAGCAATTAACAAGACTGTCCAAGGTTATGAAAATGATGTAACGGTTAATCAAGCAGGTAAAGCTAAATTGGATAATGCCATTAAGAATGCTAAAGATGTTGGTGTGAATATTGATGTTTTATCAAAAGTTGTTAAAACAACTGGTGAGACTGACTATGATAAGCAAGTTAAAATTATTAATCAGATTGTAGCAGATTATAAAGCAACATTAGCAGGAGCTGAGGCTTTAAATAAACAACTAGATCAGTTGACAGTAGAAGCGAAAAAAGCTGGTTTTACTTTCAATGTTACAACTAAAACTTTGACAGTAAATAGTAAGAGTGAATTGGACTTGAAAGGAAAAGAAATTCAAGCCAAATTGGATCAATATCGGAAAGATTTGGCGGCTTATGAAGCGAAGGTAAAATCGCTGGAAGACATTACTATTCAAAAAGATGGTGATATTGTCATTACAGGTAAATTCAACGAAGACCAACGTGGTTTTGATTTTTATAAAGATATCAAGGTTGTTTATGTCGGTGATGACCAATCTGTTACTTTAGTTGATAAATTGGGGTGGACTGACAATACTATTGCTACGAATGCTAAAGGGTTGAAAATTTCAAATTTTGATAATGGTTCTGGTCGTGGTTATAGTAGCAGCGCTCCGACAGGTACAAATATTGTTTCTTCTGTAACAGGAAAATATTTGTTAACAGATATTACGGATGGTTCTAGCCTTAAATTAAAGAATGTAGGTAAGTATCAAAATGGTAAAACCATTGATATGTTACTAACCTTCAAGGTTGATTCTGAACATAAAGGAAAAACAGATAAACTAATGCCATACCTGGTAATGGGCTATGATTTTGGTGATACTCATAAGCCTATTTCGTTTGAGATGATGTCAATGGACCATGTGACAGTTGACTTTACTTATCTAGATGAAGCTGGTAATAAGGTTAAAGTGTTAGATGCACGTATTGTTTCAGACGTGGATTGGGGACAAACATCTAATGCTAAGATGAGTAACAAATATGGAATTATCAATCCTAAAGGTTCTCGATTATTGGAAGATAATAATGGTTTGAAATCAGATGGAGCAGGTGCTAATGGTATGGAAAGCGCTCCTGTAGGGACGTTCTTGTATTATGGTTTCGGTGATACTTTTACTTATGACCATTATACAGAGTTTGATACTACTACGGGCAAATATAAGACCGTGCTTGCAAGATCTTTCGTAGAATTTTCTCTCTTTGGAAGTGCTGGACAAATTACGCAGGAGTTATTTATTAAACCAACTCCAGTGAAAATTGACGTGGTGAAATATACGGTTGAAAAGCCAAGTGTTAAGGCTACTACGTACACTATTGAGAAACCAAGTGTTGAAGTAACTAGTTATACGATTGAAAAACCAGTGGTAGAATATCATTTGAATACTTACTCTAAACCGACACCGCCGACTCCAGCAGTTGTGACACCTCAACCACCAGTTAAGGTTGAATCTTCGCCAGTTACACCTGACGTTGTGAAAGCGACAGTGTTGCCAGAAACAGGAGAAGATTCCTCTAAAATGAGTGTGATTGGTCTAAGTATTCTTGGCTTACTTGGATTGGGAATATTTGGCAAACGCAAGGAGACAGAATAATGTTACGTAAAACGAAGTCTTATGGATTAGTTTCGGTGGCTTTATTTAGCTCATTATTGATTGCAGGCAATGTTGTAAAGGCGGAGGAAACTACCTCTGCCTCTACAACTACAGTAACAAGTTGGAGTACTACTGAACAGCCAATTATAACAACTGTCCCTACGACAACGATTGTTTCTCCAGAAGAGTATCAAGATTTGGCTCATCAGATTGAAGATAAGAAAGCAGAAGTTTTGAAGACTGAAGAACAATTAGGACAGTCTCAAAATGATATCGCTACTCTTACTACTGAAGTCGATACGAAGACAAAAGAGCTGGAACAGGTGGAAACGGATCTTTCTAATCAATCCCAGAAGCAGGCAGATTTGGTAAAGGCTCAAACAAGCCAACAGACAGTTGTCTCCAGTTTGAGCAGTGAAGTAGACCATTTACAAAAGCAAGTCGTCGAATCTCCTACAGTGGTCTCTCATCGAGGATACAATGCCAAATATCCTGAAGGGAGCAATCTTGCTTATTCAGAAGGCATTAAGAACGGATTTTCTGAATTTGAAACAGATATTCGCTTTACGAAAGATGGTGTACCTGTCATTCATCACGATTCGACGATTAATCGGCTTGCTCGAAATCAAGGTGGTTCTTCTATCAACGGGAATAAGTATGTTGGTAGCTATACCTTAGATGAATTAAATCAATACGATTATGGTATCTATAAAGGAGAAGAGTTTCAAGGAACAAAACTCCAGACTTTTGATGAGTTGATTAAAACTCTTTCAACGCTTGGAGCAACGTCGCTCCAGGTGGAGTTAAAAGACAATCACAGTAAGGAGCAGAAGCGCCTTTTATATGATACAGTAGCTAAATATCATTTCACAGACAAAACAACGTGGATTTCTTTCTATTGGGATTATCTTGATGATTTCAAAGAATTTAACCCTAATTCAAAATTTGTCTTGCTTGCAGGCGAGAAGAAAGCAGGGTTAATTGATAAAGCAAATAGCTTGAACAACGGTCAAAAGAATGTAGCAATCTCTATGTTTTATCCAGTTATTTCAAAAGCATTGGTAGACGAGTATAAGAGCTATGGTTACGATACTTATGCCTGGACTGTCAATGATCCAGTTACAGCTAACAATCTTGTGACTATGGGTGTGAAACGTATCATTACTGACCAAGGCTATGGCATTGGAAGTCAGTTTACTAATGATGAGTTAGTAAGTGCTTATAAGTCAAAACAAGGCTTTTTAGCAGAAGAACAGCAAAAGTTAGCTAGCTTAGATAAAGCTTTGTCTGCAATCGATATGAATGTTTTATTGTCGAAAAAAGGACAATTAGAAGCTGAAATCAAGGCTTTAAGTGAACAATTGCACCAGGAATCTAAAAAGACGGAAAGCTTACAAATTTTGCTCCTTCAAAAGAAATCAGAATTAGCAGAACTGGAAAACTTGCTTCAAACTTATGTAGTGGCAGATATTCCTAAAGATAATCTTGTAGAAGAAAAGCCAATTTTGTTGTTGGATAACCCATCAAAAGAAGCGCCTGTAAAGCAGATGAATAAAGGAACTGTTCAAAATGTCTCTGTGTCTGGTAGCAAATCAGAACAAGCAGTCTTAGAACGATCTGATAAGAACGATAATGTGACCAATAATCTTCCTGAAACAGGAGAATACAAGTCTGTATATAGTCTTATTGGTATAGCATTATTAGCTGTTATGGGATTGTTTGGATTTGGAAAGAAGTTTGTTAAGTAAATTTATAAAAGAGCCTTGTTTTTCTAGTTGGCAAGACTTTTTAGATTTAGACTAGAACAAAAAAATAAGAAAAAAGAGGAAAAATTTCTATGAAACGTGAAACGTTAAAATTAAAAGATGATTTTTTAGGTATTTTTATTTATGAAGGTTTAGGTGATGCACCACGCTATGTCGATGGTAAACAAGGAAATTATCAACGTCATTTATTGCTTAGTGAAAAACATGGTGTAGTGCATGTAATTACTGAAGCAAGTGCAGATGTGATTCCGTTTGATTCGGAAGTAAAATTGGTAGATGCATTGTTTTATCCAGACCGTAACTTAAATGGTCGTAATGTTGCTCCTGCCATGAATGTATTGGCTAAAAAAATTGAAATTGTGAAAGGTGGTACTAACTAATGGCGAAAGTTGGATTAGATTTTGGACAAAAATTACAAATTGCTGATAAATCATATCGTATTTTGAATGATGGTATTGATGTTGCAGCTGTATTAGGAGATGTTTCTTTTGCTCGTATTGAAGGTTCAGATGTAATTTATGAAGAAGTACGTGAAAATGGTGCTGTTCGTAATGAAACGACTGGTGAAGTACGTGGTGTTGTAGTTGCTCTACGTTCTGCAGAGCAAAAAGAAACAGTGTTTGTGACAATCACAGATATGTCAGAACATGAAATTGCGGAATTGAAGTTGAAATTCCGTGATGATGTAGAGTTGGATAATCCTGTAATGTCATATTCTGCGATTGATGCAAATGATGTATACAAGTTATTTGCTTCAAAGATTCGTAAGAAAGGTGCTGGTAAGCAAGAGCAACCTAAAAAAGACCAACATCAAGGTGATCAAAAAAATAAAGGTAAGGTGTAATAGATGAGATTGATTCCTAGATATAGAGGAGTTAAGGTTCGTCCATATATGCGCTTTGCCAGGGAAATTCTTTTTGGGCTTATTGGAGTGATAGGGATTATCCCTATCACCTTTTACGCCTTTTTAATCAAAGATAAGTTGCTTCAGGTAGAGGTTGTTTCAATTTCAATCATTGTAGGTTCAATAGTTTTTTGGTTATTATTTTCTTTTTTGTTTTCTAGAATATTGATTGAACAGACGGTGTTATTTGCAAAATGGGATAGATATGCCCGTTTTGCTCGTTTTTTGTTTGAAAATCGGATTGTTTATGAAAAGAAAAGAGAAAAGGGAAAGACTCGTTATAAGTTTCCAAGGATATATTTGAAACAAAATAAGTTTGATTTAGAGGTTTCTTTTGAATTAGCTGGTTCTAAGTTTCAACAGAAGTTTAAACAGATTGGTGGAGAGTTAGAAACTACATTTGCAATGGACTTTATGGAAACTGAAGATGATGAACGTTTTAAAATGTATCGTTTAGCTTATTCTGCTTTATTGAATCGTATCAAGATTTCAGATGTTTCATTCTCTTATGAAAAGGGAGTGATGTTGATGAAGAATTTTGCATGGGATTTTTTATCAGACCCACATTTGCTTGTTTCTGGTGGTACTGGTGGCGGTAAGACGGTATTTTTAAATGCTTTAATCTTATGCCTAGCAAAAATTGGTGTGGTAGATATTTGTGACCCTAAACGTGCAGATTTTGTGACACTTGGTGATGTTTTTGCGTTTAAGGATAGGGTAGTGTTTGATACTGATGATATTATCACTAAGTTTGAAGAAGCAGAAAGAGTGATGTTTGCTCGTTATGATTTTATGCGTAAGCAGATGGCAGAAGCTGGTGAAAAGGATTTGAGAAAGTTTTATGAATATGGACTAGAGCCTTATTTTTTAGTTTGTGATGAGTTTAATAGCTTTATCAATTCGCTTGATTATAAACAGCGTGATCGAGTAGAAAAAGCATTGATTAAATTAACGCTTTTGGGTCGTCAGGCAGGTGTCAATGTTATTCTTGCTATGCAGAAACCAACTGCAGAAGATATTCCGACAAAGGTTCGAGATAATATGAATATGCGTATTGTTGTCGGTCGTTTGTCTGATATGGGATATGATATGATGTTTGGTGATGTGAATAGAAACAAAGAGTTCAAGTTCATGAAGTATGTTGGTGGTATGCGTGTATATGGCAGAGGTTATTCTGCAGTTAACGGTGAAGTGGCACGTGAATTTTATTCTCCGTTACTTGAAAAAGGATTTTCATTTCATGAGGTTTATTCTAAGTTGGAAAGACGAGATAATCCATTTGATGGAAGAGTGTCTGTTTCTGGTAACAAATCAGAACAAGAAGGAGATTCTAATGATGAATATGAAGATTTAGAATTGAAGTCACTTAATGATTTTGTTAGTCAAAATGAATTGAGTGTAAAGACTGTTAAGAGAATAATTGACCTTTTGCAAAAAGGGGAGAAGTATGAATTTTTTAAGGACGACAATGGAGAATTTTTGTTAAGCCAAAAGGACGAAAAAGTTTTGTTGTGGCTTATTTCACAGAAGTCTACGACTACGTACACATGGAAGGAATTGGTGGATTCTTTCGAGGAAGAAGCGCTATTGCAGTAAATATAAGTGCCTCTTTTTGAGGAAAAAACAGATTTGGGGTAAACGAACGAGGGGTAAAGCTGGAAGCCGAGAGGCTTCCAGCTGCCGAAGTGAGTGCCGAATCTGTTCCGAAAAAAAGAGGTACTTATATTTATTTCGACCCCCGTATTTCTAATAGGGGGGTAGAGAAATGAAAAATGACAATTTCCAACCTCCCTAATCGCTTGGGGGAGTAGGGTTGAAGACGTGTCGGAGGGTGTACTAATTTTGCAAAAAAAGCGTACTATAAAAACGGTAAAAAGGAGTAAAAATGGCAAAAGAGAGTGTTATTTCTGGTAAACATTTAGCTGAGTTGAGAAGGAGTACAAAGATGAAGCAAAAACAGTTTGCGGAGTTAGTTGATATTCCTGTTGATACGATACGCTCCTGGGAGCAAGGTCGGAGAATGTTGACCGCAGATAAGTATCGTGATATTAAAAAGAAATTGGGTTATGTAGAATCTAGTCTTGATGGTGTTAGGGTAATGATTGACTATTTACGTATCACTTTCAAAGATGTGAGGGATTTAGATTGGTTTTGTCAAGAATATCTGTACTGTTCAAAACAAGATTTTGTGAGTGTAGAGAAGAAATTGATGAATTACACGCACTTGTGGCAGAGGGGGGATATTTGGATATTTGATTATGCAGATAAAACTCAAACAGACAATTATCAAATCACGCTTCAGTTATCTGGTGCTGGATGTAGGCAGTTTGAATTACTGTTGGAAAGAGCCAACACGAATTGGGTGTTGGCTTTACAAAAAATGATGTTTGAGCGTAAAGACACGAATGTTACTCGGATTGATATAGCAATGGATGAGATGTATAAAGGATTCGGTCGTGAACATGAGCAATTTCATTTATCGGATATGATTTCAAAGTGTTATAATGATGAGGTTGTTTTGGATCGAATGAAAAAGTACAACCATATTGGAGGAGGTAGTTTAGGAGATGACGAAAGCAGTGATGGTATCTCTATTTATTTTGGAAGTCGGCAGTCAGCTTTGTTTTTAAATTTTTACGAAAAACGCTTTGAATTAGCCAAGAAAGAAAATATATCTGTCGTAGAAGCATTAGAGGTCTTTGGAATTTGGAATCGGTATGAGTTACGTTTCTCTGATGAGAAAGCACATAGTTTGGTTGATGAATTCGTTAATGGAGTAGATATAGCAGAACTTGCTAAGGGGGTGTTGAATAAAGAAATTCAGGTCTATGATGGTACGAATGAGTATGGTGCATTTTTACCAGATAAAAAGTGGCAGTCTATGTTTGGTGGTGTTGCTCCTTTGAAATTGAGCACTAGTCCAGAGCATTATGATATCATGCGTACAGTTAAGTGGTTGATTTATCAGGTATCTGATTCATTGCGAATGGTGATAGAAGCTGATAAAAAGATGGCTACTGAATATTTAAAAATCATCATGGATGCAGGTGAATTGAATGAAAGGGGGCAAAAGGTTGTAGAACAACTATCTGTTGAAGATAGGAATGCACTAGATGAAATTCTAGGGATTTCATCTTAAAATTGAAAGGGGGAATTAGTATAAGAGATAGAATACAGTTAGTTGAACAATATCTTATTCGACATATAGATAAATTGGACTTGATTATTGAACAAGTCCTTTTTTTATTGCCCGATTCGTATTTTTATCGCCCTGAAATGAATAGTGGTATATTTCAGAGATTAAGAGATGAGATGGCAGAGGTGAGGAGAAAACAAAATTTTCCAGCTTACTTTGGTGATAAATCATTAAAGCAGAAACACCAAAAATTAGTGAGTGAGTATGAGAAACAACTAACTTATTTGGCAAACTCCAAAAGAGAGCTGTTAAAAGAAGAATTATTATTAGAAAGTGAGGGTATGAAATGTGCTTGTTTGATTAGTCTAATTAGTCAGTATCGGTTATTAGACCATTTAAGAAAATTTCAATGAAAGTATGAAAGTGATAAGAAGTCCACCTGAAAATAAGGTTATAAAAATAAAAAAATTACAAAAAGATAAGGAAAAATTGAAATGAATAAAGAAGAAAAACAAGCTATTATTAAAGCTATAAAAACTGTTGCCAATGAATTTGGTGAAGCTCTTATTGCTCGCAATTGGGAAGAAGCTGATGAAATTCACAGTAGGTTAAAACCACTATTGGAACAAGATGAGTTGCAAGACATGACAGAACGTGAGCTAACACAAGAAGGTGTTGTACAAATCAAAGCTGATGTGAAGAAATTTTATTATTGGTCTAGTGAACGTCGCAAAGTTGAAGGGGCGTTGGCTGCTAAAGGGAAGTCAATTTTATCAGCGATTTCATGATGGTTGGTATGGAATTTTGTGAGGAGGGCTAGTCATTTAACTAGCCTTTTTAATTTAAGGAGGAAAAAATGTCAGTAACAGTTATTCATGATTCATATAGTGAACTATGCCATGATACCTTTTATGGTAAGCATTTTTTAGAATTACCAGAACATATTATTGAGGCTTTAGATGGTTATTTTGATGGTCAGACGATCAATCTTTCAGGTGATGGTAGTCATCCTGATAACATATGGGTTAATTCCTATGTTTGTTTAGATAGTGATGAACTTTTAACCTATCAGACTAAAATGCTTTCACATGAAGAATTTGAGGCATTGCAGGAATCGGATTCTTTGTATGATTACATTGAAAAAAATGAAGATGAAATCAATAATCGCTTGAGTGAAAAATTCTATGTTTTAGGTCGTGACGACTTAGAGTGGCATTTGTTGCAGTGAGAGGAGAAATCACGTGGAAAAAAATGAAAATGATAGATCGTTAGAATTGAAATTTTAAATAAATAATAAAGGAGAAGCAATGATTAGAGCAAAAATTAGAAATCCTGTAAATGGTCGTTCGTTATGGTTTAATTTTCCATTATATTTTGGTCGGCTTTCGTTGATTGGACATAGTTGTAACTATGAAGATGAGGTGGAAGTGATAGAGCTAGAGGGAACTCCAGAATTTCCAATTGGTATTTGTAAAGTAGCTGATTTGGAGGAGTTGAATCGCCTGGCGGAGAGGTAATTATATGTTAGCACGTATTAGATTACACAATAATGGTGAAGGTCGGAATCTTCCTAGAGTAGTAGATTTGTTACGTTTTAGTGAAGAAGATATTCGCAATCGTTTAAGGGATTTGGGTTATTCTTATGATTCGGAATTACTGGTAACTGGCTTTGAAGATTGGGAAGTCGAATACAATATGTCACTTACTCAAGCCTATATGTTGAAAGTCGTACTAGTTGGCTATTATGATAATGATGAATTTATTTTAGTTCATCAGTTGAAACGTAGAATACCTATAATGGATATTTGTCTTAACCATTATAAATTTCTCTCTAGAAATGAAGTAGAAGTTATGAAACATATTTTGAAAAATTGTGAGATGAACTCCGTTATTGAGTTCTTTTTTCAATCTCAAAATTGGGTCAATGCTGTATCTGCTTATGTTGAAAGTGGATATTTGTTAAATACAAACAATGGATTTTATTACTTGGATGAATAATTAGTAAGTATAAAAGTATTAGATAATTTCAAAGTTATCTATAAAAGAAAGGAATAAAAAGTGTTTATAAATAAAGAAATTTTTAGTTTTCGAAAAATTAAAGTAGGTCTTGTAGGATTAGTTGCTACAACCACTATTTTTTCAGGTAGCAGTGTTACACTTGCGGATGAACTTTTAACCAATTCAGATGACATTTCGGCTGATGTTGTTAATGATAAGGAACCCGTTTTGGTTGATTTAAAATCAGTTGAAACATTAGATGGACTTGAGCCAGTTTCTCCAACTCCATCTGAACCACAGGAAGAGCCAGTTTCTCCAACTCCGTTTGAACCACGGGAAGAGCCAGTTTCTCCAACTCCGTTTGAACCACAGGAAAAGCCAGTTTTTCCAACTCCGTCTGAACCACAGGAAAAGCCAGTTTCTCCAACTCCGTCTACTCCTCAAGAAGAACCAGTTGTTGTGAATCCTGTAGAAAATCCCATAGAAATATCACAAGGAAAAATTGTTGGTACACAAAATGGAAGTTTAGTAATTCAGGGTTCTGATGGTCTAGTTAATACTTTTTCTGCAGATAGTGTTGGTGGGACTATTCGGGAAGATGGAACAATTTTAGTGAAAGATTCAACTGGTAAGTTAACACGACTTCCAAATACAGGTCAGAAAATGCTTGATTCGCTTATTATGACTGCTATGGGTGTTATTGGTTTGTTTGGAGTAGCTTTTATAAAATTAAAAAATGCTTTAGGATAACTTTTTTAAGTTGTTGTTTGAGAAAGGAGAAACATGAATTTTGAAAAACTTATTGATTATATCAGTCAGTTTTGTAAAGTCAAGAAAGTAAAAGAAAAGCCATCAGTAAAACATGTAAGACAACGTTCTGCAAATTTTTTAGTATATGGAATGTTGTTTTTATTTGTATCTATTGGTTTGCTAGGAAGCTTACGTGCAATTAGTTTATCTAGTCAAGTTAGTTCTTTACAAATGCAAGTAAAAGAATTTAAAGGGACTGTCTCTGATTTTCCAACTAATCAAACGGATATAGATATATCAAAACTTCGTCAGTATATGTTTGACTTTTTAAAAGTTTATATTAATTATACTGATGAAACAGCTTCTGATAGGCAAGTAGAGTTACAGAAATATTATTCTTTCTCTAATGATTTGGATTCTAGTGAAAGTGTAAATGAAGTACGTACTTTGACAGGTCAAAACATGATTGGTTTGAATAAGGAAGGTGATTTGTATATTGCAGATTTGAAATTGTCTTACGATACTGTGGAAGAAGGTAAGACTGTATCTCGTTTGCGAGTACTTGCAGTTCCTTTTAAAACAGAAAATGGGTTATTTTCGATTGTCAGTCCTCCTTTCTATAAACAAGAAGATGTGTTGACAGGAAAGTCAGAAGCATTATTACGTAAGAAAACTGAAGATGTAGAACGTGTGGACGAAGAAGTTTCAAAATCTATCAAAGAATTTTTATCTGTATTTTTTGAAAAGTATGCGTCAAGTAACGAAACAGATTTGGCATTATTGATGAAAACCCCGTTTTATATGGGTGGTCAATATGTAGTTGAATCGATTAATGATAGTTCTGTTCTGATTTATAAAAAAGGAGACAATACGATTGTACAGTTGTCAGTTATTTTTAAAGATAGGAGCGGAAGTACTCATTCGGAGAATTTCACACTCTATCTTGTGAAGCAAGATAGTGGTTGGTTTGTAAATGATTTGTATCATTATTTTAAATAAAAAGGAGTATATATATGTTTAATGGTTTATCGGAATTTATGAAAGGTGATGGAACAATTGCCATTTCAGCTATTGCAGTTATTCTTTTGTTAAAAACATGGAAAAAATCAGACTGGGTTGGCTTGGGAACTACGCTAGTTTTTTGGGGAATTATCATGAGTGTTATTCAAGGACAACAGATTCTTTCATTTGTTGGTAAAGTGCTACGTTGGGTTGGTATTGAGACGGGTTTGTAATATGAAGTATGAAGAAATTTTTGATTATTCAGAAGGTCTTTCTGCACCATATTGGATTCAAGAAATTCGTACCAAAAAGGGAAAGTTGATTGCTAGTTTTTCAGTACCAATTCAACTTTCCTATTTTGTTGTATTTATTGCTGTAGTTTTACTATTAATGACATTGTTTAAACCAGTGATTGATTTTCTACATTTTTTTGTTAAGGGTGCAGTTTATGTTCTGTATTATTTTGTACCGAATAGAATTGCTCGTTGGTATTCAGAATATGATGTTGATGGAAAACCAATGCTTTATTTTATAAGGGATTGGTTTTTTTATATGTTTGATTTTGGATTGAACAAAAAATCTATTTATCAGTCTGATAGAGTTAACAAAATTGAAGAAATTCAATTTGAAAAAACACAATTATGATTTAAGTAGATGTCAAAGTCTACTTAAATATAAGGGTTAAAAATCCCTATAAATATTAAATAAAAAAGTAGAAAAGGAGAAGGAATGGTTATTGATTTAGCTTATCCAATTGTGAGTACAAATAAGAATATAGCTCTACGTAAAGATAATAGCGCAATTGCATATTATCGTATCCCTAATACACCTATCACTGTAACGGATAAGGTTAAAAAAGAAAAGCATAAAAAACTTATAGAACGTGTTCTTTTAAAGTTGAAAAATCAAAAGAATTTTGAGATTAAGTTAATTCCAAAAGATTATTTACTGGAAGAAAAAATGCGTGATTTTGCAAGTGCATTGAGTGAGGAAGCATTAGAAGTAGGTAAGTATTATCAAGAGAAGCTAGTAAAGGATTTGACTGCTGAAATGCAAATACCTTATCAATATGATTGGCTGATTGGAGTGGATATTCGGAGATTGACGGTTGATGCAAGCTTACAAGCACTTGTATTTGAAAAAATCAATTTACTTGCAAAATCTGTTCTATCCGCTTTTCAGTATGAAGTACCACTTGAAGAGGATTGGTATAAAAACTATAGCGAAGATGAAAATAATGTTTATCAAATATTGCGTCCTTTGAAAGCAAAAAGATTGACAGATAAAGATATGTTTTATTATCAGCGAATGCAGTTTTTACGCTATATCCCTCATTTAAAAGAGGAAGTAATTGCGAATCGTATGCTTGAAAATGTAACAGATACTAGATTGACGGTGATTGAAGATGGTGTCTTAAAACTAGAAAGTTCTTATGGTATATCCTATGTCGATATTTTGCCTATCGGAGAATTTCCTATTATTTTCAATAAATTTCATATTGCAGAGTTTGTTCAACGTTTTAATTTTGCGGTGGAACTTGATATTTTTGGAGAATTTATTGATAACTCCTCTATTAAAGGAACGATGGCTAGAAGTAATGTGCGTTATTTAAATATTATGAAAGAAGCACAGTCTAGTAATACAGTTCAGCAAGAGAAAATCATTTTAGGAAATCGTAGTTTAAAAGATCTTATGCGTAAGGTTGGCAATAAACAAGATTTGATTGAGTTTTCTACTAATCTTATTTTATCTGCTTCTAGCTTAGAAAGTTTACGTAAACGTAGACAGATTGTATTGAATTTTTTTCAAGATTTGAAAGTGGGAATATATGAATCACGTTATGATACACCGTATTTATTTCAGGCAAGTTTAATGGGACAGCGTTTGTCTCGAACAAGTAAGTTTTGGAATCATTTGACACTTGTTAAGGGGGTGTCAGAATTGATGTTATTCACTAATACATTTTCGGGAAATAGGATTGGCTGGTATATTGGGCGTGTCGATAACAATATAAATCAGTGGGATGACTTATCAAGTGCTGTTAGTGCCTCGAAGAACATTGTTCTGTATAATTCAACTGTTGGTAACAAGGAAGGAGTAGAAGGAAAGCAGACAAAGAATCCCCATTTTGCTATTACAGGAGCAACGGGGGAAGGGAAGTCTTATCTAGCAGAACTAATTTTTATTTTAACATCATTTGAAAGAGTAAAACTTCTTTATATTGATCCGAAGCGTTCTATTAGGAAACATTGGGAAGAAAAGATTAATTCTGAATTATTTAGGAAGAAATACCCATTATTATCTAAGCATATTTCAAAATTTAACTTTATTACTTTAGATGCAAAAAATGCGAATAATAAAGGAGTATTAGACCCTATTGTAGTTCTACTAGATGAGAGTATAGATAAGGACGGTCATGTAACGTATGATGAGAACAATGCTATTAGTACTTGTAAGAATATGTTGTTTTATTTATTACATGATGAAGATTTATCAATGAAACAGAAGACTGTTTTAGGGGATGTTATTTCTAAAGTTGTTCGTCGACGTGTAACAGGTGAGAAAGTAGGTTTTAGGACAGTTCTTGATTTATTAGTTGCGGATAAGCGTTCAGATATATCAGAGTTAGGAGAGTTTTTAATTTCGGTAGTTAATGATTCTATTCTTGAGTTAGCATTTTCTGATGGTAATGTGCAAGGCTTGAGTTATGATAAGCGTGTAACGGTATTAGAAGTGGCAGATTTATCTCTTCCAAAGTCTTCAGGTCAGAATAGAGATGTCAAATTATCAGATCATGAACAAAAGTCAATTGTATTAATGTTTTCACTTGGAGCATTTTGTCGGAGATTTGGTGAACGGAATCAGGAAGAAGATACAATTGAATTTTTCGATGAAGCGTGGGTTTTGTTGTCAAGTAATGAGGGTAAAACCGTTATTGATAACATGAAGCGTATTGGTCGTTATTATAATAATGTATTAGGTTTGATTACTCAATCTATACATGATACCAATACAGAAGATGATTCGACTGGTTTTGGTACTCTATTTGCTTTTAAGGAGCCTTCGGAATTAGGCGATATATTGGAACATTTAGGATTAGAAAATAATGAAAAAAATATGGAGTGGATTTCAAATATGATTTCAGGTCAATGTCTCTATAAGGATGTATATGGTAATTTAAATATGATTACAGTACATACTAATGCACAAGGTATAGATGAATTGTTGAAACCAATGAAATCTACTGTCGCAAGTAATCTTGAAAATAAATATGCGGGATAGAAAGGAGTAGAATGGAAAAATTAAAAGGAATAGATATTTTTCTATTTAGATCATATTTAGAAAAGCCTGGTTTTACGGATATTGGTGCGGGTATATGGGAAATTTTAAATTTTATTTTTGTGAATCTTCCATTTATGCTACTCAATGTGATAGTGCTTTTTTATTCAAATCTTTTAAAATTTATGGAAAATTTTTCTATTTATCACCTATATAAAACCATTATTTATGATAATTCTAAGACTATATGGAAATATATGATTGGTGATGGAAGTGGTGTATTTTCAAATACATCAATTCTTTATGTTTTGCTGACAATATCTGTTGTTTATCTTTTTATCCAGTGGGCGTTATCCCGTGGAAATTTTTCGCGTAAGGTACTGCACTTATTAATGGTTATTACACTTTCCTTTGGATATTTTGGCACAATTAATGGAACGTCAGGTGGTATTTTTTTATTAGATGGTATTTATAAGTTATCTGATGAAATGATTAAAACCGTTAATTCTGTATCCATCAAAATAAAAGATAATGAGACTGTAGATACTACGGTAAATTTTTCTGATAGTTACATTGAAGATACCTCCTATCAGACTTATCTATATGTGAATACAGGTAGAATAGATGGCAAATTTTTCAATAATCAAACAGAGAAAGAGGAAAAATTCCCTACCGATAAAATCTTGGGCAAAGTCGATGACACGGGTACCTTTAAAGCTGTATTGGAAAAAGATAGGGTTGATACAATTAATCGTTTGGGTAGAGATTCTGGGGACAATAAGGAAAAGAATAGATGGCTTTCCGCTGTTCCAGATTTCTTATTCATGAAGATGTTCTATGTGATATCTTCTATCTTTAAAGCAATTGTTTTACCGCTTCCTTACCTTGTCATTTTTATATTAAAAATGATGGCTGAATTATTGGTACTAGTTTTAATGCTTATTTTTCCGATTGCTGTTGTTTTATCATTTATTCCACGTTTTCAGGATATATTATTTGGATTTTTTAAGTTGATTTTAATATCTGTGACGATACCATCTTTTGGCTCTATTATGTTGTTGGTAGTATCTGTTGTTAACTTACTTATTTCCAGTTTTTTAGCTAATGCTCTTTCAACTGATGGACAAAGTACTGCGACTAATTTATTAGTCACTAATTTCATATTTTCTTTCATATCTGCGATTATCTATATTGCATTTTGGAAGAACAAAGGCTTTATATTGACTTTTCTTGCAGGGAATATTGGATCCAGTGTTTCTGATGGAGTGGATGAAGGTGTGCTTTTTGCAGGTAGTGGCTTTTATAATTTGAATGATTACGTAAACTATATGAAAACTCGTTATCAAGATACAGAGATTACACCTGATTTAGAAATGCAGGATTATGAAGTAGATGATACACCTGAAATGGTTGAAATTGAAGGAGAGGAAACTTACGTAAAGCAGTCTGATATAGATGATTATGAAGTATCTGAAGAACAGGAGAATCCTTTTGACAAATCAGATGAAGAAACTGGTGATGTTTCTAATCCAGAAGGAAGTGGTGAAGAGAAGGTAGATTCAGAGGCTGATCTTTATAATGAATTTGAGGCAGAAGATGATCAGAATCATTCTCCAGAAGAATCAGAGGTGTTTCCTTACCAAGAAAAACATATAGAAAATCTAGATGACGAACCTACTATCATGGAAACGGAAGATAGTGATAACATGACTGATTTAGAAGATGAGTTTTCTGGTGAAAATCAAGCAGAAAAGGAAATAAATGATCTTCCAGAAGAATCAGAACAAGAACTGGAAATAGAAGATAATCAGGTAGAAGAACGACCAGTTGAAAATGTTGATAGAAATGTTGAGACTTTGATTACTGAATTTAGAGATGATGACAATAAGAAAGGAGAGGGAGCAATTGAAGAAGTGGATTAAACGTACATTGTTTATCACTTTGATTACGGTATTCTTTCCAGTTATATTGATTATCATTGTTGCAGGTGGAAGTGCGAGTAGCAGTGCTTCTTCTGTAGTAGATGGTATTACGTATGTAGAACATTGGACAAATGGTGATGCGTATAGTCATAATTTTCTTCATCAACGTTACGGTATCACTGTAGAGCAAATCGAAGGTTTTATCCGAAGTCAGGGATTTGAGCCAGTAGGTCGAGCCAGTGGCGAGAAGTTTTTGTATTATCAAAAAATCAGTGGAATAGATGTACGAGTTTTAATGGCTATAGCCCAAATGGAGAGTGGTTATGGTTCTGCAGGGGTCGCAAAACAATTTCCTAGTTCCAATATGTGGGGTTATGGTGCTTTTGACAGTAATCCCAATAACGGAGGTGGCTGGAGTAGTGAGATGGCTTTAACTAATTTTAAAAGTTATCAAATTCTCACTCTTGGCAATACCTCGTTTAAGATTATGGATGAACGTGCTATCCAGTACAAAAATGGGACCTTGCCTGCAGGTAAAGGCGTGTATTATACAGATACAAGTGGCACTGGTAAAGTTCGTGCGGATTTGATGGAGAAGTTTGATAAGTATATTGATGCACATGGTGGTACTCCAAAACCACCTCAAACCAGTGTAGTAGCTGTTTCTGGTGGTGGAACTCTAGCGTCAAGCTGGGATTTTCCTATTCAGTATGCTGGTAAATTAAAATATGGTCAACCATCATCTGCGTCATTGACAACTCAGGCTGGTAGTGGCTATCCAGTAGGACAGTGCACTTGGTATGTGTACAATCGTTTAATGGAGGTAGGCATTATCACTGCAGGTGATGGATATGGCTACTTAGGTAACGGTCAAGATTGGGTAGGCAGTTTAGTAGCACGTGGTTGGACACAAGTTTCTCAACCAGTAGCAGGAGCAGTTGTGTCCGAGAGGTATGGTGCTTATGGACACGTTGCATTTGTTGAATATGTGAATCCTGATGGCTCGTTTTTAATTAGTGAGTGTAACTATGCAGGGAATCAAACACAAGTACATTTTAGAGTATTAACTCATGCACATAATTTTACATATGCGGTAAGGAAGTAAAAAAATAGATTTTGCGTTTTTGTATTTGTTTATAAAAAGTGCTATAATAATAGAAAGCGAAAGGAGGGGTAATCATGATGAAAGAATTTGGACTTACGGTTTTAGAAGTGTCAAAAGAAGATATTGTGAAGAATCCAAGTTATCCAGTACTTCGGATGTATGATGAAGAAGAACTAATTGGCACGTTTAGCATCCGTACAGGAGAGGTTATAGAAGATATTGACTTGGCAGATTACGATATTCGTTTTGCTCAAAAACAAATTGCAATTAATCGTGATAACTACCTTGAGACGTGGAGTGACTACGTGGGGATGTTACATGCCTAAATATTCATTTGAAAAATATGGAGTAGAGATTCGTCCAAATGAACACAATCATAAGGGACAAAAACCGCATGTGCATATTTATATCCATGGAGAAGAAGTTGGCTCAATGTTTTTAAATGGAGACCTTAGAGACGGTAAGTTAAAGTCCAGGGATTTGAAAGTTTTACGACAGTATGTTTTAGAGCATGCTTCGGAGTTTCAGGAACTTTGGGAAGAATACCAAGGAAGTGCATACTAAAATAAAATACCTTAAGAGCAAGTTAGAAATAACTTGTTCTTTTTTTAAAAATAATTTAGGAAAATAAGACAAAAATGCTTTGTTTTTGTTTTGCTCTTTAGAAGGGGCTATAAAGGTATGAAGGAGGAGTAAATGTGTGAAAAAAATAGAAATTTTAACATTAATGCTTTTTACAAGTCTGTTGATGATTGCTTGTTCAAATGAAAAGAAAGAAACGAAAACAGCGACATCACAATCCAGTATTGTTAGAATCGCTGATTCACATTCTGGTTCTGATGGTAAAGTTCAGACTGATAATCAATTACAAGTGGCAGATGAATTTATGGTGACTTATATTGAACAGTCATTTGATCTTGTAAAATTAAAAGAAAAGGAAGAAAAACTAAAAAAATACGCAGGAGATTCGTCGCTTGATGTAGCTATTCAAGAAGTTTCTTCCTTACAGATGGAAGTAATTGATTATAAGAAAAAAGGAAAAATAGAGAATATGGGTAGTGTTACCCTAATTGAGCGTGCAATACATGATGTTACTATTTATCAAAATGGAGCGTTGTATTTTGCGGATGTATCGTATTCAGAGAGCAGTCCAGCTTTTGAAGGTTCTTTTGATAGACGTAGGCAGTTTACATTTAAGATTGAAGGTAATAAAGTTATTAAATTTGAAGAAGTAATATACAAATGAAAATGTAAAGATTTTGGAAAGAATACAAGGAAGTGCATACTAAAATAAAATACCTTAAGAGCAGGTCAGAAATGACTTGTTCTTTTTTATGTTTTTAATCAAAAGCCGAACGATTGTCAGACCTGGTATCCAGGTAAAGTTAGTGAATAACGAATGAAAGGAAGATTATGGAGGCACAGAAACAAGTATTTAATATAGAAGTCCCTATCCCATCCGATATGGTATTGATTAGTCGCTCGGAGTATTTGGATTTAATACAGAGTAATGAAATTGGTCAATGGTGGACGATTGATAAAGTAGAGGAGTTGTTGTCTATTAGTAAAAGTAAATTAGTGAATGATATTTTGTTGAATCCAAAAATTAAGAAAGAAATTGATATTGAACAAAATCCAGATGGATTTGTTTTTTATCCAAAAGGGAAAGGTTCTCCTTATCGTTTTTTAGCGAGAAAAACAAGAGATTATTTTGATAAAAATTATCAAAAAATATTGTTAATGATATAATGAAATGGTGATGATTTGCCATTGGAAAGGAGTTAATTTGGCAAGTTTTAGACAACGTGGCAAGAAGAAATTGTGGGATTATCGCATTTTTGGTAAGGAAGGTAAGGTTATTGCCTCTAATTCGGGCTTTAAGACTAAACGTGAAGCCATGATAGAAGCAAATGAGATAGAGAGTAAACTACAGCGATCTAATCGTATCGTTAGAATGGATAATAAAGTTACTCTTTATGAATTGTGGAAAGAGTGGTTTGAATTAGTTATTTTACCTTCAGACAAAGCGAAATCTACAAAAGATGGCTATTATTTTAGAGGAGAGGCAATTAAGAAAAAATTTTCGGATATATCAGTTATAAATTTAACTCATAGTGGTTATCAATCCCGTTTGAATGATTATGGTAAGGAGGTTTCAAGAGAGTATTTAAGTAGATTAAATAGTGATGTTAGGGCAGTTGTTAAGTTTAGTAAACGTAGTGGTTTGCTATTGACTGATTTTAGTGAGGGTGTTAAAATATTTGGCAAAGAAGGCGGTCATATTGATGATAAGTATTTGCATAGCATAGCTGAATACAAGTTATTTTTAACTTCTTTAAAAGAGAGATTTGATTATAGAGAATCTATCATGCCTTACTTGTTATATTTGCTATTTAAAACTGGTTTTAGAGTTGGTGAAGGTATGGCAGTATGTTGGTCTGATATTGATTTTGAAAGAAAAACAATTAGGACGTACAGGCGCTTTGCGGGTGATAGACAAGAATTTTCACCACCAAAGACTGCAACCTCTATAAGAGAGATTCCAGTTGACGACGATTTATTGAGTGTTTTGAAAACACTAAAAACTGAACAGGATAAAGTGTTGTATGATCGAGAAGAGCTTGGGAAGCATGATTTAGTATTTTATGATAGAAGGTATAAGATACCGACCAATTCGGGATTAAATAAATATTTTAGAGTTTGTTTGGCGGAACTTGGTATAGGAAGTCAGAAAATGACAGCAACTGCAGGCAGACATACATATGGGTCTTATTTGTTGGCAAAAGGTGTTGATATTTGGGTAGTTGCTAGAATATTAGGTCATAAAGATATACAGCAGATAATTAAGACATATGGACATGTATTGCAAGAAATCATTGATAAAGAATATGATACAGTAAGGCAATATATGCTTGATTAAAGAAGAATAAAGAAGCAATATAGAAAGACCAAATATTGACCAAATGGTTGAAAAATCCTTTTAAATAGGCGTTTTATTGATGTTAAAATATTTTTGCAGGGGAGATAGAAATAAGCAGAGCTCCCTTTGAAATGTCATGTTTCAAAGGGCTTCTATTTTTATCGGTTAGATATAGTCAGGTGGGTTAGATTGGAGATGAAGAATGATTCGGATTGCGATCGTTGAAGATGATCAGCAGTATGCTGAAACGTTGCTAGATTTTCTAGAGCGGTATGAAAAAGAAAATGGTCAACACTTTCAGGTTCAACGCTTTACAGATGGAGCAGAAATTGTGGCAAACTATCCTGAACAATTAGATATTATCTTGATGGATATTGAGATGGAGCAGATGGATGGGATGACAGCTGCGGAGAAGGTTCGATTGGTTGATAAGGAAGTCGTGATTATTTTTATCACGAATATGATGCACTATGCGATGAAGGGCTATGCGGTAGAAGCTCTGGATTATGTGTTAAAACCTATTAATTATTTTGCATTTTCTCAACGAATTGCACGTGCACTTGAGAGGATGACAAAAAAGAGGAGTAAGCAATTGCTGATTAGTCGATATGGCAATATCAAACGGATATCAACAGATGAATTGCTCTATGTGGAGGTCTATAATCATGATATAGAGTATCATACAGTAGATGAGGTCATCCGTGTCAGGGGAACGTTACGTTCTTTGGAAAAGGAGTTGGAAGGGCTTCCCTTTTTCCGTTGTAATAGTGGATGTTTAGTTAATCTTGATTATGTAGATGAAATGGATAGCAATGATGTACTGGTTCGTGGAGAACGGATACCAGTCAGCAGGGCTCGGCGTAAGGATTTTTTAGATCGGATGAATCATTATCTGAATGAGGTTGGAAAATAATGGGAACAGCTTTACAACATACGCCTGGTTTATTTTATGCCTTCGCTTATTGGTGCAGTGCCTGTCTGATTATACTGGTGAGTCCCAAACGGTTAGATTGGAAACGGTTGGTCGGTATCCAACTACTATTTCTTCTTATGTTGACATTTTTAATGGTGGTCAGTGATGGTGTAACAGTCATTTTCTTTCCAATGATGCTCCTTTATATGCTCCTGATATTAATGGATATCCATTTTACTTGTCGATATGACTGGATGACGAGTGTGTATTTTGCAGTACGCACCTTTATTATTGGGGAATTTATTGCATCACTGACATGGCAAGTAACCTTTTATATGGCCAATATTCTGCATACACAGGTTCAATACCAGACGTATGCTATCGGAATGCTCTTGACCTTACCGATTGTGGTAGCAAGTCTATTCATTTTAGAACGCAGTCAAAAACAGTTCAATCAGCATTTGTCGATTAGCCAGCATGAAATGATTTCGACATTGATTATCGGAATGGCTGTATTTGGAATTAGTAATCTGAGTTACGTTGTTGGCGAGAGTTTTATCAGTGTGAATGTATCCAAAGAAATCTTTCTGATTCGGACGCTAGTCGATTTTGCGGGTGTTGCACTTCTAAACGCCTATCATTTTCAAATCAGTGGACTCAAAATGCGGACTGAAAAGGATAAATTGCAAGATATTCTGAATACACAGCATATGAACTATGCCATGCTAGAGCAGAGCATGGGTGTTGTGAATCAAAAATACCATGACTTGAAATATCAGATTCAAGCGCTTCGTGAGGGGATGAGTCAGGAAGAAGGCCAGGCTTATCTAGATCAAGTTGAAAAAGAGATCAAATTTTATGAAGCTCAAAATCGGACAGGTAATCGAATTGTCGATACGATTTTAACTGGAAAGTCCATTCAATGTCAGATGAAAGAGATTGAATTTACGACTGTAGTGGATGGGCAAGCCTTAGCGTTTCTAGATGCGGTTGAGTTGATGACCCTATTGGGAAATATGCTGGACAATGCGATTGAAAGCACAGAGAAAATTACAGATCCGCATCAGAGGTTAATTCATTTAGTGGTGACAAAAACTAAAGGATTTGTTCGAATTCGCCTAGAAAATCGCTTTGAAGGGCAACTGGAATTTATTGATAATCTCCCTAAAACAACGAAGGAGAAATCAGGCTACCATGGTTTTGGCTTGAAAAGTATTCGTTCCATTGTGCAGAAATATGGTGGCTCTTTGGAAATTGTGACGAGAGAAGGATGGTTTGAATTATCTATTCTTTTTCCACCACAAAAATAGCAACGACTGATGGCAGTCAATTTTCCAATTACGACAGAAAAAAGACGATTTACGACAGAAGTGTTGTAATCGTTTTCTTTTTCATTATAATAATCTTGTAAAAACAAAACGCTTTCATGAGTGCATGTCACAAATTGGAAGCTTTTGAACCACACAAATGGAGGTTATAAAATGAAAAACTCAAGAAGAGTATTTCGAGGGATGTCAGCTCTATTCCTGTCATCAACTGTTGCATTAGCGAGTGCTACAGGGATTGTCAATACGTGGCGCAGTTCTATTGACTTTGCTTTGGGAACATCTAGCACTGTAACAACTAGCGATGATAAATTCAAGCCTATTTATGAGACATCAGATGCATTGGTTGCAGCTCATAAGGACTTGGGTGAGCGTGTATCAGAAGAAGGAAGTGTATTGTTGAAAAATACGAATGCGGCTCTTCCTCTTCAACAGAAAAAAGTCACTCTTTTTGGAATGGGTAGCCAGTATCCGTTCCTTGGCGGTGTGATGGGAAGTACAGTAACTGGGGAAGACCAAGTTAATTTGGTGAATGCCTTGTCAGAAAAAGGTTTTGAAGTCAATCCAACGATGATGGATATTTATAAAACTTTTGGAGAAATCAAAACTGGGGAAAAGAAAACCTGGACAGGGACAGCCCCTATATTTGGTTATCGTCCAGCTGAATTTGCAACTCCGTATGAACCGTCAGAACCTGCGGTAGCAAGTTATACAACAGATGGCAAAGCAAAAGCGAATTATCAAGATAGCTTTAAAGAGTACAACGATGCAGCGATTGTCGTGATTTCACGTCCTGGTTCGGAAGGGAGTGACTACTATCCAGGTGCCGAAGGGATTGACACGAAAAAACATGAAACAGATAGTGTGTTATCTTTAAGCAAACATGAGAAAGAAGTCCTTCAATTAGCCAAAGATAACTTTGAAACAGTGGTTGTCTTGGTAAACAGTGGCTCTGTCATGGAAATCGAAGAATTGAAAGATGACGAAGCGGTTGATTCTATCCTTTACATTGGGTTTCCTGGTGCGTATGGTATGAACGGGGTGGCGGATGTGTTGAGCGGAAAAGCGAATCCTTCAGGCCATTTAGCAGACACTTATGCAGTAGACAACAGCATGGCACCAGCTGCACAAAACTTTGGTCGTATCGAACTCAAGGATCTTTCAAATATTACAGCTCCTGACTCACGGATGGGAAATCTAGCAGCGACTTCACCACTTGGAAGCTTTGGTGGCGAACCGTCAATGTCAGCTAATTTCTATCTTGTAGAAGCAGAAGGAATTTACACTGGCTACAAATACTATGAATCACGCTACTATGACAGTGTTTTAGGACAAGGAAATGCTCAGAGTGCCAAAGGGGCTTCAAATGGGGCAAGTTCTTGGGAATATGACAATGAAGTTAGCTATCCATTTGGTTTTGGTCTTTCTTACACCACCTTTGAACAAACATTGGATAGTGTGAAAGTTGATGAGGATGCGCAAACGGTTACGGCTACAGTGACTGTTAAAAATACAGGAGATGTAGCGGGTAAAGATGTTGCTCAATTCTATTACCAAGCACCTTACACAGATTATGATAAAGAGCATCAGGTTGAAAAATCAGCTCTTGAATTCCTTGCAATGGGCAAGACAAAAGAATTAAAACCAGGGGAATCTGAAACTCTTACCATCACAGCAGACATGAAATACATGACCAGCTGGGATTCCACTGCAAAAGACGGCAAAGGTGGCCTTATCTTAGATGGCGGAGATTATTTCTTTGCAATCGGTGAAAATGCCCATGATGCAGTGAATAATATTTTGGCAGCACAAGGCAATAAAGATCTCGGTAAAGCAGATTTGGCAACGAACCATACGATTGGTACTGAAGGAAAAGTTGATGAAACAAGCTTTGCAAAATCAAAAACAACTGGCAAAGAGATAGTGAATCAATTAGAAGATGCAGACATCAACTACTACAAAGAAGATTATGCAACCTATCTGTCACGTTCTGACTGGGAAGGAACATTCCCTAAGAAATACGATGATTTGACCATTGATGGTGATAAGGTAGAAGAATGGGTAACAAAATTAACCAATGAAATTTACCAATTTGATGCTGACGGAGAAGTTAAATCTATGTATTTAGATGGTTCAAAAGGTAATTTAAAATTATCTGATTTAGCTGGCAGTGCTGATTCTGGAGATCCACGCTGGGATGAATTGGTGAACCAAATTCCATTGGATGTCTTGCTTGCTAAAATCACAAAAGGTGGTAGTGTGAGTGATGTCATCGAAGAGATTGCTTCACCGCTGGTTTACCAAAATGATGGACCAAACGGATTCTCCAACATCTTGAGTTCTCGTGGAGAATATGAAGATGACAAGAATGCGAAGTGGAACATGGGAACAATGGCTAATGAAGTTGTTCTTGGAAATACCTTCAATAAAGAAATGGTCGCTGAGTGGGGACAATTGCTTGGTAATGATGGTTTGATGAGTGGTAACTGGCTGATCTGGGCTGTTGGGGCAAATGTTCACCGCACAGCTTACAACGGTCGTAACTTTGAATACTACTCAGAAGATGACATGTTGTCGAACTACATGGCACGCGCAACAGTTGACGGTGCTTTGGAGTACGGTGTCTTAGTCGGACCAAAACACTTTGCATTCAATGACCAGGAAACACAACGTTCTGGTATTGCTACTTACATGCATGAACAAAAAGCACGTGAAGGAGATCTTCGTGCCTTCCAAGGTGCCTTTGATGAAGGGAATGGTTTGGCAGTTATGGCATCCTTCTCACGGATTGGGGCAACACCTGTGAATGGTTCAGTCGCAGTCTTGACCAATATTCTGCAAGATGAGTGGGGATTTGAAGGTCTGATTTCAACAGATATGAATAACAATGCGGGATACTTCCGTCCAGAAATGCTGATCAATGCAGGGGTATCCATGATTGCTGACTTCTCAACCAACGAAACAATGAAAGAAGTAACCGAAACATGGCCATACTTTACAACTGAATTGGTGAGACAAGATGAGGCTTTTGTGGCGAAAGCGCGTGACAATATGAAACATCAATTGTATGCTTATGCACATAGTGCAGCTCAAAATGTTCAGACTAAGAAAGTAACGCCTTGGTGGGAAACAGCCTTCTACAGTATCATGGGTATTTCAGGAATACTCGCTCTAGTATTTGGTGGTCTTTACCTCAAACCAGGTCGTCAAGGCAAGAAAGAAGAGGTGTAACATGACAAAATTAACACGACAAATGGAGTTTTATCTTAATGCGATTGTCACAATTCTGTTGGTAGTTGTAACTGGTTTTTATATTGCAAATGTGAACCAACCCTACTATCAAGATATGAATGTCGTCATTCTTGCAACATTGATTGCGACCTTGTTCTTGAGTGTTTTACCATTTGGTTTAAAAGGAATTCATTCAGAAAAAGCTAGATTTATCTTTGCAAATGTGTTGAAAATTGCTTTACCAGCCTTTATCATTTTTTCTGGAGTGCAATTTTTGGCAATGCGTGTTGAATCTTTTGGATACATCTTTGCTTCTAACCTTGAAGCTGGGAATACAGAAGCAACGACTGCAGGTACACAAGCAATTTTTCTCTTAGTTTTGTTTGTGATTACTTGGTTAGTATCGGTTGTGACTTCGTTTGTATCAATTGAGGATTAACGAAATAGTGTGGGGCGACTCTACCAATCTACTAAGCGGATGCGCCCCGCTTTTGCTTTTAAAAATAAGTTAATTATTTCAAGTAAATCTATGAACAGTGTGGATACTGGTTCATAGGTTTGGTTTAGGTAATTAGCATTAGACGGGAGTGTAGGAAAGATGTTAACGATTAAACGATTTGCCTGTGAAGAGCTTGAAAAGGGCTGTGTGACAGATAAGGAACACCCTTCCTTCACTTATAGCTTGGAAAGTGACCAAGAAGCTACCTTTGTAAAAACAGCGGTTCTGACAGTCAATGGGTGGGTTCTAAAAACTCAGGATCAAATTGCCTTAGAATATCATGGTGAGGCGTTAGAGCCGTTTACGACCTATGAAGCTCAGTTGGAAGTAGAAGACAATCATGGTCAGACAGCAACGGCTCAATTGACATTTGAAACAGGGCGGTTATCACACTCTTGGAAAGCAGAATGGATTACGGATGGAGATTATCGATTTACAGAAAAAAAGGTTTCACCAAAACCGATGACCTTTCAAAAGACATTCTCACTGGAAAAAACAGTTCAATCCGCAAAGATTTATTCTACAGCCATTGGTATTTATCATTTGGTCTTGAATGGACAAAAGGTGGGAACGGATTATTTTGCACCTGGATTTACTTCTTATAAAACGAATCTTCAATATCAGGTCTATGATGTCACAGACCAGCTACAACAGACCAATCAATTGTACGCAACAGTTGCTGGTGGTTGGGCAGTTGGTAGCTTTATTTACACTCGAAAAAATCGTGTGACGGCGAATCGACAAGCCCTGTTATTAGAACTTCATGTGACCTATACTGATGGGAGTCAAGAGGTCATTGTCACAGATGAAAGCTGGAAGGTGACGACAGAGAGTCTATATGAAATGGCGGATTTTTATGATGGGGAAACCTACAATGCAACGAAAGAATTTCCATCTCTTGTTTACCACTCTGTCAAGCGGGAAACAGTAGCCATTCAGCCTCGGATTTCAGCCACCTATGGTTCGCTGGTACAGGCGCACGAAACCTTGTATCCGACGATTGTGTCGCAACACAATGGGGAAATAATTTATGACTTTGGACAGAACTTTGCAGGTTTAGTACAGTTCACGGTTCGTGGAAAAAAAGGGCAAGAGATTGTTGTCAAACATGCAGAGATTCTAAATCCAGACGGTAGTTTACAGACGACTTTTCTACGGACGGCCAAGGCGACCTTGACCTATATTTGTCGAGATGGTGTGCAGACCTACCGTCCTGAATTTACCTATATGGGCTTCCGTTATATCAGTGTGAGTGGAATTGAGCTTTCAGAGATTAAGTCGATTTCAGCAGTAGCCTTATATTCAGATGTGCGTGAAACAGGAACTTTCCGTTCTTCCAATGCCCAACTCAATCAACTGCAGTCGAATATCATATGGAGTTCTAAGTCAAATTTTGTAGATATTCCGACAGATTGTCCGCAACGGGACGAGCGGATGGGGTGGACAGGTGATATTGCAGTTTTTGCACCAACTGCTACCTACTTATTTGATATGACCCGATTTTTGGATAAGTGGCTGACGGATGTCAAAAATGAGCAACTGCCAACTGGGGGAATTCCCAATACAGTGCCGGTACAAGGATTTGGTTTTCCAGTCACGATGCCTACGATGGCGATTGACTTCTGGGGCGACGCCTGCATTTTAGTGCCATGGGCGCAGTATATGGCAAGGGGAGATAAAAGGATATTAGAATCCTATTATCCAATGATGAAAAAATATGTGGACGCTTGTAAATTCTGGGCAGGATTAGGGAGTTTTGGACAGCATCGTTATATTTGGCATACCCATCATAGTTTACACTTTGGAGATTGGGTCGCACCGGATGTACCACAAATGGCTCAATGGCAAAAGCGCAGCAAATACACTGCCACAGCAAGTTTGCGAAATACTAGTCAATTACTGGCTAAGATTGCTCACATTTTAGGATTTACGCAGGATAGAGAGAACTATCAAGAAATGAGTCAACGAACGGCAGAAGCGTATGAAAAACTATTAACAAATGGTGGCCGATTAAAAGAGGAATTTCAAACAGGTTATGTCTTGCCACTTCATTATGAAATGCTGAGTCAATCGGCTAAAAAAGTAGCGCTTGAGCGCTTGGTGACGCTTGTAAAAGAGAACGATTATAAGATTGGCACAGGTTTTCCTGGGACGCCGTATATTCTCTTTGCCTTGGCAGACAATGGGTATGCAGATGTAGCTTATCGGATGTTGCTCAATGATGCTTGTCCTTCGTGGCTGTACGAAGTCAGAATGGGAGCGACAACGATTTGGGAACGCTGGGATGGTTTGGATGAAAATGGTCAGTGTCCGATTGGAGATGATGGAACAGACCAGATGATTTCTTACAACCATTATGCCAGTGGAGCTGTAGGTGACTTTCTTTATCGTCGTGTAGCAGGCATTGAAGCGATTGAGCCAGGATATCGTCGGTTTAAAGTGGCCCCTCTTTTTGGCGGAGACTTGTCAGAAGTAGAAGCCACTCACGAATCCCCTTATGGACTTATCCGAGTTCATTGGATAGAAGATGAACGTACAAGAACAGTCAGGATACAGATTCCAGTTGGAACTCAGGCAGAATTGGAGTTGCCAGGTCGTGATAAAAAAGTCTTCCCAAGCGGAAGTTATACAGTTCAGATGGAGAAATAAATTATGGAAAAACGAAATTTTTCGACTGGTTGGCGATACAAGCATTTAGGTAGTAAAGAAGCGTTTAAAGAAATTACGGTCCCTCACGATGCCATGTTTGCAGAGAAACGGACAGCAGAGGCAGTTGGCGGAAAAAACGTTGGATTTTTTGAAGGATTTGATTATCTCTACCAAAAAGATTTTTTGGTAGGAGAGGAGTTTTTTGGCAAACGTTTGGTGCTGGAATTTGAAGGTGTCTATCATAATGCCGAAGTGTATTTGAATGGAGAATTACTCTGTTTCCGTCCCTACGGCTATACCAACTTTTTTGTTAACCTAACGGATAAAGTGATATTAGGAGAAAATCGTCTAGAAATAATTGCACGAAATAGTGATCAACCAAATAGTCGCTGGTATTCAGGAGCAGGATTGTACAGGCCGGTTTTCCTCTATGTAGGAGGGGAGCAAACCATCTTAGAACAAGGAATTCGACTCACTACCCTCTCCATTTATCCAGCAAAAGTACAGGTTGAACTTACTGCTAGTCAAGCTGGGATTGCGACAGTTTCTTTTGCACATAAAGGAGAGGTCGTTGCAACAGCAGACATCCCGTTGAATGAAAAAGGGATGGGTTCAGAAGTTGTCCAGATTGATGGGGCGCTCCTCTGGTCAGCAGCTGCTCCAAATTTATACGATGTAACTGTTCAATTTGGCGAAGATCAAGTAACGGAGAAATTTGGAATTCGGACGCTTGAATGGAATGCTGAAAAAGGGTTAACTGTTAACGGACAGCGAGAAATTTTGCGTGGTGCTTGTATTCACCATGACAATGGCTTGCTTGGAGCCTGTGCATTTCCAGAAGCAGAGGAACGCAAAATCCGTTTACTCAAGCAAAATGGCTACAATGCGATTCGTTCGGCGCACAATCCTTGTTCAAAGGCATTACTGGATGCCTGTGACCGCTTGGGAATGTATGTCATGGACGAGTACCTGGATGTCTGGTATATCCATAAAACAGACAATGACTATGCTCATTATATGGCAGACTGGTGGCCAGAAGATTTGAAAGACATGGTCAACAAAGACTATAATCATCCAAGTGTCATCCTGTATTCGACAGGAAATGAAGTTTCTGAAACAGCACAGGCGCGTGGCATACAACTAACAAAAGATATGACCGAATATCTACACCAATTAGATAGCACGCGGCCAGTGACCTGCGGGGTCAATATTTTCTTTAATTTCTTGAGTTCCATCGGTCTTGGTGTCTATTCGGATGAAAAGGCGAAAAAAGAAGTAGTCAATCATGGGAAAAAGAAAAAAGCACCTGTCGGAAGTGAGTTTTACAACACCTTAGCTGGCTTGACTGGGGCAGAATTTATGAAACGCGGTGCGACTCTTCATGCCTGTGACGTCAAGACACGGGATGCCTTTGCGAATATGGATATGGCAGGTTATAACTATGGCATATTGCGCTATCAGAAAGATCTGAAAAAATATCCAAATCGTCTGATTCTAGGGACAGAAACCTTTTGTAGTGATGCCTACTCTTTCTGGGAACAGGCGAAAGAACATCCGCGCATCATTGGTGACTTTGTCTGGGCAGGAATGGACTACATGGGAGAAGCCAGTGTTGGCGCGTGGGAGTATGAAGACTACTATCCGAAAAATGCTCCTGAAGAAGGCTGGTTAACCGCTGGTAGTGGACGGTTGAATATCCTTGGAAGACCATTAGCAGAAGCTAGTTATACAAAGGTAGCCTTTGAATTGCTCAAGCAGCCAGTACTAGCAGTAAAACCAGTTTATCAGACAGGCAAACACAGCCCTTCTGCATGGAAAATGACAAATGCTATTTCTTCATGGACCTATCCTGGATGTGAGGGAATGAAAGCTACAGTAGAGGTATATGCTCGCGCAACTCGTGCAGACTTATATCTCAACAGTCAGTTAGTAGCCAGCAAGAAATTTAAAAATGATTGCCGCCTTATTTTTCATACTAGATATGAACCAGGTGAGCTAAAAGTTCTGACGTATGATGAACGTGGAGACCAGATTGGGCAATCCTATCTTAGAACAGCATCGGACGAAACCATTATCTGCATAGAACCTGAAACGAAAGCAGAAGCAGGGAAATTATTGTTTGTACCGTTGCGGTATACAGATAAAGAGAGCGTACTGAAGCCAATGCACCGCGGTCGCCTGCAGGTGACAGTCAAAGGTGGCGAATTGGTTGGCTTAGGCCATGCTTGTCCTTATAATCAAGATGGGTATTTACTGAATGAAACAGACACCTATTATGGTGAAGCGATGGCGATTATTCGCCCGCATCAAGCAGAAGAATTGATCGTTGAGGTCACAGATGGAGAGTTAGAAACGACAGTAGCACTCCCCATTGTATGATGTGAACCAATAAATGAAGGAGAGATAATGAACCGATTTTTTAATCAAGCGATAGTAGATAGTCGCATTAAACAGGATACAGTTAGCCTATCAGAAAAAGGACTGGGGTATTTTGTAGGACCATTTTTAGCATTGATTTCAAATGCTATTTTGGCTTCATACCTCAATCGTTATTACTCAGATGTGATTGGATGGACAGATACTAGCAAATTTGGTGTATTTGCAGCAACTTTACCGATTGTATCTGTGGTATTTGTCGTGATTGGAAATTTGGTATTGGGGAGACTAATTGATACGACACGTACAAGACAAGGAAAAGCTCGCCCCTATCTCTTTTTATCCGCTTTTCTAGTTGCTCTTTCTTTAATTTTCATGTTTACCCTGCCATTAGAAGGAAGCCCGTTGTGGCAAATGATGTGGATTGCCTTGTCCTATAACTTCTATTATGCAGTAGCCTATCCTTTCTTTTATACTTCGCATAGTTCAATGGTGTCTCTTTCGACGCGAGATTCCAATAGTCGTGGCTTATTGGCCACCTTATCCAATGCAGCAGGGGTAGCAGCAATTGGACTCGGAGCGAGCATACTGGTTCCAATGTTTTTACAAAATATCTTATTTGTGGAAAAAAATGGAGTTTTAAATCGTGTGGCCAGTTATCAAAATTGGCGTTGGGTGATTGGTATTCTTTGTATTGTAACCTTGCTGGGTATTTTATTGGAATATTATTTCACAAGAGAACGGGTAACAGAAGAGGAAAGTCAGACGGAACAAAAGCAAGTCAAAATTCCCTTGTCAAAACAATTGAAGGTTTGCTTATCTGACAAGTACTGGTGGTTGATCATCCTCTATTTCCTTTTGTTCCAACTTGGTGGTCTTGTGAAAAATGGGTCCATGAGCTACTATAGCCGTTGGATGTTTGAGGGAGTCACCACTGAAGCAGCAGCTGGGAATGCCATGGGCATGTTAGGATTGATTGGAGGAATTCCAACAGCACTAGGTATGGTGGTTGCCTGGCCAATTGCCAATAAATTAGGAAAACAAAAGGCTATTGTATTGGGATTGATTTTCTCAGTATTGGGCGGATTAATCAGTTTCTTGAATGTCCATCATTTTGTGATAGTATGCATTGGAGTAGTGCTAAAAGGGATTGGTTCCATTCCAGCTATGTACGTGACCTTGGCGCTATTATCAGATGTATTAGACTATTTAGAAATCAAAAATGGTTTCCGCAGTGACGGCTTTACCATGTCGGTCTATGGTGCGATTATGGTCGGAATGGCCGGAATCGGAAATGGTGTCATTAACAGCTTGCTTTCTGTGGCCGGTTATAACCCTAGTTTGACAGTACAAAGCGATGCAGTGAACAATATGCTGGTCTTCTGTTATCTAGGAGCAGAGTTAATCTGTTATGCGATTTTAATTGTTCTTCTCTCCTTCTTAACAGTTGAGAAACAATTGAAAAAATAAGCAAAACCATCCGTGAAAACGGGTGGCTTTTTGCAGAAAAAGGAAATGGCTTTATGAGAGTTATGGCCGCTACTTTGCAATTGAACACTTACTGAGCAATCTGATGTTTCCATGGATAATATTCCTGTAAATTTGATACAAAAAATCCTGTGTTTTGATATTGTGAAAAAACAAACAAGTGATATAATGAATATTGTAAACGGTTACTAAACCAACTATTATTAAATGGGCTTGCCCTAAGAAAATGGAGGAATTTCCAATGTCTGTATTTTACGTACCTGCTGTCAATCTGATTGGACGTGGCGTCATCAATGAATTTGGTAGCCATGTGAAAGAGCTTGGCTTTAAGAAAGCTCTAGTCGTCACAGACCACTTTATCGCTTCAAGTGATATTCTGCCAAAAGTGACAAAGACACTTGAAGCAGAAGGAATTAGCTACGTAGTCTTTGAAGATGTAGACCCAAATCCATCTGTCAAAAATGTCGAGGATGGTGTTGCAGTTTTAAAAGAACACCAATGTGATTTTATTGTTTCAGTTGGTGGTGGCTCTCCTCAAGATGCTGCAAGTTGTATTTCGATCATTGCAACCAACGGTGGTCGTCCTCAAGATTACGAAGGGGTTCACAAGTCAGAGAAAAAAGGTCTACCAGTAGTTGCCATCAATACAACCGCTGGTACATCTGCAGAAATCACCATCAACTATGTGATTACGGATGAAGAACGCAAAGTGAAAATGGTAATGGTGGACAAAAATAGCCTTGCCCTCATGTCAGTCAATGATCCAGAATTAATGCTTTCTAAACCAGCAGCTCTCACTGCAGCAACTGGTATGGATGCCCTTACCCATGCTATTGAAGCACTTGTGACACCTGGTGCTTATGGAGTGACCAAGAAATTATCTATTGGAGCGATTGAGTTAATCAAAGAATACCTTCCACGTGCAGTCGCAAATGGACAAGATATCGAAGCGCGTGAGGCCATGGTCAACGCCATTTTCCTAGGTGGTATGGCCTTTAACAATGCAGGATTGGGCTATGTTCACTCAATGGCTCACCAACTAGGTGCTGTTTATCATTTGCCACACGGTGTTTGCTGTGCGATGCTACTTCCCATCATTGAAAAAGAAAACGCCAAACGCGTACCAGCAGCTTTCCGTGATGTAGCTAAAGCTTTAGGATTGCAAACGGAAGGTAAATCAGATGAAGAATGTGCAGCCTATGCCATCCAAGAAATCGAAACTCTTTCTGAAACAGTAGGCATTCCTAAGAAATTGACAGAGTTGGACATCAAAGAAGAAGAATTTGACTTTGAATATCTATCTAAAAATGCTCTCATCGATGCCTGCGCACCGGGCAATCCATTCATGCCAACATTAGAAGAAACCATTGCCTTTTATAAGGAATTGTTCTAAAACGCAGATAGTAAAAGACCAACTTTTAGCTGGTCTTTTATTTTTCTCGTTCATCTTTTGGACTATGACCGAAATAGGCTCTGTATTTTTCATAGAAATAGGTCTTATTAGAGAATCCCACTTGCTGGGCGATTTCGTAGATAGGGAGTTGTGTGGATTGGAGCAAGAGTTGAGCCCGGGTCAATTTCCTTTGGGTTACAAGTTGAGTAAAGGTTTGTCCACTCCGTTCTTTAATTAGATTACTTAGATAATTTTTATTGAAATTAAAGCGAGAGGCTAATGTGGAAAGCGTAATTTCTTGGTAGTTGTTGTCAATTTCCTTCAAAATCATAATATAAGGGTCACTGGTTTTTGTGAGAAGGATTTCTTGATTGACAATGGACAGCGTTCGAGCTAGTTGGTAGATGAGGATGGATAAATAATGACTGATGAGTTTTTCCGAAAAATCCGTCGGGAAAAAGTACTCTTTTAACAATTGCTGGAGAATCGGTTGTACAGCCTGCGTCTTATCAGCTGAAAAAATAGCAAAGTTGGCCTGTTTTCGATCAGAGATAGTGGCGTTTAGCAGTAGTTGGTAAATGCTGCTATGATGACTTTTTAGTTGATTGAGCCAATCCAACGAAATATCTTTGTCCCTAAAAAGGATATTGATGAGAATATCCTCTTCGCCAAGGGCCTTGATTTCCTGAACGCTTTCATTGTCCATCAAGATAATATCCCCAGCTGTAAAATGATACTCCTTACCGTTAATGATTTGGTTACATTCACCATGATAGATATAATTGATTTCTAAAAATTGGTGAGAGTGTGCTGGGTAATCAGCAAATCTGCTATGTTTGCTGATATAAACTTCTTTATTATTGCCAAAAACTTGCTGGGTAATTGCAGGGATATGGTCTTTAGAAGCTATTTGTAATTCAGGGAAATCTGCTACGAAATGTCGTTGACATAACTGTTGTTTTTCGTGCTCAGTATGGGCAAATAAAAGTTGATCTAACTGGTTCATCTTAACTTTCTTTAATATCTGTAAATTTGATACTATCCTTCCGTATATAGGACATTGTAACATAAGTTACTTCGATGGTAAACTAGAAACATAAAGCGGTTACAAAATCTTGCTTATATTCTCAGATGAGGAGGAAAAAATGATGAGCCATATTGCAGTGGATATTGGTGCATCAAGTGGACGCGTCATGCTTGCAACGCTTGATCGAGATAGAAAGCTGAGTTTGAAGGAAATTCATCGTTTTAAAAATGAAATTCGATTGGTTGATGGACATTATCGCTGGGATATTTCTTACCTTTTCAATGAAATTTTGACTGGTTTGTCAAAGGTGAAATCTAGTGGTGTTGAAAAGGCAACCCTAGGGATTGATACGTGGGCGGTAGACTATTGCTTGTTAGATGAGAATGGCGAGCTATTAGCTCAGCCTATTGCCTATCGTGATGAACGAACCAATGGTGCGATGGAAGAGGTCTTTCAATCGATAGCTGCTGAAAGAATTTATGCTAAAACAGGGATTCAATTTTTAAAGTTTAATACTCTGTATCAGTTGTATCGAGAAGATAGGAAATTGCTCAATCAAACGTCGAGTATTTTGATGATTCCAGACTATCTTGCCTACCTTTTGACGGGGGTACAAACGTTAGAAATTACGAATGCGTCCACTACTCAATTGTTAGAAGTCCATTCTGAAGAGCTGGATCAAGATTTATTGGATTTGCTCCAGTTATCACGGGAGAAATTCCCACGAGTGGTGCAGTCAGGTCATGTTATTGGAGAGGTATTACCAGACCTACGAGTAGCCTACGATTTACCTGACTGCAAGGTGATTGCGGTAGCCACTCACGATACAGCTTCTGCAGTTGTTGGGGTGCCGTCTGTTGGTGAACACCCTGCCTACATTTCAAGTGGAACATGGTCTTTGATTGGTTTAGAAAATCATTCCCCCATTACAAGTCATGCAGCATTTGAACAGAACTATACCAATGAACGTGGTGCCTACCATACCTATCGTTTCTTGAAAAATATTACGGGAATGTGGGCAGTACAAGAAATTGCTCGCAACTTAGATTACCAATATAGTTATGCTGAAATGGCACAGGAAGCCTATCAGGTCGAGCCCTTTTTACAGTATGTGAATCTGAACGATGACCGTTTTACCAGACCAGAAAACATGATTGAGGAAATTCAAGCCTATTGTCATGAAACGAATCAAGTAGTTCCTAAAACAGTGGGAGAACTAACCATGTGCGTGTATTCCAATCTAGCACTGATTTATGCGCATGAGTGGAAAGTCATGCAGGAATTATCTAGTCATTCTTGCAAGACCCTTCATATTGTTGGCGGTGGATCCAATGTCAAATTGTTAAATCAGCTGACAGCAGATGTGATTGAAAAACCAGTCATCGCTGGCCCAGGTGAAGCAACAGCAATTGGAAATGTGATGGTTCAGTTAGTATCAGAGGGAATCGTCGAGTCAGTCACAGAAGCACGAGCTTGGTTAAAACAGCAATTTGACTATGATGTATATCAGCCCCAGCCGATTGGTGATAGAGATCACTTGGCTTTATTTAGAGAAAAAGTAGTACATTAATTCAAAAAAAGGAGATCAATATGACAACAATTGCAGACCGCTATCAAGTAGCAAAAGAACGCTACGCTAACATTGGAGTTGATACAGATGCTGCTCTTAAAAAATTACAGAATATCAAAATCTCAATGCACTGCTGGCAGGGAGATGATGTCAAAGGTTTCTTAAACCCAGATGGTGAATTGACAGGTGGGATTATGTCTACTGGGAATTATCCAGGAGCTGCTCATACCCCAGATCAATTACGTGCAGACCTTGAGAAGGCGTATTCCTTGATTCCAGGGAAACACAAACTCAATCTTCATGCTATTTATCTAGATACGGATGAAGCAGTAGATTTGAATGAGATTGAACCAAAACACTTTGAAAAATGGGTGGCTTGGGCAAAAGAACAAGGAATCGGTCTTGATTTTAACCCAACCTTCTTCTCACATCCAATGATGAAAGATGGATTCACACTTTCTCATCCTGACAAGGAAGTCCGTGATTACTGGATTGAACACGGGAAACGTAGCCGTCGTGTCGCTGAGTATTTTGGTAAAGAATTAGGAGAAACCTGCTACACGAACTTCTGGGTTCCAGATGGGTTTAAGGATAATCCAATTGACCGCTTAACTCCTCGCAAACGTCTCATGGAATCATTGGATGCAATCTTCGCAGAAGAAATTGACGAAGCGTACAATGTTGATACTGTTGAAAGCAAACTCTTCGGACTAGGTGCAGAGGCTTACACTGTCGGCTCACATGAATTCTACATGGGCTATGGTTTGACACGTAATAAAGCAATTTTACTAGATGCAGGTCACTTCCATCCAACAGAAGTCATCTCTAATAAGTTGTCAGCTTTATCACTCTTTAGTGAAAAGAATTTGATGCTTCATGTGTCACGCCCAGTACGTTGGGATTCAGACCATGTGGTCATCATGGATGATGAGTTGCAGGATATTGCCAAAGAGTTGGTCAGAAATGATCTTCTTGAGAAAACAGCAATCGGTTTAGACTTCTTTGATGCGACGATTAATCGTATCGCTGCTTGGGTGATCGGAACACGCAATACACAAAAAGCACTTCTGAAAGCATTATTAGAGCCAACAACTGAGTTAAAAGCACTTGAAAACAATTTCGATTTCACAGCTCGCCTGGCTTACACAGAAGAATTGAAGGATTTCCCATACGCAGATGTTTGGAATTACTTCTGTGAACAAAATGGGGTTCCAGTTGGTCTTGATTGGCTCAAAGAAGTCCAAGAATATGAAAAAACGATCTTGGCAGTACGTTAAATTGATGCGGTTAAATTGGATATTTAGCCGTGATTCGTGAGAATTAGTGATTTGATATGTTTGCATTGCTTAGTGAGACAACAATAAAGGGTCTTTCCTTGATTGTCTGAGTTTATACGATAGCAGAAACTATCAAATAAAGAAAAGGAGTAAAAATGACTAAATTTGTTGATTCATCGTTTGTAAAAAATATGCGTGATGTAACGCGTGAATCTTACCTTCGCTATTGGGATGAGCGAAATGGTGGGAATGTCTCTTATAGGCTGACAGCTGAAGAAGTGGAAGGTTTTGAGGATGTCCATGAGGTAAAACGGACCTTGGAACTTGGCTTTGATGCCAGTGCATTGGCTGGATTCTATTATCTTGTAACCGGAACAGGACGCTATTTTCGGAATGTGTACGATCGTCCAACCTTGGATTTAGGTCTTGTTAAAATTTCTCAAGACGGGCAAAGCTATGACATTGTTTGGGGCTTTGAAGACGGTGGAAAACCAACGTCTGAATTTCCAAGTCATTTGATGAGCCATATTGAGCGCCTTAAAGTGAATTCTGAACAACGGGTTGTTTTCCATTGCCACCCAACCAATCTCATTGCCATGAGTTTTACGCAAGAGCTGTCAGAACGTCATTTGTCACGCGTGCTTTGGAAAATGCAGGCTGAATCAATTGTGGTTTTCCCAGAAGGTATCGGGGTTATTCCTTACATGACACCAGGAACCAATGCGATTGGTGAAGCGACTGCAGCAAAAATGGCTGAATATCAAGCTGTTCTGTGGCCACATCACGGTTTGTTTGCAGCTGGTGTATCACTTGATGAAACCTATGGTCTTGTTGAAGTCATCGAAAAAGCTGCCATGATTTTTTCTCAAGTGGGTGCACAAGGAGGTGTCATCAAACAAGAAATTACAGATCAAGAACTACAAGAAATTGCAGATTACTTTGGACAAACCCCACATGAAGGCTTCTTGGATTTGTAACATATTGAAAAGATAAGAAAAAGGATTGGAGTTCTCTCCAATCCTTCTTTGTAATGCAAAGGTTACCCTTCAAAATAGAGCAATTCTTTTGGTGTTTGAGTGAAGACCTCAAAACCACTATCTGTGACATAGCCACAGTCTTCGATGCGGACGCCGACTTTGCCAGGAATATAGATACCTGGTTCAACAGAGAAGCACATGCCTTCTTCGATAACCATATCATTTCCAGCCATGATAGATGGGAATTCATGGACGCTCATGCCAAGGCCGTGCCCGAGACGATGGTTGAAGTACTCGCCATAGCCAGCTTTTTTGATGACATTACGAGCTGCTGCATCTACTTCAGCAGCCGTCACACCCGGTTTGATGAAATCAAGTGCTGTGAGTTGAGCTTCTAAGCAAAGTGCGTAGATATCTTTTTTGAATTGGTCTGGTTGACCAACGGCAACTGTCCGTGTCATGTCAGACGTATAGCCAAGTGTTTCTACTCCGAGGTCAAAAAGGAGCAGTGCATTATTCTCAATGCGATTAGTACCAGGTATTCCGTGTGGATTAGCAGCGTTATTTCCTGTCAAGACCATGGTTTCAAAACTCATTTTTGAAATGCCTTGTTTTTTCATGCCAAATTCAATCTGGGCAATGATATCTGCCTCTGTGACATTCAAGGAAATATTGTCAAATCCGATTTGCATAGCCTTATCTGCAAAGTCACCTGCCACCAACATTTTGTCAATCTCATCGCGTGATTTAATCAGCTTCATGCGGTTGATAAGTGGTGTCAAATCTGAGAAGGATTGCTGAAAGATAGATTGCAAACCGTGGTAACGCGTCAAATTCAAGTTATCAAATTCCGCTCCAATGGCTGAGAACTGCTTTTGTGGTAGTGAATGTTTGATAACATGCCATGGATTTTCTGAATCCATGTAGCCTACCACTGGGAAATCCACTGTTTCACGTGCTCGCTCTACATCAAGAGCGGGGAGGAATAAGAGAGAATCTGCATCAGGTTGGACAAAGAGCAACATGTGACGTTCGTGTGGATCACTAGCAAATCCAGTGACATAAGCAATGGTCGCTGGATCTGAAAAAATGGCCAAATCAATTTTTTCTTGGTCAAGGTAAGTCTGAATAGTTTGAATTTTAGACATAATACACCTCTTTCTATACCTATATTCTTGCAAAAAATGAAAAAAATTGCAAGAAGAAAAAGAAAATGATAAATTTTGCTTGAAAGTGGTTTCAAAAAATGATACACTATAAGGGAGTGAAAGCGTAATTTTCATAAAAAGAAGAAGGAAAGGAAACGAATCAAATATGATGAATACAGACGATACAGTAACGATTTATGACGTTGCCCGTGAAGCAGGTGTATCAATGGCTACTGTCAGTCGCGTTGTCAATGGCAATAAAAATGTCAAGGAAAATACACGCAAGAAAGTCTTAGAAGTTATCGATCGCTTGGACTACCGTCCAAACGCTGTGGCGCGAGGCTTAGCAAGTAAAAAAACAACGACAGTAGGTGTCGTGATTCCAAATATTGCCAATGCCTATTATGCGACTTTGGCAAAGGGGATTGATGATATTGCGGATATGTACAAGTACAATATTGTCCTTGCTAATAGTGACGAAAACGATGAAAAAGAAATCAATGTGGTCAACACCCTCTTTTCTAAACAAGTAGATGGGATTGTCTTTATGGGCTACCATTTGACAGACAAGATCCGGGCTGAGTTTTCTCGCTCTAGAACGCCAATAGTACTTGCAGGGACCGTAGATTTGGAGCATCAATTGCCAAGCGTTAATATCGACTATGCAAAAGCAGCATCAGATGCAGTAGATATTTTGGCGAAACATAGCGACAAGATTGCCTTTGTATCTGGACCATTAGTAGATGATATCAATGGTAAAGTGCGTTTGACAGGTTATAAGGATGGTTTGAAAGCAAATGGCTTGGAATTCCAAGAAGGATTGGTTTTTGAGTCTAAGTACAAGTATGAAGAAGGCTATGCTCTTGCAGAGCGTCTCTTGAATGCAGGCGCTACAGCAGCGTATGTGGCAGAAGACGAAATTGCAGCAGGATTGCTAAATGGTATTGCGGATAAGGGAGTGAAAGTTCCTGAGGAATTTGAATTGATTACTAGTGATGATTCATTGGTAACGAAATTCACTCGTCCAAATATGACCTCTATCAGCCAACCGCTTTATGATATCGGTGCGATTGCTATGCGGATGCTGACAAAAATTATGCACAAAGAGGAGTTGGAAAGCCGTGAAGTGATTTTGAATCATGGTATCAAGGAAAGACAAACAACTCGTTAAGAATGAAAAAGTTAAAATCGTAAGGAGTGCCTCAGATAGAAGACGCTCCAGTTTATCAAGCAGAATAACCATAGAAAATCTGCAAGGTAACATCATCTTCCTATTTTCGCGAGTGATAGCGAGAAAGGAAAGTATCGGAAAAAGAACTTTTCTTCACACTAAGACACTTCTGTTGGGAGTGTCTTTTTTTTTGAAAAAAGGCTATAATATGATTATGAAAGTATTATTGTATTTAGAAGGAAAGACCGTTCTGCAAAAATCTGGTATAGGTCGTGCCCTTCATCATCAGATGGAAGCTCTTGATTTGGCGGGCATTCCGTACACGACGGACTTGCTTGGTGATTATGATGTCGTTCATATTAATACATATGGACCGCGCTCGTTCCTGTTGCTTCATGCAGCAAAAAGACGCGGTAAGAAAGTCATTATGCATGGACATTCAACACGAGAAGACTTTAGAAATTCTTTTATTGGTTCTAATTTGCTGGCGCCTTTGGTTGGGAAATATCTAGCCCATATGTACCAGACTGCAGATTTTGTGATTACACCATCTGAGTATTCAAAAAAATTGATTGCTTCTTATGGGGTGACAACACCTACTATCGCAGTATCCAATGGCATTGATTTAGCAAAATACAAAAAAGATGAGCGAAAAGAGCAGATCTTTCGTGAGCATTTTGGAATTGAAGAGGGACAACCAGTGGTGATTTGTGCGGGGCTCTATTTCCGGCGTAAGGGGATAGAGGATTTTGTCAAGGTGGCTGAGAAAATGCCCCATGTCCGCTTTATTTGGCTGGGAAGTATCAATAAATGGATCATTCCATCTTATATTCGTAAAATTGTAGATGGTGATCACCCTGCAAATGTTTCTTTCCCAGGTTATTTTAAGGGAGCTGTTTTTCAAGGGGCCATGTCGGGGGCAAATGCTTTTTTCTTCCCCTCCTATGAGGAAACAGAAGGCATTGTTGTCTTAGAGGCTCTTGCGAGTCACCAACACGTCGTTTTGCGGGATATTCCTGTCTATGAGGGTTGGGTAGATGATTCAGTGGCAGAATTAGGAAACAGCATTGAGGACTTCGTTGAGTCCATCCAGAAAATATTAGATAAGAAAGTCGATAAGCGAGAGGCTGGTTATCAAGTGGCAGTTAGTCGCTCCTTGGATAAGGTTTCTCATCAGTTAGCAGATGCCTATCGACAAGTAATGGAGTTATAGATGAGAATTGGTTTGTTTACAGATACTTATTTTCCACAAGTTTCTGGGGTTGCGACCTCTATTAAAACACTAAAGACAGAACTGGAAAAGTTAGGTCACACTGTATTTATCTTTACGACGACGGATAAAGATGTCAATCGCTATGAAGACTGGGATATCATCCGCCTTCCATCTGTTCCATTCTTTGCTTTTAAGGATCGACGCGTAGCCTATGCTGGATTTGCGGATGCACTCGATATTTCCCGTCGCTACCAGCTGGATATTATTCACACCCACACAGAGTTTTCACTGGGAATCTTGGGGGTTGAAATTGCACACGCTCTAAAGATTCCGGTTGTCCATACCTACCACACCCACTATGAAGATTATGTTCGTTATATTGCTCGCGGTCTCTTGATTCGTCCGCGAATGGTGAAATATTTTGCTCGTGTGTTTTTTAAGGATGTAGATGGTATCATTTGTCCAAGTGAGATTGTGGAAAATCTCTTACGTTCTTACCAGATTAAACAGGATTTACGAGTCATTCCAACCGGAATTGAATTGGCGAAATTTGACCGTCCTGAAATTCAGCAACAAGATGTTTTAGCGTTACGTGAGCGCTTAGGTATTGACCCTGATGAAACGATGCTTCTTAGCCTATCACGTATTTCTTATGAGAAAAATATTCAGGGAGTTGTAAAAGCCATGCCCGAGGTATTGGCAGATAATCCGAAAGTAAAATTGGTCATCGCGGGTGGTGGTCCTTATGTAGCGGATATTGAAAAATTGATTCGCGCTTTGGAATTGGAGGAGTCCGTTATCTTGACAGGGATGATTCCACCATCTGAAACTGCCCTTTATTACAAAGCAGCAGATTTCTTTATTTCTGCTTCAACAAGTGAAACACAGGGATTAACTTACCTGGAGAGCCTTGCTTCGGGAACGCCTGTCATTGCTCATGGCAATCCTTATTTGGACAATGTCATCAATGATAAGATGTTTGGAACACTCTACTATCACGACTATGATTTAGCAGCAGCAATCATTGATGCGGTTATTCAGACCCCCCCTATGAAAGCAGAGTTGTTACAGGAAAAACTCTATGAGATTTCAGCGGAAAATTTTGGAAAAAAAGTATATGAATACTATTTAGACTTGAAAATTGCTAATGATTTTAATAAGGAATATCTTTATGAAGAATCTTTGCCAGTTTATCTTGCGCAAAAAGCTAGTCAAGCACCTGTTGTTATTGCTAGAACAGCGACTCATTTACCGAAGCGGTTGATTGTTTCAACCACTGCACAAACCAAAAAACTTGCCAAAATTTCGGTGAAGAGCATCCAATCCATCCGAAAAAATTTGGATTAGAGAACTGTTAGGCTTAGTTCGTCGATGGTAACGTTTCGTCGTAAGACAGATTTAAACAATCTTAAACAGTTAGAATTGTTTAAGATTGTGAGAAGAATTTAGAAAAAAAGAAGGTAGGATTAAGATATGAAGCAGATAAAAACAAGTTTCCTCTACAGTTTAATTCCATTTGCTATGGCGTTTTTACCGGATATTTATGGGGCATTTGCAAGATCAGAAGATTATCTCCTAGTAAAAGGGTTTCATGTCAATATGATTCTCCTTTACCTGCCTCTTGCTTACGCTCTTCTTAGTTTTATCTTTGGCTGGAGTAAAGGAATTTCTTTAATCTTTCCTGTGGTTTTACTGCTGATGTTTATCCCAAGGATTATATGGGATTATACTCACAATACAGCTGGTATAGAGGTTTATCTGATCATTTATGGAATTATCATCCTTCTATTTATGTTTCTTGGTTGGGGACTAAGGAGCCTCCTTCAAAAAAATCACAGTAAGTGTCTAGAGTTTTGGGAAACGTAAAATTGAATACCTTATAACTTAAGAGAACGAGAAATTCGTTCTCTTTTTTCGTTGCCTAAAACTAGTGAAAGGACACAAACAGATGTCAAATAACATTGAAATCATCATGGATATTGAAACTCTAGAAATATTTGAAGTGATAGATCTTGATGAAAAGGAAGAAGGTGTTGACACAGATGGCACAGAAGATTTTCCTGAAGAAGAAATTGTGTTGCCGTATGATGGCCTAAATAGAGTTTGGACAAGTAAAGGTTACTACTATAAACCTTCTAGCCTACTTTGGAGAATTGAGAAAGATGGCGTTGTTCATCAATTAAGTCCTAAAAATAAACATGGAACCTATCCTTATTATCAACGTTCCAGTGATTACACTTGGGGGCGTAGTAATCAACTCACACAAGAAGAAGCTATGTGGCTGACTTTGGAGTTTAATCCAGACCTGATGAATTATGTATAAGGAGGCAAGTAAAATATGCCAATTTTAATTCCAGTAAATATTTGTTTTGCGCTTATCACCTTTTCAATGTTTATAAGCGCCTACCATAGAGAAAAATATTATTTTTCCCATCTATTTATTTTCTTATTGAATGCTTTGGTAGTTCTATATGTAGTCTTTAACTACTTTGGCTTGTTGAAGTAAGAAGAATGCAGTGTACATGAGTTTGGAGATGTAGATTAACTATGATTGGAGAAAAAATATATGAAGTTAGATTATATATTCTTGGTGTTATACCTTTATTCAAGGTCCGAGTAAATGAGGAAAAACTTAGGAAAATTTTGATCGCTAATTTGGAATTGAATCCTGATTTTCATTTAGAAGTTTTTGTTGAAGGAAAGAGATACTGGGTTAGATTGGAAGATGATCGCTTAGTATTGGCTGAAAGGAGTTAATTATGACAAAACGAGAACAACAGTCGCGTGAATTGGTATTAAGAGAAATCATGCATTCACAAAATGCGACAAGGAGCAAAGCACGTTTAATTTTGAAGGAACTAGAGGAATTCGGCTTACTTCGGTTTTCTGATACCGGCCATCTTATGTTGAAAGTGGGTGCTTGACATGAAACGTATTTCCGCAAGGCAAGTTCAATCAAGTGAACGATTTTATAGAATACCAAAAATATTTGTTGAATCACCACTCTACAAACCGATGAGTACAGATGCTAAATTCACATATGCTATCTTGAAAGACCGTTTTGAATTATCTCTTAGAAATAATTGGATTGATAAAAATGGAGATGTCTATCTGATTTATACAGTTACTGAACTCCAAGAAATTTTAGGATATGGTAATAAGAAAGTTATCAAACTGAAAAAGGAACTTCAAGAGTATGGTTTATTAGAAGAAGTTCGTCAAGGTTTGAATAAGCCTAATTTACTGTACTTGGGAAATGTTGAATGCTCTACTGAAGAAATTCACTCTAAACCTTTAACTTCAGCGGAAGTGTCAAAACGACACTTCCAGAAAAAGCAAGGAAGTGTGAAAATGACACGTCAAAAAATGTCAAAACGACACGCTAATGATACTGAGAATAGTGAGACTGAATTATCTAACGATACTAATCGATACCAGGACGAGAACCCATTATCCACTCTATCAGATTCTGAAGCTTTCCAAATGGGCCAACATGGTTTTCTCTCTGCCCAAACTATCCAGAGACTCAGTCTCTTTGGCAAAGAAGCAAAACTCCTTGAAAACAAAATCTACCAAGCCAAGCGTCAGGTTGAAAAAGACTATAGTCATCTCTTAAATCATCAAGAAATAATTTACGGTGAAGTCTGGTCGCAGGAACTGGAACGAGAAGTGGACAAACTTATCTTCAAAATCAAAACTGGTGAACATGAAGGAAAGCCAATTAAAAACATTCCTGGCTATTTCTATAAGATGATGGTGCATTTCTGGAAGATGGCTTTACTGATTGAAAAAGAACAAGGATTTATAGCTCTATCACATCAAAGTGACTATGCTAAGTCATTCCCTGAAGAATGTCCAAGTTTAATTGGCTATTATTATCCAGATAGACTACCAGAAACGAGACTGGATCGATATTTAGCAGACAAGATAGAATTGGAGGGATAGATATGCTACAGGATGAATTTAAACCTATTCCTCATAAAGTCTTAACGATTGGTCGTAGTCCTAAAGAAAGTGTGATTGCCATTCCTAAAGCTAACTTTGCCCTTAGCCCACGCTGGGTTAAGAAAATCACCTATAAAGTGAAAGGGGGTGTATTAGGTGACTAAACCAGTTTCAAACCGATTGAAGGAACTGCGGAAACAAGCTGGATTAACCCAGGAAGAGTTATCTCAAAAAGTTGGTGTTATCCGCAAAACTGTCTCGAATTGGGAGCGGGGATTTAGCCGTATCAACCCTGAGTCTGCGGAACAACTCGCTAAGTATTTCCAGGTTTCTATCGGTTATTTGCTTGGTGTCAGTAACGACAGAAAGGCTGCCAGTTCGGATTTAAGCTACTGGATTGCGTATAAACAGAAATACTAGGTGGAAAGAGGGAACAACTATGGCGATGCTACATGTTGAATGTAACTCCTGTGGGGCATTTTCAGCGTTGAGAGGTTGGATTGAACCAGAGGATTTAGTAGGAACGATATGGGAAGGATTTACTGAGGACCAAATTAAAAAAGCAGAAAAAGAAGATCCACTAATTTTTGAAGGGTTAGATCCGTGGGATAAATTTATTGAAAATCCAGTTTGTAATGAGTGTGGTTCTGATAAAGTGATCAGTTATTGAAGAAGAAAGTAGTATAAAAAATCGATATTTTCCCTTACTTTCTCTCTCAAATACACGTGGATTTTAAGCAGTGATCAAGTTTAGACCTTAGCATGTCATTAAACTGCTTGGCCTTTGAAAACTGAATACAAGGCTTGTCCCAATCAGCGTGACTATGGATAAAAGAAAAATGGGGGCGAGTAGCTAGCTAGAAAAGGATATCTAGCCCAGTCACATGACGAAAAGGCATACTTACAGAGTATAAGCTAAAGGAGTTTGCGGTTTCTAGACTATAAACCGTGTGTACAAAATACCGATAGGAAACTACGGTTTTCTACAGCACGGCGTAATTCGCCTTTCAACTTCAAGGAGAAATCTATGATAGATGAAACACAAACAGTCCGCCTAAGGGACTTAAGAAACTTAGGAAAACAAGGAGGTGTAACAGCTCGCTTGGACGATGGAACAGAACTACTCCTAAAGCCTGACTTTGCCATAAAAAAAACAAAAGGCTATGTGGATGGTCGCTTAAGGGATGTAGAGTTTCACTTGTCCTATAAAAACATTTACAGCCAAATTCGCACCCTCAAAAAAGGAAACTCTCTTGTAGCTCGAAAAGTTAGAAGTCCGTCTGGCTTTGAACTTCGACTAACAGGAAGAGGTTATAGGAGGTAACTGATGAAACTGAAAAAACTTATATGTGGATTGTTGGTTGCTCAGCTATTGTCCATGCATCAAATGGCCCGGGCAAATGATGCTGTTCCTGAAAGTTCTGAACTTGGTGTCCAGGTAGTGTATCGCCTGTACAATCCTATTCTCAAAGAACACCTCTTTACTACAGATCAAAATGAGTACCAGGTCTTACCAAGACATGGTTGGAAACAAGAAGGTATTGCTTGGTATGCCCCTTCTCAAAATGGAACGAAGGTAACTCGTCTATACAGTAAGGTAACTAAGAAGCACCTCTATACCTT
>NZ_KB904563.1:0-60142 GCF_000380125.1 Streptococcus ovis DSM 16829
CATGGTTAAGCTTTTCTTTTTCACCTTAAACCTTCTTTCTAGTTACTTACTCATAACTCACTTCGCGATCCTTAAAAGTAATTATGTAGCAAATGATAACAAATAATAGTCACAAAATATTTTATCGAAGAAGAAGTGAAAAAACAATAGGTTTCCTCAAAATAATAGACAACTTTTATAATCTAAATCTTTTCTTTATAATCTTAATATTAACTTAATAAATCATATTTTTGATCCAATCTAACGTACTATTCTTTTCAACAAATATCTCANTCTTTCAGCATTTTTATGCAGTGGATATAGGGACAATCTAAACCAAAATATATTTCCAGTCATAGAACCAGGTAGTAATAAGACTATTTCAGGATATTGGTTTTAGCATTCACCCACTGAATCAACAGAAACATTTCTAAAAACATAAAAAGGAGAAAAGTCTCATACTTTTCTCCTTTTAAATTTAGTCTTTTTTATCCAAATCGCGAAGCATTTGGTCGATTTTGTTTCCATATTCGACAGACTGATCTTTTTCAAAAACGATATCTGGAATTTTATATATTTTTAGATTGCGACCTAGCTCGCGCTTGATGGTACCTGTAGCCTTTTCTAGACCCGTTTGAGCCTTTTGATTATCTGAAGCCAAGGTACTATGGATAGTATAGTAAATTTTAGCCAAGGACAAGTCACCTGTCATCACAACATCGGTAATAGTCACATCTTGCACCCGTGGATCACGAACTTTTAGCTTTAGAATTTCGTTCACTTCACGTTTAATTTCCATGCCCACACGGTCACTACGAAAATGATTTGCCATAAGGTTTCCCTTTCTATCTCTATGTTAGAAAAGCTGAGTTACCCCAGCCTCTCTTTTGTTTTTCAATGTCAACTTTTTGTGTAGAAATCATGCTAAATTGAACTCGTACTAAGCATTGGGCAAAAAAGATAAACTTCCCAGTGTCTTCCTGACACTTCGTCAGTTTCCTATTTTTGCGGTGTGCTGTTAACGTTCTCGTATCTTATTTTTTGATTTCTTCCATGATGTAAGCCTCAATGGTGTCGTCCACTTGTAAATCATTGTAGTTTTCAATCATGAGACCACCTTCTTGGGCATTTCCGACTTCCTTCACATCATCTTTATAATGCTTCAAGCTGATGAGTTTGCCATCATACACAACAACGCCATCACGGATAACACGGACGCTTGAATCACGTGTCACTTTACCACTGATAACCATAAATCCACCGATAGTACCAACTTTGGATACCTTGAAGGTTTCGCGGATAATGGCTTCCCCGATAATTTTTTCTTCATATTCAGGATCCAGCATTCCCTTCATAGCATCTTCCATTTCTTCGATTACCTTGTAAATGATACTATGAAGACGGATTTCGACATCATCTGCATCGGCTTGTTGGCGCGCTAATGGTGTAGGACGAACGTTAAATCCGACGATAAAGGCGTTGGAAGCTGCCGCCAAGGTAACATCTGACTCGTTAATGGCACCAACTGCTGCATGGACAATCGTTACTTTCACACCTTCAACATCAATCTTCAAAAGAGAAGAAGACAATGCTTCAACAGAACCCTGTACATCGGCTTTGATAATCACATTGACAGACTTCACTTCACCTGCTTTCAATGTATCAAAGAGGTTTTCAAGGCTGACACGTTGCGTTGCTTGACGTTGTTTGAGAAGGGCACGTTTTGCCCGTTCTTCACCTGCTGCACGAGCTGATTTCTCATCTTCGTAAACAGCAAAATGGTCACCTGCCATTGGCGCTTCGTTCAAACCTGTAATCGAAACTGGTGTAGATGGTCCAGCAACTTTAACACGACGACCGAGGTCATTCGCCATAGCACGAACACGTCCGAAGGTATTCCCAACAACGATTGGGTCTTGAACATGAAGCGTTCCTTGTTGAACAAGGAGGGTAGCAACCGCACCTTTTCCTTTATCCAAATGAGCTTCGATTACCGTACCAATTGCACGAACTGTAGGGTCTGCCTTCAATTCTTGAATCTCAGCTACTAAAAGAACGGTTTCTAACAATTCATCAATATTCTGGTTAAATTTCGCAGAAATTTCAACAAATTCAGATTCACCACCCCAAGCTGTTGAAATGACACCATGTTCTGCTAATTCGCCGATGACACGTTCTGGATTTGCGCCTGGTTTGTCAATCTTGTTGATCGCAACAATGATTGGAACATTCGCTGCTTTTGAGTGATTAATAGCTTCAATAGTTTGTGGCATAACACCATCATCAGCTGCTACAATCAGAATGGTAATATCTGTTACAGAAGCACCACGCGCACGCATTGAGGTGAAGGCAGCGTGTCCAGGTGTATCTAAGAAAGTAATCTTTTTACCACCTTCTTCAATTTGGTAGGCACCAATATGCTGTGTGATACCACCTGCTTCTCCTGTTGCGATACGAGAGTTACGAAGAGTATCCAATAATGTTGTCTTACCATGGTCAACGTGTCCCATGATGGTTACCACTGGTGGGCGTTCAACCATTTCCTCTTCATTGAGATAACCCTCTTCTACGAAGAAACGTTCAATGTCCGCATTGTCCACTTCGACTTTTTCTTTCGCTTCGATACCGTAGTCTACTAGGAGCAATTCAATGGTATCTCCATCGAGAGATTGGTTTTGGGTTACCATAACCCCCATCATAAAGAGCTTCTTGATGATTTCAGCTGGCTCACGTTTGATGCGTTTCGCAATATCTGCCACACTCATGCCTACTGTGTATTCCAACTCTGTTGGCAATTCATGGAATTTACGTTCCGTTACAGGTTTTGCTTGTTGTTGGTTTTTACCTTTTTTGTTCTTCTTGCTGGTATTCCAGTTACTATTTCTTTGATTTCTCACTTGATTTTGATTATTTCGATTCTTTTGTTGTTTACGTGGACCATCTTCTTCATGATCTGTATTAAAATCACGCTTCTTATCAGGTCTGACTTGTTTTTTTCGACGATTGTCTGCTGCTGGAGCCACTGGAGCCACTTGTGCTACTGACGGCACAACTGTTTTTGGTTCAATCACTGGCTCTTCAAATTTTATTTCCTTTGGCTTTTGTTGCCGATTTTTCTTCGCTTCTTGTGCCTGACGGAACCGTTCCTCACTACTACGAGCATATTCGGCATTTTGCTCAGCTTTCAGAGCGGCAGCTCGAGCTTTGAAGTCAATTTTAGGAGCAGCAGGCTTTTGCGCTGTCTGTTGCTGACCGCGAGGTTGGCCTCCTTTTTGAGCAAAGCGACGATCATTCTTTTGTTCAGATCTTCTGTCTGGACGGCGTTCTTGCTTCCGTTGCTCTTGAGACTGTCCCTGTTTGCGTCGGTTGGAATTTCCTTTATCTTGTAAAGGCTGTTTTTTCTGCTGACGCTGCGCCCGTTTTTCCGCTTCTGCCTTTGCTCTCGCTTCACGTTCTGCCTTAAAGTTACGACTTTGTGGACGAGCAGGACGAACTTGGGTTTTAGCAGGAGTGCCTGACTGTTGCTCGGCATTCGTTGGAGTTGAAGATGTTTTCACTACATCTTTTACAACTTGTTTTTCCGTCGTAGCAACCGTTTCAGTGGTCCCCTTTTTCTCATCTGCTTTTGGTGAAGACTGTTTTTCATTAAAACTAGCAACAATTTGTTTTGCTTCCGTCTCTTCTACAGTTGACGAATGACTCTTAACAGCTAAGCCTAAAGCCTGTGCTTTTTCGACAACTTCTTTACTTGTTTTACCCAATTCCTTGGCAATTTCGTGTAATCTCTTCTTAGACAATATCTTGTCCTCCTGTTCTATTCCATAATAGACCTCATTTTCTTAGTAAATCCAGCATCTGTTACGGCTACAACTTTTCTCGTCTTGCCAACAGCAGCGCTTAATTCCAGCGTTGAAAACGCGGTAACAATTTCTACTTGATAGGTGTTACTTTTATCAGAGATTTTTTTCGTTAAATTTGCAGCAGCATCCTCTGCTAAAAAGACCAGTCTTGTCTGACCTTTCCGAATGGCATCTACGACAAATTCCTCCCCTGATACAATGCGTCCAGCTCGTTGAGCCAAACCAATCAGTTGTAACAACCTTTGCTTTTTATTCGAGTCCAAGTTCTCTCCTCTTGACCTTATGATCAACATAAGCAATCAATTCTTCATAAAATTCTGGAGCAACTTCCATGCTAAATGCACGATTAAAGACCTGCTTTTTTTGAGCCTGAGTGGCTTCTTCATTATCCAACTTGATGTAGGCACCACGACCATTTGCTTTACCTGTTGGATCAATAAAGATTTTTCCCTCCTTGTTTTTGACAATACGGAGCAAATCACGCTTGTCAATCACTTCTCCTGACACGACTGACTTCCGTAAAGGGATTTTCCTAACTTTAGCCATGGCCTCTCCTTAATCTACTTGACCTTCTTCTACAACTTCTTCAGCAACATCACCATAAAGCTCCGCTTCAATAGCTTCATACTCTGATGCAGACTTGATATCAATACGGAAGCCTGTTAAATGTGCTGCTAAGCGAACATTTTGACCTCGGCGACCGATTGCCAATGATAATTTATTATCCGGCACGACCACTGTCGCGTGTTTTCCATCTTCTGTATCAAAGAGGACTTGATCTACTTCAGCAGGTGCAATTGCATTGTAAATAAACTCTGCTGGATCTTCCACCCACTCAATAACATCAATGTTTTCCTCAGTTGGAACCATACGATCTGATTTGGCATCATAACGAGCTGGGTGAAACTTACTCGTAATTTTCTTGATGTTGGCACCACCACGACCTACGATTGTTCCAATCGCATCCACATTCGGATTGTGACTTCGAACCGCCACTTTCGTACGATCTCCAGCTTCACGTGATACACTCATGATTTCCACAGTCCCATCATAGACTTCAGGAATTTCTTGTTCCATCAAGCGTTTAATCATTTCTGGATGGCTACGGCTTACAAAGACATTCACTCCACGACCGTTATCTTCTACCTTGTAGACATAGACATCAATGCGATCATGTGATTGAAACACCTCACCTGGAATCTGATCCTGTTTCGATAACTGTGCTTCAATGGTGCCAAGATTTACATAAATGAAACGATTATCAAAACGTTCCACTGTACCTGTCATGATTTCACCTTCATGTTCCTTGTAGGTATTGTAAGTAATGGCACGGGTTTGTTTGCGCATTTTTTCCATGATGGTTTGCTTCGCTGATTGAGCAGCCACACGACCAAACTCACCTGGTGCTTCTTCAAACTTGATTTTGTCTCCAAGTTCGTAGGCTGATGAAATAGTCAAGGCGTCTTTCAAACTGATTTCCAAGCGACTATCAAAGACTTCATCCACTACTTCACGTACAGTGTAAACACGGAAGTCGCCTTTTTTCTCATCAAATTCAATCGCTGCTGATTCAGACTGTCCATAACGACGCTTATAAGCGGAACGAAGAGATTCTGTTACGGCTTCGATGATATCTTCTTTTTTAATACCCTTGTCTTCCTCCAAAATACGGAAGGCTTCTAGCATTTCTTTACTCATGTTCTTTTCCTTTTGTCTTCAAAAGGTCCTTTCTTTTTCTTAAATTTTTACAGCTAAGCGCGCTTTTGCGACGGACGAGTACGGAATTGTTACTTCTTTCTTGCGAGTCTTGTCCATGTATTCCATGACCAGTTGCTCTCCATCAAAAGAAAGAAGAGTTCCTTCAAATACCTTGATTTTATCAATTGCTTGATAGAGTTTGACATGGATGTAGTGACCAACAGCTTGCTCTACTGCTTCGGCTGTCTTGAGCGGGCGCTCTAAACCTGGGCTCGTCACTTCCAGCATATACTGGTCAGGAAAGGGATCAGGTTTAATGCTATCCAATAAAGGACTAATGATTTCAGACAAGTCAGCAGTATCGTTAAGAGAGATCCCTCCTTCTTTATCGACAAAAACTGACAGTACATAATCTCCACCCATCTTGCCATACTCGACATCTACCAACTCATAGGGAGCTTGTATCGCTGGAGCAATCACATCTGTTACTAATTCAACAATGGTTGCCATTCCTACCTCCTTCACAAAATTACAAGATTGAAGGGGCTGGCACACGACCAACCCCTTTTCTACTATTTTTCATTATTATACCACACTACATTATTGTTGTAAAGGAAAAAGGCTTTTTTTGAAACATTCATTGCAAACGCTTTCTATATGTTGTATAATAGTCCTGTAAAAATTCAAAAGGAAGTAAAAATATGAAAAAATCAATAGCTTTTATTCTAGCTCTTATTTTATCACTTTTTCTCTTTCAGGTAGAGCCACCTATTCAGGCCAACACTGAAGCAGGACAAGCGCAAACCTATACCTATAACAATGGTGGCATTCACCTCGATAAGGCAACTGTCCCTCAAGGGGAGGTAACAATAGGCACAAATGGTCAAATTCGTCCTTTGCAAGATAGTCTCATCAAAGATGCCCAGTATGCTTTTGTCTACCAAGTGTCAAATCCGACTATTCTTTCCATTGATGAAAAAGGAAATTGGCACGCTCTCCAATCAGGGACTACAACAATCACCATTTACCCCACTTCTCTAGGAAGTTCTCCTCATTTTGAGGCAGAATTAGATGCTTTGGGTATTCAGCGATCACCAGCTGAGCCAGTCAATGCATACCCACCACAAACCTTTACAGTAACTATTTTGGATAATGCCTTAATACCTGTTAGCCGTCTCTATCATCCAGGTCTTAAAACCCATTTGTACACTAAAGACGCTAATGAAGTACAGCAATTAGCCCAAAGAGGTTGGAGGATTGAGGGTGTTGCTTGGTCTACTCGTGAAAACACAGGCGATCCCGTCTATCGTCTTTATCATTCGGGACTAAGAGTTCACCTCTATACAACAGATGCCAATGAATACAATGTTCTGGCAACTCGTGGTTGGAGGCAAGAAGGGATTGCCTATCGCTCAAATGGTACAAAAGCCATTTACCGTCTTTATCATACAGGTATCAGAAAACATTTATATACCACTGATTTCAATGAAAAAAACATCCTTTCTACCCGTGGTTGGAGATACGAGGGTATCGCCTGGTATGTAGAATAAAACCAACTAGCAAATCCCCCTTCAGCAGAATACTGAAGGGGGATATTTTCTTATTCTAAAACATTAGTTTTTTTTAAATGACATTAGAATCTTGCTTCTACTCGGTAAATAACCTGTCCTTTATTTGAAAATTTTTCTTCGTACTCGGTCATCACATTGCCTTCAAAATCACTAGCATGTAAGTCTAGCCAAACCTGTTGCAGGGTCATCCCATATTGGGAAAAACTTGCCAGGCTATATTCAAACAACCCTCGATTATCCGTCTTGAAGTGAATTTCCCCCTTTTCGGGTAAGATTTCTTGATAGGTCTCCAAGAAGGTCTTATAGGTTAAACGCCGTTTTTCGTGACGCTTTTTAGGCCATGGATCGGAAAAATTGAGATATAACCGACCAATCTCAGCAGGCGCAAAATAGTTTGTTAAGCTAGAACCATCTACGCGGAGTAATTTGACGTTTGGGACATCTGCTTCTACAACCTTATCCAAAGCATAACTCAACACTGATAACTGAATATCAATCCCAATATAGTTAATGTCTGGATGTTGACGTGCCATACCTGTAATGAAGGCTCCTTTACCTGAACCTACTTCAATGTGAATCGGATGATCATTTCCAAAAATCTCGGACCATTTTCCTCTACATTCTTCAGGATTTGAAATCACATATTGGGGATGGTTTGCAAGAAGTTCCCCTGCTCCTTTTCGATTTCTAACTCTCATGCTTCCTTATAATAGTTTGCCCGAAAGAGGCGCAAGGCATAAATTTCTTGATTCGCCGCTTCCATATTGTAGCTTTCAACGTGTTTGGCAATCTGGCTCAGATAGCCAAGTTGCCCATACCAATAAACTTTATTCAAGACAGTGCGATTATATTTATAGCCGTATTCTTTCAGCCACGACTCCCAGCCCACTCTAGGAATATAGTGCGTCAGCAAGTAGGCGACATCTAACATACGATCGGTGATACAAGCTGTCTCCCAATCTGTCAAATAGACTAAACCACTGTTGGTCTCAACCCAATTTTTATGGTGTAAATCTCCATGAACAAAAGTCGCCACTTCTTGGCGAAAAACAGGGAGATTTGCCAGCAAATCTTCGCACACTGACTGCAAGTACGTATTTTGTGCCAAACGACTAGGAGCTTCTTCCCGCCATTTTCGGACCAAATCTTGCGGTTCCTGATAAGTATAATTCAATTGCAAAGCCTGATTCAGCAAAATACGCGAAAAATGCATCCGCATCAAGATTTGACGCACCTGTTTTTTCCCCATATCGCGTCTAGTCAAGGTGCGGCCATTTAACCATTCTTGCTCCACACGTTGCCCTACTCCAACCTCACGATTTGCCGATAAGACTGGGGGCGTAATTTGTTCTCTTGCTAAAGCAGAAACGATAGGAGGCATCTCATATTTCACAAAAACAGGCGTTCCGTCCGACCGTAGGCCTTTAAATGCTTTGCCACTATTTCCTGCAATAGACTGTAGCTGCAGGCCACTCGTATCAAACTGCATGCCATTCCTCCTCACAAAAATTCCTTACTATTTTACTAGTTTTATCCTATTTAGTCAATCAATTTCTTTGCTTTTATCGCCAAATAAAACTGGTTCAATAAAATCCCACCGCCTGCCATGTGCAGCAGATACATTTTATCCTGCAAGACTAGCATCCCTACTAATAATTGTAGGGCTAAAATAGCATACAATACCACCCGTAGAATAGCTTGAAAATTCTTCAATTGAACCGATTGTTCCAAAGGATAAAGAAGGGTCAGATATTGATAATCATAGACATGAAACAGAGCTAAGAGTTGGAACAACAACAAATAGTCAAACAACAATACCAATCCCATCGCTAACCACCCTTGTTCAATGACAAGCAATGAAAGCAGGCTCAAACCCAGCAACCTGAAAGTCAAACTTAAAAAATCACCCGATCGTAAAAAGGCACGCGCGTATAGATAAAGCCATGTTTTTTCCTGTTTTTTAGGAATCCAAGCTAAGAGGCTATCAAGGTAAGCACGGCGGTTAACACTAGTCGTGATTCCTTTCACTCGGGTAAAGAGAGCAAAAAATTGCAAAATAGACTGTTTTCGCCTTATTTCAGCCGATACTGCCATTTCCCATTGGAAAACGCCACTGCTTCGATAAGAGGCTAGACGCCGTTGAATCCAGAAATACTTTCCCATGGTGAGTACAAAAAGAACAAAAACAAACCCCAAAAAAGAGAAGCCTAATCTTACATAGACCGGGTATAAAAGTAAATGGCAAAGTAGTTGAACCGTTCCCCAGACCAAAAAATGCCGTTGTCCAGCTTGATGTAGTAAGGAAATGACCTCATCCTCTTGGGGTAATAAAAAGAGACTATCAGCCGGCTCTAAGTAAGAGGCCGTTTGCCCTGCAAAAAAGAGAAGAAGAGTAATCACACCTACCACCAGATAAATAAACCATGGATTTTCAGGAAAATTCTCCAACAGTTGGCGGTATTGCAAAGAAAGAAAACCAAAGAAAACTAAGAGAAAGAGAACAAAATGATCATTTAGTACATAGCGGGAATATTTGAGGCAACGCGCCAGAAAAAGATGCCGCCGTTTCTGAAAGAGTGTCTTCATCTATTCCACCTCTTTTTGTGTCAGACTCAAGTAGATATCATTTAAACTGGCATCTGGTTGACCAAATTGTTGCTGCAAACTTGCCAAATCCCCTTCAGCCAATACCTGCCCTTGATGCAAAATCACAAAGCGATCACACATCTTTTCAGCTGAATCTAGCACATGAGTAGACATAAGAATAGAGGTTCCCTTTTGACGCTCTTCCGCTAACAAATCAATCAAATCTTGAATAGCTACTGGATCCAAGCCCAAGAAAGGTTCATCTACAATCAAGAGACTGGGATTGACCATAAAAGCACAGACAATCATCACCTTTTGCCTCATTCCCTTCGAAAACTGCACTGGAAACCAGTCTAATTTTGCATCTAGGCGGAATAGTTTCAGCAATTTTTCTGCCTTTTCAAACGCCTGAGCCCATTCCAAACCATATGCCATTGCTACCGTTTCCAAATGTTCTTTCAAGGTTAATTCCTCATATAGACTAGGAGTTTCTGGAATAAATCCAATTTTTTTACGATAACTTTTCTTATCCCCCTTTAGACTTTCACCATCAATAAGCACTTCGCCTTGATAAGGGGTCAATAGCCCAATAATTTCCTTGATAGTAGTAGATTTCCCTGCGCCATTGAGTCCAATTAGACCAACTAATTCACCATCCTTCACTTGAAAGGAGACATCCTTTAATACGGGAATATTGGCATAGCCTCCTGTAAGTTGCTTGATTTCTAACATACAATTCTCCATTAATTTGATATAATAATTATATCAAAATTTCACTAAAGAGGTGCTGTTTATGTCAGACTGTATTTTTTGTAAAATCATTGCAGGGGAAATCCCATCTTCCAAAGTTTATGAGGACGATGATGTCTTAGCATTCCTTGATATCACTCAGGTTACCAAAGGGCATACCTTGCTCATCCCTAAAAAACATTATCGCAATATTCTTGAGATGGATGCTACATCAGCCAGCACCCTCTTTGCTCGCCTTCCTAAGATTGCACAACAGCTAAAAGAAAAACTAGGGGCAAACGGCCTAAATATTGTCAATAATAACGAAGAAATCGCGGGGCAAACTATCTTCCACACACATATCCATCTCCTTCCTCGTTTTGATGAAACAGATGGACTCAATATTGAATTTACCGCCCATGAACCTGACTTTACAGCACTAGCACAGTTAGCAAATGAGCTTTACATAGGAGAATAAAATGAAATTAGGAAATTTACTTGTCGCAAGTGCGGCAGCTGTCCTATCCTATTGGGTAGTATCAAATCGAAAGGAAATTGCAGAAGAAGTAGAATATAAGCAAAGCCTTTTGAAAGATATGCATCAAAGTTACAGTCAAATCCAACGGCAAGTCGAAACCTTAAAAACATTTCGTGAGCCCTTGGAAAACATGGCACAGGACTTACGTTATCAATTTCGTGTGTACCAACAGGAAGCAAACGGGCACATCAAAGAAATCCAAAAGGTACAGGACAAGCCTACCGCATCCAACAACATTTAAAACAAAAACAGAGAAGATTACCGACCAAAATAGCCCTAATCTTCTCTGTTTTTTTATTCTGTATAAGTCGCACCAGTACTGTCTGATGTTTCGCTAGTACCAATACTTGCATTTTCTTCACTAAGACCTGTTCCAGTCGTCGTATAGCCTGTATAAGCATCAATCACCGTGATTGGATTAGACAAACCAAATAGATTTTCATATACTTTCACATTGGTTTTTAACTCTGTTGATGTCGGCAATCCTAAGGATGATTTAATGACATTCTGCATTTTTAGAAGGTGCTCACTAGTTGGGATTTGATACGACAGGCCATCTACCATCTCACCTTCACCATCTAATTGATAGGTTTCAATTGTATTCAGTGAATCTCGGTATCCAAGTAGACTCGGCAAAGTCCCTGTTGTGAATTCGATATCTGTCTGTAAATTCGTTGATACAGCATCTAAGATGTTCTTATACTGTGTAAACCCATCTAGTTGCAGCAACTTCTTCACAATAGCCGTAATCACTTCACGCTGACGAATCTGACGTCCAACATCTCCCTCTGGATCATCATAGCGCATTCGCGAATAAACCAGCGCCTGATTTCCATTAATTAAATGTTTCCCTGGAGGAATGGTCGCAGTATAATCTGGTTCTTGTGCGGATATGGAAATGGTAAATCCCAAAGTATTGTTCACAGTAATCCCACCAAGTGCATCAACTAAACTTACCAGACCATCCATATTGATCTTTGCAAAGCGATCTATCTTGATATCCATCATCTTTTCGACAGTCGCAATCGTCATAGGGTCCTGACCATAACTATAGGAATGATTTAATTTTTCAGTTGTCCCACTCGATGTCCCGTCTTCATTGGCAATCTCCACCATGATATCACGCGTCAAACTCATCATCGTTGTCTTCTTTAATTTGGGATTCACAGTGACCAAAATCATCGAGTCACTTCTTCCCTCCCAGCCACCACCACGCGTGGCCGCGTCTACGTCAACCCCCATCAGCAAGATGCTAAATGGTTGACTAGCTTCAATCACTTGATCATTGACCGCGCTTTTTCTCTTTTTATATGTTTTAGAAATCGCTTCTGTCGAGTAATCCAATAATGTTGTCGCATACAGTCCTGCTGCACCAACAGATAAGACAATAATTGCCAACAACATTAGAAAGATTTTTTTACCAATATTCATTTATTAATCTACGAGCCGTCCCATATAATACAGGTCTAGCCACTCTCCTTCATCTGTTCTTGCTCCACGTTTTTGGAGCCCTTCAATTTCAAATCCACAAGACTGATATAGGTGAACTGCGCGTTCATTACGGACCTGAACGGTTAATTCGAGGCGGTTGAGTAATTTTACTTCCTCTGCCCAAGCAACCACATCTTCCAGTAAAATCCGGCCAATTCCATGTCCCCAATAATCCTTTAAAACAGCGATAAAAATCGTACCAATATGGGAAATCCGATACGGACTATCCGCCCGTACATTGACAACACCTATAATTTCATCTTCTATCTTAGCCACTAAGCAAAGACAGTTATCTTTTTCCAAACTTTGAAATAAAATCTCAGCTGTCTCTTCTTCTGAATAAGGAAAAAACGTTTCATCCATGACCAGATAATCTGTTTCTTGTGCCACCTTGTTCATAAACGCTAAAAAGGCTGATGCATCTGCAGGTTCGGCCTCTTGAAAAATGATTTCCTTCTTAGCCATGAAATATCTCCTCTATTAGCTGAGCACTCCGCCTTCCATGGGCTGTTCCCGAAAGCTTACGCCCATCTCCACTTCTTTCAAGTGTCAACGTAAGATAATCACCTAACAGGGCAACGTCAAGTAACTCTCCCCATTCAATAACAGTTACACCGTCACCATAGAGAAAATCATCTAAATCAATTGAATCTGGGTCATCACCAATACGGTAAACATCTAGATGATACAAGGGTAAACGGCCTTCGTATTCTCTGACAATGGTATAGGTTGGACTCTTAATCATTTGCGTGATTTCTAACCCCTTTGCTAGCCCCTTTGTCAGAGTGGTCTTTCCTGCCCCTAAATCTCCCGTCAAGACCAGCACATCACCAGCCACTAGTTTCTCTCCGATTGATTGGCCGATGGCCACCAATTCTTCCTCATTTTGACTATACATAGTTTTTATTATATCAGAGAAAGCATATTTTGTCATTTCCTTGCCGTAAAGAAAAAAACGGCCCGTAGGCCGCCATTGTTCTATCCATCTTATAAGAAGGCTAAAATCACAAAGTTCAAGATGAACAAGAAGGTTGCTCCCCAAAGAATCGGATGAATTTCTTTCGTTTTACCTGTTGTTACCTTCACAAGGCAATAGAAGATAAAGGCTGCTGCAATACCGTAAGAGATAGAGTAGCAAAGTGCCATGAAGAAGGCTGCAAAGAATGCTGGAAGAGCATCGTTGAAATCACTCCAATCCACATCAAGGAATGAGGATACCATCATCACACCCACAATAATAAGGGCTGGGGCTGTCGCTGCCGCAGGAACAATTCCCACAAGTGGCAAAAGAAGCGTTGAAAGAAGGAAGGCTACTGCCGTTGATACAGCTGTCAAACCTGTACGTCCCCCCTCAGCAATACCTGCTGCTGACTCAACATAGGTTGTCGTATTTGAAGTTCCGACCAAGGCTCCGATGAAGGTACCGATAGCATCTGCAAATAAGGCTTTATCCATTTTAGAAGAGAAACCTGATGAATTTTCGAGAGCTGCTTCATCTTCTGCTGAGAAAATTCCTGTCTTACGTCCTGTACCAATGAAGGTACCAATGGTATCAAAGGTATCTGACAAACTAAAGGCAAAGATTGTCATCAATACCAATGGTAAACGACTAGCATCTGAGAAAAGCGAAGCCATTCCGCCAAAGGCAGCAAGGAAAGTAGTCCCTAATTCACCAAAAGCTGAACCGATGTGATTGCCCGCAAAATTGATAGCTGATAAATCAACTACTCCCATAGGAATACCAATAATAGTTGTAGCAATAATCCCAATCAAAATCGCACCACGGACATTTTTAATCACGAGAATTGCTGTAATAATCAAACCAATGACTGCTAAGAGAACTGATGGATCTGTGAAAGTTGAAATCGCTGGAACGACACCGCCGTTACCAAACACTGACGTCACCCCATTTTCAAATGTTTTAGCAGTTGCTTCAGCTGGTGCCACCCCATTGACAGTAATGATATTGCTAGCAGACGTTGAAAAAGTAATAATGTTCGCGTTTTTAAAGCCAAGATAAGCAACAAAGATACCGATACCACCACCAATCGCATGCTGCAAGCTAAGTGGAATCGCTTTGATAATACTCTTACGAACCTTGGTTACTGTGATTAAAATATTAAAGACACCACATAAGAGAACCATTGCCAAGGCTTCTTGCCAAGTGAAACCAAGGCCAAACACGACTGTATAAGTGAAGAAGGCGTTTAAGCCCATTCCTGGTGCCAATGCATACGGAACATTTGCAAACAGCCCCATAATCAGTGTAGATACAGCAGCTGCAATAATAGTTGCTAAGAAAACAGCCTGTGTTGGCATGCCAGCAGCACCCAAGATTGAGGGGTTTACAAAGAGGATATAAGACATTGCAAAGAAAGTCGTAATCCCAGCCATGATTTCAGTCGACACGCTTGTTCCGTGTTCTTTTAGACCAAAATAGTTATCCATAATCTAAAAATCTCCTTTTTTACGAACGATAAACACATTATAAACCAAAAACATTCACTTTTCAAGAATTTTTATCTTGAAAACGTTTTATTTTCAAAATAAACCCGAAGAAATAAGTCATTTTCCATATTTTATATGTCTTTTGTGAAAAAAAGTTCGTCTTTTTTGTTTTCCCTTCTTTTGCTTTGCCTCTCTTTTTTGATTTTGATATACTATATAAATCAGACTATCAGAGGAGGAAACGATGAAACAAAAAATAATTGCCCTAGATTTAGATGGCACCTTGCTCAATGCAGATAGTCAACTTAGTGACTACACCATTGATGTGATTCAGAAAGTTCGGCAGGCTGGTCACATTGTCTTGATTGCAACCGGTCGTCCTTATCGCATGGCCGAAGCCTTTTATCATCGACTAAAACTAGACACCCCAATGATTAATTTCAATGGTTCTTTGACCCATATCCCAGGAAAAAAATGGGATGGAGAGCAAAATGTCCTCATTGACAAACACTATTTCATTGATTTCTTAAAGGAAGAAGAGCGTTTTGAAGCTGATTTTATCGCAGGCGAATACAAGAAAAAATTCTTCATTACGCAAAAACATCTGGACAAGATTGACCCTCGTTTGATGGGTGTAGACCAGATTACACCTGAAACCTTAATCAAGCCAGAGTTGATTACAGAAGATCCACACTCTATCCTGATGCAGACGAGAGCCAAGGACAAATATGCTCTTGCTGAAGAGATGAAGGACTACTTCCGTAACGAGTTAGAAATCAATACATGGGGTGGGCCACTAAACATCCTTGAGACCTGTGCCAAAGGAGTGACCAAAGCATCTGCACTAACGTATTTACTTGACCACTACCAAGCGACTCCACAAGATTTGATTGCCTTTGGTGATGAACAAAATGATGTGCACATGCTCCAATTGGCAGGTATAGGCTATGCCATGAAGAATGCCAGCGACATCCTCTTACCTGTAGCCGATCGTATGACCAAGTTCACCAATGACCAAGATGGCGTAGCTCGAGAACTAGAACAACTCTTTCTTTCGTAAGACCATTCACGGATGTAAATCATCACTTTATTAAAAATCATAACAGTGCTTAACCAATTACAGATTAGGTACTGTTTTTATTCGCCTTTTTTATACATGCTCCCTTTCTTCATAACTCGATAACCTGCGTTCTACAACAAAAAGTTTTCAAGCATGATGATAAGAAGCCACCATAGCACCTATACTAAAATTGCAAAAATCCATTGTCAAGCAAAAAAATTAATAAAAATTTGACATATTTCATTCTTTCATAAAATCTGCTCTAACATATTTTATATCGAATTCATTCCGTTTCTATTGTTGCATATATAGAAGAAAGTATCCATTTATATTATTTAAAAAACACATTTATATGTAAATTTTTCTGAAATTATCTGAAAAAGTTTGTGATTTTTTTATCAGATGTCACATATTGGGTTGACAAAGTGATGAAAGCGATTTATAATGGAGTAGGTCTTAAGACTGATATTATATATATGCAATCAGTCCTAGTCTAAAAAATTTAGGAGGTACAATAATGAGTATTGGAATCATTATTGCAAGTCATGGTGAATTTGCAGCTGGTATTCATCAGTCTGGTTCAATGATTTTTGGCGAACAAGAAAAGGTTCAAGTCGTAACCTTTATGCCAAGTGAAGGTCCAGATGATTTACATGCCAAATTTGTTGCAGCCATTGACACATTCGATGCCGACGATGAAATCTTGGTATTGGCAGACCTTTGGAGCGGTTCCCCATTTAACCAAGCAAGTCGTGTGGCTGGAGAAAATCCTGACCGTAAGATGGCAATCATCACTGGTCTCAACTTGCCAATGTTGATTCAAGCCTACACAGAGCGTATGATGGACGCGAATGCAGGCGTGGACCAAGTGGCAGCAAATATTATTAAAGAGTCTAAGGATGGTGTCAAAGCCCTCCCTGAAGAACTCAACCCTGTAGAAGCGGCAGCAGCTCCTGTTGCAGCAGCAACTCCTCAAGGCGCTATTCCAGAAGGAACTGTCATTGGCGATGGTAAGTTGAAAATCAACCTCGCTCGTATCGATACTCGTCTCTTGCATGGTCAAGTTGCGACAAACTGGACACCAGCTTCTAAAGCTGACCGTATCATCGTAGCATCTGACGCAGTGGCAGCAGATGACTTGCGTAAAGGTTTGATCAAACAAGCTGCTCCAAACGGTGTACGTGCGAACGTGGTGCCAATCAAGAAATTGATTGAAGCAGCAAAAGATCCACGTTTTGGAAACACTCATGCCCTTATCTTATTTGAAACACCTCAAGATGCGTTGAAAGCCATCGAAGGCGGTGTTGAAATCAAAGAATTGAACGTAGGTTCAATGGCCCACTCAACTGGTAAAACAATGGTAAACAACGTTTTGTCTATGGACAAAGAAGACGTTGCAACCTTTGAAAAATTGCGTGACCTCGGAGTTCAATTCGACGTTCGTAAAGTACCAAATGATGGTAAAAAAGATTTGTTTGAGTTGATTAACAAAGCAAACGTACAATAGAAAGGAATACAACTATGTCAGATATTTCAATTATTTCTGCGGTATTGGTTGTTATTGTTGCCTTCATGGCTGGTCTTGAAGGTATCCTTGACCAATTCCAATTTCATCAACCAATCGTTGCATGTACCCTTATCGGTCTCGTAACAGGAAACTTAACTGCCGGTGTTATGCTTGGTGGTGCCCTTCAAATGCTTGCTCTTGGTTGGGCAAACATCGGTGCTGCTGTAGCCCCTGACGCTGCTCTTGCATCAGTAGCTGCTGCTATCATCTTTATCAAAGGTGGCGACTTTACAAACGTTGGTATCAACGTTGCAACTGCTGCTGCTATCCCTCTTGCCGTTGCTGGTCTTTTCCTTACAATGATTGTTCGTACAATCTCAGTTGGTTTGGTCCACACTGCTGATAATGCTGCAAAAGATGGTAACATCGCTGCTGTTGAACGCGCTCACTTGTTTGCCCTTGTCCTTCAAGGTCTTCGTATCGCCGTTCCTGCTGCCCTCCTTCTTGCAATCCCTGCTGAAAATGTACAAGACATCCTCAACCTTATGCCAGAATGGTTAAAAGGTGGTATGGCTGTCGGTGGTGGTATGGTCGTTGCCGTAGGTTATGCGATGGTTATCAACATGATGGCTACTCGTGAAGTATGGCCATTCTTCGCCCTCGGTTTCGTATTCGCAGCTGTTACTGATTTCACACTTATCGCACTTGGTACAATGGGTGTAGCGATTGCCTTCATCTACCTCAACCTTTCAAAACAAGGCGGTAATGGTGGCGGAACTGCCTCAGGTTCTGGTGACCCAATCGGCGACATCCTTGAAGACTACTAGAAAGGGGAATGAACATGGCTGAAAAAATTACACTCTCAAAAGCGGATCGCCAAAAAGTTTGGTGGCGTTCACAATTCTTGCAAGGTTCATGGAACTATGAACGTATGCAAAACTTGGGTTGGGCTTATGCTTTGATCCCAGCTATCAAAAAACTCTACACTTCAAAAGAAGATCAAGCGGCTGCGCTTGAACGTCACTTGGAATTCTTCAACACTCACCCATACGTTGCTGCTCCAATCATCGGTGTAACACTCGCCCTTGAAGAAGAAAAAGCAAACGGTACTGAAATTGAAGATGCAGCAATCCAAGGGGTTAAGATCGGTATGATGGGACCTCTTGCTGGTATCGGTGACCCAGTCTTCTGGTTTACAGTTCGTCCTATCCTCGGTGCTCTTGGAGCTTCACTTGCTGCTTCAGGAAATCTTATTGGTCCACTTCTCTTCTTCTTTGGTTGGAACGCAATCCGTATGGCCTTCTTGTGGTACACTCAAGAATTTGGTTACAAAGCTGGTTCTGAAATCACTAAAGACATGTCAGGTGGTATCTTGAAAGACATTACGAAAGGTGCTTCTATCCTTGGTATGTTCATCTTGGCTGTCTTGGTACAACGCTGGGTATCGATCAACTTTACAGTGGATCTTCCAGGTAAACAATTATCAGAAGGTGCTTACGTTGTCTTCCCAGAAGGTGCCGTTAAAGGTGCAGAATTAAAAGGTATTCTTGGACAAGCCCTCAGTGGCATGAGCTTGGATCAAGTACAAGCACAAACCCTTCAAGGACAATTGAATTCTTTGATTCCAGGTTTGATGGGACTTGCCCTTACTTTCCTATGTATGTGGTTACTTAAGAAAAAAGTATCTCCAATCACTATCATCATCGCATTGTTCGTTGTTGGTGTGGTTGCACGTTTCTTCGGTATCATGTAAGACACAAAAGAGTTTCCGTTTTTGGAAACTCTTTTGCTTATGATATAATAGAATAAAATCAGATAACAAAGTGAGTAAACATGGCACAGTCATTAAACAAAGAGATCGAATTTCAGACTACTGGTGTTTCCTATATGGGGATTGGTGGTAAGGTTGGAAAATTTTTAGTCGGCGACACTGCCCTAGAATTTTATCCAGATGTAAACGTAGAAATGTATATCCAAATTCCTTGGACATCTATCAAACAAATTGGGGCAAATGTTCACGGTAGCAAAGTTAGCCGGCATTTTGAAATCTTTACCGACCAAGGAAAATTTCTTTTTGCTTCAAAAGATTCTGGTAAAATCTTAAAAATTACTAGACATCATATCGGAAATGAAAAAGTAATAAAACTACCGACACTTCTCCAAATGATCGGTAGAAAACTCAAAGAATTATTTGCCAAAAAAGCATAATTCCTGTATAATAATCTCAACGGATAAGTAGGTTGTTTCCTTCTTTCAGAAAGTCTGCGGTTGCTGCGAGCAGGCATTAGGAACAAGTGAAATTCTACCGTGATTTAATTAGAATAACAATTAAGAGCACTTCGGTGAAGTTGGATGGAACCGTGCAATCGCACTCCAACACTTGACCGGGGTGTTTTTGTATTATGGAGGACAAATCATGCTTGATTTAAAACGTATTCGGACAGATTTTGATGCTGTCGCACAAAAATTAGCAACTCGTGGAGTAGCTGAAGAAACCTTGGCAGAATTGAAGGAACTAGATATCAAACGTCGTGAACTTCTAGTTCAATCAGAAGAACTAAAAGCAGAGCGCAACACTGCATCTGCTGAAATTGCTCAAGCTAAGCGCAATAAGGAAAATGCAGATGACAAAATCGCTGCCATGCAGGCTGTATCTGCTAAAGTCAAAACTATTGATACTGAACTAGCTGAAATCGACGAAAAAGTAACAGCGATTATCACTGTATTACCAAACACTCCGCATGATTCAGTGCCTATCGGAGCTGATGAAGAAGAAAATGTAGAAGTTCGCCGTTGGGGAACTCCACGCGAATTTGACTTTGACATCAAAGCTCACTGGGATCTCGGAGAAGACCTTGGCATTCTTGACTGGGAACGTGGTGCAAAAGTGACTGGTGCTCGCTTCCTCTTCTATAAAGGACTTGGCGCTCGTTTGGAGCGTGCTATTTACAATTTCATGTTGGACGAACACGCCAAAGAAGGTTACGAAGAAATGATTACACCGTACATGGTTAATCGTGATTCTATGTTTGGTACTGGTCAATATCCAAAGTTCAAGGAAGACACCTTTGAAATCAACGATGAAGAACGTCCATTTGTCCTCATTCCAACTGCCGAAGTACCATTGACCAACTACTACCGTGATGAAATCTTAGACGGCAAGGATTTGCCAATTTATTTCACAGCTATGAGTCCATCTTTCCGTTCTGAAGCTGGGTCTGCTGGTCGCGACACCCGTGGTTTGATTCGTCTGCACCAATTCCACAAGGTAGAGATGGTCAAATTTGCCAAACCAGAAGAGTCTTATGATGAATTGGAAAAAATGACAGCTAACGCTGAAAACATCCTTCAAAAACTAGGCCTTCCTTACCGTGTTCTAGCCCTCTGTACAGGAGATATGGGCTTCTCAGCCGCTAAGACTTATGACTTGGAAGTTTGGATTCCTGCCCAAAACACCTACCGTGAAATCTCAAGCTGTTCCAATACAGAAGATTTCCAAGCACGTCGTGCGCAAATCCGCTATCGTGATGAGGCAGATGGTAAGGTAAAACTCCTGCACACCTTGAATGGTTCAGGTCTTGCTGTAGGGCGTACCGTTGCAGCTATCCTTGAAAATTACCAAAACGCAGATGGTTCAGTGACAATTCCAGAAGTTCTTCGTCCGTATATGGGTGGAGCAGAAGTCATTGCACCGAAATAAAATAAAAATGAGTTGGATTTTCCGACTCATTTTTTGGTGTGTTCATAGTATGGCATCAAGAGTTCAAAACCATTTTTTAATTGAGCAATAAGATTTTCTAAAGTCATCGTTTCCGTTACAAGGACATCATATTTGACGAGAACTTTTCGTACTGTACCATCTGCAACCTGCTCTTTTAACAGCTGATGATTTTCCTCCGTTCCTGCAACACGACGACTAAGATCATCTTCCTGGGCGAAATAGTAGAGAGGTGCCTTAATTGGCAAGTCCAAAACCTTATGTTGCTTGACTAGGGTTTGTTCTGATTTCTTTCGCTCTACAAAACTAACCTCCACTGAAATACCAAAGCGATCTTTCACACCATACAAGCGCGTCGCCAAGGCAATATCTTCCACCGAATCGGATGGAAGTCGATAGTAACACCAAAAATGTGGACGACAGACCTGCGCCTGATTCATCCATTGGCTCACACGCTCCCCCTCAAACGGTACGACTTTCTGCGCCAAAGTTTGATTGAGGTCCTGAAATTCCAATCGAGCTGCTTGCCCAAGTGAGCGCAAATCTTGCATAAAACTTGCTAGTTCCCCTGCTTTTTCTGGCTTTATATATTTCTCACCCTGATAGGCGAGATAGCGATTGATTTGTTCTAACATTGCTTCTCCATATATACCAAGTCCATTCCTTCTTGCACAGGCTCTGTCTTATAGGCCACATACCCTAATTTTTTGTAGAGACGAACCAGATGTTCTTCCTGTAAAATCGTATCCAGAGTCCAGCGTTTGGCTGTTGGATACTGCTTTTCGATTGCTTGAATGGCTTGGTAGCCATAACCTTTCTTCTGATATGCCGGCAGAATAGCCGTTGTGCCTAGCCAAATATCCGTTTGGTCACTACTGACCTTGACACGGGAAAATCCAATCAACTGCCGATCTAGGTAAATCAAATAATGCTCAGTCAAAGGACGCTGCATCTTTTCCAATAGCCGCTCTCTGCTTTCCATATAAGGAGAATGAGCATCTTGATAACGTTCATATAAGTCTCTAAAACTCTCTTGCTGAATATGATAAATGCTGTCCACATCCTCTAACTTAGACCTTTGAATCTTTATCATCTTTACCTCCAATCAAAACCATTGCTATCAACACTCCTATCAAGCCTCCCAGACTATTATGGATGACATCCGTCACATCCGCCATCCCAATTGCCAATGCATACTGGATCCCTTCATAAAACAAACTGACAGCAACAGACAGGGCAACTGCAGACCAGAATTTCTTATTTCCTAGACGATAAAATCCAACTCCTAACGGGATAAAGGAGACAATATTTAAGAAAATCTCACGAATATCCAAGTGTCCATCCCAAGTCCGAGCCACATCCTTATAAGGAACCAAATTGATAATCCGTACAGCCATCCCTAGATAATAGGGTGGCAGAGCAAACTTCAACAAAATACCCCAAGACAGCACGATAATGTAGAGAAAAAGCAAGATGTTCCACCATTTTTTATTTGCCATTTACACTCCTCCCTTTTTGTTTTAGAGCTATTATACCAAAAAAAGCCCGCTTAGCGGACTTCATTTTTATTGGGCGTAATCTCCTCCTGGTACATGGAAATATTCCTCAAGAGTCAAACCCGACTGATAAATATCGGTTGCTTCCTGACCAATATAGCGAATATGCCAAGTTTCTGGCATATAGCCTGTAACATCTTCCTTACCTGTAATATAGCGGACAATAAAGCCATACTGGTGAGCGTGCTTCGCTAGCCAATGAACGGCAGTGAGTTCGCTCAACAAGGCACCTGATGAATCCATCAAATCAAAGGCTAGACCTGTTTGGTGCTCACTATATCCTGGGCGGGCTGAATAACGATCCGCATTGGCTTGACCGTCCGATGCAACATAACTATTGTAGAGATTCGTTTGAGTAGCGTAACTTCGAAAACCACTAAACTGATTGCTCACATCAAATCCAGCTGCCTGCATATCTTTGACCAATTGCCAAAATGCAGACAAGGCAGTTGGGTCCTCACCTTGACCATAGCTGTCAGAAAGAGGGTGCTTTTTATTGACAATAATCACTTCGCCATACTTGCCTTGCACACTATAATAAGATCCATTAAATGTGGCAGGAGTCGCATTAGAGGGCTCTGAACTAGTTGTAACCTGAGATGTCGATTCACTGCTTGTCATATCAGAAGAGACAGTCGATGACGGCACTGATGACATCTTAGTCGAAGCAACAACAGTTGATGTTGTTTTCTTTACAGCTGGTTTATCCTCTTTTTTTCCACAAGCAGTTGTACCAACAACTACTAAGACAAGACACACTAGCCAAAGATACTTCTTTTTCATTTTATTTACCTACTAATATTCACTAATTTCATAAATCAAGAACGATGAGCCATTTGGTCTTAATTTGAAGACTTGATTTTTTTCTACAATTGTTGACTCCCCATCCATGGACACATTCCGGAATTTGTTGTGCATCTATTTTTCATCATTTACAAACAGTATATATGGATATTGGCGTTTCGTCAAGGTAATGAAGCCACCGATTCATATTCCTGTTTGCATGTGTCTAAAAATTGCGTATCATAAACTTTAATGACTTCTAATTGTTTTACAAAGCTGAAAATCTATTCAGCAACTAAAAATAGGATTCTGATTTTTCTTTACTCCTACAATATGAATTTTGAACCAATTCTTAATTTCTAATAATATGAGGAAAAAAGACTATCGGAAAATATTAAAAGAGAGTTGGACTCTCTTTTAATACTTCCTAAATCGTTGATAACGTTTTTCTAGCAATTCCTCTGTTGATAATTGCTGCAAATCCGCTAATTCCTCTATTAGTTGCGATCTGATTTCACCCAAGAGTTCCGAAGCAAAATGTCCACGCTCTGCAATAACTTTATCTACTACTCCCATTTTTAGAAGTTCGTAGGAGGTGATTTTCATCAGCTCCGCCGCTTCCATGGCGCGCGAGCCATCTTTCCAGAGAATAGAAGCAAAGCCCTCAGGACTGAGAACTGCGTACATGGAGTTTTCGAGCATCCAGACCTTATCTGCTACTGCAAGTGCCAGTGCCCCCCCAGAGCCCCCTTCACCGATGATAATAGCAATGATAGGAACCTTGAGGTCACTCATTTCCATGAGGTTACGAGCAATCGCTTCCCCTTGTCCACGCTCTTCTGCGCCTACACCTGGGTAAGCCCCTGCCGTATTGATAAAGGTCACGACAGGACGTCCAAATTTTTCAGCTTGTTTCATGAGACGTAGAGCTTTCCGATAGCCTTCAGGATGGGGTTGACCAAAATTTCGCTTGAGGTTATCTTGTAGATTTTTTCCCTTTTGAATACCAATGACAGTAACAGGCTGATTATCCAAGCGGCCAATTCCTCCGATGACCGCACCATCATCACGAAAATTGCGATCACCGTGTAATTCGATAAAGTCATCAAAGATACCATTTGCAAAATCTAGAGCTGTTAACCGTGCCTGATCCCGCGCCTGCTTGATGATTCTTCCAATATCCGTCATACAACACCTCCATGTAACTTCAGCAAGAGTCCAATGGTATCACGCAAGTCTTGACGCTTCACAATCTTATCTACAAAACCATGCTCCAGTAAAAATTCTGCCTTTTGAAAATCATCAGGAAGCGTTTCTCGTACCGTATTTTCTATGACGCGACGACCAGCAAAACCGACCAAGGTTTGCGGCTCTGCTAAAATCACATCTCCCTCCATAGCAAAGGAAGCAGTCACGCCACCTGTGGTTGGATCTGTTAATACTGTCAAGTAGAAAAGTCCAGCATTTGAATGTTGCTTTACTGCAGCAGAAATTTTTGCCATCTGCATGAGACTCATGATTCCTTCTTGCATACGGGCGCCACCTGAAGCGGTGAAAAGGACGACTGGTAGATTCTTCTCCTTCGCCATTTCAAACAAGCGAGTAATTTTTTCTCCTACAACGGTTCCCATGGAAGCCATAATAAAGTTTGCATCCATAATTCCCAATGCTACTTTTTGTCCATGGATGTGAGCTGTTCCTGTCAGGACAGCTTCATCTAAACCTGTTTTCTGTCTAGTATCATCCAATTTTTCCTTATAGCCAGGGAAATTTAAAGGATTAGCTGTTTCAATACCAGTAAATAATTCGTCAAAAGAATTCTCGTCTACCAATAACGTTATACGTTCCTTAGCAGATATACGGAAATTATAAGAACAGAATGGACAGGTTTTAGCCTCGCCTAAATCCTTTTGATAAATCGTTTTTTTACAACTAGGGCATTTATCAAACAATTCATCGGGCACCTCCGGCTTTGTTTGAGGTGTCGCCTGAACCGTAGAACGATTTGGATTGATTCGGATATACTTATCCTTTCTCGAAAACAAAGCCATGATGACCTCCTTTAATCAGTAGTTGCTTGAAACTTTGGTAAAAATTCTTCCATCAAATAGGCTGTGTCATAATCTCCAGCCACCACACGCGGATCTGAAATCAATTCCCATTGGAAATCAACATTGGTTGTGACCCCTTCAATTTCCAACTCATAGAGTGCCCGTTGCATTTTCATCAGCGCTTCAAAACGATTTTTTCCATGCACAATGACTTTAGCAATCATGGAATCATAGTAAGGGGGAATAGTATAGCCTGTATACATAGCCGAATCAACTCGTACACCAACTCCACCGCTAGGTAAGTACAGACTTTCAATCGTCCCTGGACTCGGTGCAAAGTTAAAAGCAGGATTTTCTGCATTGATCCGACACTCGATCGCATGTCCTTCAATTTGAATATCTTCTTGTTTTATTTCTAACACCTCACCTGCGGCGATTCGGATTTGCTCCTTGACGATATCGACGCCCGTCACAAACTCGGTAACAGGATGCTCTACTTGCACACGGGTATTCATTTCCATGAAATAGAACCCCCCTTTGGCCTCATCCAAAAGAAATTCAATCGTCCCAGCATTTTCGTAACCAACAGACTGGGCTGCTCGGACAGCTGCCTGACCAATTCGTTCACGCAATGTCTGTCCAATCGCAATAGATGGCGCCTCTTCTAAAACCTTTTGATTATTTCGTTGTAAAGAACAATCACGCTCCCCCAAATGAATGACATGACCGTGTTGATCAGCTAAAATTTGCACTTCAATATGGCGAGCTGGATAGACTACACGCTCCATATACATGGCGCCATTTCCAAAGGCAGCTTGGGCTTCAGAAGAAGCATTCTCAAATGCAGTCAAAAGATCCTCTGGTCGTTCCACTTTCCGGATTCCCTTGCCACCACCACCAGCAGAAGCTTTTAGCATGACCGGGTAACCAATTTTTTCAGCAACTGCCACTGCTTCATCCGCAGTATAGACCTCGCCATCAGAACCAGGTATAACAGGAACCTTCGCCTTAATCATTTCCGCACGAGCATTAATCTTGTCTCCCATGGTATCCATTACCTTACTGGAAGGCCCAATAAATTTGATACCAACTTCTTCACACAGAGTTGCAAATTTGGAATTCTCACTTAAAAAGCCAAAACCCGGATGAATAGCTTGTGCTCCTGTGACAATGGCAGCAGAAATAATAGTATTCATATTGAGATAAGAATCTGCCGAACGTGCTGGCCCAATACAAACTGCTTCATCTGCCAACATCGTATGAAGGGCATTTTGATCTGCTTCAGAATAAACCGCCACTGTAGAAATCCCCAATTCACGAGCTGCACGAATAATCCGTACCGCAATCTCTCCACGATTGGCAATCAATAATTTTTCAAACACTTGAGAAACTTCTCCTTTCGTGTTGATTAGTTCCCAATAGCAAAGGTCAAAGTGCCACTTGCAGCAAGTTTTCCATCTACTTCTGCCTTTGCTTCTACCACTGCAATCGTTCCACGGCGTTTGACAAACTTAGCAGTCATGACAAGTTGATCTCCTGGGACGACTTGTTTCTTAAATTTCACCTTGTCCATCCCAGCATAAAAGACCAATTTCCCCTTATTTTCGTCCTTAGACAATTCCAAGACACCTGCCGTCTGTGCCAAAGCTTCCATGATGAGAACTCCTGGCATAACTGGGTACTCTGGAAAATGCCCATTAAAGAAAGGTTCATTGATCGTTACATTTTTTAGTGCAACAATCTCATCGTCTGAAACTTCCAAAACTCGATCAACCAAAAGCATGGGATAACGATGAGGAAGAGCTTCTTGAATTTTTTTAATATCTATCATTTGATACGTACCAATCCTTGTCCAAATTCAACAACATCTTCATTCTGGACAAGAATTTCAGTCACAACACCATCTTGTGGTGCAGGAATTTCATTCATGACCTTCATAGCCTCAATAATCATCAACGTCTGCCCCTTCTTCACACTGTCTCCAATGGACACAAAGGCTGGTTTATCTGGTGCTGGTGATAAGTAAGCCACTCCAACCAATGGACTGGTCACTTCATCTCCTTCTGCTAGAGTAGGAGCAGAAGGAGATGCAGCTTCAACCGCAGCTACTTCTTCTACAACCTGAACAGGAGTTGCTGGAGAAGGCACAACAGCAGTCGGCAACTCAACTCCAGCCCCCACATTTGCCTCATTTTTACTAAAGGATAGGGCTTCCTCCCCATGTTTATAAGAAAATTCACGTAGGTCTGAGGCGTCAAATTGTGCCATCAAATCTTTAATCTCTGCAATTTCCATTAGTCCTCCCATCGTTTGAAGGCCACAACTGAATTATGTCCACCAAACCCAAATGTATTTGAGATAGCATAGTTAATGTCCATATCACGACCTTGTCCGTAAATGACATCTGCTTCAATGTAATCTGACAATTCTTGCGTCCCCGCTGTCATTGGTGCATGAGAATGTCTCATCGCTTCAATCGTCGCAATAGCTTCCACCGCACCAGCTGCACCTAACAGATGACCTGTAAAGGACTTAGTAGAAGATACGGGTGTATTTTTACCAAATACAGATACAATCGCTTGACTCTCCCCTTTTTCGTTAGCTGGTGTTGACGTTCCATGCGCATTGATATAATCAATATCACCTGGTTCTAAACCAGCTTCAGAAATAGCTAATTTCATCGCTTTGATAGCTCCTAATCCTTCTGGGTGTGGAGAGGTCATGTGGTAAGCATCACAGGTGTTTCCATACCCAACAATTTCTGCTAAAATCGTTGCTCCACGTTGTTGAGCATGTTCCAAGCTTTCTAGAACAAGCACCCCAGCACCTTCTCCCATCACAAAACCATTTCTATCTTTGTCAAATGGAATGGACGCACGGGCTGGATCTTCTGCTGTAGATAAGGCAGTTAGGGCTTGGAAACCGCCAATCGCAAATGGGGTAATCGCAGCTTCAGCACCACCTGCCAAGATCACATCTTGGTAGCCAAATTTAATTTCACGATAGGCATCTCCAAGGGCATCGTTTGAAGAAGCACAAGCTGTAATGACACACTTACAAACTCCATTTGCTCCAACCTTCATGGCAATATTTCCTGCCGCCATATTTGGAAGAGCTTTTGGAAGAGCCATCGGACGGATCCGTTTCGGACCCTTTTCATTCATACGTTCCACTTGCTCTTCGATTTCCTTAATACCGCCGATACCTGTCGATAAGATAACTCCAAAACGGTCACGATCAATCGCTTCTGTATCCAAGTTCGCATGGGCCACTGCTTCTTGTGCTGCATAAAGAGCATAGATCGAATACGGATCGTAACGGTTGTTGTCTTTTTTCACAAAATACTTATCAAATGGAAAATCCTTAATTTCCGCAGCAATGTGCACATTGTATTCACTTGTGTCAAATTTCGTTAATTCTCCAATCCCAATTTGACCATTTTTCAAACTATTCCAAAATTCTTCTGGTGTATTTCCAATAGGTGAGGTTACACCGTAACCTGTAATGACAACACGATTTGTAGACATTTTTTTCTCCTTATGCCGACTATAAAAATGGTAATGAACAGCGCAAAACACACGTTCTACTACTATGTCAATTACATGCTATTAGTACATAGAAAGGCCACCATCAATCGCAATAACCTGTCCTGTCACATACTCTTGTTTCGCTAGAAAGACAGCCACTTCTGCCACTTCCTCTGCTTGACCAAAACGTTTCATTGGAATTTGCCCCATCATACTTTCCTTGATTTTATCAGATAGGACAGCTGTCATATCTGATTCAACAAAGCCTGGTGCAATCACATTGACGCGTACATTTCGAGCAGCTACTTCACGTGCAATCGACTTGCTAAAACCAATCACACCTGCCTTAGATGCTGCATAGTTGGCTTGTCCAGCATTTCCCATCAATCCAACGACACTGGAAAGATTAATAATCGCTCCTGCACGAGCCTTCGTCATCGGCTTCAATACCGCCTGCGTCATATTAAAGGTTCCTGTCAAATTGATTTTCAAGACCGCTTCAAAATCGTCTTCTGACATGCGAAGAGCCATTCCGTCCTTCGTAATCCCAGCATTGTTGACTAAAATATCAATCGATCCAAGTGCTGCTGTCGCTTCTTCCACCATTCGTTTGGCGTCCGTTTGACTCGAAACATCCCCTGAAATGCCGATAACTTGCACCCCATAATCCGCAAATTCCGCGAGTAAGTCGTCTGAAATGGGCGAACGTCCATTGAGAACAACATTGGCTCCAATGCTCGCAAACTTATGGGCAATCGCCAAGCCAATCCCACGGGTTGATCCTGTCACAAATACATTTTTAGTTGAAATTTCCATCCTTCCTCCTATTTCGTCACAAATTCTTCTAAGCTAGCCATATCTTCTACAGATGAGACTGCAATGGTTTTATCAATTTTTTTCAAGAAGCCACTCAAAACCTTACCCGGTCCAACTTCGATGACCTCTGTTAAACCTAAGTCTTTCATCGTTTCAATTGATTCATAGAATCGAACAGGCTCCATCACCTGACGGGCTAACAGAGATTTCACTTGCTCAGACTCCATCACCTTGGCTTCGGTATTGCCAATCAAGGGAATTTGGAAAGGTTTAAAATCCACCTTGTCCAACTCTGCCACCAGTTGTTCACTAGCCGGTTTCAACAGAGCGGTATGGAAAGGGCCAGAAACATTCAGAGGAATCAAGCGTTTGACCCCCGCAGCTTTCAAGTTTTCAGCTGCTGCATCAACCGCAGCAACATCTCCGCCGATGACAATCTGTGCTGGTGTATTGTAATTGGCTGGTCGAACATAGCCCTTGTCTGAAGCCTGTTCACAAGCTTCTTCAATAACCGATACGTCTGCGTTCATAACTGCAACCATTTTCCCACTACCAGCCGGAGCCGCTGTTTCCATCAATTCACCACGTTTGGCAACAAGCGCCACCGCTTCTTCAAAACGAAGAGCACCAGCAGCTACCAAGGCAGAATATTCACCCAATGACAAACCTGCTACCATATCAGGCTGGAAGCCTTTTTCAAGCAAGAGACGGTAAATTGCTACAGAAGTCGTTAAAATGGCCGGTTGCGTATACCGTGTTTGATGTAGCTTTTGCTCATCTTCATCGATTAATTTCCGTACATCGTATCCTAAAATGTGACTCGCTTGCTCAAACGTCTCTTTTACTACTGGGTAGGCATCATACAAATCACGTGCCATGCCCACTGTTTGCGCACCTTGTCCAGCAAACAAAAACGCTATTTTGCCCATTCTCAACTCCTCCGCTTTTTATCTGGCATACTGATCCTATTTATGCTTCAACATTTGCCCAGCGCGCTGCTTCTTTTCGGATAACGGCTGCTGCACCATAATACAAATCTGTTAAGATTTCTTCACAGGTTTCTTCTTTTTGGACAAGGCCAGCAATTTGTCCCGCCATGACAGAACCATTGACAACATCTCCATCTACTACTGCATTTCGGAGAGCACCTGCACCCAGCTCTTCGATTTCATCAGCAGATTTTTTTCCTGCTAGGAAATCTTTCTCTGCTTGACTATATGCTGTTGACAACTTATTTTTAATAGCTCGTACAGGATGCCCTACAACAGAAGCCGATAACACTGTATCAATATCTTTCGCTTTTAAAATTTTCTCTTTAAAGTTTGGATGCGCATTGGATTCTTTCGCAACTACAAAACGTGTCCCCACTTGAATCGCTTCTGCTCCAAGCATAAAGATGGCTGCTGCACCACGACCGTCAGCAACACCACCAGCACCGATAACAGGGATGTTGACAGCTTCAACCACTTGGCGAACCAACGTCATAGTGGTCAACTTTCCAATATGACCGCCAGCTTCCATTCCCTCAGCAATGACTGCATCTGCTCCTAATTTTTCCATTCGTTTTGCCAAGGCCACGCTTGGTACAACAGGGATAACCGTGATACCAGCTTCATGGAAACGTTCCATGTATTTTCCAGGATTTCCCGCCCCAGTCGTCACAACCTTGACACCTTCTTCAATCACCAAATCAACAATGTCATCTACAAACGGAGATAGCAACATGATGTTTACACCAAAGGGTTTATCTGTGATTGCTTTGACTTTATCAATATTAGCCTTGACCACTTCTTTCGGAGCATTTCCACCACCGATAATCCCAAGGCCTCCAGCATTTGACACTGCACCAGCCAAATCACCATCTGCAACCCAAGCCATTCCACCTTGGAAAATTGGGTACTTGATATTCAATAATTCTGTAATATTTGTTTGCATCTTATCCTCTTTTCATTTGCTTAGATAATTATTTGATTTTCAAATAATTACCTAAACAAGGGGAAGGACAACTTGGATATCAATCGATATCAGCCATCACTCCTCCAAATTTAAACTAGTTTGATTAGTCAATGTTTTGAACATCAAACTATTTGCACTAGTAAAAATGCTAGATTAGTAGCATCTTTAGCATTCTTATTTTGTCTGCTCTTCAACGTAGGCAACCAAATCACCGACTGTTGACAAACCTTCTTCAGATTCGATTTGAATATCAAATGCATCTTCGATTTCTGAAATCACTTGGAAAAGATCCAATGAATCTGCATCTAAATCTTCAAAAGTTGTTGTAAGTTGCACTTCTTCTGCATCTTTACCAAGTTCTTCAACGATAATTTCTTGTACTTTTTCAAATACTGACATGAGAGTTTCTCCTTTTAATAATAAAAATATTTTTTAATCACTGTGATAGCACAGCTCATTAACTAAAGTTTCATGAGGAGGCTCCCCCAAGTAAGACCGCCCCCAAAGCCACTCATCAAGATAAGTTGGCTACCGTCCAAACGGATTTTCCCTTGTTCTACAGATTCAGACAACAATATTGGAATAGAGGCTGCACTCGTGTTTCCATATTCCATCATATTTGCAGGAAATTTCGCGAAATCTGCACCTAATCGCTGGGACATCTTGTCCAAAATCCGAATGTTTGCTTGATGCATCAGGAAATAATCCACCTCATCCACACTGATTTGCACTTCTTCTAGCAAGCCGGCAATGCTTTTGGTCACATCACGAATCGCAAATTCAAAAATGGCTCGACCATCCATTTTCAGGTATAGATCATCTTCATCCTGATCAGAAAATGGAGAGGAGATGCCTTTATAGCCTGAGGTTAGCCCTTGTCCTCGACTTCCATCTGTCCGCAAACTTTCCGCTAGAAAATGAGACTCCTCACTTTTTTCAAGTAAAACACCACCAGCTCCATCTCCAAAGAGAACGGCCGTACTCCGATCAGACCAGTCCACAGTTTTCGATAATACTTCGGCACCGATGACTAGACCTTTTTGATAAGCACCCGAAGCAATCAATTTTTCTGCTGTACTTAAGGCAAATACAAATCCTGAACAAGCAGCCGATACATCATAGGCAAATGCTCGGTGGGCACCGATTGCAGCTTGAACTCGAGCAGCTGTAGACGGCATTGCTGAATCCGGTGTAATCGTCGCAACAATAATAAAATCAACATCATCTGACGAAATGTCTGCTTTTTCAATGAGTTGTTTTGCTACTTGAATCGCTAAATCGCTAGTTTGCTCAGTGGAGACAAGATGTCGACGTTTTATGCCTGTCCTGGTTGAAATCCAGTCATCACTGGTATCCATGACAGTAGACAAGGTATCATTGTCTATGACTTGCTTGGGAACATAATGCGCAACCTGGCTAATTTTAGCATAGGATGTCATTTCAATTCCTCCAAGAAGTTATACAGATTGAACAAACCTTTTTTCATCACTTGAAACTCTGCCTCATCCATTCCTTCTGTAATCCGTCTGACCATCTCCCGATGAAAACGTCTATGCAGACGGTAGACTAATCGGCCTTTTTTCGTCAAATAGAGATGAACCACACGTCTATCTTTCGTAGAACGAACCCTTTCCACATAACCCTTTCTCTCCAGGTTATTTAGGCTAGTTGTCACTGTACCAAGCGTCACCATCAACGCACGCGATACATCACTTGGAGTAGCATCTTGCTTATCCCCGATTACGTCAATCGTGTGCATCTCCTTAATGGAAACATCGCTAAAGCGACTACTTCTAAGACTAGATTCTTCGATAATCAATACATTATTGAAAATGGTCGTTAGATACTCATTAATTTTTGAGTCGTCCAACACGGTCACCTCCTTTTCTTTGACCCTCAAAGTATAGCGCAAAATACTTTGATTGTCAAATACTTTTAGAAAAAAACTTTTAGTGACCTGTAAAAACCGGACGACGACGTTCAGCATGCGCTTGAACCCCTTCTTTGAAATCCTCTTTAAAGGCTAGTTCTTTTTGCAAGTCTAATTCTAATCTTGCATACCTTTCCCAGCCTTCAAATTCACTCTTCCATACCATTTCTTTAATAGCACGATAGGAATTGATAGAACCTCGTAATAAACGCTTGGTCACCTGCGTAACCGTTTTTTCTAACTTTTCAGATGCAACCACTTTGTAGACAATTCCAACATCTTGGGCTTTTTCTGCCGACAATGCCTCTCCTGTCATCGCCAGTTGCGTAGCACGGTTTGCACCGATGGCACGAGAAAGGAGAAAGAGCCCTCCTGCATCTGGCGCTAATCCAACCCCCACAAAGGCTTGAATAAATTTTGTTTTATCCGATGCAATCACAAAATCCGCTGCAACAGCCATGTTAGCAGCTGCCCCCGCCACAGCACCATCTGTAACCATTAGGACAATCTTCGGTAATTTTTTCAAAGAGAAAGAAATTGTATTGACAAGCTCAGCAATCTGGACAAGAGAAGAGATATCGTCCTCATCCACAGCTCGTTTCATTTCAACCAAGTCTCCGCCAACCGAAAAAATGGGCCCTTCTGCTTGAATTTGTAAGATAACTACATTTTCCTGCTGCTTTGTCAGCCGAATGGCCTCAAGAATTTCTTGACACATAGGAATATTAAAACCGTTCGAAACTTCTGGGCGGCATAAGGTTAGATAAGCAATCTTCCCATTTACTTCATATGAAATTGTTGAAAATGCCATTACATTCTCCTTTACAATTCTAATTTGAATATCAAATATTCATTTGGATTATTCTAGCATAAAATTTATGAGAATAAACAAACCATCCCTATTCATTTTGTGACATTCGAAAACTCAAACAAATAAAAAGAGGGAATACCCCTCTTCCTTTGAATGGATTTAATCATTCCTTGAGCAAATCCGATAAGCCCTCAATCAACTTGTCTGCCTGAGACTGGTTCACTTGCCATTTGGTATCACGGATTGCCCATACTGTTAATCCGGCAGCAACTCCCGCTGCAATTCCTTTCTCACTATCTTCGACGACTAAGGTTTCTTCTTTACTTTGTCCAAGATAAGCCCATGCCTTTTCGTAGACCTCAGGATCAGGTTTACAAGCATGACATTCTGTTGCTGAAAAAATAGCGTCAAAAAATTCATAAATTCCTGCTTCTTGTAAAGCACGTTCCACCTCACCACGGTCTGTATTTGACGCAAGAGCTAGTCGAAGCCCTTTTTCTTTTAAAACTGATAACACAACTTTCGCATCAGGAAAAACAAGTTCTCCATATGGAGCCCCATGCTTCGTTTTATAGTCTTCATATTCTTTTTCCAAGGCTGGAACATTCCATTGATCAATATCGGATCCTAATATTTCTGGCCAAATCTGACTCGCTCGTCCACCCACAAAAAATGCTGGATCAATATGACGAATCGAAATCCCCTTAGAGGTCAGGAAGGTCGCACGGCGATGATAATAAAATTCCTCTGTCTCAAAAAGAACACCATCCATATCAAAAATAATTGCTTTATACCTCATCTTTTTCACCTTCCAATCCACCAGATATTATTCTCTTGTAGTTTCTGCTAAAACGAGCCTTCCTCTTTTTATTTGTATCACCCCTATATTTCTTCTGAAAACAGGCTTCTTCCATCTATTTTACCACTATTTCTCAAAAGAAGTAGGGATTTTCAAAATTTCCTAACGTTCGACTAGATAAATGCTAGCTTTACTGACAAGACGTTGTAATTTTGCTATAATGCTACAATAAAGGAATTTCTAAAGGAGCACCTATGAAGGTTACAAAGTTTGGTGGTAGTTCTCTTGCCTCTGCAATGCAACTCGAAAAAGTATGGAATATTGTTCAATCAGACGTGACACGTCGATTTGTTGTGGTGTCTGCACCAGGTAAACGTACAGCTGACGATACAAAAGTAACAGATGCACTCATCAAATATTATCGAGAATATTGTGATGGGCAAGATGTTTCTGAAAGTCAAGAATGGATTATCAACCGCTATCAGGCAATGGTAGACGAACTCGGTTTTACTTCAAAAAGCATGGCGAAAATTGCGCAACATATCCGAGATTTAGCTACCTTACCAATAGAAGACAACGCTTTTCTTTATGATACTTTCTTAGCTGCCGGTGAAGACAATAATGCTAAATTAATTGCAGAATATTTTAGCTACAAAGGTCTTCCATCTCGTTATGTCCATCCTAAAGAGGCAGGAATTTTTGTAACAGCAGATCCAGGAAATGCACAAATTTTACCAATCAGCTATGACCATATTGAAGAGTTACGAAAGGCTGAAGAAGTCCTTGTGATCCCTGGTTTTTTTGGAGTGACAAGAGAAGGACAAATCTGCACATTCTCACGCGGAGGGTCTGACATTACGGGTTCGATTATTGCTGCAGGCGTGAAAGCCGATTTGTATGAAAACTTTACAGATGTTGATGGCATTTTCGCAGCCCATCCTGGTATTATTCATCATCCCCATTCAATCAAAGAAGTCACTTATCGAGAAATGCGGGAATTGGCCTACGCTGGTTTCTCTGTCCTGCATGACGAGGCATTATTACCTGCCTACCGCGGACGTATCCCATTGGTGATCAAAAACACCAACAATCCAGAGCATCCAGGTACACGCATCGTTCTTGAGCATACAGGAGATAATCTTCCTGTGGTCGGAATTGCAGCAGATGATGATTTTGTCAGTATCAATGTCTCAAAATACCTTATGAATAGAGAGGTCGGATTTGGTCGCAAATTGCTTCATATTCTCGAAGAACTCAATATTAGCTGGGAACATATGCCAACTGGTATTGATGATCTATCTGTTGTTTTACGTGCTAGCGAATTAACGCCTATCAAAGAAGAAGAAATTTTACGTCAACTGAACCATCGATTAGAAGTTGATCGTGCAGAAATTGAATACAATCTTTCTATTATCATGATTGTCGGTGAACGGATGAAGAGTAGTATTGGGGTCGCTGCTACAGCTACCGCTGCACTTTCTCAACGAAACATCAACCTAGCCATGATTTCTCAAGGTGCTTCTGAAGTATCTGTGATGTTCGTTGTTCGTACCGAAGAACGCAATGAAGCAATCCGTGCCCTCTATGACGCCTTCTTCGTGAATTAAAAGGAATCTAAAAAAAGGAACGATTTGTTCCTTTTTTTATAATTTATTTTACTGTTACTTTCTCAGTCCATGAGCTGGCTGTCGTAGCAAGAACAGCATTCAACTCTTCCATATTTTGACGACCTTGTTTTGCTAACCATTCTTTGGCCGCAGCCTCTCCCTGACTAGCAAAGATAGCCACTGCATCCTTCCATGTCGCACGTCCACAAAGGACACCATTAAAGGTTGATCCTGCCTCTTTAGCCACTACTAATGTTTCTTGGAAGAGACGAGCTGAAACACCGGCACTGAGGAAGATAAATGGAAGATGGGTTGCATCCGATTGTTCTTTAAAATAAGCTTTTGCTTCTTCCAAAGTATAAACCGGCTCTTCATCTGTGTATCCTGCCACATAATTCATGTTCACAGGAACTTCTACCTTCAAGACATCTGCCTTATAACATGGTTTTGAAAATTCACGCATCGCACCAATGACTTTATGAGGTTTGAGCTTAGCATATTCACGTGAAGTCACATCCATATCGCTAGCATCGTAGGTCAAAATTTCGACGAAGTATGGGATTTCTTCTGCTTGACATTCACTACCAATGCGTTCAATCCAAGCATGTTTGATATCGTTAATTTCTGGTTTATCATCTACATCGTAATAAAGCAAGATTTTAACGGCATCAGCACCTAAGTCTTTCAGACGTTTCACAGACCAATTATCCAACAAATCTGGTAAACGACCTGGCGTTGAAGCATCATAACCAGTCTTCTCATAGCCAGCAATGAAGCCGCAAGAGTCTGCACGTAATTGTGAAGCTGGAACGCCATATTCTGCATCTAACAAGATTGAACTTGCATATGGGGTTAAGTCACTTGAAATGACCTTTTTAAAATCAATCAAGATATCATCCCCAAATTCACCACCACCAGCTGCTGCAGCTAATAGACGTTTCAATGCCCCACGCTGGTCAATTGCCAAAGCTGCAATGACTTGCCGGTCATCTGAAAGACGAGCCATATGGTCGTACTTTTCTTGTGACATTACTAATGTTTCCATATATTCCTCCAAAGGTTTTATCCAAATCGTTTAACACCATCTAGGTAAGTAGCCTGTAAATGCCCTTCATCATCGATAACAATAAAGTCAGCTGCTCTACCCTCTGCAATCGAACCACATACCTGATCGATATTGACCGAACGTGCCGGTGCCAATGAAGCCATCCGAACTGCATCAGGCAGGCTCACCAATCCCCATTTCACCACATTTTGTACAGCTTGAATCAGCTCCAAGATTGAACCGGCTAAACTACCATTGTGTTTCAAACGGGCTGCGCCATCTTTGACAATCACTTCAAATTCACCAAGACGAGAATCTCCTTCGCCTTGACCACCAGCTCGCATACAATCCGTAATGAGTACCGTTTCCTCAGCACCACGCGCCTTCACAACAATATCTGCAGCAGCTGGGTGAACATGATGGCCATCACAAATCAACTCTGCAAAAACATTCTTCAAATCAAGTGCTGCACCAACCATACCGGGCTCGCGATGATGCAATCCACTCATCCCATTATAGACATGGACAAAAATATTTGCTCCTGCTTCTACCGCATTTTTCGCTTCTTGATAAGTCGCATCGCTATGCGCTAAGGCCGTGTGAATTTGTTTGCTATTGGCGAATTCAATAAATTCTTTTACTCCATCGCGCTCGGGTGCAATCGCAATTTTATTGACCAGACCATTAGACAATTGATGCCATTTTTCCAATTTTTCAACAGATGGATCCGTCATATACTTAGGATTTTGAGCTCCTTTATATTTTTCCGTGAAGAAGGGGCCTTCTAAGAAAATACCACGAATTTTAGCACCTGATTCTTCACCAGCATGCTGCCCAATCGTTTCACAAACCGCATCTAAATTTTCAGTTGAATCTGTCAATGTTGTTGGCAACCATGACGTTACACCACAAGATAAAAGACCTTCAGACATGACTTTTACCCCTTCAAAGTCATTATCCATCACATCGTGTGAAGCATAACCATGGATGTGGGTATCAACAAGGCCCGGAGCCAAGTGATAATTCGAATAATCGACAATTTCACCAGTAGGTTTTTCCTGAGAAATTGCACCAAAAGTTCCATCGTCCTTGACTTCTAGATAAGCATTTTGGACTTCCTTCTCATCTAAAATAATGGACTTTGCGTAAAGATAAACTGACATAATTCTCCTTTCTTTATATCATATTATGTTTTTTGAACTGGTTATAACCATTTATATCTATATTGTAGACCCATTTTTCTTCCTTGTCAAGTCTTTATAGAAAAAAACTGGGAAACCCCAGTTTTTTTAGTCTTCATAAAACCGAGGAATCCGGTCCGATAGCAGACAAACTACCTCATAATTAATCGTTCCAATGTAGTCTGCCCAATCTTGTGCCGATATTTCTTTTTGACCAGATTGCCCTATCAGCACAACTTCCGTTCCTAGTGGATAGGATTGGAGCAAACGTATAGTCGTTTGGTCCATTGACACACGTCCGACAACAGGACATTCCTTTCCATCCACTAATACGCGAAAACCTTGCATAGCACGAGTATAGCCGTCCGCATAGCCAATTGGAATGGTCGCAATATATTCATCAGTACTACTTTCATAGGTCCCACCATATCCAATTAAGCTCCCGGCTGGAACCTGTTTGATATGAACTATTTCTGATACCAAGCGAAGAGCTGGTACAACTGGGTATGGGAGATCCAACTCATGTCCGCTAGGATTCAATCCATAGATAATATCCCCCAACCGAACCATGTTGAAAATTGTCTCTGAATGCCAAATACTGGTTGCTGAATTGCTTGCATGGACGAGTGGAGGCTGTTTTTTTAACTCAGATAAACAATTCTTAAATGTTTCTAATTGCTCGTTAAACTGTGTCTCATCTTTTTCATCAGCTGTTGCAAAATGGGTAAAGATTCCTTCGACAAGCGTTCCATTGTTCTCTAAAAATTCTATTGCATGATTCACAGCTAGACTATCTCGAAAGCCGATTCGGCCCATTCCACTATCTACTTTTATGTGTGCACGCAAACCAGACAAATCCTGCTCATCTACTTGATTCAGCCACTCTGCACTAGCGACCGTCAATAGAATATTTTCTTCTTTTGCGAGAGACACTGCGCTGACAGGGACAACACCTAAAACTAAAATATCTTGTTGAATCCCTATTTGGCGTAATTCCAGCGCTTCATCAATATTCGAGACACAGAAACCATCAACTTGTTCTACCAATGTTTTTGCAACTGCTGCTGCACCATGTCCATAAGCATTTGCTTTGACAACCGCAAATACCTTGCTTGAGTGGGGCAAATGGCTTACAACTTGTTCTACATTATATGAAATGGCTTGAAGATCTACTTGTATCTGCGTAGGTCTATGAATGCTTGCTCTCATTCTCTTCCTCCAAAATTACACTGGCTTGAACATAGTCACCTGAATGGCTAATACTCACCCAGACCTTTGCTGCGACAGGCGAAACCGTAACGAGCGGTGCTCCTTTTCCATCTGTTAAAATTTCAATATCTTGAAATCCAAGTTTTCCAATACCCGTTCCCAAAGCTTTCGAAAAAGCCTCCTTAGCAGACCAGCGCCCTGCTAAAAATTCGATTTGCCTTCTGCCTTTCAACTGTAAAAAGATTTCTTCTTCCTTGTCAGTCAGAATTTTTCTAGCAAATCGAGGATGTTTTTCAATGGCACGCTCAATGGCTGCGATTTCTTGTAAATCTATTCCATGTCCTATTATCATATTCTTCAAAAAAGGTCAGGATAAACTCCTAGACCTTATTCCTTTTTATTACCCCTTAGGCTCTGCCGTGGCAATTCTTAAATTTCTTACCTGATCCACATGGACAAAGGTCATTGCGGTCCACACCTTCAAATGAAGCACCTGCACTTGCCTTACCTGGAACAATATTTTTAACAGTTGTTGTATGTGCTTCATGTACGGCACGTTCACGCTCAATATTGTCATGAATTTGCGCCTTCATCATCAAACGTGTCACATCAAACTCAATCGCACCTATCATGTCATTGAACATCGCAAAGGCTTCTGATTGATATTCAACAACAGGGTTATTTTGAGCATATCCACGGAGGCTAACCGCATTGCGCAATTGATCCAGTGCATCAATATGGTCTGTCCATTTATTGTCCACTACGCGAAGTAACAGAACTTTTTGGAATTCTTTCACACGTTCTTCATCGCGTAATTTTTCAACTTGCCGATCATAAACTGCAAGAGCTCGTTCGTACAAATCTTGTTTGATTTGCTCGTCAGTTTTGCCTTCCAAATCAGAAAGTTGAATAGACTCTTCAGCAACAAGACTAGTTTGCGCAAAATGTAGAATCGCTTCAAGTGCTTCTTCTCGCTTACTTGCCTTATGACCATCCACTTGACGATCAATGGTTCGTTTGATCATGCTTTTGATTTCAGGAGCTAAATCACGGTCTGAAGTAATCACATCATGACGTTGACTATAGATAATCTCGCGTTGCTCACGCATGACATCGTCATATTGAAGGATTTGTTTCCGAGAATCGTAATTGTTCCCTTCCACACGTTTTTGAGCACCTTCTACTTGACGTGTCAACATCTTAGACTTGATAACAGACTCTTCTTCACTGAGATTCATCCGTTCCATAAAGGTTTTGATACGTTCAGAACCAAAACGTTTCATCAAATCATCTTCAAATGAGAGATAGAATTGAGATTCACCTGGATCTCCTTGACGTCCTGAACGTCCACGGAGCTGATTGTCAATACGACGGCTCTCATGGCGCTCTGTCCCAATAACACAAAGGCCTCCCAATTCACGAACACCAGGGCCTAACTTGATATCGGTACCACGACCTGCCATATTGGTCGCAATCGTTACTGCACCACGTTGTCCAGCATTCATAATGATTTGCGCTTCACGGTAGTGATTTTTCGCATTCAACACTTCATGAGGAACACCTGCTGCTACTAAACGTTGTGACAAATAGTCAGACGTTTCCACCGCAACAGTACCAACAAGGACCGGCTGTCCTTTTTCATAGCGCGCTTTTACATCTGCCACAACCGCATTAAATTTGTACTCTAAATTGGTATAAAGCAAGTCTTCATGATCCTCACGAATAACTGGACGGTTTGTCGGAATCGGAATCACGCGCATATTGTACACTTCACGGAACTCTTCTTCTTCCGTCTTAGCCGTACCTGTCATCCCTGCCAATTTCTTGTACATACGGAACATATTTTGGTAGGTAATAGATGCACTCGTCTTCGATTCATTTTGAACAGGCACACCTTCTTTAGCTTCAATCGCTTGGTGCAAGCCATCTGAATAGCGACGGCCCTCCATGGTACGTCCAGTAAATGGATCGATAATCATGACTTCCTGCTCTTCATTTACCAAATAATCGATATCATAAATCATGATATAGTTGGCACGTAGAGCGTTGTCGATAAAGTGTGTAAGAGCCACATTTTCGATGTCATACAGGTTTTCCAAACGGAAGAAGCTCTCTGCTTTATCAATCCCTGCATCAGATAGACCAATCGTTTTTGTAGAGACATCGATGATGTAATCATCTTTTTCCAAACCTTTGACAAATTGATCCGCCATAAAGTAGAGTTGGTTAGTCTCTGAGCTAGTCGCACCTGACACAATCAAAGGTGTCCGCGCCTCATCAATCAAGACTGAGTCCACCTCATCGACCAAGGCAAAATTCAACGGACGTTGCACCATATCTTCTGCACGGACAACCATGTTGTCACGAAGGTAGTCAAATCCAATCTCTGAGTTGGTTGAATAGGTAATGTCACATTCATAAGCTTCGCGTTTTTCAAACGAAGATTTTGCAGCTAAGTTGATGCCGACAGACAAACCAAGCCAAGAATATAGCTCACCCATCTCAGTCGCATCACGCGTTGCCAAGTATTCATTGACCGTGACAACGTGTACCCCTTCTCCTGCAAGAGCGTTGAGGTAAACCGGCATCGTCGCTGTCAAGGTTTTTCCTTCCCCAGTCCGCATTTCTGGAACGTCACCATTATGAAGGACAATCCCCCCCATAATCTGCACTGGATAAGGATACAAACCCAATACCCGTTTTGAAGCTTCACGGACTACTGCATAAGCCTCATACAATAAATCATCTAAGGTTTCGCCTTTTTGATAGCGTTCTTTAAACTCAACCGTTTTTGCTTGCAAAGCTTCGTCAGACAAGGCTGACATCTCATCTGCGTATGCAATGACCTTATCCGCCATTTTTTCTAATTTTTTCAATTCTCCCTTGTCGTTTTCAATGAGAGAACGAAGAATATTTGTTGCCATATTACTCATCCTATATTTTTTTCAGTTCAATGATTTATTGTACCACAATTTTATGGAGATTTCAAGAATTCCCTACATTTATGGGTGACTAACAATCAATTCCGCCTCTCCTTTTAATGACCAACTATCACAGTCCGTTGGTAAGATGAAATGCATTCCTTTTTCGATAGGATATTGTTGTTCATCTACTGACAATACTGCCTCTCCATCCAAGACACTACATAGATAGTAAGGTGCATTTCTTTTCATAGTGATTTCACCATGAAGGTCCCACTTATACACTGTGAAAAATTCATTGCTGACAAAGGTGGTCACTGCTACTTCTGAACATTCAATCGTATCTGGATGGCTATTGGCTACTTGACCAATTGTCATCACATCTACGGACTGATCAATATGCAGATCTCTAAGATTTCCAGCTGCATCCTGCCTATCAAAGTCATAGACCCGATAAGTTGTGTCACTTGATTGTTGGGTTTCTAATATCAAAATCCCCTTACCAATCGCATGCATGGTCCCACTTGGGACATAAAAGAAGTCTCCAGCTTTTACAGGTATACGTACTAGTAAGTCTTCCCATTGTCCAGACTCAATCATTTGTCGCAATTCTTCTTTAGAACGCGCCCGATGACCGTAGACAATTTCTGCCCCTTCATCAGCAGCAATCACGTACCAGCATTCTGTCTTTCCTAGTTCTCCCTCATGTTCCAGTCCATAGGCATCATCTGGATGCACTTGCACACTAAGCCAATCGTTCGCATCTAAAATTTTTGTCAATAAGGGAAATACAGGATCTTTACTGTCCCCAAATAATTCACGATGCTCTGCATAGACTTTATCCAATGCTTGACCCGCAAACGGGCCATTCTCGATAACAGACACCCCGTTTGGATGAGCAGAAATTGCCCAGTATTCCCCGATAGAGTCACTTGGTGCCGCGTAACCAAACAGTTCTTTCAGACGTGTTCCACCCCAAATTTTTTCCTGCATAACTGATTGTAAAAACAATGGTTGTCCCATGATTCGTTCCTCTTTTCATCTTCTTATAGTCATCATATCAAAAACCAATCTATTCGTAAATAAAAAGCCAGTCCTTACGACCAGCTTCTTCCTATTTCGATCATATTTATTCTGAAATTTGTTTTGCTAAAGCAAAATTTCCCAAGGTTGCCGAACCATTTCCAGAGACAGCTGGAGTAACGATATATTCCGTCATATCTGGTACTGGGAGATAGCCATTGAGAAGAGCTGTAAATTTATCACGGACTCGTTTCAACATGTGTTCTTGCCCCATCACACCACCACCAAATACGATGACTTGAGGCCGATACATCATGGTTGCTTGTACTGCCGCTTGCGCAATATAATAGGCTTGTACGTCCCAGACATCTGAATTTTGCTCAATCAATTCTCCACGAATACCAGTACGTGCTTCCAAGGAAGGACCTGCAGCTAAACCTTCCAAACATCCCTTGTGGAATGGGCAAACTCCCACAAATTCATGTTTTACATCATAAGGATGAGGAGCCACATAGGTATGGCCTGCTTCTGTATGACCAGTACCTCCAACGAATTCACCTCGTTGGATCGCACCTGCACCAATACCTGTTCCAATAGTATAGTAGACCAAGCTATCCACACCTTTACGAACCATCATTTCCCCAAAGGCAGATGAGTTGACATCTGTCGTGAAATAGAAAGGAATCGAAAACTCTTTTTCAATCAAGCCCAACAAGTCGACATTTGCCCAATGTGGCTTCGGCGTTGTCGTGATAAAGCCATAGGTTGGTGAATTTTTATCAATATCAATCGGCCCAAATGAACCAATGGCAATCCCTGCTAAATCTTTCTCATATTTTTTAAAGAAAGCCACTGTTTTTTCAATCGTTTCATATGGAGTCGTTGTTGGAAATTGCGTTTTCTCAACAACTTGAAACGTTTCATCTCCTACTGCACATACAAACTTTGTTCCGCCCGCCTCTAGGCTACCATATAGTTTTGTCATATCGAACCTCTTTTGTTTTATTGTCTCCATTATATCACAGCACGAAACATAAGAAAAAGGCAAATCGCCTTTTTCTTTATGATTTCATCATTATTTTGCAACTTTAAGGAAATCTGCACCATGTGCAACAGTTCCTTGAGCGAGGCCTTCCACTGTTGTGAAGTCCGCTGTATTCGTTACGATGACCATTGTAGTATCATCCAAACCTGCGGCCGCAATTTTAGTAGAATCAAATTTCGCAAGCGGTACCCCCGCTTTAACCTTGTCACCAGCTGCAACCAATTTTTCAAAACCTTCACCATTCATGGATACTGTATCAATACCGATGTGAATGAGAAGTTCAGCACCAGAAGCAGTTTTTAGGCCATAAGCATGACCAGTTTCAAAGGCAATAGTCACTTCTGCATCAGCTGGGGCATACACTACACCTTCAGATGGTTTTACCGCAAGACCTTTCCCCATTGCACCTGATGAGAAGACTGGGTCATTCACATTTGCCAATTCTACCACTTCACCAGAGAGTGGAGAAACAAGCACTTCGTCAGCAACAGGAGTTACTGGATTTGATACTGCTGGCTGCACTTCAGACTTTTTTACAGGAGTTGCTCCTTCAGTTACTTCATCTTCATAACCGAACATGTAAGTTAAGGCAAAACCAAGTGCAAATGATACAGCTACCATCAAGATGTATTGAAGTAATTGACCGTTTTCAACGTATAGAGTAGCACCTGGTATAATTGTAACACCAGAACCTGTACCAGCAAGACCAAGGATAGAAGCAAAGGCACCACCAATAGCACCAGCAATCAATGAAAGGAAGAAAGGCTTACGGAAACGCAAGTTGACACCAAAGATAGCTGGTTCAGTAATACCGAGGAAAGCAGACAGAGCAGCTGGGAAAGCGAGTGTTTTCAACTTAGGATTTTTTGTCTTCACACCAACTGCAACAGTTGCCGCACCTTGAGCCGTCATTGCCGCTGTGATAATCGCGTTGAATGGGTTAGCAGCCATCCCAGTCTCGGCTAATGAGCTACTTGTTAATTGGATTTCAAGCATGTTAAAGATATGGTGTACACCTGATACAACAATAACTTGGTGAACACCACCAATAAGGAAGCCACCTAAGCCAAATGGTAAAGCAAGTAGGGCTTTTGTTCCAGCTAAGATATAGTTTTCAACCACATGGAAAACGGGTCCAATCACGAAAAGTCCAAGGATAGACATCACCAAGAGAGTAATAAATGGTGTCACCAAAAGGTCAAGAACATCTGGAACGACTTTACGGACTGCCTTCTCAAATTTAGCACCAACAATACCGATTATGAAAGCAGGTAATACAGAACCTTGCAAACCTACAACTGGAATAAATCCGAAGAATTCCATTGGTTTAATGTCTTTACCTGAAACAATATCCCAAGCATTTGGCAATTGACCAGCAATCAACATCATACCCAGTACAATACCAATTGTTGGGTTTCCACCGAATACGCGGAAAGTTGACCATACTACCAAGGCAGGCAATACGATAAAGGCTGTATCTGTTAAGATTTGAGAATAAGTAGCTATATCACCTTCCAAAGGCATCCCAAATGCTGCGAACATACCACGAAGCCCCATGAATAGACCGGTTGCTACGATAGCTGGGATGATTGGTACAAAAACATCACCAAAGGTACGAATAGCTCGTTGGAACCAATTTCCTTGTTTGGCAGCTTCTGCTTTCATTTCAGCCTTAGTTGAAGTTGGCAAGCCAAGTGCTACGACTTCATCATAGATTTTGTTAACTGTACCAGTACCAAAGATGATTTGGTATTGACCTGAGTTAAAGAAAGCACCCTGTACTTTTTCAATATTTTCGACTGTATCCTTGTCGATTTTCGACTCATCTTTCACCATCACACGGAGGCGAGTCGCACAGTGAGCTACACTATTGACATTCTCAACTCCACCGATAGCATCGATGACTTTTTTTGCAATTTCTGTATTGTTCATTTTGCAAAAATCTCCTTAAATATTTTTGAGTGAAAGTGTTTTCAAAACTTTCTATGTTCCTATTATATCATTTTTTTCTATTCTGTCAAACGTTTTGCAGAAATTTTTATTTTTTACGTGAAATCGTTGATTTTTTAAGAGAAAACGTTTACTATATAGTAAAGAACTTTAGATTGACTGGAGAACATTATGAATCTACCTCAAGAAATTCGTTACAAAGCCTATGCCGACTGGACTGCTGATGAAATAACCAAAATCAAAGAGAATGTGGCTAAATCCCCTTGGCATGTCACCTACCATATTGAACCCAAAACCGGTCTATTAAATGATCCGAATGGTTTCTCCTACTTCAATGGAAAATTTAGTCTTTTCTATCAAAACTGGCCTTTTGGTGCCGCCCACGGTTTAAAGCAATGGGTTCATACGGAGTCTGAAGACCTCGTTCACTTTACAGAAACTGGAGTGGTACTGTTACCCGATCATCCTCATGATAGCCATGGTGCTTATTCTGGCTCTGCTTATGAAATAGACGACAAACTATTTCTCTTTTATACAGGAAATGTCCGTGACGAAAATTGGGTCCGCGACCCTCTTCAAATCGGTGCTTGGATGGACAAGGAGGGCCACATCGAAAAATTTGAAGAGGTCCTTATCCAACAACCAGATGATGTAACTGAACATTTCCGTGATCCACAAATCTTCGACTATCAAGGGCAATTCTATGCTATAGTCGGGGCTCAAAGTTTAGAAAAATCTGGTTTCATTAAACTCTATAAAGCTACCAATAACAACATTAAACAATGGGAATTCATCGGAAACCTGGAGTTCGGTGGCAAAGGCTCCGAGTACATGATTGAATGTCCAAATCTGGTCTTCGTAGACAACCATCCCGTACTCCTTTATAGTCCGCAAGGCCTAGACAAGTCTGAACTCAACTATGACAACATCTATCCTAACACCTATAAGATCTGTCAATCGTTTGACACCCAAAATGCCATTCTGAAAGGCGCTTCAGAAATCCAAAACCTAGACTATGGATTTGAAGCATACGCCACTCAAGGTTTCAATGCCCCAGATGGCCGGGCCTTGATCGTTAGTTGGATTGGAGGACCAGATGTTGATTACCCAACAGATCAGTATGATTATCAAGGAGCAATGAGTCTTGTCAAGGAATTGTCCATTCGTGATGGCAAACTATACCAATATCCTGTTGAAGCCATCAAGGAATTGCGCTCTACCGAAGAAACATTTGTTGAAAAAACAACTACGGATAATTGTTACGAATTAGACTTGACATTTCCAGCCAATGAAATTGGAGAACTCCTCTTATTTGCTGATACGAAAGGGAATGGTTTGCGCTTGATTGTCGATACAATAAATGGTAAAGTGACTCTAGATAGAAGTCAAGCTGGTGTCCAATATGCTACTGATTTCGGAACGACACGACAATGCGACATCACAACTAACAAAACACAAGTCCGGATTTTCGTTGACAAATCCATTATCGAAATTTTTATCAATAAAGGAGAGAAGGTATTTACTAGCCGTGTCTTCCCAGAAGCTGGTCAGACAGGAATCAAGCTACTAGCTGGCCAACCGACTGGTACTTACTTTGAGTTAAAATACTAATATGGTTGCAAAATTAACAGACGTTGCTCAATTGGCAGGGGTCAGCCCAACAACCGTCTCACGAGTTATCAATAAAAAAGGCTACCTATCTCAGAAAACCATCGAGAAAGTGCAGACTGCCATGCGAGAGTTAGGCTACAAACCTAATAATCTCGCTCGTGGTCTACAAGGAAAGTCTGCCAAACTCATTGGGCTGATTTTCCCAAACATCAGTAATATTTTTTATGCTGAACTGATTGAATTACTGGAAATCGAACTCTTTGAACGAGGCTACAAAACGATTATCTGCAATAGTGAAAACAATCCCATAAAAGAGAAGGAATATTTAGAAATGCTCTCTGCCAATCAAGTAGACGGTATTATCTCTTCTAGCCATAATCTAGGCATTGATGATTACGAGCGTGTGGAAGCTCCAATTGTAGCTTTTGACCGTAATCTCGCGCCACATATTCCAATCATTTCCTCTGATAATTTCGAAGGGGGAAAGCTAGCAGCTAGTACACTTGAAAAGCATGGGTGTCAAAATATCATTATGATTACTGGGAAGGACGACTCTGATTCTCCAACCGGTTTACGCCAGCTGGGTTTTTCCTATCACTTAAATAAAAAAAGTGCTCCTGTCATCCACGTTCCAAATAACCTGTCCAATATGCGTCGGGAACTCGAAATCAAATCCATTATCTCCAACCACCATCCAGATGGGATTTTTGTCTCTGATGACTTAACGGCTATTTTAACAATAAAGGTGGCAAAGCAACTCGGTTTATCTATTCCTGACAATCTGAAAATTATCGGCTATGATGGAACGACCTTTATTGAGAATTTCTACCCACAGTTAACCACTATTAAACAACCATTAAAAGAAATCGCCAGCCTCCTTGTCGAAATTCTTCTCAAAAAAATTGCGGGTGAAAAAACGAGTAAAGATTACGTATTACCCATTACTTTACTGCCTGGTCAAAGTATTTAAAAACAGTTTGAGAATCATCTCAAACTGTTTTTTCTATGATAAACAACTTTATTCAAATCGTTTAAAATCTGGTGCCTCATCTTTCATCCATTTTGGACGATGAGGGTCATCTTCTGCCCAATCTATCAGTTCAATGTCTCCTTTTTGCACCTTGATGGTTACATCTGAACGCACCTGACTCCCCTTGTGCTGATAGGTCGATTTTTTCTCATCCATAATTTCAGTATAAGGCAAATCGTTCAAATCAACTGTGATGTTTCCAGGCTCTGCTGTCAAGTTTAGATTGAGTAAATCCATATTGGACAGTTGTATCAGCCGAATGATGCCATTTTTATTTTCAACATCAACTTTACCGAGATAGGTCATACCAGACAGATACAAATAACCTACTTCAGCATGCACTTGGCTATCTTTTAAAATGCTCTCTGTAAAATCGATAGATGAAGTAGAAAGGATAGACAGGGAGACATTCTGCAACTTACTTGCTGAAATGTTGAGAAAGTCTTTCGCGCTAATTTTTCCTGACTTTACATAACTTTCAAAAATATTAAACTGTCCTTTTCCCTCCCCATTGATTTGATGGGCAATCACATTATTAAGAGTAACGACAGTTTGCGGTTCTGCTTGAACATTCACATTTTTGATTTCGGCATCGTTCAGACTCAGCCAAGTACCTGCACTCAACTTGGCATTCACCTGCTCCAGCACCACTTCCTTAGGGATTTGAATGACAACAGGTACCGTCCATTCATACCGGTCTTTTCTAAAGTAAGTAAAGACACCTAGGATATCTGTATCAATGTCTGGCTCATTCTCCTTAGGCCGGACAGGTTCATTTTTCATTTTCAAGATACCATTTTCCACAGTGGTGACCAATTTCCCCGTCAAGTCAAACAATTGCCTGTCATCAACAGTCTGAATAACCGTAATCTGATCCACATCCGCCACTTCAACTAGAACATTTGAACTGGTAAAGTCAACATCCAGTCCGCTAATCTTATCATACTCTGTCTTAAATTCTTTTGGTGGTGGTGCTGGAGCTATATAAATGTCTTTCACATCTTGAACACCGCCTGTCAGTGCACCAACTCCGATTGTCACACCCCCTGCTAACAAGCAGCCTGCAGCAAAGATTGCTAGATTTTTTTGCCATTTAGCCATTTTTCTCCACCTTTCTATACACACACTGTGCCAAGCGAACAATCCCTCGTCCAACCCACTTACTTGCCCAAACTCCAATGATAAAGACAAGCAAAGCTAATCCTAGGCTGACAAGTGCTCCTCCAAGATTAAAGAATAAAATCCCTAACGTTTGGAAATGCGTCACACTTTCCCATAAGAAGGCACCGCAGAGACCCAACATCGTTACTGCTGCACCAAATATTGCAATCAAAATAGCTACAAAGAAGGCAAGGATTGTAAAAAGGATTAACAATAAAATCAGCAGCACGATAAACCCAACTGGTGCTGCCGCAATGGCTAAGAGGGCAAATCGAACCACTCCTAATTTATCCTTATAGGTCTTTGCTTCTTCAATCTTCTTATCAAGCAGGTCTCCCACTACATCTGATGCAGCGATTTTGGGATCGCCTAAACTAGCTATTAACTCCTCTTCGCCTTCTGGACCTGCATCATCAAACAACTCTCTAAAGTAGCGCATGGTATCCTCAACATCTGACTTAGACAGTTTTTTGAGATGCCCCTCCAATGCTATCAAATACGCCTCTCTTCTCATTTCCGAATTCTCCCTTCAATAATATCTGCCAATGTGTCTGTATGTTGCTGCCACTCCTCTTTGAGAAATTGTAGGTACTCCTTACCCTCAGCTGTAATGGCATAATATTTCCGTTGTCTACCTTGATGTTCCTGACTGTAAGTTGTGACATAATTTGATTGTTCCAGCTTTTTGAGAATCGGATAGAGACTCGACTCTCGAATCGCCGCAACTAATTTTATCGTCTGACTGATCTCATAGCCATAAGAATCTTGCTCATCTACAATAGCTAGAACCAAAAATTCAACCAAGGTTGAAGATACTGGAAAATGCATCTGCCCACCCCCTTCATATACTAATTATAATTATATATCGAAATTTATTATATATTTATTTTAAACCTATCAATGCACTTTGTCAAGCAAATACACAATAGATTTCTATGCACAAAAAAAGAACAAGGTCTTACTCGTTCTTTCTTTATTTATTCTGTTACAAAATGCGTTAATACCCCGTTTATAAACTTCACAGAAGTCTCATCTGAAAATTCTTTTGCCAATTCTAAGATTTCATTCACAGCAACACGTGCAGGCGTTTCTTCAAAATAACGAATTTCGAACAAGCCCAAACGCAACAAACTCTTATCAATTGTTGTCAAACGATCTAGGGTCCAACCAGATTTTAAACGTGTAGCCAACTCTTTGTCCAACTCAGCCTTGTGTTCTGAAACTCCAGTCACTAGCTGAAGGAGAAAAAGAGGAATTTCTACACCATCTTCAACCTCTTCCTTATCATATAAATAGGAAAATTGTGCAGCTTGAAGCGGATCTTGTCCAAATTCTGTCGAAACGATAGCCTGTAAAGCACACTGACGCAGATATCTTCTCGATTCTTTATTCTTCATCGAGGAAGTCCTCACCGAATAAGTCTTTTAATTCTGGTTTTGGTGTTTCGACTGGTACAATACCAGCTACATGGATGTTGACTGCCGAAACCGTCACATCTGCATAGTTAAACACCGCAGTTTTTACAGCACGTTGAATATCCATGGATACTGCAGGTACATTGACACCGTATTCCAAATAGACATAAATATCTGCAGTCAACTGACCTTCTTCATCTGCTTGAAGGTAGACACCACGATTTAGAGCTTTTTTTGAAAGCCCGTCTGCAATTCGTTTGTTATGAAGCGAGTGAACGCCCTCCACCTTTGCTGAAGCAATTCCAGTGATCACTTCTAAAACATGAGGTGCAATAACGATTTCGCCAAGATTTTCTGTTGTCATTCGAAATCCTTTCTAGGAAAACCCGATTTAAGCACGTGATACGTATGTACCTTCTGCTGTGTTAATGACTAATTTTTGACCAGCTTCGATAAAGTCTGGCACGTTTACAACAAGTCCAGTTTCAAGTGTTGCTGGTTTACCAGAACCAGTTACTGTTGCACCCTTGATGGATGGTTGTGTTTCTGTAACAGTTAATTCAACAGTTGTTGGAACTTGTACCCCAATGACTTCTGTACCGTAAAATTGAATTTTTACTTCTGAATTTTCAAGAATGTAAAGCAATTCTTCTTGAACATTGACAGTTGGAATCTCATATTGATCAAAACTTTCTGTATCCATGAAATACGCCACATCATCCATTTGGTACAAATAAGTTGCAACGCGTGTTTCAATAATGGCTTGCTCAAATTTTTCGTCTGGACGATACGTTGTATCAAAGGTTGAACCTGTACGAACATCACGCAATTTCATCCGCATGATGGTATTCCCTTTACCTGGTTTGTGGTGGCTTGCTTCCAAAACGCGGAGAAGACGACCATCGTCTGTTGTGAATGTCATACCAGATCTTAATTTACTTGCATCTACCATGTGTAGTATTACCTCTTCAAAAAAATATTTATTCGTTTTATTTTACCACAAATCTTCTGTTTTCTCAAATAACAATCAATTCTTTAGGGGCCAATGTTAAAATTTCACAACCAGTCTCGGTTATCAGCAAATCATCTTCGATTCGGACACCGTATTTTCCCTCTAAATAAATACCTGGCTCATCTGTTAATACCATGCCTGCTTGGATTTTCTCATCTGAATGACCAAAGTAAGGAATTTCATGCACATCAAGACCAATCCCGTGACCAATCCCGTGGGTAAAATGTTCCCCATAACCCGCTTCGTTGATAACAGCACGCGGAATGGCGTCAAAATCACGGTAGGAAAGCCCTGCTTTAGCTTTCTCAATCAAGGCTTGATTAGCTTTGAGGACGATGTCATAAATCTCCCGCTCTTCATCTGTCACCTGACCGATATGAATGGTACGCGTCATATCGCTGACATAATGATGGTAATAACAGCCAAAATCCAAGGTTAGCGTTTCTCCAGATTGAATCACCTTATCACTAGCAACACCGTGTGGCATGGCAGAGCGGTATCCACTTGCGGCAATCGTATCAAAAGAGATCCCTGACGCTCCATACTCTCGCATTCGAAAATCCAAGAAATTGGCCACAGCAAGCTCCGTAGTCTCACCAGGCTTGATAAAGTCCAACACATCCATAAAGGCTTTGTCAGAGATGGAGCAAGCCTTGCGAATTGTGGCAATTTCCTGATCGTCCTTGACCATCCGCAACTGCTCTATAAAATCGGTCATCGGTACCAGCTCGTAGTTTGAAAAGACTGTGGTTAATTGCTGATAGTAGTGGAAAGTTACTTGGCTGTCAAAACCAATTTTTTTCAAACCATCTTCTGCAATAACCTTAGCAATTTCAGCCATCGCATCGCGTGTTTCCAAAATATCAAAGCCTGTGACGACTTTTTTGGCAATCAAGGTATAGCGAGCATCCGTCACAAATATCCGACGACGACCGCTGATAAAGACTGTTGCACTCGTTCCATGAAAACCTGTTAAATAATAAATATTGGTTAAATTGGTCACCAAAACCCCATCAACATCCGACTGCTTGAGTACTGTTTCAAATTTTGCTAACCGTTTTTCTAAATAAGTCATCTGGTACCTCCAAATCATTCTTGACACTATTTTACCACGAAAAGACAGGTATTGCTAGGTGGAAAAGAAAAAGCCCCTTCTCCATATCAAAAGAGTTTCCAAACAACTTTTAGAGTGTTTCATTGAACATACCATTCAGCAAATAGTACAAAAACGGATATCAAAACTATTCTTTTGTGAAAGCCCAACAATACTGAGAGATACCGACATGTAGCACTAAAAAAGAACAACCCTCCGGCTGTTCTTTCATGCTTATTTTTCAAGTTTGTGCTTCAAATATTGTCCTGTAAAGCTGGCTGGATTTGTCGCGACTTCTTCTGGCGTTCCAGTCGCAACAATGGTACCGCCACCAATACCGCCTTCTGGACCAAGGTCAATCAGATGATCAGCCGTTTTAATTACATCCAGATTGTGTTCAATCACAAGGACGGTATTCCCATCATCAACAAAACGAGACAGGACCTTGAGGAGTTGTGCGATATCTTCTGTATGGAGACCTGTCGTTGGCTCATCCAAGATATAAAGAGATTTACCAGTTGAGCGTTTGTGGAGCTCAGAAGCCAACTTCATCCGTTGCGCTTCTCCTCCTGAAAGAGTCGTAGCGGGTTGTCCTAGAGTCACATAGCCTAGACCTACATCTTTAATGGTCTGGAGTTTCCGCTCAATCTTTGGAATATGTTTGAAGAATTCCACCGCATCATTGACCGTCATGTCCAAGATTTGCGCAATATTTTTCTCCTTGTAATGAACTTCCAAGGTTTCACTATTGTAGCGCGTACCATGGCAGACTTCACAAGGCACATAAACATCTGGCAAGAAGTGCATTTCAATCTTGATAATCCCATCACCAGAGCAAGCTTCACAACGTCCTCCCTTGACATTGAAGGAGAAACGCCCTTTCTTGTAACCACGAACCTTGGCTTCATTGGTCTTAGCAAACAAATCACGGATATCGTCAAAGACCCCAGTATAAGTCGCAGGATTCGAACGCGGTGTCCGTCCAATCGGGCTTTGATCAATATCAATCAAGCGATCTAGATGTTCAATGCCTGAAATCGTCTTAAATTTACCAGGCTTCTCTGAGTTACGATTGAGTTTCTGCGCAATGGCTTTTTTCAAAATAGAATTCACCAGCGTAGACTTACCAGAACCAGAGACTCCTGTGACTGCAATGAATTTTCCAAGTGGAAAACGTGCCGTGATATTCTGTAAATTATGCTCTTGCGCACCGGTCACTTCAATAAAGCGGCCATTACCCACACGACGCTCCAACGGAACAGGGATCTCACGTTTACCAGATAGATATTGACCAGTAATGGATTTCTTATTTTTAGCCACTTGATTCGGTGTCCCAGCTGCTACAACCTCCCCACCGAATACACCAGCTCCCGGCCCCATATCAATCAGATAATCCGCCGCCATCATAGTATCTTCATCGTGCTCTACCACAATCAAAGTATTGCCCAAATCACGCATCTTCTTGAGGCTGGCAATCAGGCGGTCATTGTCCCGTTGGTGTAGTCCTATTGAAGGTTCATCCAGAATATAGAGTACCCCTGATAAGTTAGAACCAATCTGCGTTGCCAAGCGAATCCGTTGACTCTCTCCACCGGATAAGGTTCCTGCTGCCCGTGACAGAGTGAGGTAATTGAGACCCACGTTGTTTAAAAATGTCAGACGGTCTCTAATTTCTTTGAGAATCGGAGTTGCAATCGTTTCTTCGTTGGCAGACAAGGTCAATCCTTCTAGTAATTGAAGATGATCAGAAATTGATAAATCAGATACTTCACCGATATGAAGCCCTTCTTCACCACCTACCTTGACCGCCAAAGCTTGGTCATTCAAACGATAGCCATGGCAAGTCTGGCACGTCAATTCATTCATATAAGCCCGCATGACATTGCGTGTGTAATCACTGGCTGTCTCTTTGTAGCGACGTTCGATATTATAAACCACCCCTTCAAAGGGAAGATCAATATCACGTACTCCGCCAAACTCATTTTCATAATGAAAATGGAATTCTTTTCCATCTGAACCGTACAAAACCAAATCCTTGTCAGCATCAGATAATTTTTCCCACGGTGTATCCATGTCAACACCAAATTGGGTCATGGCTTGTTCCAACATCTGCGGATAATAATTGGAAGAAATCGGATTCCACGGTGCAAGCGCACCTTCTCGCAGTGTTTTAGTCGCATCTGGCACCACCAAATCGAGATCAACTTCCAGTTTCATCCCCAAACCATCGCATTCGCTACAAGATCCGAAAGGTGCATTGAACGAAAAGAGACGGGGTTCTAACTCAGGCACTGTAAACCCACAGACAGGACAGGAATAGTGTTCAGAAAAGAGCAACTCATTTCCGTCCATGGTATCAATAATAACATAGCCATCCGCTAAGCGAAGGGCGGCTTCAACCGAATCAAAGAGACGAGAACGAACACCTTCTTTATTGACCAAGCGGTCTACCACGATGTCAATCGTATGCATCTTGTTCTTTTCTAACTCAGGTACCTCTGACACTTCAACGGTGTCTCCATCGACCCGAACTCGGACATAACCATCCTTTTGAATCTTTTCAAAAACGGTTTTGTGCTGACCTTTTTTTCGACGAATGACAGGTGCTAAAATTTGCATCCGTGTTCGTTCAGGCAATTCCAAGACCTGATTGACAATCTGCTCAACAGAAGAAGCCGTAATAGCTCCGTGTCCATTGATACAGTAAGGTGTCCCGACACGCGCATAGAGCAGACGGAGATAATCATTGATCTCTGTTGCTGTTCCCACTGTTGAACGTGGATTTTTAGAAGTCGTCTTCTGGTCAATAGAAATGGCGGGACTAAGCCCTTCAATCGAATCCACATCTGGCTTTTCCATATTTCCCAAGAACTGGCGAGCATATGCTGACAAGCTCTCTACATAACGACGCTGACCTTCCGCATACAAGGTATCAAAAGCCAGACTAGATTTTCCAGAACCCGATAACCCAGTCACAACGACTAATTTATCACGTGGAATCGTCACATCTATATTTTTTAAATTGTGGGCTCGCGCCCCATGAATCACAATTTTATCTTGCATATTGTCCCCTTTTAACGTAATGATTATTATACCACAAATTCTTAAAAATCCTTTTCCTTTAGCATCTTTTTTGTTATAATAGGGGGTACGCCTGAAAGCGCAAAACAAACTGAGGAGGGTTTAAAGATGAAACAGATTTTTCTGTCGACACTGACTAATTTAGAAGAAATTCAAACCTATGAGCCAGGTTCTTGGATTAATTTGGTAAACCCTTCACAGAGTGAGTCAATGGAAATTGCAGAACACTATGGTATTGATATCGCTGACTTGCGAGCTCCTCTAGATGCCGAGGAGACTTCTCGTGTTTCTGTTGAAGATGAATACAAACTCATCATTGTTGACGTCCCTATTTTAGAAGAACGGAATAATAAAACCTACTACGTTACTATTCCTTTAGGGATTATTCTAACTGAGGATGCGATTATTACAACGAGTTTGCAAGAATTACCATTGATTGACCACTTTTTATCGCAACGGCAACGTAATTTCTTCACTTTTATGCGTTCTCGCTTTGTTTTTCAAATTCTCTATCGCAATGCTGGAAGTTACCTTACTGCCCTTCGGCAGATTGACCGAAAGAGTGAAAACGTTGAAAAACGTCTCCATGAATCAACTCGAAATGAGGAACTAATCGAACTCATGGAGCTAGGGAAGACCCTGGTCTATTTCCAAGCCTCTCTAAAAACCAATGAGCGTGTTGTCAAAAAGCTGATTACTTCCTCACGTATTTTGAAAAAATACGAAGAGGACGAAGATTTACTAGAAGATACCTTAATTGATACACAACAAGCGCTAGAGATGGCCAATATCTACGGCAATATCTTGACTGGAATGTCTGATGCCTTTGCATCCATCATTGCTAATAATCAGAATATTATCATGAAAACATTAGCTCTATTTACTATTTTGCTAGAAATCCCAACCATGGTATTCTCTGCTTACGGTATGAATGTGCTAAATAGTTCGATTCCACTCAGTGAAAATCCTTTTTCTTTTTGGATTGTGATTGCCCTATCGTTTGGAGCGACTGTTCCCTTCATTATCTACTTTATTTATAAAAAATGGTTTTAATCTAATAACATTTAGGAGAGTATTTGAATGGATTTACAACAACTAACAAAGAAAAATCAAGAATTTATCCATATCGCGACCAATCAACTGATTAAAGATGGAAAGTCTGACGAGGAAATCAAGGCTCTGTTAGAAGAAATCTTACCTAGCATTTTGGAAAATCAAAAAAGAGGAATCACTGCACGTACCCTCTTTGGAGCTCCCAGTGATTGGGCTAGAAGCCAATCTGAGGTAGCATCTGAAATCGATGCAGTACCTGAAAATGACAATCCATGGCTTATGTGGTTAGATTCCAGTCTCCTCATTATCGCTATCTTGGGTGTTGTCAATGGTGTCATGAATATGCTTCGTCAAGGAACACAATACGGACTCTTGACCTTCCTAATCATCGGATTTGGAGTGGGGGCAGGCATTTACATGATGTATCATTATGTTTATCGCCACATGGCAGACGGTAAAAATCGTCCAAAACTTGGAAAAGCAATCTTGTTGCTTTTTGTGGCCACTATCGCATGGTCTGCCATTTTCTTTTTGGCAAGCCTCATTCCAACAAGCATCAATCCTGTTCTACCACCACTAGCGACTATTGTTATCGGTGCTCTAGCCTTCGGACTTCGTTATCTCCTCAAGAAAAAATACAATATTCGCAATGCAATGCAACCCGTTCGTTAAATATCCTAAAAAGAGAGTGGGAGAGAAATCGGTCATTCGTAAGAATTCGATTTCTCTCCCCTCTCGTATTTTTTTAAGCCTTCGAACTGAAACGGAGCTCTTCCTAAAGCTTTTTGACACTTGCTTTATAAACTTCATTCCCAAATTAAAAAGGGCTTCCAGACCGTTTTCGACACTTGCTTTATAACTCACGATTTCCCACCTTCAAGGCTCAAACACCTTGAAGCATTCAACAGGACTCATTGGTGCAAAAACACTTAATGAACTGTGCTGGAGGAACACGAAAACTGACAAAGCCAGTATTGTCTCTTTTGAATTTCTAGGAGACAAGCTTGGACCGCCCAACTCCAGACTGTCCAAGCTCGCAACCACTGTGTTTCGCTTGACAATTCAAAAACAAGTCATAACCACCCGTGAAAACGGGTGGCTTGTACACCGGCTATAAGCCGTTAAACTCCAGCAGCGTCTAAAGACGCTCGCTGAACGTTGTTCAGGTTATGGGTTATGCTTCTATTACTTGACTATTGCCCGTAACAACGGGCTTTTATCTTGTTCTGAAACCTCCATCCGAAAATGGATCTTCGTATGCTTTAACGCTCAACTTGTCTAGAGCTATGTC
>NZ_KB904563.1:60322-279592 GCF_000380125.1 Streptococcus ovis DSM 16829
CATAGATGACGGAAAATCTCGATGAAGTTTTGTCTAATTTTATAGTAGATGGATTTTCTACGATACTTCGGAGTGAAGACAATGTGATATTTGCACATCCATTTGCTGTGTGATAAACTATAGCTGGTTTTAGCCATTGCTAAAATAGTCCATTGGACTATTTTACTCCTTTCTTTATCTAACCTGAACAATTAGATGATACTTGGAAAAATAAATGGAAGCTAGAAGCCTTATCAGCCACCAGATTAGCTGGTGGTTTTCTTGTTTTTCTCTACGAGAAAAACTGGCTTGAAGCCATAACAAAAAACCAGCCTTAGCTGGTCTTCAATCAATCTTCATTTACGAATGGTAGCAAAGCCATTACGCGTGCGCGTTTGATAGCTGTTGTTACTTTACGTTGATTCTTCGCTGACGTTCCAGTTACACGACGTGGTAAAATTTTTCCACGTTCTGAAATGAAACGGCTAAGAAGCTCAGTGTCTTTGTAATCAACATATTCAATTTTGTTCGCTGCAATGTAATCAACTTTTTTACGGCGTTTGAATCCGCCACGACGTTGTTGAGCCATGTGTTTTCTCCTCTTTATATTGTTATATTCGTTCCATTAAAATGGAAGATCGTCATCTGAAATATCCATTGGATTTGACGCTCCAAATGGACTTTCGTCTCTGCCAAAGTTAGGTGTTTGTGGTTGTGAATAACCAGCATTTGACGATCCGCCAAATGAATTATTAAAACCGCCAGCAGATTGCCCATAAGAACCAGATGCTCCGCCTTCACGTGCAGTACGACTTTCCAACAATTGGAAATTGTCAGCAATCACTTCTGTTACATAAACACGTTGACCTTGTTGATTTTCATAATTCCGGGTTTGAATCCGTCCTGTAATCCCAACAAGAGCGCCTTTTTTTGCCCAGTTTGCCAAGTTTTCAGCAGGTTGGCGCCAGATGACACAGTTGATGAAATCTGCCTCACGCTCACCAGCTTGATTTTTAAAATTGCGATTTACAGCAAGTGTAAAAGTCGCAACAGCTTGGTTAGATGGAGTATAACGAAGTTCTGCATCTCGGGTCATTCGACCAACAAGTACTACATTATTAATCATATATTACCTTCTTAAGCGTCAACTTTAACGATCATGTGACGAAGAATGTCACCGTTGATTTTTGACAAACGGTCAAACTCATTAAGAGCTACAGCGTCAGTCGCTTCAACGTTAACGATGTGGTAAAGTCCTTCGCGGAAATCTTGGATTTCGTATGCAAGACGACGTTTTTCCCAATCTTTTGATTCAACAACAGTTGCACCGTTGTCAGTCAAGATAGAGTCAAAGCGTGCTACCAAAGCGTTTTTAGCTTCTTCTTCAATGTTTGGACGAATAATATAAAGAATTTCGTATTTAGCCATTGATATTTCCTCCTTTTGGTCTAATGACTCATGACCTTTGCCATGAGTAAGTGAGGTGCACTCACAAATAATCATTATACAGGAAATACGAGAGAATTGCAAGGAAAACTATCTTTTTTATTGTTCAAATTTAGCTCAAATTTTAGCCAACATACAACTAGATTCAAGAGGAGCATTCCCATTTCTAAAAATAGTTTCAAAAATCACGAAAATTTGCTTTTCTGTGAAACTATTTTCTGTTTTGCCAAAAGGAATTGAAATGGTGAATTGAAAGTATTACAATACCAATGTAAACGTTTACCAGATGGTTGGTTTGGCATCTATTCACATTTCAAATCAGCTTCTATCCACTATAAATGAAGACATTTCATCGGACTACTATCAGACATACTAAGGAGGTCAATGTGAAAAAAGAAGCATTTATGGAACAAATCAAAAATGGAATCATTGTTTCCTGTCAAGCTTTACCTGGAGAACCTTTATACACAGAGCAAGGAGGCATCATGCCCTTGATGGCTCTTGCAGCTGAAAGTGCTGGTGCAGTTGGTATCCGTGCTAATTCAGTACGCGATATTCAGCAAATTAAAGCTGTCACTAATCTCCCTATCATCGGGATTATTAAGCGAGATTATCCACCGCAAGAACCCTTCATCACTGCCACAATGAAAGAAATTGATGAATTAGCAGCTCTGGATATTGCCGTCATTGCCTTTGACTGTACTCATAGAGAACGCTTTGATGGAAAAACAATTCAAGAATTTATCCAAGAAGTTCGAACAAAATATCCTGACCAACTCTTCATGGCAGATATCAGTACCTTAGAAGAAGGATTGACCGCTTTCGAACTAGGGATTGATTTTGTTGGGACTACACTCTCTGGATATACTTCTTATAGTAGACAGGCAGAAGGTCCTGACCTTGAACTTATCGAGGCACTGTGCAAAGCAGGTGTTGATGTCATCGCAGAGGGAAAAATTCATTACCCAAGCGATGTGACCGAAATACTCCATTTGGGTGTAGCAGGCATAGTTGTCGGAGGAGCAATTACCCGACCTAAAGAAATTGCCGAACGTTTTATCGCTGCTACAAAATCCTAACTTGTCCACACATCTTCTCTTTTAAAGAGAACTAAAACATTACTTATAAAGGAGGACATGCCATTACGAGTTAGCCATCAAACTTACTTTATACGTCTACTATCCTAATTCTAGGATTCACTTTATTTAATCTTTTAAAGGAGAAAATCATGAAGAAATTCCTACGTTCAATGTTAACTGGTGCTGCAGTCCTTGCTCTTGCAGCATGTGGCAATGCAGGAGGCGATGCAAAAGAAGCAGATACAAGCTCTAAATCCGGTGATAAAACAGAAATTACTTGGTGGGCTTTCCCAGTATTTACACAGGAAAAAACAAGCGATGCTGTAGGTACTTATGAAAAATCTATTATTGCAGCATTTGAAAAAGCAAATCCAGATATCACAGTGAAATTGGAAACAATTGACTTCACATCTGGTCCTGAAAAAATTACAACTGCTATCGAAGCAGGTACAGCACCAGATGTCCTCTTTGATGCACCAGGTCGTATTATCACTTACGGAAAAAATGGCAAATTAGCTGACTTGAATGATCTCTTCACAGATGAATTTGTGAAAGATGTGAATAACGACAACATCATCCAGTCAAGTAAAGCTGGCGACAAAGCCTACATGTATCCAATTAGCTCTGCTCCATTCTACATGGCCCTAAACAAAAAAATGTTGGAAGATGCAGGCGTAGCTGACCTTGTCAAAGATGGTTGGACAACAGAAGACTTTGAAAAAGTGATCAAAGCCTTGAAAGACAAAGGCTATAACCCAGGTTCACTCTTCAGTAACGGTCAAGGGGGTGACCAAGGTACACGTGCCTTCCTTTCAAACTTGTACAGCGGTAGCATTACAGACGAAGGTGTAACCAAATATACAACAGACGATGCGAAAATGGTCAAAGCTCTTGATACTGTGAAAAAATGGATGGACGATGGTCTCATCATGAACGGTTCACAATATGCAGGTGGTGATGACATTCAAAACTTTGCAAATGGTCAAACTTCTTATACAATCCTTTGGGCACCTGCTCAAAACGGTATCCAAGCACAACTACTTGAATCAAGTGGTGTAGAAGTTGTGGAAGTACCATTCCCATCTGAAGATGGCAAGGCAGATTTAGAATATCTTGTTAATGGATTTGCAGTATTTAACAACGGTGACGAAGCAAAAGTAGCAGCATCTAAGAAATTCCTTCAATTTATCGCCGATGATAAAGAATGGGGGCCTAAGAATGTGATTCGTACTGGTGCATTCCCAGTTCGTACATCATTTGGTACATTGTATGACGACAAACGTATGGAAATGATTAGCGATTGGACAGAATACTACTCACCATACTACAATACAATTGATGGATTTGCTGAAATGCGTGCTCTCTGGTTCCCAATGCTTCAAGCCATTTCTAACGGAGATGAAAAACCTGAAGCGGCTTTGAAGACATTTACTGAAAAAGCAAACGAAACGATTAAAAAAGCTCAATAATTCGTAAAATCTACTAACTGACCACCCCTTTCTCGTGACAATTTGTGTGGTATGAGAAAGGGGCTTTTTTCAAAAAATAAATGCAAAGAGAGGTACTCCTTGTGAGAGTTAATCAATTAAAAATGAGAGAAACATTAGTTTCTTATGCATTTTTAGCACCAATTCTACTCTTCTTTACAATATTTGTTTTAGCACCAATGGTAATGGGGTTTGTCACTAGTTTCTTTCACTATACGATGACAGATTTTACCTTTGTTGGTCTAGCAAACTATACTCGCATGTTTCAAGATGAGGTCTTTATCAAATCTTTGATTAATACTCTCATCATTGTTGTTGGTTCTGTACCAGTTGTTGTCTTCTTCTCTCTATTTGTAGCCTCACAAACTTACAATAAAAATGTTTTCAGCCGTTCCTTTTACCGTTTTGTATTCTTCCTTCCAGTAGTAACAGGTAGCGTTGCTGTAACGGTTGTTTGGAAATGGATTTATGATCCACTGTCTGGAATATTAAATTTCGTCTTAAAATCCGGTGGTATTATCGAACAAAACATTAGCTGGCTAGGAGATAAGCAATGGGCCCTTATTGCCATTATTATCATTTTATTGACTACTTCAGTAGGCCAACCAATCATCCTCTATATTGCCGCAATGGGAAATATTGATAACTCTTTGATGGAAGCAGCTCGTGTTGACGGCGCTAATGAATTCCAAGTTTTCTGGAATATCAAATGGCCAAGTTTACTGCCAACAACACTTTATATCGCCATTATCACTACTATCAATTCCTTCCAGTGTTTCGCACTCATTCAGCTCTTAACATCTGGAGGACCAAACTATTCAACTAGTACCTTGATGTACTACCTATACGAAAAAGCCTTCAAATTATCTGAATATGGCTATGCCAATACAATGGGAGTCTTCTTGGCTGTTCTCATTGCTATCATCAGTTTTGCCCAATTCAAGATTTTGGGTAATGATGTCGAATATTAGAAAGGAGACGGAAGCTATGAAAAAATTTAGTATTTTTGATGTGTTCACCACTCTTATCCTCTGCCTCCTCACAGTCTTGTTCATCTTTCCATTCTATTGGATTTTAACAGGGGCATTCAAATCTCAACCTGCGACCATTATGATTCCACCACAATGGTGGCCACAAGAGCCGACATTAGAAAACTTCGAGAAGCTCATCGTACAAAACCCAGCTCTTCAGTGGTTGTGGAACAGTGTCTTCATTTCGCTAGCAACCATGATTCTCGTGTGTGTTACTTCTTCACTGGCTGGATACGTACTTGCGAAAAAACGCTTTTATGGTCAAAAATTACTCTTTAGTATTTTTATCGCAGCTATGGCCTTGCCAAAGCAGGTAGTGCTTGTTCCACTTGTTCGTATCATTAACTTCATGGGAATTCACGACACATTGGCAGCTGTTATTTTGCCTCTCGTTGGGTGGCCTTTCGGGGTTTTCCTTATGAAACAATTTAGTGAAAATATCCCAACTGAGTTGCTTGAATCTGCTAAAATGGATGGCTGTGGTGAAATCAGAACATTTTGGAGCGTAGCCTTTCCGATTGTTAAACCCGGCTTTGCAGCTCTTGCAATCTTTACCTTCATTAATTCATGGAATGACTACTTCATGCAGTTGGTTATGTTGACTTCCCGTCAGAATTTGACTATCTCTCTTGGTGTTGCAACCATGCAAGCTGAAATGGCGACCAACTATGGGTTGATTATGGCAGGCGCAGCTCTCGCAGCTGTTCCAATTGTAACCATCTTCCTCGTCTTCCAAAAATCCTTTACTCAAGGAATCACAATGGGAGCTGTCAAAGGATAAACTGCTGCTCTTCCAGTTTTAGGAGGTCTTATGTTATTTGATACACTGAACCAACTTCAACGGTATCAAGGGCTGCATCCCAACCTAGATACTGCCCTTCATTACCTTATGTCTCATAACTTAAAAGAAAAAGCCAATGGGACTTATACTGTCGAAGGAAATAAGGTTTTCTTCTTCATACAAGAAAATCAACTCAACCAAGATACTAGTCAAGAATTTGAATACCATCACCATTACCTAGATTTACACTTCTTACTCGAAGGAACCGAGATCATTCAATTTGGCCATCTTGTAGACCAGGTCACTTCTCCTTATGATGAAATAAAGGATATCGGCATGGTTACCTGCCAGGAACATACTACTTTCCACCTAACAGGGGATGATTTCGTTGCATTCTTTCCGGGAGAAGCGCACCAACCTAACCAATACAGCGGACAAGAAACCCATGTTAAAAAATGTGTATTTAAAGTATTAATCGACTAAACCAAAGGAGGAATTATGGAGAATAATGCACGCAGACTCATGAAATCACTTTTCAATGTAGATAGCCGGTTTATGAGAATTGCTGAGCGCATTTACGACTTGGTCATCTTAAACCTTCTTTTCCTCTTGACTTGTCTGCCAATCATTACCATTGGATGTGCCAAACTTAGTCTTTATCACGTTTTACTTGAAATGAAACAACAACAGCACCTACCAATCATCAGTCTCTATTTTGGTGTATTGAAAAAGCATTGGAAAAATGGACTGATTCTTGGCAGCATTGAATTAGGAATCACACTGATTTGTGGAATAGATTTCTTTGTCTTGCAACAGGTTCAGGCTACTTGGGCAACAGCGCTGAAAGTTCTCTGCATCAGTCTGATGATTCTAACTACTATCACTTTTCTCTATGCCTATCCACTGAGCATTCACATGCGCTTTCCTACACGAGAGCTGCTAAAAAATGCCTTTATGATTGCGGGTTTACATTTCCCAAAAACTTTTCTTATGCTTGGAATTTTGGTCATGCTATTCTTTAGTTTATACCTTTCTTCTTGGAGCTTTTTATTAGGAATTTCTTTATTCTTAGTGATTGGCTGTTCAGGATTAGGATTCTTATATATGCAACAAATGGAGAAGATTTTAGGAACATACGTAAATGCACAATTGGACAACAATCACTAAAATGGAGTTATTATATTATGAAAGATTTATCAAAATACCAAGGCGTTCTTCCTGCCTTCTATGCCTGTTATGATGAAAACGGAGAAATTAGTCCTGAACGAGTACGCGCCTTAACAGAATACTTTATCTCAAAAGGTGTACAAGGTCTCTATGTAAATGGCTCTTCAGGCGAGTGCATTTACCAAAGTGTCGCAGACCGCAAATTAGTCCTAGAAGAAGTGATGGCTATCGCAAAAGGGAAGTTAACCATCATTGCCCATGTCGCTTGCAATAGCACAAAAGACAGCATCGAACTTGCTCAGCATGCTGAAAGTCTAGGAGTAGATGCGATTGCTGCGATTCCACCAATTTATTTCCGCCTACCGGAGTATTCTGTGGCAGCTTATTGGAATGCGATTAGCGCTGCAGCGCCACATACAGATTTCGTTATTTACAACATCCCACAACTAGCTGGTATTGCTCTAACGCCTAGCCTCTATCATGAAATGTTGAAGAATGAGCGCGTCATTGGGGTTAAAAACTCTTCCATGCCAGTACAAGATATTCAAACGTTCTGCTCTATCGGAGGCGAAGACCATCTTGTCTTCAACGGTCCTGACGAACAATTCCTAGGCGGTCGCTTGATGGGTGCTGCTGGTGGTATCGGTGGTACCTACGGTGCCATGCCTGAACTCTTCTTGAAATTAAATCAATTGATTGCAGAGAAGGAATTAGAACGGGCGAAAGATTTACAATTTGCCATCAACGACATCATCAGCGTATTGACTAGTGCACACGGAAATATGTATGGTGTCATCAAGGAAGTACTTGCTATCAACGAAGGACTTGAACTAGGATCTGTTCGTTCGCCACTAACACCTGTAACAGAAGCAGATTGTCCAATAGTGGAAGAAGCAGCCCGTTTAATTCGCGAAGCAAAAGCAACCTTTTGTAACTAATCACAGATAGGAGGTTTAGGATGAAAACCTATGTTGCAATTGATATTGGTGGAACCAGTATCAAATACGGTTTAATTGATGAAAACGAGCAACTACTAGAAAAGAGCGAAATGCCAACAGAGGCCCAGTATGGCGGACCTGGAATTCTCAAGAAGGTGAAAGGGATTGTTGAAAAATATCTTGAAACCCAGAAAATAGCTGGTATTTGTTTGTCATCCGCCGGTATGGTCGACCCAGATAAAGGAGAAATCTTTTATGCCGGTCCACAAATTCCAAATTATGCTGGAACAGCCTTCAAAAAAGAACTAGAAAATGCTTTTCAGATTCCTTGTGAAATCGAAAATGATGTGAATTGTGCAGGCTTAGCAGAGGTCATGTCAGGAAATGCTAAAGAAAGCCAAATCGCAGTCTGCCTAACCATTGGTACTGGTATCGGAGGCTGTCTGATTAACCAACGCGAGGTCTTTCACGGCTATAGCAATTCCGCTTGCGAAGTAGGCTATATGCACCTACCAGATGGGGCCTTCCAAGATTTGGCATCAACAACTGCCTTGGTGGAATATGTTGCAGAACTTCATGGCGAATCAGCAGATCAATGGAATGGTTTAAGAGTCTTCACAGAAGCTACTGAAGGCAACACATACTGTATGCAAGGAATCGAGCGAATGGTTGACTACCTCGGAAAAGGAATCGCAAATATCTGCTACGTTGTTAACCCCGAAGTCGTTGTTCTGGGAGGAGGAATCATGGCTCAGGAAGCCATCCTCAAACCAAAAATCCAAGCCGCTCTCCAAGCAAATCTAGTTTCAAGCCTTGCAGAAAAGACAAAACTCGCCTTTGCCCATCACCAAAATACAGCAGGCATGTTCGGCGCTTACTACCATTTCCATCATCAACAAGCCAAACGATCACTACCATAACCATTAGAGCTGCGGATTTCCCACAGCTCTTTCCAAATAGGAGTACATTATGATTGATACTATGTCATTAGAAGAAATGCAGACCTATACAGGTAGGCAAGACGTTCCTGAAGATTTTGACCAATTTTGGCAAACTGAACTCGAAACGATAGTTCCGATTCCACATTACCAATTAAAAGCAATGGATTTCCAATTTTCACATGCTGATTTCTATGAATTGCGTTTTACTGGAACACTAGGGGCTGAGATATTTGCAAAATGTATTTTCCCAAAAACCAATCAGCCTTTCCCAGTCTTATTTTACTTCCATGGCTATCAAGGACAGAGCCCTGACTGGACTGAAAATCTAAAATTTGTGGCAGCTGGTTTTGGTGTAGTTTGTATGGATGTTAGAGGCCAAGCTGGGCAATCCATTGACCGAGGCGATTTTGATGGTATAACTGTAAAAGGGCAAGTCATTCGTGGAGCAGTTGCCGGAAAAGACAAACTATTCTATAAAAATGTCTATTTGGATGTCTATCAACTCATTGAAATTATTGCCCAACTCGATAACGTGGATGACACAAAACTATATAGCTATGGAGCTTCACAAGGAGGGGCCTTAGCACTCGTAGCAGCTGCTCTCAATCCTCGCATCCAACAAGTTGTGGCGATTTATCCATTCCTTTCAGATTTTAAACGAATTTTGGAGCTCGGTAATCTGGCAGAACCTTACGATGAAATGTTCCGCTATTTCAAATACTCTGATCCTTTCCACGATACGGAACAAACTTTTCTAAACACCTTATCCTACATTGATATTAAAAATATGGCCCATCGCATCCAATGTCCTGTCCATATGATAACAGGTTTAGAAGATATCATTTGCCCTCCTTCCACACAATTTGCTATCTACAATCGATTAGATTGTCAAAAAACAATGAAAGTACTCCCTGATTACGGTCATGACGCCTTAAATATCAAAGTAAATGACTATGTCTACGACATACTATTTGGGACAACTATCACCAGCTAAAATGACAAAAAGGTCTGAACAAACATTCAGACCTTTTGTTTCATTTTATCAATATAAGCATTGAAAATCGCTTCTTTTCGTGGACGATCAATTTCAAGGAAATAAGCATACAAGATATCTAGGACGAACAACATTGGAAACTGAGGGGAAATCCTTGTCCCATAATCCAAATGTCGTACAGAAGCCAATGCAATCGTATCAGAAAATTTACCCTGAAACTCCTTGCTTGCCGTCGTGAACAAGACCACCTTGGCTCCCTTTTCCTGCGCCGCAAACAGACTATCGATGACAGATGCACTCTGCCCAGATAAGGAAAACCCCATCACTAAACATTTTTCATCCAAAATACTCAATGACCAAGCAAAACTATCTCTCTCTGTAAAAGCTTCACAAATGACCCCTAGACGCATGAGTCGAAGCTTCAATTCTTTCGCAACTAAACCTGAGCTCCCTTTACCAAAGAAATATACTCGCTCTGCCCCTTCAATCATCTGTGCGACACGTTGCAACTGCTCCTCATCAATCAACTCATGACTTTGTCTAGTGAGCGCATCATAATCCAAGAACACTCGCTTTGTCAGATCATGCTGAATCGTTGGAAAGGTTGCTCGAATCTTCTCTTGATGACTCAAAAATTCAAAAACAAATTCACGGTATCCATTAAATCCACATTTTTTTGCAAAACGTGTTAAGGCTGCTTGAGAAATATGAAGGACATTCGCAATATATTGCGAAGATAAGTCGTCCGACGTCAAAGCTTGCTCAATAAAGTAGTGAGCGATTAACTGTTCCACATCGGTCATATCCGATAGATGGGATTCAATAACAGTGATAATGTTGGATTTATTTTTCATATATGTTAGCGTTTTCTATTATTCTTGTTTTTATTATATCATATTTTGAAACAATCCTTTTAAATATTACTCTGATTCATGAAAACAGAGATGCTCCTACAAATTTTTGCATCTCTTCTTCATGCTATCACTTGAAGAAATATCATTGACTTTTCCTTCTTTATTGAATTTTTAAAACCTTATTTTCAAATCCTTAAATTCACGAGAAATAGCCCACCAGTACCTATTGCGCTTCCGAATTTTTAAGCACAAGAAAAAACAGTCCCCCGGACTTAACTCGCTTTCCAGTTTCTAGGCTCGTGAAAAAGAAGTCCGTTAGGACTTCTTTTTTACTCTACACTAAACAAGTATGGATAGACTGGTTGGTCTCCTTGATGGATTTCAACTTCGATATCTTCGAATTTTTCTTCTAAGGTTTCAGCTAAGGTTTCAGCTAATTCTTGTTTTCCTTCTTCACCGACATAGATTGTCACAATTTCGCTATCTTCATCTAACATCGCATCAAAAGTAGCTTCCAATGTTTCCATCATATCAGGATTAGAGACAACAATCTTACCATCTACCATACCAAGGTTATCATTTTCATGAATTTCAAGACCATCAATCGTTGTATCACGGACAGCAGTTGTCACACTGCCACTCTTCACATCAGCGAGAGAAGCTGTCATCGCCTCAAAATTCGCTTCAATATCACGTCCTGCGTCAAAAGCAAGCAAACTTGTCAACCCTTGAGGAACTGTGCGAGCTTCAACAACTTTTACCGCAACCTCTGCCACTTCTGCTGCAGACTGTGCAGCCATGAAGATGTTTTTGTTATTTGGCAAGATGATGACATTACGTGCATTCACTAAGTCAATTGCTTTGACAAAGTCCTCTGTAGAAGGATTCATTGTTTGACCACCTGAAATCACATAGTCTACTCCTTGAGATTTCAAAATTTCTGTCAATCCTTCGCCAGCAGCTACTGCAATTAAAGCATATTCTTTCTGCTCAGTAGGTTTTTGGAAACCAGTCGCTTCTTTCTCAAGGACAGCATCATGTTGGTTCCGCATGTTGTCCACTTTGACTTTGACTAAGCTACCATATTGAAGTCCCGCCTGCATCACAAGTCCTGGGTCTTCAGTATGAACGTGTACTTTTACAATCTCATCATCATTGACTACAAGGAGAGAATCTCCGAGATCATTGAGATAGTTACGGAATTCTTCGTAATCAAAATCTTTCACATAAGTTGGGCCTTGACGAAGTGCCACCATAATTTCAGTACAGTAACCAAATGTAATGTCTTCAGTTGCCACATGACCAGCAACAGACTTATGGTGTTCTGCATTAATCATCTCGCTCATTACAGCCGGAGTTGCCTGAAATTCATCTGATGCGATGTATTCGCCAGTCAAAGCAGAAAGGAAGCCCTCATAGATGTAGACCAAACCTTGACCACCAGAGTCCACAACGCCTACTTCTTTCAAGACAGGAAGCATATCTGGCGTTTTAGCAAGAGCGCGTTTTGCACCTTCAACAGTTGCACGCATAACCTCAACGGCATCATCTGTCTCTTCTGCCTTTTTACGCGCAGCAGTGGCTGCTCCACGAGAGACTGTCAAAATGGTCCCTTCAACAGGCTTCATGACTGCTTTGTAGGCTACTTCTACACCATTTTGGAAGGCAAGTGCCAAATCTTTCCCATCAAGTTCCGTTTTTCCTTTGATAGATTGCCCAAAACCACGGAATAACTGAGACGTAATCACACCTGAGTTTCCACGCGCGCCCATCAAAAGCCCCTTAGATAAGATTTGACCAACTTCCCCAACAGTATCCGCATGCTTATCTGCTACTTCTTTTGCTCCGTTCGTGATGGTCATTCCCATGTTTGTACCTGTATCTCCATCTGGAACAGGAAAGACATTTAAAGAGTTGACATATTCGGCTTGTTTATTCAAACGAGTCGATGCAGCCTGCACCATTTCTTGAAATAAACTTGTTGTAATTTTTGACACAATTATTCTCCTACGACCTTGATATTTTGAATATAGACATTAACAGTATCAGCTGTGATACCCAATTGATTTTCCAAGTTAAATTTCACACGTTCTTGGATATTGCGTGATACTTCAGAAATCTTCACACCATAGCTCATCACAGTATAAACATCTACTGCAATAGCACCATCTTCTGTCGTCTTGACCACAACGCCCTTAGCATAATTTTCTTTTCTTAAAAGAGCTTGGAAGTTGTCTTTAATGGCTGCTTTACTAGCCATTCCCACTACACCGAAAATCTCAGTCGTCGCACCACCAACCACAGTAGCAATCACTTCGTCTGTCAATTCGATTTGGCCGTCTTTTGTATTAATCTTAACAGTCATGTTTGGTTACCTCAAATAGTTTTATCACTCTATTTTACCACATTTCCTCTTGAGTGTAAAAAGAAGACTGTCACAACTGAAAGAAGAAATAGGGATTCCCCTTGTATGCAGACGACAAAAGACAGCCCCCACTAGGTGCTTTGCGCTTTTGCATTTTTGGAGCAAAAAGAAAAAACAGCCCATTGGACTGCCATTTCAATTAAACGCGTTCTACTTTGCCTGATTTAAGGGCACGAGCTGAAGCCCAAACTTTTTTAGGTTTACCATCAATCAAAACAGTTACTTTTTGAAGATTTGGTTTAACAGTACGTTTTGTTTGGTTCATTGCGTGTGAACGGTTGTTGCCTGATACAGTCTTACGACCTGTAAAGTAACATACTTTAGCCATTTGTGTTTCCTCCTACGTAGTATATATAAGGATGTGCTAGCACCACATACTTAAACATTCTATCAGAATTCTAGTGTTTTGGCAATAGAAATCTCCCAAATATTTTCATCTAAGAGCGTAATTCTACTCATTTTTTTGATTTTTTTGGTAAAAGGCAAAGCTACATAGACAGAAAATAAGACAAAACACAAAGAAAAGACAAACTGTCGCAAAATTCGTCATCAAGCCACCAACAAGTAAAATAAGTGCGGATAATATAGCTAGTATTGGTGCCACCAGGCCTGTCAATTTATTCTTTATGATACCTTTTCGATAAAGATTTAGAACAATGCCATAAAGAAAGACAAAGGACAAATTATTAAAGACAATCGTAATTTCACTGATATCACTTCGCGGTAGAAGATTAAACTTGGTTACTATATAATGAACCCCCAGCCACATCATCGTAACAGCCGCAACTGATAAACTAGCGGGAATAGACAATTGATATTTCAAGTGGATACGGGCAAGTCGTGGGCTATTAATCCAACCTAACTCCGCAAATGCTTGTGGTAATCGCATGGTTGCTAAAAGCATCCCATTTGATACCCCTAACACAGCAATAATAATGACTACCAAGAGTAATTTGCCAATCATTTTTCCATAAATCATACTCGTCGCATGTACAACAGCATCATTGCCAGCTTGTAAAATAAAATCTGGTCCCAAAATACGATTTAGTCCATAAAAGAACAGAAGATACAAACCCAATATGACAAGGGGACCTATCACAAAGGAACGGGATAAATTCCGTTTAGGATTTTTAATTTCAGGTGCAATACTAGCCACAATTGTCCAACCATCATAGGCAAAATAGAGTGGTAGTAAGCCCGATACCCAATTCCAGCCCACATCAATTGGCGTCACTTGAGGTGCAGCAGGAAATTCTCCCTGCCAAAAAATCCCAACAAGCGCAATTGCTAATAGCGGAAGTACCTTTACGATTGTCGACAACGATTGAAAATATCCAGCCAACCACTTTGAATAGATATTTAATCCGGTCAAAACAAGCAAATAAATAGCCGCCAAAAGGGTGGTCATCTCTAGGCTAGCCTGACTCCCTAAAGTAAAATTAGCCGCCACCCAAGCGACTACCGCAATGACCGTTGGCAAATAAACATAGGCCGTGAATATACCTAGAGAAGCTGCTAAGCCCGGATGGATATAATGGGCATAATAATAGAAAATTCCCCCTGCTTCCGAGTGACGAATGGCTAATTCGGATAAACTCAAACTACCAAAAACAATCGCAAAGGATCCTAGAACAATAATCAACATTCCAAGCCACACATTTCCTCCTGCATAACTTAAAATGTCATCGACCTTAAAATAAATTCCAGAACCAATGACAATCCCAACAATCATAGCAATCGTCATCATAGGGCCATACGTTTCCCTACTCTCTATTTTATGTGACATTTTTCTCTCCTCTGTACACTATTTTGTCTATTATAACGTAAAAAAACCGAATATACAATAGAGTGTCTTAGCCCTACACGATATAAAAGAACTGCATCAACAAAGGAGGTTTCTTTCTAAACTGAACCAGAAACAATAAGCCATGGCAGGACAGAAAAATTTTATTGTTTGCTAAGCAGTTTTTTAAATATAGGGTACAATAACGGGACAGCAACTATCGTCACAAGAGCACTGCCAAATGTCCCCGTTATTTTTACTAAAGAAGCCATCAGAGCAGCAGAAACTGGCAATTCTGCAACGATTATTCCAGTAACTGTATACTTAAAAATATTCAGTATAATTTTCGTCACTGCAGCAACGACACCAGACGCAATGATATTCCCTAGCTTGTCATTTCGATTTAATAGTCGTTCATAAAATAAATGTAGGAACAAGCAGACAAGTAAGGACTCTAGCACCGTTATCCAAACCACACTGGCATACCCATTTAACACATCGAAAACCCCTAGACCAATCGTTGCAGACAAGGCCCCTCTTTTCGAGCCAAATAGCAATACTCCCACGACCACCAGTGCATTTCCCACATGTACAAACTGACCACCTGGTACAGGTATTTTTAAAACTGAAACTGCCAAAAAAATCAAAGCTGCAAACAAACTTGTTTCTGCAATCCTTCGCGTCTGTGTATTAATCATCTTTCTCCTCCAGATAGGGGGTTATGTGTTGTATTAAACGAGCTAAATGAGGCTCAAAATAAAGACCATATTTTAAATCTCGTCCCAGCGCCAAAGTCGTCTCAATAGTCTGTTCAATAAAATCAAGTGCTGTTTTGATTCCCTCTTCAAGAGGCGCTCCCTGGATATAGAAAGCCGACACAATTGATGTGAACAAATCCCCCGTTCCAAAAAAATGATGGGGGGACGCTGGTCCTGCAAAGTAGCTAAATTGTCCCGTCCTCGCATGATAGTAAGCAGCTCCTAGCTTTCCTTCTTCTAGACTGACTCCAGTTATGATAACTTGTTTCGGACCCAATTCTGAGAGGGCAACTAGCAACGCTTCAACATCTGCTCGGTGGTATGTTTCACCTAGATAGGGCCTTCCCGTTAGAAATACCGCCTCTGTAAGATTGGGCAATAACAATTCTGCTTCTTTCGCAAGACGTTTTAAGTTCTGCACCTGTCGCAGATCAAATCCAGCATATAATTGACCACGATCTCCCATTATTGGATCTACGAGCAATGGCAATCGCTTTTGTTTCGCAAACGTCACTATTTCATCCACTAACGAATCAGACGTTACGTATCCTGTCACAATTCCATGGATTGGGCGTTCTATCTCATCCCACTGCTTCAGAAACTCGCGTGCCTTTTGGCTATAATCTTCCACAAAGATATCTGAAAATCCACCTGTATGCGAAGATAAAATCACCGTGGGTAGTAAACTGGTCTCTATTTGACAATTAGCCATGACCACCATACTAGGGAGCATGGCAACCTTTCCCATTCCAGCCAAATCATTGGCAATGATCACGTGTTTTGGCATACTTCCTCCATCATTCTACATAGACTTATTGTAATGAAAGTCTCATCTTTTCACAAGTCCCTTCTCCACCAACTGTATGGGGACAGATTTTACCAATCTCCTTATAAGAACGTTCGAAATTGCAATTGACGAGATTGACACGACTCCTGTTTGAGCATTCTTTCGCAAGTAGAGAACTTGTATTTAGCTAAAAAAAAGCCTACCGAAGTAGACTTTTCATATTATTCGTAAGATGAATTAAGCTTTACCAGCTGAACCGAATACGTCGATACGTTCTTCAACTGATTCTTGGATAGCTTTCACACCATCAGCCAAGAATTTACGTGGGTCGAAGAGTTTCTTCTTGTCGTATTCTGCTTCGTTTGCTTCATAAGCTGCTGCAAATTTACGAGTTGCGTTTGCAAATGCGATTTGGCATTCAGTGTTTACGTTAACTTTTGCAACACCAAGTTTAATCGCTGCTTGGATTTGGTCATCAGGAATACCTGAACCACCATGCAATACGATTGGGAAACCTGGAACAGCTTCTGTCAATTTCTTCAAGTGGTCAAGGTCAAGACCAGCCCAGTTTGCTGGGTAAGGACCGTGAATGTTACCGATACCTGCTGCCAAGAAGTCGATACCAGTTTCAACCATAGCTTTTGCATCTTCGATTGGAGCCAATTCGCCTGAACCGATGATACCATCTTCTTCACCACCGATAGTTCCCACTTCAGCTTCTACTGAAATGCCTTTAGCGTGAGCCAATTTAACAACTTCACGAGCTTTCTCAAGGTTTTCTTCAACTGGAAGGTGTGAACCGTCAAACATGATAGAAGTGTAGCCAACTTCGATACACTCAAGTGAGTCTTCGTAGTGACCGTGGTCAAGGTGAATAGCAACTGGAACAGTGATGTTCATAGATTCGATCAAGTTTGCGATCAAATTACGAGCAACTTTGTAACCACCCATGTACTTAGCAGCACCCATAGATGTTTGGATAAGTACTGGAGCTTGTTTTGCTTCTGCGGCACGCAAGATTGCTTGAGTCCACTCCAAGTTGTTTGTGTTAAATCCACCTACAGCATATCCGTTTTCACGAGCTGCTTGGACAAATTTTTCTGCTGAAACTAATGGCATTAGTATCGCCTCCTATTATTTTTTGGGGTTAACCCCATACAAGTTCATTTTATCACTTTTTCGACGAAATTGCTAGCTAAAATTAAAGAACCTACAAGATTTTCAATTTTCTTTCAAGAAATATTTTCCTCAAGATTTTGATAGCGTCATAAAGAGAGAGTCTATTCTTCATAAAAAGGCATAACTGACTCCATTTCCTATCTGATAGTTTGGACAATTTTTAATCTTTATTTTCTATTTATTCTTAGCATTTCTCCTTAATTTTAGGAAAAGAAAGGACAGGGAAAATGAAAAACATAGATGAAAAAATTTTAATGGCAGAAGAAGAAATTAAGCAGTTACAAAATAAAAGAAAAAAGCTCATCAGTCAGCAGAAACAGGAAGAACGAAAAAAGAGAGATAGACGCCTTTATGAAAAAGGAGCAGTTTTTGAAAGTATCTTTACCGAAAGCAAGGACTTTAGCAAAGACGAATTCTATCAGCTAATCACATTTTCAAATATCAAAGAAGCAATCAATCAAAAAATCTTAAAAATCATAGAGAAGCGAGAAGAAAACGAAAACCAAAATATAGAAACACAAGAGGAAGAAACGGACATAGAGGAATAGTCCCTTGTTTACAAGGGCGCACTTATACACCCTAAAGGGTGTGTGCGTTCTCCGAAGGCTCTTGCAGAGAGCATATCAGCTAAAGCTGATACAGGGGAGCTACCGAAAAGCAGATTGATGATAGAGTACAACTTATCAACCAAGCCGAGAAATATTTGAATCATAAAGACACTTACAAAGCCTATACCAAGCTAAAGAAAAACAAACAAGATACTTTCTACAATGAACATACCGCAGAGATTATTTTATTTGAAAATGCAAAGAAATATCTCAAAGAGCATTTAGGAGAAAGCAAGACCTAAAATGTATCCAAATGGAAATCGGAAGTTGCCACTTTGAAGAAAGAAAAAAAGAGCCTATACAATCAAATATTAGAAATACGAGAAGAAGTTGAACAGTCAGAAAAAGTTAAGACCTGCATAGAGCAGTTACAGGAACAAGAAAAGCGACTAACACAGGTAAAGAGGAACGAGTTAGACCTATAAAACTTGGCTTAAATGTGGTATAATATCATGGATATAGAGTGAAACAAATTAGAATTTGTGGGGTATTTATGATAAGGGTTTTGAATGATATAAGGAATGCTGAAAATCCAATATCTAATAATAAAAAAATTATAAATACTATTGTGCTATTGTTTCTTGGAATAGCTTTGGGAACCTTTTCAAAATATTTGGATTTTAGTCAAGCTGAACTTCCGAGTGTGCTTATGGCAATAAATGGAGCATTAGATATTGGTAATTTTCTTGGACGTTTTGCAATCTGGATATTGATTGCATTGTGTATCTCTATTTATAGCAATTCTGCAAAAAGAGCAAGCATCAATGTTTTTATATTCTTTGTTGGTATGGTTGGAAGTTACTATTTGTATTCAAACTATATTGCAGGATTTTTCCCAAGAAGTTATGCGATGATTTGGTTTGGATTTACAGCTATATCTCCATTGTTGGCTTTTGTTTGTTGGCATGCAAAGGGGAAAAGCAAACTGGCATTTATACTGTCGGTGCTGATTTTGGCAGTATTGTTCAATATGTGCTTTGTATATGGGTGTTGGTATTTTAGTGCATGGTCAGTGTTGGAATTGATAGTATTTATTATTGGACTTATTGTTTTGAGGAGAGATACATTGAGGAGTTTTGCATTAATGGGAACAATTAGTATCGTTCTTGCATTCCTGTTTAATATTATTATTCCATTCCCTTTTGGATAGACAACTCCCAATTTGCTTAATTGAATATAAGAATTTGAGGAATAGTAAATTGAAAAAAAGGTTTACTGTTTTTTCTTTGTCTAAAAGTGGAAAGGAGGACTTATGGAAGACGAAAAAAGAGAAATAAAAACACCACCTAATGAACAGTTAATAATGAATATTGGAAAGACAAAATATACTGTAAACCTATATTTTAAGCAAGGTACAGGGGAAACATACAAGGATAAAATAATAAAGCTAATCAAGATAGAAACAGAGAAGATATAAATTTATCAAAGAAATTTTGTTTATGTCCTTGACAAATCTTTCCAAATGGACAGGTCAATATATTTCCCAGATTATATTATAAAAATTCCAATATAATCTATTGATTTAATGATTATGTTTTCTGAAGTACTTGATAGCTACCTATAAAGTTAACGCACACCAACTTGCTATTTTCTGCCTTTTTCTTTCCCATGTTGCTTTGTTGAATACTATTTTTTCTCTCCACTCAATTATCACATTCATTTATCGCTCAATATGTCTTGTACCTACCTAGCCTTCTTCGAGACATTCATCTCCTTCTCTACCTGAAAAAACAAAAAAACAGGCCTTATGCCTGTCCATCTTTCGATGCGGAAAGGGGGACTTGAACCCCCACGACCTAAAGCGGTCACAGGATCCTTAGTCCTGCGCGTCTGCCAATTCCGCCATTTCCGCTATTCTTAACAACGTAGATTATTATATCAAGTTAGAAGAACTCTGTCAATACTATTGACCATATTTTTTCAAAAAATCAGCAATTCTTTTTTGATAGGCTTCTGGGTCTGTCGCAAAAGCCTTGGCATGCTTAGCCCCTTTTACAATATAGAGTTCTTTTTCGCCTTGACTTGCTTCATAATTGTCATAGACCATTTCTGTCGGTACAAAATCATCCGCATCTCCATGGATAAAGAGCGTTGGCAAATCATTCTTAGCCAGTTGCTTCACACTGCTAGCTTCTCCATAGGTGAATCCTGCTCGTATTTTTGAAATAGTAGACACCTCGTACAGAATTGGAAAAGCGGGAAGCTGGTACATATCTTTTGCTTGGTATTTGAGTTCTTCCCATACACTGCTGTAGCCACAATCTTCAATGATATTTACCACCTGAGATGGGAGACTTTCTTCCCCACTCGCCATCATTACGGTTGCCCCTCCCATTGACAATCCAAAAAGGGTCATTTCGCTAGATGGATTTTTTTCAGCCATCATCTCAGACCATTTGATGACATTCAGACGGTCATTCCAGCCAAAACCAATCAAGTCACCCTCACTTTTCCCATGAGCCATATTGTCAGGCATAAGGACATGATATCCTAAGGTATGAAATAGAAAGGCATACGGTCTCATGTCTTCCTTATCGCTTCCAAAACCATGTACAACAATTGCTACTTTATTGGTCTCAGAAGCAGCCGGTACATACCATGCTTCTTGTTTGAGCCCCTGATGAGTCATCGTAAGGGTTTCTTTAGGCAATTGATCGAAGGATTTCTCATAGGAATAAAGTGGATCCTTTTCCGTCCGAGGTTTATTATTGATGAAAGATTTCTCTTCTCTAACTTGGGCTACATGGAAGAAATAAAAGCTGGCAGCGACCGAAATCACAGCAAATAATAGTACAGCAAACATAAAATACTTTGATAATCTAATTTTTTTCATACTCCCTATTATACACTATTCTTTTCAAACAGTAAAAAAATAGCCTCCTAATTTAGGAGACTACCACATTATTCTTCATCCAAATTTTCTTCGTCGTCTGAAAATTCGTCATCCTCTTCATTCAACTCAACTTCTTCATCACCTAACTCATCATCAGGAATGATTTCATTGATTTCAGAATCGTAGGATTCCACTTCATCTTTCTCATCATCTGGATTTTCTTCATCATAAGATGCATGTTCATTGTCACCATCATATGAATCTTCATCTTCAGGATCATCATTTCCATAATCAATGGCATCATCATCCCCGTCCATGAAGGCATTGACACGTTTTTTCTTACGTTTTGGTGCATCTTCATCATCTTCTTCCAAGGTGATGACTTCTTCGTCGATCTCGTCAATCGCATACCACGAACGAAGTCCCCATTTATTCTCACCAAGCGGAATAAAGCTACCATCTACATTTAAATCTGAATAGAAGGTTGGAAGTGCTGCACGAATCTCACTGTTTGATTTCTCAAGGTAGTTTTGAATCTCATTGACCAAGTCATTGAAGTACATTTCATTGTCACGGCCACGCTCTTCTAAGATAGCACGCGCCACTTCAATCATGGACAATTCACTTTTTTCTTGACCTGCAAATACGTTTAATTCCAAGGCTGTTCTCCTTTTTTGTCTTTCCTTACCATTTTACGCTAAAATCAACAATTAGTCAAAAATTTTCGCGTTAAAATAGAAAAGTCGAGAAAACTCTCGACTTTAGAATGTATTTATTTTACAGTTGCAGTAGATGTTACCAATTCAACTGCTTTTTTCACAGCGATGTCGTGTTGTAACATTTCTGGTGAAAGAAGGTTACGAACTTGATCTGCTTCCATGTTGTAAGTTGCTGCTAATTCTTCGATTTCTGCATTCACTTCTTCTTCAGTTGCTTCAAAACCTTCTGCTTTCGCAATCGCTTCTACAACCAAGTTTGTCTTCGTACGTTTTTCAGCATCTGCTTCGTATTGTTTGTGAAGATCTTCTTGAGTTGTACCAGTGATTTGGAAGTACATTTCTGGTGAAATACCTTGTTGTTGCATGCCGCTCAAGAATTCATTCATCGCACGGTGTACTTCTTCATGAACCATTTCACCTGGAAGGTCAACGATTTCTGCATTTTCCACTGCCAATTCAAGTGCTGCTGCTTCAACTGCGTCATCAAAAGCGATTTCTTTTGCTGCTTCTAATTCTTTGCGGTATTTTGCTTTCAACTCATCAAGTGTTTCCACTTCTTCGTCGATATCTTTTGCCAATTCATCGTCAAGTGCTGGTACTTCTTTTGCTTTTACTTCATGAACGGTTGTTACAAAGAGGGCATCTTTACCAGCAAGATCTTCTGCTTGGTAATCTTCTGGGAATGTTACGTTTACATTGACAGTTTCACCAGCTTTGCTACCGACCAATTGGTCTTCAAAACCTGGGATGAATTGACCGCTACCAAGTTCAAGAGAGTAGTTGTCGCCTTTACCACCGTCAAATTCAACACCGTCAACCGAACCAACAAAGTCAATCACAACAGTGTCGCCAGATACAGCAGCATCTTCTTTAATGACTAACTCAGCCAAGTTATTGCGCTCGCGTTCTACTTTTGCATCTACTTCTTCATCAGAAACTTCTTTTGACACATCTACTGAAACAGCAAGGTCTTTGTAGTCACCCAATTTTACTTCAGGTTTTGTCACAACTTCAGCATTGATCACCCATTCTTGACCTTTTTCCATTGATACAACATCAATTTTTGGTTGTGCCACTACTTCAAGTGCTGCTTCTTTCACAGCTGCTTCATAAGCGTTTGGCAAAAGGGCATTAAGAGCATCTTCGTAAAGTGCTTCTTCACCAAATTTTTGGTTGAAGACAGGGCGTGGCAAGTGGCCTTTACGGAAACCTGGTACGTTAATGCTTTTCTTAACTTTGTTAAAAGCGCGGTCCAATTCTGGTTGGATAGCATCTTGACCAATCGTAAAGGTCAATACACCGCGGTTTGTTTCTTTTGATTCAAATGATACAGACATTCGGTCTTACTCCTTAAAATTTTATTGTCATTCCTAACAATTCTATCATAAAGTGTGGAAAAATAAAAGATTTTCCTACTTTTTTTGTAAATTATCGTGGATGGTAGCAAGCAAAAAAAGCAGAAAGAAATGCGCCTTTCTACTTTCCACTTACTTATGATTTCCGGATTGCATCTTCTAAATACTGGGCACGTGCACCGCCGATGAGTTTAGGACGACTTGCAAGCGCCGTTACATGAGCACCACCTAGTTCTCGTTGTATTGGAACAAGTGGTACCTGCACACGTTTGACATGCATACCAATACTGGTGTCTCCAATATCCAGTCCAGCATGAGCAACCACTTCTTCGACCTCAACAGGGTCTGTCATAAATTTAAAAGCAGCTAATTGCCCGCTTCCTCCTGCATGAAGGCTAGGGAGGACATTGACAATCTCCAAGTCTTTCGCTTCAGCTACTTCACGTTCTACCACAAGGGCACGATTCAGATGTTCACAGCCCTGTACTGCTAAATGAATTTCGCGCTTCGTCAGTTCTTCCAGCAAGGTTTCAACAATTACCTCACCGATTTCAAGGCTACTGTTCTTGCCGATTTGCCCGCCCGCTACCTCGCTTGATGACAAACCAAGGACAAAAAGTTGCCCCTTGCGAATTGCAGAGCGTTCAATGATATCCACAGCAATTTGCCGTGTTTGTTCTTCTAAGAGTTGCATATCCATATTATTTCACGTCCATTCGTTTAAAAGCCAATAGGAGAAGGTAGCCACCAATCACACCAACGACATTTTGCATAGTATTGGTCAATACTTCTGCTAAGGCGGCGCCGACACCGTTCATAACACTAGATGCCAGAAAGTAAGTCCCAACCATGACAAGGGTAGCGAATACGATGCCAAGCGGCCGTTTCTTTCCTTCCAAACCTGCCAGATAACCTTGAGCCCCGTGGGCAAAGAGGCTGATAAACATCCACTGCGGATAACCTGCAAGCATGTCAAAGAGAAAAGCAGAAAGGCCGCCGACAACAACTCCTTGCTTCCCCCCTAAATAGAAGGCCGTAAAATAAATCCCCACATCTAATAAGGTGGTGACACCTGTCGGAGTTGGCATTTTACCAAACATTCCTAAAACGATAGTCAGAGCTGTTAAAATGGCAAGCAAAGTGATTTCTTTAGTCTTCATGTGTTGCATATTGTTGTTTTACCCCGTATTGATCTGAATGTAGAATGGCTTGATAAACAAAATCTTTGGCTTTTTGAACAGCGGTTGCTACCTCTTCTCCCTTGACAAGGTTACTTGCAATGCTCGAAGCGAAAGTGCATCCTGCACCGACATTATTGGTTTGTGAAATAGGATGTGTGAACACCTGAAATTCTTGTCCATCATAAAAGACATCAATCGCCTGTTCTTGACTGAAGCGATTACCACCCTTAATAACAACAGTTTTAGCCCCTAAATCATAAAGAATCTTCGCCGCTTCTTTCACATTGTCCAATGTTTGGATAGTAATTTGCGATAAAATTTCCGCTTCTACCAAATTGGGGGTGACAATCGTTGCACAGGGGAAGAATTTTACCAATTCATCCCGAAGGGCGCTGACCTCTACATCGTGGGTTTCTTTACAAACCAAGACAGGATCTAAGACAACTGGAATATCTGCATGAGCTTTGACAAAATCCAATGCCTGCTCTGCAATGTCCACATTGGGCAAGAGCCCTAGCTTAATAGCAGCAAAAGGAACATCTTTGAGACTGGCTAATTGGTGACCGAAGATCACGGGATCAGTACCGAAGACTTCAAATCCATTTTCAGTCATAGCTGTCAAGCAGGTCACCGCAACAAAGCCATGCATGCGATTGGCAGCATAGGTCGCCAAATCCGCATATAAACCGCCACCACTATAAATATCATTTCCCGAAATGGCTAAAATATTACTCGTCTGCATATCGAATCTCCTTTAAATACAAGCCATTCCCAGCAGCAGTCGGGCCAGCTAAATCACGATTTTTACTTTCCAGAACTGTCTTAATTTGACTGACTGGCATCCGCCCGTTACCAATCTTGAGAAGGGTTCCGACCATATTGCGCACTTGCTTATACAAAAAACCATTGCCAGAGAATGTAAAGACGAGGAAACCTGTCTTGTCATCCACCGCTAGACGGGCCTCTGTAATCGTACGAACCTTGTTTTCCACACTCGTTCCCGAGGCTGTAAAGCCGGTAAAATCGTGGGTCCCGACTAAATCCTGAATCGCTTCTTGCATAAGAGCGATATCCAATGGATAAGGATAGTGAGTTGCATAGTGGCGCATCATTGGATTTTTCGGACGACCATTGTCCACCAGAAATTCATAGGTCTTGCTATGCTTGTTGTAGCGAGCGTGAAAGTCTTCTGAAACCTTTTCAACTGCGCAAACATCAATATCCTCTGGTGTCTGAGTATCGAGTGCAAAACGTAATTTCTCCAAATCACGCTCTTGTGGTAAATCAAAATGAATGACTTGTCCATAAGCATGAACGCCTGCATCTGTTCGACCCGCTCCATGAATAATGACTTCTTGGCCCCGATTAAGACGTTGAAGCGTCCGTTCAATCTCCTCTTGAACGGTACGTGCCTGTGGCTGCCGTTGAAAACCTGAAAAATTTGTTCCATCATAGGAAATAATCGCTTTATATCTTACCATAGACACATTGTACCATTTCTTTTTTTACGTCACTAGCCATTCGTTTTCAAACTGTCCCCGTACAGTTTCAGCCAGCAATTTCATTCGCACTTTCACCATAAAAAGTGTATAATGACAAAAAGGAGGACTACGATGAAAAACGATCATGCCACTGCCTTTCAAGATGTGTTGGACTACCTAAAACAAAAACAGATCCGCGTAACTAAGACGAGAAAGGCCGTTATCCAATATTTAATTGAGAGTACAGCGCATCCTAGCGCAGAGATGATTTATCAAGATCTGCTTGTGCATTTTCCAAATCTTAGTCTTGCCACAGTTTATAATAACCTTAAATTGTTATTGGAGGCTGGTTTTGTCACAGAGATTAAGCGCAATAATGATACCACTGTCTATTACGATTTTATGGGGTACAACCATTTGAATCTTATCTGTGAGCAATGCGGAAGCATTTCCGATATCGAAATGGAACGCCCATCATTTGCATCAGTTTTACAGGAACAAACAGGTTACAAAATCACAAAAGAAGTCCTCACTGTGTATGGACTTTGCCCAGATTGCCTCGTTAAAAGCAACTTGTCCTAATGTATCTAAATCGATTACCACATCATAAAAAAGTGTTGAAAACCAAACTAGTTTTCAACACTTTTTTATTGTATATTTATAAATCTTCCAAAGCATCTTTCATCTTATCGAAGAAGCCTTTTTTCTGTGGCGCTACTTTGATATTTCCAGCATCCGCAAATTCTTTTAAAGCTTTTTTCTGACGGTCATTTAAACCTGTCGGAGTTACTATATTGACAGTGACATATTGGTCTCCTGTTGAATTACCACGGAGACTTGGCGCACCTTTTCCTTTAAGGCGGAATTTACGACCTGTCTGTGTCCCTTCAGGAATCACCAAGTCCACATCACCGTGAACAGTTGGTACATGAACGGTATCACCCAGAGCCGCTTGCACAAAGTTTAAATTCAACTTGTAATGAATGGTTGTTCCATCACGTTCAAACTTATCAGAAGGTTGTACTTGGATAATGACAAAGAGATCCCCATATGGTCCTCCGTTGAACCCTGCTTCTCCTTGGCCTGCCAAGCGAATTTGTTGGCCAGTTTCAACTCCAGCTGGAATTTTTACCGTTACAGTATGAGATTTCTTCTCATGACCAGTACCATGACAGGTTGTACAAGGATCTGTAATTTGTTGACCACGACCATGACAGACATCACAAGTCATTTGACGACGCATGGTGCCAAGAGGCGTTTGTGTATCCACATTGATCACACCAGAACCATGACATCGACTACATGTAACGGGGCTGGTCCCAGGTTTCGCACCTGTACCTGTACAAGTATGACAAGTAGCCTCACGATTATAGCTGACCTCTTTTTCTGCTCCAAAAATCGCTTCTTCAAATTTTAATTGGACACGGTATTGGAGGTCATCCCCTTGACGCGGCGCATTTGGATTACGTCGTGAAGTATTCCCTCCAAAAAAGCTAGAGAAAATATCTTCAAAACCACCAAAACCAGCACCATCAAAGCCACCAAAACCACCAGCCCCGCCTCCGAAGCCACCATTGGCACCAGCAGGGCCATATTGGTCATAAGCAGCACGTTTTTGCTCATCACCTAATGTTTCATAAGCTTCCTGAACATCCTTGTATTTCTGCTCAGCACCAGCCTCCTTATTGATGTCTGGATGGTATTTCTTTGACATCTTGCGATAAGCTTTTTTTATTTCGTCTTGCGAAGCGTTTTTAGAAACGCCCAGACGATCGTAATATTCTGTATTGTTCATATAAGATACCAAGGGCGTTAAGCGAACACTGCAAAAATAGGAGATTTGACAACGGATGCGTGCATCCTAGGAAAATCTATCTTTTTTGCACAGTCCGTAGCCCGGGTTCATTTCCTTTCTATGTAAAGGTTCTTCTTTCGACAAGCTCCCAAGAACTAGAAAACTGCCCGATGATGTCTTGCATCTAGGTAAAGTTTATCTTTTTCACTAGGTTTTTAGCCTGTGTTCGAATAAACGAACTTGTATTCCTTTCTACATATTTAGAAGGTTATTTTTTGATAATTTTCTTACGTGGTGGGGACGGCAGTAACCGACTTCGTCGTTTCATGACTTATTTTTGGGCCTAACGTCTCAAAAATCCCCTCATGGCGAAAATTATTGTAGTAGACGGTCTTTCAACCGCTTTAGTGCTGTCGTTTTTAGCCAAAAACAGAGGCTGGGGTTCAACCTCTGTGATTGGTTTTTATCGTTACGACATGAGAATGCAAAATCAATACTATTTTGCTGACGAGTTAGTAAGACACTTGACAATCATGAATTGCTTGGTAACCTTCACCACTCGCTCCTAATTTCTAAGCTCGTGGGCTAAAATAGTCCACTGGACTTACCTCGCTCTTGAATTTCTAGGATCGGGATAAAAAGGTTCCCCGAGCCCACTGCTCGTTTCTTATTTCTAGCTCGCAGGCTAAAACAATCCACTGGATTGTTTTACTTCTCCGTAAACTCGCCATCTACCACATCATCGCCTGCGTTATCAGCTGTTTGTGCACCTTCTGCGCCTTGAGCTGCTTGTTGTGCTGCGGCAGCTTGTTCGTACATCTTAACTGCAAGAGCTTGTGCTTTTTCATTCAAAGCTTCCAATTTCGCTTTCATATCGTCGATATTGTTGGCTTCTTGGGCTGCTTTCAATTCATCAAGAGCAGTTTGAGCGGCATCACGTTCAGCATCAAAGCCTTTGCCTTCCGTTTCCTTGATAGTCTTTTCAGTCGCAAAGATCGCTTGGTCAACGTTATTGCGAAGATCTACTTCTTCTTTACGTTTTGCATCTGCTTCGGCGTTTGCTTCTGCATCTTTCATCATGCGGTCAATTTCTTCGTCAGTCAAACCTGAGTTAGATTGGATCACGATATGTTGTTCTTTTTGTGTACCAAGGTCTTTTGCCTTAACAGACACGATACCGTTTTTGTCGATGTCAAATGTTACTTCAATTTGTGGAATACCACGAGGTGCTGCAGGAATGTCTGTCAATTGGAAGCGTCCAAGTGTTTTGTTGTCAGCTGCCATTGGGCGTTCACCTTGAAGCACGTGAATGTCAACAGCTGGTTGGTTGTCTGCTGCAGTTGAGAAAACTTGTGATTTAGAGGTTGGAATCGTTGTGTTACGGTCGATAAGTTTTGTAAATACACCACCCATCGTTTCGATACCAAGTGACAATGGTGTTACATCAAGAAGAACAACGTCTTTGACATCACCAGTAATGACACCACCTTGGATAGCAGCACCCATCGCAACCACTTCGTCAGGGTTCACTGATTTGTTTGGTTCTTTACCAGTTTCAGCTTTCACTGCTTCCACAACAGCAGGAATACGAGTTGAACCACCGACCAAGATAACTTCGTCAATTTCTGACAAGCTGAGTCCAGCATCTGAAAGGGCTTGGCGAACTGGGATTTTAGTGCGTTCCACAAGGTCACGAGTCAAATCGTCAAATTTCGCGCGAGACAAGCTCATTTCCAAGTGAAGAGGTCCAGCTGCGCCGGCAGTAATAAATGGCAAGCTGATTTGTGTTTGAGTCACACCTGAAAGATCTTTTTTCGCTTTTTCAGCAGCGTCCTTCAACCGTTGAAGAGCCATCTTGTCCGCTGACAAGTCAATTCCGTTTTCTTTCTTGAATTCTGCTACTAAGAAATCAATAATTTTTTGGTCAAAGTCATCACCACCGAGTTTGTTGTCACCAGCAGTTGCCAATACATCAAAGACACCATCACCTAATTCAAGGATAGACACGTCAAAAGTACCACCACCAAGGTCAAATACCAAGATTTTTTCATCTTTATCTGTCTTATCAAGACCATAAGCAAGAGCCGCTGCAGTTGGTTCGTTGACAATACGTTCTACTTCAAGACCTGCAATTTTACCTGCGTCTTTTGTTGCTTGACGTTGTGCATCGTTAAAGTAAGCAGGAACTGTGATAACAGCTTTCGTCACTTTTTCACCAAGGTAATCTTCTGCATAACCTTTCAAATATTGAAGAATCATAGCAGAAATTTCTTGTGGTGTGTACTCTTTGCCGTTTGCTGCAACTTTTTCAGCTGAACCCATTTTTGATTTAATAGACATAATCGTATCTGGGTTTGTAACTGCTTGGCGTTTTGCAGCGTCACCAACGATGATTTCACCATTTTTAAATGATACTACTGAAGGTGTTGTACGGTTCCCTTCTGGGTTTGCAATAATTTTTGATTCAGTTCCTTCAAGAACTGCAACTGCTGAGTTAGTTGTTCCTAAGTCAATACCGATAATTTTAGACATAATATAAGATACCAAGAACGCCGAGAAAGCGATTAGAATTTTAGGAAATCAACGCAGTGTGCTTGCACACAAGGCGATTTATCTAAATTCCGAGCTTTCCGTTCGGGTTCAATTCCTTTCATTTTCCTCTTTAATAATTTTTTCTTTTTAATAGTTTTCTTAGGTGGTGGGGACGGCAGCGACCTCCAAAGGAGTTCCATGCCTAAATTTTGAACCTAAGGTTTCAAAATTTCCCTGTTAGATAACAATTCTTGTTATCTAACTAGCACCACGGCGAAAACTATCGCTTTAGGCAAGCCAAAGGCTTGCATTCTCTATCTATTTTCATAGTTTACCGTCATTTCGGACGTGATTGCTAGAGACAGTTGGGCAAAGTCAATCTAGGTAAAGCCTCGATGATTGTACTGATGGTACATCAAGAGGCTTTAACGACGAGTGACGCAGGCCAAATGTTTCTAGTTGTACACCACCACCATAGCCGGTCTTAATAGGCGTTCATGCAACTTATAGCCTTTTTGGAAGACTTGTGCAATGCTGTCTGCTGGGTGTTCGTCATCTGCTGGTAGGGTTTGAACAGCCATGTGAAGGTTGTGGTCGAATGTTTCCAATGGAACCTCTTCGATTCCTTCTTCCTTGAGAGCTTGAATGAGACTCTCTTGCACCATTTCAAGACCTTTTTTCACATCGTCAGTCAAGCCTTCAACAGCAAGGGCACGCTCCAAGTTATCCAAACTTGGTAAGATTTTCTTTGCCAAGTCCTGAGAACGATACCGTTGTAAGGTTTGGCGTTCTTCGTTAGCACGGCGCTGAATATTTTGCATTTCAGCATGTGCTCGAAGGTATTTATTTTCAAAATCCTCCGCACGTTCGTTTGCCAATTCTAATTCTGTTTTTTCAGGAGTTTCAGTTGCTTCTTCGACGACTTCTTCCGCCGTTTCCACTTCCTCAACGACCTCTTCGTTTTTTGTTTCTTCTGACAAGGTTACACCTCTTTCCTTTCATTCATTAATGAACTTCATAGTGGTTACTGTTCAAATAGCGATAATAATCACCCAGTTTCATGACCAGAACACGACCAATAACATTGATCAAGCTGACACTTCTACGGTAATCCATATCAATGGGACCAATCAAGCTGAGAAGCCCAAAGCCACGATAGGGAATGAGAAATTTATGGGTCAGCACTGTCACATTAGCGAGGGCAAGTTCTTGGCTATCCGCCACCTGCACACTGGCCATCTCATCTTCCGACAAGGTTCTCCGTAGTGCCAAAGCAATGTGCTGAGGATTATCCAAAAATTGGTAGGTCCTCAAATCTGCATAGTCTAGGGAATTGACCTTTCCAGCTACAAAAACCGTTTCCTTGAAAAGTTCTGCAAAAACGTAATCAAACAAATCCAAGACATTGTCTGTCGTTGTAAAATAGCGTTGCACAATTTGCGGAATTTCCGTTCTCAGCTTGTAATGAATATCCATTACAGAGCGCCCCAACAGTCGATCCTTCACAAGAGCTTTCAGTGTCAGTAAATCACGTGCTAGGAAATTTTTAGGAATAGCAAATTGAACTGTTACTGGTTTGGATTCATCCAAGGTCAAGACAGCTAATGCATCATGACTAGAAAACTGAACAATGTCAAATCCTGTTAATTTTTGCTGAGCAGGCTCCACATCCAGCAAAACCGATGTATAACCTGTCATATCCGATAAAATCTGCCCTGCCTTTTGCAAAATATCTTCCAAGCGGAAGGCTTCAAAATCAAAGGCCTTGACTACTTGATAAATATCTTGTTCATCAATGTTATCTAGACTCAATGAATGAGTAACAAAATATTTAAAACCGGCTGGGCTAGGCATTCGACCACTAGACGTGTGGGCTTTTTCTAGCAGCCCTAACTTTTCCAGTTTTGCCATGTCATTGCGAATGGTGGCACTAGACGAATCAATGACTGCTTGAAGCGCTTTGGAACCTACAGGCTCATGAGTCTGCGTGAACAATTCTACAATCAGATTTAAAATCTCATTTTGCCGTTGTGTAATCACAAACCCAATCACCTCTCTTTCAATTTTAGCACTCTAACTCATCGAGTGCTAACTCATGATTCTATTATACTCCATTGTTCCCCCATGTCAAGAGAAAAATCACAAAAATTAGCACTCTTTTGCCAAGAGTGCTAAAAATCGGTCTGAGGACGGATACTGACTTTGACAGCTACTGCCCTTTCTTATCTTTTAAAAGATGGTAGCCCAACACCAGCATCAAGACCACTTGTACCATTGCCAAGTTATTAATCAACCATTTTAAAATAGAATCGGATTGAAAGTCTACTCTTGGTAGGATATAAAGTCCAAAGAGCATCAGATTCAAACCCAGTGACGCCAACACTTTTTCTCTTTTCATCTTCCGTACTCCTTTTTCAACCGATAAAACTGCCAAAATACATAACTGAACCAAGCTAGCAACAATGCTCCTTCAAACAACCAAGAACCAAGCGATTTTTGACTGTTTAATAGAAAATTTGGGATAGACGTCATCACAGGAACAGCAAAAACTAAGCATCGTTTCCAGACAATTTTCTTTTGATAACCATAGACTGTGTCGCGATCACTATATAATTCTAACTCCGCTCCCTTTGTTTCATCCGTAACAGGTTTTCTGAAAATCACATACGGCGCCACTCCACAAACCATTTCCCAACCAGCATCTTGAAAATACTGTAAGTAGATATGGTCATACTCTGGAAAGAAGCCCGCTTCAGAATGACTCGGCTGGTAAACATCAATACGATAAACAACACGAGCAGGTTGACATTCTTTAAATGTTACATTCCCTGTAAAAGGACTGATTTCTTTTAAGGCATATCCTTGACGGTGTTGCTCTTCAAGATAAGTCAGGATACTCTCTGGGTATAAGGCATTAAACATCTTTTCTTTCATAAATGATACCTCGACTATTCTGATACATTTATAGGTAATCTAATTCCAACTTACTTTAATTGTTTGCGCAATTGGTAGAAGCGATAAGCTAAGTAGAGAAGGAGCGGTAGATAAATCAGGCTAACCCCAATTCGGAAGGTTGTGTTTTCATCTTGAAGGACAATCAAGTAAAGATATAAAAACATGCTAAACAAGAACCGTCGTTTAAAAATTCGTCCAATCATTTCTAACTTGCTAGCGTTATCGCTGAAAATCTCGACATCTTCGCCATCCACAGCATTCTTACGAAACAGTCGAAAACTACGACACGTATTTACAAGTTCCCAATCATAATCTTGATAAAACTGCACATAAGAGACACTTTCTTCCTTTTTCATAGGCTTGAAGTCAATCTTATAAACCACATCGGCTGGGTCACATGCTTCAAAATGGTAAAATACTCCCCACTTTACTTCAGTCAACTTCCAGCCTTTTTTGTGCATATCTGCTAAATATGCTTCTATCTTTTCAAAATCCGTGATAAGAAATAATTTAAATACAACTTTAGTTTTCATACTTTTCTCCCTTACTATTTTTATACAACCGCTCAATCCTAGCGAGTTCGATCCCTAAGACTTCTTTGCCTAAGCCTGTGATGCGATAGAGCTTTCGCTTCTCTACTTCTCTTACAAAGGCAATCAAGCCATCCTTCTCCATCTTAGACAGCGTACCGTACATAGTCCCTGGACTAATAACGACCTGCCCTGCTGTCATTTCCTTGGTTCGCTGGGTAATCTCGTAACCATGACATTCTTCCTGCAAAGCAAAGAGAATATAGAAAGCCGATTCTGTCATCGGCAGATAGATGCGTTTAATTTTATCCTCCATATTATGTACCCTCCTGTATTGCAATTTGATATATCGACCTTCGATACATCGAGTATATCGCACTGCGATATATTTGTCAATCCTCTTTAAAAAAATTTTTTTACCACTTGACCCTCACCTAACGTTATCCTTTATAATAAACTTGTCAGGAGGAAAATATGTATTTCGTTAAAGAAGTTGCGCAACTTTCAGGTGTATCTGTGCGTACCCTGCACCACTATGATCGCATTGGCCTGCTCTGTCCGCAAAAAGCAGAAAACGGCTATCGCTACTATACAGAGGAAAATCTGACACAATTACAGCAGATTCTCTTCTATAAATATCTGGGATTCCCACTCAAGAACATCAAGGAACTTTTGGAAAACGAGACAGACAGCCTCGTTCAACTTGAAGAGCAGCTCCGCTTATTAACAGCTGAACAAGAGCGACTAAACACTCTCATTGACACCCTAACAAAAACCATTCAAGCAAAGAAAGGAATGATTCAAATGACAGCAAAAGCAAAATTTGCAGGATTTACCTATCAAGATAGCCTCGCCTATCAAGACGAAGCAAAACAAAAATATGGAAAAGAGGTCATTGACCAGTCACTCGCCAAACAAAAAGGACATGAGAACGAAGTCACAGAAGGCTTCAACTCTATTTTCCGACAATTTGCAGACAACCTACTCTCTGGACTGACAGTTGAAGAAAAAGAGAATCAGAATCTAGCCAAACAACTCTTAGCGCATATTCGTTCCTATGCTTTTGACTGCTCGCTGGAAGTCTTTGGCTATATCGGAAAAGGTTACGTTGAAAACCCAGACTTTAAACACAATATCGACAAATTTGGCGAAGGCGTCGCCCAGTATATCTGCGATACCATTCAAACCTATGTCCGGCAACAAAGTTAGATTCACAAGAAGCATAAAAAATAGAGATCCGTATGAATCTCTATTTTTTATAGTTTGAAACGAATATTCAGTACCGTTTCCTATTTTCCTTGCGCAATGAGTTCTGCACCACGATGGCGATAGGACATATCACCTACTGATTCAATGGTGAGTTTCCCATCTTTATAGTTTAAGACAGTAATACTACCGTTATCTAATGCAAGATTGGTTGGTCGTTCTGGCTCTAACAAGTCTACTAAAGTCGCAATGGTCATACCATGGCTCACTACGAGAGCATTGCCCCCTCCCAATTTTTCAACTTCTTGAGCAATTGATTCGAAACCAGATAAAATCCGGCCACTCAATTCTTCCCAAGTTTCTGACCATTTGGCAGAATCCGCTTGATAAATACCATTTGCAATCTCTTCAAAAGTCATATCATCCGCTTCAACAATACCATTAATCCGTGGCAAAACACCACTGAATAATTCGACATCGTACATCCCTTCAAAGCTACCAAAACACCATTCGCGGATTCGCTTGTCTTGATAATAAGGAATCTTCCCTAAAATTCCTAGCTCACGCTGAGCAATCGTAATGGTCTGTACAGTTCGACCCAAATCACTAGATACTGCTAATTTAAAATCAAGTCCTGCATCTTTCAAGCCCAGACCTAACTCACGAATCCCTTCTTCTCCAATCTTGGTGAGAGGGGTATCACACCATCCTTGGATTCGACCAATGGTATTAAACATGGTTTTTCCATGACGCGAGATATATAGTCTTGTTTCTGTCATAACTTTCCTCCTCGTATGTATTTCTATTATATCACGAAACAAAGAAAACGTTCGCACTTGTCGAACGTTTTTCCGCATTTTTTAATTCTTAAAACTATGAATCGGAGCTGGAATTTGTCCGCCTCTATTGATGAAGTCTGCTGATGAGTTCTGATTGACCTTCATAACTGGTGCAGTTCCTAAGAGGCCACCAAACTCAATCATGTCCCCTTCTTTGCCTTTTGGAATAATCCGAACCGCTGTTGTCTTCTGATTGATGACACCGATAGCTGCTTCGTCCGCAATCATAGCCGCAATGGTTTCAGAAGGCGTGTCTCCTGGAATCGCAATCATATCCAGACCAACCGAACAGATGGCTGTCATAGCTTCCAGTTTTTCCAAGTTAAGAGAGCCACTCTGCACCGCTGCAATCATTCCCTCGTCTTCTGATACAGGAATGAAGGCACCTGACAAGCCACCCACTTGGTTGCAGGCCATAACACCACCTTTTTTGACAGCATCATTTAGAAGCGCAAGCGCAGCTGTTGTCCCATGTGTTCCAACTGTTTCTAAGCCCATCTCTTCAAGTACACGCGCTACCGAGTCGCCAACAGCAGGTGTTGGTGCAAGAGATAAATCGACAATCCCGAATTTGACACCGAGGCGCTCACTAGCCATTTGACCGACTAATTGACCAATACGGGTAATCTTGAAAGCTGTCTTCTTAACCGTCTCAGCCACCACATCAAAGCTCTCACCACGGACTTTTTCAAGAGCACGCTTGACCACACCTGGACCAGATACCCCAACATTGATCACTACATCAGCTTCGCCGACCCCATGAAAAGCACCTGCCATAAAAGGATTGTCCTCAACCGCATTAGCAAACACCACCAATTTTGCAGCCCCCATATCAGAAGCCTGAGCGGTTTCCTTAATGATACGTCCCATATCACGCACAGCGGTCATGTTGATACCCGACTTGGTCGACCCAATATTAACTGAAGCACAGACCTTGTCTGTCTGAGCCAAAGCTTGAGGAATCGAGTTGATGAGAATCTCATCCCCTTTTTGGTAACCTTTTTGTACCAAGGCGGAAAAGCCACCGATAAAATCAACTCCAATCGTTTTAGCCGCACGATCGAGGGCATGTGCCAATGGCAGATAATCTGTCGCATTCGTTGCCGCACCAATCAAGGCAATCGGTGTCACACTGACACGTTTATTGACAATGGGAATCCCAAGCTCTGCTGCAATCTCATCACCAACCGCTACTAGGTGCGCTGCCTTAGTTGTAATTTTGTCATAAATTTTCTGCGCAGCTTTTTCAATATCTGAATCCATACAGTCTAAAAGGGAAATCCCCATGGTAATGGTCCGAATATCAAAGTGCTGTTCTTCAATCATAGCAATCGTTTCAGTAACTTGTCTAATATCCATCCCGATTCTCCTTACAAATTGTGCATGGCATCAAAAATAGCTGCGCTCTGGATATTGATTTTCACATTCAAAGTCTTGCCAAATGCTTCCAAGTCTGAACGGAGTAAGGTGAAATCTTTCGAATCACCACTCGATACAAGTGCCATCATGGTAAAATATTCATCCAAAACAGTTTGCGAAATGTCATCAATATTTAAATCTAACTCCGCCAGTTTCCCTGCAACACCAGCTACAATCCCCTTGCTATCTTTTCCAACGACTGTTACAATTGCTTTCATCTCATTGCTCCTTTTGTTTTTCTTTATTCTAACACAATGCATCGTGAAATGAAATATTTCACAGACAAAAAAGCCTTTAAAAGGCTTTTTTACTCGTTTTTTCCGAACATTTTATCCAACTCTATCCCTTAGAACGATTAGCATAGTGTTGCCAGTCAATTCCACGAGCCTGGCACCAGTTTTGCACAGCTGGCGAAAGAACCAAGTCCTTCTGTCGCAATTCAGACACTGAACGAGCACCCAACATCGCCATCAACATCTGGATTTGTTCTTCTATGATGCGGATTTCAAGCAGGGCATTCTCCAAATTTGAATCTTGTTGTACCAGCTGTAAAATACGATTTGACATCCCAACAGCATTGGCGCCCAAGGCTAACGATTTGACAATATCCAGTGGATTTTTAATCCCACCAGAAGCAAGAATTTCAGGACGTTCTGCTTCAGCAATTGACATAGCTTCCACTAAGGATATGACAGTCGACTGTCCCCAACCATGTAAGTAACTGTAATGGTCTAAGGAACGACGAGCGTCTTCAATTTTTGCAAAATCCGTGCCCCCAGTCCCAGATACATCAATCGTTTGAACACCGACAGAGGCAAGTTGGCGGACGGTTTCACGACTCATGCCAAAGCCAACCTCTTTAACAATCACAGGAACTCCTACCTCTTGCACGATTTTTTCAATATTGGCCAGCCACATACTGAAATCCCGATCACCTTCAGGCATGACAATTTCCTGAGGAGCATTGACATGAATCTGAAGAGCGTTGGCCTCGAGTAAATCTACTGCACGCTTAGCATTTTCCACATCATGGTGCGCTCCCAAATTGGCAAAGACAATCCCTTTCGGATTTTCTTCTCGTATGACTGAAAAGGTTTTGGCAACTTCTGGATCCTTAATGGCTGCACTAACAGAACCAGAAGCCACTGGAACCTTGGTGATTAATCCAAGAATCCCTAAATTTCGATTAATTCGTCCTGTCTTTTCAGTACCACCTGTCATGGCATTAATGAAGAAAGGCATCTTGGTTTTAATTCCAGCGATAGTAGAGGAGGTATCTACATCATCTACCTTTAGTTGTGGTAAAGATTGATGGACGAGGCGGGTTTCCTCAAAATCGCGTGCTGATTCCTTTTGAAACTGCTGGCGCGCCAATAATACGTGCTGATCCTTGCGATTTAATCCAAAGTAACTATAATCAAACATTGTTTCTCCTTATTTTTCTGGTGCAATAGAAAAAGGTAAGGGTAGAATGCCTTTTTCCTGCCATTTTTCATAAATGATTCCTTGCTGCTTTGAACTGGTCACAAAACAAATCCCACAATCACCACCGCCAGCACCAGAAGATTTGGCAACTGCACCTTCTTCCAATGCGATGTTACAAAGTTCCGCCAAAGTTGGTGTCTCAATGACCAACCCCATCACTGCAGCAAATTTTCCTAATAACTCACGATTTCGCTGAATCCCTTTCTGAAACTCTTCACATTGATTGTCTACACAGGCTTTGACAAGGGCTGCCACACATTGTCGACTCTCCTGCAAGAAAACAGGATAGTATGCTGCTTTGCCGTCTTGATAAGAATTATATCCTGCTTGTTTCACCAACTTTTCTGTAGAAGCAGCACTACCAGTCCAACCAATTGACAGGGTCAAGTCTGTCGGTAAAGAAACCGTTTGGATAGACAACCCCTTCCACGAAAGGCGAAGTAAATCACGTAATAAATAGTGCTGAACAGCATCTTGTAGCCAGCCACGATCTACAGAGCGATAGGCGACGACACCACCATAACTGGAAGCTGCTAAATCACCAAAAGATCCCGTCATTCCCAGTTGGAGTTGCGTTAAGACCGATAGCTGGTAGACAAGATAAGGATCTACTACTTGTCCATAAAAGGCTAATAAAGACTGAACAGTCGCGACTGTTACAGCTCCCGATGATCCCAAACCATATTTAACACCTGTCTCTATGTGGTCTAGTTCAGTTTCAATCATGACAGAAAAAATGCCCGTCGTCTCCACACCCTGTTGTTGCACGTAAGCTTCGACCTGCCTTAAGGCCGTTACAATCAATTTATATGGATGACCAGCCACCACCTTAATCTGGTGACCAACACGATCCCAAAAAACAGTCTCTTTTTGTTGGTCAGAATAGATTCTCCCCTCAGTACTGGTCTCAATTGTCACTGTAATCGACTGATCAATCGCCGCAATGAGGGCAGGATTCCCTGCCTCCACCACAGCATATTCCCCAGCTAGAAACAACTTCCCTGGAGCACTGGATTGCACTTTCATTTTACTACATTCTTTCTGAAAATTTTTTCTGAGATGCGCCCCATTCCACCTCTGTTAAGAACCGAGCCGCCTCACCTGGTAAACTCGTAATAATTTTTTCACTTGGAAAATATTCTCCCAGAACCGATACCAAACGATCCATATCACTAGCACGACAGAGAACCTTTACATTTGGACCGGCATCCATGGTCATATAAGCAGGCACTTGTAATGTTGCCCGCACCTGACGCACCGCCTCCTGTGCTAGTAGCGAATCTGCAGACCAATAAGTAAAAGGAGGATTAGCCGATAAAGTCGTTGCGTGCATCTTCATCCCATTATGCTCTGTAATCTTGCCAACTGCCTCAAAATCCTTATCTGCAATCGCTTTTTTTATGGCTACTAGATCTGTCTTGGCCGTTTGAACCCAACTATCATAGAAGGGGGATGTTTGAACCGTGTGTTCCATGCCAACCCGACTGGCGATTTTTTTCTGTTGCGTATCAACCGCAAGGACAATCATCCCAATGTCCCAATCTGCATCATCAATCGGATGCGCCATCGAATCCTCAGAACACGTTCCCATGTCCCATTCGACAAAGCCGCCAAAAAGACTGCGGGTGCTAGATCCAGACCCTCGTCTAGCAATCGTTGACAATTCTTCTCTGGAAATCGTGAGATGTAAAGCTTGAGCAGTCGCCATAGCAAGAGCTGCAAAAGCAGAAGCAGAGCTTGCTAAACCAGCAGCTGTTGGTACAAAGTTGAGACTTTCAACTCTGGCAAATCCCCGTTCACCTATATATTCGCAAAACAAATCCAAAAAATGCGAAATTTTTTGAATTTCTTTTTCTGATTGCAATTCCCCATTTAGATAAAAAGTGTCTGTTGTGAATTCGTCATCAAAAACCACCTTCGTATCTGTATAGAAGGCGTCCAAAGTCAACGATAAACTCGAATTCATCGGCAAAAATAATTCCGCATCGCGTTTTCCCCAATATTTTATCAACGCAATATTGGTATGCGCACGCGCTATTCCCACAGCTTGTGTCATCTTATTCTCCTAAGTATTGTATCCAAGTCTGACGAGCGCCAGCTTCTTGTAGGGCTTGGGCAATATTGTATGCAACGGCCTTTTGATTGGTCAAGGCAATCATGCAGCCTCCACGGCCTCCTCCTGTTAGCTTGGCTCCCAAGGCTTGATTTTTTCTGGCTACTTCGACTAAAAAATCGAGACGTTCATCCGAAACCCTTAGTGCCTGCAATAAATCATGGGACCGATTCATCACACTTCCCAATAAGTCTACTTGATTCATTGTCAAATACTCTTTTGCTTGATAGGTCAAATCCCCTAATTCTTCAATCCAATTTTTCGCATCCGGATTTTCCTCACAAAGCCTAGCTACATCTTGCACCGCCTCTAACGTATGCCCTGTTTTCCCTGTATCTCCTACAACTAAATAGGCATCCATCTTAATCGGCAAAGGTTCAATAGGCTGATTTTTCACAAAGAAAATTGGATGCTCTCCACTCGTTGTCGCAGTATCCACCCCCGATGGATTACCATGCGCAATTTTTTCAGATGATTGCACAATATCCCAAAGTTCCTGTGGATGCAATTCTTTCTCATAAAAGGCAAACAAGGCTCGGGCTACTGCCACAGCGACCGCTGCACTAGATCCCATCCCACGTTCCGCTGGAATAGTCGACGTAATCTCAATATGAATGGCTGGGTCCGTGGGAGCTCCTATTCGGTACAGCGAAAAACGAATTGCATGTTTCAACCCTTCCCAAATTTTTGGCATCTCATGCACCAGACCTTCATAAAAATCACAGGAAACGGTCAACGCCTCACCAACAGCTGTCACCATTGCAGAAATTTCGACAGCAGAAAAAGGCATAGCAATGGCTGGCTGACCATAGACCACTGCATGCTCTCCCATCAAAATAATTTTGCCACTTGCCTTTCCCTCGCTCATACGCAACTCCTTTTCACTCCTACCATTATATCATTTTCAGCACAATCCTTCTAGATTTCCTAACAGAAAGAAAGGCACCCTAGTGAGGTGCCAATATCTTGCGAGAATTTCTTCTAAACATCACATATAAAAAGATCCAGCGACACAAATTATCCAGCAAGGTTGCCAACCAAACCCCAGCTAATCCACATTCTAAAAATGTGATGATGCAATAACCGACTCCAATCCGAATCACCCACATACCAATCGTCGTTGCATAGAAAGGAAGTTGAGCATTACCATTCCCTTGCCAAACCGCTGTATATACAAGAGTACCAGCAGTCATTGGTGTTCCAAGCAAGGAAGAAACGATCACTACCAAACTAGACTCTATTGCAGTCTGATCCTGTGTGTACAATGCTATCAGAGGATTTGCAAATAAAAATACGAACAAAGATATAAGGAGCATTGTTACAAGAGACAAGAGGAAACCAGCTTTTCCCAACCTACGTACTTGTTTTATGTCTCCTTCTCCCTGAGCCTGTGCCACCAAAACCACCAGCGCTGTCGCAATCCCCATACCAGGCATGTAATTAAATTGTGTCAATGTTTCTCCAATGGCATTTCCCGCTACAACCGCCGTTCCAAGCGAAACAATTAAAGCGATAATCACCACATCTCCAGCCCGCATCATCAATCGCTCTCCCGCCGCCGGTAAGGCCAAGCGCAACAAGTCCTTATTCATTTTCCAACTAGGGGCATTTAGGCGAAATGGCAACTGTTTCCACAAAATCCAGCAAGCAACAACACGAGCTAGAACGGTCCCAAGTGCCACTCCTACAATCCCCGATTGAAAAACAAACACAGCCACAGCTGAAAAAAAGGCATTTAACACATTACTGAGTAGACTTACAAACATGGGAGTCCGACTCTTTCCTGCCACTCGTAAAATAGCTCCTAGGGTCGTCATCAATCCAAGTAAGACAACGCTCCCACCAACCACAGAAAGATAGAGTCCACCCGCTTCTGCCACAGCAGCTTCTGTTCCCAATAAACTCAACAAGAAACGTCCTCCAAAAATGGAAAGCAACCCCAAAAGAAGGCTCACCATCACCGTTAGTTGGATGCTTTCTGTTGCTGACACCGATAGGCGGTTCGTTTGTTTCTGTCCTATGAAACGAGCTAAAAGTGCCGAGGTCGCAGCTCCCAACGCGATAAACAAAGCCTGATAAATCGTAATGATATTGTTTGCAACCGATACCCCTGAAATGGCAATGAGCCCCAAATGGGCTATTAAATAGGAATCGATCATCCCCATCAAAAACTGTAAAAAGTTTTCTGCCATAGCTGGCAAGGCGATATGTAAAATTTTTTTCGTTTCCGTCATATTATTTAAAGAAGAAAAAGCTGAGATTAGCACTCAGCTTAAAGGTTGAAAAGTAGCATTAGTGTCTGTCACTAACACACCATACATGTTATTGGAATATTGTCCCTCATTTGTATAATGTCGTATCACTAATTCTGACGTCCGAGGCATTGGTAACTTTTCCAAGTCTTGAATATCCATCCAATGCAAGGTCCCTTCCTTACTTTCTGTAATCAATGTTTTATCTGGTAAATCTGCAAAATAGTAATAATTTTGGCGTAACTCCCCGCCAGTAAAGTATATACTAAGATAGCGGCATTGAAGATTGTTTATTTGAGATGAATCAAGGCCAAGCTCTTCTTCCAACTCTCGTAATACACAACCAGTAGGATTATTCAATTCTTCTGGCTCAAAATGACCACCCGCAGAGCCGATATAAAGATTATTGACGACGCAAGAACCTTGTCTGTAAAGTAGCAAAAGTTCATTTTTATATCTAAGATAAAGACTTGTCATATTACGTAGTTTCATTTCAACATCCCCTGATTTTGGCCAATACTTCGTATAACAGCTGCTACAGTCCTAAATAGCGCTCCACTTCTGCCTGCATCTCTGCAGTAGCAACAACAGTATCATGAAGCACAGGCGCTGTTTCCAAGCCATCGACTGCTTTTGGATAAGGTACACCAGACACCTCATGCAAGACCTCTAATGCCTCAAAGTCTGACAAGTCTGTCCTACCTGTGACTGCTTCTACCGCCACAACTGGGAATTTATAAGGACTCGCCGTAGAAACAATCACTGTCGGCGTCTCATCTCCTGTTTCCTGACGATAAGTCTGATGCACAGCAGAAGCAACCGCCGTATGCGGATCTTCAATGTAGGCATTTCCATCATAGACACGTTTGATTTCAGCTACCGTTTCATCTTCTGTCGCAAATCCTGCTGCGAACAAATCAAGAATTTCTTGGTTCACATCGGCCAATGTATACTCTCCATCTGCCCCCAATTGTTCCATCAATTCTTTGGTTTTTGCAGCACTATTTCCTAGCAAGTGGAAAATCAAGCGCTCTAAATTTGAAGAAACCAAAATATCCATAGACGGGCTTGTTGTCACCTTGAAAGTACGTTTTTTATCATAAACCCCAGTTGCAAAGAAATCAGTCAACACCTTATTTTCATTTGACGCACAAATAAGTTTTCCAACAGGAAGGCCAATTTGTTTAGCATAAAAGGCTGCTAGGATATTTCCAAAGTTTCCTGTTGGAACCGTGAAATTCACCTCATCGCCCGCAGTAATTTCACCCTGTTTCACCAACTGTGCGTATGCCCAGACATAATAAACCACCTGCGGTACCAAACGACCGATATTCATTGAGTTGGCAGATGAGAACTGCTTGCCATGCGCTGCTAATTTTTCCCGCAAAGCCACATCATTAAACATCCGCTTCACATCTGTCTGTGCATCATCAAAGTTCCCATCAATGGCTACAACGTGCGTGTTGCTACCGGTCTGCGTCGTCATCTGCAATTCCTGCACCTTGGATACCCCATCACGTGGGTAAAAGACAATAATCTGGGTCCCTGGAACATCTGCAAAACCAGCCATCGCTGCCTTTCCAGTATCACCAGAAGTCGCTGTCAAAATCACAATTTCCTTGTCCAAACCATGCTTTTTGGCAGCCGTTGTCATCAAGTACGGCAAAATAGACAAGGCCATATCTTTAAAAGCAATCGTTGATCCATGGAAAAGTTCCAAATTGTACTGACCATTTAACTTGACCAGAGGGGCAATTTCTGGTGTATCAAATTTACCATCATAAGCCGACCGGATACAGTCATCCAATTCTTCTGATGTAAAATCATCCAAGAAAGCAGACAAAACAAGCTTCGCCACTTCTTGGTAACTGGCATCTTTTAACTTGTCAAAATCCAGCTCTACCTCTGGACATGTCGTTGGAGTGAAGAGTCCACCGTCATTTGCTAGCCCCTGCAAAATGGCTTGACTAGCTGTTACAGTGTTCTTTTCGTCACGAGTTGATTGGTATATTAGAGCCATCGTCATCCCTCATCTAAAATCTTTTTTTCTATTGTATCATAATTTGTCTGAAAATTTGCAAAAACCACCCAGCATTTACAATCCTAGGTGGTTATATCTTTCTATTCGCTATTTTTTCTTTTCAAAGACCATATCGTCTTCATCTTTTTCACCTTCGAGTGTTAATTTACCATCTTCGTAGGTATACTGATAAGATTCTCCCTTCTTAACAAAATCTTTTCCGAAGGCCCCACCAACTTTTTTAATTTCAAATACTCTTGATCCGCGATTAACATCTGCTTGAAAAACAGTTGCCTGGATAAGGCCTTTCTCAGCAGAATATGACCCGCCCATGTCCTTTGCAAGATGTCCAATCGTCTCCGAAATAAATGTACGCATCATGTCTTCCGACTGCATTTCTGCTTGCATTTGTGTTTTTTCTTCTGGAGTCAAATTATCATAAGAGAGCCCCTGTTTTTCAAATTCTGCACGAACAACAGCTTCTTGTTCCTCTTTCAAGGCATTGACAAAGGCTTCCTCATCAATATGAATGAACACTTCGAACACCGCCTTGTCATCCTTGATATCCAATTCAATCTCACTCTGAGTAACAAGTTCAGCAAAAGAATGGTCTGTATAAGTAAACACTCCCTCTCCAGCTGCTTTGATGATTTCATCATACATATCTTTGGCAGCTGTAGGACTAGTCCAATTCCCATCTAAACTTTCCCCTTGCAGAAGAGAACAAGCAGACAAGCCAATAAAGGCCATCACAACGAACAAACTTTTCAATACAAGTCTCATGACTGCTTGACCAGTATTCTTTTCCATATAGATACCTCGCTTTATATATTTATACAAATATTATAGCGTGAATCCGAAAAAAAGTAAACTGTTACCCAGATATCCCCTCCACAATCGAGTAGGGACTAAGACTAGTCCCTCTCACACCACCGTGCGTGCCGCTCGGCACACGGCGGTTCAACTAACTTTTAACGCATGTCGTTCAAGATAATAATCTAAGCAGGAAACCAGTCCTCGTTTGATGAGGACTGGTTTTGATATGGCTCGTTTTAAGACTGACTTGTGCGCCACTAATTGATAGTGGTCACCCCAGCCAGATACTTTATCAGCTATCCACCTCGGAACGCCTAGTTTAAGAAGTCCCCAATGTCGCCTTGATTTCTTCTTCCATTGTTTCCAGATATCAACTCTAATTCGTGTCCGCAATCGTTCATCAATTTCTGCCATAGCAGATTTCATGTTAGTCAAGGAGAAATAGTTTATCCAACCTCGGATAAGCCAGTTGAGTTTCTCAATACGACTGTCCAAGTCAATGCTCCATCTGCGTGTTGTAAGTTTCTTAAGTTTCCTCTTGAAACTCTGTACACTATCTTGATGCGGACGACTTTTCCAACCTTGAGCTGACTTCCAAAATCCAAATCCTAAGTATTTCAGCTTGCTTGGTCTCACAACCTTAGTCTTGATTATGTTGACTTTCAATCCTAGTCGTTTCTCAATAAAGCGACTGACAGAGTGCATCACTCGCTTAGCAGCTGCCTCACTCCCGACAGTGATAACGCAGTCGTCTGCGTATCGGACAAAGTGGAGTCCTCGGTTTTCAAGTTCCTTATCTAGTTCATTGAGCATGATATTAGACAAGAGAGGAGAGAGGTTTCCACCTTGAGGGGTGCCTATCGGAGTTTCTTCTACTTGACCATCACTGAGAACGCCTGATTTGAGGTATTTTCGAATCAGTGATTCCGTCTCACCATCTTGTATGATAGTATGGACAAGCGACATCAGTCTATCTTGAGGTACTGTGTCGAAGAATTTCTCAAGGTCAATGTCTACAATCCACTCATAGCCGTCATTAAGGTATTCTAATAACTTGATGATGGCTTTTTCACATGACCTCATTTCTCTGAACCCATAACTGGTTTCAGAGAAATGAGGTTCACATAGGGGACTGATAACTTGTACGATGGCCTGTTGAATCATTCTGTCCATTACTGTTGGGATACCAAGCTGACGGACTCCCCCATTAGGCTTTGGGATTTCAACTCGTAGAACTGGTTGGGGTTTGTACTTCCTCTGTTTTATCAATTCCTTGGTTGGACGCCAATGTTGGCGGAGATAATCATCCATTTGGTCGATAGTAATACCATCAATTCCAGCAGAGCCTTTGTTGGCTTTCACTTGATTGTAGGCTTCCAACATGTTGGAACGAGATAGAATAGTATCTAGTAACTGTGACATGTGCGTATTCCTTTCTTGTTTCGGTATCTGTGGGACATCTTATATTAGTGAGCCTTCTTCTAGTTAATACGTAACCGCATCCAGCTCTATCAGACCGTTAGTTTTACAGACACAAATGAAGTAGGTATACTTCGGTTAATTGTTCAGCCCTTCGCTCCACTCCCATTACAGAAGTTTCATAACTACTATGGCCTCGGATGACTTCTCATGATTCGTTGTTACTACGTCTAGGACGCTCATGAAACCTCACGGGATAAGTCAAACATCTTTCCTCGTTTACTCTCGTGATTTACGCATATAGGTTACGACTACCTATTTGGACTTTAGAGTTGATGGCCCCCTTATCCGCTATATACGCCTTGATATCACGTTTCTGTTCGTAAAGCCACGATTTCGCTATCCCTTCCTCTCCCCGCTATCTCACGATAGTCAGGATTGGGAGTCGCTATTGGGTTCACCGGTAGCGGGTGCCCACGGAGGAATTGCACCTCAGATGTACAACATGCCCGTCGTACCATCTAAAAAAGCGACCTTACGGCCGCTTTTTTGCTTAAAATTGGGTAACTAGTTTATTTCCGACGTCCTGGACGTTCTTTGTAGCCATAGTAAGCATCTGCCATGATTTCTTCCATGTCAGCCACCATTGGCAAGCGTGGATTAGCTGGTGAACATTGATCTTCATAGGCAAGAAGAGCAATTTCATGCAAGCTATCTTTCCAAACTTTTTCATCAATACCTTGATCTTTGAAGTTCATCTTGATACCAACAGCTTCACCGAGTTCGTAAACAGCTTTGGCGTAAGATTCAACCGCTTCTTCTGGAGTTGAAGCAGGAAGTCCCAACATACGAGCAATGTCTTGGAATTTTTCGTCTGCTTTCCAGTAGTTGTACTTAGGCCATGTTGTTGTCTTAGATGGGCGAGTACCATTGTAACGGATAACGTAAGGAAGTAAGATGGCATTTGTACGTCCGTGAACAGTGTGGTGTACCCCACCAATCTTATGTGCCATTGAGTGGCTCATACCAAGGAAGGCATTGGCGAAGGCCATACCAGCCATTGTAGAAGCATTGTGCATCTTTTCGCGAGCTTCTGGGTCAGATTCAAGAACAGATTTCTTAAGGTATTTGAAGACAAGTTTGATAGCTTGAAGCGCAATACCATCAGTATAGTCATTCGCAAAGTTTGAAGTATAGGCTTCTGTTGCGTGTGTCAATACGTCCATACCAGTGTCTGCTGCGATGAAACCAGGTACTGATTCAACCAAGGCTGGGTCAACAATCGCAATGGTTGGAGTTAAGGCGTAGTCAGCAAGTGGGTATTTACGATTGTTTGCTTTATCAGAAACAACGGCAAATGGTGTCACTTCAGAACCTGTACCAGATGTTGTTGGGATACCGATGTATTTCGCTTTCTTACCGAGTGCTGGGAACTTGAAGGCACGTTTACGGATATCCATGAATTTTTGAACAAGGTCACCAAAGTCTACTTCTGGTTGTTCGTAGAACATCCACATACCTTTCGCCGCATCCATTGGAGAACCACCACCAAGTGCGATGATTGTGTCTGGTTCAAATTGACGCATCACTTCTGTACCACGACGGATGGTTGTGATGTCTGGATCTGGTTCAACATCTGAGAAGACTTGAATTGTTACTTTATTCTTACGAAGGTTCAATTGGTCGATAACACGTTGTACGAAACCAAGTTTTTCGATTGACTTATCGGTAACGATCATAACACGTTCGATATCTTCACAAGTTTGAAGGTATTGAATAGAGTTACGTTCGAAGTAGATTTTTGAAGGAACTTTAAACCATTGCATATTATTTCTACGTTTCCCTACTTTCTTGATGTTAAGAAGGTTGATAGCAGATACGTTATCACCAACTGAGTTGCGTCCGTATGAACCACATCCAAGTGTCAATGATGGCAAGAATGCATTGTAAACGTCACCGATACCACCGAATGTTGAAGGCGAGTTCCAAATGATACGCATTGCTTTCATTTCAGTACCGAAACGTTTTGCAAGTTCTTCGTCTTTTGTATGGATAGCAGCTGAGTGACCAAGACCGTTGAATTCTACCATTTGACGAGCTTTTTTAAGACCATCTTCTGTATCTTCTGCTTTCAATACAGCGATAACTGGAGACAATTTTTCACGAGTCAATGGCTCATTTGGTCCAACTTCAGCACATTCAGCAGCCAAGATGTTTGTTCCTTCCGGAACTGTGAATCCTGCTTGTTCTGCAATCCATGCGGCTGGTTTACCAACGATGTCAGCATTCAATTTTGCACCAGCACAGTCTTTGCTGTTTGCTTTTACGCCAAAGCAGAATTCTTCAAGAAGGGCTTTTTCTTTTTTATTAACGAAGTAAGTTTTGTATGATTTGAATTCTTCCACAAATTCTTTGTAGATTTCTTTATCAATGATAACTGCTTGTTCAGAAGCACAAACCATACCGTTATCAAATGACTTAGACATAACGATATCATGTGCTGCTTGACGGATATCAGCAGATTTTTCAACATAAGCAGGAACGTTACCAGCACCTACACCAAGGGCAGGTTTACCACATGAGTAAGCAGCACGTACCATTGCATTACCACCTGTTGCGAGGATCGTAGAAATACCATCGTGGTTCATCAAAGCGTTTGTTGCTGCGATAGATGGTTGGCTAATCCATTGGATACAGTCTTTTGGTGCCCCTGCTTTTACTGCTGCTTCGTACACGATACGCGCTGCATGAGCAGAAGATTCTTGAGCTGATGGGTGGAAACCAAATACGATTGGATTACGCGTCTTCAACGCAATCAATGATTTGAAGATTGCAGTCGACGTTGGGTTCGTTGTAGGAGTCACACCACAGATAACACCGACTGGTTCAGCAATTTTTGTCAAACCTGTAATTGGATCATCTTCAATAACACCAACAGTTTTTACACCGCGCATGTTGTTCACGACGTGTTCACACGCAAAGAGGTTTTTTGTTGCTTTATCTTCAAAGACACCACGACCAGTTTCTTCAACAGCGTGCGCTGCCAAAATACCGTGTGCATCAAGGGCTGCTACAGAAGCTTTTGCTACGATGTAGTCCACTTGTTCTTGATTTAATTTGCGGAATTCGTCAAGAGCTACGAGACCTTTTTGGACCAATTCGTCCACGTGTGCTTGTGCAGCTTGCAATTGTTCTTCAGGTGATAGTTTTTTATCAGCCATTCGGTTGTTCCTCCAAAAATTGTTTTCCTGTCAACAAACTGTTTGTTAACTTTTTCACAATATTATTCTACCCTATTTCTTCCAGTTTGTAAAGAGTTTGTTAAAAGATTCACAATATTTCTTTTTTTCACTTGTGAAAAAAATATGAAAATCGTTTCATAGCGCTTTTTCTTTTTGTTTGTTTGTGATTTTTTTATCAAACTTTTTTTCTTTCACAAGTGATTTTTTGATTAGTAAGCGGATACATGTGTAAGATTATTCCTTAGATTACAAATAAAAAATCACCAGATTCGGTGATTTTTTTCATACCAATGTTGTAAAAATCGCTATCAAACATAGGGTTAGTCATAATATTTATACTTGTTGAGCCCACGGTGTTGCTGTTTCCTTCAAGACCTTGTTCAAGTCATTGATATTTTGGAAACCAGTGGTACGAAGCCATTCACGAGCAGCTGTTTCGCCTTTTTCAATGTAGTCCTTCACACCACCTGCCCAAGTGGCACGGCCACAAAGGACACCATTGAAGTTAGCTCCAGATTCTTTGGCAAAGACTAAGGTTTCTTGGAACAATTTCGCAGACACTCCAGCACTCAAGTAGATGTAAGGAAGAGTGGTCGCCCCATCTTGCTCCTTAAAGTATGCTGACGCTTCTGCCTTGGTGTATACGACTTCTCCAGTTCCAAACCCTTCCACAAAGTTCATGTTGACTGGCACTTCTACCTTCAAGACGTCAATACCAAAACGTTCTGCTGAAAAGACCTTCATGGCTTCAATGACCTTACGAGGTTTCACCTTGGCATATTCTACACTTGTTGCATCCGAAATGGTTTCATCGTAGGCTAAAATTTCTAGATAGAAAGGAATATCTTCTGCCACACATTCAGAGCCAATGCGTTCAATATAGGCTTGTTTCTGACGATTGGTTGCTTCATCGCTATCCACATCGTAATAAAGCAAGAATTTAATCGCATCTGCCCCTTCTTCTTTCAGGCGTTTGACAGACCAATCATCCAAGCAATCTGGGAGTCGTTTGGTGCTGGTGGTATCATAGCCCGTTTTCTCATAGGCAAGGAGAAGTCCAGCATCCTGATGTAAGACTTTTGTGGCAGGAAGACCATATTCTGGGTCGAGCAACATGGAAGAGGCAAATGGTGTCAATTCTTCAGCCACCAAGACTTTTAGCTCTTCCATTTGAGCTACAGTTGGTTCATCCGTTTGATACTGTGCCATCAATCGTTTTAAGGCTCCACGTTGGTCAAAGGCTAGGGCTGAGATAATGCCATTTTTAGCACTCAACTTTTCCATATAGAGACGTTTTTGTTCTGTTAGTGCCATGCTTTCCTCCTCATCTTACAATTCTAAAGAATGCTTCATTAAGCTCTCTAATTCTGACGGACTTGCAGCGGTCTTAAAAGCAGTCTTAAATTCTTCTCTAATCAACAATCTTGCTAATTGAGACAACAATTTTAAGTGGGTTGTTCCAGCTTCTTCCTCCGGAATAAAGAGAGCAACTACATAACGAATTAATTCTCCATCCATAGATTGCCATTCTACCCCTTGGTCTAATTTCAAAACTACTACGGATGGCCTCTGAATTGCAGTACATTTTGCATGAGGAATTGCAAAGCCATCCATCATCCCTGTTGTTCCCTCAGACTCACGTAGTTTTAATGCTTCGTAGACTGCTCTCTCATCTGTTGCATACCCTTCTTGAACAATCATTTCAGAGAGATTCTGGAACACCTCTTCTTGACTTTGAAAAACTTGTCCTACTTTTATTAAAGATTGATCAATCATGATATACTCCTACGCTTTTTCTACTTTTAATTTTTGCACATATCCCATAATAAGACCTGATATAATTGCGCCTATAGCAATGGCTAACACCCACATTACTGCATGAGTAACAACTGGAAGTACTAGAAATCCTCCGTGGGGAGCTGGTACTTGAACGTTCCACATATAAGTTAAAATAGCACCAATAGAAGAACCTAACATCAGAGTTGGAATATTGCGTAATGGATCTTTTGCTGCAAATGGAATAGCCCCTTCTGTAATATGGGTAGAACCTAAAATCAAATTAGCCAAACCAGCATTACGATCATCATCACTGTAATATTTTCTAAAGACTGTAGTCGCTACAAATGTTGTAAGTGGTGGTACAATACAAGCAGCTGACACTCCTGCCATAAAGGTTGTATTGCCCTGAGCAAGTAGAGCTGTTCCTGTAACATAGGCCGCCTTATTCACTGGACCACCCATATCAAATGCACACATACAACCAATAATAGCTCCCAAAACAAATGGATTGGCATTCTCAAACGCTCCCAACCAAGCCATCATACTTTCATTCACCCAAGCCATTGGAGAGTTAACCATTGCCATCACTAAGCCTGTGAAAAACACACCAAACACGGGGTATAAAAAGATAGCTTTTAAACCATCTAAGGATTTAGGTAGGCTTTCAAATACTTTCATTAAGGCAAGAACGATATAACCTGCCGCAAAACCACCTACAATTCCCCCAAGGAAGCCTGAGCCACCGTTTGCGGCCATCAAACCTGCAACTAATCCAGCTACAAACCCTGGTCGCTTCGCAATGGATTCAGCGATAAAGGCTGCTAGTATCGGAGTCATCATCCCCATTGCAACTCCACCAATATCTGTTTTCAAGAGAGCCGCAAACCAATTATACTGTTCACTATTTGGATCGAATGAATAAATCCCAAATAGGAATGAAATCGCAACAAGTACTCCCCCTGCCACAACAAAAGGAAGCATATGAGAGACTCCGTTCATCAAATGTTTATAAATTTGATGTCCGATATTCTCTGAACCAGCTATCTCAACTTCTGTCTGGACCACTGTCGCTGTACCATTCTTAATGCGTCCTTTCCCATTCAAAGCATCATCAATCAGCTGATCTGCTTTTCGTATTCCATCTGCTACCGAAACTTCAATCACACGTTTTCCTGCAAAACGTTCGGCTTGAACATCTTTATCTGCAGCAATAATCACTGCATCAGCCGCAGCAATTTCTTCTGCAGTCAATTCATTTTCTACCCCAATTTGGCCATGTGTTTCTACCTTAATAGTCACACCCTTTTCTTTAGCTGCTTTTTCCAGCGCTTCTTGCGCCATAAACGTATGTGCAATACCAGTTGGACAACCAGTCGCTGCAATTAATTTGTATCGAGTCATGATAAACCTCCATTTGATGTATATAAAATAATTTGTTTCTGTAAATCATCGACATCACTAAAATCTGTAATGCCACTACGAAAAGCGGTTGATGAGCCTGCTGCAACGCTCTTCATCAAAGCATTTTCAAGCTGTTCTCCCTTTAATAGGCTGGCCAAAAATGTCCCTAATAGAGTGTCACCTGCACAAGCAGTATTGACAACTTTACCTTTAGGTGATGTACAGCTATACACAGATAAATCACTGCCAACAAAAACCGCTCCCTCTCTTCCTAATGACAGCAAGACTTGCTGAGCACCTCTATTAACTAATTCTTTAGCACAATCAATTGCCACCTCTATATCAACAGAATCTCTTCCAAACCACTTAGCAATTTCTTCTTCATTAGGTTTCAATAAGTAGGGATGATATTGAACGCATTCTAATATCATAGAATCGCTCACATCATAGATAAGATGAAGTCCTTTTTGATAGGCAATTTGTGCGATTTCCACTAATATTTCTGCCCCCACTCCGCGCGGAAGGCTTCCGGATACAATTAGATAGTCTCCTGATTGTAGAGTATTTATCTTTTCTAATAGCTGTTTTTGAGCAGTTTGTCCAACCAGAGGGCCTTTATTAACTTGTTTAAACTCTTCTCCCGTTGAGTTAACCTTGGTAAATACATTGATTCGTGTAAAGCCATCTACTTCTACAAAATCTGTTGCGATAGCCTCAGATTCTAAGGTATCTGCAATAAATTTCCCTGTAAATCCGGCCGCAAATCCTAATGCTATTGTATCAATGCCCAGTTGCTTCATAATTAATGAAACATTCACACCTTTTCCGTTTGCCTGAATGTCATCCGATATCGTACGATTTACTTTCCCATTCTCTAGGTGTTCCGTTTCAATAAAAAGATCAATAGCTAGATTCATTGTACAAGTATAGACACTTGCCATAACTTTCCCTCCTATTGAGTTTTCTATTGTGCTTGTGTATACTTATCATAACATTTCCATTTTGGATACGTTTTCTATTTTGAAGACAGTTTAGAAAATCTTTTCAGAGGCAAGCTTATGCAACAAAAATTAACAGAAACAGAAGAATTTGTTTGGCAGTATATCACACATAATTTTGGCGAAGTATCTAAACTGACTATTTCAGAATTAGGTGAGATAGCTAATGTATCAAATGCTACTATTACACGAACCTTACAAAAAAAGGGATATAGCGGCTTTTCTGAATTTAAGCACGATGTCCGATTTAACAGTCAAAATAGCTTAAATGTTTTAAAAGACGATCAATTAACTAAAGATACCAAACGTTCCATTTTAAAAAGTTATCAAGAAGTGACTCGTACTTTAAACATGCTCGATATTGACACCATTGGAAGCGCCGTTGCGTGCATGAATCAAGCGAAACGAATCATTATTTTTGCACGTGGTTTTTCAGAACTCTTAGCCAATGAAATCATGATTAAATTACAACTTCTGGATAAAAGATGCGAAATGCATACAGACCCAAACATTATCCGCCTCATTAGCGAGCGGTTATCTACAGACGATGCTGTCCTTTTTATTTCTCTAAATGGTGAAACACTGGAACTAATAGATGCCGCAAAGAATTGCGATACAAAATCAATCCCAACCATCCTCATTTCCGCCAACCAGGCCAGCTCTCTTTCACAATATACGCAGCATAAATTATTTGGATATAAATCAGAACTTTCTTATTTTCCCGACTTTGAAGTCCATTCTAGGCTTCCCCTATCTGTTATTGCACGCTTATTATTGGATATCTATGCTGCTACTTTCTCTAACTAATCATTCCCTTCTTTCATGTAAAGAAAAAGACCCTGTTTGCATCGTCTCCCTAATAGTTAGCATTTCTATCTAACTTTTAGATACGGTACAAACCGAGCTTTTTCTATTATTCAATTATCCAATGATTGTTGCAAGAATCCCTGCAAAACCTGTCGCAATTTGTTCAAATGTGACTGTTTGTTCTTCACGAGTTGTATTATTCTTGATGGTCACTTGACCTGCTTCGACTTCACTTTCACCGAGAGTAATGATGGTTTTTGCCCCTAAAACATCGGCTGATTTGAATTGAGCCTTGATTTTCCGACCGAGGACATCACGTTCTACGGAGAAGCCTTGACGGCGAATGGCTTGTACCAATTCAAGCGCTTTACGGTTGGCACCATCACCTAAAACAGCAATGTAGACATCCAAACCGGTCTCAATTGGTAAGATAATCCCTTGTTTGTCCAAGATGAGGAGTAGGCGTTCCAATCCAAGACCAAAACCAAATCCCGGTGTCTCTGGTCCACCAAAATACTCAACCAAGTCATCGTAACGCCCTCCGGCACAGATGGTCAATTCAGACTTTTCAACTTTCGTAATAAATTCAAAAATCGTGTGGTTATAGTAGTCCAAACCACGTACCATATTGGTATCAATCACGTACGGAATCTGCAAATCTTCCAACATCTGACGCACGGCATCGAAGTATGCCTGACTTTCTTTATCAAGGTAATCCAAGATAGATGGAGCGTTTTCCACCGCTACCTTATCTTCTTTTTCCTTACTATCTAACACACGTAACGGATTTTCCTCTAGGCGACGTTGGCTATCTTTGGAAAGTGTCTCCTTCAGCGGTGTCAAGTAGTCAATCAACGCTTGACGATAAGCTGCACGGCTCTCTGGACTACCGAGAGTATTAAGGTGCAGGGTAATATCCTTGATTCCCAAATCTTGGAAGAGGTGGTAGGCCATGGCAATGGTTTCTACATCCGTTGCAGGATTTTTTGAGCCAAAGGCTTCTACCCCAATCTGGTGGAACTCACGCAAGCGGCCTGCCTGTGGACGCTCATAGCGAAACATGGAGCCGATGTAGTACATCTTAACAGGCTTTTGCACTTCTGGTGCAAACAATTTATTTTCTACATAAGAACGCACAACAGGCGCCGTTCCTTCTGGACGGAGGGTGATATGCCGCTCTCCCTTATCATAGAAATCGTACATTTCCTTGGTCACGATATCTGTCGTATCGCCGACTGAACGCGAAATCACTTCGTAATGTTCGAACATCGGTGTACGGATTTCACCATAATTATACTGTTTAAAAATCTCTCTCGCACGATTTTCCACATACTGCCACTTGGCAGCCTCCTGTGGTAAAATATCCTGTGTCCCTTTTGGTTTTTGTAGTTTCATATCTAAGATACAAAGAGCGTCAAAAAACGAGAAGAAAATAGGAGACCACGCCGTGTCTTCAGACACAAGAAGGTCTATCTTTTTCTTGACATTTTTAGCCCGTGTTCAGTTTAGAACACAAAGTCGCTCTCATCCTTTCTCTATTAGTCTCTAATGTCTTTTCTATTTTACCATAAAAGCTCTACCATTTTCAAAAAAAGAAAAAAATCGTGTCAAGTAACTTTACTTTACAAAAATCTTTTGATATACTATTAAAGTTGACGAAAGTCATAGAACATTACCCATGGAGGAAAGAAAGAAATGGCAGTACCTGCACGTCGCACTTCAAAAGCGAAAAAGAACAAACGTCGCACTCACTACAAAGTAACAGCTCCAACTGTGAAATTTGACGAAACTACTGGAGACTATTCACGTTCTCACCGTGTATCCCTTAAAGGATACTACAAAGGACGTAAAATCGAAAAAGCAACTTCAGCTGAATAATAGAAGGGAGATACCATGCGCGTAAATATTACACTTGAACACAAAGAATCTGGTGAACGCTTGTACCTTACTTCAAAAAACAAACGTAACACTCCAGACCGTCTTCAATTGAAAAAATACTCACCAAAATTGCGTAAACACGTGATTTTTACTGAAGTAAAATAATTGAATTCAGAAAAGCCCTTGAAATCAACGTTTCAAAGGCTTTTTTCTTTTGATTTTAGCAAAATAACTGAATTTTAACTGATTAAGATACTCAAGTGATTATTTCAGCTAAATCTAGCATAGCTTTTTCAATCTTATCTTTTCCTTTTTGCATGACATGAAGGTAGATTCTTTCAACCTCTTTACTATCTTCTGAATGTCTTACAAATTCTCGAATAACGTTTAGACTGACATTCTTATCAGCCATAACTGAAACAAAACTATGTCGGAACATGTGAGGCACGATGTGAATAGATCTACCAAAATCTACTAGTTCATCAATATCTTTATAAGGTTTTCCACTTTTCTTATTATACTTTGCTGACTGGCTAGTCCCACCCCTCAAGAACATTGAAATTTCTGTATGATATAACGGACTACCTTGCTGATCCTTACCTTTGATATAGATTCTAGTAAATATATATCCCATATCTTTATAAGTTGGGTTGAACTCTGCTTGAAATCTATTTCTCTGAATATATTTCAATAAAATCGCTTCTACTTTTGGAGACATTGGAATAGTTCTCACACTTTCTTTGGTTTTTAAAATGGCTCTGTATCGTTCCTTTTCATCAGTCAATCCTTCTTCTAGCATTTCTTTATCAGTTTTATTATGACTTGCTCTCTACCAGTGTACCTTTATCAGTTTATTTCTAAAATCTAGAACATCCTCATTTAATCCCAGCGCCTCACTCGGTCGCATTCCTGTTAAATAAATTATTCTTAAAACATCAGCCTACTTGCAAATAAATGGAAGCTAGAAGCCTTATCAGCCACCAGCTTAGCTGGTGGTTTTCTTGTTTTTCTCTACGAGAAAAACTGGCTTGAAGCCATAATAAAGTCCTCACCACCCATTCACAGGCGGTGAGGACTCTATGTTTACAGATTTCGTTTATAAATATTCTGCACGCCAAGGTTCTACGGAAACATATAAGTCAGCTTTATCAATTGCTCCGAATAATTGATTTTTATGATGCACTACTTTCTTACCCTCTACAAGACATTCAGGGAATAACGTATTAGGATCCCAGCCTTCATTTTCTGTCAACACTTCTCTTACTTTATCAAAAAATGCTTTTTTGAAATCTGAAGAAATATTAATTTTCTGGATACCATGCTTGACTGCATCAGCAATTTGTTCATCTGGATTAGAAGAACCACCATGTAAAACCAATGGAACTTCAACTTGTTTTACAATATCATCTAAAATATCAATTCGAATTTTAGGGGTAACACTCTTTGGATAAACACCATGAGCAGTTCCAATACCAATCGCCAACGTATCAACACCTGTTAATTCTACAAATCGCTTCGCATCTTCTGGTTTCGTATAGATACCATTTTGCAAACCATCTTCAACAGTGGTACCAGTCTTACCAATTGTTCCTAGCTCACCTTCAACGCTGACCCCAACTCGATGACAGATATCTACTGCTTCCTTAGTAAGAGCAACATTCTCCTCCCAAGACAACAATGACCCATCAATCATTACGGAGCTGAAACCATTATGAATTGCACGGACAACACTCTCTATACTATCACCATGATCTAAGTGCAAAACAAATGGCACACGACTGTTCTTAATCCGTTGTAGCACGTAAGCAAAGAAATCATCTTTACAATAAGCGACTTCTGTTGGATGCACTTCAATAATTGCTGGAGCATTATCAGCCTCACACTGTTCTACAACAATTCGTACGAGTTCCAAGTTCGAAATATTATAAGCAGCAACCGCAAATTTATTTTCTTTCGCAATTGCCAACATTTGTTCCATATTAATTAACATCTTGTTTCCTCCATTATATTTTTATTCAAAAGATAAACTTGACAAATCTACTGTTTCTTCTTCCTCTTCTAAAACAGCATCCATCTCTGTATCAGTTAACGGTTTTTTCAACAATACTAATAACACTGCCGTCACACATGAACCCACAAGTAAAGCAACAAGGGCTACAAATGGTTTGTCCATCGCTGGAATAACAAAGACTCCTCCTGAAGGTACTGGACTACCATTACCAAACGCGTAACTAATAGCCCCAGTAATCCCACAACCAATAGAAGTAGAAATAACTGTACGTAACAAATCATTCATTGCAATTGGAATCACACCTTCCGAAATCATACATAATCCCATTGGAAAAGCAACTTTAATCGCATTCACTTCTTGTTTTGTATAAATAGATTTGTGAACTACTTTTGACAGCAGATAAGCAAACGTAACTCCGATAGGAGGCACCATCGCTGCCAATACCTTAATTCCTTCGGGACCTGTAATCCCTTCAAGCAACAAACCATCACAAATCAAATTAGGCACTTTAGAAATAGCTCCACCGTAGTCAATACATCCTATGAAACCGATAACAAATCCATATAACGCTTTTTGAGATTGATCTAAACCAGTAATAAAGTTTGTCAATGAATTCGTTGCTAATGTTAAAGGAGTCCCCAAAACAAAGAACATAAGTGCCCCACCTATAATAGCTGTTAGAGTTGGTACAATCATCATTGGCATTAAAGCTTGGGCCCACTGCGGTACCTTTAAATAATCTTTGATTAATTTTGCTAGATACCCTGAAATAAAACCACCAATCATCCCACCTAAGAAACCTGCTCCTAAGAAAGAAGCAATCTGTCCCATTAAGAAACCTGGAGCTATCCCAGGACGATCTGCGATAGAATATGATACATAACCACCGATAAAGGATGGAAGCAACCCCATACCAAATACCCCTAGGGTAGTCATCGCATCTGGAAATGACATGCCTGCTAATTCTGTAACATTTTCACCTCCCATTAAATTCCCGATTGCAATTAATAATCCTGAAGCAACTACAAGAGGTAGCATATACGAAATAGCTGTTAATAAATGCTGCTTTATATCCTGTATCACTTTATTCATTACTTTTTCCTCCTCTATGAAATTACTCTGCTGATGCGCTTTTCTGCTTTAAATCTTGTTCAATTTTTTCTAACAATTGCTTTGGTGCTTTCACTACAATAGATGTCGGTACCTTTATAACAGGTAAATCCTTGAATCGTTCATTACCACTTGTTTGAATGTCAACTGCTAATATCGCAACATCAGCATCGCGAATTTCTTGAGGCGTCAGTTCATCTTCCACCCCAATTGTTCCTTGCGTTTCGACATGAATCTTGTGTCCCAGTGCCGTGGCTGCACGAATAAGTTTTTCCTTTGCTAAATAAGTATGCGCTATCCCTGATGTACAGGCTGCAACGGCGACAATTCTCATAAAATTTTCCTCCTTTTTGTTTTTAATTATTTAAGCAGCATCATCAGCTCTTCTTTTGAACTGACTTGATGAAGTTTTTGAATAAATGTATCATCCGCTAAAAGAATTGCAACACGCTGTAATAATTTTAAATGCAACACATTGGAATCCTGTGCACGTACTGCAAATAAAATAATAGCATTCACAGGTTCTCCATCTAAACTCTCCCACGGAATTAAGTGGTCAGAAATACCAATCGCTATTGTTGTACGTTCTACAGCTTCTGATTTCCCATGTGGTATAGCGACACCCTGTCCAATACCTGTCACTCCCTCACTTTCTCGAAAAACAACATCTTCAATAAATGCTGCCTTATCTCGAACATCTCCATGCTGTAATAGCAATTCACTCAATTCTTCAATTGCTTCATACTTCGTTTTTGCTTTTAAATGAAGCGATATCAAGTCTGAATCAATTATGTTAGACATATTTAGTAATATTTCTTCTCCTGGCATATATCATTCCTCCTGTTCTTCTGACTTTCTTTATGTCTTTATCATATCACCAGTTTTTTTACTTGTCACTAATACTTTTTTCCCCCTTTAACGGCAAAAATGATTAAAAAAAATTCCAGTATTTTGCCACATTTTGCGGTAAATAGTTAAAAAAAGATGAATTTATTTACACTCATTTTATGTTACAATAACAGAGAGGATGATTTGTTTAAAGGTTGGTGAGTACATGGCAAAATTAGATTACACACGTTTAGATGATATTTTAAATTATCTCATTTCCCAAAATGTTCCTGTCCCAGCAGGAAGATTATGTAAGGATTTAAATATCTCAGTTCGCACCTTGAGAAATGATATTAAACAAATCAATGACTACATTCATCAAAATGGAGCTACTATTGAACTGATTCGTCGAGAAGGATACTTACTTAGATATACTAACCAAAAACAGTTTAAAAGTTTTTGGGCACATGAGGATAAAGGGACCTTCTTATTTACTTCATCGGAAAATCGTATTCTTTTTCTACTCCGAATTTTTTTAACAACTGAAAACTTTATTTCAAAAGAATATTTAATTGATACGTTTTTTATCAGTCAAAATACACTATATAATGATTTTCGTATTTTAAAGAAAACGCTAGAACCCTATCAGATTTCCATACATAACAAAAGTAATATGGGCTACTATATTCAAGCGGAAGAAAAAAACATACGAACGGCCATTGTAGACCTAATATTTCAAAATAATTTACACCATTTTATTACAGAACAAACTTCGGTTGTAAAAGATGTATGCAATAACATTGACTATAAACTTTTTACAGTTATTTTTTATAAATTTTTCCGAAAAATTAATTTATCAAATACAGATTTTTTCGAAAAAAACTCCTTTGCCTCTCTATTATTAACTATCAGCCGGATTAAAAGTGCCCATCTCATTTCCCATATCCACTATTCAGGTTTATGCCTCTCAGAGGAGTACAAGGAACCCTTCAAACAATTTATTTCAGAATTAGAAGTTGCATTCCAATGCACAATCCCACAGGAAGAACAGGCCTATATCCTATTTTTGTTATCCGAGAATTATCCCAATCTTATCTCAGAATTATATAGCATTCAAGATAATGATACACTTGCGTCTAATATCACAGATGCGCTCATCACCAACCTCTCAAAAACGATTTCTGATCACTGGGTATTTGATGAACAATTACGTATTAATTTAAAAAATCATATTTTACGCGCATTAAATATATTAGTCATTAAAGGCTCTCGCACAAATCCAATTATTCAACATGTTGAAAATAACTTTCCTTACGCTTTTGAATTAGCTGTCAATGAAATGGCTAAAATTGAAACATTGTTCAATATTTCATTCTCAGAAGACGAAATTTCTTATATAGCACTTTACTTCGCAAATGCAATTGAAAATCATAAAGATGATACTATTTCTAAAATCAACATTGCAATTATCTGTGGGACTGGACAAATTCTAAGTTCTATTATTGAAAGCAAGTTACGAAGACAGTTTTTAAATACTATCGGTACCGTAGAAAAATTATCTATAAGGGAATTCGAAAATCTTTCAAATATTAATTATGACTTAACCGTATCTACCGTTCCTTTACCAGAGTATCTAAATCACAATATTTTCTACTTTGATATCAGTAATTTTGAACAAAATTTTCAAAACATTTCCGAGATTATCAGGACTATGCAATATAAACATAATCTCTTTTATCCTGCATTTGTCCAAACGTTCCATCAAAAACTGAATAAAAAAGATTTATTACAACTCTTGGCAAAGCAATTATTAGAGAATCAATTTGTAACTGAAAATTTTTATGATGATATTATGAAACGAGAAGAAATTTCAAATACTGTTTTAGATAATGTCGTTGCAATCCCTCACCCTATTCACCACAGCGTGTTAAAAAGTACTATTTCTGTCGCTATTTTCCCAAAAGGTATTGTTTGGAACGATGTCACTATTAAGTTTGTCTTTTTACTTGCAATACGCCCCGAAGATATCAAATCACTCGAATACATCTATGAGCGTATGCTAGATTTCACATCTTCTATTTCTTTACAAGAAAGTCTGTTAAGGCAACAAGATGTTCAAACATTACATCAGATTTTTCATCATTAAAAAAGGAAGCTAAATAGTAACTAGCTTCCTTTTTGATTTATTTAATTTTGTGTAGCATTCTCAGCAATTCTCTCATGAATCTCCAGATTCGTCACATCTGACAGGACAAGTGGAACAACTTCTGTCGTGACTTCGGAGAATTGGAGGCCAAACCAGCGGACTGGGGTGGCTGTGATGCGTTTAATCATGGCCTTTGTTTGTAAGATGAAACGGTCAAAGACCTTCATCTGATGTGCATTGGAGAGGCGTTCTTCAAGGACCACAAAGCGGAAATCGCCGACCATTCGACCTGGGGTGACAGAATAATCCTGATGCTGTTTTGGTAAACGACCTGATTCCAACAAATCTTGGACAATTGTTCGTAGGTAGCGTGGCACTTCTTGTCTTCTGCGGAAGCCAAGATAAAGCTCGACCTGCACAATATAATCTGTGTCTAGCATATCGACTTTGTATTCGAGCGTATAGGGATCGTCCGTCACATTGACTTTGACAAACCAGTAAACCTCCGCTTTTTTCGGACGTTTATCTAAAATAGAATATAAAATAGAGTGATCAATCATGTGACCATCCATTCGATTGGTCAAATACACCACATTATTTTGATAGAGAGGATAGTTCGAGTCTAAACGCAATCTTCCCAACTGCTCTTTGAAGTCCTCCAGATTCAACGACTTAATGTATTTAAAGGTAATTTGATTGCCCTTGAGCCAGATAAACATAATCCCAATAATAATGGCGGCAATGATGACGACCACGTAACCACCATGGAGGAATTTGACGGCAGAAGCAATGAAAAATACTATTTCAATTAGGGCAAAGAAGGCCATCAAAAGATAAGTCAGTACTGGCTTCACACCACGTTGCAAAAGGAAGTAGGTCAAGAGAATGGTCGTCATCAGCATGGTGATGGTAATGGCAAGACCATAGGCCGCTTCCATGTGAGCAGACGTTTGGAAATGAAGCACAATCCCACAGGTGATAAACCACAGTGTCCAGTTAATAACTGGAATGTATAACTGTCCCAAGGATTGACCAGGATAGGTAATCTTGAAGGTTGGGAAGATTTTCAAACGCATGGCTTCTGATACAAGGGTAAAGGAACCAGAAATCAGAGCTTGCGAAGCAATGATAGCTGCCAAGGTCGCTAAAATCACGACAAAAACTGATAGGAATTGCGGAATGCTGGCAAAGAACGGATTGAGCTCGATTCCACTGTCTCGATGCGCCAAAATCCACGCGCCTTGTCCAAAGTAGGACAAGAGGATACAGACCTTTACAAAGGGCCAGCTAAGGTAGATATTTCCACGGCCTACATGTCCCATATCTGAATAGAGGGCTTCTGCCCCTGTTGTCGCAAGGAAGATAGAGCCTAGTATGAAAATCCCACGATGATTTTCAGGGCTGAGCAATAGGTGGACCGCATAATAAGGATTAATAGCCTTGAAAACCGCTAGATTGGTCAGACTATTGAGCAGTCCACTGATTCCTAAAAAGGAAAACCAGACCAACATGACTGGCCCAAAGACCTTTCCAACAAAACCAGTACCGAACCGCTGAATGCCAAATAAGACTGTTAAAATAACCAAAGTCGTTGCCACAACAAGGGCTTGATTGCTATAAATCTCTTGAAGGGCTGGAACACTTTTAAGACCTTCCACTGCCGTTGTCACCGTCACAGCAGGTGTCAGAGCCCCATCTGATAGAAGGGTTGCTCCCCCAATTAAAGCTGGAATAATGAGCCACTTGGCCATTTTCCGAACCAATGTATACAGAGAGAATATCCCCCCTTCATGATGGTTATCTGCTTTGAGTGCCAGCCAGACATACTTAACTGTTGTTATCAGTGTCAAGGTCCAAATAATTAATGAAATAGACCCTAAAATAAAATTCTCCGATACAGAGGCGAGACCACCTTGGTTTTCAACCAAAGATTGCATCGTATATAAAGGACTCGTTCCAATGTCTCCGTAGACAATTCCAAGTGCAATTAAAAAACCAGCAGCCGTCCCTTTTTCAAAGTTCCTCTGTCCTGCTTGTGTCATATCGGTTATCCTCCGAAACCTCTTCATAATCTTCATCGCAAAATGATTCAAGCCATTATAGCACAATCTTTGAAAATTAAAAGCCTTTTTCGCATTTTTTTCATTTTCTCTGCAATTTACCGAATATTTCCTAAACATCCAAAAAATGCAACCAGTCATCTGACTGATTGCACCTGCGTTTTTGCTTATTACTGTTCTTCTCTAAGGAGCTGTTCGATTATCTGGAAAACACCCGAGGCATCATTTGAAGGAGCTAAAAATTTGGCGGCAGAAAGGACAGAGATCGGACTACCCTCCATGGCATAAGAATGCGCAGCATACTCTAACATTTCCAAGTCATTGTCACTATCTCCAAAAACCATCATTTCATCCGGGTTAATTCCCCATTTTTCTCCCAGATATGCCAAGGCTGTCCCCTTATTGACATCTGGAAGGACAATATCAATAAAGTGAAACCCGCTGGATACCGCCTTGACTTGCCCTTGACCAAGATGATTAATGTCCGCAACAAGGGTTGGAATATCCTGACCAGGTACATCTAATGTTAGGATGGTAAACTGGTCATCCGGCAAATCCAATAGGCTTGGAATTTCACGCCAAGCATAATTGTGTTTTTTGATAATGTTTTTGAAATCCGAATCTGCCTCCTCTTCAAAATAAAGGGCTTCAAGTCCCGCCACTGAACAGCGAGCCAACAAGTCTTTCTCTGCAAATAAGTGCAGAATATTTTCGACTACTGTGCGGTCAAAAGAGTGGCAATCAATCCGCTGCCCCTTTTCAAAAATCTGAGCTCCAATCTCTGATACAATCACGATATCGTCTAGATAACCCTCAAAGAAACTCCGAATCTGCTGGTATTGATTCCCAGAAATCGCAACCAGACGAATCCCCTTCTCTTTCAAAAGAGGAAAAAGACGAGCAAAGTGGGCACGATCATAATTATTTTGAGAATTTAAAAAAGTCCCATCCATATCAAAACCAATCAGACGAATCATTTCTTCTCCCTTTCTACTGCTACCAAATAGGCTTCAATGGTAGTCAATACCGCTCCAGTATCATGGGAGGCAATTTGGTGTTTGGCTACTGATTTGATACGCTCAGTTGCATTTTCTACTGCATAAGAATGACCAACCAACTCTAGCATTTCCTTGTCATTGTCGCTGTCACCAAATGCCATCACCTGGCTAGGATTTACATTCAAATGGTCTAAAACCCGTTTTAGCCCCCAAGCCTTATGAATGCCCTCAGGCAGGATATCAATACTTCCATAGCCGCTGGTAACTGCTACTAATTTCCCAGCAAAAAACCGATTAAATGCTGTCACAACCTCACCCAGCTGCTCCTCTGGTATCCACATTCCCATCTTATAGAAAGAGCCTTGCGCTAATAAATCACTCAAATCTGGCACATAACGTATCCGACTTAAAAAGGCTTCCATCTGTTCTTTGGCAATGATCAACTGATGATCAAATGGCTGATTCGCCCCCTCCGCCATGTAAATCCACTCATCATTACTTAGCATAAAGCAATAATCTTTTACCCTATCTTCTAGGTAATTCAACGTTTCTTGAATCAATGATGATTCCAATGGTTTTCGATAGAGAGTCTGACCGTTCTGATACAAGTGGCTTCCATTTTCAGCTACAAAAATCAAGCGATTTTCAAATCCTTCAAATATTTTCAGAAGTCGCCCCATCCCATTGCCACTGGCTACTACAAAGCGGATGTCATGTGTTTCCAAAGCTGATAGAACACGTTCAAAACGAATTTTATCAAACGCTCCTTGATTGTCTAAGAAGGTCCCATCCATGTCCGTAGCGATTAATTTAATCATCTATTCTCCTACCCCTTTATTTTAATTCTTCTGAAGGCATTCAGCTGTTTTAGTATACTTCATAAGTGCACCCTTCTCTTACAAGTTCAATACCCAACCTACTAATTTTATCAAGACATATAGGAATGTAATACCAAGTAAAAACATGATTGGCATCCAAAAAATTGACTTATCCCTCTCTTTAGAAAAACTATAGCTTGAAAAATTTCTAAAATTGATACCAATATAAAATATTCCAAAAAATAAAATGGATAAAAACAGTGAGATAGACTTTTTATGAACAATCATTATCAAAAGAACAATAACAATTATTAACAAAAACAAAGAGGCTGACGTTCCTTGACTGACTGCATCGATTTCTTTTGCCGATTTTGAATTTGCTGAAACATAAGAAAATAGTGTTAGAAAGATGACAGGTAATAAAACGAATGGTGTAAATGTAATAGGTCGGTAATAATACAAAAAGTCCATATACATTGCCACTAAAAATAAGGATATAGTCGAAGTGTACCAAAAGTGTAGTAAATTTAAGTGAACATGCCAACGTTTAAAGGTGTATGTGGAAGGATTCTCAATATTTATATTTTGAATAAAATCTTGGTCAGTTAATTGATCATCTTTTTTTTGAATACTAAATATCTGCCAAAAACAAAATACCATCACTCCAGTAGGTATGATTTCGGTAAACATAACACGAATATCATCATTTTTAATTATTGTTAAGTTACTAGCACTCTGTAAAAATCCAGGTACAAATTTTAAATACAATAAAAAACTAATAACTACCATTGAACCCAAAACATTACATAATGCAGCGTATTTCATATAATCTGCCGAATAATCATACACACCTTTACCTTTGACATAATGCAGTCCTTCAAATTTCACAATCCTTCTTTTCTCATCTTTTGTTTTTGGCTGATAGTTCATCCTTTTTTGATACCTTAACAGGAACAGTTTCGACTCTACTATTCCTGCAATAACAGTAGAAATAGATAAAATTAATGAAAAAGCTGTCATTAGCAAAAAGAATTTTGAATTTTGTAATGACTTCAAAACTATTTGATCAAGAGATAATTCCATCCCATTGAAAATAATGATAATAAGTGGAACTAGCTTTCTAAAATAAATATTATTTTGGAGATAATGCTCTCCTTGTTTCTCAAAATAGGGAATCAAGCTCTCTTCAAATATAAAATCTACTATTACAAAAATAATTAGTGGAGAAATTATTTTTTGCATCCTCTACTCCTTACCAGTCAATGCATTTTCATAAAATTGGCTAATCGTTGCCATTAATTTTTCATCAACCTCACTCATCTTCCATAAATCAACTCTGTTATAAAATTTCTCAAACTCCTTTTCAGGAACTTCACCCCCAAATTTGTCTTTTAATTTAGCATACTGACTCCAAATATATAATGCATACTCGGCCGCTTCTTGGGTTAACCACAAAGTCATATGCTTATTACGAAATTCTTCATCCACTTCTAAAAATACTACCTGTGAATTTGTTATTTCGTCTTTAAAAGCATAGATACCAACTTGTTCAGCAGGTATTACCTCATCTTCAGATCCGAAGATTACTAAAATTGGTATGTTAGTGTTATTAATACTTTCAACAGCTATAGTATTGGCATCATTTCCAAAAACAAACCGATTTTGTAATGTTAAAAACGGAAATTCTAAGTATGCTAATGGACCTATTATTTTATTAGATTGATAAAGCATTAATTGATTTGGTGAATTAAAAGGTGCTAAGCTAACAACTGCATCAACATTTATATCTTCTGAAAGAATAGCAGTAACTGCATATCCCCCCATACTATGACCGTATAACAGTTTAGGTATATCTTTAAATCTCACATGCTCTTCCAAGAAACAAAGTGCTGATTTTACATCTAATTTTGTTTGCGACAATCCTCGGATACCAATACCTGTACTTGTTCGTGTTCCAGTCCCATCAAAAGCAAATACAGACCAACCTTGGTCTACAAAATACATGATAGATGTCAGATAGGTATCTGCTCCTCCTTCAATTCCATGGGCAAATATAATCACTCCCTTTTTAGAATTTCCATTATACAAGTACCCTGTCAAAATATTTTTCCCTGAAAAAAACTGAAACTGTTCACGTGGGTACTCTTCTTTCGGAATACTTGAATAGCTAATTTCAAGGTGATCTGCTCGTAAATCATTCCTATCAAAATATATTGAAAAAAAGAGTGTTGCTAAAAAAAGTGAGACTAAACAATAAACAACTACAATTCCACTCACCCATACTATCATTTTCTTCGCCTTATCATTTACCATATGCATTAAATTAAGTCATGTCTTGTTTAAACATTAAATAGTTTCCACTATTTGATAACATTGTTTTACATTAAATTTATACCATTCTCACATCTATTCTCCTACTCCTTCCAATTCAAGCCCATCAATTCCGTCATTTCCTGATAGGCAGTGTCAATGCGTTCTTGTGTTGCTGCATCTAGCTGATCTCGGTGCTTACCACCTGCGATAAAATCATCCAAGATATAGGTCTGATACGTATAAAGAGCTGTCCCATCTGGAGAATAGCGACCATTTGGCACACGATTGACCCAAGTCGGATGAGCCTGCGCTGTTTGAATGATGGTTTGCCCGTCTTTTTTCTCAATCGTTACATCCATCAAGACACCACGTTCTGTCCACTGATAGTTTGAAACACCTTCCATGGTTTCCATCCGTTGATTCGAAATAAAATTCCCCATGGAATAGACAATCAGCTTCTTCTGACCAGCTTTCTCAATGGTTTCCGTCGGCTCAGCCACATGAGGATGTCCTCCAAAGACCAAGTCCGCTCCCCAATCCACCATCTGACGGTAAAGAGTCTGCTGCTCCACTGTTGGCTCTAACTGATACTCAACACCCATCTGCGGCATAACAATCGTGATATCTGCTTCCTTTTCTGCTCGCTCAATTTCTGCTTGCATTTTTTCTGTATTCAAGTCAGACAAATAGCCCGCTTGTTCTTCCTGCGTCAAATTGCCTTCCATTCCATTGAAACCATAAGCATAGGCAAGTATGGCAATCTTGATGCCATTGACTTCTCGAATCTGTAAAGGAGCTGTTGCACGATTGCCTTCTGGGTAAACCCCTACTGTTGCAATCCCAGCATCCGTAAAAGCCTGCGAAGTTGAAATCAGACCATTTAACTGAGAATCCAGGATATGATTGTGGGCTAAATCAACTATATCATAACCTGCTTCCTTAATAGCCGCTACCACTTCTGAGGGTGCATTAAAAAGAGGATAGCCGGCAAGAGAAAATTCTGGTGAGATCGTTCCTTCAAAATCTGCTATGGCTAAATCCGCTTGCTCAATCCATGGTTTCACATAGGTAAAATTCTCTCGAAAATCATACAAGCCATCTGTTTGCTGGGCACTCATATAGAGAATATCGTGGTACAGTAAATCCCCATGGGCCATAATCCGTGCTGTCTGTGTTTGCTCCTTTGGTATCGAAGAATGTGATGAAGAAGAAGCTACAGTTGGAGACGCTTGAGAAAGTTTATTCCTCTTTTCCTGTGGCGACAGGAATGAGGAAATTGAAAAAACAACCACTCCAATGATGCCTAGAACAGTCAAACCTGCTAATCCACCTATTATCCTTTTTCTCCTTTGGTGCCGTCTTCTTTTTCCAATCCGATTCATCCTTTTCTCCATCTTGCAACCCCTTTCTTTTCTTTAGTATACCTTTTTTTAAGCAAACAAGCTAGAAAGAAAAAGACTGCTTAGGCAATCTTTTCACTTTTCGTCAATATAATGCAATTTTCCACGAAAATCTTCTATGGTTTCGTAGCCCTTTTCTTCCATAATAACCTTGAGTTCATCCGTAATCTGCTCAAAAGCAACAAGACCTTCCTTTTGAAGAGTTGTTCCTAATTGTACCATACTTGCCCCACATAAGATATGTTCAAAGGCATCGCGTCCTGTCAGAACACCACCTGTCCCAATAATTTGAATAGCAGGGTTCAGACGTTGGTAAAAGGCATGTACATTCGCTAAGGCAGTCGGTTTAATATACTCACCACCAATCCCGCCAAAGCCATTTTTTGGTTTGATAACAACGGTTTCATCCTCAATATATAAGCCATTTCCAATCGAATTCACACAATTGACAAATGTTAAAGGAAATTGATTGAAAATCGCTGCAGCTTGATCAAAATGAACAATGTCAAAATACGGTGGCAATTTGATTCCCAATGGCTTCGTGAAATAAGTAAACACTTCTCTCAGGAGGCTTTCTGTCGTATCAAAATCGTAAGCAATCTGCGGTTTACCAGGGACATTTGGACAAGAAAGATTTAATTCCGTTAAGCCTTTAAAATCACTAGCCTCAACAGATTTCAAAATCGTATGGGTTTCATCAGGCGACATACCAACTACAGACAAAATAAAGGTCCGCTCAGGCTCTGCTTCCTGTAATTCTAATAGATAATCTAGATAATAAGCCAAACCTTGATTGGGCAAGCCCATAGAATTAATAGAGCCTAAAGGCACATTCTGATAACGAGGTTCTGGATTGCCTGAACGATACTCTAAAGTAGCTGTTTTCGTCACAAATGTTCCCGCAGCTGAGGATTTGACAGCCGCTAATTCATCTTTGGTCATGCACCAAACTCCTGCAGCATTCATCAAGCAATTGCCAAATTCAAAACCACCTAGACTTGTTTTTGTCGAAACCATCGTATTTCTCCGTTTTTTTCTTTTTATTATATCATATTCATCTATTAATTTTCTATATTTCCGAACTTTTCCCTATTTTTTCTATATTTTTCTGACAATTTAATTTTTTACTTTACAAGCCTTTAGGATGGTGCTATAATATTCAACAGATAATATTGAATTGTCTGACAATTTAATAAATTAATCCTATTTAAAAGGAGTCATATAATGACCACTGCTAAAACTTACATCGAAACGAGCTTTGAAGCTGTAAAATCCCGTAATCCTCACGAAACTGAATTTCTCCAAGCGGTAAAAGAGTTATTTAACACTCTCGAACCTGTCTTTGAAGCCCACCCTGAATACATCACAGAAAATATCCTTGCGCGTATCGTTGAGCCAGAGCGCATCATCAGCTTCCGTGTGCCATGGACTGACAAAGACGGAAACGTCCAAGTAAACCGCGGTTACCGCGTCCAATTTAACTCTGCTGTCGGCCCATACAAAGGGGGACTTCGCTTCCACCCAACTGTTAATCAATCCATCTTGAAGTTCCTCGGCTTTGAGCAAATCTTCAAAAACGTCTTGACCGGTCTACCAATCGGTGGCGGTAAAGGTGGTTCAGACTTTGATCCAAAAGGCAAGACCGACGTTGAAATCATGCGTTTCTGCCAAAGTTTCATGACAGAATTGCAAAAACACATCGGTCCATCGCTTGATGTTCCAGCTGGTGATATTGGTGTTGGAGGTCGCGAAATTGGTTATATGTATGGTCAATACAAACGCCTTCGTCAGTTTGATGCTGGTGTCTTGACTGGTAAACCTCTTTCAATGGGAGGCTCTCTCATCCGTCCAGAAGCAACTGGCTATGGTCTTGTCTACTTCACAGATAACATGCTAAAAGCAAACGGAAAATCATTCGACGGACAAACTGTCCTCATTTCTGGTTCTGGAAATGTCGCTCAATTTGCTGTGCAAAAAGCAACAGAACTCGGTGCTAAAGTCATTTCTGTATCAGACTCAAATGGTTATGTCATTGATGAAACAGGTATCGACTTCGACCTTCTCTGCGACGTGAAAAATAACCGTCGCGCTCGTTTGACAGAGTACGCTGCTGAAAAAGCAACCGCTACTTACCACGAAGGGTCTGTATGGAATTATGCAGGTCATGCCGATATCGCATTGCCATGTGCTACTCAAAATGAAATCAATGGTGCACAAGCTGCTGCCCTCATCCAAAACGGTGTTTACTGTGTCGCTGAAGGTGCCAATATGCCAAGCGATCTTGATGCCATCAACACTTACAAAGCAAACGGCGTTCTCTATGGTTTGGCAAAAGCAGCCAACGCCGGTGGCGTTGCCGTATCAGCTCTTGAAATGAGTCAAAACAGCCTTCGTCTCTCATGGACTGCTGAAGAAGTGGACAATCGCCTCAAAGACATCATGGCAAACATCTTCAACACAGCCAAAGAAACAGCTGAAAAATACAACCTTGGTACAGACTACCTCGCAGGTGCCAACATCGCAGCCTTTGAACAAGTTGCGGACGCAATGATCATGCAAGGATTGGTATAAAAAAGCAAAAAGAGTTGGAAATCCAACTCTTTTTCCATTTTATCCAAATTGATTATATACTCTCTATTCTTTAAATAGTCGGTAAAACAGAGCCTGCCTATTGTTGATAAACATTTCTGTCACACGGAAACTGTCCGTTTCCTCATAGGTACATGCGTGAATCCCATTTTGGCCAAAAGAATAGATCGTTGCATTTGGAATTCCTAATAAAATAGGAGAGTGAGTCACAATAATAAATTGTGCTCCTTTTTTTGCGTAATCATGTATCTCCTTCAACAAAGTTAACTGTCGCTGTGGAGATAAGGCCGATTCTGGTTCATCAAGAAAATAGAGACTATCCGCTTGAAATTGCTCTTGAATCAGCATTAAAAAACCTTCACCATGTGAACGTTCATGATACTTGCGAGAAGGGTGTAGCCTATCCGCATAATACTCTTCTTGGGTTGCTACATTATAAAAACTTTCCGCTCTTAGAAAATAGCCCCACTTTTCCTTCCTCGCACCTTTCACAATCCGTATCGCATCATGTAGTTCCGAATGAGTATCATATGTAGAAAAGACATAATTTTTTGTTCCTCCTTCCGGATTAAAACCATGAGCCACTGCAATTGCCTCCAGCAAGGTTGATTTCCCACTCCCATTTTCTCCAACAAAAAACGTGATTGGCTGATAAAAATCCAATTTCTCAAGCCCCTGAAGGGCAGCAATTTCCCTCAAGTAACTATCCTGATCCACCTTATTCCAATCAAATAGAATACTCTGAATGATTTGATGATTCATATCACGTCCCTCTTTCAGCATATGTTTGCGATACCAAGATTCCTGTACTCCCTTTACTTCCCAGAAACCACGGTCAACAATGGCAATTCGATTCCGGCTTCGACCAGGGCTTCTTGATAAAGGGCATAGAATGTATGATAGATGGCATATTGCTGACCATTTTCCACAATCAGATTGACCCGATACGAAAACTGCCCATTTGGCGAGGTCTGAGCCCCCAATACAGTACAGCCTTTAATCTGCTCATGTTTTGGAATTTCACGTAAATTCACTTCTTCAATTACCTGGGAAACTTTCTCCAAATTAACCGTTGGATAAAGGGGAATATCAATCTGGGCCCGCATATCGCCACGGGATTTATTGCTAACAACTAAAATATTCCGATTGGGAATAAAATGCAGGGTTCCATCTGCGTCACGAACCTGCGTTGTCCGAATCCCAACGCTGACAATAGTCCCCTCCACTACAATCGGACCATTGGTTAAACGCACCACATCTCCTACATCAAATTGACGTTCAATGAGGATGAAAAAGCCGTTGACCAAGTCAGACAAGAAGCCCTGAGCTCCCATCCCGATGGCGACTCCAGCAATTCCAGCGCCCGCCAATAAGCTCGAAACAGGTAGGCCTAAAATACTTAAGATAGAATAAATCAAAATAAAATAAAGAGCATAATTCAGACTATTCTCAATTAAACGCATAATCGTTTTTTGTCGACCAATATCTCGGCTAGACAACTTCAACGATGGGGCTATGATTTTTCCTACTGATGTCCGAATAACTTTCTTTGCAATATAAAACACGATAGAAAGCAACAGTAGCGACAATCCTTTGTTGAAAAAGGTTGTCAAAATGGCTTCAACGTCAAATTGTGCGAGGTATTTTGTTAAAAAATGTGTCATATCCATCCTTCCTTCACGCTCTTATTATATCATAAAAAGGACGCGATTCTTTTATAAACGAAAAATGGCAGTAAGACAGGTATCTTACGCCATTTGCTGTATACTTTTTACATTATATAAAATGAGGAAGAGAGACACAATTAGAAACAAGAAAGCAATCTGTGTAGCCGACAAAAATAGTACCATCATCGAAACGAAGAATTGAGTGAAGACCACTCCTAATCGAAAATAGGTTGAAATCCCACCATCAATCGTCGCTAGTGTCTCTTCTGGTAGTCGATTATAAATCAAGGCCCCAAACTTTGGATTCACCGCTCCGGCAGTGATTCCGGTTGCAAAAAGACTTGCCATCATCCAGTAAGGTTGTCGGAAATAGAGAGCAAGAAAAATCAAACTCGTCCCAATACAAGCTAAACGAAGCAGGGTGAAAATATCTACCTTTTGTAACACATTCATGGTCAAGATACTGCCGAGGATATTCCCTACTGTCATACTTATGGTCAAGGTAGCGATGGTTGTCGCAGAATTGACAATGATAAAGTCTTTATGAGTACTCATCATCAAGAGACCAATTGTCCCTAAGACTGCCAGAATTCCATTAATAACAGGCACAATCACCATGGACATTTTTAATTCTGGAATGCGATTCATTTCTCTCAGAGCGAGTTTAAGACTGTGCCCTAATCCTTGAACCAGTTTTTTCTCCTGTCCCCCTTTATTATTTTCATCTATTTTCACTGGATGGTCGCGAAGCAATTTTTTTAGGGAAGGGGTAAGTCCCATCATGACCAAGAAAGAGACGAGAAAGGTCCCAGCATTGATAACAGCTAACTGCGTATACGTAAACCAGCCTACTAAAACTGCTGAAGCTGCTTGAAAGAAAATATTGAGCATAGCTGATACCGTCTGACGAAAAGCCATTGAAGTCTCGCGGTCTTCATTAGAGATAATCCGAAGGCTCAGTGGAATGTACAAACCGCTCTCATACTGACCGGCCATATCCGAGAAGACATTGATGATACTCACAACCACCACAATCCAAAGGGCCGGTGTAAAAGACATAATAAAACCAACCAATAGATAGAGTAGTACTCGAAAAATCAACGTTACTTTAATCGTCTTAATTTTATCTGGCGTGCGGTCTGACAAATAGCCCGTAACAAACCCTGTAAGGACCGGCAGCATTTCCGATAAACTAACAAGGGATAAGGCTAGTTTGGGATCCGGTAAGAGCAAAATATAATTCATCATGGCCAAATAATACATGATATCCCCAAAATTGGAGAGCATATCTGACGCCAAAACAGTCATGTATATCCGATTGTTTAAAATCTTTTTCATCTTCCTACCTCTATTTTTTGAATATTCTGATAATTTTAGTGTTATTTTTTAGAGCAGAAGCATCTGCCCTAAAAAACTAAATATAAATCACCTCAAGGCTACTAAATACAAAATCACCTGTCACAATCAACTGCTTCTCCGCAGGCATTCCGCTCGGCTGTGCTTTGATATTGCTAAACACCTGATCTCCAACAAACTCAACAGACCAGTCTTGAGGAACGTAGAGTTTGACAGATGAGAACACTGCATCGCCTGAATAGGTCCCCTTATCTCCGAGAATCAGCGCATTATCAAAATAGATGACTGTACTCGCAAAAACTGTATCTCCTGATACATCTACGAAATCTCCATTGATGTAGCGGGTTTTACTCCCAAAAATCGTATCTGAGTCAGACTTCTGGTAGTCACTGCCCTTTTCACCCACGTGCTCAAATACACGGTCTCGCACATGCTCACCAATCGATTTCTCTTTAATCTTGATAGTAGTAGAACGTCGTTTCGGCTTCCATACCAAACTAAATCCAATTCCCGCCAATACCGCTGCGAGAATCAACGTCCCTATGGAAATATCAAACCAATCAAATATGGAATTGACACAAGAGAAAGACAAGACGCCCAAAACACCAGCTCCAATCCATTCTCCATCAAACAGATTATTGAGAGCTAAAATCCCAAAGCCAAGTGCCCCAACCATCGGCCATAAAGGGAGCCCCTCTAAGCCAAGTGAATCTTTAAATACAATAACTATCGCTAATCCAATCAAACCGAATCCTAATAGTGTTTTTTTCATTTTATCTACCTCAATTCTTGTAGTTTTTCTTTCAGCAATTGGTAATAATGTCTGGAAACGTGTACTTGCTTATGGGTATCCACAAAGCAAATACTACTTGTTCCAGAGAAGGATTTATCCAGTGAATAGATAGCTTTAATATTGACAATAGTTGACTTAGCAACTCGACTAAAGATGGCTGGTAAATGTTCTTCCAGCTCATAGAGTTTCAACTTGACCTCATAGGCATTGTCCTTGGTGTGTCCAAAAATCTTACTACCATCCGTCTCAAAGAAAAGAATATCTTCTATTTTCAGGAAGTACTCACTACTTCCCTTGTAAAAAATCAGAGGTTTGCGATTGAGTTGTTCAAGTGCTTCTTGGATTTGTGTGATTTGTCCATCCAATCGTGCTGTTCGAATCACAACTTCTGCTTCATCACAACTGCTGTCTAATTCTATCCGAATCTTCATCGCGAACCTCCTTTTCATTTTCTATGTATCCATTATAGCAAGCCTTTTGAAAAAAACAAGGTCTTTTCAGTAAGTGGTGTATTTCAGTAAGTAAGTGGTAAAAAAGAGACCCCAAGTTTCCCTGAGTTCTCCTTCTTTACTTTTATGAGGGCCCACCGCCAAATAATCCACCAAGAATCTGGCTCAGTGCAATGTCACTTCGATACCGCTGAGCCGTCTTTTGCACAGCACCAGCTAAATCAGTAATGGTCTTCGGGGCCGTGTATTTATTCGCCATCAAATACCAAGAAAGGCTGTGACTTAATTTGGTAAAAACCAGATTTTCAGGTTCATTTTTCTCCAAATCCGCTTTTGCCGCCAGACAGATTTGGTACAATTCTTCGTCTTTGGCCACTTCTTTGTCTAACAAGGCATTGTATAATAGTTCTACGATATCTTGATCTTTTTTCATCAACTGCCCTCTCTTCTATTATCTGACTAATTGCTACCTGTTACGATATAACGTTGTAATTGACCTGCAAATTGTTGCAAATTCAAACTTTGAATGTAGATTTCTCCATAACCAGAGAAGGTATTGACCACACCTTCACCTGTACCAATAGACTGCATAAAGCCATTTTCAAGGTGAATATCATAGTTAAGGTCACGGCTCCAAGCTACGACGTGCGCATTGTCTATGGTGATACTTTCGCCTTGCAATTCCAGTTTTTTAATAGAACCAAAACTATTGGCAAGAAGAGTCCCTTCTCCTTCAGTTGTCATCACAAAGAGGCCCCCTTGTCCCCCAAAGAAGGCACGACCAAGGCTTTGGCGTTCCATACTATATTGGGCGGAACCATCTAGAGCTAGGAAGGCACCGTCATTGAGGCGATATTGTTTAGCCCCTAGCTCCAAGGCAATCACTTGACCAGGAGTAGATGGAGCAAGAGCCAATTTCCCATCAGCTGCATTAGATACAGCTTCTGTGATAAACATGGACTCGCCTGATACCATCGAACGACCAAGGGCACCCACTAATTTACCTAAGCCCGATCCCTTTCCATTTAATCGTGTATTCAGACTGACGCTTGGCGTATGGTAAACCATACTTCCTTGTTGAATATAGGCTGACTCACCTACTTCAAGAGCGATTTCTACCAGCGGAAACTGCATATTGCTTTCAATTGTGTATTTCATACGGTTATCAGACATAAGAAAACTCCTTTTGTATTAGTTATTTAATACAATTGTATTCCTTTCCGAAAAAGTTGTCAAGAAGAAACATGTTTATTCTGCGTTCTACTGAACTTCTGTCATCAAGCCAGTATCCACATCATAGACCGCACCGCTAATGATGACATCATCAGGAATTAGGGGGGACTGACGTAGCAGTTCCATGTCTTCTTGTACACTTTCTTCTACATCTTTGAAAGGCAGGAAATCCTGTCCTTTGACATCAACACCTAGTTCTTGATGGATATGCTCTGCAAAATCCTCATTAGTGAACGTCTGCGCCCCACAATCCGTATGATGGAGGACGACTATTTCTCGCGTTCCCATCTGTTGTTGTGAAATAACCAAAGAACGAATCACATCCTCTGTCACTCGACCACCTGCATTCCGCAAGATATGGGCATCTCCTAGTGCCAACCCAAGAGCAGGTGCCACATGAAGACGAGAATCCATACAGGTCACAATAGCCACTTGTGTTTTGGGTTTCAAGGGCAGATGGGCAGTTCCATGGAGATCTGCGTAAGCTCGATTGGTCTTTAAAAAACGGTCAAAATAGGACATCACTTTCTTCCTTTCTTCTGTCAAAACAGGGTAGCCTGCGGCATCCAAAATGTTCTAAAAATTTGTTCCATCCTATCATTTTCAACGCATTCTGTCACGCAAAAAGCCTGCCCAAGGCAGACTTTTATGTTTGTTCTTGCTTGATAAAACACCAATTTATCAGCTGGCACATCCTAGCGAAAGACTTGCTGCAAAACCTCTCCCAATGTGGTCACACCTATCACCGTAATACCTTTTGGTAATTGCAATTCTGCCAGAGAGTTTTTAGGGGCATAAACTTTGGTAAAACCAAGTTTTGCTGCCTCGTTTATCCGTTGTTCAATACGGTTGACACGACGAATTTCGCCTGTCAGTCCGATTTCTCCGATAAAACATTCCTGTGGATTGGTTGATTGGTCTTTGTAAGACGAAGCAATGGCTACCGCAACTGCTAGGTCAATGGCTGGTTCATCCAAACGAACACCACCTGCTGATTTGAGGTAGGCATCCTGATTTTGCAAGAGAAGCCCTGCTCGTTTTTCTAGCACTGCCATAATCAAGCTGGCACGGTTAAAGTCCAAACCTGTCGTTGTCCGCTTGGCATTACCAAACATAGTAGGCGTTACAAGGGCCTGTACTTCTGCTAAAATCGGGCGAGTTCCCTCCATGGTGACCACAATGGCAGAGCCTGTCGCCCCATCCAAACGTTCTTCTAAAAAGACCTCGCTTGGATTGGTCACCTCAACTAGACCTTGCGACTGCATTTCAAAAATACCGATTTCATTGGTCGAGCCAAAACGATTTTTGACTGCTCGCAATATGCGGAAGGTGTGCTGACGTTCTCCCTCAAAGTAAAGCACCGTATCAACCATGTGTTCAAGTGTACGAGGACCAGCCAGTGTTCCTTCCTTGGTCATGTGCCCGACGATAAAGGTTGCGATGTTATTGGTCTTAGCAATCTGCATGAGTTCATTGGTCACCTCACGCACCTGGCTAACAGAACCTTGCACACTCGAAATATCAGGACTCATAATAGTCTGGATGGAATCAATGACCAGAAAATCGGGCTTGATTTTTTCAATCTCAGTACGGATAGACTGCATATTGGTTTCTGCGTAAAGATAAAATTCACTGTCAATATTGCCGAGACGCTCCGCACGGAGCTTGATTTGCTGGGCTGATTCTTCCCCAGAAACATAAAGAACTGTTCCAATGGTCGAAAGCTGGGTAGAAACTTGTAAGAGGAGAGTGGATTTTCCAATCCCTGGATCTCCACCAATCAGAACCAGACTTCCTGGTACGACACCGCCCCCAAGAACGCGATTGAACTCTTCCATTTCCGTTTTTGTGCACGCCACTTGAATAGAGGAGACTTCGTTAAGCTTCATGGGGCGCGTCTTTTCACCTGTTAAGGACACGCGCTCATTTTTCACTTCTGCCACTTCAACTTCTTCGACAAAGCTAGACCAAGCCCCACAGTTGGGACAACGTCCCAAGTACTTGGGCGAATGATACTCACAATTCTGACAAACAAAGGTTGATTTTTTCTTAGCGATAATATTTCTCCTTTATACTGTTACTGTCCTGTACTGCCAAAGCCACCTGTCCGCTCGCCAGTCGCTTCATCCCCATCAGCTAGTAAGAAGGGAGCAAAGACAGCCTGCACAATGCGTTCGCCTGCTTCAACGACCACCGTCTCATCTGTAATATTTTTCATCTGGGCAAAGATGTGACCCTCGTTGGCTTCATTGCCATAGTAATCCCCGTCAATCACGCCAACTGAGTTAATCAATACCAAGCCTTTCTTACGAGGATTGGAAGAACGGTCATAGAGATACAATACCTCTGTCGGTTGCATATAGGATTTGACACCTGTTGGAACTAGCTGAATCTCCCCAGGTAAAAGCTCCACACGTTCTGCCGCCTTTAAATCATAACCCGCTGCATGAGCAGTTTCCCGCTTTGGCAATAGCTCCTTATCTGTATAGTTCGTAACTAATTCAAATCCACGAATTTTCATTATCTTCTCCTTCAACAATTTCTTCCATTATAACATGTACCACACCTTTCCGTAAAAATAAAGAAACGGCTCTCCCGTTTCTTTATGCTTCCTTCAATAATTGCAGGGCAACTTCCAAATCCACATCTCGCTCTAAATGCTTAGGTGTCCAAGGAACAAAGACATCCGGCAGCGCTCCCTTGTCTGTCATCCCTTTTCCAGCATCAAGTGCCAGCCAACGTGAGGTTGGATACAAAAGCGAAAAATCACCAAAATCTGCCGTGCAACAATTTGAATAATCCAAGATTCCCAAAGTCGGACGACCAACCACTGTCACCTTAGGCATTTTCTTCATGATATCCACAAAGTTATCCCCAGATGATCCACACATCACATCGGCCAGAAGGATAACACGTTCTGGGCTCTCAACCAAACCTTTTTCACGCGTAAAAATATTTTCTCCATCTTCATCAGCAGCACCGTACACTACATATCCCTTGTCTTGATTGGCTTTCAAATCAACAGACATCACCTCCAGCTGATGCCTTGTCTCCTCAGATACTCTTTCTTCCTGCAAAAATTCATCAAATTGAGCCAGGCGATGCGCAACATTGGTCGGCGTATAGAGAATTTCCATCCCATAGTCCTCATCCTTTAATTCCAACTCATTGAATCCTTTACCAGCTGGAAGGAGGTATTTCAACAATGGAAAATAGAGGGAATCACTCCCACCATGATTGACCCGCACATCAATGATCAAATTTTTAATCGTTGCTAATTTTGGAAAGACCTGCTCATAGAGTTGCCCAATTGCCAACTCATTCGAAAAATCTCCCATTTTCATGTAGTAAGTTTGCTCATCCAAAGCATAGTGTTCAAACAGCGAAGCTGGCGTATCGCTAGGATCAGACAAATGGATAACTACTTTTTCCCCACCACGTGCAACGGTCATATCCTTTAGGTATTTCAACAAACGAGCCCAGTCTAAATAATGACGTTCTGGAGTCTGACTAACAAAGTAGGCACGGTGCTCTTGAAACGTCTCCTCAGTTGACTTCCCAGCCACAGCCACAATTTCATCCCCTTTTCTCAGACCTGTCGCCTCATCTGCCCATTCAACAAAGAGACGCTGCTCAAAGACACGTAAACGAAAACCAAGTGCTTCTGGTTTCTTCGGATGAAAACTCACATGGCTAATCACACCAAAACTCGCCAGATAAGAGCGCATCACATAAAGAAAATCATCGTCAGACATCTCTTCTGAAATCTGTGCACGAAAGAGAGCAGGATTCGCCCCCTGTATATCTTTCTTCGTCGCTGAATCTTCCTTCATCAGCTTTACCACTTGATCAAAGATTTCTAATTTTTCCATCCTTTGTCCCCGCTTTTCATTTTCTCCAGTTTATCATATTCACGTAAGCACCTCTATAATTGTTGCATATATTCAACGCTTTTTGTTACAATAACTACAAAAGGAGGTAGCTATGCATCTAGGTCCTATTTTTAAACACTTACGACTTTCCAAGCACATCTCACTACGTGCTGCCGCTGGTGACAGCTGTTCCCCCTCACTCTTATCTCGTTTTGAGAATGAGCAGACAGATTTAACCAGCCAAAAATTACTCGACGTTTTACAAAACATCCATATCACTTTAGCAGAATTTTCTCATTACATTTATCCTCAACATACATCTGCTATCACCCATATCCGTCGCTTACGAGATGACAATGATATAGAAGGTTTATCCAAATTGTATGCGGAAGAAAGACAACTAGCAGCCCAAGAGGATCAGCCCTATCATGCGATCAACAGCTTAATCATCAAGGTTTACCTTTATTCCTATAATCAAAAAGAACCACTCTCCTCTGACGAACTCGCATTTTTACACGATTGGTTATTTACTTTGGAAACATGGGGTGAGCAAGAAATTGAACTGTTTGCCATTTCCTCGCTCTTTCTGGCACCTCAACTCTACGTCACTTACACACAAGAATTATTAAAAAAAGTTGATTTAGCCAAACTGTATCCACAGAAGCGACATACGTTATTGTTAAATGGCCTTATGCTCTGTGTCGAGCGGGAAGAATATGGTTACGCGACATTTTTTAAAGAACTGATTGAGCAGGATTTCTATTTGGAGCGCGACGCCTATTACCGTATCCTGTATCAATGGACCTGTGGAGCCTGGCAAGCCAAAACAACTGACAAAGTAGCTGGCATCACCAAAATGGAGCAAGCCATTCACATCCTTGAGATGCTAAACTGCCATAGTTCTGCACACTATTATCAAGAAGAAACCAGCAGAGTCAAACGCATGGTCTATTCTAAAAGTTGACTGTCACTTTCTTTTCTATGGTAGGAAAATGAGGACTGTGGTATAATGAAGATAAGTACGATTTGACAAGGAGAAATCATGACAAAACAAACAATCGCTGTCCTTGGACCGGGTTCATGGGGAACAGCTCTCTCACAAGTACTCAATGATAATGGCCACGAAGTTCGCATCTGGGGAAATGTTGCTGAGCAGATTGACGAAATCAATGAACAACATACCAATACCCGTTATTTTAAAGATATTGTATTAGATGAAAAAATCAAGGCCTACAAAGACCTCGGCCAAGCTCTCGACGGAGTAGACGCCGTTCTCTTTGTCGTACCAACCAAGGTGACACGCTTAGTAGCCAAACAAGTCGCTGCTGCCCTTGACCACAAGGTTGTGGTGATGCATGCTTCCAAAGGGTTAGAGCCAGATACACATGAGCGACTATCAACGATTTTAGAAGAAGAAATTCCTGCTGACCTACGTTCTGAAATCGTAGTAGTTTCTGGACCTAGTCACGCAGAAGAAACCATCGTTCGCGACATTACTCTAATTTCAGCTGCATCAAAAGATATGGAGACAGCAACATACGTCCAAAATCTCTTCAGCAATCACTACTTCCGCCTTTACACAAATAACGATGTTATTGGAGTAGAGACAGCAGGGGCTCTTAAAAATATCATCGCTGTTGGAGCAGGAGCTCTTCACGGTCTTGGGTATGGTGACAACGCAAAAGCTGCCATCATTGCACGCGGATTAACCGAAATCACTCGTCTCGGTGTAAAAATGGGCGCCAATCCATTGACTTACAGCGGTTTATCTGGTGTGGGAGATTTGATTGTGACAGGAACATCTATCCACTCACGGAACTGGCGAGCTGGGGATGCACTCGGTCGTGGCGAAAAACTAGAAGATATTGAACGCAATATGGGCATGGTCATCGAAGGGATTTCAACTACGAAGGCTGCCTACGAATTAGCACAAGAACTAGACGTTTACATGCCAATCACTCAAGCCATTTACAGTGTCATCTATCAAGGGGCTAGCATCGAAGAGGCCATTAAAACGATTATGGCAGGTGAATTCCGCCAAGAAAACGAGTGGTCTTAATAAAGGAGAAACTATGATGAAAAAAGTTAGAAAGGCAGTCATTCCAGCTGCTGGTTTAGGAACTCGTTTCCTTCCTGCTACAAAAGCACTCGCAAAAGAAATGCTTCCAATTGTGGATAAACCTACGATTCAATTTATCGTGGAAGAAGCCCTCAAATCAGGAATTGAAGATATTCTTGTCGTCACGGGTAAATCAAAACGGTCCATCGAAGACCACTTCGACTCAAACTTTGAATTGGAATACAATTTAAAAGAAAAAGGAAAACACGACTTATTAAAACTAGTCGATGAAACCACTGGTATTCGTCTCCACTTCATCCGCCAAAGTCACCCACGTGGGCTGGGTGATGCCGTTCTCCAGGCAAAAGCTTTTGTTGGAAACGAGCCTTTTGTTGTCATGTTGGGGGATGATCTCATGGACATTACCTCTCCTGACACTATCCCATTAACCAAACAGCTGATGAACGACTACGAAGCAACACATGCCTCTACCATTGCCGTCATGCCCGTTCCTCATGAAGAAGTATCGTCCTATGGTGTCATTGCACCACAAGGAGAAGGAGTGAATGGCCTTTATAGTGTGGATACCTTTGTGGAAAAACCTGCACCTGAAGATGCACCAAGCGATTTAGCCATTATTGGACGTTACCTTTTAACTCCTGAAATCTTTGGCATCTTAGAAAATCAAGCCCCTGGTGCTGGCAATGAAATTCAATTGACAGATGCCATTGATACACTGAATAAAACACAGCGCGTCTTTGCTCGTGAATTTACAGGAGCACGCTACGATGTCGGTGACAAATTTGGCTTTATGAAAACTTCTATTGACTACGCACTTCAGCATCCACAAGTGAAGGATGATTTGAAGAAATACATTATCCAACTTGGGAAAAAATTAGAAGGTAACACAACACCTTCAGAATAAGAAAAGGGAAATCAGTGTGATTTCCCTTTTCTTATTTAAATTATTCCCAAAGATAGAGCAATCATTCCCAAAATCAATACCATGAAGATGGTACCTGCTAGCCATCGTTGCCAACTAGCAAACATCTGTTTTTCCACAAGAGGCGGCAGGTAAACTGCGGTCAGTACACCACCCACTAATCCACCAATATGCCCAACTATCCCAACACCTGGAGTAAAGAGGTTAAAAATCAAATTGACAACGATGATGGCTTGATAAGATTGCCCAATTTGTCTAAGATAAGGATTGTGACCATAATATCCTACTACTGCCACTGCTGCAAATACACCAAAGATGGATGTTGAAGCCCCTGCTGCTACTACATCTGGTGTCCAAAATAGAGTAAAAACATTCCCCATCATTCCTGACAACAGATAGAGCAAGAGAAATCGCCACGATCCCCAGATACTTTCTGCCAACTGTCCTACCACATAGATTGCAAAAATATTAAATAAAAAATGTTGCCAACCAATGTGAACAAAAATTGGACTAACGAGACGCCATAACTCGGATGGAAAGACTTGTACATAACGACCATACATGCCTCCAAACTCAAAAATCGTTTGACTAGAGGTGGTCGCTCCAAAACGTAGCACCTGCATTAAAAAAAAGACAAGCGTCGTCAGAGCTAGTAATCCCCCTGTCACTGGATATTGCTTGAACTCTTTCATCATTTGCAAATCACCTCCTGCACCGCAATATCATGCTTTTCTTCTAGGAAAGGAGAGTGCTGAAAAGCATAAATCGTACTAACCGTTTTTCCCTTATAATTCTGTAAATATCGGTCATAGAAGCCGCCACCATAACCAATTCGAAAACCACGCTCATTAAATACAAGACCGGGTACATGAATCAAATCAATCTCCACCTTAGAAATTGGTTCGCCAACTGTAGGTTCCCATGTTCCAAATTTACTTTTTCCTAAATGGTTCTCATCATATTCCAAGAACACCATTTCTTCCCGAGACAAAACTTTCGGCACAACAACCCTCTTCCCGTCCGCCAAGGCAGCTCGAATAAGAGGAATTGTATCCACCTCGCCCTCCATTGAGAGATAAGTTGCAATCGTTCGTGCTTCACGATATTCCGGCAGACTCATAAAGGCACGTAATAATTCGGAATCTCGTTCCTGTTTATCAAGCGCGTTTTGCTGTTTCAAGTTCTTCAGACATTTCTGCCGCAAAGCTTGTTTCACTGGCGGCACCTCGCTTTCATCTTTTGTAATCAAAAAGCCCCATTTCAGGGCTTTGTCTGGGCTTTTCCATGCCGATTATAGGGATCGAACCTACGACCTACGCGTTACGAGTGCGTTGCTCTACCAACTGAGCTAAATCGGCTCTACCCAATTATTCTATCACTTTCAAGCCATTTTCTCAAATGAAAAACTTCATTCACATATTTCATGTTTGGTTTATTCTGAACATGAGGATGTTAAAAGAACACATTGAAATTGGGATTTCATATAAGTCTTGACACTCTAGGATAAATGTTTTTACACAAAGCTTCATCCGAATTCAATTATATTCATGATTTATATGGTTATGGCTACCTACTTAGAATTTAGGTTTTCGAGACTCCCCATTCACTATTATATATCTTATTATCACACCTCTATCCATAATTCCTCTGGCGATGAGGATTTCTAATATCAAACTTAAACCAGTCAATTCTTTGACCGTTCCAATTCACTACTCCACTATAAGTCAGTCTTAGGAGCTGCTATTGGGCTCACTGGTGGTGACCCTCAAAGGACTTTTCCCCTCGAATGTACAACAATACCCACTGTACCAAAAACCACCACTAAATTTGTGGTGGAAATATTATTGATGTTTTTGTTGAACAACGAGAATAAAACCAGAGCCTATTATGAGAACAACTACACTTACTATACGCCATAACGGATTGTCGGTAGAACCTGTATTTGGGAGCACTCTATTTTTTGCAGCAGGAGCAGTTATTGCAGTGGTTGGAACGGGTGAATTCTCTTTTTGATAACGCAATACAAAATAACTCTTTCCATCTTGTTCACTAAACTCACTGGAAACATACGTATATCCTGCAATGTCCGGGATACCTGGAACGAAACCATCTTGCCTTGGAGCAATTTCCTCTCCACTATCTTGGTCTATGTATTTGGTATAGTCTGTTAGACGTGGATAGTATTGGTGTCCTGCATATTGGATATAGTCCTCATCGGTTAAATAGGATAAGAGATAAATTTTTTCTCCATTTTCTTCATAAACGAAAGCATTATAAATTTTTGCAGCTCCGAAATGACTAATAAAGACCTGTCCCGCGCGGTCTTCTTGTATTTTCTTTCCAGTCATCCCGTCTATGTAACGCGTCTTGGTAATAGACTGATCTACTTTGTTTATATCATGGTAAATATGGCCAACTGCTTGACCGCTATCTGACCAGGTTAGGGTTGTTGATAAGTAGATATAGCCATCAAATTTGTAAGGAGTCTGGTAACCATCGACACTCTCATGGAGGGTCTTACCGTCAATATCGCTTACAAAAAAGGTTTTGCCAACATAAAGGTTTTGGTGCCGTATCCACTTCATAGCCCGACTGTCATCCTCTAGCAACAACTGCTTAGTGGTTATGGGCTCTGTGGTAACAGGCGAGCTGACGGTTGTAGCACTAGACAACATGGCAGTTGTTGTAGGAGCAACTGTTGAATAATCAGATAAAGTAGGGGTAGGAGCAGCCGTTGTCTTATCGGACGAAACAGTGGTCGTAAGGGTAGTTGTAGGAGAAACTGTAGTCTTACTGGATAACACAGTAGTGGTTGTAGCAGGAACATTACTTTCAGCCTGTACTAAGTGTGAAACCGACATAGCTAAATGTAAGCCTAAGCAAAGGATCAAACTAACGTGAAGCATTTTTGAAGATTTCATTTTACCGACTCCTTATTCTTATTTTTACCTTATTATAGCGCTATTTTTTACAAAACACAAGTATTTATGTCATCTTTTTGTAACCTTTTTGTAATATTTGTTTTCTTTTTGAAACAAAAAATAAAAATCTACGATTGCATTCACACAACCATAGATTTTTATTTTTATTACAAACTATTTACGACTGCAACAACGTTTTCAACTGTGAAGCCATAATTGTCAATGACTGTTTGTGCTGGTGCTGATGCACCGAACTTATCAATTCCGATCACTTTACCATCAAGACCGACATATTTGTACCAGCTTTGAGTAGCAGCCATTTCAATCGCTACACGACGACGAACGGCATTTGGTAGGATTTCTTCTTTGTAAGCTGCGTCTTGTGCATCAAAGAGTTCTGTTGATGGAACGGATACGACACGGACTTTTGTTCCAGCCGCTTCCAATTCTTTGGCAGCTTTGACAGCCAAGTTGACTTCTGAACCTGATGCAATAAGGATGGTATCGAAACCTTCTGCTTCATAAACGACATAAGCACCTTTGGCAACCTTCGCAAAGTCAGTACCTTTTTCTACTGTCAAGTTTTGACGAGTCAGGACAAGGGCTGTTGGCGTTGAAGGGCTGTTGACAGCTAAATGCCAAGCTGCTTGCGTTTCACGCGCATCTGCTGGACGAAGAACGTTCAGGTTAGGCATTGCCCGAAGTCCTGCTAAGTGTTCGATTGGTTCATGAGTTGGACCATCCTCACCAACGGCAATAGAGTCATGAGTAAAGACATAGGTCACTGGAAGTCCTTGAAGGGCTGACAAACGCACTGCTGCTTTCACATAGTCTGAGAAGACGAAGAATGTACCACCGTAAACACGAAGTCCTCCGTGAAGAGCCATTCCGTTCAAGACAGTTCCCATTGCAAACTCACGCACACCAAATTGAATATTGCGGTTGAGTGGATTTGCAGCATCTTGAAGACCGTCTGACTTGATGTAAGTCATGTTTGAATGTGCCAAGTCTGCTGAACCACCGAGGAAGGTTGGTAATTTCTCTGCAATCACATTCAAGGCATCTTGTGAAGAATTACGGGTCGCTTGTGAGAAGCCATCTTCCAATGCTGGGAAGTCTTCTGGCGTAATCGTTACAGGGTCTTTGCCTGCAAGGATAGCAGCTACTTCTGCACCTTCTTCTGGGAATCTCGCTTGATAGTCTGCCACTAATTTTTCCCAAGTAGCATAAGCTGACGCACCACGATCGGCTACATTTGTTTTGAAGTCTGCATATACTTCTTCTGGAATTTCAAATGGTGCATAGTCCCATCCAAGATTTTCACGAGCCCCAGCTGTTTCTTCGTCACCCAATGGCGCACCGTGAACCGCATTTGTACCACCCTTAGTAGGTGCACCATGACCGATAACAGTTTTCACTTCAATCAGAGATGGCTTGCCAGCTTTTTTCGCTGTTTCAACAGCAGCGTAGATAGCATCTACATCTGTTCCATCTTCTACAAGCGCTGTATGCCAACCATAGGCTTCATAACGAGCCCGGACGTTTTCCACAAGAGCATCATCTGTGCTTCCATCCAAACAGATATTGTTTGAATCATAGAGAACGATGAGTTTATCTAATTGTTGAAGTCCGGCATAGGAAGCTGCTTCACCTGATACACCTTCCATGAAGTCCCCATCACCTGCAATCACATAAGTATAGTGGTCGAAGATTGGGAAGCCTTCTTTATTGTATTTTGCAGCGAGAAAACGTTCTGCCTGCGCAAAACCAACCGCTGTTGAAATCCCTTGACCAAGAGGACCAGAGGTCGCATCCACACCTGCTGTATGGCCAAATTCTGGGTGACCTGGTGTCTTAGAGCCCCATTGACGGAAACTCTTGATTTCGTCCATTGATACATCTTCAAAACCTGACAAATGAAGCAAAGCATATAGCAACATAGATCCGTGTCCAGCTGATAAAACAAAACGGTCACGATTGATCCAGTTTGGTACGGCTGGATTGATATGCATTTCTTTCGTAAATAGAGTGTAAGCCATTGGAGCTGCACCCATGACCACACCTGGGTGACCTGATTTTGCTTTATTGATAGCATCAACACCCAAGAAACGAATAGCATTGACTGATAAATTTGACATAGTTTCCTCCTTTTATTCAATACCTTATTATAACATAAAACGCTTACCATTGTCAGTTTTCGGTTAGAAAAACTCCCCATATCTACTTGGACATGGGGAGAAGTAACTACACTTAAAATTCACCTGGATTTGACTCAATAAGAACTTTGTATTCCTTACCACCCATGACAGACTCAAAAGCTGCTCGCCATTCTTCCAATGGAAATTTCTTTGTAATCATCTTGTCAATATTGATGGCTCCGCTATCCAACAAGTGAATGGCGATTGGCCAGTCAAATGGATTTTGTGAACGACTGCCCACGTATTCAATTTCACGTTGAATGATCGAGTTTGTATCTAATTCGACATGATGTTTAGCAAATAGTCCGACCTGAACAAAACGACCACGTTTTTTCATCAATTTTAACACTTGATTGACAGCCGGAACCGCACCTGAGGCATCGTAGGCTTTATCTACTCCATAACCGTCAGTATATTGCATTACAATCGCTTCTAGGTCTTCTGTCAACGTATCAACGACTACGTCTGCACCTAATTCTTTAGCAAAAGCGAGGCGCTCAGCATCTTGAGTAATCCCCGTCATGATGACAAAAGCACCTACATGTTTTGCAATCTGCAACAAGAGCAAGCCGATTGGTCCAGGGCCCATGATGATGATTTTATCATGTAGGGTTAACTGACTCTTTTGGTACATGGCATGCACACAACAAGCCAACGGCTCTGTCATAGCAGCACCTTCATAGCTAAGCGTATCTGGCAAGATATGGACACTTTCTTCACGTGTCATCACATAGTTTGCCATGGAGCCATTTTGTTGTGAACCAATGCCTTTGCGTTTCATAGCAAGATTATACAAACGATCATGAGTATAAATATCAGTACTAGTTTCAAAAGTCGTTTCACTTGTTACGCGATCACCGACTTTTACTTTTGTAACCTTATCACCAACTGCAACCACTTCCCCAGCAAATTCATGACCTAAAACTACTGGTTCTGTTGGATTAATATATTCTCCCTTAAATGTATGAATATCTGAACCACAAATTCCTGTAAAAGCCACTTTAATAAGAACCTTATCATCGGCAATTTTAGGAACATCTAATTCATAAAAGTCCATTTGATCATATCCAGGTGCTGTTTTAAAGACACCCATCATTTTTTCTGGAATTGTCATTTTTATACCTCTTTTTATTCATTAAAACTGATATTCACCTAAAGTTTTCCCTGGTAACAATCAATTTATTACTAGGGAAGTATATTATGGTTTAAAATACTGAATTATATACTTCGGCAAGTTTCAAGAAAATCCAGTTGAGCAAGTTACCACCTGTATCAAAGTTTGAAATTTGTGATGCCCCTTCTGGGAATTCAATGATACCATTCGCCATTTGTGTCATAGCAGGTGCGTAGTCGGTTGCCATCCAAAGTGCAAATGTGATGACGACTGTCAATGTCAATACAGACTGAAGGATATTTCCTTTACGGAATGGCACAACCATTGATGCAAAAAATGGAATCGTAGCCAAGTCTGCAAATGGCAATACACGGTTTCCAGGAAGTATAATTGCGATAAAGAGTGTGATTGGCACCATCAATAAACCTGTTGAAAGAGCAGCTGGAGCACCTGTCGCCAAAGCCGCATCCATACCGAGGTAGATTTCACGATCGCCATAACGTTTTTGAAGCATATCACGAGCAGCTTCTTGAATTGGAATCAGACCTTCCATCAAGATTTTAACCATACGTGGAAGCAAGAACATGATACCTGCCATTGTCATTGAGGTTTGAAGAATACCTGTGATATCGTATCCAGCAAGGATTGCAAGAAGAGCACCGATAAGGAAGCCCATAATCATTGGTTCACCAAATACACCAAAATGTTTTTGGATTGTTTCTGGGTCTGCATCAATATCTTTGATGAATGGGATTTTCCCAATCAACCAACCAACTGGAATACCGATAAGGGCATAACCTTGGGCAGAACCAGTTGAAATAGAAACACCTTCCAAGCCATAATAGTCTTGAATTACTGGAGCAGTTTTATCCGCCACAATTTGAACGATAATAGTGTAGATAACACCACAGAAGATACCAAAGAAGAAATTACCTGTTACAACATAACCCGTCGCTGCTGCTGCGCTCATGTGCCAGTAGTTCCAGATATCAATGTTGAGTGTTTTTGTCCAGTTCAAAGCAAGCATCACCAAGTTTACTACCAAGATAACTGGAATCATTACAGCAGCAATTGGTTGCGCCCAAGTTGCTGCTGATACAGCTGGCCAACCAGCATCAATGATGGTCAAATCAAGCCCCATACGCTCTACCATCGCTTGTGCAGCTGGTCCAACACTATCACCAAGAAGGCCGGTTACCAAACCGATACCAATCATACCAATACCAACTGTCATCCCTGATACAATAGCATCTTTCACCTTCACTCGGAATACGAGTGCTAAAACGAAAATGATAATTGGAAGAACTACACTAGAGCCCATTCCTAGAATAGTCTGAACGATATTATTTAATGCATCCATTGACTGATCTCCTTTTTTAAAAATATTGTTTCCTAAATTTATTTCGCTTGAATTTTAGCAACTTCTTCTAAAATCTGTGCTTCAACTCTATCTTGACCAATACCTGTCAAGAAAGCCATTGCTTTTACAGCTGGGATACGGTATTCAGTTGGGAGCATCGTTGTTGTAATCAACAAATCTGCTTGATCCTGTTTTGCTGCCGCTTCAGCAATCTTAATTTGAATAAATTGTGCATCGATATTGTTCCGTTTGAACAAATCTTCAATTTTTTTCATTACAACTGTAGAAGTTGCAATCCCTGCGCCACATGCTACGAGTACTCTGACTGCCATAACATTTCTCCTTTTATAAATTATTTTTGTTTACGATAGTAATGACATCATCTGACGATGTCGCCGCTAAGATTTCCTTCAATAATTCTTCATTCTGAAGGAGTCCCATCAATGATTGGAGCATTTCCAATTGAGCATGAGGTTGATTTAAACCAAGGACAAAGACCAATCTTGCCAGCACTGTCACATTGATATCTTCCATGCTTTGAAAAGCTACTGGTTCACGATTGACCACTACTGCTACGAATTCCTCTAGGACACATTCAGCGTCAGTATGAGGAATTGCTACTCCTAAATTCTCCAATTGAATACCTGTCGGGAAGGTTGCTTCACGTTCCTTTACACGTGTTAAGAAATCCTCACGAACCCGACCTTCTACCAAAGCAACGTCATAAACAGCTTGAAAAAGCTCACCGCTATTGGCATACTGGTCTTGGGTAAAGATTAATTTATCTGTAAGATAATTGGACAATTTAATAGATTCTGACATAATAATCTCCTTTCTGTTTCATTACTTTATAATCGCTCAATAAATTCTGCCTTTGTCCGACTTTGCGAGAGTGCTTCAATATAGGGCTCGCTGTCAATTTTTGAATACAAACCAATTAGAGCTTTTTTATAAAATTCTTCATCATTTTCAGCAATGGCAATTAGGGCCACTACACTGATTAAATTCTCCCCCCACTGAATAGGTTTCTCTAAAGTCATCATGACCAACTGAGATTCCTTAACTGTAGTAGGATCTGCGTGCGGAAGAGCAATCCCCGTATAAAGACTAGTGCTTCCCAATTTTTCTCTAGCTAATACCGAATGTAAAAACTCATGATTCTTACGATTCTTTGCTGTAGTCTGTCTGACCATAGCTCCAATACACTCTTCTACCGTTCGGTAAGATTGATTAAGAAGGATATTATCCTTTAGTAAATCTAGAATCACAGACTTAGAAAAGACAGTACTATCATGGATAGCTGATAACATATTGCGATTCCCTTGAGTCAGACTTGCATACTTTCTTTGAATAAGCTCCATTTCCCGACTAGTCACAATCGGACTAACCTGAATATAAGGCTTTGGAAAAGCTTCTAACTGTATGGAACTAATCACCAAATCTGCTTGTTCAATTTTCTCAGGAGTAAGCTCCTTCAAATCAATATTCATCAGATTATCAAAAGTAGAAATCGTCCTTCGTAAAGAACTCATAATCAATTCAGATGTCGCCAGTCCATGCGGGCAAATTACATAGATATTGAGAGGACGACTCATCTTCTCTACCGATATCTCAAAATAAATGGTGAGAAAAGCAATTTCTGCATCTACTAATTTCACATCATATGTTTCAGAAAATACTTTTGATGCCAACCAAACCATATAATAGAGAACGCTATACCGTGACTTAATGTCTTCGGTAATCTGATTCTTGATGTTGATCCCACTCTTTAGACGATAAATCATAGGTTGGATATGATTGACCAACATCCGAAACAGGTGGTCATCCTGCGCAAAATCCACACCTGACAGTTGCCCGATTCGATTGATGAATTTCCGAACGGTTTGCTCTATATCAGACTGTCTAACTGTTTGATTTTCGTAGCCTACAGATAAAAGGGTGTAACAGATATTTCGAATCTCTACGTCCTGAAGATGTGACATTGCAATTTTGCTACTCTTACTGAGCAACTCTCCCGCGATGATATAAACTTCATATTGTTGTAAATCCTTGACAATTACGGTAGAAGGCTCATCCGATATAATATGTCCACTTAGGTACCGATTACTACTAATCAGTAAATCTAACACAAGATAGATACTATACTGCTCAGCCGTCTTGAAATGATAGATACTAGAGAAGGATTGAACATTTTTTATCGTTGCACAAATCTCTTCTCTTTCAAAAAAGGTATCCAAACTACCTTCTTCAACCTTCTGATAACTTAAATCAAAATGTTGAATGAGATAATTTCTAAAAAATCGACGAACACTTTCTTCTTTAGCCGATAGATAAACCTGTCCACTTTTTCTGACTAGTTGAATATCGTAAGAAGAAAGTTGCTGTTCAATTCGCTCTAAATCTCGTCGGATAGACGCCTCACTGATATAATGGGTTGTCGACCAATCTAAGATATCCAACTCTCCAGTTTCTAAGATCAGTTTCTTTAGAATATCACAATCCCTTTGAAACTGAGAAGTTTCATCTACTTGATCATATTGTTGTGTTTCAATTAGTTGTAAGATTGTTCGTTTCTCATCCGGTGATACGTTCAACCGTACTCCCTTTCGAGGTTTTCTCTCAATCTCTACTCCAACTGGTCGCAACTGGTCATTGATGACAGCCAGGTCTGAGTAGGCTGTCTTTGTCGAGATACCATACTTATCAGAAAGTTCCTGCCCCGTCATGTAGTCTGAATCAGAAAGTAGGTCCCGAAGAATATTATTTTGTCTTTTGTTCAAATTCTACCTCCTTCACTTGCTACAAGGTCATTGTATTACAACCGCTTACAAAACAAAAGTCAACTTACTTCCACATTAATCTGGAAGTTCTGAAAAAAATGACAGCTTCCCAAAAAAGACGCTGGAAAATCTATTATATAATAAGTTTTCTGTTTTTTTCAGAAATTTTTTTGCGTTATTTTACACGTTTTTTCACATTTTGACTGTCAAAATGAAAAATGGTATATTCTACTTGTGAAAAAAATTACATTCAAAAAGGAGTCTTTATTATGACCACACACTTTGATTCACAGGAGTATTTGAAAAAAGTCGATGCCTGGTGGCGAGCAGCCAACTACATCTCTGCTGCCCAAATGTATCTAAAAGATAACCCACTCTTAAAACGTGAAGTCGTCGAAAATGATTTGAAAGCTCACCCAATCGGACACTGGGGAACTGTTCCTGGACAAAACTTCATCTACGCACATTTAAACCGTGCTATTAATAAATACGATGCCGATATGTTCTATATTGAAGGACCTGGTCACGGTGGACAAGTCATGGTATCCAACTCCTACCTGGATGGTTCCTACACAGAGTTGAATCCAAACATTCCTCAAACAGAAGAAGGTTTCAAACAACTATGTAAAATCTTCTCATTCCCAGGAGGTATCGCTTCTCACGCAGCGCCTGAAACACCAGGTTCGATCCATGAAGGAGGAGAGTTAGGATACGCTCTTTCTCACGCAGCTGGTGCCATTCTTGATAACCCAGACACGATTGCCGCAACTGTTATCGGTGATGGGGAAGCTGAAACTGGACCACTCATGGCTGGTTGGTTCGCCAATACCTTTATCAACCCAGTCAATGATGGAGCTGTCCTTCCTATCCTCTACTTAAATGGTGGTAAAATCCACAACCCAACCATTCTAGAACGTAAAACAGATGAAGAACTAGACCTCTTCTTCCGTGGTCTCGGCTGGAAACCAATCTTTGCGGACGTCACTGCTGTAAGCAAGGACTTTGACGCATCTCACAAACTCTTCGCTGAAAAACTAGACCAAGCGATTGAAGAAATCAAGGCTATTCAAGCAGAAGCTCGTAAAGGTAGCGCTGAAGAAGCCGTTCAACCAGCTTGGCCTGTATTGGTTGCACGCATTCCAAAAGGTTGGACTGGTCCAGAAAGTTGGGAAGGGACTCCAATCGCAGGTGGTTGGCGTGCACACCAAGTACCAATCCCAGTAGATTCTCATCACATGGAACACGTAGATGCCCTTCTTGACTGGCTCAAAGGCTATCGTCCTGAAGAACTCTTTGATGCAGATGGTCGTCTCCTTCCAGAGATTGCCGAAATCTCACCAAAAGGTGACCGTCGGATGTCCATGAATCCAATCACAAACGCTGGAATCATCAAACCAATGGATACAGCTGATTGGAAGAAACACGCATTTGACATTGAAACTCCTGGTGCAATCATGGCACAAGATATGATTGAATTTGGTAAATATGCGGCTGACCTTGTCGAAGCAAACCCAGATAACTTCCGTATCTTTGGTCCAGATGAAACCAAATCAAACCGTCTTCAAGAAGTCTTCAAGAAAACAAACCGTCAATGGATGGGACGTCGCGATGCTTCTTATGACGAATGGTTATCACCTGCTGGTCGTGTGATTGACTCACAATTGTCAGAACACCAGGCAGAAGGCCTTCTTGAAGGTTATGTCTTGACAGGTCGTCATGGATTCTTTGCGTCATATGAATCCTTCTTGCGTGTGGTGGATACAATGGTGACACAGCACTTCAAATGGTTGCGTAAATCAAAAACACACACAACCTGGCGTAAAAACTACCCAGCCCTTAACTTGATTGCGACATCTACTGTCTTCCAACAAGACCACAATGGATACACTCACCAAGATCCAGGTATCCTGACTCACTTGTCAGAAAAAACACCTGAATTTATTCGTGAATACTTGCCTGCCGATGCCAACTCACTTCTTGCAGTGGCAGACAAGGCCTTCAAAGACGAAGATGTCATCAACTTGATTGTCACTTCGAAACACCCACGTCCTCAATTCTACTCGAAAGAAGAAGCGGCTGAATTGGTAGAAAAAGGCTATAAAGTGATTGATTGGGCTTCAACTGTCTCAGCAGATGAAGAGCCAGATGTTGTCTTTGCGGCAGCCGGTACAGAGCCAAACTTGGAAGCTCTTGCGGCGATTACGATCTTGCACAAGGCCTTCCCAGAACTCAAGATCCGCTTTGTCAATGTTGTCGATATCTTGAAACTTCGCCATCCAGATGTAGACCCACGTGGCCTTTCTGATGAAGAGTTTGACAAGGTCTTCACAACTGACAAACCAGTTATCTTTGCCTTCCACGCTTACGAAGGTATGATTCGAGACATCTTCTTCGCTCGTCAGAACCACAACCTCCGCGTTCATGGTTACCGTGAAAATGGGGATATCACTACACCATTTGATATGCGTGTGATGTCAGAACTGGACCGCTTCCACTTGGCACAAGATGCGGCAAATGCAGCACTTGGTGCGAAAGCAGCAGATTTCGCAGCCAAGATGGATGAAACAGTCAAATACCACAAAGAATACATCCGTGAACACGGTGATGATATTCCTGAAGTACAAAACTGGAAATGGGAAAATGTGAATAAATAAATTGTTTCCAATATTCGAATATGGCTACGAGTAACCGCCTAGATCAACAAATCTAGGCGTTTTTTTTAAATAGAAAAAGACAGGCAACAATCACTGCCTGTCTCATTTTTGAGAATCTGTTTCTTATTCAAATACAAATTGATTGTGATAGAGTTCTGAATAAAATCCTTTTTGCTTGAGCAATTCATGGTGGTTTCCTTGTTCAAGCACCTTGCCATCTTTTAAGACAATGATCTCATCCGCATTCAAGATAGTTTTCAAACGGTGAGCAATCACAAAGCTAGTGCGCCCTGCAATAATGGCTTCCATAGCATTTTGAATTTTTGCTTCTGTTACTGTATCCACATTTGACGTCGCCTCATCCAAAATCAAGACTTGCGGATCCGTCAACAAGGTACGCGCAATGGAAATCAATTGTTTCTGACCTGTTGAGAAGATATTTTCATCGTCGGTCACATAGGTCTCATAACCTTCTGGTAAGCTCATGATAAAGTCATGAATATGGGTTGCACGCGCTGCTGTTTCCACCATTTCTTGCGAAATCTCGTCATTGCCAAAACGGATATTATCCGCAATAGTGCCAGAAAAGAGCACCGATTCCTGCAAGACAATCCCCACTTTTTCACGGAGGCTATCTAAATCATACTCCCGAATATCTCGACCGTCAAATGCAATAGAACCACCATTCACATCATAGAAACGGTTAATCAAGTTCATGATGGTGGTTTTACCAGAACCTGTTGGACCAACAACCGCGACCATTTTGCCCTTGGGAGCTGAAATGGTGACATTATCCAAAACTTTTTGACCGGGAAGATAACCAAAGTCGATGTTCTTGATCTCCACTCCTTCTGTTAATTCAGTAAATAGCGGAGCATTTTCTGGACGGACTTCCTCAGGCTCATCAAACATTTCCTGAATGCGATGTGCCCCTGTGAAGGCAAGTTGAAGCTCAGCCCAGCTAGAGGCGATCTGCATCATCGGTTGGTAATATTGTTGTGAGTATTGGACAAAGGTTACGACAAGGCCAAGCGCCACCGCTGTATCCATGGAGCTATCGTTTAAAACAATATTAGACCCCGCAAAAATGACAATAGCTGTATTAACCAAACTCATCCCGTTCATAAATGGGAACATAATTCCACTAAAAAGACGTCCCTTGAAGGTTGTACGACGCACTTCTTCGTTGAGTTCCACGAAACCAGCGATGGTTTCTTCTTGGACACCTTGAACAATAATGGCTTTCTGACCAGAAATTTTCTCGTCCATGTAAGCATTGAGTTTTGATACCGCAGCTTGTTGTAAATTGGTATATTTCCGTGCTAGACGAATAATGATGACCAAGGCAAGCAAAGCAACAGGAGTTGACGCAATTGTTACAAGCGCTAGTCTCGTATCTTGACGGAACATCATCCAGACCATCCCAATGTAGAGCGCCCCATTTGAGAGAATTTGTACCATTGATTGGTTGAAAGCATTTTGGATATTGTCTAGGTCACTAGTAAAGCGAGACAAGATGTCCCCATCTTTATGACGATCGAAAAAGGCAATGGTCAATCGCTCTAATTTTCCAAACAAACCTTTACGCATACGGTTGGTCGAATTCGCCACAATACGGGTCAACAATAAACTATAAATTAGGTTAGCAACAACTGTAGCTACATAAGCTAAAAAGAGATTGAGCATGACTCCATTAAAATCTGCTACATCCGGTTCAAAACCTTTTTGCCCCATTTGCGCTGCCGCAAAGTATTGCTGACCAATTTTTCCTAATTCAGCAATCGCATCCCCCATCAAAACGGGCGTTTTTACTTGTAGATAGGTTGCCAAGATAATCGCAGCAAAAATGACCACAAAGGATAGTGTATACCGTTTAAAATAAAACCAGAAAAATCGTGCTGTCTTCATTTATTCTTCCTCTTTTCCTTTCTGTGTCTCATAAATTTCACGGTAAACGGCGTTATTCGCCACCAATTCAGCGTGTGTTCCCTCTCCAATTAGTCGTCCTTCATCCAATACCAAAATTTTATCAGCTGTCACCACAGACGAAATCTTTTGAGCAATGATGACTGTAGTTGTATCTTTCAAATCGTGGTTTAGAGCTTCTTGGACCAATTTTTCAGATTTAGCATCAAGAGCTGACGTTGAATCGTCAAGGACCAATACTTTTGGATTTCCAATGACACCACGTGCAATAGACATCCGTTGTTTCTGACCACCAGAAAAGTTATTTCCACGCTCTTCCACTTCACTTTCATAGGTTTCATCCAAGCGATCAATAAATTCCTTGGCTTGGGCAATACCTGCTGCGCGTTCTAATTGTTCAAGACTCGCTTCAGCTGCTCCCTGACGCAAGTTGTCTGCGATTGTGCCAGAGAAGAGAATCGCTTTCTGTAAAACAATAGAAACAGTTTGACGAAGCGTCTTTTGATTGACGTCTTTTAAATCACGTCCGCCAATTGAAACTGTCCCTTCTTGAGGGTCAAACAGACGCGGAATCAATTGGGCCAAAGTTGATTTCCCAGCACCTGTCGCACCAACAACCCCAACCATTTGGCCCGACTCAATTTCAAAAGAAATATTTTTAAGCATTGGTTCAGAATCATGAGGATAGGTAAAGCTGACATTATCAAATACAATTTTTCCGTCTAACACCTCATCAGGAGTGTCCACAAAACTCATAGCTGGCTCTGTTTCAAGGATTTCATTAATCCGTTTAATGGAGATAGCGGCACGCGCTGCATTCATCCCCATAAAGCTCGTCATGATGATGGAGAACATGATTTGCATTAAGTAGCTCATGAACGATGTGAAGCTACCGACCACTTCAAGATTATCTTTTACCATACCTGAGACTAAGTACAGGGAGGCAAAAATGGCCATGAAAGATACCAACATCATGATTGGTTGAAGGATAGAAAATCCATATCCAATGAAAAGGTTCAAATTCAGTAAGTCGTTTGAAGCTTCTTTGAACTTGGCATATTGATTCTTCTCTTGAACAAAGGATTTAACCACTCGAATACCACGCAGATTTTCCTTAGCAATGCTATTCATCTTGTCCATCAATATTTGGAACTTGCCAAAACGTGGTCCCATATGCTTCATCACAACTGCCATGATGCTAGCAATCACAATGACCATGACAATAATCATCCACCAGAGCTCAGGCAATGTTCGCACCGCCATAATGAAAGCCCCAATGAACAACAAGGGTACCCGCAAGAGAACAGTAAAACTCATCATCACCAAGTTCTGGATTTGGGTCACGTCATTGGTCATGCGCACGACCAAGTTTCCAGCATTGAACTCTTCGATATTCGCATATGAAAACTCTTGAATCTTACGGAATGTTTGTTCACGAACATCCGCAGAAACCCCTTGTGCAATTTTTGAGGCAACAATTGTATTGAGCATCCCTGCCACAAGACCAATTCCAGCAATGACTAGAAGCCATTTCCCAACGCGAAAGATCTCATTCTGGTCATTCATCAGAACAGCTGTCAACACTTCTTTTAAGTAACTAGGCTGTAACAAAGTTGTCATGACAACAGTCGATACCAGTAGAATGGAGGCAAGAGCATACCATTTGTATCGCAACATTGCTTTCTTAAACATCTTCTTTCTCCTTATACATTTTAATATTTTCTTCCAGCTGCTCAAAAACAGCCTCTACCACTCGGAAATCCTCATAAGGAATATTTGAGAATAATTGGTCAACCATCTCCGCATGCCACACTTTTAAAGGAGGCAACTTTGAACGACCAAGCTCTGTTAGGACAACCTGCTTACACCGCTTATCTGCCACTGAAGAGATGCTCTGAATAAAGCCATTTTTCTCCATTCGTTTGACTAAATTACTAGCAACAGATTTTGAAATTCTCATTTCTTTCTCAATATCTTTGACAAAAATCTCATCTCCATCATGCCGATCAAGATAAAACAACACCTGCCCCTGTGGTCCTGCCAAATGCTCGATATCATGCACTTTGGCAATATCCTCCACTGCCTGTTCTACTTGATTGATAAGATTGCGGAAATCCGATAAGCTATGCATAACCATCCCTCTCTTTGATTGTTTCCATGAGAACCATTATAATTCCCTTAAAAAGCATTGTCAATGGTTTTGTATGAATATCAACATAAAAACGTTTTCGCACTCACTAATCATAACGATATCTAAATAAAAAAGCACTCTCCTAAAATCATGGAAAGTGCTCAATGTGATAAGAAGAATGGATTATAGCAAGGCTTTAAATTGGATATTCGATTCTTCTAAGAAGCAATCATCGAATCCACGTGGGTGATGGTATTCGATTCTATCCTTGTCTTGTGGGTAGGTGTATTTGCCACCGACTTCCCAGATGAATGGGTGGAATTGGTATTGCAACCGTTCCTTGCGCATCTTCCAGAGAGTCAGGATTTCATCGGTAGATGCCATAAAGTTAGACCAGATATCATAATGAACGGGGATGATGACCTTAGCACGGAGATTTTCTGCCATGCGAAGCAAGTCAATAGAGGTCATCTTGTCTTGAATACCAATAGGATTATCCCCATAGTTATTGATAGCTACATCAACATTAAAGTCGCGACCGTGTTTGGCAAAGTAGTTTGAGAAATGAGAATCTGCACCATGATAAATGGTTCCACCCGGTGTTTCAAAAACATAGTTGACTGCCTTACGAGCCATTTCTTCATCTGTTACAGCCAAACCTTTTAATTCACCATCTTGCGCATCAGCTCCATCAACTGGCAGAGTTACCAGGCAAGTCCGGTCAAAAGACTCTACCGCTGTAATTTTGACATCCTTCAATTCGAGAGTGTCGCCTGGTTTCACAATGAGAATCCTCTCTTCTGGCACACCCCATTTTTTCCAGATTTCCCCACATTCATAAGGACCAACAAATTTGACATGATCCAATTTAGGATTATTCACAATCGCTGCAGCAGTATTGATATCAATATGATCACTATGGAAGTGAGAAACCAGATAATAATCCAACTCGTTGATGGCAAACGGATCAATCACCATTGGTTGCACACGTAAGTTTGGTTGCAACTTACGAACACCTGCCATATTCGCCATTTGGTGTCCACGTACCATATCTTTTACTTTCTTTGTTGATTTCCCGCGATTTGACCAGAGGTCCATAACGATATTGGCTCCGCCCGGTGTCTTAATCCAAACACCGCAGTTTCCGAGCCACCACATTGAAAAATTTCCAGCAGGTACAACTTCTTCTTCGATTTCTTCATTCAGCCAAGTGCCCCATTCCGGGAAGGTAGAGAGAATCCAAGACTCACGTGTAATATCTTGTACTTTAGCCATTTCAGCATCCTCCTATAAATCATTGCTTTTACATTACATCTTCAGTATAAACCTTGTAGACCTAAACCAAAAGACCAAGAAGTACACAAGGAAGTGTCCAAAACTGTACCGAACGATTCATAAACATTTGCCACTAAAAAACGCTAGGAATGTTTCCTAGCTTACATGGATAGAATCCGACTAACAATTTCTTCAATCTGTGCTTTCAAAGCCTGCCGATTCTTTTCTTCGGGCAAATAAGCCTGCAAACATTTCTCGAGTTCTGTACTGAATTGTGTTTCAACAGTCTTTCCCATCCCTTTGGCAAAGCGAACCAATTCGATAATGTCTTCATTATCTAAAATAGGATGGACGACAATCACAGGAAAATGCGTTTCCAGAGCATCACTTGTTGAAACCACCAAATCTGTCGCCACTAAGTCACGTACACTGTAAAATTGTTCTGACGTAAAAACAGCTTCAATCGTACAGTTTGTGAGATATTGTTCACATTGATTAAGCAATAATTTCTGTACTCCGACTCCTTCATCACAAACAAGGATGATTTTTCTCTTAGCAGGTTCAGCCGGTGCATTTTTTTCCAGTTCCCCTCCTAAATGAATCGTAATATAGGCAATATCATCATCTGTCATGGTCAACTCCCATGCCTCTTCTAAAATTCCTATATGCGTCTTGGTAATCTGAAATAGACTCTGATAGCGTTCTTTGATATATTTGGTCAGTGGATTGACAGACAAAATGCCATAAGTCTTTCTGTAAATCAAAGCCTTACAATGCATGAGAAGTTTCCGAAGCAGATCGTTGCGATGTACAAATGTTAACGAATGTTGAGCCTCAATTTGACTGAGGAAAAAATCTAGAGTGACACGCATTTCAGAATAATCCTGACTTTCCAAGTGGCTGTCCTTGTCTTTCCGAAATGATAAGAGCAACATGGCAACCAAACTAATCTCAATGTCATCTAACTGGATGTCATAGAGGTTCGATAAATCCTCTGCCATGTCACGTGCCAACAGATATTCTTTTCGCTTCCAGGTCATACTAAAATCACGTCGAACCGCTTCTTTTTCACATTCCGATAATTCAATACTGCGATAACTGAGAAGCAAATACGGTAGAATTTCCACCATAAAAACCCGATCCTGACTATTGAGCTGTTTCCCCAAGCTTTCTTGCGCATTGGTCAATTGATCTTCAATATAGGCATTCACTTCTTCAGAAAAATAACGGTTGAACCCTGTCACATCTACGATTTTGTCTCGGACAATCTCAACAAAATTTTTGTTTCCTTCCGTATAGATTGCGTAGAGCAAACGGTAAAGGTATTGAATTTTGGATAAGGGATGGCATTTTAGATAGTAACCGTCTGCTTTTGTGACGTTGAGTTGAATATCATAATCCTCTACTGCTAACATTTGACGAATATCATTGAGATCACTTAAAACGGTATTACGAGAAACATCATTTAGTTGCATGAGCTTATCAATAGTGACCCGTTCTTTAGAAACAGCAATATAGGTCATCGTCAGTTGGATACGTTCTTCAACACTCATCACATAAGTATAATCATCTAATTGATCCAACAAATCTTGACAAACTTGCTTTTGTTCATTGGTCAATAATATGCCTACTCGTGGATAGGAGACGATCTTATCAATACCGTCCGGCAAGGCTTCGTTGATTTTTTCCAGATGGTAGTAGACCTTGCGCCGAGATTGATTTAGTTTTTTTGACATAGTCATGACTGTCTCTGGTTTCTCTAATGATAGCAAGTAGGACACCAGCTCACAGCTTTTCTTGTCTAGAATAATCACACTCTCTTCTCCCTTCCGAATACAGAATATTATACCATTTTTATAGTCTTGTTTACATGTATATAAAGGCTAAAACATATTAAGAGAGGAGAAAGCTATTTGTTGCATCACTTCCTCCTACTCTCTTCGTATTTCAATAATTTTCCCTCAATGTGCATCACCTTTTTGTCCGTAATAGGCATTTGGACCATGCTTGCGAAGATAGTGCTTGTCCAAGATATACTGTGGAGCAGGTTCTACGCGAGGATTGATTTGCTCGGTGAAACGATTCATCTTTGCCACTTCCTCTAAGACAACAGAATGATAAACTGCTTGAGCAGGATCTTTCCCCCAAGTAAACGGTCCGTGGTTGCGCACAACAATCCCCGGAACGGCAAGAGGATCGAGACCACGGCGTGTGAACTCTTCGATAATCACTGTTCCTGTTTCTTTTTCATAGGCTGTGTTCACCTCATCTGCTGTCAAAGAACGCGCACATGGTACAGATCCATAAAAATAATCTGCGTGGGTTGTCCCATAAAAGGGAATGTCACGACCAGCTTGCGCCCAGCCGACTGCCTCGGTTGAATGAGTGTGTACAATGCCGCCAATTTCAGGCCAAGCTTTATACAGTTGAACGTGGGTTGGTAGGTCAGAGGAAGGATTTAAATCCCCTTCTACCACCTTGCCATCTAAGTCTGTTACTACCATATTTTCGGGTGTCAATTTCTCATAATCCACACCAGAAGGTTTGATAACAATGAGGCCTGCTTCACGATCAATTTCAGACACGTTGCCCCAAGTGAATTTTACCAAGCCGTGTGCTGGCAGTGATTGATTGGCCGCGCAAACACGCTCACGCATTTCTTGTAATGATTTTGCCATATTAGAGTACCCCTGCTTTCTCCATTAGTGGATAGAGGAAATCCTGCGCCTCTTTTATAGCAACACGCGTTTCCTCAACCGTTGGACAATTTTCTGACCACATTTCAATCAAGAACGGTCCATTATAGTTGGTCTTTTTAATCACATCAAACATCAACTCCCAGTTCACACATCCTTGACCAAAAGGAACATCGCGGAACTGACCTTTTGATGTTTCTGTCACAGCATAAGTGTCCTTCAAATGAAGGGCAGCGATAGACCTATGTCCGTTATAAAATTCACTCCAAAGGTCATTGTGCCAAGCAGAGACATTTCCTGTATCAGGATAAACAAAGAGATAAGGGGAGTCAATTTCCTTTTCAATTGCCAAATACTTTTCAATAGAATTGACAAATGAATCATCCATGATTTCAATGGATAAAATGACTTGTGCTTCTTCAGCCCATGTACAAGCTTGACGAAGATTTTTCAAGAAGCGAGCACGTGTAGCTGGTGATTTTTCTTCATAGTAAACATCATAACCAGCTAGCTGGATATTGCGAATGCCGATATCCTGCGCAAAGACAATACATTTTTTCATCATGTCCATAGCACGTGCTTCCTTTTCAGGGTCATTGGATCCCATTGGAAAACGGCGATGGCCACTAAAGGTAATAGTCGGCACACGAACACCTGTTTCAAAAATGGCCTTGACCAACTCCAAACGTTCTTCCTTGGACCAATCCAAACGCGCTAAGCGCTCATCCGATTCATCGATAGATAGTTCGACAAAATCAAAGCCCAACTCCTTTGCAAAATTCAACCGTTCTAACCAAGTGAAATGTTTGGGGGTCGCTTTTTCATAAATACCAATTGGACGTGCCATAATCAGCCTACCCCCAAATCCGTTTGATTTCATCCTTGAAGGCACGTGCTGCGGCAGCAGGATTTTCTGCTTCTGTGATGCCACGTCCTGCGATAAAGGTAAAGACATCCACTCCTTCAAATAATTTTAAGGTATCTACATCAAGTCCACCTGTAACAGATACACGGAAGCCCATTTCAATCAATTTCTTAACCTTGGTTAAATCCTTTTCTCCCCAAGTTTCTCCTGCAAGAAGTGCATCGCGAGACTGATGGTAGATGGCTTGTGAAATACCTGCATCCAACCAAGCCTGGGCATGCTCATAAGTCCAATCTCCGTACAGTTCCACTTGGATTTCTCCACGTTCTCCGCGCTCTTCTTTGATGGCTTTTAGCGCTGCTTTCATGGTTGGAATGGTTGCTGAACAGATACAGGTCATCCAATCTGCTCCACGTATCGCATTATTTTTCGCCACTGTTCCGCCTGCATCTGCACATTTTGTATCAGCCACGATAATTTTTTCAGGGAATAGATGGCGAAGCACCTCCACCAATTCGCTACCAACTTGCAACAGGCAGACAGTTCCTGCTTCAATTACATCGACCTCGTGACCAACAGACACCGCCGCCTTGATAGCTCCCTTCAAATCAGAGTGGTCAAGGGCAACTTGTAAATTTGGAATATGTTTTGTCATAATCGTTTCCTCTCTAAACTGTTTCATGTTTAACTTTCTAAATCCAAACCTTCAAGATAAGGACTATTTTTTGATTCTTCTACCATTGCCAATACCTCTTCAGGAGTCTTACAATCAACCAATCGTTGGATTGAGTTTTCCAATTCAAAAAGAGCAATAATTTGTGGAATGGCTACTGTTGTATGAATGGCTGCAGATTGTGCAGCTAAGGTAAGCAGGACGGAGACTTCCTTCCCATCTGAAAATGTCACCGGCTTGGTCAGGGTAATCAAGGCAAAGGAGTCCTTATGCACCCCAACACCAGCCTGCGCATGTGGCATTGACATTCCCGGCATCAAGATATAGTATGGTCCATATTCTTCCGTTGATTGGATAATGGCATCATAATATTCTTCTGTCACAGCTCCGCTATCAATCAGCGGTTCTACCGCCTTATGTACAGCCTCTTGCCATGTTTCAGCTGTTAAGCCTAAACGGATTGAATTATTCTCTTTAAAAGATTTTGCTAAATTCATAACCTGATTTCCTCCATCTAAAGATAAAGGAGAGGAGACTTTCCTTATAACTAAGCTTGTCTCCCTCTCCTATATAGCATTGTTTACAAAACTGCTTGGAGTTTTGTTTTAATTTCATTGTCATCCATCAAGTTATCAAGACCAACTAAATGACCATTTGTCCGACCTTCCAATTCCTTAATTAAGTGATTGGAAGCGACAACAATATCATACCCCGAAGCCAATCCTTTGGCCTCACCGACAGAACAAGATGCAGACTGGATGTCTGTTACTCCGAGCTGACGAAGGGCGTTTTCAACCTTCATCTTGATGACCATGGATGAACCCATCCCATTACCACAAGCTGTAAGAACTTTAACCATTTTAATTTCCTCCATTAGAACGAATTTTTTAGAAATAGCAGAGCCATTATTGAGCTTCACCACGATAGTAGGCTTCTTTATCCTTAGCCTTCATAAATTGAAGCTGTGGAATCGCCAAGAAGAACAGACATACAAGAACGTAACCAGCAATGCCAAGGTATTTAAAGAGATAACCAAATGGAACCCATGGAATAGCGAGGTCAATATTTCCATGATATCCACCTGTTAAACCAAGAAGGGCAACAGCTACTGCCCCAACTGACACTTGTATAATCCCTGAAATGAAGGAGAGCACAACAGCCGCCTTCCATCCGCCACGCTTGTCAGCATAGACCGCAATTGCAGCATTATCAAAGAATACTGGAACAAATCCTGTAATAATCAAAATCGGATTTTTAAAGATAACGAGAAGTGCAATGGTAATCAATTGACCAATCAAACCGAAGGCAAATCCTGAAAGCACCGCATTTGATGAACCAAAACCATAAGAAGCTGCAACGTCAACCGCTGGGAATGAACCTGGGAGAAGCTTACTTGAGATACCTTGGAAGGCGTTTGTCAATTCCGCAACGAACATCCGAACACCTTGCATCAAGATGAAGAGATAAACAGAGAAGGTGAGTGATGTTTGAATCACATACATAAAGAATGATTTCGTTGGAACGTATGCTCCTGCACCAATCAATTCTGCATTAGACATGAGTTCTGGACCAAGGACTGCCAAAATTGCACCAAAGAAGACCAACATGAGCGTCGCTGAAGCAACAACTGTATCATGGAAAATATTAAGGAAGGTTGGCAATTTCAAATTATCCAAATTCTCTTCTTTTTTACCAAAGAATGGTGCCACCTTATCCACAAACCAAATCGCAAATTGCTGTTGGTGTCCAATAGCGAATCCGCCACCACCAGTCAAACGTTGTGTCGGTTCCACTGTCATATTGGAGCTGACCGCCCAATAAAGACCACAGATAATACCAACTGCCCATGCTCCAAAAGCATTTTGTAATTGAGGAATCAAGAGAAGGACAAAGACAGAAATAGTTGCCGCCTGCTGCACCATAATGTGACCAGTGATAAACAAGGTACGCACTTTCGTCACTTTACGCAGAGCAACAAGGAGGATGTTAACACCAAATCCAATGAGGAGTGCTGTTGTAGCGACACTAATGAAGCCCATTTCTTCTAACTTGGCATTTGCAGCTGCAAGGCCAAAGTAAGGGTCGATAACTGCTGCCTCCAAATTGAACTTTTTCGCAAGAGCGACCAAAATTGGACGGAATGTACTAACTAACCCACCAGCACCAACGTTCAAAATCAAATAACCAACAGTCGCCTTGACAAAACCTGCAAACACTTCATGAACTGGTTTTTTCAAGAGAATATAACCAATCAAAACCAAGAGACCAACGAAGAAGGCTGGGTTTTGCAAAATATTGGTGGAGAACCAATTTAGGGGAATTAAGAGTATATCCATTTTTCCACTCCTTTTAAATGTTTTTCTATATCCTTATTATAGATTTTGTAAGCGCAAACAAAAAGACCAAGTCTTACACACTCATGTGTGCAAAAATGGACCAACCTGTTCCCCCAAAAAAACACCCCAAATTTAGATTTTTCACCTAAATTTGGGGTATCAGTATTTTTGCTTATATTATACATTTGATGAGTTAATTTTTAAGCATCGTTGCTTCTTCTCCGTAAATCATTTCCCAATCTGTTTGAAATTGATTGACTGCCTGAAGAATAGGAGCTGCTAGTATAGCTTGCCGTAATAATTGCGGATCAACTGTAACGGTATGTCCTCCAGCTTCCAAGGTACGATTCACTTGAGAAATATTTTTGTAACTAGCACCTAAAATTTGTGTCGCTTTACCACTTTGCCCTATGTACTGTGCAATCGAGGCGACAACTTCCGTCGCATCTGTCCCAAGATTTTCCATACGATTATAATATGGAGCCACAAAGTCAGCTCCGGCTTCAATGGCCAAGTAGGCTTGCATTTTACTGTAAATTGCTGTTGCAGTAATATGGACGCCTTTAGCTTTTAAGAGTTGGATGACTCGTAAGCCCACCTCTGTTACAGGAACCTTGATATAGACTTCTGAATCAATTTCAGTCAAAATGGTTTCCGCCTCTTTGAGCATTGTCTCCACATCTTGCGAAACAACTTGAACATGTAAACTACGTTCTTTTCCAATCAAGTTGCGAATGGTACGTAAATGTTGGTATACATTGATTTTTCCTTCTTTTTTTAAGATAGAGGGGTTTGTCGTTACACCTACAATCGGTAAAATCTCTATGGCAGACTCAATCTCTTTCAAATCTGCACTATCTAGTAAAAATGTCATTTCCATTCCTCCTATGAAAAAATTTGAATGACCGTTCCTTCCTTCAACACTGGTGGATTTTCTACTTGAATGTGTAATGTGCCTGGTAAACTTCCTTCTACAGAACCATCTAAGGCAACGGTAATATGACCAAGGTTGCTAAGATTTTTTTCCACAACACCACCAACGGCTGTAATAGGGTACTCTAGCCCATCAACGACTAACTTGCCACCAATCTGAATCGGTCTTGCTAAGGTCTTATCATTGATGGTAAAGCAAAATTCCGCTAAATCTGCAGGTGCTCCTTCACCAAATAGGATAAACATCCCTGCATCCGCAATCATATTTTGCGCTTCCGGGCCAATAGCAATTATTTTTGTCTCAAATACTTTTTTCATTTTTATCTCTTTTCTGATTAATAATGGAACAGCGATGAGAACACTGTCCCATCACTGTCTATTTTACTGATAAAGTCCGATACTTGCAATCCATGCAACGATAACACGTGGTACACCGCTCAAGAAACGTGAGTAGAGAACAGATGGAACACCGACTTCAACCGTTTCTGCTTCAGCTTCTGACAAACCAAGGGCAACTGGGATGAAGTCACAACCATTTTGCGTATTGATAGCGAAAAGTGCTGGAAGTGCCATTTGTGGAGGAATATTTCCTTTTCCAATTTCCACACCAATCAAGGTACCAATGATTTGTGAGATAACAGCGCCAGGGCCAAGGAGAGGAGATAGGAATGGAAGTGAACAGATAAATCCAATGACGACAAGCCCCCAGACATTACCTGCAAGTGGTACCATGAGTTTCGCAATCCAGTTACCGACCCCAGATCCATTGATAATCCCAATCAAGAGAGATACAAAGGCCATGAATGGTAAAATGGTGTTGAGCATGGTTTGGATAGCATCACGCGCAGCTTGGTTGAAAATCGCAACAACCTTACCAGCACCCATACCAATGCGAGCTACAAAACTCGTTTCAGCACGTTGTTCTGTGATTTTCTTTGTTGTATCATATGTGGCTGTTTTAACTTCTTCTTTTACTGGAGCAACAGTTGGTGCAACCTCACCTGAAGGAGAAATTTGATCAACCCCAACAGCTGAAACATAGATTTCTTCTGTGATATATTGAGCTAACGGACCTGATTTCCCTGTTGCAACGATGTTAATCGTTGGGATACCCTTTTTAGGATAGATTCCACAACGAAGTGTCCCACCGCAGTCTACAATTGCAAGAGCAATTTCTTCATCAGGAATAGACGTTTTGAAACCATTAACAGCTTCCATACCTGTCAATTCCACAATTTTATCCACAATCTCAGGTTTTTCACCACCGCCAGTGATATAGATAAATTTGTGTTTCTCTTCAGTTGGTGTAATTACCAATGGACCACCAAATCCGCCACTACCTTTAACAACTTTAATGCTATTATATGCCATGATTTTTTCTCCTCATTCTATCTTTATTTCAATGTCTTGCTAAGTGTTACACCTTGTTGTTTACATACCCAAGCAGTTGTGAAGTCTGTGATCCAACCTGCAAAGAAGTTCATCACAATACCGACTAGCATATAACGAATCGCCAAGTCCATTGTATTAAAACCAAGCGTTTCAATCCCGGACGCAATCCCCAACCATACAAAGAGTTCCCCTGGATTGATATGCGGGAAGACCCCGTTTGAAGTGTGGCAGAATTGCATTTGTGATGCTACGTAACCTGGTTTGTAAAATTCAGGCATGAAACGTCCCATTGAGATAGCCATTGGATTTCCCAACATGAAGGCTGAGATAAATGGTAAAATCATGTAACGACTGATTGGATTTTTCGCAGAAACTTCTGCTAGTTTATTGACCTTATCTTCTCCCAAAATAGCAATTAAAGCATTCATCGCTACCAAGAGCATCAAGACAACTGGTACAATCCCTGTCATCCAAGAGATAAAGGTTTCTCCACCAAGTTGGAAGAGCTTCATGAAGCCCTCAGCAAATTTAATAATGTAATCCATCATGTACTCCTTTTCTCCGAGAATCTTCTCGGTATTTTTTTATGATTTTTTTAACTGAAATTTTAACCGTGAGAGGAACAATTTTGCATGTGTCGTCACATCTACCACAGGAGCGTACTTTGGTACATCCTTGTAGACACCAGCTTCTACCCGTAAAAAGACCTCTCGTGCATCTTCAATAGCAATTTGCAATAATTTATTTTCTTTGCGAACCATGGGATTGTACTTGTCAAAGTAATGGATATCTTGCCCAACATAGGTCGGCATATCCTTGAAATGAGCCAAGACTGTTACCCCTTGCATTTTTTTAGCCGCCAAAACTTTACCATCAGGATTGATAGCGAACATGACAATCGTACCTGATTTAATTTTCCCAGCACGACGACCAATGGCAACGCGACCTAGCTGACGCAATTCCCCATATGTTTCATTAAAATGCTTGAGTTGCCTCAATCCAAATAAAATTTGCAATAGATAGGCTGCAATACAGAACAATCCAAATATAATCGCAAAACTCATTTAAAATACTCCTTTACTTCGTGTCAAGTCAATAAATTCAGCTTCCGTCTGAATTCGTTTCAAATCAGACTTCAAGTGCGCATCATTCGCGATTCTAAAAATATCATCGTATAATTCTAACAATTCCGCTTCCATTTTAGACTCAACCTGATGAGGTATCGCCACCAAGAAAATCAACTCAACAGATTCCTTTCCTTCAATGTGGGCCTCTTCTAAAACACCCAGCATCAGAACAGTTTTCGTATCCAATTGATTAATAGTATGCGGAAAACCAATGCCATTTCCAAAAAAGGTTGACTGTTGCTCCTCTCGGTCCAACGTTCGTTGAACAAAGGCTTGATCAACTAATCCTTGCACCTGCAATTGACTCGCCATCGTGATCAAATAGTCTTCATATCGCTCCGCCTTCGGAAGACGGATAAACTTCAATACAATGGTTTCTAAATTTTTCTGATGGTAACGATTAACGCGTTGCCATTCTTCACGCAACCACTGATCGTCAAAAAGATTGGTGATATGAATAAGTGGGGATTGAAGGTTTCCCAATTTTAAAGGAATGGTTGTAAAAATCGCAAAGTAATCATCGTCTGCTTCAGGATTGAAATTTTCTTCTGAATACTGTGTAATTTCAATGTCACGACCTAGTACACGGTGTAACTGTCTAAAAATCATATTGGCCGTTCCACGACCTGTCGTACAAACAACCGCAATTTTACGTTTTTTTACTTCTAATTCTTGTGTATCCTCTCTCAGAATCATTTCAAAGTAAAGGGCCAAATAACTCAGCTCCGACAATTCTACAGGATGTCCAAAGCGCCCTTCTAGGTAGTCGCCTGCTACTCTTGCCATCTCAAAAGCTAATGGATACTTATGTTGGATTTCTCCATGGAAGATATCTCTCGCCTGTACATGAAAGATCAGACGATTGAGTAGGAACTTCAAGTGAGTATGCAGTTCCAGAAAGAGCTTTTTCTCGTCCACCTGCACCATCAATGTGTGTTGAACTTCCTGAATCATTTCCGAGTAGATTTCCTGTAAATTAGAATCACTTCTCGGTTGATAATCGAGACCGTCAACATACTGCGTATTTAAAGGAAAACTTAGAAAATCTTGCTCATATTGACTAAGTGATAATTGATACTGCATCTCAATATGATAGATCAACTGCACCATCAATTCTGAATCCAGCAGATCATTACTGTAGTAAGAGATTGGTTTAATCAGCGGTTTATGCCGTTTTACACGCGCTACTGTAATCGCAATCACCTTGGTCATCAACTCTTGCGTTTTCTTTGGAATTCGGAAAGTTTCATATAATTCTTCCAAAAAAGCTTTTGTCTCATCAACAAGGGTATCTGAATCAAAATATGCATACACATGATGAAGGTAGAAAAGTCGTAGATTGATTTCTGTCCCGACAACTTCTAAGCCCCAATTAGGTTTTCCTGATATGGTCACTTGAAACGATTCTGCCAGTTCTTTAACCTGCTTTAAATCTTTATTGATCGTCGTACGACTCACGCCGATTTCTTCTGCTAAATCATCAATTCGAAGCGGTTCTGCACTTTGAAGTAACCGTTTAATCAAGTAGGAACAACGCTTACTTGAAGAATTAAAATCACTTTCCTTACGTAAGCTGCCTGCTAAGATTTCCTCCAATCTTATATAATCGTAAACTTCAATCGACAGCAAACCTTCTTCTTGTTTAATTTCCAAATCGGGAGCCAGCAAATCATTGAGTTGTTCCAAACTTTTTTGGAGAGTAGAGAGGCTGACATTCAAATCCGCCCGCATCTCTTCTACACCAACTCGGCGTTGTGCGACTAATGTTTCTAAGATACGATACCAACGATTGACTAATGCCACTTTTTCTACTCCTATTTACTATCCTCTCGTCTTACCACCTGCGACATTGGTTGTGATTCCTGTAATATAACTTGAGCGATCTGATACATAGTAGGCCACTAAATCAGCCACTTCACTCAATTTACCACTCCGACCAAGAGGCGTTGTACTCGTAGATGCATACCCTGCACGGATTTCATCTACTGTCTTCCCTCTTGTATAACCCAATGCTTCTTCATAAGCAAGTGTCCGTAAGCCTGTCGCTTCCATAATCCCTGGTGCAATCCCAACTACGCGAACATTATATTTCCCTAGTTCTTTGGCCCATGAACGTGTGTAACTATATACAGCTGCCTTTGTTGCTGCATATGCACTCTGACCTTCTGAACCTTCCAAACCTGCCTCAGAAGCCATATTAATAATGACGCCCTTCTTCTTCTCAACTAAGATTCGTCCAACTGCTTGACTGACGAGGTAAAGCCCCTTTTGGTTGATCATAGTGATTTTCTCAAATGTCGCATCATCCAATTCGTATTTCCCATGCGGGTCTTTTGGATCTACCAATAGACGCGGAACATTGATACCTGCATTATTCACCACAGCATCAATCGTCCCAAAACGCTCTACTGTTGCTGCAACTGCTGCTTCCACTTCCTCACGGGAAGTCACGTCTACTTGTTGGAACAGTAAATTTTCATGGCGCACATCGTTATCTGAAATATCAAAGTTAGCGACGTTTACTCCTAACTCTAATAGTTCATCAACGATGGCTTTCCCAATTCCAGAGGAAGCACCTGTGACAACTACTGTTTTGCCTGTTATATTTAACCAATCTGTCATCTTTTATCTCCTTTTGTTTTGTTTACGCTTTCATTATAAAGTCTTTCCTCCAAATAATTAAGACACACTTTTTGAATCCAAAAGAAAATTTAGTTGACTAATTGAAAAAACAAAAACAGACCCCCGAAGGAGCCTGTTCTCAGGTTCTATTTCCGTTTACAAACGTGCGTTAAGCTCAGCTGCTAAATCTTCAAAACCTGGTTTGCCTAAAAGGGCAAACATGTTTTTCTTGTAGGCTTCAACACCTGGTTGGTCAAATGGGTTAACACCATTGAGATAACCAGAAGCTGCAATCGCAAGTTCAAAGAAGTAGATGACATATCCAAGCGTAAATTCATCTTGTTGTGGAAGCGTTACGTACATATTTGGTACACCGCCATCCGTGTGAGCAAGAAGAACCCCGTCTGTTGCTTTTTTGTTCACAAAATCTACATCCTTACCTTCAAGGTATCCAAGTCCATCCAAGTCCTCTGCCATTTCAGGGATGAGAACATTCTTAGCTGGTTTGTCTACACGAAGAACTGTTTCAAACAAGTCACGACGGCCTTCTTGGATAATTTGTCCAATAGAATGAAGGTCTGTTGAGAAGTTAGCAGATGATGGATAGATCCCCTTGTTATCTTTTCCTTCTGATTCACCAGCCAACTGTTTCCACCATTCTGAGAAGTATTGGAGACTTGGCTCATAGTTCGCAAGGATTTCAGTTGTGTAACCTTTACGGTAAAGAATATTACGCAGTGCTGCGTACTGATATGATTCATTCACTTTCAAATCAGCCGTAGCATAAGCTTCACGAGCCGCTGCAGCTCCTGCCATCAACTGATCCACATCAGCTCCAGATGCTGCGATTGGCAAAAGACCAACTGCTGTTAAAACAGTAAAACGCCCACCAACGCTATCTGGTACAACAAATGTTTCCCAACCATTTGCATCAGCTTCCACTTTTACTGCTCCACGCACTTTATCTGTCGTTGCATAAATCCGTTTATTCGCTTCTTCTACACCATATTTTTTAATCAAAGCTTCTTTGAAGACACGGAAAGCAATGGCAGGTTCTGTCGTTGTCCCTGATTTAGAAATCACATTCACAGAGAAGTCTTTATCAGAAACGTACTCCAACAAGTCCGCTAAATAAGTAGAAGAAATTGAATTTCCAGCATACAAGATTTGTGGTGCCTTGCGTGCTTCTTTTGGTTGCAAATTAACAAACGAACTATTCAAGAAGTCAATTGCTGCTTTTGCTCCAAGGTAGGAACCACCAATACCGATGACCACCAAAACATCGCTGTCAGATTGAATTTTTGCTGCTGCTTCTTTGATACGAGCAAATTCTTCCTTATCGTAGTCTTTAGGAAGGTCCAACCAACCAAGCATCTCGGATCCAGCACCAGTACGATTACGCAAATCAGCATCTACTGCAGTGATTTGACTTTGCATATAATCCAACTCATGTGGTTGAATATATTTCCCCAAAAGTTTTGAATAATCAAATTGAATATGTGTCATGAGTATCCTCCATTTATAATCCATTCTATGATATCGCTTTATCACTTTTTTTTCAAGCGATTTGTTAATGTTTGAACAATCTCTTTTGTTTTTTCTGAAGAAAATCAAAAGAGCACACACCTGACTTCGCTTAGGGCTGCTGGATTCCTCCCCTGACCCACTTCACGCACAGATGTTGCTCCAAAGAGTATTATACCATATTTTTTCGTTATTGCAAATCGTTGAGATAAGTTGGTATTGAATCAAGAAACTACGGATTCTTCTGCTTGCTGGGCCAGTTGTTTGGTCACCTTCTTCCGTTCACGGCCTTGGCGAAAAAATGTACGCATCAGACTCGCACATTCCTCTTCTAAAATCCCTGTTTCCACTGCTACACGATGATTGAGGCGTTCATCGCTTAAAATATCATAGAGACTCCCTGCACCACCAAATTTTTGATTGGCTGCCCCGTAAATAACCTGCGGAATACGAGCTAGACCAATCGCTCCACTACACATGACACAGGGTTCAATCGTGACAAAGAGAGTACTATCCAACAAACGCCAGTTGCCCTCTCTTTGGTTAGCATCGTTGATGGCCATGATTTCCGCATGCATAATTGCTTGATTTAGCTCCTCACGCGCATTATGCCCCCGTCCAATAATATGCCCATCCTTTACAATGACACAACCAATTGGAACCTCTTCTTTGTGAAGGGATTTTTCTGCCTCTTTCAAAGCTTCCCGCATAAAGTATTCTTTTTCTTCTACTGTAAATTCCATAGTGTCATTATACCATATCCTAGACATTGAAAAAAGCCACGAAAAGGTGGCTTTCTTACATTTTATAGGAGGATTAGCGAATGGCTTTTTCAGTTTCTTTATCGAAGAAGTGTCCTTTTCCAACATTGAAGGTCAATTTCACTTTTTCACCTGGTGAATGGAAGTCGCGAGCATCTACGCGAGATACGAACTCTGTGCTACCATTTTTCACGTAGAGCATCGTTTCAGAACCCAATAATTCTGCTACAAGAACTTCAGCTTCTACAGTCGCATTTGGATAGGTATCATGCACAATTTGGTTACTTGAAATATCTTCTGGGCGAATGCCAAAGATAACTTCTTTTCCTAGATAGCCTTTTGCTTCCAAGAGTTTTGATTGACCTTCTGGAAGGGCAATTTCAAATCCTTCGCCGCTGACAAGACGGTCTTTCTCAACAGTTACGGTGAAGAAGTTCATAGCTGGGCTTCCGATAAAGCCAGCAACAAATTTATTAGCAGGTGTATTGTACAATTCTTGGGGAGTACCGATTTGCTCAATACGTCCAATCGTTCCTGAGCCATCTGGGTTCTTTGTAGAACTCATGATAACGATACGGTCTGCTAAAGTCATCGCTTCTGTCTGATCGTGTGTAACGTAAATAGTTGTTGAACCGATACGACGGTGGATTTTCGCAATTTCTGTACGCATGGATACACGAAGTTTCGCATCCAAGTTTGACAAAGGCTCGTCCATCAAGAATACTTTTGCATCACGGACAATAGCACGTCCCATCGCCACACGTTGACGTTGGCCACCAGAAAGGTCAGCTGGTTTGCGTTTCAAGAATTCTGTCAAACCAAGAATTTCAGCCGCTTCTTTTACACGTTTGTCAATATCATCTTTCGCATATTTACGAAGTTTCAAACCGAACGCCATGTTGTCATACACAGTCATGTGTGGATAAAGGGCATAGTTTTGGAATACCATGGCGATATCACGGTCTTTTGGCGCTTTGTCATTGACTACTTCCCCATCAATTTTCAATTCACCTTCAGTAATGTCCTCAAGACCTGCTACCATACGAAGTGTTGTGGATTTACCACATCCTGAAGGACCTACGAATACGATAAATTCCTTGTCCTTGATGTCCAAATCAAAATCTTCTACCGCGTAGTGAGTCGCATTTGGATATTTTTTAAAGATGTGGCTCAAATTCAATTCAACCATGTTGTTTCTCCATTCTCTTTGTTCATTGATAGTTTTATTATACCAAAGAAAACGATTACACAAAATGGACACCTCAACCAATCTCTCTGTGCACCTTGCACAAAAAAACAGTCTGGGAGACTGTTTTTTCACGAGCCTAGAAACAAGAAAGCGAGTTTGTCAGTCCGGGGGAGTGAAACAGTTTGGGGAACTGTTTCAGCTAAACTATTGAAACTAAAGAGAAGGTAACGAGCTAGGGGAGTGTTTTAACCTAGCTCCTAGAAATAAAAAAAGAGCCAGATAGTACGAGACTAAAAACAAAAAGACTTTAATCAGGCTGGGACAAAACTCTGAACAATAAAACAAAAAACGAACAAAGGCCATCTCTTATATATTTAAAGAGTAACTTTGTTCGTTTTTATGTACATTTTATTAGAAAAGTAGATTTATTGGTATAGATTTTCTAAACTAAAAATCTTTTTGTCCCAGCCTCGTCAAAATCTCTAATCATTTTTAATCATTCAATATCAACAGATAGCAAAGAGCTAAATCATCCAGATTTTTCACATTTAAACCTGATACATTACGAAATTTATCCAATTTGTATTGAAGTGAATTACGGTGCATGTACAGTTTCTGCGCAGTCTGCACTAGGTTGCCATGGCTTTCCCACATCGTTTGGATAATCTCTCGTAAATCCTTAGCACCATTAATCAACTCCAAAATCCTATCTGGAATCCGCCCCATTTCCACTTGACGTGATAAGCCCCACAAGGCCAGTTCGGAAAACGAAAGGACATTTTCTCCCCTTTTATGACGGACGAACTCTAAAAACAATTGATGTTCACTGGTAAAATAGGTTTGCAAGTCATCATGATGAAGTTCGCTCCATTTATTTCCCACAAAAATGGTCAAATTCATACCGAAATCTGTTTCTAAGACAGGCAGAATATCCTGCATTATCTTCACAATTTCCAGCTGTTCCTCTAAAGCAAGAAGAAAGGCTGTCTGAGTGTCGCTGATGGGTACAATGACCTGCAACTGAGGCAGCATTCCTTGAAAAATTTCCAACAAATCAGGTGCCAATGCCTGTGGATGCTCCAAGTAGATGAATTGGACTCCATCATACTTATCAGGTGACTCCCCAACTTTTTGCACCAAGTAGCGATTCCACACATTCCCCGAATATGATGAACGATCTGTATGGTGCTTCATCAACCTCAATAAGGTTATTTCCCTCTCTGTCAAGGAAGTTTTGGGGAAATGAAGAAAGCTATGTTCATACGGAATCGTCAACCAGTCTTCCCCCATCTGATCCTCCTGGTTAATCTGTACTTTTGGAAACAATTCTTCTATCGTCATATCTGTCCTCTTTCATGCTTCTTCCTAAATTATAGCATACCACTGCCTAAAGGAATACCGAAAAACGAAAAAGCACTGATTTCTCAGTGCCTCTCCTTAGGAGATTTATGAGTCAAATAGTCTCCTCTAGACTACTTGAACCTGTCGCCTTGAAACGAAAAGCGACAAAGAAAAAGTTAGGGTTCCTATTGCTAGGCTACTAATAGTATACCTAAGAAACCTTAAAGTATTCTAAAAATATTTTTAAGCTAGACTAATTTTTTGTGACGATTTTGACAAATCGTTTCAAAAAAGATATCCATGAACCATACTGCATTATTTTACTTGTTTGAATTTAAATAGATGAGAAAAGAAAAGACAAGCCAGAAATATTCTAGTTTGTCTTCCTCTGAAAGTCTCTGCCAGCTGTTGGTTTACTTAACAACAATATTCACCAACTTATTCGGTACTGCAATGACTTTCACGATATCTTTCCCTGCAATCTCTGCTTGAACTTTATCGCTGGCAAGAGCCACTTTTTCCAATTCTTCTTTGGAAAGGTCTTTGGCCACCACGAGTTTGGCTTTGACTTTGCCCTTGATTTGGACAACGATTTCGACATCGTTTTCGACCAGCTTGCTTTCATCATGGGTTGGCCATGCCACATGTGAAATAGATTCACCTGTTGCGGTCAATGTTTGCCAGAGTTCTTCACCCAAGTGCGGTGCAAATGGGGCAATCAACTGCACAAAGCCTTTGGCATACTGTGCGTAAAGCTTGTCTTCTTTGTTGGCTGCGTTGACAAAAATCATAAGCTGAGCAATGGCTGTATTGAATTTCATGCCTTCAATTTGCTCAGTAACTGCTTTAACCGTTTCATGGTAAACCTTATCAAGCGCTCCGCTATTTTCCGCAACAATCTCTTTGGTCGTGATCAAACGATAGACACGGTCAAGGAACTTGCGTGAGCCTTCGAGCCCTTCTTCACTCCAAGCGATAGAAGCATCAAGAGGTCCCATGAACATCTCATAAACACGCAAGGTATCGGCACCGTACTGCTCGACCACATCGTCTGGGTTAACCACGTTTTTAAGGGATTTAGACATCTTAGCAGGCGCTTGCTCAAGCTCTTCACCCGTTTCGATGTGGAAGAAGCTACCATCACGTTTTTCAACCTTATCCGTTGCAACAAGGGCACCACGGTGGTCACGGTAGCTGGTTCCCAAAATCATCCCTTGGTTAAAGAGTTTTTGGAATGGCTCTTTGGTTGGCACGACACCGAGGTCATAAAGCACCTTGTGCCAGAAGCGTGCATAAAGCAAGTGAAGCACGGCGTGTTCTGCACCACCGACATAAATATCAACTGGTAACCATTGTTTCAACAGCTCTTCATCAGCCAATTTCTCATCGTTGTGCGGATCAATATAGCGGAGATAGTACCAGCTTGAACCAGCCCATTGTGGCATGGTGTTGGTCTCACGACGACCTTTGACACCGTCCTCACGAACAACTTCCAACCAGTCTGTCAAGTTAGCCAGTGGGCTCTCACCTGTACCTGAAGGGCGGATATCTTTTGTTACTGGAAGAACAAGCGGTAATTCATTTTCTGGCACAGCCGTTGACGTACCATCTTCCCAATGGATAATTGGGATTGGCTCACCCCAATAACGTTGGCGGCTAAAGAGCCAGTCACGAAGACGGTAAGTTACTTTTTCATTACCTACTTCTTTTGCTTCTAACCAAGCGACCATCTTAGCAATAGCTTCTTCCTTGTTCAAGCCATCTAGGAAGTCTGAATTGATGTGAGCACCGTCTTCTGTATAAGCTGCTTCTTCAACATTACCCCCTTCAAGAACTGGAATAATCTCAAGGTCAAATTGCTTAGCAAATTCCCAGTCACGGTCATCATGAGCAGGTACCGCCATGATAGCACCCGTTCCGTAGCTAGCAAGCACATAATCTGCAATCCAGATTGGCATTTCTTTACCATTAACAGGGTTGACTGCATAAGCACCCGTCCAGACCCCTGTTTTTTCTTTGGCAAGGTCTGTACGAGCAAGGTCTGATTTCAGGCTGGCTTGATGTTTGTACTCAGCAACTGCCTCTGCCTGTTCTGTCGTTGTAATGCTATCTACCAAAGCATGCTCTGGTGCTAAAACAGCGTAAGTTGCACCAAACAAAGTATCAGGACGTGTTGTAAATACCGTAAAGTCTTTGTCAGTATCTTTAACGTTAAACGTTACGTTTGCACCTGTTGATTTGCCAATCCAGTTGCGTTGCATGTCTTTAATAGACTCTGGCCAATTGACTTCTTCCAAATCTTCAAGAAGACGCTCTGCGTAAGCCGTGATTTTCAGCATCCATTGGCGCATCGGTTTGCGGACAACAGGGTAACCACCACGTTCAGACGTTCCGTCCGGCAACACTTCTTCATTGGCAATAGCTGTTCCCAACTCTTCCACCCAGTTGACTGGCACTTCTGCTTCGTAAGCCAAGCCTTTTTCGTACAATTTGGTGAAAATCCACTGCGTCCACTTGTAGTAGTTCGGGTCAGTCGTATTGATTTCACGGTCCCAGTCGTATGAGAAGCCAAGCGCATTGATTTGACGTTTAAAATTAGCAATGTTTTCCGCTGTAAATTCAGCTGGGTCATTACCAGTATCCATGGCGTATTGCTCAGCAGGAAGACCAAAAGCATCCCATCCCATTGGGTGAAGGACATTGTAGCCTTGCGCACGTTTGAAACGGCTAAGAATATCCGTTGCCGTGTAGCCTTCTGGGTGCCCTACGTGAAGACCCGCACCAGATGGATAAGGGAACATATCCAGCGCATAAAACTTAGGCTTTGATGCATCTGTTCCTGTCTTAAATGTATGGTTGTCTGCCCAGTGTTTTTGCCACTTAGGCTCAATTTCTTTATGATTATATGTAGCCATAATTCTCTCCATGTCAATAACTATTTTTATTATTATAACACGAAACAAAGAAAGAAAAAAGGCAGAAATCAAAAGGATTTCATGCCTTGTTATTCTTTTAAAACCGTGCAATATAAGTTGGTTTTTAATTTATCCCTTGCCTATTAGTCTTTCAAAATGAATGGCCAGATAAGTTAATTCGTCAATCGTAATTGTTTTTTGGTAATGTTGTTCTAGGTATGTTTGAATCTTCACGGCCTGTTTCATCCCTTCAGGCATTGTTTTACAAATTTGATCAAATAAGAGTTGATTGCCATCTTCTAGCATCTTATCTGCAAAAAAGCGTTCTACAAAGAATCGAATATGCGTGATAAAACGTTGATAGTTTAACTCGTCATTCCCAAATCGTATATTCGGTGAGTATCGTACTAGAGTTTCCAAATCTCCAATTAATTTAGCAATTCGTCCTGCATCACTTTTATCAGACTTTTGTTGAGCATTGATAAAATGAAAAGCAATATTGGCAGCCTCTGCTTCAGGTAAAGAAATATCGAATGATTGATTCAGAAGTTCAATAGCATAACAACCAATTCGATACTCTCTATTGTAGTATGATTTTATTTCCCAAAAGACCTTATTACCAAAGATAAATCCTTTTTTAAAACGTTCAACTGCAAAATAAATATGATCAGTAAGACCAACCCAAAGTGATTCCTGCAAAGGAACATTCAGTACCTGTTTAGCTTGCTCAATGATTTCCTGAGCTAAATCAAAATAGATAGAAGGAACCTCATCTAATAACCCTAATAGACGTTGAGCTTGGGGACTATCGACTGATTGAAATAGCTTATCAATGTTAGAGCTTAGAATGATTTCACCTTGTTTTTTTCCAAAACCTATCCCTTTTCCTAACGCAATTTTTTCAGTTCCTTCATCATCAACTAAAACTACGCTGGAGTTTAACACTTTTTTGATAATCATCACTCGTCCCCACTTTAAACAATTAAGTTATAATATAGCACATATTTCTAATCTAAATCAAGACCATTTGTTCGAATTACCTTTTGATACCAGTAAAACGAATCTTTCTTGTAACGATTATAAGTTCCATTTCCTTCATCATCAGCATCAACATAGATAAAACCGTATCGTTTTGACATCTGAGATGTGCTTGCTGATACCAAATCGATACAACCCCAGCTAGTATAACCAATGAGGTCTACTCCTTCATTCACCGCTTCACGCATTTGTTCAAAATGAGCTCGGAAGTAGTCAATTCTGTATGGATCGTGAATGCTCCCATCTTCTTCAAGAACATCTTTTGCTCCCATCCCATTTTCTACAACCATAAGAGGTTTTTTGTAGCGATCATAGAGTTCCAAAAGAGAAATTTTAAGGCCTTTAGGATCAATTTGCCATCCCCAATCAGTCGAAGGAAGATAAGGATTTTTAACACCTAAAATAGTGTTTCCAGGAGTTCGTTCAGCATTTGGATCAGCAGATTCAGTCATAGACATATAATATGAAAAAGTTACAAAATCGACAGTATTCTCTTTCATAATGTCCAAGTCTCCAGGCTGAATATTTAAATCAATACCTTCCAACTCCATTCGACGCAGAATGAGACGTGGATATTCACCAAAAACCTGTACATCCGTATAAAAATGGTTATCTAGATTTTTCTTAAAGGTTAGTTCTACATCCTCTGGAGCACATGTGCGAGCGTACGTTTCTAGTTTCGTTAGCATACAGCCCATCTTTGCCTCAGGTAATTTAGCATGTAAGTCTCGTGTTACAATTGCCGACGCAAGCAACTGGTGATGAAGAGCACGATAAATCGTTTCTAATTCTTTGCCTTCTTCACATTTATCTGGGATAATCCCCGCTGTTGTGAAGGGGTGACGTACAATTGAATCCACTTCATTGAAGGTTAACCAATATTTTACACCAGGGAAGTTATCATAACATGCATTACAGAATCGAACAAAATCTGCTACCACTTCTCGATCAGCCCAACCATTGTTACTAACTGCCAAAAACAACGGCATCTCATAGTGAGAAAGTGTTACGATAGGTTCAATATTGACCGATTTCAGTTTAGCAAAAACGCGTTTATAAAAGTCAACCCCTTCTGGATTAGCTTCCTGTTCTTTTCCAGTTGGAAACAAACGTGTCCAAGCAATGGATAGCCGAAGTGTCTTAAAGCCCATTTCTGCAAAAAGTTCGATATCTTTTTCGTAGCGATGATAAAAATCAATTCCTCTACGCTTTGGATAGTAGGTATCTGTCTGATCATCCATCGCTTCTTGAATCACTTGCGATGAAATGGCAACATGTTCTTTATAATTTTTCACATCTACATTTGGTTTGTAGAGCGCTACATCGGCAACTGATAACCCTTTGCCTCCAATATTCCATGCTCCTTCAACCTGATTCGCAGCAATAGCTCCGCCCCATAAAAAATTTTTTGGAAAAATAGATTCTGACATTTAATTCACCATGCCTTTCCGTGACACAATCATCACCTCTTCATTATGAACGACACTACCAGTAACCTTTTTAATATCTAACTCATAGTCATTTTGATTGGTGACTAGCGCCATGACAGTCGTATCATATCCAGCTTCTTCAATAACTGGAATATCAAATTCAAGCAGGATGTCTCCTGGTTCAACGATTGCCCCAATCTCAACCTTTGGATAGAATCCTTTACCTTGTAATTGCACCGTATCAATACCAACATGAAAAAGAATTTCTGCCCCATTTTCTGCTGTCAAAGCAATAGCATGACCTGTTTCATAAACTAGACTAACCTCTCCAGCAACAGGAGCATAAAGAACCCCATTGGACGGCTTAATAGCTAATCCGTCACCTACAAGTTTTGAAGCAAACACAGAATCATTTACATTCTCAAGAGCTACTACTTCACCATCAACAGGCGAAACGAAAGCAACATCCTTTTTCTCAATGTTCTCGTGATTTTCCTCAACAGTTGCATCTTTAAATGTAATAAAAGTGAAGATAAATGATAAAACGATTGAAATTGCAAATGCAATCCATGCATTCATAAAGTTTGATCCGCCGTTTGGATCAATATACATCGTCATAGTGGCCAAACCAGGTCCAACTAATGCAAAAGCTTTTAGAGCTGTCAAACCAATTGCAACACCACCAAAGAAGGAGCTAGCAACAACACTATATAACACTTTACGGTGTTGAATAGTCACCCCATAAAGCGCAGGCTCAGTGATACCAAATAAAGCTGAAATCCCTGCTGAAACTGCTGTAGCACGAAGCTTTGAATCTTTAGTTTTCAGAGCAACAGCAAATGATGCACCTGATTCTGAAATATTATGCGCAAGGGAAGCTGGTAAGTACAACGTTTCAAATCCAGCTTTCATCGCTTCAATGGCATATGGTAGCATCGCTTTGTGCATCCCCGTAACAACCATAAACGGTAAGATAGCTGCAAGGATACCGGTTGCTAACCAGCCAAGAGTATTGTGTAGGGCAACCACTGCAGCTGCGAGTAATTGACCCAAATTAAAACCAAGAGGCCCTAAGATAAGAAGTGTAACTGGAACGGTGATAGCCAGTGCTACCATCGGTACAAAGAAAATTCGTATTGGTTTTGGGGTATATTTAGTCAATACTTTTTCCATCACAGCAAAGAATAGAGTTGATAGAATAGCTGGAAAGACTTGATAAGGATAGGCGATATTTTGAATTGTGAATCCAAATAACTGAGTTCCTTCTGCCAGCATAGCTGTCACACTCGGTAGCAGTAATGCGCCTACTGCCGATGCTGCAACTAATTCATTGACACGCAATTTTTTTGCTGTATTATACGCCACCAAAACTGGCAAGAAATAAAGCGGAGCATCACCAATCTGATTGAAAATGGTATAAGTAATAGATGTCTTATCCATCCAGCCAATCCATGCAAATAGCATAAGCACTGACTTGAGAACCCCACCACCCGCGACTGCAGGTACGACTGGTTGAAAAATCGCAACCAAGAAATCTAAGAAAATTGCTCCCCAATTTTGCTTTTGACCTTTACTTACCGCGGAATTAGTTGAAAGATTTCCCAATAACGGCTGCACTTGATCGTATACCTCATTTACTTCGTTTCCAATGATAATTTGGGTTTGCGCATTTTGACGAACCCCCATCACACCATCAATTTTTTCAAGAGCAGCTATGTTTGCTTTAGCATTATCAATTAAGGTAAAGCGTAAACGTGTAGAACAATGTTCTAAATGAGCAACATTTTCTTTACCACCAATATTAGCCACAATTTCTTTAGCTGTTTGTGTATAATCCATAGGAATTCTCCTTTTAATTTTTTTGTCAAACATTTAGTAAAAACAAAAGGACCTTCACAGAACGATACCCCAAAAATGGATACTGTTCTATAAAGGTCCTGCCTGCATCACCAGTCACATGCCTAACATTTAAATTTATTATACATGATAACTTTGAAAGCGTCAACATTTTTAGATAAAAAATTTGCGCATTCATCCTATTTTAATTTTAATCTCATCAAAATATGTTCAACAGAGATACAAACATGACGAATTATACAAAAGACAGGTTTTCAATGCTTCAAAGGGATGATATTGAATGCATTTCATTAAATTATGTTATCAAATCTAAAGAAGTTCTTTATTTCTCGTCTCCCAAATACTCTTTTAAATCAGCCATCACCTGTTCTCCATCAGAGAGACCAAGATTGTAAATTTCATCAAACTTGTCTGGATTTTTTTCGAGACGGCCAATTTTTACAGAGCGACTTGGTCGAATGGCAAAGAGTTCACCCGCCTTTTCTAAGTCAATAATCTGCTCTACCGTCGCATTATAGTGGAGTGGGCGCTCAGAGGCTACTTTAACAAATTTAGGATATTTCTTATACAAGAGTTTGTAAATACGCCCACTAGACGGTTTCTTCCGATAATCCAAGGGACGCGTCAAGATAACAATCAACTTGTCAAAACCAAGGCTTCTAGCAAAGTCCACAGGAATACTGTCCGACAAACCTCCGTCCAGATATTTCTTGCCTTTCCATTCGACAATCCGTGAAGCCACTGGCAAGGCAGAGCTAGCCCGCAATACCTCCATTTCTTCAAAGACATTCCCAATTTTGAAGTATTCAGCCTGCCCCGTTTCGATGTTGGTCGCTGTCGCATAAAAGTCAACATCAGAATTTTCAAAGGCTTCTTCATCAAATACATCCAATTTCATCGGAATTTCATAATAGGTAAAGTCTTTGTTGACAACATTCCCTGTTTTCAGCCAAGAACGAAGCCCCATATAGTTGGGATATGAGATATATTTTTTATTGTAGCGCAGGGCACGACCACGTTGGCCCGATACATAATTGACACCAAAAAGGGCACCCGCAGATACGGACACAATCCCATCTACCTGAATCCCTGCATCTAAGAAGGCATCCAACACCCCTGCTGTGTAGAGACCACGCATTCCGCCACCTTCTAATACTAATCCAACCGTCATGCTCTACCCCACTTTCATTTTTGTTTTTCATTATAGCAAAAAATATGTAGAAAGTAACAAAAAAGACGAGTTTGATAGAGAACTCGTCTTTTGTATCTTACCAAATAATCACACGTTCTTCTGGTGCGCGCCACATTGAGTCACCTTCTTTGATGTCAAATTCTTCATGGAATTCTGGGAAGTTGGTCAATGTCACGTTGGTACGGAGTTTCGCTGGTGCATGGACATCGACAGACGCCATCATCTGCATAAATTCCTCACGCGCCTTCATCCTCCAAATGGTTGCAAAATTAACAAAGAAGTCATGGGCTGAGAAGTCTGCTTCTTTTTGAGCTGCTTCAAGCGCACAGGCAACACCACCAAGGTCAGCCACGTTTTCAGAAACGGTTAATTTCCCGTTGACCTTCGCACCGTAAGAATCCAGTCCATCAAACTGTGCTACTACCTTGTCTGTCCGCTCCTTAAAGGCTGCGTAATCTTCGTCCTTCCACCAGTTGTTAAGGCTACCATTTTCATCAAATGAAGCTCCGTTGGTATCAAAGGCGTGAGAAATCTCGTGGGCAATGACCGCACCAATCCCACCATAATTTGCGGACGAACTTTGCTCCAACGAGTAGAACGGCGCCTGCAAAATAGCAGCTGGAAAGACAATCTTATTTTGCTGTGGGCTGTAATAAGCATTGACCATGTGGGCTGGCATCCCCCACTCTGTCGTGTCCACAGGCTTATTCCACTTGCTCCAGCTGTGGGCAATCGAAATCTTAGCCAGATTCTGCGCATTTTCAATAAGGGAAAGAGTTTCGTCAATCACTTTTTTCGCATAGGTTTCTGGCAATTTTTCAGGATAGCCAATATGCGGGGTGATGATATTCAACTTGGTAATAGCTTTTTCACGGGTCTCAGGAGCTAGCCAGTCGGCTGTTTCCAAGCGTGATTTATAGACGTCAATCATGGTCGCTACTTTAGCCTCCACATCAGCTTTCGCTTCAGCTGAGAATTTCTCCCCTGCATACCAGAGCCCGAGTGCTTGATTGAAAGGTCCCTCTGCCAAGTAGTACGCGGCTTTTTTCTTCTCCTGAGCCTGTGGTGTTCCAGAAAGAGCTCGGCCATAAGCACCAGCTAAGACCCGAATTTCGTCCGTTAAATAAGACGTGTAAGCCGTTGCTGCCCCATACAAGAGGACAGCCTTCAAGAATGGCCAGTTCTTTTCAGAATAATATTCTGCTGCAAAATCTGTCCAGAAACGTTCTTCAGGAACAATGACTTGCTCAGGAAGTTGACCTAAAATTTCTGTAAAAATAGCATCCAACGGCAACTCTGGCGTTAATTTCGTGAAATCTACCCACTTGTAAGGGTGGTACAATTTAGCGTACTCAGATCCTTCCTCGCGTGAAAGAACATACTGAGCCACTTTTGCGTCCAGCGCGATAAATTTATCCAAAATATCGATCGCTTCATCTTTTGGTAAACCTAGTGCAACGAGCAAATCTTCCTGCGTTTGACGCCAGGTTGCTAGCAACTCCTTACCTTTTTCATGATCTTCTGCATAGTAGGTTGTGTCTGGTAAGATGGTTGATGGTGCATCTGCCCAGAGAACATTGGTCTTAGCATCCATAAAGTCTGGTGCTACACCAAACCAGAGTAAGTTTGGTTTGCCATCCATTTCATAGTTTGCCATCTTCTCAGCAAATTCCTTGAAAGATCCTAGTCCGCGATATTCTTCCAAGAGTGCTTGAATTGGCGCAACACCAACCTTGTCGCGGGTGCCAAAGTCCGCCACTTGACGGTGGAACTTCACAAAGTTTTGCAAAATCGTATCTTCAGGAACATCTTTACCTTCCAACCATTTGTCGGTTGTGCTGAGCATGAGTTCTTCAATCTCATCTGCCAAATCTGTAAAACCACCTGTACGAGCCTTGTCATCAGGAATGACCGCTTTTTTCGCCCATTCGCCATTGACCGCTTCGTAAAAATCATCTTGATAACGTGTCATACTGTTCTCCTTTTCTATTCTTTATTATGGTATCAAAAAAAGTCATTCCTTGCATCTGTTAAATAAGGGTTTTCTCCTAAAATTTCCGATTGACAGGAACCGATGTTCAATCTACAATGGAGGTATCGAATATGGCACCATCTTTCATGTGCAGTTACTGTCACCATACTGAATTCATCACCGCAAAACAAATTAAAGGATACGCTGGAATGATTCCTGCAAAATAAAAACTGATCTTTGATCCACAAGCCCTCTACCATGATATTTGTAAACATTGTGGCACTGTTGCTCGTTCGTATATTGAACACCCTGAAAAACTAAACTAGGACTTGGAAATTCCAAGTCCTAGTTTTTATCTATTCTTCGTATCCAACACAATGGTCACAGGGCCATCGTTTACCAGAGAGACTTTCATATCTGCTCCAAAAATACCTGTCTGTACGGGAACAAATGCTGCTAGTCCCCCATTGAATTGGTCATAGAGTTGACTGGCCAGTTCAGGCTTAGCAGCTCCTGTGAAGGCTGGTCGATTTCCTTTTTTCGTGTCCGCAAAGAGGGTGAATTGGGAAATGGACAGAATCTCTCCCTTGATATCTTGCACAGATAAGTTCATCTTATCATTCTCATCAGAAAATATCCGCATCTGGCTAATTTTCCGCACGGCATAGTCAATATCTTCTTGCCCATCCTCAGGCGAAACTCCCACCAAAAGAAGGAGGCCTGCCCCGATTTTACCACGGACAATATCTTCAATTGTCACCGCCGCTTCCGAGACACGCTGTATAATAATTTTCATAATATTCCTTTTAACAGTTGTAGTTCAAGCCCACACTTTCTTTGTTTTAAGAAGTCGGGCGAAACAGTCCACTGGACTGGAAGGGATGAAAAGCACAGTTTTTCTATTTCCCTTGATTAAAAAGTTCCCTAAGCCTTATCTGAAAATATCTTAACACGGTTGTTATTCCAAAGCGAGACTAGGCAACGAAGTTGAAATAGCCTGATGAAATAAGAGCCCCCGAACTGTAGAAAGACTCCCGTCTTTCCTCATTTCCAACCTAAAACAGTCCCCCAGACTGTTTTAGCCATTCGTCCTCTTCACAGAATAAACTTCTGGGACGGATTTGATTTTGTCCACCACACTAGTGAGAGTGGCAAGATTGGGAATGCCAAAGGATACGTGGATGGTCGCAAATTTCATATCTTTGGTCGGTTGGGCATTGACTGTCGAAATATTCTTACTAGCGTTGGTCAAGACTTTTAAGACATCGTTGAGAAGGCCTGAGCGATTGAGGCCGTAGATGTCAATATTGGCCATGTATTCTTTATTGGATGGCTCATCCTCCCAATCCACATCAATCAAGCGTGCTTCGTAGTTGTCTTGGCTCTTGAGATTCATACAGTCCACACGGTGAACCGCTACCCCGCGCCCTTTGGTGATATAACCTGCAATCGCATCACCTGGCACAGGATTACAGCATTTAGCAATCCGAATAAGGAGCCCAGAGGCACCCTCAATGACAACCCCACCCTCATGACGGATTTTTAGACTGTCTTTGTTATCCTGTTTGACTTCACCACCATTGACCAACTCATCTGCCATAGCTTTTGCTTTGGCACGTTCTGCCTCACGACGTTCTTTTTCTGTCAATCGATTAAAGACGGACATGGCAGAAACTTCTCCAAATCCAACCGCAGCAAAAAGTGCTTCGTCCGTTTTATAGCTGGTCTTTTGTAAGACGTCGTCCATATGCTTGCGGTCAAAGTATTGATTGGCCACATAGCCATGTTCCTGCAGGAGATTTTGGACTAACTCCCGTCCCTTTGAAACCGACAATTCCTTGTCCTGGTTTTTAAAGAATTGCTTGATACGATTGCGCGCCTTGTGTGTCTTGACTAGATTAATCCAGTCCCGACTTGGTCCAAATGAATTGGCACTGGTCACAATCTCAACTTGGTCCCCTGTTTTCAGTTTGGTTGTCAATGGCACCATACGCCCATTGACCTTAGCACCCGTTGCACGCTCACCGACCTTTGTATGGATTTCATACGCAAAATCAATCGGCACTGAATCTTTTGGCAACTCCCGAACAGACCCATCTGGCGTAAAGACATAGATCCGCTCGGTAAAAATGTCATCTTTGACGGAATCCACAAAGCTCTTGGCATCACCTGAATCCGCCTGTAATTCAATCAAATTGTTAATCCATCTGAGCTCGCTTTGTTTTGCTGTCGCGTTGCCACCGCGCTTGTAAGCCCAGTGCGCCGCAACCCCGTATTCAGCTACCTGATGCATTTCCTTGGTTCGAATCTGAAATTCAATCGGACCTTTTGGACCATATACCGTTGTGTGAATAGACTGGTAACCATTGGCCTTAGGATTTGCAATGTAATCCTTGAAGCGTCCTGGCATTGGACGCCACAACTCATGAATATAACCCAGCATCGCATAAACATCACTTGGCGTATCCATGATACAACGAATGGCAATCAAATCGTAGAGCTGGTCGAAGCGTTTTTTCTTATCATGCATCTTCCGGTAAATGGAATAGATATGCTTTGGACGCCCGTAGATATGACCGACTAAATGGTGTTCCGATGAATAACTTTCGATTTTTTCCACTACCTCATTGACCAACTCTTCACGTTCTTTCCGCTTTTCATTCATCAAATGGGTAATCTTGTAAAATTCAACTTCGTTCAGATATCGGAAAGCCAAATCTTCCAGTTCCCATTTGACAGAAGAAATCCCTAAACGATGGGCAAGCGGTGCATAGATTTCCATCGTCTCCCGTGAAATCCGCTCCTGTTTGTCTTTTCGCAGATGTTTAAGCGTCCGCATATTGTGCAAACGGTCGGCTAATTTGACCAAAATAACCCGCATATCCTTAGACATGGCAATCAGCATTTTACGGTGATTTTCAGCTAATTGCTCCTCGTGGCTCTTGTACTCGACTTTACCGAGCTTGGTCACCCCGTCCACAATCAATCGAACCTCTGGACCGAAATCAGCTTCCATATCATCCAAGGTCTTTTCTGTATCTTCCACCACATCATGCAAGAAACCACAAGCAACCGTGACAGCATCCAGCTTGAGCCTTGCCAAAATTCCTGCTACCTGAATCGGGTGAATGATATAAGGTTCACCTGATTTTCGGAATTGCTCCTTATGTGCCTCCACAGAATATTCGAGGGCTTTTTGAACAAAGGCAACATCATCTGTAGGCATGTATGCTGCAGCCAATGCCACCACTTCTTCTCCTGTTAAATTCACTTCTTTCATTGTTCTTCCCTCTCCAGACATTATTTCTACTATTTTACCACTTTCACCCAAAAAGAAAAAGCCCGACAATAAATCAATGCTAGCCTCCCCTTCAAATTTGTGCTACACTATTTTCATCAGCATTAAAGGAACTAATATGATTGACGTTCAAGAAATTCTAGAAAAAATGAATCCAAATCAAAAGGTCAACTACGATAAGGTCATGCAACAAATGGTCAAAAAATGGCAGGCAGAGAACACGCGCCCAAGCGTCCTCATGCATGTCTGCTGCGCCCCTTGTAGCACCTACACCCTAGAATACATCACCCAATTTTGTGATGTGACGATTTATTTTGCCAATTCCAATATTCACCCCAAAGCCGAATATGAACGCCGTAGCTATGTCACGCAAAAATTTATCAATGATTTTAATCGCAATACTGGTCAAAATGTGCAATTCTTAGCAGCCCCTTATGAGCCCAATGAATTTTTCCGAAAAGTTCACGGACTTGAGGACGAACCAGAAGGTGGCGACCGTTGCAAGGTCTGCTACGATTATCGTTTGGACAAGACCGCTCAAAAGGCAGTGGATTTAGGTTTTGACTACTTTGGTAGTGCCCTGACCATCAGCCCGCACAAAAATTCCCAAACCATCAACTCGGTTGGGATTGAAGTACAAAAAATCTATGATACCCAGTATTTACCAAGTGATTTCAAGAAAAATCAAGGCTACAAACGCTCTGTGGAAATGTGTGCTGAATACGACATCTACCGCCAATGTTACTGCGGTTGCGTCTTCGGAGCCCAAGCTCAGGGCGTCGACCTCGTTCAAGTCAAAAAAGATGCCAAAGCCTTTCTGGCAGGCAAAGACCTCGAACGCGACTACTCCCATATTCGATTTGTATTTAATGGGAAAGAGATATGAGGCATACACTCAACAACTTTTTGTACGAAATAACCTTCCACCTTGTAAACTCGGAGTTCTTCTATGAAATATTTTAAAAACTTTCTTATTTTTATTGGCTATCTGGTAGTTGGAGCTGGAGTAGGTCTCATGATTGGTCGTGCACTCGCTCAAACACAGCTTCCTATCTGGCTCCTAATCCTATTCGTTATTATCGCTATTATAGCCCAAATTGCCATTCATGAGGCAGGCCATCTGGTTGCTGGTCTCTTATCTGGTTATCAATTTTTAAGCTATCGCATCTTTAACCTCCTTTGGCAAAAGATTGATGGAAAAATAAACTTCTCCTTCTTTTCCATTTCTGGTACATTGGGACAATGTCTCATGATTCCTCCAAAGTCAGTAGACGGAAAGGTTCCTTATCTCCTCTACCATCTGGGAGGCGGCTTAGCCAATATCTTTTCCGCCCTTGTCTTCTATCTCTTATCCTTTATGAGCGACAATTCTGTGATCTTTCTAGATTGTCTGGCTCTATTTGGCCTCTTCTTTGCAGTTACCAATCTGATTCCCATCTCGGATAGCCTTGCTAACGACGGGGCAAATATTCTGGCCATTTCTAAAAATCCCAAGGCCTCTCTATACATTGCCAATACCCTTGCAGTCCACGGCTTGCTCGCTCAAGGAAAAAGCTATTCAGAAATGCCAGATGAGTATTTTCTCCTTCCTGAAAAAGAAGAACTGGACAACCATATTGCCTTTGGTGCTTTGGCACCTTACTTATCTCGGTTGATCGAACAGGAAGATTTTCAACGTGTGGTCGATTATCTGGAAACACTAAACCTTGATACTCCTACCATTTTACCCATCTATCAAGCAATTTTTAAATCGTTGTTGATCTATTGCCAACTTATTTTGGAACAGGAAGCTAGCCCAATTTTAACGAAAAAAGACTGGAAGCTAATTCAAGCGCTCAGCCCTTCTCAACCTAGTCTACTAGTGTTCAACTATGCTTATTACAGCCTAGTTGAGCCCAATGCAAAAGAAGCTGAAAAAGCCTTGGCTCAATTTACCAAACTGGGGAAAAACTATCATCTACCAACCGAATACCAAATCGAACAACGAAATTTAGCACGCTTTCAAGCGATCATTGCAAGGAAGGCATAAAAGACAGACCTCACGGCCTGTCTTTTTTGATTTTCGGAAGCGAACACCCCTAAAAATTAATCGTCCATCACTGTATATTGATTGATTTCACCAACTATATAATCAGCGACCATGCCTACCCTATTCAAAACAAGACCATGCAGCACCCCACCATAAACCGCACCACCGTCAATACCAATTTTTCCATCTTCCGTCTGCCACACTTGATTCGTATAGACTGGACTCTCAAAGAGATACTTGGTCGGTGTATGTCCAAAAACGATGCGTTTCCCTGAGTGATTTTTCCCTTGGTGAAATGGCTGGCGCAACCACACCTTGTCGTAGGCTGGTGTTTCTCGCACATCCTCTAAACTCAAATCCAACCCCGCATGGACAAAGAAATCATGCTCCGTTTCATAGAGATAGGGGAAATTCCGAATCTCCTCAATCAGCTCTGCATATTGTGCCAAAATCGTACTAGCATCCTTGACAGGGGCAACTGCCGTATCAAGCGGACGTCCCAAGAGAGAGTTAATCGTTGTATCCCCACCATTTCGTCGGTAGTGCCCATAGCGTTCCACGGGGTCATCTAGATAGCGCAGAAACATCCACTCATGATTCCCAGTCAGGCAAACGGCTCCCTCTTCACGCACCAGTTGAGTGACTAATTCGAGGCAGCTCTTGCTATCCTCGCCTCGGTCAATAAGATCCCCAATAAAAATCAGTTGCTGACGCTCCTTGTCCCATTTACGAAGCAAGTCCCTTAACAAGCCAAACTTGCCATGGACATCCCCCACTACAAAAAATTGGTCTGCCATGTTTGTTTCCTTTATCTACTGTTTACTATTTATTCTGAATTTCTTTTATTTTATCACTCTTAATAGTAAAGAAAAAGAATATATACTCCTATCTTAATTGATTAGCCATTCACCTACTTTTTTCTTGCGAAGCAAATATAAACTACAGATGAGCAATATACCATTTACAATTAAAATACCCAATAACGAGGGAACTCCTGCTGTCACATCACCTTGTAATAACAATGAGCTATTAAAATTGATAAAAAAGTGTAAAAACATAGACCAAAATAGTCCTTTAGTCCTCAACGTCAATGCTGAGAAATAAATTCCATATACCATTGTGTAAAAAACTTGATAGAAAGTAAATGCAAGTGACTGATTAAAAACATTCCCAATATGAGCCAAACCAAACAAAATACTAATCTGAAAAATTCGGCTCATCAGCTGTTTGTAAGAAACTTTCTCTTTCAAGGCATAGCCAAGCAATAATCCTCTACATAAATATTCTTCCATAAATACGCCCAACACTGTCAGCAATATCGTTTTCATTAAAAATATGATATCTGTGGGCCATATTTGAATCATAATAGGTAGTATAAAGATGCAAATCAATAGCCAACTACTACTATTCACATAGACCTGTTCCAAAATTCCGACAATTGCTCCTAAACGAGGTTTCACATGAAGATAGCGACGATTTAACCAGCTAAAAATGACCAGTAAACTAGACAGATGTACAAGAGAGGCAGTATCTTCTCCCAAATGTACACTACTGAATAACCAGTGTAAAAAGATATTGCCTCCTACTAATATGGCACCTAAATACCAGACTACCATTACATTATTTTTTTGCGACATCTTATTCTCCTTTTATCATCGTTTGAATACAGTATAATCTATAAAAAGAGCAATCAAAAAGACATTACATATCTGTAACATCTTTAAAAATTTCTTGTAAAGTCTGAGAAATTTTATCACAACTTAAAAATTGAGCCACTTCTATACATTTTTCCATCTCTATCTTAGCATTGTGATATCCTGTAAGATAGGCAAAATAAGCCCGATAAAAGCGAAAACCTAAACGAATATGCGCATCCTCTTCCAAGAAAGGAAAATCATGTAAAGTATTCAAAAATAGAGTTACCTTCTCAAACTCTTTTCTTTCTAAAAATGCAGATACTAGGTGAAGAAGTATCACAGCCACCTCTTGACGATAGCCTGTATTCTTAAAATACTTTTGATTTTTTGAAAGCAACTCCTGCGCTAATAATTCTAAACTTGAAGAAGGAAAAACCGCATAAGCATTACTAAATAGCCATCTTTCATACTCACCCCACTCTTCAATTTTGAACAGATAATCCATCAGATACCTTATGTTTTCCTCTGATACGACATCGTCTGTGTTGCAGTAATACTTAGCTATCTGGATCATGATTAAATCCAAACGATATTTAGTGATATCTGGATTCTTTTCACATTTTGCCGACCAGTCTATCTCTATCTCTTGAATCCGTTTCAAATCTCCATTATAATAAGCTTCCATAAGTTCTTGTGATAGATTGCTTTCTGGTTCTTGTTGTAAATAAAGCGAGAATTCTTCATAAGAAATAGACATGCGCTGTAGACAAGTAAAAAACACTTCTAGCGTCAGCTGGCTTTTTCCTGTTTCAAACCGAGAAAGCTGAGCAGTTGAAATCTCACTGCCCGCTACCTCTTTCAGAGATAATTTTTTTCCCTCTCGCAATAAGCGAAAAATTTCTCCATACTGAGACAATATAATGTTCCTTTCTCTCTACATCATTTCCACAGCATAACTCACTACTGACAAGGCATAGAGCGGGGCGGTTTCCGTCCGCAAAATCCGTGGGCCAAGACCAACTTTGATGCCACCTGCTTGTTCAAAGGCTTCGATTTCTTTTGGTGAAATACCCCCTTCTGGACCGAAGATAAAGAGAAGTTTGTCACCTTCTTTCACCGTCTTTAATTCATGCGCCAAGGCTGATAATTCACCTACTTTAGCCGTTACTTCGTAGGCAATGAAAATCTTGTCAAAAGCTAGTAGCTGGGCTAAAAAATCTGCCTTTTTCTCAAACAAGCAGACCTCTGGCACGTGATTGCGTTTAGATTGCTCCGCTGCGCCCAAGGCGATTTTCGCCAGCTTTTCTTCTTTCTTAGCTAATTTTTTGCCATCCCACTTGACCACAGACCAGTCGGCAGGATAAGCCCAGATAGCACTGGCACCTAGTTCTGTTGCCTTTTGTGTGACCAAGTCTAACTTATCCCCCTTAGGAAAGCCTGAGGCGATGGTGACCTGCACTGGCATTTCCACATTGTCAGCTAACTCTTCTACCAATTCAAATTGATGGTCTCCGCTATCGGCTACTTTCGCCAAGTGCTTCACACCATCGTCAAAAACCAAGACAACCTCGTCTCCCCCAGTCAAGCGCATAACGTTAAACATGTGCTTGATGGTATCCTTATCGGTGATGGTTACTAGCTTCTCCGCTCTGCCATTTACAAAATACTGCTGCATTTAGCCTCCAATCACGCCCGACATATCGTCGGTTTTCTTAAAAACTACACAGTTCCACTCGCCCTGAATCATGTGGGTTTCGAGGAAAAAGCCTGCGCTGTAAGCCGCTTCAAGGACCATATCCAGTTTTTCGGCAATAATTCCAGACATGATGAGATAGCCCTCATCCTTGACCAAACGGTAAGCATCATCGGTCAGATGAACGAGAATGTCCGCCAAAATGTTGGCAACGATGACATCAGCTTCTTGCGTCACGCCTTTCAGAAGATCTCCTGCTGCCACATGGATATTCTCCATTCCAGGGTTCATGTCAATATTTTCCTGGGCCACGCGCACCGCCACATCATCAAGGTCATAGGCGAAAATCTCTTTAGCGCCCAAGAGAGAGCTGGCAATGGAGAGGACACCAGAACCTGTCCCCACATCAATCACCGTCTCCCCACCACGAAGCACCTGCTCCAAAGCAAAGAGGCTCATTTTTGTGGTTGGGTGAGTCCCCGTACCAAATGCCATACCTGGGTCTAACTTGATGATTTTCTCCCCAGCTGTCGACTCATAATCTGTCCAAGAAGGCACAATGGTCAAGTCATGAGTAATCCGAGCAGGTTCATAGTATTTCTTCCAATTCTCCGCCCAATCTTCCTCAGCCAAATCCTGACTGTCGATGCGCACTGCACCCGTCTCCAGCCCAAAGTTCGCCAAATCAGCAAGCCCGGCCTCAATCTCAGCCTTGACCGCTTCCAAATCCATATTGTCTGGATAGTAAGCCGTCACCGCAATCATCTCAGACTGCTCAACTTCAGGATAGAGCTCGCCAAAACGGTCCTCCTGTCCAATATAATCCGCCGAGTCACTAATCGCAACCCCTTGACTGCCCGTCTCAATCAATAAATTTGAAATAGCTTCTTCCGCCTCACGATGGACGGTGATGGTTAATTCTTGCCAGTTGTTCATCATTAAGATACCAAGCCCGTAAAACACAACGTCAAAATAGGAAAGACTCCGACGATGCTTGCATCTAGGAGAACTTTATCTTTTTGACACAGTGTTTAGGGCGGGTTCAGTTAGATAAACTAACTAAACTCTTTCCTTTCTTTTTAAAGTTATTTGGGGCGGGTTCAGTTAGACGAACTAACTGAACTTCTTTTCTAGTTATTTTTATTGAGAAATAAGTTCAGACATGATTTCACGCACGAACTTACAAACTATATCTTTTTTCAAATGCCTTAGCCCATGTTCAGTTAGACATACTATTTAAACTCACTTAAACTTACTTGATTTTTATTATAACATATATCCGAAAAACAATCTCTGCCATTGCTAATCTCACAGAACATATAAGTAACGTAGTTAAATTATTACCTCAAGCACTCATTATCCCCCCAATTTTGTAATCGCTTAAAAAAATCTCCAATTAGTGAGCATATCTTTATATATTATTTTCAGAATATGATATTCTATGGAGGTTGAAAAACTAATTTTTAACTTTTCAAAGGAGACTATAATGAGTCAAGGTAAAATTACTGCTTCAGCAGCGATGTTGAACGTTTTGAAAACATGGGGTGTTGATACTATTTACGGTATCCCTTCAGGAACATTGAGTTCTTTGATGGATGCACTTGCAGAAGATAAAGATATTAACTTCCTCCAAGTTCGTCACGAAGAAACTGGTGCGCTTGCAGCTCTTATGCAACGTAAATTTGGTGGATCAATTGGTGTCTGCGTAGGTTCTGGTGGACCAGGTGCGACTCACTTGATCAACGGTATCTACGATGCAGCGATGGATGCAACTCCAATGCTTGCCATTCTTGGTTCTCGTCCAGTGAACGAATTGAACATGGATGCTTTCCAAGAGTTGAACCAAAATCCAATGTACCAAAGCGTTGCTGTGTTTAACAAACGTGTAGCTTACGCTGAGCAATTACCAAAAGTTATTGACGACGCTGTTCGTGCTGCAATCGCTAAAAAAGGTCCAGCTGTTGTTGAAATCCCAGTAAACTTCGGTTTCCAAGAAATCGATGCTGACTCTTACTACGGATCAGGTACTTACGACCGTACATTTGTAGCGCCAGCTTTGAACCAAGCTGAAATCGACAAAGCCGTTGAAATCTTGAACAATGCGAAACGTCCAGTGATCTACTCTGGTTTCGGTGGTGTTGGTGCAGGTGAATTGGTTACTGAATTGTCACGTAAAATCAAAGCACCAATCATTACAACTGGTAAAAACTTTGAAGCATTTGAATGGAACTACGAAGGTTTGACAGGTTCTGCCTACCGTGTTGGTTGGAAATCTGCCAACGAAGTGATCTTCGAAGCGGATACTGTACTCTTCATGGGATGTAACTTCCCATTCTCAGAAGTTTACAACACTTTCAAAAATGTTGAAAAATTCATCCAAGTGGACATCGATCCTTACAAACTTGGTAAACGTCATGCCCTCGACGCATCTATCCTTGGTGATGTGGCTGAAGCAACAAAAGCTATCACTGCTAAAGTGGATGCCGTTGAATCAACTCCATGGTGGAGAGCTGTTGTGAAAAACAACCTAAACTGGCGTGAGTACATGAACAAGCTTGAAGGTAAAACGGAAGGCGAATTGCAATTGTACCAAGTTTACAATGCTATCAACAAGTACGCTGATGAGAACGCAATCTTCTCAATTGACGTCGGTAACTCAACTCAAACATCTACTCGTCACTTGCACATGACACCTAAAAACATGTGGCGTACATCTCCATTGTTCGCAACAATGGGTATCGCGCTTCCTGGTGGTATCGCTGCTAAGAAAGACAATCCAGATCGTCAAGTGTGGAACATCATGGGTGACGGTGCCTTCGGTATGTGCTACCCAGACGTGATCACTAACGTTCAATACAACTTGCCAGTTATCAACGTTGTCTTCTCAAATGCTGAGTATGCCTTCATCAAGAACAAATACGAAGACACAAACAAACACTTATTTGGTGTAGACTTCACTAACCCTGACTACGTGAAAATCGCTGAAGCTCAAGGTGCGGTAGGTTTCCGTGTTGACCGTATCGAAGATATGGATGCTGTTATGAAAGAAGCTGTTGAGCTTAACAAGGCTGGTAAAACAATCGTTATCGATGCTCGCATCACTCAAGATCGTCCAATTCCAGTTGAAGCTCCAGAACTTCGCTTGGATCCAAAAGCATATTCTGAAGAAGAAATTGCTGCATTCAAAGCACGTTACGAAGCTGAAGACTTGGTACCATTCCGTCTTTTCCTTGAAGAAGAAGGTTTGGAATCACGTAACATTAAATAATATTTTATGGAAAAATCACCAGCATGGTGGTTTTTTCTTTTTATCACTAATTTTGATATTTCAAGATGGTACAGAAAATAAAAGTTTTGGCATCATTTGACTTAGCAACTTTTCATGAAAATAATATGAGAATTCTAAGCAGATGATTTACACAATTGAAATGTAGGCGCTATACTTTCATCAGATACTGATTTTAATTGATTTCTGCAACTAACATTTACAAATTGGAGGATTTTAACATGGCTTTTCACACAAGTACAGCTGAAGGACCTATCGACTTTATCAATGCCTTTGACTTAGAACAAATGGCCCAAAAAGTAATTCCTAAAGGAGCATTTGGTTACATTGCTTCAGGAGCTGGGGATACCTTTACTCTGCATGAAAATATTCGTTCATTCAATCATAAGTTAATCGTCCCTCACACTCTTCGTGATGTTGAAAATCCAAGTACAGAGACGATTTTTAATGGCGATACATTGTCTTCTCCACTGATTATGGCACCCGTTGCTGCTCATAAACTAGCCAATGTTCAAGGGGAAATTGCCTCCGCAAAAGGTGTTCACGAGTTCGGGTCACTTTACACCACTTCGTCTTATTCTTCAACAGATCTTCCAGAAATTACGGAAACTCTTCAGGGAACACCTCACTGGTTCCAATTTTATTTTTCAAAAGATGATGGCATTAACCGTCATATTATGGACCATGTCAAAGAGCAGGGCATTAAGGCGATTGTTCTTACAGCTGATGCCACTGTTGGTGGGAACCGTGAAACGGATGCGCGTAACGGTTTCGTCTTTCCAGTAGGCATGCCTATCGTGCAAGAATATTTACCAGATGGCGCTGGTAAAACAATGGACTTCGTCTATAAATCAGCCAAACAAAAATTATCTCCAAAAGATGTGGAATTCATCGCACAGTACTCAGGCCTCCCTGTCTATGTGAAAGGACCACAATCAAAAGAAGATGTGGATATTGCACTCAGTGCAGGTGCTTCAGGTATTTGGGTAACTAACCACGGTGGCCGTCAATTAGACGGTGGCCCAGCAGCATTTGATTCTCTCCAAGAAGTGGCCGAAGCTGTTGACAAACGTGTACCGATTGTCTTTGACTCAGGTATCCGTCGTGGTCAACACGTCTTTAAAGCTCTTGCATCAGGCGCTGACCTTGTTGCCCTTGGTCGCCCAGCGATTTATGGTCTTGCTCTCGGAGGAAGTATTGGGGTCCGTCAAGCCTTTGAAAAAATCAATGATGAATTGAAGATGGTCATGCAATTGGCTGGTACTCAGACCATTGAAGATGTGAAAAACGTAACCCTTCGCCACAATCCGTACGACCCGTCTGTTCAGTACGACGTGAATGAATTAAGACTTTATTGATATCAACCTACTCAGCTAACATTGTCCTAGAGACAAAATAAAACCACAACTAGCTTCCCCCTTCGTAGAGAGGAGGTACTGTTGTGGTTTTTATGATGATTCAAATCTAGTGGTATCTTAATACCGTGGATATCCGTAAAATTCTGTTTCTTCTAGTTCTGCTCTGCCATTTTCAAAAGCCTCTGCGTCCCAAATAATCGCAAATTCTTCTGCTTCTTCATCTGCGAGGAAGTCCATGAGGTCGCTGAGCCCTTCGGTCGCTGCTTCGTTGAGAAATTCTGCAAAGTAGGCTAAAAACTCGCGTGACAAGCCCTTTTTCGGCTCGTACGGAATAGCCGCTAAATAGTCGTTCGCTTCAAAGCGGGACTTGGCTGGATTGTAGAAGAGCACTGCGTCTTCAAAAATAATATCATCTGTCGACACTTCTCCTTCTTCATCAACGGTTTCCACACCTGCGCCATTGTGCGCTTCGAGGACAAAAACAACCTCTACAGCATGATTTTTCTTATCCCAATCCATCGCAAAGTCATATTCCAAATGATTGTCTAGTTCTTCCTCTAAGACCGACAAAAAGCCAAATTTCGCCATTATTATACCTATTTTCTATTTTGTAGTATAATTATTATATCATGTTCAAGGAAAAAAGAGGGAACTATGCCAGATAATCTTGCGCTGCGTATGCGCCCAAAAAACATTGACCAAGTCATCGGTCAACAGCACCTCGTTGGAGAGGGAAAAATCATTCGTCGTATGGTCGAAGCCAATATGCTCTCGTCCATGATTTTGTACGGTCCTCCAGGGATTGGAAAAACCTCCATCGCAAGCGCCATTGCAGGAACAACCAAATTTGCTTTTCGTACCTTCAACGCGACGACAGATACCAAAAAACGCCTGCAAGAAATCGCCGAAGAAGCCAAGTTTTCAGGTGGTCTTGTCCTTATGCTGGATGAAATTCACCGTCTCGATAAAACCAAGCAAGATTTTCTGTTGCCGCTTCTAGAAAATGGGAATATCATCATGATTGGCGCGACAACAGAAAATCCTTTTTTCTCTGTGACTCCTGCCATTCGTTCCCGAGTACAGATTTTCGAGCTAGAGCCTCTCTCAAATGAAGACATCAAACAGGCTATTCAACTTGCAATCACGGACAAAGACCGTGGTTTTGACTTTGAAATTGCACTGGATGAAGATGCGCTGGACTTTATCGCAACAGCGACCAACGGTGACTTGCGGTCCGCCTTTAATTCCTTGGATCTTGCAGTCATGTCTACCAGACCAGATGAGGGTGGAAAGCGCCATATTACTCTTGATACCGTTGAAAATAGTCTGCAACGCAGTTACATTACCATGGATAAAAATGGCGACGGTCACTACGATGTCCTGTCTGCCCTCCAAAAATCTATCCGTGGAAGCGATGTAGATGCCAGTCTCCACTACGCAGCCCGCTTGATTGAAGCGGGAGATTTGCCTAGTCTAGCTCGTCGTCTGACCGTGATCGCTTATGAAGATGTTGGCTTGGCCAATCCTGAGGCCCAAATTCACACAGTGACCGCGCTTGAAGCTGCGCAGAAAATCGGCTTTCCAGAAGCTCGGATTCTAATTGCCAATGTTGTGATTGATTTGGCCTTGTCCCCTAAATCAAATTCCGCCATTACAGCGATTGACAAAGCCATGGCAGACCTCAGAAAATCAGGCAGTCTCCCAATTCCACGTCATTTACGGGATGGCCATTATGCAGGCAGTAAAGAGCTGGGAAATGCGCAGGATTACAAATATCCACACGCCTATCCTGAAAAATGGGTAGACCAGCAATACTTACCTGATAAACTAAAAGGCGCTAGCTATTTTACCCCCAACGAAACAGGAAAATATGAACGGGCTTTAGGTACCACCTTAGAAAAAATAAAAATTTTAAAAAAATCAAAACACTAAAATAGCGAAACGCCTCTTTATGAAGCCGTTTTGAGAGCGTTCTCGCTTTTTGAGATTTTCTCTTGAAATTTTTCAAAAATATGATACAATAATTACAGAAATAAGAACTGCTGTGGTATACGAATTCATACCTATGTGTTGACCGACTATTTTTGTATTACTAGGGAAACTAAATTTTCAAGCAGTATGCAGGCCGTCTCACACGGAAGCGACTAAGTTTGAATCGTGTTACCCACCTGCTTCTATGCGCGGGATCAATACAAATCATGAATCACCGGTACCAATACAGCGTTTTTTCTTGCCTCCTTAGCTCAGTTGGTAGAGCAGTAGACTCTTAATCTATGGGTCGTAGGTTCGAGCCCTACAGGGGGTATGTTGATATGCGGAGAAAAACCAGTCCTTTGGACTGGTTTTTCTTGTACTTGAAAACTGAAAAAATGAATTGATTCACTGTTTCTACCAAAAAATCCGCCAACTAGCGGATTTTTCTTATTCTCCAAACTCATTCGCAACCACTTCTAAGGCACGCTCGATCACCACATGCATATCATAGTATTTATAGTCCGCTAAGCGACCACAGAAAATCACGCGGTCGTTAACTGCTTCTGCTTTTTGGGCGTATTGGGCGAAAATGGCATTGTTTGTTTCGTCATTGATAGGGTAATAGGGCTCATCCCCCTGCTTCCAATCTGCTGGATACTCACGCGTGATGACCGTCTTTTCTTGCTGTCCATACTCAAAATGCTTGTGCTCGATGATACGAGTATAGGGAATATCACGTTCGGTATAATTGACTACTGCATTTCCTTGGAAATTATCTGTATCCAACACCTCATGTTCAAATCGTAAGCCACGATACTCCAACTGACCAAATTCATAATCGAAATACTGATCAATCATCCCTGTAAACACAACCTTACGTGCGCTTCTTTCTAGTTCCGAGCGATTCGCAAAGAAATCCACTTCTAACTCGACTTCAATATTCTCTAGCATCTTTTCAATGATAACATTGTAGCCACCGATAGGAATGCCTTGGTAGCGATCGTTGAAATAATTGTTATCATAGGTAAAGCGAACAGGTAAACGCTTGATAATAAACGGTGGTAACTCCGTCGCAGAGCGCCCCCACTGCTTTTCAGTATAACCTTTGATAAGGGTCTCATAAACATCTTTTCCGATGAGCTTGATGGCCTGCTCTTCCAAGTTCTGAGGCTCAGTATCTTGTAAATGCGCTGTCTGCTCCGCTATTTTCTCCCGCACTTCCTGTGGCGTTTTCGTTCCCCACATGGTATAAAAAGTATTCATATTAAAAGGGAGATTGTAGAGTTTTCCCTGATAATTGGCTATAGGAGAGTTGATATAATTATTAAATTCCGCAAACTGATTGACATAATCCCACACTTTTTTGTTAGAAGTATGGAAAATATGGGCTCCATACTTATGCACATTGATGCCTTCTATATGTTCACAGTAAATATTTCCCCCAATATGGTCACGTTTGTCAATGACTTTCACTTTTTTACCACGTTTTGTCGCTTCATAGGCAAAGATAGCACCAGACAACCCCGCTCCGACAATTAAATAATCATACATTTGATGTTCTCCTTCATTTCAACGCTACTATTATACCATAAAAAATAACCCTACTAGGGCTACTTTTCTTCTCGTTTTAATTGTTCGTAGGATTCCTGACCGTCATTGAGTTTCTCCCAAATGACGACTTCACCAGTCGCCAAGGACTTTTGCACATCAATAATCCGCTGATTTGAAGAACCTCTGAATTGTAACATGAGGTTCTTTTTCGTTTTGTCAAAACGCCCATCAACTAAGATATCAATAAGATGAAGGAGTTCCAACTTATCATCCGTTTCCAGCATCATTTCTTCCCAAGTGTAACCTGTCCAAGACCAGATATCCTTCTCTGGCAGTTCTCGGCGAATGCGTTTGACAAGAGGCAGGAGAATCCCTGTATTTAGGAAAGGCTCACCACCAAGAAGTGTCAATCCCTGCACATAAGGCTGAGCTAAGTCGTCCATAATCTGGTCTTCCAATTCCTTGGTGTAAGGAATACCAGCATTAAAAGACCAAGTGGCCACATTATAACACCCCTCACAATGAAACATACAGCCAGCAACATAAAGACTACACCGTACGCCTTCACCATCTACAAAGTTAAAGGCCTTATAGTCAATAATCCGCCCTTGACTAAGCTCTTCGCTCTTCCATTCTTGAGGCTGAGGATTGTTCATTATTAAGATACCAAGAGCGTAAAAAAAGCGAGAGAAAATAGGAAACCGATGACGTATGCCTGCATACGAGGAGATTTATCTTTTTTCCGAAGCTTTTAGCTCGGGTTCCATTCTGTCAAATCATCTGAACAGCCCGAAACACTCTTCCTTTCTATGAAATTTTTAGGTAACATCTATCCAGTATCGCTCTGTCCCTTCACGAACATCTTCTAGCACACCACCATTAGCCAAAATGACCGCACGGCTGGCAAGATTTGTCTCACTACAAGTGACAAGGACTTTTTTGATATTTTTGGAAATGGCAGAGCTAAGCCCCTGCTTGAGCATCTCCTTAGCGTAACCTCTACCACGCTCACTAGGTCTAACAGAATAGCCAATGTGACCACCCTGTTCTAGTAAAAAATCTGATAAACGCAGACGCAGATTTAAAAATCCAACTGCTCCTTCTCCTTCAAATCCCACAAATTGGATCGCTGGTACCCAGCCATCAGGAATATTCAATCCCATCTCTACGTCCGCATTGCCAGCAATCCAATCTTCATAATCGAAGTTTTCAGCCTTCCAAAAACCGCCATCGTGAGCTGAACTAGTCTCCTCAAACTCACGCATCATATCTAAAACGGCTTCTTTATCAGCCAAAGTTGGTCTGCGTAGTTCCATAAAATGCCTCCAAATCTAGTGTCCCATAAGGTGTTTCTGAACGGTTTATCTGGTCACAAATCCAGTGACTCAACAAGCTAGAAGCCGATGAGACTGGATTTTCTTCCGTGTCAATCGCCTCAAGAAAAGCCTGAATGATGCTCTCAAAACCACGTTTGTAGAGGGTCGTATCCCATGAACCAAAGCCATGCTTGGTTTCCACTTCGCCCACTACTGCCGTTAACTCATCCAAATTTTTCAAATGATAGGTTGCTTGCGGTGTTTGAACTTCCATGATTTCACGGCGACTACCTGCCTGTAAATTCATACTAACAGCAATCGTCTCTTTTTCTGTATAAAGATTAACAGAGACCTGACTGAGCAAACCTTCTTCCAAATGGTAATGGAAATCTCCACGAATCAACTGGCCTTCTGCTAGATAAAGAGCTGTATCCAACGGATGAATAAAGAAATCAAAGAGTTTGTATTGAAGTGGTCCAGTCCCTTTCAGAGCATTTTTTTCCACAAAAATCCTTCGTTTGTGCCTAGCCTCTGCCAACACTTTCACCTTCGGTGCAAAGCGACGATTAAACCCTGCCATTAGAAAAGTGCCATGCTTCTCAGCAAGCTCATAAAGTGCCGTTGTGGTCTCGTAATCCTCTGTCACTGGTTTATCCATATAGACAGGAATGCCTTTTTTCAAAAACTGCGCTGCAATTTCCTCATGCGCCACTGTCGCTGCATGAATAAAGACCCCATCCAAACCAGCTTCTAGCAAGGCATCTAAACTATTGTAAGACACCGATTGACCAAACAAGGAGACTACCTCATCACGCACCTCTTGTTTTCGTGTGAAAACGTGCCATTCAATGCCAGATAATTGTCGCATATAGGGCAAATAAGCCTTCTGAGAAATCCCACCGATTCCCACAATTCCGATTTTCTTCATGTATATCCTTTCTAGACAAAACAGGTGACGTTTTACACGCCACCTGTCTCTTTCCTGCTAGTTTATTTCTTCTTACCAGCCTTTTTCAAGAGCGCCTGCACGCGCGCCTTCTTATCATCTTTCACATTGGAATGCTTTTCGTGAAATTTCTCCACCAGTTGCATTCCTTTATAGTCTAATTGATATTTTCCCATGATTACTCCTTCATGCCTGTTAACTGACGGTAGAATACCATCTCCCACCGAGACTCTAGTATACCATACTATTTCCCTGGCGTCTTGATAGTGGAGCCATTCATGTGTTTGACACGGGCAGAGATTTCCTTATGACGGCCATTGACCATAGGCCGGGCCTGTGGGTTGCCCAAGTAACCACAGGTGCGTTTGACCACATCCACTGTCTTAGGGTCACTATTGCCACAATTTGGGCACTTGAAACCACGCTCTGTTGGCTCAAAATCGCCTTCAAACTCACAAGCATAGCACTTATCAATCGGCGTATTGGTCCCCAAATACCCCACGCGGTCATAGGCATAATCCCAGACAGCTTCCAGAGCCTTTGGATTTTGTTGCAGAACAGGGTACTCACAATAATGAATGAAACCACCTGACGCCCCTGCAGCTGGATAATCTTTTTCAAAGTCCAATTTTTCAAACGGTGTTGGGTTCTTACGAACATCATAGTGGAAACTATTGGTATAGTATTCCTTGTCCGTAATGTTTTCCACAAGGCCAAATCTTTCGGTATCCAAACGACAGAAACGGTCTGTCAAGCTCTCTGATGGCGTTGAATAAACTGAAAAATGATAGTCATATTCATCTGACCAATCCGCACACAAGGCTTTCATAGTCTTGATAATCTCTAAGGTAAAAGCTTTTGCTTCTGGATTGGTCTCCCATTCACCGCCATAAAAGGTAGTGGCAACCTCATACAAACCAATATATCCTAGAGATACCGTTGCACGACGGTGTTTAAAGAGGTCATCCACATGGCCATCTTTGGCTAGACGCTGACCAAAAGCGCCATATTGATATAAAATTGGTGCATTAGCAGGAGTAGCTTCCTTGACACGGTTGACACGATAGACTAAGGCATCCTTGGCAATCCCCATCCGTTCATGGAAGAGAGACCAGAATTTTTCCTTGTCTCCAGCTGCTTCCAAAGCAATACGTGGCAAGTTGACAGTGACAACGCCCAAATTCATCCGACCAGAAGTCACATCTTCACCCTGCTCATTTTTCCACCCCTGAAGGAAGGAACGACAACCCATAGGCACCTTAAAGGATCCTGTCAATTCAATAATCTTATCGTAAGACAAGACGTCTGGATACATCCGCTTCACAGCACATTCCAAGGCTAGTTGCTTGATGTCATAGTTGGGCGAAGTTGGCTCCAGATTGACCCCACGTTTCAGAGTGAAAATCAATTTCGGAAAGATAGCTGTCCGACCTTCTTTTCCTAAGCCTTTGATACGGATATTTAAAATTGCCTTTTGAATTTCACGCTCAAAAAATCCAGTTCCCAGACCAAATCCCAAAGAAGTAAATGGCGTTTGTCCATTTGAAGTAAAGAGGGTGTTAATCTCATACTCCAAAGACTGCATCGCATCATAGATGTCTTTTTTAGTCTTCGTCAATGCATAGTCTTCCCATTTTTCTTCAGCAACCCATTCCTTAGCATCATTCAAATGTTTTTCATAATTGAGTTTCGCATAAGGCGCTAAAACTTCATCAATCCGGTCTGCCGAGCAACCACCGTATTGGCTCGAGGCTACATTGGCAATAATTTGCGAAATCTGCGCGGTTGCAGTTTGGATAGACTTGGGACTTTCGACATCTGCATTCCCAATCTTGAACCCTTTTTCCAACATCCCCTTGAAATCTATCAAGCAACAATTGGTCATCGGGGTATAAGGGCTATAATCCAAGTCATGGTAATGGATTTCCCCTTTTTGATGGGCATTGGCCACGTGAGGGGGCAGGAGTTTGAGACCAATGGACTTGCCCACAATTCCCGCTGTCAAATCACGTTGGGTATTGAAGACTTCACTGTCCTTATTGGCATTCTCATTGACGACTGCCTGATCCTTAGAGAGCAATTTATGGATTTCCATGTTGATATCCATGGCTTGATGACGTTGGAAATCCCGTTTTGTACGGTATTGGATATATTCCTCAGCCAAAGGATATTGATGGCTCTGCAGCAATTCTTGCTCGACAATATTTTGGATTTCATAAATTTGGATATCTCTGTCAAAGCGTCGTTCGATTTCTACCAGGACTCGATTCGTTACCTGTTCCAAAATCTCATTAGAAACCTGTTTTTCAATTGGTAGCTCTTGATTCCCCCGCTCCAAAGCAGAGAAAATTTTCTCTTGGTCAAATCCCACTGCTCGACCGTCTCGCTTTAAAACAGTCATTTCAGTTATATTTCCCATTTTTTCTCCCTTCAAAATCTCTTTCTGAGTATTCCAATATAGTGTATCACTTTATCAAGAATATTTCAATATATTGTATGATAAAAATATTTTTTTAAAAAACAACACAATATGTAGTGATTTATGTAAAAAGAAAAAGACTATTTTCATAGCCTATTTCATTTATTTTTTCTGGTAAAGGATCAGATGAGAAGTACCTGTATCTACAGTCTGATAGCTAGTTTCCAAGTTTTCTTTTACACTATCGAGTAGCGGGATATCCTGATTAACGACAATATATTGTGCCTCGTTCCGATTCAAATCATACACCAAATTTGCTTGATTATCTTCTGTATTTAGATAAGGTGCCGCTGCTAAAATGGTGGCCGCAGACAAACGCTCACTTTTTAGATAGACCTGTGCACTATCATCCCAAGCATAAATCTTCGCATCTTTATCCGAATTTTCTCGGATGTAAGCCGCTATGGCTGCCCGTTCTTGATGTACCGCTCCCTCTTCAAGATAGTAGATAACAGGATGAAGCGGAATCAGAAGGCAGGCCACTAACGGTAAAAAGAAACTGGCTTTTAGATAATCAAAGTTATCAAATGAGGACAAGGATAGTTCTTCATCCTCTTCTCCCATCATTTTCACTTTTTTCAATGGCAATACTGCCATCACAAAACCATAAGGAAGTAAAATAATGAGTTGGCTCAATTCAAAATTTGCATTCCCAACAATAAAGACCAATTGAAGCAAAAATGCTAGAAGAATCGTCACTGTAATATAACGATGAAAAGCTTCTTTCAGCGAGAGTATGGATTGGATAAAATTCTTCAAGAAACCTGATACCACCAAGGCTCCTAGGACAATGAGTGCCGTCCACAGGATATCCTGATGAGTGAAATCCAAGCTCACATTATAGAAGAATGTTTGCTGAATCGCTAAGCCCAGTATTTGTTCCACAAAAGCATAATACCCAACTGAATAAATAACGAGTAGAAATCCAAAAACCGTCGCAAGCAACTGATAAATCCCTCTAGCTATACGCTGATGCTGCATGTTGAAAATGAAGAGCACCAAGACTGATACAACCCATAACAGCGCACTCTTAGGATAGATCATAAAGACCAAGGCAGCATCCATTCCATAAAAGATAAACGCCTCATCGCGCACTGCATTTTCAAAATACCGAATCAAAAACCAGATGCTAGTTAGCATAAATGGCAATGCAAAGAGACTAGCATAGATACCACCAAACCCAGCTGCCAAAATAAACAGATAAAACCACACTAGAAGTTGGGTCGCACTATCTTTGCTCTTACTAAAGTAGGCCATGATTTTATAGAAATAAATCCCAGCAATAAAGAGAGCAATAAATTGAAAAATGGCAATGCCGATAGGAGTCTGAAAGAAATAACTCACATTCGTTAGCAAATAATAAAGAAGCCCACTGGTCCCAAAAAAGTCAGCATATGGACTTTGCCCTTTTGCCATAGCAAAACCAGCATAAAGGTTTTGAGTTTGCAAGTTTGTTGCTAAGCCAGTCAATAATGGATTGGCTACGCTCAACAAACTAACAAGAAGACTCCAAAACAAGGCTGGAACAAAACGAGTAGGCAACAAACTCTCTTTGAAACCTTCATTCCACTCATCTCGGACTCGTTCTGGCCTTCGTTGCCTTCGGCCACCCGCACGAGATTTTCTTGAATACAATTCTGAATCATCCATGATTCCATCTACTTCTGTCATCTTCCACTCCTTGCTATAATCATTTTTCATTATACCAAAAAGTCCTCTATCTGTCATTTCCAATTTGAATGCCATCACTAACCTAGTGTATTTGTGTGCCTCAATTCGAAATGCATATACTGTATATAGCTTTCTTTTATATCTATTTTTAGACTCTCTAGCTCAACATCAAAAACTAAGTTAACTACTTTTATCAAGGTTTAAGGAGACTATCATTTTTGTAGTGGGTAAATCCCACTTTGGAGATTATAGGGTCTTTTGAGTATCAAAAAAAGGAACCTCAATAGGTTCCCTTCTCACATTATTCTTCTTCCATAAAACTATTGAAGACTTCCTCAATCATATCCCACTCAGCTGTCGCATCTTCTGGGATTGGTTGCAAATCACCTTCTGTACCATTTTCATTTTCAGTATATGAGTAGGCCTGGATTTCTACCTCACCATTCTCATCCTCTTCTGCGCTTGCTGGAATCAAGAGAACATAGTTCTTGCCAAATTCTTCTTGACCATCAATTGTCAAGAGAATTTCGAACAAGGTTTCATTTCCTTGATCATCCACCAAAGTGATTAATTCACGTTCGTCATGGTTGTGTTCATGATCATGAGTGTGATCGTGTGCCATCAGTACGATACCAAGAATCCGCTTTGCTGTCGGATTCAATCCTTTCCATTCTTAAAATGTTCTATCCAAATAATTTTGCAAAATCAGCTGTGCAGCTAATTTATCAATAACCTTCTTACGTTTGCCACGGCTAATATCAGCTTGCTCAATCAACATCCGCTCAGCAGCCACTGTTGTCAAACGCTCATCCTGGTATTCAACAGGCAAGCTAAATAATTCTACCAATTGCTCGCCATAAGCTTGACTTGCCTCTACACGCGGACCGCTGGTGTTGTTCATATTCTTAGGGAGTCCGACTACAAATCGATCAACCTTGTACTCTTTAACCAGCTCTGTCAAACGTTCAAAACCAAACTCCCCTTTGTCCTCATCAATCGCAATGATTTCCAATCCTTGCGCCGTGAAACCAAGCGGGTCTGATATGGCAACGCCAACCGTCTTAGAGCCGACATCCAATCCCATAATTCTCATCAAAGATCAATCCCATTCTCTTTTAAATAAAAGCGGACCAATTCTTCCACAATTTCATCGCGCTCATACTTACGAATCTGATTGCGCGCATCATTGTAACGAGGAATATAAGCGGGGTCTCCACTCAATACATAGCCTACAATTTGGTTAATTGGATTATATCCTTTTTCATCTAGTGAACGATAAACATTGGTCAACGTCTTGCTAATTTCTTGTTTATTGGTATCATCTAAACGAAAACGGACAGTTTCTTCTGTGAATCCCATACTTACACCTTCCTTCTATTTATTATTATTATGTTATTATACCACAAAAATCCACTATTATCAATGATTGCGTCCGTTTAGAAGAAGAAAAAAACTTGAGGAAAACTCAAGTTTTTCTTATTGGGTTTCTTATTGGGTGATTGCTTTAGCACCTTGTAATTTCAAACCTAAAATATACTGTTTAGGCGTTAATTCAGCAAACTGGGTAAAATCAGCTCCCATCCCTTCTACCGAGGACAAGGCCTTCAAATCTACAACCGTCATGTCAATTTTAATGTTGACAATACCATCATATTCCGGCGTGACATCAGATTCTACTTCAACGCCTGGAATAGATTTTAATTGCTGGATGGATGAATCCCCATTAAAGTATTCAAGCATTTGCGCCCTTACTGTTTCAAAATCTACTCCACTCAGTTCTGTCTTAGTCGCCTCATCTGTCTGAGTGGTAATGTGCACTTCCAATTTAAGAAATTGGTCTCCCTTATAGACAACAGTCTCTTTAATCAGCTGCTTTTCACCCGCTTCACCATTTACCTCATATTCAAAGGACTCAGTTTTTTCCGTTTCTTCTGCTTGTGTTGTCTGAGTAGTGGTAGTGGTTGTTGTCATACTTTTAGATGTTGTTGTTTTTTCTGTATCCGCTGCAGTGGCATTTTGTTTCGCTGTTGTTTTTCCACAAGCAACAAAGACAAAACACGACAACAACAATACGAACAGCACATTCTTTTTCATTTGTGACTCCTCAAAAAATAGTTTACTATTTGATTATCTGAAACTTTTCTTGATTTGTCAACTAAAATAGGGGAAACGACAGTCTCCCCTACTCTATTTTTACAAAGCTGCACGCATACGAGCTTGCGCATTTTCAACATTTCGAACTGCACGCGGTAAAAAGGCACGGATATCATCTTCCTTATATCCTACCTGCAATCGCTTCTCATCAATCAAGATAGGACTTTTTAAAATACGAGGATTCGCTGTGATAATATCAATCACTTCATTCACGCTTAATTCTTCAATGTCACACTCTAAACTCTTGGCATAACGATTTTTGGAAGAAACGATACTAGCAATACCATTTTCTGTCTTTGTTAAAATATCTAATATTTCTTCTTTGGTAATCGCTTCTTTCCCAAGATTATGCTCGTTGTAAGACAACTGATGGGCGTTGAGCCAATTTTTTGCCTTTTTACAACTTGTACAGCTAGAAACTGTATAAATCTTAATCATGTAGTCTCTCCTTTGCTACATTTTATAAATACATTATAGAACATTATACCATAAAACAACTCGGTCTGGAGACCTATTTTCAATTTTTGGGCTATTTTTTTGAGGAAAAGAGGAGTATTTCCGACCAATACTCCTCTTTTCCTGGGTAAAATATACGGTAAAGCTACGATACACACTCTAAATGTCAAGAATGCTCGTTTTTTCCACCTCAATGTCATCAGTTTTAAGGGCGTCCTCTGGACTCCCCTTGCTTTTTTGCTTTCAGGCTCGGGCTAAAAAGGTCCCCCTGACCTGCCTCGATCTTTTATTTTCAGGCGAGGGTTAAAAATCTCTCCCAGAGATTTTTAATCATCCAGCTCGATGCCGCCATCAAGGTCTAGAATGAGGTCATCTGTTTCTGCTGGTGTTTCTTCGACAACAGCTGTAACTGCCTTGTCTTCTTCCGTTTCTTCAATTAGACCAAAATGTACACGGACTTTGTGGTCGATTTCGTCAAAGATTTCTGGGTGTTCTGCTAAGTATTTCTTGGCGTTTTCAGAACCTTGACCGATTTTTTCATCATTGTAAGAGAACCAGGCTCCCGATTTCTTGATAATATCAAGGTCTGTCGCAATCTTCACCAACTCACCTGTGCGTGAGATTCCCTCACCATACATAATTTCCACTTCCGCAGTTTTAAATGGTGGAGCCACTTTGTTTTTCACGACTTTAATTTTGGTTTCCTTACCAACATTTTGGTCTTTTTGATCGCCAGAACCCTTAATTTGCGTATTTCCACGAACATCCATACGAACCGACGCATAGAATTTAAGGGCACGCCCACCAGGAGTTGTTTCTGGATTTCCAAACATAACGCCCACTTTTTCACGCAACTGGTTGATAAAAATCGCAATCGTCTTTGTCTTGTTGATAGAAGCTGATAATTTACGCATAGCTTGACTCATCATCCGCGCCTGCAAACCAACGTGGCTATCGCCAATATCACCATCAATTTCTGCACGTGGAACGAGGGCAGCTACTGAGTCCACAACGACAAGGTCAACAGCGCCTGAGTCAATCAATTTCCCTGCAATTTCAAGTCCCTGCTCACCAGAATCTGGTTGGGAAAGCAGTAATTCATCAATGTTTACCCCAAGAGCCGCTGCGTATGATGGATCAAGAGCATGTTCTGCATCAATAAAGGCTGCAATGCCCCCTTCTTTTTGGGCTTGAGCTACTGCATGAAGAGCTACTGTTGTTTTACCTGAACTTTCAGGTCCATAAATCTCAATGATACGGCCTTTCGGATAACCACCTGCACCAAGTGCAATATCCAAAGCCAATGAGCCTGAACTCATGACTTGAACTTTCTGCTCTGCACGCTCACCAAGGCGCATCACTGCCCCTTTACCAAAGTCTTTTTCGATATTTTTTAGTGCATCATCCAATGCCTTACGACGCTCATCACCAAATTTTTTAGTGATTTCTTCTGTCTTCTTTGTCTTCTTAGCCAAATTTCTTTCCTTTCTCTTCAAGAGATAGTTCTATCTATTATACCAATTTTTTAGCTTTTAATAAAGCCTTTCGTACTAAATTAAAAGCATGCAATGTTGCGATATAGCGGACATCTGATCGACTTCGTCCTCCTATTACGACATGGATAGATTGGACACCTTCCTTCGTCGCAAGACCGATATAAACTGTTCCTGCCGGCTGACCTTCTAGAGAATCTGGACCTGCTACACCTGTCAACCCGAGACCAATATCTGCCCCTGTGAGTCGTCTCGACTGCTCTGCCATTTTTTCAGCAGTAAAACTTGATACAACTCCATGTTCTTCTAAGTCAGATTGGGGAATTTGGAGCATTTTTGCCTTTTCTTCTAAACTATAAGTGACAAAACCACCATTGAAAACCTGAGAAGCCCCAGAAAAGTCGGCCAGAGTAGATTGTAACAGCCCTGCCGTGAGACTTTCAGCGGCCGTGAGAGTATTTCCTGACTCTACCAGCAACTCAAAGACCACACGCGCCAGACTATTGTCATCATCATAGCCATAGTGCAAGTCCGCAAGAAGTTGCCCCTCCAAGGTCTTAACCGCTAGGAGTTCCCGCTCCATCTTGTCCAACTTGACATCTGCATCTGCTTGACTCTGAGCCTTGGTAGATAGTCGAAGAGTAACTTCACCTGTCTTTGCATAAGGTGCCAAAGTCGGATCTGTCTGCTGGTCAATCATGTCCTTTAAGACCGTCACAAGCTGACTCTCCCCCACACCAAAGAACCGCAAGACACGAGAATAGAGCTTGCTATGATTGGTTGAGAGAAGGGGCACAAGATTTTCCTGAACCATTGGCTTCAATTCACTCGGTGGACCAGGCAAAACCACATAAGTCACGCCATTAACCTCCTGCAAACCACCTACCGCTAAGCCAGTAATATTTTGAATTGGCGTAAAGCCGTCAATAATCTGCGCTTGCCGCTCATTGTTTGGTGTACGAGCATACTGAGGACGAGTGGCAAAAAACTCATCCAAGCGCTGATTGGCTTCCACATCAAAAACCAATTTCCGTCCCAGATATTTTGCCAAGGTTTGCTTGGTCAAGTCATCCTCGGTCGGTCCAAGACCACCACATAAAACCACCAAATCGCTCCGCTTACTGGCAATGTCAATCACAGATAAGAGGCGTTCCTCATTGTCCCCTACCGCTGTCTGAAAAAAAACGTCAATCCCTAATTCTGCAAATTTCTCAGATAGAAACTGGGCGTTGGTATTGACAATTTGTCCCGTTAAAATCTCTGTCCCAACAGCAATCAACTCCGCTTTCATAATCCCTCCTACTTATCTATTCGCAGTTTTTCTTTCATTGTAACAAAAAAAGTAGCAAAAGTGCTACTTTTAGTCAAGGGATTATTTCTCAAAGACTAGAACACTGGCTGAATCTATGCCAAATTCTTTCAGAGAATACTCCTTCTTTTTATCTTCATCATAGTTATATTGAACCAATTTATCATTAAACAGGAAATAATAAAGCCCATCTTGTTGAGTGAAATAAGCATCTTGCTCAAAACCTTTTCCTTTTCCTAAAGAAACGGTACGTTGACTGTTATCATCTAAATCAATGAAAGTCCACTTAGCATCTTCAACATATAGAGTATAGTGATAGACTACGAGTATATGACGTTCTTCATCATAATAGAGATCATGCGGGTATGGAATTTCGACTTGTATCTGTCCTAATTCTTGAGTGTCAAGGTTATAAGTGACAATATTATATCCTGGACCAAGTTCGCCATCTTCTCTACGTCCTCTGCTAGGTTCTGCAATGTAGAGAGTCTGCCCAATATTTATCATCTGAAGGAAACCACCACGATTCTCAGAAGTATAATCAATATCCCTTTCTTCCAATAATTCTAAATTTTTATCCAATATCCAGAGACGATTGGCATGTGCACTTGTTTCATCGTCAACACTCCCCACCAAAATATAAAGTTTCTCTCCAATAGCCAGTATATCGTTGGTTAACTCTAAAGTCGTGGTGTTAGGGATTTCTTTTTTGGAGACTTCTTTGAAATTGGAATTGTACTTATGTAAAACAACTCTATCCGTATAAACTTCTGTCCGATACAGGAACTTACCATCGTAGGTCATGGCGTAGGCATCCCCATCATCTAATATCTTGATGGAATGATTTGTTTTATCATAGCGGTAGAGGTAGGGAAAGCCTGGTTTGTTGTTTTCCATCGTTTGTCCATAGACAATATTCCCAACCTCTTCCACATAGTCATTACGTGGATACATCCTATCTGGTACTCTAGCCACCACTGTATGTTTTTTAATTTTATCTTTTTCAAAGGAAAAGGATATGGCCTCTGCCTTATTAAAAATGATAAAGTCACCGTCTGCTGTTGATGACGAAGTTTTCTGTTGTTTACAACCTGTCATCAAAAATAGACAGAACCCAATACAACATAGACTTATTATTTTTTGTACATAGTCGTCTCTCTTTATTAGCGTTTTCGATATACAATCGTCGTGTTAGGATGATCTCGTAATTCAAATGGGTGAATAGCAGCTCCGTAGTCATTTAGGCTGACGTCTGCTTGATTTCCAGAAGTATCACGATAAGCTGCCCATACGAGTTGCGAACAATAAAATTTCTTCCGAGTCCATACATCAAAGAAGTTCCAGTTATAAGGTTTTCCTATTTGTCGTGCAGCCCATTGGGCTGCCTTTTTGTCTTCCGCAACAGATGTAGTATTAACACCGACTTGCCAGATCTGTCCAGAACGTTTTTCCCAGCTGCCATAAAATACTGCGACTCCCGTTTCCTTATTGGCTTCAATAGTAGCTTGATAGTAAGGGGCTGCTGCTACAATTCCAGCATGACCATGGTTAATAATCCCTGATACTTTAGCATCGGTAATGCAAATTAGTCCATCGCGCCAGCTCCAAGTACCCTTACCCGCTTCTGCTACATCTCCAGACACTTTCCAGTCTCCAACGACAGGCTTATCCGCTTCCGCATTCCATGCTGCTACTTGTTCAGGAGAGAACTGACTCTCTATAGTACCTGCAGTTGCACTTTCTGCCACATAGTCTTCAGCATAAACTGATGAGGTATTAAGAAATCCGATACAACTGAAAACTGCTAATAAAATTCCAACTTTCTTTTTCATTGTTATGACAACCTTTCTATTTTTTATTTTACTACAAGAAAACAAACCATATTAGATAACTAATCCATTGGACTCAGCTCCTTTCTATTTATAAACTCTTATTGATTTTGCTATGGCCACAGCCACGTCCACCAGTTCTCTGCTACGGAGCTCGCAAAAGGGACAATCATCGCTAAAAATAACGTTAATTTCAATAGCCTTTTTTTCAAACTTCCTACCTCCTGCATTTATGCTATAATACTAACATACATATCAGTCATTTTTAGAAAATGTAATCTTTTGTCACATTTTAGGGAGGGATTGCTATGAGGTGGGATTTTGGTGCTGTTTATAAGAAGATCAGACTGTCTAAAGGGCTCTCGCAAAAAGATGTCTGTGGAGATCAACTTTCTCGGACAAGTTTGTCCAAAATTGAGTCTTGCGAACGTGTTCCCAGTGTTGAGAACATGATTTTTCTGCTCAATCAAATCAACATGAGCTTAGAAGAATTTCGTTAGATTTGCAATTATTATCAACCTAATGAGAAACAACGCATCCTCAATAAGGTTTACACTCATAATTCTTCAACAGACATTAAAGGATTAGAAGATATTCAAAAGGATTGTATTACTTACTTGAAAACACATCACGATGTGCCTATTCAACATATCAATGACACTTTAACAATTGTCATACATCTACGCAAGCATGGGCTTTCTGATCCTAGCACAGACTTTTTAGAAGCCACACAACGTATTTGGGAGTATATTGAATAACAAAATGAATGGTATGAAAGCGATATTCGATTACTTGGAACTATTCTCTACCACTACCCTATTGAATACCTACCTAAACTAACACAAAAACTATTTCATAGTTTAAAAAAATACCAACATTATCGAAATATTAAACCATTAGAAGCTAATTTATTGGCTACTATCGCCAAACTTTACTTGTATTCTGATCAAAAAAGGGACTGTGAAGATATCAGTGTTCGGCTACTTCGTACATCCAAGAAGATTAAGAACTATGAGACTCTGTCTATTGCGCAGGTCTATATCGGCATCTGTCGTGATGATGACGATTTGATTGAAAAGGGGTTGGCTTTATTGGAGTTAACAGGTGAAACGCGATTATTAGAAAGTCTTCGAGAGGAGGCAAAAAACTACCGCTAGGAAATTCTAGCGGTAGTTTTCTTATCGAAATTCACAGTCCACTTCGTGATCGTTGACTAGGCCTGCTGCTTGAAGGTAGGAATAGACACAGACGGGTCCTGTGAACTTAAAACCACGTTTTTTGAGGTCTTTGGCAATCGTCTCGGACAAGTCTGTTTTGGCTGGAGCCTCCCTATAGTTTTCCACATGATTGACAAGGGGTTGGCCATCCACAAATGACCATATATAAGCTTCAAAAGAACCGTATTTTTCTTGGATGGATAAGAAGGCTTGGGCATTTGCACGAGTTGCGTAGATTTTAAGGCGATTGCGGACAACCGCTGGATTTTGTAAAATAGCATCCAACTCTTCGTCTGTCATCTGGGCAACTTTTTTGATATCGTAGTTGTGGAAAGCTTCCTTGAAAGCAGCGCGTTTATTGAGGATCGTTTCCCAAGAGAGACCTGCTTGATAGGTTTCCAGGCAGAGCAACTCAAAAAGGGCGCGCTCATCGCCTCTTAGGGGCTTTCCCCATTCTTCATCATGGTAAGTTACATATAAAGGGTTATTCATCTTCACCCAGCCACACCGTTTGGTCATTGTTTTCTCCTTTGCTCTTTTAGCAAATGTTGTATCTTGTTAGCAGCGTAGACGTCTGAACTTTCTTCGATAGTATCTGTGCAAGTTCTAGTCTTCCTGACGGGGGTGTGTCTACGAAATCAAGGATTTCTGACTGACCGCCATTTTGCTGTGTATCGCTTAACGGCTCCGTATCTTATATGAATTGAACACGGTCTAAGAGCTGTGCAAAAAGATAGTTTTTCCTAGAGTCTTACGACTCTTCGTCTAAACTCCTATTTTCGCTTTGCTTTTTTAACGACCTTTGTATCTTGTTATTTCATAAGCATCTTCAAGCTAGATTTGATATATTGCTCCGTTGTTTCGGTGGTTCCTTCAAAGAAGGCTTTGATTTTCTTGAGTTCGGCTGCTTTGTAGCCGAGAGCTAATAGAGCTTCCATGGCTTCTTCCAAGGCTGGATTGCCAGTAGGGGCTGACTGAGGAGCTTTGCCATTTTCCACCGCTACATCTACGAACTTCCCTGCCAGATCCAAAATCATTTGCTGGGCTGTTTTTTTACCAATCTTTGGAAACTTCATCAGATACTTGATGTCACTGTTATCAATAGCGCGAACCAACCCTTCGTTGTCATCCACTGCAACAATAGCAAGGGCTGTGGTCGGTCCAATCCCTGATACGGAGATGAGATTGAGAAAGACGGCTTTTTCATCTTCATTATGGAAACCATAGAGGAGATGGGCATCTTCTCGAATCACCTGATGAAGATAGATTTGAATGTCTTGGTTGACTCGGTCAGAGAAACTGTAAGGGTTGGCCACATGAAGGATATAGCCTAGACCCCCAGTCTCAACAACGATATATTTGGCTGTAATTTTGGTGAGTTTTCCTTTAATATAATCAAACATAATAAACCTTTCTTATGAAGTCACTCCGTGCATACGAGCCGATTTGACAATGAGGGAAATTCCAAGCCCTGCAAAGAGGACAAAAGCCACTTGTACGCCGACGACTCCAGTAAATTGGCTAAGTGATACCATGCTACCAGCAAGAATGGCGCCCAGCGGTTGGGCTATTGAAATAAAGCCAGAGTAAGACCCAATCTTGTTTTCATCCATCATCTTAGCACGCAGGACTTGACTAGCTGGGACATTAATCATCTCTCCAATCGTGTAGACAACTGCAGATAGGAATATCGGAATCAGACTCTTGAAAGTAAAGGCAGAAAAAATTCCTCCCGCAAAAATCACTGACCCCGTCACTAATTGGGGAATGAGTCTCATTTTTTCTGTCAGACGATTGACTGTCGTCATGAGAAAGACAATCATTACAGTATTGATAAAGACGGTTAGACTGAGTAACTTAGCCCCTGTAATCTCCAGACCAAAAAGCTGAGTTGGTTGATAAATGGTTTTATAGTGGATAGGAATATAATTATCCACCTGTGTCCAGACGCTGGTAAATAGAACCGTACCTGCTGTATAAACCAGGAAGACCTTGTCCTTGATCACATCGCTGTAGTTTTTGAAAGTTGCAAACAATCCTCGTCCATGTTCAAAGACCAAATCATCTGGTCTTGTTTCTTCAAAGCGGAAAAACATAATTACGAAAGTAAATAGAGCAATCCCAGTCATCACAAGAAGCAACTCGAAAAAGTGGTCATCATAGAAAGCTCCTGCTACACCTGCGCCAATCATCACAGCCACATTCACCAACCAGTAATTAATGGTATACACAAAACGACGATTCTTTTCATTGGTCAAATCAATCAGCATGGCATCAAAGGCTGGAAAGGAAAAGTTAGACATGACTTCCACGACAAAAATCCCAAAAAATGTCAACAATGGCATGATGTGCCCAGGACGATTGGCAAAAATCGTCAGGAAATACCCTATCAGTACTCCAAAATTACCAATATCCGACACTTTCTTCCGACCAATCGAGTCTGACAGATGCCCTCCGTAGAGGATTCCCAGAAAACTCACAGCTTGTGTGACAATGACCAAAAGACCCGTAATAAAGGCCCCAAAATACTGGACATAATACATGGACATAAAAGGGAAGATGGCACTTCCCAATACAACGGACAAAAACCGCAATCCCTCCCGCCACTGCAACTGCTTAGGCAGATTAAAAAATTCTTTCACATAATCTCCTTTGGTACGTTCTCTGCAATAAACTTGTTCTAATACTTCCCTAATTCTCGCAAGCTCGTATGGTTTTCCTGAATACGGCGGAACATTTTTTCCATGTCAGACTTGGTAAAGTTGACAAGGACTGGACGACCATGTGGGCAGTTGTAAGGATTTTTACACTGGGCTAATTGTACCAGTAAATCACGCGCAGAATAGTCATCCAATGCATGGTTGGCCTTGATACTCCGTTTGCAGGACATCATGATGGCGAGTTCAGCTCGGTATTTTTTAATCGACACTTCGTTGGTCAAGAGCAGCATGTCGCACATTTCATAGATACCTGATTCAATCTCCTCTTCTTTCATCCAGATAGGGTGCTCCCGTAGGATAAACTGGTTTTCTCCATATTCTTCTAAGTTGACACCAACTTGACGGAGAGCATCCATTTTCTGCGAAAGTAGCAACGCATCGTTAGCAGGAAATTCAAAGATGTAAGGAATTAATACTTGCTGGGCCGAAGCATCTACTTCCCCAATTTTTTCTCGATAATATTCGTACTTGACCCGTTCTTGGGCAGCATGTTGGTCGATAATATAAAGGCCACCATTTCCCTGTGCGAAGAGATAAGTCCCATGCATCTGCCCAAAGTACTCCAGTTCTGGGAAAGTCGAGGTTTCTTCCTGCTCTAGCTTGTCCACCATCTTGGCGATTTCACTCTGGGTTAGGTCTGGGTGCTCCTGGTTTTGCTCCGCTACCTCCACACGCTGGGCGAAGCGAACGCTACGAGTCGGAATAGGAGCTTGAACCTGCTGTTCCTCTATTTCCTCCAGAGGCTTGATCGGCTCAGCTATTGTTTCAGGCTTGACATAAAAATCCTGCTTGACCGTATCATAGTAGAGATTTGTTTCTCTGAGAGGGAGACTAGTCTGCTCTGCTGTTTGACGAATGCGCGTGCTGGACTTCGCTAGATTTTCTAGGGCATCGGGAATCAACTCCTGCTCACGGAGCGCTGAAGCAATGGCTTGAGAAATCAAGGTCATCAATTCGCGCTCTTTGGAAATCCGCACCTCTTGCTTGGTCGGATGAACATTGACATCCGCCAAATAAGGATCAATCTGAATATCAATCACCGCAATCGGAAATCGCCCCACCATGAGCTTAGATCCATAACCATCTAAAATCGCTCGATTGAGTAGGAAATTCTTGATGTAACGACCATTGATGAGAAGGGTAATGTAATTGCGATTGGCACGCGTTAATTCAGGAAGACTGACATAACCAGATACCTGAAAATCCAAATCCTCCGCATTGATTTCGACCATTTTCTTGGCTGTTGCAATGCCGTACACTCCTGAAATAGCTTGGCGAAGATTGGCAGTTCCCGCTGTCTGCATCAGAGTGCGTTCCTCATTAATCAGGGTAAAGGCAATTTCTGGATGGGCTAGACTGAGTCGATTGACCACATCAATGATATGCGAGAGTTCAGCCTGCTGGCTCTTCATATATTTCAGGCGAGCAGGCGTATTGTAAAATAAATCTTCCACCGTCATCTGTGTTCCCACTGGACGGCTAATAGGCTCTTCACGAACTGTTTCTCCACCATGGGCTTCTAGCAACCAACCATGAGCTCCGTCCGCAGTCGCTGTCTGCACTGTCATCCGACTAACAGAAGCAATCGAAGGCAGGGCCTCACCACGGAAACCCAGGGTCCGAATCCGAAAAAGATCCGCCTGCGTCTTAATCTTACTAGTGGCATGACGACGGAGGGCTAGAGCTACCTCGTCAGCAGCAATGCCTTCGCCATTGTCAATAATCTCAATTTTTTTCAGACCAAATTCCTCAATGGAAATGGTAATCTGACTGCTTCCGGCATCAATGGCATTTTCAACTAATTCTTTGACCACACTGGCAGGGCGTTCAATCACCTCACCTGCCGCAATCTGGTTGGCCAGCACTTCTGGCAATTCAATAATTTGTTGCATACATTTCTTTCTAAGTTTGTTTTCTCAGATGGCGCTTGCGCCTATATTTCCTTCTATTATAACACAAAACAGCAATCCTATTTGGACTGCTGGTCTTCCTTCATAACAGCTCGAAGAGCAAACACACATAAGAGACAAATCAAACATGGAAAGAGGACCTTAGACCAGTCAAATCCTGTTACTATATTATACAGAATAAAAAGGCTATTAAAAACTAGAAAAAAACCATAAAATGCTAGCCGTACTATCTTCATCTCCTATCCTCCCTTCAGTTTTTTTGTCCATTATACCAGATTTTTGAGAGAAGGTACGAAACGAACTTAAAAAAAGCGAGACCAGGAAGGACTCGCTGATTATTTTATTTTTCTAAAGATCGGTTAATTTGCTCAACAGAAGCTTTCATTTGCCGGTAATTGACCCAGTAAATAAGCGCATAAATAGCAATGAACACAAACCAGAAAAAGATAAAATTGCCAAGATCAAGCGGAAACCAACCAGCCAATACTCCCAAGAGTGAGAATCCGACAAAAGACACCACAAAATGTGTCACACTCATGCGCAGCAAACTCCAGTCTTGAGCAAAAATCACATCTGCTGCTTCAAAGAGAAGACCAATCGCAAACCAAACGGTCACCACAATGGTCATTGTAGTTAGCTGATTGAAATGATGGGCGTAGTATTGCCCCATACCCGAAAAGGGATTAAGCGGGAAATATTCTCCGTTTGCAAAAATAGCTGACATCAGTAAAGAAATTACCATACCGATGGTAACGCCTAGAGCGCCTGATAAGATGTATTTTTTCATAGTCCCAAAGTCTCCTTTATAATCTTAAGATAACGACGAGAGGAATAAGTGAAATCCTCATTTTTCATAATGAGCTTGACCAAACCATTTGAAGTCAGTTGCAAGTGGTCTAAATGATTGAGATTGATAATCTCTGACTGGGAAATTTGTAAAAAGTTAGCTGGTAGTAATTCCTTGATTTGATACAGACGTAGATTGGTCGTAAATTCATCCGAAGCAGTCTTGACCCGCACCACCTTGTCCTCAATTACTAGACGAATGATTTCTGATTCCGCTAGTAAATGAACCTCTTCTCCCTTCCTAACGGTCAATCGATCCGTCTTCTTTCCAAGTTGATGAATATAATCCACCAAATTGGAAATCTGTGACGTATAAGCCTGCGCTTCGATGGTGACATTGTCTTCTACAATTCGTTCATCAATTTCCAATTTTACTTTCATATCTCTCTCCTTTCTGACTCTATTAAACCTTATTCTATCAGGGATTTCAATAGGATTTCGCTATGTGGTCATTTTGACGCTCTATACGGCAAAAGCCCCGCATCAAGCGGAGCTTTCTTCATTCTTTAAAATTTATACTTCCTTTTGCAAATTCGCTAAAGTGATCATCGCATCCATTGGTGTCATTTGATTGAGGTTCAATTGACGGATTTTTTCTACTACTGGATGATCTACAGCAAAGAGATCCATCTGCCCTGCATCAACTGGCTGGTCTGAAACCTGAGTAGTTGTGACAGAAGCTGCCTGATGTTCCAAATTTCGCAAAATGCTATCTGCTCGCTGAAGCAAGTCTGTTGGCAATCCTGCAATCTTGGCTACATGAATCCCGTAAGATTTGTCCGCCGGTCCATCCGCAATCTTATGCAAGAAGGTCACCTGCCCATCCTTTTCCAAGGTGCTGACATGAACATTTTGTAGGTGTTGCAACTCCTTATCTAGAGCAGTTAATTCATGATAATGAGTAGCAAAAAGTGTCTTCGCACCAACCTTATCGTGAATATATTCAATAATAGCCTGTGCCAAGGCCATTCCGTCGTAGGTTGCCGTTCCGCGCCCTAACTCATCAAAGAGAATGAGCGACTGTTTGCTAGCAAGGCGAACAGCCTTATTGGCCTCCATCATTTCGACCATGAAAGTTGACTGGCCACTTACCAAATCATCGGCAGCCCCAATCCGTGTAAAAATCGCATCGAAAATCGGCAAGGTAGCAGCATCCGCTGGGACATAGGCTCCCATCTGCGCCATGATGACAATCATCGCCAACTGCCGCATATAGGTGGACTTCCCACTCATGTTTGGTCCTGTAATCAGCTGCATATCGGTCTCCTCATCCAGATAAATCGAATTCGGAATATAAGACTGAGTCCCCATGACCTTCTCCACCACTGCATGACGGCCATTTTCAATGGCAATGGCTCGTTGATCTGAAAAGTTTGGTCGCACTAAGTGTTGCATCTCCGCTACAACAGCAAATGCCTGAAGCACATCCACCGTTGCCAAACCTTGTGCCAAGGCCTGCAAGCGGCCGATGTATTTCTCTACTTCCTGGCGAATCCGCATGAAAATCTCGTATTCCAGATTGGACGATTTATCACGCGCCTCTAGCATCTGTCCTTCGATTTTAGCCAACTCTTCCGTTCCAAAGCGTTCGGAATTTTTCAAAGTTGCCTTGCGGAAGAAATGAGCTGGGACATGACCGAGGTTGGAATTGGTCACATGGAAATAGTAACCATCCTTCTTATTGTAGTCAATTTTCAGGTTGTTGATACCTGAATTAGCCCTCTCTTTTGCCTCAATCTCAGCGATCCAGCCAGTCCCTTCCCGCATCACCAAACGGTATTGGTCCAGTTGTTCATCAAAGCCCGCCTTAATGATATTCCCATCGGTAATGGTCCCTTGGGCATCTGGGTCAATGGCTGCGCTAATCAAAGCATGCAGTTCAGGAATCGCATCCAGTTGGGCAATCAAGTTGGCCAAAGCTGGCTGATGTATCTGCTCTAAAATCGCCTTAATGGTAGGGACATTTCCCAAGGTCTGCGCTAGCTGTAGCAAATCTTTCGGCGTGGTCTTCCCAAATGATACTCGACTAGCTAGGCGCTCGATGTCATAGACACCTTTGAGACTTTCGGTCACATCACTCCGCTCAAAAAAATAATCTAAGAACACTTGGACGATTTCCTGCCGCTCCAAAATCCGCGATGAATCCACCAAGGGACGGTCAATCCAAGAGCGAAGCAAACGCATCCCCATAGCTGTCTTAGTCTCATCCATCAACCAATACAAACTACCATGTTTTTTCCCAGTCCGTCCATTTTCTAGGAGATCTAGACTGGACTTGGTCGCATAATCCATCTGCAAGTAATCTTTAATTTCATAGCGTTGCACCTTTTGCAGGTGAGATAATTCCCGCAACTGAGTCCGATGGACATAACTGAGCAACTTTCCTGCAACAGCCTTTTCAAGCTCTGACAAGGAGCTATCTATCAGTTGTACATCTTCCACACAATCCGTTTCCTGTGAAAGCAGAAGATTCATCTGACTGTGTAACACCTGTTCTTGACTTTCCGTCAGTTCAAATCCTACTACAACTTCTCGCGCCCGTAAATTACGGATTTCTCCAGAGACACTAGCAAAATCTGCCAATTTGGTCACAAAGAATTGCCCCGTTGCCACATCCATGTAAGACAAGGCGAATTCCTTTCCATCTCGATCAATGGCCACAAGGAAATTGCTCTCTGCATCTGGCTTAGCCGAATCTACAACTGTTCCCGGTGTAATAATCTGTACCACAGCCCGCTTGACAACGCCCACAGCTGTTTTAGGATCTTCCATTTGCTCAGCAATCGCCACCTTGTGTCCCAATTCGACCAAGGTATCAATATACTGCTGGGCAGCATGATAAGGAACACCTGCCATCGGAATCGGATGCTCTGCATTTTTATTCCGACTCGTCAAGGTCAACTCCAAAATCTGTGCCGCTTCTACTGCATCTTCATAAAATAATTCGTAGAAATCTCCCATGCGGAAAAGCAAAAAAGCATCTGGATGCTGCGCTTTAATATCCAGATACTGTTGCATACCGGGAGAAATTTTTTCTTTCGTCATAATGTCCCTATCCTAGTAAAAATTGATTGATTTCACTCTCTACCTGCTGAGCAGCCTCCTCATTACGACAAATGACCAAGAGCGTATCTGCACCAGCAATGGTTCCCAAAACAGTCGATGGTTTTTCTGCATCAATAATATTGGCCATCAAGGCTGCTTCTCCTAAATCCGAATGCAAGACTAAGATAAAACTAGCACGCTCCACCTTATAAGCATATTCTGCTAATAATTGGCTAAAAGCTTCCTCTCTTTCCTCAACAGTTAAAGAATAGTAAGAACGACCATTTTCATAAATCTTGACGAGCCCTAACTCACGTAAGTCCCTTGAAAGAGTTGTCTGGGTTACAAAAACACCATTCTTTTCTAGGCCTGCTTGAATATCCGCTTGTCTTCCAATCTTCTCTTGACGGATCATTGACTTAATCAATTCATGTCTGTCTCTTTTATTCACATTTGTACCTCAGAATATCATAATTATTAATAGTATAACAAATTTTAGGTTTTTTATCATTTTTTATAGCAAAAATGTGTTAAAATAGAATCAAGAAATCTGGAGGTCATTCTATGAATCATAAAACACTCGTTGCCGAAAAATTGGCTACCGTACTTCCTAATCTAGATGCGGACCAAATTTTCAACTTATTAGAGAAACCAAAATCATCTGAAATGGGCGATATCGCCTTCCCTGCATTTTCATTAGCTAAAGTAGAGCGCAAAGCGCCTCAAGCTATCGCAAGCGACATTGTTGAAAAATTAGACACAACTGGCTTTGAAAAAGTCGTGGCTACTGGCCCTTATGTAAACTTTTTCTTAGATAAAGCTGCTATTTCTCAAGATATTTTAAAAGCCGTTATCACAGAAAAAGAAAACTATGGTCAGCAAACATTGGGGCAAGGCCGCAATGTTACAGTCGATATGTCTAGTCCAAATATCGCTAAACCATTCTCAGTAGGACACTTACGTTCGACAGTCATCGGTGACGCCATCGCAAACCTTTATGCAAAAATTGGCTACACACCTATCCGTATCAACCACTTAGGTGACTGGGGTAAACAATTCGGTATGTTGATTGTTGCCTACAAACTCTGGGGAGATAAAGCTGCTGTCGAAGCAAACCCAATCGATGAACTCCTCAAACTTTATGTCCGCATCAATGCAGAAGCTGAAGAAAAACCTGAATTAGACGAAGAAGCACGTAAATGGTTCAAAAAATTGGAAGACGGAGATCCAGAAGCTCATGAATTGTGGCAATGGTTCCGTGACGAAAGTTTGGTCGAATTCAATCGTATCTACGATAAATTAAATGTATCATTCGATCACTACCACGGTGAAGCCTTCTACAATGACAAGATGGATGAAGGTATCGAAATTCTACAAGAAAAAAACTTGCTCAAAGAATCTAAGGGAGCTGAGATTGTTGATTTAGAAGCCTACAATCTCCCACCTGCCCTCATCATGAAATCAGATGGTGCAACACTCTATATCACACGTGACATGGCTACTGCTATGTTCCGTAAACGTACCTTTGACTTTGTGAAGAGCATCTACGTTGTTGGTCAAGAGCAATCTCACCACTTTAAGCAATTGAAAGCCGTTTTGAAGGAAATGGGATTTGCCTGGTCTGATGACATGACACACGTTTCATTTGGTCTTGTCACCAAGAACAAGAAGAAATTGTCTACTCGTAAAGGAAACATCATCCTTTTGGAACCAACCCTTGATGAAGCTGTCACTCGTGCTCTTACTCAGATTGAGGCGAAAAATCCAGACCTCGAAAACAAGGAAGCTGTTGCAAAAGCTGTAGGGATTGGTGCTGTTAAATTCTATGATTTGAAGACAGACCGCGATAATGGATATGACTTCGACCTTGAAGCAATGGTATCCTTTGAAGGAGAGACAGGTCCCTACGTTCAATACGCTTACGCTCGTATCCAATCTATCCTTCGTAAAGCGAACTTTGTAGCAGATGCTGACGCTGCATACTCTCTCAATGACCCAGAAAGTTGGGAGATTATTAAACTTCTCCAAGACTTTACGTCTATCGTTGAGAAAGCAGCTGATAAGTATGACCCATCCGTGGTTGCAAAATATGCTATCAGCCTTGCACAAGCCTTCAACAAGTTCTATGCCCACACTCGCATCTTGGATGAAAGTCCAGAACGCGATAGCCGCCTCGCTCTTGCTTACGCAACAGGAGTTGTCTTAAAAGAAGCGCTTCGCCTTCTTGGTGTTGATGCTCCTGAAAAAATGTAATCATCAAACCGTTACAAAACAAGCAATCCATTAAAAAAACCGGAAAATTCCGGTTTTTTTGCATTTCATAAGCTTACTTACTCTCTGATGTTGGTACTTCAATCATTTCTAAATAGGTTCCGTATGGCTTTCCTGACAAGACCGTTACTTTTTCCCCACTCGGTAGCTGATAATCCGTTTTGCTAATCGTTGTTCGAAGAATTAAAGCATATCTCTTCCCAACTTCCAACTCATAACTAATAGCACTGCCTTTTGTCATCGGATATTTCAAACCATCTACTTCAACGATTTCTCCCTTAAATGTGTACTCAAATCGACCAGCCTCTTCCGATTCAACTGTATAGGTAATTGGATCACTTTTCCCTGTATAGACAGAGGTAGCCAGTTTCTGAGCTCCGTCTAATTGACTACCTAAAAACGTAGCAGATAATTGATAGCGTAGTCGATCTTGAGAATTCTGAAAAATAAGGACTCGGTTTGTTCTCATTTCATAAAGCCTTGTTTGATCTATCGTCTCATAATCACGAACATGCCAAGCAGCTAATCCAGCTAAAACGAAAACAAAACTAATAAGCACCATGATAAGACCTATTTGCGATTTTTTCATAATGAATCTCCTATAAAAAAATACCTGTCAACTGACAGGTAAACAATCAGTCTAATCAAAGCGGACTGATACATTAAATATCCGTAGATGTTGTCTCCATACTTGGTGTTTCTTTCGGTTTACGAAGCATAAAGAAGACCGTCAAACCAAAATAAATGGCAAAGAGAACAATACTGAAAATGTAGCCTCCAAGCGCTCCTGCTTCAGTTGCTTGACGCATCGTTTCATCGGAATACAATTGAGCAACACCTTTTGTTCCAATGAAACTGTAGGTTGCAAGGATTAAGGTCCCAAAAAGATAGCCAATATAGGTATAGGAAGACAATTCATATTTTTTCTGAATCAGGAAGACAATCATCGCCACCATTGCAATCAATAAAAGTACAATCAGAGCCTTATTGATCAGGTTATTTTGAAATTCCATCGTCGCTTGAGATACTTTTGCCAACTCTTCAGAATTTGGAACGCCCAATTTTTCTAACTCTTTTGTTACATCTTGAGCAGAAGATTGATTCAAAGAATTTGTTACCATTCCCCATGTACGAATCAAGGTAGAAATCCCTGATAAGATTGCAAAAACAATTAAATGTGTCCACTTTTTCATCTTATATCCTCCAATTTTTTATCTTATTGTACCTTTTTCTCTTAGGTTTTGTCAATAGATAGAAAAACTATACTTTCCTAATAAAATCAGCCTGAAAAAATGGCAGACTATGAAAAATTAGGGGTGTTTGCAAAATGTAATCCAGACTTTCCGCCGTGATAAAAGTGCCTGAAACTATAACGTTTTAGGCACCCGGAAGTTTTGAGACATTAGGCTCAAAACTTAGGTATGGAATTCCATCGAAAGTCGCTACCGTCCGTTATCACTTAAGGAAAGTCTAAAAAAGACTTTGTCTACACTCTGAAAAAACTGGCTTGCGCCAGTTTTTTCTATTCGTTTTTCATGATTACAATTTCCAAATATCTTCGTTGTACTGAGCAATTGTACGGTCAGAAGAGAAGAATCCAGCCTTGGCAATATTGACAATCACCTTGTCAAGCCAAGCATTACGGTCTTCATAATCTGCCAACATTTGTTCTTTCACACGAATGTAATCTTCCAAATCAAGAAGAGTCATAAACCAATCTTTCACAATCAATTCATTGTGCAGACGTTCAAGGCGTTCTTTATTTCCAAGAGCAAGAACTTGGTCACTGACAATAAAGTCAACCAATGGTTGGATAGTCTCTTTCTCGTAGTAAGAACGAGCTTCATACCCATTTGTCGCATACAAGTCAATGACTGTCTGGCTATCTTCACCAAATACATAGATGTTGTCATCGCCAACCAATTCATGGATTTCCACATTGGCTCCATCTTCTGTTCCCAACGTAAGAGCACCATTAAGCATGAATTTCATGTTACCTGTACCTGACGCTTCTTTTGATGCAAGGGAAATTTGTTCAGAAATATCTGCTGCTGGGATGAGGAAGCTTGCTGCTGTGACATTGTAATTTTCTACCATCACCACTTGCAAGTGTGGAGAGACTTCTGGATCACCAGCGATCAACTCTGACAAGCAAAGAATCAAGTGAATAATATCTTGTGCGATCGTGTAGGCAGGTGCCGCTTTACCGCCAAAGAAAACTGTCAATGGACGAGCAGGGATATTACCTGCCTTGATATCCAAATACTTATGAATGACATAGAGTGCATTCATCTGTTGACGTTTGTATTCGTGCAATCGTTTGATTTGGATGTCAAAAATAGAGTCTGAATTGATTGAAACCCCTTGATGCTCCTTGAGGAAGCGTTGCAATTTACGTTTATTATGTGCCTTAATGGTTTCCAATTCAACTTTAACAGACAGATTCCGTTTGAAATCCAATAATTTTTCCAATTCGGCCGCATCATGGTGGTAGCCATGTCCAAGCAATTCATCTAAATAATGAGACAAGCTTGGGTTACAATGCATGAGCCATCGACGGAAGGTAATTCCGTTTGTTTTGTTATTAAATTTCTCTGGATAAAGGTCGTAGAATGGTTTCAATTCAGATGATTTCAAGATATCTGTATGAAGTGCTGCCACCCCGTTCACTGAATAACCGTAGTGGATATCCATGTGCGCCATGTGTACACGACCAGATTCGTCAATGATATAGGTAGCAGCATCTGCTACTTCTGCTTTCACACGACGATCCAATTCTTCAATAATTGGTACTAAGTGAGGCACCACTTCTTGTAAGAATTCCAAAGGCCATTTTTCTAAGGCTTCTGCTAAGATTGTATGGTTGGTATAAGCAGTCATTGATTTGACAATTGTCACTGCTTCATCAAATTCGATTCCACGTTCTGTCAAGAGACGAATGAGTTCTGGAATCACCATTGATGGGTGGGTGTCATTGATTTGAACAACTGCATAGTCTGCCAAATCATGCAAATTGCTGCCTTTTTCAATAGCTTCATCCATCAATAGCTGAGCAGCGTTCGATACCATGAAATATTGTTGGAAAATACGGAGCAATTCCCCTTGACGGTCTGAATCATCCGGATAGAGGAAAAGCGTCAAGTTTTTCAAGATATCTGTCTTATCAAATGAAATACCATCCCCAATCAAACTACTATCAACAGAATCTAAATCAAAGAGACGAAGGCGATTCTTAGTAGCTGTCTTATACCCTGGCACATCAATATCATACAATGTCGATGTCAAACTAAAGTTCGCAAATGGTACTGTGTAAGAAAGCGGTGATTTTGTTAACCAACTTTCCTCTGTGATCCACTCGTTTGGAACAGTTGATTGTTGGTTGTCTTTTAGGACTTGCTTGAAAAGCCCAAAGTGGTAGTTAAGACCGACACCGTCTCCATTGAGACCAAGCGTTGCAATTGAATCCAAGAAACAAGCTGCTAAACGACCCAAACCACCGTTTCCAAGAGAAGGCTCCATTTCGATACTTTCAATCGCAATCAAATCCTTCCCTGCTGCCGCTAACTGTGTCTTCACTTCATCATATAAACCAAGATTAATCAGGTTATTAGACAATAGTTTCCCAATCAAAAACTCAGCAGAAATATAGTAAACTTTTTTCTTGCCACTGTTTGTTGGTTTCGCCGCACTTGTTTCTTTACTAAGATTCAAGAGTGCATAATACAGTTCTTCATTGCTACATTCAGCAATTGATTTTTGATATTTTTTGGTTACAAATTCTTGTAAATTGATCATTGTTCCTCTTTTCCTTTACTGTCTAAGGATTTACCACCTTTGCACGATGATTGACCCTACGATAAGTTTCCGTCAAATCCAATAAATTGGCTTCAATTTCTGGAGTCAATTGACCCTCTGTCATCCGCCATACCCAGTTTCCACCAACCGTATTTGGCAGATTCATCCGAGCAGAGCCATCTAATTCGAGTAAGTCCTGCATAGTTACAATTGCCATAAAGGCTACAGACGAGAAGAGCATACGAAACATCGCTTGATTGATACTTTCACCCTCTCGACGATTACTGTATTTATCAAGGAAGTCGCGTCCTTCTGGCCCCATTTCTGCTTCATACCAACCTTTAATCGTATGGTTGTCATGAGTACCTGTATAGGCTACAACATTGTTTCGGTGATTGTGTGGAAGCTCAATGCTATCTCCATTTGGATCAAAAGCAAATTGCAAGACCTTCATCCCAGGGAAACCTGTCCGTTCACGTAGTTCAATGACTTTATCCGTGACTGAACCCAAGTCTTCTGCAATGATATTGAGATCCCCTAACTCGGCTTTAATAGCATCAAATAGTTCGAAGCCTGGTGCTTCCACCCGATAGCCATTCACCGCGGTTTCTTCACCAGCTGGAATTTCCCAGAAAGAAGCAAATCCGATAAAGTGGTCAATCCGAACCATATCATAGAGCTTAAAGCTCTCACGTAAACGAGCAATCCACCAAGTAAAACCGTCAGCTTTCATGGCTTCCCAATCATAAATCGGATTCCCCCAAAGCTGTCCAATTTCCGAAAAAGCATCTGGTGGACAACCAGCAACAACACGCGGTTTGCCCTCTTCGTCTGTTTTGAAGAAATGAGGGTTGGCCCACATATCCGCTGAATCTGCAGCGATATAAATTGGCATATCACCGACAAATTCAATTCCGTGCTCATTTGCATAAGCCTTCAGTTGATGCCATTGCATGAAGAAGAAATACTGGGTCACGCGATGATAATCCATCTCTCTAGTAAGACGTGAACGATACGCCTCTAGAACCTCAGGATCACGACGACGAATCCCTTCATCTTCCCATTCTGTCCACGATTGCAAACCAAAAGACTCTTTAATAGCCATATATTCTGCAAACGTATGAATCCAGAAACCATTTTCATTTAGAAAAGCAGCATACTCTTCTGAACATCCACTTTCCTGAAAACGTGCTACTGCCTTTTCTAAAATAGGACGACGTGCTAGAAAAATCTTTTCGTAGTCGACTTCCGCAGGATTAGCTCCAAAGTCAACTCCTTCAAGATCTTCAGACGTAAGCCAACCTTTCTCTATCAATAAATCAAGATCAATAAAATGAGTGTTCCCAGCAAAAGCTGAAAATGATTGATAAGGAGAGTCACCATAACTCGTTGTCCCGAGTGGTAAAATTTGCCAATAGCGTTGCTTGGTGCGGGCTAAGAAATCTACAAAAGCGTATGCTTCTCGACCAAGTGAACCAATCCCAAATCTTCCCGGAAGAGATGAGATGTGCATGAGAACTCCACTTTGACGTTCTTTCATGTTCCTGTACCTCTGTTGAATTATAGTTGTCCAAGAAAACAACTGCGAAAACGTTTGCTTGCAATTATTATATCTTGTTTGTAAAAACAAATCAAGAAAAATTTGTTTTTTTTAGTTTTTTTAAGAAAAATCCGAAAATTATTACTATTCAAGCGATATTTTACAAAATCTTTGTAAAAGTTTTTTAAAATTTTTTAAGATTTTCACTTGCAAACGCATTCATTTTGTGATAAAATGTCTTTGTACAAGAAAACGTTTGCGTCACATTCTTTCGGAAGATTAAATTTACTTAAGAAAGGAGACTCTAGCATAAGCCAGAAAATTTATTATGGAAATTACCGCTATTTATCACCGACCTGAATCCGAATATGCTTATCTCTATACAAAAGATTTAATGCATATTAGAATTCGTACGAAAAAATATGACATGCGACACGTTTCCCTACATTATGGAGATTCTGTTGTTTTTCACGAAGATTCTTATCAAAATCATATTTTGATGAAAAAAGTCGCAAGCGATGAATGGTTTGACTATTGGCAATCCGAAGTCAGTGTTCCCTACGCCCGTATTCAATATCTATTTGAATTAGAATCTACAACTGGAGAAAAAATCTTATACGGTGATAGGGGAGCGATTCCTTTCACCGACGAAAACTACAATTTTTTCATGAACGGTTTTAAATTACCTTACTTTCATGAGGTGGATCGTTGCAAAGTCCCTGAATGGGTTGCTAAAACGGTATGGTATCAAATTTTTCCAGAACGTTTTGCAAACGGGGATGCATCCTTATCTCCCGCAGGAAGTTTACCATGGGATTCTTCCATTGCACCACAGAATTATGATTTCTTTGGTGGAGACTTGAAAGGAGTTCTAGATCATCTTGATTATCTTCAGGATTTAGGAATCACAGGCCTTTACTTTTGTCCAATCTTCGAAGCACCAAGTAATCATAAATACGATACATTGGATTACTTCGAAATAGATAAGCATTTCGGAAGCAAAGAAACCTTCAAACAATTAGTGGATGAAGCCCATAAACGGGGTATGAAAGTCATGCTAGATGCTGTATTCAACCATATTGGTAGCCAATCTACTCAATGGCAAGATGTTATCCAACATGGTGACCAGTCTATCTATAAAGACTGGTTCCATATCCAAAGGTTTCCTGTTAATCTTGAACATTTAGAAAATAATAGAGAATTACCATATCATGCATTTGCCTTTCAAGGACATATGCCTAAATTAAATACAGCGAATCCCGAAGTCAAAGAATATCTCTTAAAGATTGCAACCTATTGGATTGAAAATTTTGACATTGATGCCTGGCGATTAGACGTCGCTAATGAAATTGATCATCAGTTTTGGAGGGACTTTCATAAAGCAGTTACAGCTGCAAAACCTGATTTATATATATTGGGTGAAATTTGGCATTCATCACAACCATGGCTCAACGGCGATGAGTTTCATGCCGTGATGAATTATCCTCTATCAGAAAGTATCAAGGATTATTTTTTACGAAAACGACAATCGTCTCAAAAATTTATCTCAGATATCCAAACTCAGTCTATGTATTATAGACGCCAGGTAGCTGAAGCGATGTTTAACTTACTCGACTCTCACGATACAGAACGTATCTTAACAACAGCAAACGGAAATACTAGCGCTGTCCAATCTGCTTTAACTTTTCTATTCTTACAGGTAGGTACTCCATGTATCTACTACGGAACTGAAGTAGGTCTATTCGGAGGTCATGATCCAGATTGTCGACGCGTCATGCCTTGGAATCATTCTGAATACGACCAAGAGTTATTCCACTTCACTAAGCAAATCATTGCATTGCATCAAGAAAAACAAGAACTTATTCAGTATGGTGATTATTGTATCGAAGTAATAGAAAATGGCATAATCCATCTTTCTTATACTCACGGAGAAGAATGTTTACATGCTTTCTTTAATCAAACTCCGAAACCGCTCTCTCTTCCTCTTGAGGAAAGTATTCTTTTAGGACATCGCTATACGGTTGAATCGCAGCAGGTAACAGTGAATGCTGATGGATTTATTGTAACTAACTCTTCCCTAAATGAAAAGGAGTAATAAATATGTCAAAAAGACTCTCAAAAATAGCTATTAATATTTCTGCCAGTGCAATATTGCTTTCTTCCTTTTTAACACCCTTATCTAATTCGCCCTCTATCATCCATGCTGCAGAAAATTCTTATTCATTAGGACCTGTGACTTCTAAAGATACCATCTACCAAATCATCACAGATCGTTTTTCAGATGGAGACCCTTCCAATAATGTTCCTAGCGGTTTTGATCCGGCTCTATTTGATGGTACAGGTTCTGATCTAAAATTGTACCAAGGCGGAGACTGGCAAGGAATTATTAAGAAAATCCCATATTTAAAAAACATGGGTATTACTGCTGTTTGGATTTCTGCTCCATATGAAAATCGTGATACAGAAATACTAGACCATCAATCAGATGGTAGCATAGACAAGTGGACTAGCTTTCATGGTTACCATGTAAGAAATTACTTTGCTACAAATAAACATTTTGGAACACTCAATGAATTTAAAGAATTAAGGGATGCTCTTCACAAAAATGATATAAAACTTGTTATCGATTTTGTCACAAATCATACAAGTCGGTACCAAAACCCAACAACTGGATTTTCCGCCGAAGACGGTAAACTATACGCTCCTGATAAAATGGAAAATGGTCAATATGCAATTGATGAGAATGGAAACCCTTATGATTTCAATAAAGATGGAATAGTGGAAAATCTTATAGCTGATCCGAATAATGATAAAAACGGTTGGTTCCATCACTATGGTGATCGAGCAGGAGATGATAGTCGCTGGGCTTTTCGGAATAAAGAATTAGGATCACTAGCAGATTTCTCTCAGGAAAATGAATCTGTTGTCAACTTTCTGGAAACAGCAACTAACTATTGGGTAGATTTAGGTATTGATGGCCTTCGACATGATGCTACTTTACATATGAACCCTGCTTTTGTAAAAGGTCTTAAAGATAGTGTAGCTGATAGAACAACTATTTCTCATTTCGGTGAATACTTCATAGGACGACCTGATTCTAAATACAACGACTATGTATATTTCCCTAAACAAACTGGAGTCAATAATTTAGACTTTGAAATGTATCGTTCACTCACCTCTACTTTTGGTGATTTCTCTAAATCAATGCGTGATTTTGGAGAAATGTTACAATATACACAAAATGACTATGAATACGAAAACCAAGCTGTTACATTCATCGATAATCACGATGTAACAAGGTTTGGACATATACAACATAACGAAAAAGTTTACAATGCAGGACTTGCTGCTCTTTTGACAAGCCGAGGTATACCTAATATTTATTACGGTACCGAACAATATGTACGACCTGGAGACTCAAGTGATGTAGCTGGTCGAGTCTTCATGGACAAAAATAGCTCATTTAATACCGATACAACTGCTTATAAACTTATTAAAGCAATGTCTGATATTCGTAAAGAGAGCGATGCGATTGCTTATGGTGAAACAAACATTATGTATAGCGATGATGATGTTATTGTTTTTGAAAGAAAATTTTATGACGATGTCGCTTTAATTGCTATCAATCGGCAGCCAGATAAAACCTCTACTATCCCTACTGTACATACAAACTTACCAAACGGACAGCATTTAGACTCATTAAAAGGACTTCTAAATGGCTCTGATGTTTCCGTAAATAATGGAACCATTTCCAATTTACAATTATCCGGTGGGGAGGTGAATGTATGGATTTCTAAGGATTCTGAAGTTTCTACACCTGAAATTGGGGATATTATTTCAACTATGGGTAGAGCAGGAAATACAGTTTATATACATGGTAAAGGATTTGAAAATGCCACAAGTGTCAAATTTGGAGATATTGAAACTCAAATATTGGCTAATGATGGAGGAAAAATCACTGTAAAAGTTCCCGAGGGTGCAAAACCAGGATATAATAAAGTTACTGTCTCGACCCCAACAGGTATTAGTAATGAAATTGATTACAACGTTCTATCAGGTGATCAAACTCAAATAATTTTCCACGTAAAAGCCGAAACTCGGCCTGGTGAAAATATTTATGTTGTTGGAAATATTCCTGAATTAGGTGACTGGGATGTTAACAAATCTTCTGAAGCTTTCCTAAATCCACAACATCCAGAATGGTATCTTCCTGTTAGTGTCCCTGCTAATAAGGAAATTAAGTTTAAATTCATCAAAAAAGATTCTACAGGGCAGGTTCTCTGGGAAGAAAACATATCTGAACGTACTATAAAATCATCCACTAAAACTTCTGGTGTTGTAGATACCCCGATTTATCAATGGAATCAATAACTCGTTATTTCATAATTAACAAAAAAATTAGGAGGATTATTATTATGAAATTTAATATTAAGAAAGCTGCTTTCTCAACTTTAATTGCAGCATCTGTACTTTCTTTAGCTGCATGTAGCGGTGGTAAAGACTCAAAATCTTCAGAATCATCTGGCTCTGACAAGTTAACAGTCGGAGTAGATAAACTGTATGTTGACTATATCGAAGGTATCAAAGCCGATTTTGAAAAAGAAAATGGTGTCAAAGTAGAAGTTAAGGAAGTTGACCAAAGTGATGTGTTGACGAACTTACCAATTGATGGTCCAACAGGAGCTTCTCCAGACGTAATGATGGCTCCTTACGACCGTGTAGGTGGTCTCGGATCAGAAGGACACATCGCAGAAGTTAAACTTGGAAACAAAGAACAATTTGACGATACTGTAAAAAAACTCGTTCAATTGGATGGGGTTACATATGGCGAGCCATCTGTTATCGAAACACTTGTTCTCTATTACAATAAGGACTTTGTTCCAGAAACACCAAAAAACTTTGCAGATCTTGAAAAATTACAATCCAACGAAGCATTCAAATTTGCATCAGAAGAAGGAAAAGCTACTGGTTTCTTAGCTAACTGGACTAACTTCTACTATTCATACGGTTTAACAGCTGGTTATGGTGGTTATGCATTTGGTAAAAATGGTACTGACGCAAGTGATGTTGGTATTGCATCTGGTGACGCTTTGAAAGCATTAGATTACGCTAAATCTTGGTATGCTCAGTGGCCTCAAGGTATGCAAGATATGACAAAAGCTGGTAGTTTCGCATCAGATCAATTTATTGAAGGAAAAGTTGGTGCCTTGATTGATGGCCCTTGGGTTGCTGCATCATTTAAAGATGCGGGAGTAAATTATGGAGCCGCTAAAATTCCTACACTTCCAAATGGTAAAGAATATAGCCCATTTGCTGGTGGTAAAGCATGGGTAATCTCAAATTACTCTAAAAACCAAAAAGTCGCTCAAAAATTCCTTGACTATGTTACAAACGAAGAAAATCAAAAAGCTTTCTACGATCAAACTCAAGAAATTCCTGCTAATACTGTAGCACGTGAGCATGCAGCTGAAAAAGGTAATGAACTCACTAAAGCCGTTATTGAACAATTTGAAAACTCTCAACCAATGCCAAATATCCCTCAAATGGCTGAAGTTTGGGAACCATCTGCAACTATGTACTTTGATGTTGTATCAGGTGGCAAGTCCGCTGAACAAGCTTCAAAGGATGCTCTAAAGACAATCAAAGATGCAATTGAACAAAAATATGGCGAATAATCTATTGTAGTGATTAACTGGGCATTATCTACTTAATGTCCAGTTTTTACTACCCATACTTCATAGAAAGAAGGAGAATATGTTAGATAAAGGGAAAAAGCAACATGAAAAATTAGCCATGCTCCTCTCCCTAATTCCTGGGTTGGGGCAGATATACAATCAACAGATAGTAAAAGGAATCTGTTTCCTACTAATTTTTATGGTAGAAATGATTGAGATTGTCGTCTTCGGAGTTTCAGCAATTACAGGTTTATTTACTTTAGGAACTACTCCTGTAGAAGACCACTCTCTCTTTATGTTAATTGAAGGTGCTATACAAATTATTGCCTTTCTACTCATCATCGCTTTTCATATTATAGCAATGATTGATGCAAGAAAGACTGCTCGTTTAATCAATCAAGGTGAACATGTCCCAAGGACACTAAAAGAAGTAGTTTCTGGAATTTACGATAAAGGCTTTGCCTATCTCCTCATCATTCCGGCCTATCTCTCAATGATATTTGCAATTGTCTTCCCGGTCATTGTCACACTCTTAATTGCTTTTACCAACTATGACTTTAGACATATTCCACCACATCGCTTACTTGACTGGGTTGGATTTAAAAACTTCTTAAATATTGTTCAGTTAAGTACCTTTAAAAGTGCATTTCTGTCTGTACTTTCGTGGACAGTTATATGGACATTGATATCTTCTAGCTTACAAATTGTCATTGGAGTTTTAGTAGCTATTATTTCTAACCAACCTGGTATCAAATTTAAACGTGTATTTGGAGTTATCTTCTTGCTTCCGTGGGCCATCCCAGGATTTGTTTCTATCATGAGCTTCAGTAATTTCTTTAATGATTCTATTGGAGCAATGAATCTACAAGTCATTCCATTTATTGAAAGTATTTTCCCGTTCCTAGATTTTGGATTGATTCCTTGGAAAACAGACCCTACATGGACAAAAGTCGCTGTTATCATGATTCAAGGCTGGCTAGGATTCCCGTATATCTACATATTAGTATCAGGTATCCTACAATCTATCCCTCAAGATTTGTACGAAGCCGCAACTGTTGATGGTGCGACTGCTTTACAAAAGTTTTGGAAGATTACTCTTCCAATGATTCTAGCTGTTGCAGCGCCAACATTTATTTCTCAATATACCTTCAACTTCAATAATTTTTCTATCATTTACCTCTTTAATAACGGTGGACCTGGTAGCGTTGGAGGAGGAGCTGGTTCTACAGATATCTTGATTTCTTGGATTTACAAATTAACAACACAAAACGCACCACAATTCTCAATTGCAGCAGCCGTAACGCTTGTTATTTCCGTGATTGTTATTTCTGTATCACTACTATCTTTCAAGAAATTTAATGCATTCAATATGGAGGATAATTAAATGAGTCATATAAAATTAAAAAGTAGTATGAGACAAAAGCGCTTGCTATCCTCATTTTTGACTTATGCATTTCTCATACTTGTTTCTATTATTATCTTATTTCCTGTCTTAGTAACAACTAGTTCTGCCTTCAAAGCTGGGAATAACATTGCATTTACATTGAATCTCAGTAGCAAGTGGACATTCGATAATTTTCGGTATTTATTTACTGAAACTTTATATGGCCGTTGGTATTTAAATACATTAATCGTCGCGACAATTACTATGCTCATTCAAGTGACGGTCATTACATTAACAGGATATGCATATAGCCGTTACAACTTTATTGGAAAGAAAAAAAGTTTAATTTTCTTTCTGATTGTTCAGATGGTTCCAACGACAGCATCTTTGACAGCATTCTTCGTTATGGCATGGCTTTTCAATGCTCTCAACCATTATTGGTTCCTTATTCTCATTTATGTCGGAGGAGGAATCCCAATGAATGCTTGGCTCATGAAAGGTTACTTTGATACCGTTCCTTATGATTTAGATGAATCTGCTAAGCTAGATGGTGCTGGACATTTACGGATATTTGGACAAATCGTCCTTCCTCTTGTTCGTCCTATGATTGCTGTACAGGCTCTTTGGGCATTTATGGGCCCATTTGGTGACTTCATGTTAGCAAAATTCCTTCTTCGTTCACCAGAATATTATACAGTAGCTGTTGGACTTCAAACCTTTATATCAGATGCGAAAAATCCTAAAGTCACTCTTTTTGCTGCTGGTGCCATTTTGATCGCTGTCCCAATCTCTATTCTCTTCTTCTTCTTACAAAAGAATTTTGTCTCTGGCTTAACAAATGGAGGAACCAAAGGGTAAATAAAATTCATTATTCCTCTTCATTTTTTAATATAGTAGAAAGGGTGGTCCAAGGAAACTTGCCACTTCTTTCATTTCAGTAGAAACTAGAGAGATTTCAAGCAACTTCAACCATTTTGTGGTATAGTGTTTGAGAGGATATTCACTTATCAACTAGAAAGGAGATTACATGTTGCCCTATCCTATTTCTTACTTCTCAAATATAATCATAGCAAGGCGAATCTTTTCGGGACGAACTCATCTACGTTTTTGGCAAAAATTATTGACTACAATTTTCTTAATCAGTCTATTATTGATTCCAAATGCTATTCATATTTCCCAATTGAAAACCTATCCATTAGAAACAATTGTTGATGGAATCTATACTCCATTTTCAAATACAGTAATGGAAAATCTAAAGACCGTGCAACTAGATAATCACACACTTTCTCAATCTGGAAAAAACAGTTCCCATGTTTACTTTGGAAATAAATCCAAACCTACTCGTGGCATTTCGTATCAATTTGGAGCGGATAAGGTAACAATTCGAAAGGATGAAACTGAATTAGCAAAACTGTCCTATCAAATTCTTTCAACAGAGGACTTTCAATCCAAAAATAAGTTGACATCAGCTATTTCTCAAACTTGGTTTTTGGAAAATAGAGTGTCAGCAAGCTTTTTATTACTAGGAATATCAGCCGTCCTTATTACCTTTAATACATTACTATTAATTATAGGTGTCAGTGCCATTCTCTATCTGGTTTCACGTACTAAATTCTTTGATTTCAAAAATTTTGGTGAATCTTACACCTTTACTCTTAATTGCTTAGGAATTCCTAGCCTATTAGCTTGCCTAAGTGGACTATTTTCCCCTTCATCACTTTCTGTCATCATGGTACAAAATGTATTGTTTGTTTTATTACTAACTTGGGTATTCTATAAGACCCACTTCCAAGAAGAAAGGTAAGGAAATTTCTATGCGCACTACTATCAAAGATGTTGCCAGATTAGCTGGTGTTTCCCCTTCAACTGTGACTCGTGTCGTACAAAATAGTCCTTCCATCAGCCAGAAGACAAAGGATGTGGTGCGTCAAGCAATGAAGGATTTAAATTATCACCCCAACCTCAATGCTAGAAGTCTCGTATCTAGTCAGACACACGTCATCGGACTTGTCTTACCAACAGATTCAGATGTCTTTTATCAAAATCCTTTCTTTCCTCAGGCTTTGCGTGGTATTTCTCATGCAGCAGCGGACCATAACTATGCGATTCAAATTAGTACTGGAAAAGATGATCAGCAGAGATTGGAAGCTATTTCTCAGATGGTTTACGGGAAGCGGGTAGATGGTCTTATTTTCCTATACTCTATGCCCGATGATCCATTGGTCAATTTAGCAATTGAGAACAACTTCCCTTTCTTGATTCTTGGAAAGGCGACTTCACCATTTATTTCTCTTGTGGATAATGACAATGTCAGAGCTAGTTATGAAGCCACCACCTATTTGATTGACAAAGGGTATAAGAATATTGGGTTTGTTGCAGGAAATAAGGAACTGATTGTTTCTCAAGACCGCTATGAGGGATACAAACAGGCCCTGAAGGCCCATCACCTGCCTCTAGATGAAAGTAGAGTGAAATTTACTTCCGGTTTCCTTTTAGAAGAAAGCAGCTATAAGATGACAAAGCGCTTCACCAAACAAGAATTAGATGCTATTGTCACTACTGATACAATGGTTGCTGAAGGGGCCCTTAGCTACTTACAAGAAACACACCAAAAACTCCCTATCATTTCATTTGATTCTGTTAAACCTAAAATTAACATTGATGCCTATGTCAATATCAATGCGATTCAGCTTGGAGAGGCTTCTTTTGACACCCTCTTACAAATCATTAGCGATCACAAGGAAGGAAAGCAAATTTGCTACCGTCATGTGATTCCACATTCTATTATTGAACTTTAAGAAAGGAGCCCTCTGTCCCATGGCCCTACGACAATTCCAGCCTTATCTTGATGATGTGGCCACCATTCGATTGGTAATGGAAAAACGCTTCGACACTAATCAGATGTCCTTTACTATTGAGTCCGAACAAGAAACATTCGAACTCTTTATCCAACGTCGAATTGAAGAGGAGGTACTGGTTACCTACCTGTTGACCAGTTTCCATCATTTCAATTTAGATACAACTTATACCGTTTATGACCAAGACCGCAACCATTCCGAACTGGCTTACGGTGCCATTGTACGTGGTGAAGTATTTGAAAAAGCCTTCACCTATGATGGAAATGATTTAGGAGCCAATTACCAGCCAAATCAGACCACCTTTAAATTATGGGCTCCCATTTCAAAACAAGTCTTGCTTCTCTTAGATGGGATAACCTACCCTCTCTCAAAATTCGAAAAGGGAGTTTGGTCAGCCACTATTTCAGGAGATTGGGATGGGCATTCTTACTACTATCTTCACCGAGTCAACGGAGAATGGGTCGAAGTGCACGACCCTTATGCCTTATCGTCTTTACCAAATTCAGGAGCAAGTGTGGTCATCAATCCAGAGAAGCTAGCCACACCAACACGTGCAACGACACAAATTCCTCTATCACAAGCCATTCTTTATGAGATGAGTGTTCGGGATTTTTCCCAACAGCAAGAAGCAGGCTTTAAACACAGAGGACAATTTAGCGGATTAACAGAATCTCCTCAACTAGATGGCTATTCTCTGGGGATGGATTATGTGAAGTCACTGGGAGTCACCCACATCCAGCTGATGCCTCTCTATGACTTTGGAAGTGTCGATGAACTTCACCCCGAAATTGTGTATAACTGGGGATACGACCCTGTGCAGTACAATGTTCCTGAAGGCTCTTTTTCTTCCAATCCAAACGATCCCTACGCCCGTATTGTAGAGTTACAGGCAGCTATTCAGGCCTACCATGATGCGGATCTTGGTGTGATTATGGATGTGGTCTACAACCATGTCTATCATGCAGAGACTTACGCCTTTGAAAGAATTGTACCAGGCTACTTCTATCGTTACGATCAGCAAGATCGTCGAACTGATGGGACTTTCTGTGGGAATGATGTGGCTAGCGAACGGAGCATGGTACGCAACTACATCAAACACTCCCTTAAGCAATGGGTCACTCTCTATGGTTTTGATGGTTTCCGCTTTGACTTAATGGGAATCTTAGATCGTCAAACCATGCAAGAAATTGCAAGTGAACTCCAAGAACTCCATCCGAACATTTATCTGTATGGAGAGGGCTGGCGAATGGGGACCGGTCTACCTTATGAAGAACTAGCTCATCAGTACAATGCATCCCAATTGCCTACCCTTGCCTTCTTCAACGATCACTATCGCGATACACTGAAGAAAATTTTACTTTATCCATCAGACTTGCATGAATACCATATTCGCGAAACAATCCAAAATGTATTAGCTGCTAGCCGATATAGTCATTTTATTAGCCCGCAACAATCACTTAATTATCTTGAATGCCATGATAATGCGACCTTATTTGACTACGTCCATATTCAGCAACCGCATTTGAGTCGGCATGCGCAAAAACGAGCAGCTAGTTTCGGGTTACAACTGGTATTGATTTCTCAAGGATTAACCTTTATCCACAGCGGTCAAGAATTTTTCCGTACTAAAGGGGAATTAGAAAACACCTATAATAGCCCAGATGCCATCAATCAAGTTGATTGGACGCGGGCTGTCCACTATCAAGAACACATTCAATTTATCCAAGAACTGATTGCCTTTCGCAAAGCCCATCCTAGCTTATCATTAACAAGCTATGAAGAGATTCAAAAAAATTGTGACTTTTACTGGTTAACTGATTTTGTTCTAAGATACCAAGTATCTTCAGAAACGGAAACCATCCAGTTTATTATCAACTTTTCAACAAGAGATTTCCTTTATACAAAAGAAGAAGAGCAAGTGATTCAGTTTACTTATCCACCGGTTGTGGATAACTCTCAAAAACAAATTCTGATTGCAGGTCAAAGTATCTGTACACTTATCCACAAAAAAACTTCCAAAAAATAATTGGAAGTTTTTCTTTTTATTCAGACAAATTTGTCATTACAGCAATCACTTTACGTCCCACACGTTCAACATCATTGTTTAGGCCACGTAACTCAAAATTATCTAAAACTGGAAAACCAAATCGTTGGCTGTATTGCTTAGCTGTCAAACAGTATTGATGGTTGAAATTTCGGTTTCCCGAACCCACAATACCTAAACAGCGAGAGACATTATCTGCATGGGCAATAAAATCCCCCAATGGATTGGTTAAAATTTCAACATCGCCAGAATCCACACCGTTACCACCTTCTAAATAGGTTGGTAAAAAGGCAACAAATGGCGCATCCAAAGCGTAAAACTCAACGCCCTCTTTCACCAAGTCTTTGACATGGACTTCTTCTATGTCCCAATCTGTCTGAAATTGTAAAAAGGTCTTTAAGCGACGGACAAAACTTTGCGTATTGCCACTCAAACTAATATAGACCAAATAAATTTTTCTCATGCATTCCTCCTAACGTATCCGCTTGCGGTACTTACTCCGGGCTGCGATAAATTCTGGGCTCTGCACCTCATCAATATTAAAAATAGATATAAAGGCTGATTCATCCAGCTGATGAATTAAGACCTTCGCCTCTCGCACATCCTGTGGACTTAAAGCAACATAAAGAACTTTCTTTTCCTTCCCAGAATAGGCGCCTTCACCTCGTAAATAGGTCACTCCTCGGCCGAGTTTTTCTATAATTTCCCGTGAAATGCTGTCTGCTTGGTCTGAAATCACCATCATTCCACGAACGGAGTAACCACCATTTTGCACTAATTTAACAACTTGACTATACATAAAACTGGCAATCAATGCATACATCATCTTCGGAAGTGAAATATAAGTGAGGGACAACACCATGACAAAAATATCAAAGGCTAGTAAGGCTTGGTTGAGCTGAATACCTAGTTTGTCTTCTATCACGCGAGCAACAATATCGGATCCTCCAATAGTCCCTCCATATCGAAAAACAATCCCTCCGCCCAATCCTCCAATAATGCCCGAGATTAAGGAGATTACCAAGTAATCCTGCCCCAAATCAACCGAAAAAGGAATCTTCTGAAAGAACCAGACAAAAAAGTAAAGGGAAGCAATACCTTCAACCGTATACACCATGGCCTTCCTGCCAAAGAGATAGGCCCCCAATAAAACCAATGGAAAATTAATGAAATAACCAGAGTAAGTCGGATTCACTCCGAAAAGATTGTGGAAAATCAGTGTCAAGCCAGCAATTCCACTACCTGCCACTTTATTTGCCATGTAAAAATACACAAAACCAAAGGCATAAATAGCCGCGCCTAAAGCAATCATGATAAAATTTTTCGCACGAAAATTGTATTCCACAGTCGCTATCCCCCTTTATTCCACATCATTAAATCGTCCCATGACATGAACATTCTCTGCAACAGACACAAAAGCTTTTGAATCTGCCTTCTGCATAAAATATTTAAAATCACTGTATTCTTCACAAGTGATAATGGTAATTAGGACAAATTTTTTCTCATGATTATAGGTACCTTCCGCATCATTGATACAAGTTACACCACGATGCAATTTTTTATGAATCATTTGAATAACCTTCTCTGGTTGACTCGTTACAATCATGGCTTGCATCTTTTTCTGTTTCGTAAAGAGAGCATCCGTTACACGGCTAGACACAAAGATGGTAATCATAGAATAGAGAGCGTATTGCCAGCCAAATAAGAGTCCAGCAAATATCATAATCACGCCGTTCACCATAAGAGAGATACTACCAACATTGCGCCCTGTCATCTTACGAATGGTCAAGCTGACAATGTCAGTCCCTCCACTTGAAATCCGTGATTTGAGGCTATATCCAACTCCTGTCCCCATCACTAATCCACCAAAAATCGCATTGATTAAGGGATCGGGCGTCAAGGTTACTTGAGGTATAATCTGAATGAAAAGAGAGCTCAAGGTAACCGTAATAAAGGTAAAGACGGTAAACTTATGTCCAATCTTATACCAAGCGAGTATGAGTAAGGGGATGTTAATAGCATAAAAAGCAACCGCTACAGGAACCGTATAGCCAAGGTACCGCATACTGACAGCAGACAAAACTTGTGCCAATCCTGTAACACCGCTAGAGTACACATGCCCTGGTTGAAAGAAGAAATTGACCGCAATAGCGGACATCAATCCATAAAAGAGAGAGGCTGAAATCTTCTCTGCATATTTTTCTCTTGAAATACTTTGAAGGGTGTGGAAGAGGCCAAATTTCTTGGCCAAACGACCGATAATGAATTTAACTCTTTTTTTGAAAGTTGTTTTCTTAACCATTGTCTTTGATTGATAATGCCAATTCCTCTAATTGTTTGTCAGCTACTACGCTTGGTGCTTGGGTCATTGGATCGGTTGCCTTGTTATTTTTAGGGAAGGCAATCACTTCACGGATGTTGTCTTTACCTGCTAAAAGCATGACAAAGCGATCCAATCCGATTGCCAAGCCACCATGTGGTGGGAAACCGTAGTCCATAGCTTCTAGTAAGAAACCAAACTGTTCATAGGCATCTTCTTGCGAGAAGCCAAGTGCTGTTAACATCCGTTCTTGCAGTTCTTTTTGGTTGATACGAAGACTACCACCGCCAAGCTCATATCCATTGAGGACGATGTCGTAGGCTACTGCACGTACCTTGGCCAAATCGCCTTCTAATTCATGAGCAGATTCAGCTGTTGGCAAGGTAAAGGGATGGTGGGCAGACATGTAACGGCCTTCTTCTTCAGACCATTCGAACATTGGCCAATCCACAACCCACAAGAAATTAAACTTCGCATTGTCAATCATGTCAAGTTCTTTGGCGATGCGACCACGAAGTGCACCGAGTGTATTGTTAGCCACTTCAAGAGTGTCTGCTACAAAGAGCACCAAGTCATTGTCTTCCAACTGTAAAGCTGTTGTCAACTCTGCTTCAATCTCTGTCAAGAACTTAGCTACTGGACCTGCAAGTGATCCATCCGTCATTTTGACCCAAGCAAGACCTTTTGCACCAAATTGCTTGGCAAACTCTGTCAATTTATCAATATCTTTACGAGAATACTTGTCCGCATTGCCTTTGACAACAATGGCTTTAACAGCAGGAGCTTCTGAGAACACCTTAAACTCCACATTCTTCACAAGCTCTGTCACGTCTTGCAAGAGCATCTCAAAGCGTGTATCTGGCTTGTCAGAACCATAGAGGTTCATCGCATCATCGTAAGCCATCCGTGGGAATGGTAGGGTTACATCGACCCCTTTCGTATCCTTCATCACTTTGGCAATCATACCTTCCACAATGTCTTGAATTTCCTGTTCAGACAAGAATGAAGTTTCCAAATCAACTTGAGTAAATTCTGGCTGACGGTCGCCACGCAAATCTTCATCACGGAAGCATTTTACGATTTGATAATAGCGATCAAAACCAGCATTCATCAAAAGTTGTTTGGTAATCTGTGGACTTTGTGGCAAGGCATAGAAATGTCCTTGGTTCACACGGCTCGGTACCAAGTAATCACGCGCACCTTCTGGCGTTGATTTGGTCAACATCGGTGTTTCCACATCAATAAATTCTAAGCCATCAAGATAGTTGCGAATTGAGTGTGTGACTTTAGCACGTAATTTAAAGTTTTCCAACATTTCTGGACGACGAAGATCCAAATAACGATAGCGCAAACGCGTATCATCTGCTACTTCTACACCATCTTTGATTTCAAATGGTGTTGTTTTAGCAGTATTCAATACTGTTAATTGTTTCACTTTTAGCTCGACCGCCCCTGTTGGAAGCTTCTCATTGGCTTGTTCACGTGCCTCAACAGTTCCTGTTACTTCGATAACATATTCACTGCGAAGACCTTCAGCAATCGCCATTACCGCTGCATCTACTTCTTCAGGATTGATGACTAACTGCATAATCCCTTCGCGATCACGCAAATCAATAAAAATTAAACCACCAAGGTCACGGCGACGACCTACCCATCCTTTCAAAGTAATGGTTTGGCCGATATGCTCATTACGGACACGGCCTGCATACATCGTACGTTCTGTCATGATTTTTCTCCATCTAAATATTCATTCCCTACTATTATAGCAGAAAGCATGAAAAACGCCTACCTTATTGGTAGACGTTTCAATAAAATCTTAACATAAAAAATTTTATAGATAGCCTACAGTTACAAAGAATCCAACATCGTCTTATCTTCTTGAAAATAACGATAGGTTTTCCAAGTTACCATCGGTAATAATTGAAGTAATTCAATTGATGTTTCTACCCAAAAACCATGAACACTGTCAGAAAGAGCTAATTGAGCAATACGATTTTTGTAATCCGAAAACTCTTTTCCAGCTGATGAGCTATTAAAATCTGGAAATTCTGAAGGGTATAAGGCTCTTGCTACGTCTAACCGTTGACGAACATGTCCACAATGTAATTCGTTTAGTATATCCTTCAGGTCGTCCCAATGTTCTACTAAATCCTTATTACTCAAAATCGTTGTTAAACCACCTTTTATATTATAAATCAGTATAATCATTAATGATAATCGCTTCACTCTAGGTGGTAAATCAACTAACTTCTTACGAATCACCAAATAAGATAAATCTTCCAATACTCTATTATAATTGTCTACTTCCATTACCAGCTTACTCTTGAAGACTGAAATACTCCTATTTCGCAAACTCATCACTCCGATAGTCAGTACTAGCAATAACAAAGTCAATATCAGATAACTTCCAGTAATGGATGACATTAATGTTGGAGAAAATATTACAGCAAGAGACATAATCGTCGCAAACCGAAACATGCAACTACTATAGAAATCAGATAAATACCATAAAGTGCGTCCTACCATTGTAGTGAATAATCGTACACTAGGATAAGAATGAGAACTAGAATTCTGAAACCAATAATTCCAAGTTATGATCAGCGATAATACCGAAATAATCAATAGGTTCCAGTCACCATACTGTATTGCTCGAAAAGTTGTTAGAACTGCACTAATGAGAATCAGAAGCACTGCTCCTAAAAAACGATATAACGGCCATTGTGAATTTGGATGATCCCAAAATTCCTCTATTCTAGCAATCATCAATACCTTGCTCATTAATACGATTAGGATGAGCGCTATGTAAATTCCATCGTGAAACTTAAATTCTATTCCCATTATAAGCATAATAAAACTAAGAAATGTTAAACATGATGCAATGAACCCTAAGATGACTAGAAGCTTAAGGATCTTATCCTTAAAATAAAAAGAATGATGGGGCATAGCTAGACGTTTTTGTAAATGGTAGAAATTAGAACCCCCTAGAACCCCTATCAAGGTTAATGCCATGTATTCTAATAAATAAGGTTGAAGATATTCCCAAGAATCAGACGAATCACTCAGTACAAAAAGCATCACGGTCAACGCCGATAACGTGAATAACACAGTTCTCGCCACCCAAAATAATATCACGAGGGGCTTCTGATACGTTATCCATCTTGCCTGTTCCCTAGCCAATTCTAGTAAGCGACGTTGGCATACCTTCTTGAGTTCATTTATCTGAGACAGATACTTATAATTTTTATGAGATAGAATCTCAGTAAGAAAAAATAGTATTCCTTCGTCAGTTATACTGGCAATCACTTTGGGTTTGAGTCTATTTAGTACTAAACTAATTTGCTGAGGAGTCCCTGACAAGGCCTGTTTCCAAACTTCTTTTGGCAAATAGGTTGCATCCTCTAGTTTGCTGAAAAACTGTCTAGAAATCATCAAATCCTCCCTGAGAATGATACTTCTCGAAAGCATCTAACTGCCACTCCAACTGGTCACTTGCCTGTGTGATCTCACGAGGATTTTGCTTTGCAACAACTTCCTCAAACGCTCGTATCCACATAGATAGGCGTTTGCGATCATCTCCTAACGCATCTTCATAAAAACGATTGGCACGTGATAGTAACAACTGATACCGCTCTGATTCTCTTGGATGATGTTTCAGACTTGCTAAATGCTGACGTTTCTCTGCAATTTCTTCTTCTGATAATTGCTGATGATCTCTAAGAAAAACTTTCTGATGCATTTCACCAGTTGAGTTCACACGTACATCAACCTCTAAAATACCATTGATATCATATGAAAAACGAACATCAACACTCTCATAATCTGCCATATTTTTGGGAATCATAACTTGCAAACCACCTAGATGGAGATTTTCCGCTGCTTTCATCCGTTCCCCTTGATAAATCTGAATATCAATAAATTCCTGACCGTACCGTGTTGCATAATAAGTTTCAACTCGTGAACTTGGCAAGACTGTATTTCGTTCGATAATCGGGGAAAATTCACCGTCAACGATTTCAATCCCAAGAGTAAACGGACAAATATCTGTTAGTACCATGTCCTTAATATCAGATTGTCTTTCTTTAATCCCTGCCATGACACCACACCCTAATGCAATGGCTTGATCCTGATTGATGGATACAGACACTTTACGTTTCAATAGATAAGATAAATACTGTCTCACCAGTGGCATCTTAGTATTCCCACCAACCAGAATCACATCTGAAATATCATCTAGGGTTAATTGGGCATCTCTCAATACGCGTTTTAAGGGCATTTCAATTCTTTTTAATAAGGGTTTGGTCAAAGCGAGATAACGTTTATTGGTAAGCTGGTAACTAAAGAATTCCTTATCCATCATGATCTTGAAACCAGCTGTATCGTGATGGTCTAACTGTTGTTTGACTTTATCTGCCTCCTGATACAATTGTGCTAGATTTGAGGAGGTCATTTTTTCTTTGATACCCGGCCATGCTCTAAAGAAATCATCCACAATCACTTGGGTAAAGTCCTCACCACCGAGATGATTATCACCCGCAACCGTTACAATTTCAATGACATTTAAAAACGCATCAACAACAGAAACATCCAGTGTGCCTCCACCAAAATCAATAATCAAATAAGTTGCATCTGTTTGCTTCGACTGATGTAAGGCCAAGGCAGCTGCAGAAGGTTCATTGATAATACGTTCTACCTTAATACCAGCTAATTGACCTGCTAATTTAGTGGCTGCACGTTGCTCATCATTAAAATAAGCTGGCACACTAATAATCACTTCTTCTACTTTTTCGCCCAAGTAAATCTCAGCATCTTCCACTAATTTCTTCAATACAAAGGCACTTAATTCTTCTGCAGAATATGTTTTATAGCCTAATGATAATTTTTGAGATGTTCCCATAAATCGCTTAAACTGAGACTGAGTCACATCTGGATGTGTCATCAGTCGTTCTTTTGCTAATTTACCAACGATAATCTCTTTTTCATCTGAAAAACCGACAACAGATGGTGTTAAGAAATCACCAAAATGATTCGGAATCAATTCCGCTTTTCCATCCCGCCAGACAGCTGCCAATGAATTAGTTGTTCCTAAATCAATCCCTAAAATCATATCTCTTTCCACCCTTCTAATACTGTTCTCCGTCCTTTTTGATGCTCAAATGAAGTGAAGCCAACCAATTTCACATATTCAGCTAATGTTGTCATCCCTAGTTGTTGGCACCGTGCTACTAAAGCAATACGATCTTCCCATTCTCCTACCATATAGGTATTTAAGAGATAATCTTCCATCTCTTGACGAATATGTTCAAAAGCAAAAAATGATTCTACATGCTGACCATGTAATTGTTTCAAGACTTTCTCAAATGTAAAAATCCACCCCATTTGGTCCTTAAAGTCTTTGACAAACAGCTCCCCTTCTTCTAACTCCTCAAAGGCAATACCGAACTCAAATACTTTCTCCTGTTCTAAATCCTCAGAATCTGTCGTCTCCTTAGTTTCAATTGGTTCAACCAGTGGTTCCTCATCGTGAAAGGTTTCAAATGGATTTGCTATGTCTTCAACTGAAATTTCTGGGTCTCTTTGGCTCAGCTCCTCATCACTCATGTCATCAAATTCATGTTCAAAGTCTGTAGCCTCGCTGATTGGATTGGTAAGCGATTCATTGTCTACCTTCTCGAACGGATTATCAACTATTTGTTCAAACGAACTGCTCTGATAACTTCTTTTGAGCTGTTTATTTTTACTGAGAGCAATAGCATCGCGATAAGCTGTCTGTAAGGCTTTAAATCCTTCTGGATTCTCCTCTGGATGGACTGTTTTTATCTTTTCAGCATACGCTTTCTTAATTCTCTTGAGGTCATCTGTCCACTCGATTCCCAAAATCTCCCAAATCGTCTGCATAACCTTCTCCACTAGCTTATTATTTCCCTATTATACCCAATTATTCTTGAAAATTCATCTACTAATGAACGAAAAATCATATATTTTTTAGTTCCCAATAATTTATAAAAAGGAGATAAACTATCCCCTCTCTATTCATTTTTCGATTATAGTGATCATTCCTCGACTTTTTCAAATGTGACCTGAGCCGTTGTTCCTGCGACTCCTTCGTCTCCCACTTTTTGATAAAGGATTTTCGTATCGCTCTGCTGCTCCATCACATAATGCGTTCCTTCCTTATCGGTCAATGTGAAGACCTTCCCTTCAACAGATAGCTCTGCATTTTCTACGACAATTCCTTCATCAAATACGATTGACCATGTCCCAGCTTTTTCATCGATATCATAGGTCATATCCCATTCTTTACTATACCACTTTCCTTCTAACCAATCTGTCGAGGTTGTCTGTTTTGACTGACAGGCAAAGAGCATAGCAGCACAAAGAACAAGGACTAAACTCGTTATTATTTTTTTCATCATGGCAAGATATTCCCAGCACTTCTATAAATGTCATACCATTCTGGACGAGTCAATTCCACTTGATACGCTTGTGCAATCTTCTCGATACGACCTGGATTCATGGAGCCAACAATGGTTTGAACCCTAGCTGGTAGGCGTAAAATCCAAGCAACAATAATGGCTTCACGTGAAACATGGTACTGATTCGCATAGCGATCAATCGTTTCATTTAGCAGCACATAATCTGGATGATCCACAAAGATTCCTTCTTGTAGGTTAATCAAAAATGGAGACCAAGCTTGAATTGTCACCTTCTTTAACTGACAATATTCCATGACACCACCGTCTCGCATGGTAGCTGCATCATCTTTCATGTTTACATGAAGACCCGCATCAATCATCGGAGTATGTGCTGGTGAAAGTTGCAATTGATTCACCACCAACGGTTCCTCCAGATAAGACTGCAACAATTCCATCTGGTAACGATTTTGATTGCTAACCCCAAAATGACGAACTTTTCCTGCTTTTTTCAACAAATAGAAAGCTTCAGTCACTTCTCCTGCTTCCATCAGTACATCTGGCCGATGTAGCGCCAATACATCCAAATAATCTGTGTTCAATCGTCTTAAAATTTGATCAACAGATTCTAAAATATGTTCTTTCGAAAAATCAAAGAAACCCTTGCGAATTCCACATTTAGACTGAAGCAGTAAGTCGTCTCGCTTGAGACCTAACTCTTTCACTGCAGCCGCAAAACGTTCTTCAGATTGACCACCACCATAAATGTCTGCATGGTCAAAAAAAGTAATTCCATTCACCAAAGCTGTCTCCACTACACGCGCAGCCTCTTTTGTTTCTAAGTCCGCCATCCGCATACAACCTAGAGCAATCCGTGAGACTTCTAGGCCTGTTTGTCCAAGTTCTTGTTTCATCTATCGTCCTCCTTTTTCTCTCAGTATAGCATAAAAGCGAGCGTTTACAAACTCTCGCCCTTATTTCTTAATTAAATCCGTAGATGCTCCTCGCAATTTTGTATACTGCATTGGAAATCTTGCGCCCTGGATAACCATACAAATTCGTCAATTGCCCTAATAAACCATTGCGAACAATTTTAAAAAGTGCTGGATTATGTTCTTGAATGTACTCCCACAATTCTTGCTTTTTCATCATGTGCTCTGCTGTCCCTGCACGATTGAGAAGAGCACAAGAAATAATGGTTGTAATCTCCACATGGTTCAGCAAATAGCTCCGTAAATCAGGATTTTCAATCTCATCTAGATGAAGATTATCCACAAGGATACGATTCACCTTGAGCTGCTGATCAATCCGCTTAATCATGACACTCTCATTAACAGACTGGTCATTGCGCCCAATGAAGTACCGATAAAAATCTACTGGAAGATAATACATGGTCTTAACAGCTTGCAACGGTGTGAAGACAAAGATATTATCGACATAGAAGGTATGTTCTGGCAGCTCTAATCCCACTTCACGCAACAAATCCGTCCGATAAATCAGCGAATGCATCATCATGTACTGACCCTTTGAAAAAGTACCAACGTCTTCCCAAGTAAAAATCTGATGGACAGGCAATACATCCCGGTAAGACATGCTCTTTTTACGGGACTGACTTTCTTTTTCGTAAACAAAATTAGTAATCAAGGCATCGACAGGCGTCCCATTTGTCTCTAATTGCTTGAAGGTTTCTAAAATTTTTAGATAGGCACGGGCATCTACCCAGTCATCGCTATCTACTACCTTAAAATATGTTCCTTTGGCTTCTCGAATGCCGGTGTTAACCGCGCCACCATGGCCTTTATTTTCCTGATAAATAGCACGAACATTCGGATGTTTCGCTGCTAATTGCTCTGCAACCTCCTGTGTACGGTCGCTTGAACCATCATTAATAATGAGAATTTCAACATCCTCTCCACCGACTACCAGCGAACCGACACAATAGTGTAGATACTCTTCTGAATTGTAGCTTGGGATGGCAATACTCAATAACGTCATAATTCACTCCATTTTTACAAGTAGAAAGCCAACTCATCCAAGTTGGCATTTCTTTTTATCTATTGTATCACATTTTTAAGAAAGTTGCTTTTGATACTTCTGTTTAGCACGAAAGGCTTTCCATAACTGACCAAATCCCTTGAAGAAATGACCGTTTACCATGGTCAAAATACCTGCAACCATGCTTTGGTCAATCATATCACCTGTCATTTTAGCCAAGGCTCTAAATGGCATATTATACATGAAGAGAAGATTGAGGTCTGGTTTTCCTTTTGCTTCTGCTTTTTTCAACAGACCATGAAGAATCTTGAAGACCAATCGCGCCAATCCACTCTTAGCATACTGCATTTTAGACAATGGATCATTGAGACGTAATTCTTGACCAACTGACCATGATTCGACAGGTACAGGACGACCAAGTAAGATTGCAAATTCTTCATCAGATACATCCATAACGTGTCCTGAGAAATAACTTGGTAGTGCCTCCTTATCAGACAAAATAGCAGTCGTTCCTTCCTTAGAAATTTCTCCTGTCAAGCGGATATCCTCGCTGCTTGCACCAATCGAAAGTTGATAAGAACCAGCCTCTACCTCAAATTGTTCAGTTGCTGTATTAAAATAGCGGAAGGTATAGTCATCAAATGGAAGTACCACTTGTTCAGACTGACCTGCTTCCAAGTAGACTTTCTTAAAACCTTTGAGTTCTTTACGCGGACGGTAGAAACCACTTTCTTCTTTTCCTACATAAAGCTGTACAATCTCAGCACCGGCTTTATCACCAGTATTGGTGACTGTTAAGCGAACTCCAGTTTCCTCCACAGCCAAATCACTGTATGCAAAGCTTGTATAAGATAAGCCATAACCAAATGGGTATTTGACTGCTTTTTGCACTTTATCAAAGTAACGATAGCCTACATAGAGACCCTCACGGTAGAGCGAATAATCTCCAGCCGCTGGAAAATCTTTTGAAGAAGGTACATCAGACAAAGCCAATGGATAGGTCTCGCTCAGTTTTCCACTTGGATTGACACGACCTGTCAAGGCATCTAAGATAGCTAAAGCTCCTGCCTGCCCTGTCAAATAGCCATGTAAAACAGCTTTTACGTCCTTGTCCCAAGCCATATCCACCACAGAACCAGCTGCCATGATTACCACGATTTTTGGATTGACGGCAACTAATTTTTTAAGGAGAGATAATTGATTTTTGGGTAGAGAAATATGGCTACGGTCTAAGCCCTCACTCTCACTGATTTCATCCAATCCCATGTAGAACAAAACAGTATCTGCTTTTTGAGCAAGAGCGACTGCTTCTTGAGCCAGGGCTTCATCTGCCTGGTCAATCCGCTGATAACCTTGCGCATAGCCGACCATATTTAGACCATAGTCTGCCACATGATCCACGAGATTTTCTAATTTCTTCGTATTGATCAAAGAAGAACCAGCACCTTGGTAACGAGGATTTTTCGCAAATTCACCGATGACGGCCAGTGTTTTTTCTGGTTGAAGCGGGAGAATATTTTCCTCATTTTTCAATAGTACCAAACTATCTGCAGCGGCCTTACGAGCTATATCGTGTTGCACATCGTAGTCCACCGATTTTTTCTCCTGTGCCGCTAGATCCATCACAACTGTTAATAGCTCATCTACACGTTCATTTAAGACTGCTTCTGATAGACGCCCCTCTTTAACCGCATCAATGATTTCCTTTTGACCAACCGTTGTTGTCCCTGGCATTTCTAAGTGGCTACCATTTTGAACACCAAGCACATGATCATTGGAGCCACCCCAGTCTGATACAACAAATCCTTCAAAACCCCATTCATCTCGTAAAATATCACGCAAGAGACGTTTGTCTTCATTGGCATAAATGCCGTTAATTTTATTATAGGCACTCATAATCGCTTTTGGATGACCTTCTTTGACTGCAATTTCAAAGCCAGTCAAATAGATTTCACGCAGAGTACGCTCATCTACAACTGAATCAGAAGCCATCCGGCGTAGTTCTTGGCTATTCACCGCAAAGTGTTTTGGAGTAGCAGCCACTCCTTGTGATTGCAATCCACGAATCATAGCAGCAGCTACTTTTCCCGCCTGATAAGGATCTTCTGAATAATATTCAAAATTTCGACCGCAAAGGGGATTCCGCTTGATATTGAGACCTGGTCCCAAGACCATATTGACCCCAATACTACTTGCTTCTGCACCAAGGGCTTGTCCTACTTCCTCCACCAATTCAGGATTCCAGCTATTTGCTAAGGTTGCTGCTGTTGGAAAACAGGTTGCAGGAATAGACGCATTCAGCCCCAAATGGTCTCCCTCTCCTTCCTGCTTTCGGATACCATGTGGACCATCTGACATAAAAATTGAAGGCACACCTTTTTCAGGATAATCCTTGGTTTCCCACACAGATTTCCCAGCCATCATAGCAGCCTTTTCTTCCAGTGTTAATTGTTGAATAATGGATTCGTACTTCATTATTGTTCTCCCTATCTACAATCTGATAAGCTTATCATAGCAGAATCAGCCTGTAATTAAAACGCTTTCTTCATAATTTGGCAGATTGTTGGCATAAATTGTTCTAATCAAAAAAGTTGGGCCCACCCAACTTCATTCTTATTTGCGTTTTTGTATGAAAAGATACACCATCCCACTTACGACTGCACAGACTACAATCCCCAACATATGACTGCCAACTTCTGCCACAGTCGCTGGAATCATCACGCTATCCACATAGGCTTGCGTTTTTCCTTCAGCTAAGAGTTGAGCTGCATAGGCTTTCGGAGCTATCCACATAGTCGCAATTGGTGCTAGATTACCAAGAGAAAAAATCACATAGGAAAGCACATTTACCTGATTATTTTCATACTGCTTTGACCTCGCTACAAATTCTGCTATTACAGCACAGATGATATTTGGTAAAAAGGCCCAGACAAAGTGACCAGATAAAAAGAAGAAGCTAGACATCATGAAACCCAGTGCAGTAATCGGACCAAATATTTTTGTCTTTTTTACCATCCTTAGATACATACCACCTGCAAATAAGGCAGATAAAGATGGAGTATGAGCCATATTGGTCACTCTAAAGATTCCCAAATCAATCACTACCGCAAAACAAACACAGAGAAAATAGAAAAGCGCCGATAACGCAGTTGTTTTTAACAATTGTTTTTGAAACATACATCTTCCTTTATTTACTTACAAACTAAAAGCAATGTAATGACAATCCTATCCAAGATTTGAACAGGTGTTTTACACTGCTCTTATTCAATTATTCCATTTTTTATTCTACATGCTTCGTTTTTATTTTATTTAACCAAGCATAGGCAATTCCGATGAACAATCCAGCACCCAGCCAATTTCCAAAGAAAACGACAATCCACTGGCGGAGTATATTAACCACGTTAAAATCAGGCACATCGCCGCGAACATGATTAAAGGCTAACAACATGAAAGAAGCAAAATTTGCAACCAAGTGCTCATTAATCAAGAAAACAAACATGAAAATCGCGGAAATGGCAATAAAGAACTTGGCAGATTCTTCCTTGAGAAGCATATATCCCAAAATCGCCATATTGACGAACATATTAGCCGTAATTCCTTCGATAAAATTCATCCAATCTGTCTTACCAAGCTTGATATTGACAGCCGTCACCACGAAACTCTTGTCCCCAAGATTCATAAATGAAAAGGACTGGTTGAAGAGATAGGCTAAAATCACTGCACCAACAAAATTAAAGAAGGTACAATATAGTAAGATTTGGACAGCCTTTTTCCAACTAATGTGTTTGTAGTAAGCACCCGTTGTCAAGTACATCATATTTGATGTCGCCAATTCTCCATTAAAGATAAGCACATAGACCAAACCGATGGCAAAAATAAAGGTAAAGACGAAGCGCGATAGGGCTGGAAATTGCGTCCCAATGACATCCGCTCCAATAATCCCAACGGCAGTTGACATGGTCAAATAAGCACCAGCAAACATGGAACGCAGCGCATATCTCCCTAAACTCTCATCAAACAAGGCTTCCTTTTTCCCGCAAGCCGCTTGAATTTTTTCTTCAAATACAGACATCTCTTTCTCCTAAATGATTTTTTTCACAAGCTAATATTAAAAAATGGCGGGAGCTAACTCCCGCCTGGGACAATCATCCACTTGTTAACTTTCAGAAGCACCTGAAGTAGCATCTGCGCCACCATGTCCATGAGCTGCTGGTGCACTACCACCTACTAAACGTTGGCCTGTTGCTTCTAAGTACCAGTCCAACCATGGTTTGAAATTAAAGATGATTTCATTGATTCCAGCATAAGAACCATCTGGATAGTACATTGCTTGATAGTTATGGGTATTAATAATACCCTCAGGTGAGCCAGGAACGATTGTACGCACATATTCTTGATTTCCATTACGAAGTGTACCAATCACCCACTCAACATTTTTCATACGAGCTGGTGGAAGCGTACCGTGTACAGTAGACATACGGTTTCCAACTTGTTCACGAACACGTTTTCCTAACATGGTTGCTGCCTCTTGGTGAGCATTGTTGTAGTAAAGGAATTGATTATTATCATCTGCGTAAGTCAACTCAAATGGCATAGCGTTCAAGAACATATTCAGCTGATTAACTGTCAACAAACCGCTGTCCAACTTGACATAGGTATCTCCTTCAACCGCATTGACAACTGCAGCTGCCTTATCCAACCATTCTGGATCGTCAGGGTCTACTTCAGTGATAGTAGTTGCAATTGGGCGACCGCAGTCTAAATCTTCTGGTTCAATTGGTTTTGGTTTTTTCAATTTCGAAACGACCTCCACGTATTTGATAAAGTTATCCAAGCATGTTTCTAGGAATTTAACTGTTCCTTCATTGGCAATGTTTCCATTCACATCAAAAGCTTCTTTGGCTTTTCCAAGTAAGAATTCATTTCCTGGTAGAGTATAGGCATTCACACCTGGAGCCTCCAAGATTTTACGCAAATGAACTTGAGCACGTGAAGTCCCTTGATCATAATAAGAAGCACCTACAATCATAACAGGTTTGTTTTCTAGTGGATGGAGCTTGAAACTCAACCATTCTAAAGTACTCTTAAGAGCTGGTGTGATCGTATGATTATGCTCAGGAGTCGCAATGATGACACCATCTGCACGAGTGATTTTGTTGTATAGATAACGAATCGCGAAACAATCTGATTGATCCTCGTCCTGATTGAACATCGGAACATCCTTGATTTCAAGAAGTTCAATTTCGCATTTTAATTTGAATTGACGTTGCATAAATTGTAAGAGCATGCGGTTATAGGACTGCTCTGCATTTGAACCGACGATTGCGACAAGTTTCATAATTTTCTCCCTCTTAACTTAATTTTTCCCAGTCAAAGTTTTCTGCTTCTTTTTTCAACAGTTCCTTCGCATTTGACATTTTCTCAACCATTTTCACAAAAATGCGGAAATCATCAAAAATAGCATCCAATTTTTGGCTTGTTTCAATGTCATTAAGGTTGCCATCTGCACCGAATGCTTGAAGAGAATGTGAAAGTAAAAATTCATCTGGCAACACAGTTGCTTTCAACTCAGGAGCATTCAAAATTTGACGCAACTGCAATTGAGCGCGAGAAGAACCCAATGTCCCATAGGAAGCACCCGTAATCATGACAGGCTTATTGAGCAGCGGATAAACACCATAAGATACCCAAGCCAAGGCATTCATCAAGACTGCTGGTACAGAGTGATCGTATTCAGGAGTTCCGATAATCACTCCATCAGCCTCTTCAAGTTTGGCAACCAATTCTGCTACATCTTCAGGTAATTCCCGATTTGCAGGCTTATTAAAGACTGGTAAATCCTTAATCTCTACTAGTTCAATATCCGCCTTATCTGCGAAATGTTTTTCCATGTATTGTAGTAATTGGCGATTTGTAGACTTAGCTGAGTTTGTTCCAACAATTCCAATAAGTTTCATAGGTAACTCCTTTTCTGTAAAACATTACAAACTAATGATAACGTTTTCGGATCAAAAAATCAATTTTTTCTAGATTCATCCATACATATTTTGAAATTTCATCCATTTTTGATAAAATATAGAAAAATAATAGATAGGATACTAATGGGTAAATTATTTTTTCTAGTTGCTGGATTTATTAGTTGTGGGATTGCTATTATCGGCATTGTCTTACCAGTTATCCCCACAACTCCATTGTTACTATTAGCAGGCTTCTGTTTCGCTAAAAGTTCTAACCGTTTTGAAGTTTGGTTAAAACAAACAAAAATCTATCAATTCTACGTTGCTGACTACGCAGAAACCAAGAGCATCAGCAAAGAGCGCAAGAAAAAAATCATCTGGCAAATCTACCTCCTTATGGGGATTTCCATCTGGCTTGCCCCCATCATTTGGGTCAAAATAGCCCTCATTGCCCTCACCATTTTCATTACCTACTACCTCTTCAACGTCATCCCGGATAAATAAAACAATCTGGGAGATTGTTTTATCCCGAGTTTTACGAGGTGAGGCCGGGGGACATTTTTATCCCGAGTTTTACGAGATATGTCCGGGCGACATTTTTATCCCGAGCATGGCGAGGTAATTTCAGATTGAAGACAGTCCATTCAAGGACCTTACCCGCTCTTTCATCTTCAAGCTCGTGAAAAAGAGGCCCACTGGACCTTACTCGCTTTTTCATTTTAAGGCTCGTGAAAAAACAGTCCATTCAAGGACTGTAACTCGCTCTTTCATCTTCAGGCTCGTGAAAAAACAGTCCACTGGACTGTTTTTTTACTTCATAATCACAAATTTCATCATTGGGTAGTTGACTGCTACTTGGACAAAGATATTGACCCAGTTTGCACAGGTTTGTGCCCAACCAAGACTCATTCCCCATCCTTGGAAAAGAGATGTCGTGTAAGGTGGCAATACAATAGAAAGAATCCCTGCTACAACCACTGTCAAAATATACCAGTGAATCGTTTTGGAAATGTCATTTTCTGCTCCAAAAACCAATTTACGTTGCACAATATAATTAACTACCTGAGCAGCTACATAGGCTAATAAGAAAGATAAGAAGCCATTTAAGCCACCATTTTTTACAGGGTAATGGAAGATAAACCAATCAAAAGCCTGCCCACTAAATGCCTTAAATAGGAAGGTGCTACCTAACCATAGCACGCAAAAATTCGTAATTGTTGCAATATTAGACAACACATTAAATTTAATAAATTCCCACAAATCTGGGTGTTTTTCAATCCATTCTTTCATATTCGCCTCCGAAAGATTTTTGATACCCCTATTTTACCAACTCTCATTTAAAAAGAAAGCGTTTTTACATAAATTGGCTTTTTGTCTGCATAATTTGCCACTTACATCAACAACATAAGAAAAAAGTTACCGAATTTGGTAACTTTTTTTCAATGATTAAGCCACTTCTGCCTCATCTTTTTTCTTGCCAGTCAGAGCATACAGACCCCATGCTGTCAAACCAATAAGTGCTACGTTTCCTGCAACAAGACCTACAATCCACCATTTTGTCTTAGGTTTGTAAATCTCGAAGGCTGCAGAATTTGCCACAGTGTAAAGAATATTCTTAGTAGCTTTACGCATCGCTTGTTGACCAACATTGGTCTTTGTTGATTTTTCTGTCAACATCAAGCCAGCAGGTGTCAACATCAAGTCATTTCCTGCACGGATAGCTTGGTCAGCGTACATGTGAGGAGCACCCGCAAAGTCAGTGATAACCATGCCTTTGAAGCCCCACTCGTCGCGAAGCACATTCGTCAACAAGGCTTTATTACCACCAGCCCATGTTGTACCAATACGGTTGAAGGATGACATAATCGCTGTTGCGCCACCCTCTTTAACAGGGATTTCGAATGCTTTCAAGTAAATTTCACGAATCGCTTGTTCATTTGACCATGTTGCAACCCCTTCACGGTTGTCTTCTTGGTCGTTCAAAGCAAAGTGTTTGGTAAAGGTGTACACACCATTTTCAAGAGCTTTCTTGGCCAAAGCTGACGCCATCTTACCTGAGATAAATGGATCTTCTGAGTAGTACTCAAAGTTACGACCAGAGAATGGTGTACGGTGAATATTAACCGCTGGAGCATAGAGACCTACGATACCATGTGCCAACGCTTCTTTGGCAAATGCATCACCCATTTCTTCAGCCAAATCAAGGTTCCAGGTAGAAGCTACGACAACTTCTGAGTTGAACTGTACCCCCTTGATACCTTGGAAGATACCATTGATACCGGCAGGACCATCCAAGTCAACAACTGCTGGTTTATCAACTGATTTCACTGCACCTGTTGCATAACCACCAAATTGGATTAATTGTGCCATTTCTTCAACAGAAACTTGTTCTACGATCTGATTCCATTTTTCATCATCGTAATCAAGACCAATCATGTCTACCAAACGAAGACCATGGTCTTTCACAGTAATTTTCTCTGCTTGTGGATCGTCCTCAGCTGGAACATTATCTGATTTCATTGCAGCTGCAATTTCTTCGCTTGCTTCTTTATCAGCTGTACGTTCTTTTGGAAGAGTAGCTTCCCAGTTTGCACGTGATACATAAGCCACATCACCTGCTGCATCATCAAACAAGTTACTTACTTCAATCTTATCAGAAATACGTTGCTTGATAACCTCTTTTTTCTCAACTTTATATTCTTCGGAATCAAGGACATCATGGGCATTGTTCATGAGTTTGATTTGGTAAGTACCTGCATCAAGAACATAAGATTTGTCGCCCTTGTAATCATAAGAAGCCATATCATCACGGTCATACGTGATGGTCAAGGTTTCGCTTGCGCCTGGTTCCAAGACTTCTGTCTTGTCAAAACCAGCTAAGACAACGTGAGATTTTTCAATACCACCAACAGTATATGGTGCAGTATAGTAAACTTGAGCAACGTCTTTACCAGCTACATCACCAGTATTGGTTACTTCAACTGTTACTTCAATCTTGCCATCTGCTTCTTTCACATCTTTGATTTCTTGTTTGAAATCAGTGTAGCTCATACCATAACCAAATGGATACTGTACCGCTGCATCGTAAGCTGCTTCATCAACTTGGCCAGTCGCATTGTCTACATAGCGAGTTTCATAATAACGGTAACCAACATAGATACCTTCTTGGTAATTCAAGAATTTATACTGATGAGTCTCTGGTTTAGATTGACCCCATGCTTGACGTTCGTAACTAATATTTGTGTAGTTAAAGTCACCTTGGTTATAGTAAGCTGGATTGCTTGTAATATCATACGCATACGTATCTACCAAGCGACCGGATGGGTTAACAGTACCTGCCAAGATATTAGCTACACCAGTAAGACCAGTTGAACCAGGTCCGCCAATCCAAAGAGCCGCATCAACACCTGATTCTTTCAAGAAACCTAGTTCCATCGCATTTGATGAGTTAACGAGTACAACAACCTTGTCAAAGTTTTCTGTGACAGTCTTGAGCATCGCTTTTTCAACATCTTGCAATTCAAGGTAATGTTTGCCTTTGTCCCCTTGTTGATATTCAGACATTTCATAAGGAAGGTCAGCCCCCTCCCCACCATTACGAGAAATGACAACAAGAGCTGTGTCTGAAAAGTCTTTCGCATTGGCAATCAATTCATCTGAATACTTGTCTTGAGTTGGCTCATAGATATTGTAGTCACCACCATTGAGTGAGAAGATATTTGTCCCTTCTTTTTCAGGAAGATTTTCTGTATAAAAATCTGTCAATTCTTTGTTCAGCTCAAATCCAGCACCTTCCAAACCTGCTTGCAAGTTCACATTTTTAGACTCATCTGCCGCACCAGAACCCGCACCACCGTATGTGATGGCCACAGAAGAAATACCAAAGACATTCAATTTCTTTGTATCTTTCAATGGAAGAGTGTTATCTTTGTTTTCAAGTAGCACAGAGCCTTCTTCTTGGATAGAAGTAGCAAGTGCTTTTGAGACCTTCTCTGCATCTGCAATTTTTGTGTCATCAGCATATGATGGGGCAAAATAAGTGTCAATGACATTTACAAACATATTTACAGCGTAGTTAGCGCCAATAATCACAACACCCAATAGAGCCAACAAGGCTGTTAAAATTTTACTTTTCTTGGTCCTAAATGCCTTGTTTTTTACCCCTTTATAGATGAAGTAAGCAAAGAGTGCCACTACAGCTAGGCTTGCACAAATGAGTGTTGTTTTGGCAATTCCAGTCGCGTCCCAGGATTGGTAAGAACTAGCATAATCTTCCGCCTGAACGGATATACCAGCAAAAGCCGTCGATAGTGCTAGGCCTGTCAAACTAAACTTTTTCCAAGTCTTTTTCATAAGACCCCTCCTAAATTTTTTTCAAGGCTTGTAAGCCTTTTCGTTGTTTTTAATGTACCAAAAGAAAAGAAACAGGAAAACCCTTTCTTCATAATCTGTTCATTTTTTCGCATAAATTGCATATTATTGCCTGTCTTACTTTTTTTCTTGAATTTTGATATACTAGGAAAAGAAAGAGGTGCTCCATGAAAATCGCTATTGTTGAAGATCAAAAAATCGAGCAAGAACGCTTAACCCATTATATTCAAGAATATTGCCAGACAGCCCAACTTCCTGTTGAAGTAGTCTGTTTTAATGATGGCCTCGATATTACCAGCGACTACCAGCCCCAATTTGATGTCATTTATCTAGATGTCGAAATGGAAATTATGGATGGTATGACAACGGCTCAAAAAATTCGACAAGTAGACAAAGAAGTCCTCATCGTCTTTGTCACTAACCATTCTCAGGTGGCTATTCAAGGCTACTCGGTTGAAGCAACTGACTTTTTATTGAAGCCCCTCAGTCAATTTGTCTTCGAAGAGCATTTCAAAAAGATTCTCCGTAAGCTTCCAACACCCGAGCAGGAGCAACAAGCCCTCTATATCAAAAACAAATCCACTACAACCAAGATTGTCATGGAAGATATCTACTATATTGAAAGTATTGGGCACACCCTCCATATCTACACCAAAAAGGGAACCATCACCACAAGCAACACGCTAAAAAATATGGAAAATTTACTAGATAAACAAAGCTTCTTCCGTTCGAATTCTGGCTACATTGTCAATCTGGCCTATGTGGAAAAAGTTGTAGGCAATATCGCCTATGTCAATGGACAAGCCTTACAAATTAGCCGACCACGCAAAAAAGACTTCATGACAGCTCTGACAAACTATGTAGGAGATACCCTCCTATGATGACTAGCTTCCCTGATATTCCTCGAATTTATACAGCTTTGGCAGAAATTCTAGCCTGCCTCCTTGTCTGCCTACCTCTATCAAAAGAAGAATTGTCAGACAAGCACGCGCGATTGACATTCCCTCTCATTGCTGTCGGGCAAATTGCTCTGCAATTTCTAGCTGGCATGCTTCCGATTTTCTTTTGGTCGCTAGGAATGGCTCTCAACGTCTGCTGGATGTTTGTGTCTATTTCTATTTTAGGGGGGAAAAAACTCCCAACCAGACTCTATTTGACAGCCAAGGCCTTTATCTCTGCCGAATTAGTCGCCTCTGTGTCTTGGCATATTTATTGCCTCACTATTTTTCATACAAATTTTGATACTCTGCTCAATCAATGGATTCTGATGGCTATTCTGTATGGTCTTGTCTTTGCTGCCTTGTACTCCCAAGAGAAGAAAATTCCCATCTCAGAGTTGGAAAAATTCATTGACAAACGTGATGTTGGAGTAGCGATTTTTACCTCACTTGCCATCTTTATTTTCAGTAACGTTGGCTTTATCCTTTCAGGTACTCCTCAATTTCAAGACTCAACTAGTATTTTCCTCCTGCGCACAACTGTCAATCTATCCGGGATTCTTCTTCTCGTTACACAGGAATCTCAGCAATATGATCGCTATTTGCGTGAAGAGCTATTTTCAATCAATCGCATGTTCCAGCTTCAGTACAAGCAGTACCAAGCCTATCGTGAAAATAGCGAGTTAATTAGTCGAAAAGTCCATGATTTAAAGCACCAGCTCTATATCATACGTCAAGAAGCAGACAAGCAAAAACAAAATCAATATCTGGATGAGATGACCATTGCTATTCAAGATTTCGAAACCAAAATCGAGACAGGTAACCCAGTCCTTGATACTATCCTTACCCAGAAAAATCACTATTGCCTACAAAATCAGATTAACTTCACCTGTATTGTGCAGGGAGAGCTATTGAATTTTATGGATGTGATGGACATCTCCGCCCTCTTTGGAAATGCCATGGATAACGCCATCGAAGCTGTGGAAAAAATTTCCCAAGTCGAAAAACGGCTTATTACCCTCAAAGTCTCCAGTCGAAATAATTTCGTCATGATTCGCCTTGATAACTACGATACCTCAAATATCGACTTATCCACAGATCAGCTACCTAGCACTTCTAAAGCCGACAAAGATTACCACGGTATCGGTCTAAAAAGTATGGAATACATTGCCCACAAATACAACGGTAATCTCACATTGACCAAGGAAGAAAACTGGGTCCGCCTCAAAATCTTACTCCCACAAAAAATATAGTAAAAAAAGGAATCCTTGCTTCAGCTAAGAATTCCTTTTATTTTTCTGACAATCCATCCTTAGATATGGCGGTACATTTCGGCTGATAAATCTAGAAAATCTGCCAACAAATCTCCATGATTTACGACAAAATCATAGAGTTGATCTTCACTCAAAATTCCACTCTTAAGATCATGATGAGGCTTTTCCCGCAAATCGAACCATTCTTGACTACCATAAAATTCCCGTAATTCAATATAGTCTTGATAACTTTCTTTGAACGCCTCTAAACTCTGACGCAATTGATCCAGTTTTGGCTTAAAAGCATCGTATTTCGCCTCCAATTCAGTCACGCGCGCACGTTCTTGATCATTCATGATAGATCCCTCACTTTCCATTTCTCATTCTATCATAGCGTGAAGCGTTTCATTTTGCAACCAAAAATCACCCTCGTCTTTAAAACAATCCTAAAAAATCTTTAGAGAGGAAATAAACTCAGAAATCAACAATTTAAGACCAAGCAAAAAGCCCACTGTAGTAGGCTTTTCGTAAGATTTTTTTTGAAATTAAAGCATTTTGTTGTAGAATTCAACCACAAGTGCTTCGTTGATTTCTGGATTGATTTCATCACGTTCTGGCAAGCGAGAAAGTGATCCTTCCAATTTTTCAGCATCGAATGATACGAAAGCTGGACGTCCAACGATTGCTTCAACTGCTTCAAGGATTGCTGGAACTTTCAATGATTTTTCACGAACAGAAATCACTTGACCTGGAGTTACGCGGTATGATGGGATATCAACACGTTTTCCATCAACAAGGATATGACCGTGGTTTACGAATTGACGCGCTTGACGACGAGTAGTTGCAAGACCTAAACGGTAAACAACGTTATCAAGACGACGCTCCAAAAGAAGCATGAAGTTGAAACCGACAGTTCCTTCTTTGATTTTAGTAGCTTGAACGAACAAGTTACGGAATTGTTTTTCACCCAAACCGTATGAGAAACGAAGTTTTTGTTTCTCAGCCAATTGCAAACCGTATTCAGAAAGTTTGCTACGGTTGTTTGGACCGTGTTGACCTGGTACGTAGTTACGACGTGCCAATTCTTTACCTGAGCCTGTAAGAGACAAGCCAAGACGACGTGATTGTTTCCATGATGGACCTGTATAACGTGACATATTTCATGTCCTCCTATAAAATAAATATTTTGTAGGAAATAACGTCTTTCCTAATCCTGATTCGTGCAGGTGCCCTTCGCCTAAACAGCCAAGGTTACTTGTATTGCAAGACATCTGTTGACGAGCTTCATATTAAGGTGCTGTTATTTCACACAAAGAGTATTATAGCATGAAAAAAAGGCTATGTAAAGCCTTTTTTCTTATTTGTAAGTGGTAAAATTTTTTAGAAGTCCTCAATCCCTACGAGAGAGCTCCCACCGATTAAGAAAAAAGACCAGGATTTCTCTTATCCCAGTCTTGACTTCCTACTCATTATGCTTTATCATAGGGTTAAGACTGAGTGAGTTGTCTGTTCCTTATAGTGATTCTCACTCGGTGCCGTACGGACTGCAATCCCTACGGCTTTTTTTATTCGCTTAATTTGGTATCATTATACCACGGTTTCGCTCCTCATGCAAACTTTTCTGACGTTTCATGGCTTAAATTGTTTCCAGGTAATTCTTCCAGTCGGCATGGGTTGACTAGATTTTTTTGATTCTAAGCGTTTAATCTCACCTCCAGACAAACCTTTTAGTGCTTGAATTTTATGATAGTCTTCTCGCCATGACCCTAACATGAGTTCTCTAAGCTCGTCTTTATCATCCAATAGTATCATCTGACTCATCGCTTCAGCCCCTCTGATCGTCCAATACTTCCCACCCTTTTTCATGCGATAGGTGATTTTTCGATGCTGACTTTCCATGATACCAATTCCTGAATGGCTAAACCCTCTCAATTTTGCTGGTTTGGTATATTGAAAATTTTGAAGAAGTTTACGCTTAAAGTTGTCAAACTGTTCCCATTCCTCCTCTGTCTCTATAAGGCCTTCTGTCGTGTCCAATACCGTACGCAGGAGGCTTTTATCATGTTCTTGGATGGCCTGAAAAGCCTTATCCAAGAGTTCATCTGGATAGGGTTTAAAAAAGGTCTGGAGCTTTTGATTCACATGGTATTCGTCCCAAAAATGCTCATGACGACCTATCCTAAGAGCTTTAGCCATTTCTTTAAAAACATAGGGAGTATAGCCATGCCCACCGTCTGAATTTGTGATAAGGAGGGCATCTTTAGTCATTTCGAAATGGTGGTAAAGATAATCTAATACCTGATCACGTGCTTGGCGGTTACTAAGAGAAACAAACTCTTTCTTGTCTTGGAGCTCAAATCGGTTATTTCCCACTTTCTGACTTCCTGTATGCACAACAAAATGGGAGAGATCAATACGACGATTCTCCAGATCTTCCTCACTAGTTTTGACCATCACTCCGTCCCCCTCAACATAAATAATATCTACTTTTTCTTTAGTGATATTATCTTCCTGATAGTTTTGATAATCTTTTTGTTCTTCCAGTAAGTCAGCACATAGCTTAACAGCTTTGACAACCGTTGGCTTTGTAATAACAATGTGATAGGTCATCTCAATCACACGGACAACCTTGTCATAAGACATCATGGTAGACAATTTAGCCACTTGATACATGAATTCTTTAGAATACCTGGTATTTTTCTCTAACCCCAATTTTTCGTCCACCGGTACAATCCAGGTATCCCCTTTCTTCCATCGACGTCTTCTGAAGGTAAATTCTCCAAATGTAAAAGCGACTGTCCGCTCCATAGAGTGGATACAAGTATAGCCTCTTTGTTGCATAGATGGGACTAATGATTCATCATAGGTCTTGACCCAACTTAGGAAGCCCTTGTTGGTGTTTTCGAGTAATTGTTCCTTAAGTTCTCTCTCGTCAATCATATCTGCTACCTCCAAAGCAATAAAGCTATTGTACAAAGCAGATAGAACAGAAGGCAAATTTATTTTAATTCTACAAAAAAAGCTCCTGGGCAATGCCAAGAGCTAAACATTTGGGGCGAACTATTGAATCGCAATTCCAGTTTTTTAGGAGACGAATCTCCAGGGACAGCACCGCAGCCCGTTGAGCAACAAGCTCAACCTGATTTTCCTGCCAATGTTTTCTTATATTCTAGCAAGAATACATTTTTATAGCAACAAAAAAAACGAGAGGACCAATGGTAGTCTGGGGTCTTTACAGCCCGAAGCTGAAGGCAGTCCCGCACCCGTACCATTAGAACGATCTGTTACCAGTCGTCCTACACTATCCTCTCATTTATTATATTTTACCATATTCAAGTCTTCAATGCCATGTTAACACTCTGCCTTTTTTGAGAAAAAACGTCAACACTAACTATCGTCTTCCTCGATTTCAGCACCTCTGATATGTGATTGCCCTTGCATACGTTGAGCCGATTGCTGTAATTGTTGGTTCATGTAGTGCATTTGATTCATAGATTGCTGGAAATTGTGTTTGGAAGAAGATTCTAGTGCAGGTTTTTGAGGAATATTATTCGTCACATTGAAAGGAGCAGTTTCTCCAGCTGGCGGAGTTGGTTCACTAATGCCTCCAAAAGCTTCTCCTGATGGTTCAGTAGGAGCTACGGTAGGATCTGAGATTCCTCCTCCAGATGGTCCAGCATCTTCATTCATATCGCTAGGACCATCAAATCCTGTTAAGGCATCGGGATCAAATGGAGAGACAGGTTTTGGTTCTTCAGGAAGACTATAATCCTTCAGACCTCGGTATACCGCATCATGAGCTGCTTGTTCTTTTTGCCCTAAGTGATCAGCTACTCCACCTGCAAAATCTTTGGTCTTACCGATAGCTTCTTTACCCATAACCTCTGCTAAATCAACCATGTTGCTTACTCCTCCTTTGGTGGCACCTGCGACACCTTGGTCTCTCACAGCATTGAAGGCTCCTCGAAGACCTCCACCTGTTACAGCTAGACTATCCCCAAATTTCTTAGTTCCTGCAGCAATGGCTCCTGGAGCTTTACTAGCGACATCCATCCCTAGTTGTCCAGCACCCATGGCTAGACT
>NZ_KB904564.1 GCF_000380125.1 Streptococcus ovis DSM 16829
GGACTTATCCGAAAAGATATTGACAGCGAAGTTAAAACTTGTTAGAATATAGGTATTCAATTTTGAATGGTAACATTCGAGAGAGTTAAGTGACGATAGCCTAGGAGATACACCTGTACCCATGCCGAACACAGCAGTTAAGCCCTAGAACGCCTGAAGTAGTTGGGGGTTGCCCCCTGTGAGATACGGTAGTCGCTTAGCGAATCAAGAGGATTCAATATCCTTTGGGAGTTTAGCTCAGCTGGGAGAGCATCTGCCTTACAAGCAGAGGGTCAGCGGTTCGATCCCGTTAACTCCCATAAATAGGTCCCGTAGTGTAGCGGTTATCACGTCGCCCTGTCACGGCGAAGATCGCGGGTTCGATTCCCGTCGGGACCGTAAGACTCGTTAGCTCAGTTGGTAGAGCATTTGACTTTTAATCAAAGGGTCGCTGGTTCGAGCCCAGCACGGGTCATTTATGCGGGTTTGGCGGAATTGGCAGACGCACCAGATTTAGGATCTGGCGCCGAAGGGCGTGGGGGTTCAAGTCCCTTAACCCGCATAGAGAGAAAGAGCCGGCTTAGCTCAGTTGGTAGAGCATCTGATTTGTAATCAGAGGGTCGCGTGTTCAAGTCATGTAGCCGGCATTGAGGGAAAAAATTGCGAACGTAGTTCAGTGGTAGAACACCACCTTGCCAAGGTGGGGGTCGCGGGTTCGAATCCCGTCGTTCGCTTTGCCTCGCCGGGGTGGCGGAACTGGCAGACGCACAGGACTTAAAATCCTGCGATGGCAACATCGTACCGGTTCGATTCCGGTCCTCGGCATAAATAATAATGAGCACCCATGGCTCAACTGGATAGAGTACCTGACTACGAATCAGGCGGTTAGAGGTTCGAATCCTCTTGGGTGCATAACTCGCTTAATGGGAAACATTAGGGGAGCTTTATTTTTAGTTGATAGAACTATATCGGGAAGTAGCTCAGCTTGGTAGAGCACTTGGTTTGGGACCAAGGGGTCGCAGGTTCGAATCCTGTCTTCCCGATTGATGGACAAGTATGCTTGTCCTTTTTTTGTTTCATTTTTGAAATTTTCCTAATTAAGTAAGAACGTAAAAAATTGATATTTTTTTGAATCATGCTATAGCCATTTGTATTGTTTGATATTCTCTCTAATTTTTTGGAGATGTGCACAAAACTGATGTTGAATTCGTCTATCCTCTTATAGAGATTGTACAAAAAATACCCTATTCTTTCCATCGAACTGTTTTAGCAAGTTCGATGGTTTTGATAGAGTAGGGCAAGAGGTGTTATTTATTTTCTTGTGAGGTTGTGGCTATACTGATTCTAAAGTATAGGCGAGTGCACTTGTTATAAAATGGTTAATTCATCTGGTAGTGTGATGGTTTCTCGGCCATTTCTGTCGATGACGTATACGGTATGAGGGTAGAATGGATCGAATTTATAGGGGGTGTCAATTGTCATGACATCTTTATTTCGATCTTGTGAAAAAGTAATGCTCACTTTTCCCTTATTATTTCTAAGTTTGAAATGAATGATTTTTTTCAGGGGAATGACATGTTTTAGGTATTGGTCTATGGTGTACCAAAAGCTGTCAATTATTTCACTGGGGAGTGAAGTGACAATGCCGAAGCTAGCATATCTTCCTGTTGTGTTTGTAAAGGCCATGTGTTCTCCTTCTAGAGATAGTAAATGATAAGAAAAAAGCCTGATAATCAGGTTTTTCTTTGTCTGTGACTTTAGCGATTTCGAAGTTCTAAATAGCGTTTGTACCAAATATTGACATAGGCTTCAGAGAAGGGGCCACGTTGTTGATTAATCCAATCAACGAGAATTTTGACATTTTCTTTTAAAATATAGTCTATCTCTGTTGGATAGTTCATCTCTTTACGGTGTCGTTCGTACTCATCCACGTCTAGTAGCCTTTTTTCACCATCAGCAAATACTTTGACATCTAAGTCGTAGTCAATGTATTTTAGGGCTTCGCTATCTAGTAGATAAGGACTTGCTAAATTACAGTAATAAGATGTACCATTTTCACGTATCATTGCGATGATATTGAACCAATATTTTTTGTGAAAATAGACAATGGCTGGCTCTCTGGTAACCCAGCGTCGACCATCATTTTCAGTTACCAATGTATGGTTATTGACTCCAATGATGGCATTTTCTGTCGTTTTTAGTACCATGGTATCGCGCCAGGTGCGGTGCAATTCCCCATCATGTTTATAACTTTGAATTGTAATAAAGTCTCCTTCTTTTGGAAGTTTCACCTTGTTACCGTCTTTCTACAATTTCAATTTATCTATGTCATTATACCATAATTTGATTAGAATGTGGAATTATTTACTTATAATCATGGTGTCGTTCGGGTTTGGGTTTGAATATGATTTGGAATTTTGTTATTATCGTGGGGAAGATAGTTTGCTTGCTGTAGGGGCAGAGAAATGGTTTAAAAATAATCTCTGAGTGCACTATTGATGCTATAAAAGTCAAAGCCTTTGCGTGCTAGGGCTTGAATTAGCCGTTGTTTTAATTCATAATCGGTGTACTTTTTAGAATATTTTCGATATTGTTTTTCTAATTCTTTGTAAATAAGATCAGTTTCCTGTTCTGCATTTGTTTCGATTTTGAGGGAATCAAGGGCATATTTGGCATCTTGATAGGAGAAACCTTTGTTGATAAGGGCTTGTTTGATTTTTTCAGTTAAGGCTCTGTATGGAAGTTTATTTTGGTAGGTTTGTAGTGCTTTTTTGGCAAGGCGTTCCGCTATGGAAGAGAAATCTTCTTCTTGAATCAGTTCCTGTGCGAGTGCTTTATCAATTCCTTTTTGCAGTAAGGTCTGTTGAAGGACATACGGTCCCTTGCTACCGGATGCCTGGTTTTGTTGCAAGAGGGATTCTGTGTAAGAACGGTCATTAATCCAGTTTTCTTCTTCTAGTTGACGTAGGATTTGTGGGATTATCTGCTGGTCCACATCGTGAGTACTTAAGTAATCTCTGACTTCTTTTTTAGTACGTGATTTGAAAGAGATATGGTATAAGGCAAGGTTTTTGCCATAAGAATATTGGGCGAATGCTTGTATTTCTTTCCAGTCATTTTCAGATATTTCTTTGTCTTTTGATAGAAAGAATCGGACAATGGTATCTTCTGTGATGTAGCATTTGTCGCTGGTGTCAAGTTCTAGTAGGTAGAGTCTTTTTTTCTTTTCAAGTTTTATGATTTTCATTCTTTCATTATACCTAAAAATCAGTTAAAATAATAATATGAATATACAAGTAAAACAAAGAATAGTCTTAAAAATCAAAAGAATGGGTATTAATGGCGAGGGCATTGGCTTTTATCGGAAGACGCTCGTATTTGTTCCAGGTGCTTTGAAAGGAGAAGAGGTGCTCTGTCAAATTACGTCAGTGAGGCGGAATTTTGTAGAAGCACGTCTCCTTCAGATTCAAAAAAAATCAAAATTTCGTGTTCAGCCTGAGTGTGGTCTCTATGAGGTCTGTGGTGGGTGTCAATTGATGCACTTGCGCTATGACAAGCAGTTGGATTTTAAGGTGGATTTATTGCGTCAAGCCTTAAAAAAATATCAGCCAAAAGGCTATGAGTCCTATGAAATTCGTCCAACCTTGGGGATGCAAGAGCCCCGTTATTATCGGGCAAAATTGCAGTTTCAGACGCGTTTGAAAAATGGGAAAGTAGAAGCTGGTCTTTATGCTGAAAACTCTCACCACTTGGTTGGCATTCGTGATTGCTTGGTACAGGATCAAGAAACTCAGAAAGTTATGAATCGGATTTCGGATTTAATGACAAAGCATCGTATTCCAGTCTATGATGAGCGAAAAGGACAAGGAGTTCGAACGGTCATGGTGCGTAGAGCGAGGGAAACAGGAGAGGTTCAGATTATTTTTGTGACCTCAAGACCGGTTCCCCTGACTGCTCTTATAAAGGAACTAATTGCAGAATTTCCTGCAATTGTGACGGTGGCGGTCAATCATCATCGGAGTCGTTCGAGTGAAATTTATGGAGAGAAGACCGAAATCATCTGGGGCGAAGATAGGATTCAAGAGTCGGTGTTGGATTACCATTTTGCCTTATCACCAAGGGCTTTTTACCAATTAAATCCAGAACAGACCGAGATTTTATATCGTGAAGCAGTCAAGGCATTGGATATCACTGGTAATGAAGAATTGATTGATGCCTATTGTGGTGTGGGAACGATTGGTTTTGCCTTTGCTGGGAAAATAAAAGCAGTTCGTGGAATGGATATTATTCCAGAAGCTATCGAAGATGCTAAGCGCAATGCTGCAAATATGGGATTTGAGAATACCTACTATGAAGCTGGGAAAGCTGAAGAGATTATTCCTAAATGGTATCAAGACGGGTACCGTGCGGATGCTTTAGTGGTCGATCCTCCTCGGACAGGTCTAGATACACAATTATTGGACACCATTTTGCAATATCAGCCTGCGAAGATGGTCTATGTTTCTTGTAATGTGTCTACTCTTGCTCGAGATTTGGCGAGATTAGTAGAGATATACGATGTCCAGTATATACAATCAGTTGATATGTTCCCGCATACAGCGAGGACTGAAGCGGTTGTGAAGCTCATCCGAAGATAACGTCTGTTGCTTCTTCGTTTTTAGGCAACAGGCTGAAATAGTCCCCAGGACTATTTCACTCTTACCTGTAGCAAAGGTCGACACTGTAGTGATTTTGAACAAGAGATAGCTTTAGCTGAGATAAGGGTTAGAATTCGGGGTTTCATCTTGATTTCAACACTTGAATAGAATATAATAAGTTTGATAATAGAGAAAGGAGGCGATTGGATGATTGATGCCCGTAATGATAAACCATTGTATTTACAATTGGTCGAAGAGTTGGAGAATAAAATTCATGGGACTTTATTGTCCAATGATAAGTTACCTTCTGAACGAGAATTAACGCAGATATATGGTGTTAGTCGTATCACAGTCCGTCTTGCCTTGCAAGAATTAGAAAATAAAGGATTGGTCTACCGTAAACATGGGAAAGGGACCTACGTATCAGAAATTACAGATTCTGCTGTTGATTTGTCTGCGACCTATAGCTTTACTGAGCAGATGAGAAAATTAGGGAAAGATCCAAAAACTAAGATTCTGTCTTTTCGGTTAGTTGAAGCTTCGGAATCTGTCGCCCAGCAGATGCAGATTGGTGTGGGGCAACAGGTTTTTGAGATGGAGCGGCTACGGTTGGCCAATAATGTTCCAATGATGATTGAGCGAACCTATGTACCTTATTCACAGTTTGAAGGTCTGACAGAAGAGATGCTTAGTAAGCGGTCATTGTATGATATTTTCTATGAAGAGTTTCATCAAGTGATCCGTCTAGCAGATGAAGAATTCTATGCTAGTATTGCGTTTGATAACGAAGCGAAGATGCTTGATATTGAAAGTGGAGACCCTGTTTTACACTTATTGAGAAAAACATACAGCAGTAAAAATATTGTGATTGAATACACCTTTAGTATAGCTCGTGCTGACCAATTCCGATATAAGATTACACATGTGAGAAATGATTAAAAAAATCCTCAAATCGAGGATTTTTTTAATGTTTATGAGAGGAGATTTCGAATTTGAAGAATTTCCAGTGTTTGTGGGTTTCAGTGTATTCGAGGATCTCTTGGCTGCCAACGCGTGTGGTTGTTTTCAATTGGAGCACACTAGGTTCTGAAGGAGAGAGATGGAGGAGTGTGGCAATGTGCTCGGGAGTTGTGAGGCAGATTTCATTCGTTTCTTTGAAGGACTCTTCGACCATATGGATCCCAAAATCTAATTTGAAGCGTTGGTAAATAGAGTTAAAGTGTTCTAAAGGGGCGTCTGCATTTTGAATGTAGTGAGCAGGGAGATAGGTTTGATGGTACATATAGGGTTGTTGCCCGATCGTCCGTAATCGTTTGATTTTATAATAAAAATCGTGTTTGTCTAAGTTTAATTTTTTCAAGATGGTTTGGTCATTGCCCTTTTTACAAGAAAGAACGGTGACTGTTGCTTCTTCGAGAGGGAACATTTCAATATCTGAAAATTCTAATAGTTTACCTTTACGAGCACGGGAAATGAACGTCCCTTTGCCTTGTTGACGAATGAGATAGCCATCTTTGACTAATTCGTTGAGGGCACGAATGACTGTAATCGAACTAACTTTATAGAGTTGAGTTAGTTCTGTTTCAGTGTAAAATTTATCTCCATTCTCAAATTTTCCAGATGTGATTTCCTGCTGGAGTTCATTTTGAATTTGTTGGTATTTAGGAATTTTCATACCAGAAACCTCTCATATCAGGCAATATTTTAATTGATATTTATTATTATACTAAAATCTTTCAAAAAAAATATTATTTTTTTTGAAAAATAACTGGACATAACCAGTTCTTTGTGTTAATATATTGACATAGAAAGAAAACGATTACATGGAGGGCATGGATGGAAGATTTTCAAGTAAAAGAAAATTTTTATCTGAATGGGCAACCTTTTAAAATTTTATCAGGAGCCATTCACTATTTCCGAGTGCATCCAGACGATTGGTTTCATTCTCTCTATAATTTAAAAGCCCTTGGCTTTAACACAGTCGAAACCTATATTCCTTGGAATTTGCATGAACCTCGTAAAGGGGAATTTCAGTTTGAAGGAGTGCTGGATGTTGAGCATTTTCTTCAATTGGCGCAAGAGTTAGGTTTATATGCCATTGTTCGCCCATCGCCTTATATCTGTGCGGAGTGGGAATGGGGTGGTCTGCCAGGATGGTTGATGGAGAGGAGAACTTCAGTTCGAACAGATGAAGAATGGTTCTTAAAGCAGGTGGACGATTATTACAGTAGGTTACTACCTAGACTGGCTAAATTTCAGCTGACTCAAGGTGGAAACATTCTCATGTTCCAAGTGGAAAATGAATATGGTTCCTATGGGGAGAACAAGGCATATTTAAGAGCAATTGCTGGTCTCATGCGTAAGTATGGATTGACTGCTCCTTTCTTTACATCAGATGGTCCATGGCGAGCCACATTACGTGCTGGTAGTCTGATTGTAGATGATATCTTGGTCACCGGAAATTTTGGTTCGAAACCGACAGAAAATTTTGCCCAGATGCAGGCTTTCTTTGAGGAAAATGGGAAATCATGGCCCTTGATGTGTATGGAGTTTTGGGACGGCTGGTTCAATCGCTGGGGTGAGGAAGTCATTCGCCGTGACCCAGAAGAATTGGTAGCCGCTGTGATGGACACCATTTCTCTAGGCAGTATCAATCTTTACATGTTTCATGGTGGAACCAATTTTGGCTTTATGAATGGTTGCTCTGCACGTGGGCAGCATGATCTACCTCAAGTGACCTCTTATGATTATGATGCGATTCTGGATGAGGCAGGAAATCCAACTCAGAAATTCTATCTATTGCAAGAGCAGATGAGGCAGATTTACCCGGATTTAGGCTACCTAGAACCACTAGTTAAGCCGAGTCGGGCTTATCCTTCTATTTCTGTAGCGGACAAGGTGAGCCTATTCTCAACGCTAGATACGATAGCCACCTCACATACCTCTTTTTATCCGAAGAATATGGAGATGTATGGTCAAATAACTGGTTATATCCTCTTTCGGACAACTCTTGAAAAAGACAAGGATGAAGCCGAGAGAGTGCGAGTGATTGATGCGCGTGATCGGATTCAACTCTATCAAGATGGTCAATGGGTCGCTACCCAGTATCAAGAAGAAATTGGTGAGGAAATTTTTCTAGATTTAAAGGAAATGGAAACGGAAGTATCTATCTTGGTTGAAAATATGGGGCGTGTGAACTATGGTCATAAGTTGACCGCACCTACTCAGTCAAAAGGTCTGGGACGAGGATTGATGGCAGATCTTCACTTTGTGGGTCAGTGGGAGATATTTCCCTTGCCTTTAGAAAATGTGAGTGGAGTGGATTTTTCCAAAGAATGGAAGTTTGGTCAGCCAGCCTTTTATCGTTATGTAATCGAATTAGATGACTTAGCAGATACTTATCTGGATATGTCAGGTTTTGGCAAGGGAGTCGTCTTTGTAAATCAACAAAATATTGGTCGTTTTTGGGAAAAGGGTCCGATTCTTTCTCTGTATTTATCAAAGGGATACTTAAAGAAAGGAGAGAATGAAATTGTGGTCTTCGAAACAGAGGGGCGTTACCGAGAAAGGTTGGCTTTTTCACAGAAACCTGTTTATCAAACAACAAATTAAAGGAGAATATATATGGCAATTATTGCAACACGGATTGATGGTCGCTTGATTCACGGTCAAGTTGCCAATCTTTGGACAACAAAACTCAATATTTCACGGATTATGGTTGTGGATAATGAAGTGGTCAATAGTGACCTGGAGAAAACTGCCTTGAAATTGGCAACCCCTCCTGGAGTAAAGCTATCTGTTTTGTCAGTAGAAAAAGCAGCGAATAATATTTTAGCTGGAAATTATGATTCCCAACGATTGTTGATTGTGGCACGTAAGCCGGATCGTTTCCTAGGTTTGTTGGAGAGGGGCGTGACTTTCCCTGAGCTCAATGTTGGGAATATGTCACAAAGTGATGAAACTCGTTCTGTTACGACTTCTATCAATGTCGTGGATAAGGATATTGAAGATTTTGATGCGATTGCTGCTAAAGGTGTGAAACTAATCGCTCAGATGGTTCCGGGGGATAGCCCGAGAGACTTTATGCCTCTATTGGCAAAAGTTCGTTAATTTATTTGTCTATATATTTATAAAAAAATTTTAGGAGGATACATCATGATTCAATGGTGGCAAATTTTACTACTTACCTTGTATTCAGCTTATCAAATCCTTGATGAGTTGACTATTGTGTCGTCTGCTGGTTCACCTGTTTTTGCAGGTTTCATCGCAGGTTTGATTATGGGAGATATCGAAACTGGTCTGTGGATCGGTGGTAGTCTTCAATTGATGGTACTCGGTGTTGGTACTTTTGGTGGTGCATCACGTATCGATGCAACTTCTGGTGCGGTATTGGCAACTGCTTTCTCAGTAGCGCAGGGCATCAAGCCTGAATTGGCAGTTTCTACGATTGCGGTACCAGTAGCGGCCCTTATGGTTTATACTGACGTTCTGGGTCGTTTCTCAACTACTTTCTTCGCACACCGTGTAGATGCTGCGGTAGAACGCTTTGACTATGCGGGTATTGAACGCAACTACCTTCTTGGTGCAGTGCCTTGGGCTCTCTCTCGTGCACTTCCAGTCTTTATCGCTCTTGCATTTGGTTCTGGTGCCGTTCAAGCACTCGTTGACGGCGTGGCAAAAGTTCAATGGCTTGCTGATGGGTTGACACTTGCTGGTAAGATGCTTCCAGGTCTTGGTTTTGCAATCTTGCTTCACTACTTACCTGTTAAACGCAACTTCCACTATTTAGCTCTTGGTTTTGCTATTACAGCAATGTTGACTGTTGTTTACGGAGGTCTTTCTTCACTTGGTGGTGCAGTTGCTGGTGTGGTGGAAGGATTTGATCCAAGTGCATTCAGCAAAGGCCTTCCAATGATTGGTATTGCCATTATTGGTGCTGGTCTTGCGACTATTCATTACAAAAATGGTCAAAATGTCCAAGTTGTTGAAAAAAGCGTAGGCGTATCAGAAAGTGGGGAAATTGAAGATGACGAAATCTAATTATAAATTAACAAAAGAAGATTTTAATCAAATCAACAAACGTAGTCTCTTTACCTTCCAATGGGGATGGAACTATGAGCGGATGCAAGCTTCAGGTTACTTGTATCATATCTTGCCACAATTACGTAAGATTTATGGAGATGGAACACCTGAGTTAAAAGAAATGATGAAGACCCATACGCAGTTCTTCAATACTTCTAACTTCTTCCATACCATTATTACAGGTATCGACCTTGCTCTTGAAGAAAATGAGGGAGTTAGTGCAAAAGATGCTGTTAATGGTGTAAAGACTGGTCTGATGGGGCCATTTGCACCAATTGGAGATTCACTCTTTGCATCTCTTGTACCAGCGATTATGGGTTCCATCGCTGCTGGTCTTGCTATCAATGGAAACCCACTCGGTATTGTTCTTTGGGTGGCAGTTCAAATGGTTATCAACGTCTTTCGTTGGAAACAATTGGAAATTGCTTATAAGGAAGGAACGAAGCTCGTTACGACGATGCGCGATAAATTGACTGCTCTAGTTGATGCTGCTTCTGTAATGGGTGTCTTCATGGTTGGTGCCTTGATTGCAACCATGATTAACTTCCAAATTATTGCAGCTCCGCAAATTGGTGAAAAAGTGATTAATATCCAAGATCTCTTCAACCAAATCTTCCCTCGCTTAGTGCCAGCTCTCTTTACAGGTCTTCTTTTCTGGTTGCTTGGTCGCAAGGGTATGACTTCAACTAAAGCAATCTTGATCATTATTGTGTTTGCATTGGCAATGGCATTCTTCAAGATCCTAGGTGTGTAAGGGAGGATGAAGATGGCGAGACAATTAGTATTAGTCAGTCATGGTCGTTTCTGTGAAGAGTTGAAAAAAAGTACAGAAATGATTATGGGACCGCAGGATGGGATTCACGCAGTCGCTCTCTTACCAGAAGAAGGTCCGGAAGATTTTCAGAAAAAGTTTGAGGCAGTTATTGCAGAGTTAGACGATTTTGTCGTCTTTGCAGACTTGCTGGGTGGCACACCTTGTAATGTTGTCTCACGCTTAATCCTAGAAGGTCGCTCGATTTCCCTTTATGCTGGGATGAATATGCCAATGGTCATCGGCTATCTAAATGGCGTATTGGTCGGTGAAGAAGTAGATTATGTTGACTTTGCTACTAGTAATATCAAACATGTCAATGACTTGCTAAGCGCAGATGATGATGACGAGGATGAATAAAACTGGTATACTATAGTTGTGAAACTTGATGAGGACTCTCTCTAGCTAGCAACTAATGACGATGCTTTAAGTATCCAAAGAGAGACTCAGCAATTGCTTGAGTCCTCTTTGTGTTTATAGAAATATTTGGAAACGAAAACCAAGGAGGTTTGTATAGATGATTGAAGTTTGTCCTTTTGGTACGGGAAAAGCACACTTGTATTGCCTAACGAATGAAAATGGGATGCAAGTGACAGTGACAAATTTTGGGGCTCGGTTGGTGGATATTGTGCTTCCTGTCAATGGAAAGCGATCGGTTAGTTTATCAGCCGCCTCAGATGTGGAGTATCGTGACAAAGATGTTTATGTCGGCTCCACAGTAGCTCCTGTTGCAGGTAGAATTGCTGGGGCAGCGACTGAGATTAAGGGAGAAATCTATCGATTGACAGAAAATGAACCAGGCAAAACCCTTCACAGTGGGATAAACACAGCGAACGAGCAGTATTGGCAGGCAAGGGTTGAGGAAGAAGCGAATCAAGTTCATTTTTATTTGACACTCCCCGATGCTTACAATGGTTTTCCTGGTCCAGTTGCCATCAAGGCTAGTTATCAGTTGACAGAGGAAAATGAGATCCGTATCCGCTATTGGGCACGTTCAGAAAAAGATACGATTTTTAATCCAACCAACCATGTTTATTTCAATCTATCGGGAGATTTTAGTCAAAGTGTGGCAAGCCACCAAATGCAGATTCATGCCGATCAGTTTATCCCACTAGGCGATGATAATTTGCCAACGGGGGAATTTCAATCCGTTGTGGGGACACCGTTTGATTTTCGCCAGCCAGCTCCAATTGGACAAGGATTAATGGGTACACATCCTCAAAATCGCCTTGTTAATGGCTATGATCACCCTTGGCTACTCAACCAATCAGAAGTACCAGTAGAAGTGGTGAGTCCCGATGAAAAAGTTCGATTGCTCATGCGTACCAATCAACCAGCTGTGATTGTATATACCTATAATCACGGCCCAACTGCAATGGCAGAGCGACACACGGCCTTTAGCTTGGAATGCCAGGCCTTGCCAAATGCCTGTAACATCGATCATTTTGGATCGATTTTGTTGGAAAAAAATCAGGAATTTGTCAGTGAATGTTCCTATCAGTTTCTTTTTTAGATTTGAGAGAAAAGACTTCCTAGCCTTTTTTTATCTGAAAAACCTTGTAAAATATGATATAATGATGAGAATAAAGGACAAGGGGAACACGATGAATGACATTGATTTAACTCTACCCGTTGCGCAGGTGGTGGAGAATCATCCAGAGCTGCTCGATATTCTAGTAGAACTGGGTTTTAACCCCCTAGCAAATCCTATCATGCGTCATACAGTCGGACGGAGAGTGTCCATCAAGCAAGGCGCAAAATTGAATGGGTTGGATCTAGGTGTGATTCAACAGACCTTGGAATACAATGGTTACAAAGTGCTAGGAGGAGAAGAATGAGCGATGAACGCATTCTTGTTTTGAGAGATATTTTGCTGGATTTGCACAATGGAGCCAGTCCAGAATCCGTTCAGGCTCGGTTTGATGAGACTTTTTCAGGGGTTTCTGCTTTGGAAATTTCTCTCATGGAACACGAATTGATGAGTTCGGATACAGGGATTACCTTCGAAGATGTCATGGAACTCTGTGATGTGCATGCTAATCTGTTCAAGAATGCTATTCAGGGTGTGGATGCCGACGACATGGATCATCCGGGGCACCCAGTCCGTATCTTTAAAGATGAAAATCTTGCTCTACGAGCAGCCATTATCCGAGTCCGTAGGCTGTTGGAGAATTACGAAACAGCAGACGACAATGCCACTCGGCTTGAATTAGCCAAGGGCTTAAAACGGCAGATGGGCTTGCTGGGGCAGTTTAGCCGTCATTATCGCAGAAAGGAAGAGCTCTTTTTCCCTATCATGGAACGATATGGTCATGATGTTCCGCCTAAGGTCATGTGGGGTGTGGATGACCAGATTCGAGACTTGTTCCAAGTAGCAGAAGCTTCTATTTCAGCCTTGACTGAAAATGTCGAACAGGCTAAGACAGACTTTGAAAGCTTTGTGACAGAGTTTGAAGCCATGATTTTCAAGGAAGAATCCATCTTACTGATGATTTTACTGGAGACCTTCTCTCAGGATGACTGGCTGCTGATTGCTTCAGAAAGTGAACATTTTGGCTACGCTATTATCCGTCCGTCAGAGGTTTGGAAGCCATATCGCCAAGATTTCACAAGAAAAGATGTAGGTTGTGAGACAGAGGACACTTCTATTGAAACCACTAGTTTGGCAGAAACACATGTGATTGATACGCAGGAAGGACAGTTCACGATTACCTTTACACCCAAGGTAGAGCAGGCCGTCAATCGGACGACGCCTCAACCATTTGGCAATGGCTATTTGTCTGTGGAAGAAGCCAATCTCATTTTGAATCATTTGCCGATGGAAATTACCTTTGTGAATAAAGACGATATATTCCAATACTACAACGATAGCGTGCCGACTGAGGAAATGATGTTTAAGCGAACGCCTTCGCAGGTGGGACGAAATGTGGAACTCTGTCACCCGCCTAAGTTGCTACCAAAGGTAAAACGGATTTTTGCAGCTCTGCGTTCAGGGGAAAAGGACAAGTTTGAGATGTGGTTCAACTCAGAATCTCGTGGTCAATTTGTCCATGTGACCTATGCGGCGGTGCGAGACCTTGCAGGAAACTTCCAAGGTGTGTTAGAATATGTGCAGGATATCGCTCCATATCGGGCAATCGACACAGATACTTACAGGGAGATAGACTAGGTGACTTACGAACAAGAATTTTTAAAAGAGTTTGCAGCTTGGATTGAAACGCAGGTGATGATTAACCAGATGGCGATGGACGAAAGCCGCCGTGTTCTTGAAGAAGACAAGGATGAGCGAGCGGCTGACGCCTATATTCGTTATGAAAGTAAATTGGATGCCTATCAATTTATCCAAGGAAAATTTGAAAATTATAAGGCAGGCAAGGGATTTCATGATTTACCAGACGGTTTGTTTGGACAAAAACATTATTAAAATAAAAACCACAAAAAGGAGAAAAAAATGGCAAATAAAAAAGTAAATCGTAAAAAACAATTGAGAAAACAATTTGCAGCAATGAAAAAAGCTGGTAAAGCATTTGGTGAAACTGTAGCAGAAACAGCACAAACTGTTGCGCATCAAACAGCTGAAAGAGCTCACGAAATGGTTGAGGCAGTAAAAGAAAAGGTAGAAGAGGGCAAAGAAGCCGTCCAAAAGGCAACCCAAAAAGCTGAGGCAAGTCTGGAAGACTTAACAGAAGAGTTAACGGGATTGGCAGAGGCGCGCATCGAGACATTCTACTCAGCAGGCATTCGCACAGCAAAAGATTTTGCAAAATGGACGGAAAAAGAACTCTTAGAACTCAAGGGAATCGGTCCTGCAACTATCAAGCAACTAAAAGAATTGGGTGTGACGTTTAAAAAATAACCTCAATCCAGTTGCCTTGCGGTTAGAAATCTGTTAAAATAAGTACATTCAGAGGTGTTTTGAAGACGAGTTGTCACAGAAAGCGGTGTTGCTGAGAAATCCGCACAACTATCAAAACTGGTTGCTGAAAGTGAAAATAGAATAAACAAAGTTGCGGGTATCTTACCCGAAATTGGGTGGTACCGCGGAAATCGTAAACGAATTTCGTCCCTGTCAGTATTGACAGGGGCGTTTTTTTATCATAGTGGAGGAGGTCTCAATGAAAGAATTCAAAGAACGGATAACAGAACGCTTGTATTTGAGACCCGTTCGCTTAATGGATGCGGAAACCATGTATGACTACGGACATCGTCCAGAAGTGGCGCGTCTAGCTGGTTTCCCAGTGAATCAATCTGCTGAAGAGTGCCAACAGTTTATCCAGATGGATTTGAATAAAACGGATGAGGCAGTTCTACAACGGATTTATGCGATTTGTCTGAAGGGTCAGGACAGGCTGATGGGGACAGTTAGTTTTGCCAAAGAAATCAAACCAGATATTCTGGAGATTGGCTATGTCTTGCATCCAGATTTGTGGGGACAAGGCCTGATGCCAGAGGCGGCTGGTTCATTAGTGGACTTCGGTTTTACAGAGTTAGAACTTCACAAAATTGAAATTGCGGTCTATGATCACAATTCTCAAAGTCAGCGTGTGGCGGAGAAATTAGGTTTTCAACTGGAAGCTAGATTACGCAAGCGGAAAAAGATTGATGGATACTATCGAGATAAATTGATCTTTGGATTATTGCGAGAAGAATGGGAGGAACAACATGGAAGCATTTAACACAAACAAACTCGTTTGGACACGTGAGCCCAAATCTTATCAGATTTCTGAACAGGAAATTACGATTGAAACCCTGCCTCATACCGACCTTTGGCAGCGAACTTATTATCATTTTCGCAATGACAATGCGCCTGTCCTGCAGATGACAACAGAGGAGCAGTATTTCTCTTTTGTGGTCAAGACGACCTTTGATAGTCACCATCGCTTCGACCAATGTGGTGTGGTGGTCTATCTGGATAGCGACAACTGGATTAAGGGCTCCATTGAATATGAAAATGAAGCCTTTCAGCATCTAGGTAGTGTCGTGACCAATCAGGGCTATTCAGATTGGGCGACGGTAGAAATTCCAGCCGAAACCAACAGCATGTGGTACCGCCTCAGTCGTCGCGGTCAAGATTTCCGAATTGAAAATTCAACAGACGGTGTGACCTTCAAGCAAATGCGAATTGCCCACTTGGCAAAAGCAACCGATGAGATTTCCTTTGGGCTTTACGCTTGTAGCCCAGAGGATTCCTCTTTCAAGGCAACTTTTACTAATTTTGAATTGCAAGAGTGTCAATGGCAAGCCCATGATGGGCAAGCGCCTGATGAGGAGATGAATTGAAGCAAAAATTTGATACTACAAAATTTTATTATGGTTTTCCAATTTATATTTTAGGCTACAAGGATGAAAAGTTTGGTTATAACATCACAACGTCTAGCTCTTCCTACAGTTTAGGTGAGATGCTGGTAATGGGGATGTTTAAGGGAAGTAATGCGGTCGAGCAAATCCAACGTTATCAATCTTTCACATTGAATATACCAACTGAGGAACAAGCTTTCTTGATGGAACGCGCAGGTTTTCTAACACGCAGAGACAAACTTAGTTTACTTAATGTGAATTATAGTATGGCAGAGACAATTGATGCTCCGTTGTTGGATGATTGTCCTGTGTCCTTAGAGTGTGTTGTGGAAGCCGTTCAAGAATTTGACAATTATGTCAATTTCACCGCCCGCATTGTCAACCGTTGGGTCGATGCTAGTCTGTTAGACGAGAAGGGGCATTTCAAGTCAGAAGCCTTCTATCCTATAGAATATATGGGAGATGGTAAAGCACGGATTTACCGCTATTTGGATGAGGAAAAGTCTGAAAAATTAGGGCAGTATAGTAAGAAGGGGAGAAAATATCATGATAAGAATCTTAGGAAAAATTGAGAATAATATCTTGCCAGATGTTGAAACTGACCGTCTTTACTTACGCCAACGGACAGTGGCAGATGCAGCAGATGTATTTGAGTACGCCAAGTTGGCTGAGGTTTCCTATCCTGCGGGATTTCCGCCCGTCGCAACCTTGGAAGATGAGATTTATTATATTGAAAATATCTTGCCAAAGCGTTCTCAGGAACACAATATCCCTTCCGGCTATGGCATTACTCTAAAGGGTGAAGATAAGGTTATTGGCTCTATTGATTTTAATCATCGTCATGCCGATGATGTGCTGGAGATAGGCTATCTCCTCCACCCTGATTACTGGAATCAAGGAATTGTAACCGAGGCTGCTCAGGCCCTACTGGAAATTGGTTTTACACTTCTCAATCTCCATAAGATTGAAATCGGCTGTTACGACTATAACATTGGCAGTCGCCGCGTTGCAGAAAAACTCGGTTTCACCCTCGAGGCCACCATCCGTGACCGCAAAGACGCCCAAGGCAATCGCTGTGCAGATTTACGGTATGGATTGCTGAAGAGTGAGTGGGAGGCTCGGTTATGAATATCGTTTTAATTGGAGCTCAAGCGTCTGGAAAAATGACAATTGGGCAAGAACTTGAAAAACAATCTGATTTAGTCCTTTTTCATAATCATGAATCCATTGATTTTGTCACAAAATTTATACCGATGTCAACTGAGGCTAGAGAACTAATCAATACGATTCGAGTGGAATTTTTCAAAACCTTTGCCAAAACAAATCAACAGATGATTTTTACAGTTGTTATTGATTTCAATGATCCTGATGATATTGCCTTTTTAGAAGAAATCCAATCTATTTTTCAGCAATGGGATAGGGAGGTTTTATTTGTTGAATTAGAAACGGATTTGCAAGAACGTTTAAGACGTAATAAAACAGAAAATCGTCTCTATCATAAACCTATAAAGCGCCATATAGAGTGGTCTGAAAAAGATATTTTAGAGACAGCGACTTTTGCTAACTTTAATCCAGAAAAATCACCAGAAAGCCTGAGACGGTATGTTAAAGTTAATAATACCGAGCTTTCTCCTCAGGAAACAGCGCAGCTTATTTTACAAAACATAAAAGAAATACAAGAAAATTAGGAAGGACATCATATGTCAAAAGAACTATCACCAAAATACAATCCAGCCGAGGTTGAGGCTGGGCGTTATCAAACTTGGTTAGACCAAGATGTTTTCAAGCCGTCAGGCGACAAAAAGGCCAAGCCTTATTCTATCGTGATTCCACCGCCAAATGTTACTGGTAAGTTGCACCTTGGCCACGCTTGGGACACGACCCTTCAAGATATCATTATCCGTCAAAAACGTATGCAGGGCTTCGATACCTTGTGGTTGCCAGGTATGGACCACGCAGGAATTGCAACACAGGCTAAGGTTGAAGAGCGCCTTCGTGAGCAGGGCATCACGCGCTACGATCTCGGTCGTGAAAAATTCCTAGACAAAGTTTGGGAATGGAAGGACGAGTATGCGACCACTATCAAGGAGCAGTGGGGCAAGATGGGGCTTTCTGTGGACTACTCACGCGAGCGTTTCACCCTTGATGAAGGCCTGTCAAAAGCCGTGCGCAAGGTCTTTGTGGACCTCTATAAAAAAGGCTGGATCTACCGCGGTGAGTTCATCATCAACTGGGACCCAGCAGCCCGTACAGCCCTTTCAGACATCGAGGTTATCCACAAGGATGTTGAGGGTGCCTTCTACCACATGAATTATCTGTTGGAAGATGGCTCGCGCGCCCTTCAAGTAGCAACAACGCGACCAGAAACCATGTTTGGAGACGTTGCAGTTGCCGTAAATCCAGAAGATCCTCGTTACAAGGATTTGATTGGTAAAAACGTGGTTCTTCCAATCGTGAATAAGCTCATCCCAATCGTTGCCGACGAGCATGCCGATCCAGAATTCGGAACAGGGGTGGTGAAAATCACACCTGCCCATGACCCTAACGACTTTGAGGTCGGCCAACGTCATGATCTTCCACAAGTTAACGTGATGAACGCAGACGGTACCATGAACGAATTAGCTGGTGAATTTGCCGGTATGGATCGCTTTGAAGCTCGTAAAGCCGTTGTAGCTAAGTTGGAAGAAATCGGAGCTCTCGTTGAAATCGAAAAACGTGTCCACTCAGTTGGTCACTCAGAACGTACAGGTGTGGTGGTTGAACCTCGCTTATCAACACAGTGGTTCGTGAAGATGGATCAATTGGCGAAGAATGCCATTGCCAACCAAGACACAGAGGACAAAGTAGAATTTTATCCACCACGGTTCAACGATACATTCCTTCAATGGATGGAAAATGTCCATGACTGGGTAATCTCTCGTCAGCTTTGGTGGGGTCACCAAATCCCTGCCTGGTACAATGAAGCAGGTGAGATGTACGTCGGTGAGGAAGCTCCAGAAGGTGACGGTTGGAAACAGGACGAAGACGTCCTTGACACATGGTTCAGCTCTGCCCTTTGGCCATTCTCAACTATGGGCTGGCCTGATTCGGAGTCAGAAGACTTCCAGCGTTATTATCCAAACTCCACATTGGTAACAGGTTATGATATTATTCCTTTCTGGGTATCTCGTATGATTTTCCAAGGAATTGAGTTTACTGGTAAGAGCCCGTTTAAGAATGCTCTTATCCACGGACTTATCCGTGACGAAGAAGGGCGCAAGATGTCTAAATCACTTGGAAATGGTATTGACCCAATGGATGTTATTGAGAAATATGGTACAGATAGCTTACGTTGGTTCTTGTCTAACGGCTCTGCCCCAGGACAGGATGTCCGTTTCTCATACGAAAAAATGGATGCCTCATGGAACTTCATTAACAAAATCTGGAACATTTCGCGCTATATCCTTATGAATAATGAGGGCTTGACGCTGGCAGATGCGACCGCAAATGTGGCGAAAGTGGCGAGCGGTGAAGTTGGAAACGTGACGGATAAATGGATCCTCCACAACCTCAATGAGACCATCGGTAAGGTGACAGAAAACTTTGACAAGTTTGAGTTTGGTGTAGCTGGTCATATCCTCTACAACTTCATCTGGGAAGAGTTTGCCAACTGGTACGTGGAGCTGACCAAGGAAGTCCTCTACAGCGACAACGAAGACGAGAAGGTCATCACCCGCTCTGTCCTCCTCTACACGCTGGATAAGATTCTCCGCCTTCTTCACCCAATCATGCCGTTCGTGACGGAAGAAATCTTTGGCCAATACGCTGAAGGTTCTATCGTGACAGCGGACTACCCAAGGATTGATGCGGCTTTTGACAATGAAGCTGCGCACAAGGGCGTGGAAAGCTTGAAAGATTTGATTCGTACCGTGCGAAATGCACGTGCGGAAGTGAATGTTGCCCCAAGCAAACCAATCACAATCCTTGTGAAAACAAGCGACAGCGACTTGGAAGCCTTCTTCAACAGCAATGTTAACTACATCAAACGCTTCACAAACCCAGAAACGCTTGAAATCTCATCAAGTATTGCGAACCCAGAACTTGCCATGTCAGCCGTTATCACAGGTGCTGAAATCTTCCTCCCACTCGCAGACCTACTCAACGTGGAAGAAGAACTCGAACGTCTCAACAAAGAACTCGCTAAATGGCAAAAAGAACTCGACATGGTCGGCAAAAAACTCAGCAACGAACGCTTCGTCGCCAACGCCAAACCAGAAGTCGTCGAAAAAGAAAAAGCCAAACAAACCGACTACCAAGCTAAGTATGATGCGACAGTGGAGCGTATTAAAGAGATGGAGAGGCTTGTCTAGTGGTCAAAAATCACTTGAAGCTTCGTCAACTCACCTTGCCGTACTCAAGTACTGTCTGCTGTTTCGTTTCTTAGCCTCAAGATGATTTTACCCACACTAGAACATTCCTAGTAAAGACAAATGCCCAGCCTAAAAGGCTGGGTTTTGTGGTATAATTGTTTTCAAAAGTATGTAGTTCTGAAAGAGAAGGGATTTTTATCTATGTTATTGAAAATGATTTTACTATTAGCTGTTTCGACAACGTTTTCTTTTCTCCTATATTTTATTCCCCATTCCCTAAAAAACTATTTTCAAAAAAGGAAATCAATTGTGATAAAGAATGTAAATAATATTTTTGATGGAGGAATTGGGAGTCTTCCCAGAACAAATTTTGAAAAACTTCTTTTGAAATGCAATGGATTGTCGAATAAGGTGTATGATATTTATGAGTTATATTGGCAGAATAATTTACACCATATAATTAAAATAATTATAATTTGCTATTATTTTTCATCTGTTTTAATTCAAAAATCGTTTAACATTAAGTTTATCAATCTTGTCTCATTATCTTTCCTAGATATTTTTTCTTTCATTGTTGGAATACTGGGAATGTACGGTATTTACATAGGTTTTTTACAATATGTTACGGAGAGTAATGAACAAGGGAAATATCTGGGTAAAAATAAAACAAGCTATTTATTGAAAGATTTTTTCTGGTATCGTTTTAGCCAAAGCAATGGTTTTATATTTTCATTATTTGTTATGATAATTATTCCAATTGTTATAAAGTTATCTTTGCCAATTGATGAAGTAAATTTATATTTAGTTTATCTATGGCAGAGTTCAATATTTTTATTGTTAATTGCTTTTATATTTCTTCTGAAAATGAGTCTGTTTTTGATTAGTATTATGTCAACAATACATTCTGGTTCAGATTATAATTTGCGAAGTATTATACGTGAAAGAATCAAAAAAGGATACATTCAAAAATTTTGGATAGAATTTAAAAAAGAATTGCGTAGTGCAAAGTTTAGCAAGAAAGAGAGGAAGTATAAATTTACCAAACGATTATCTTTTAAAATGAAATTCCTTTGGGGTCATTATAACATGAAGCAACGATTACTTCATGATGAATTAGAACCTAATTTTTTATATAAATGGCTGAGATATGACACAAATAACTTATCGGAAGTAGAGAAACAAGAATATATAGAATTAGTATTTTCTGGAATACAAAAGGATGTGCACGATAAAATAGATGATAATGATAGATTGGTAATAGATAATCTTGTAGATTTTCATCGATTTTATAGATCTTTTGTAGAAACAAAATGGAAATTATTTGTACAAGCTAATGATGAATTTAGATTTGCAACAAAGCAGCCAGATAAGTTAGATATAGTAATATCATTTGAGTCATGGTATATTTTATTAAGTTATGAAATCAAAATATTTAATTTATTGCTTGAAAAATCAAATAAGAAAGAACTGTGGAATGACTATTATATAAAGAAAAGTACAATATATCGAGGGGTTGGTATTAAAAATCAATATCATTGGAAATACTCTGAAAAAACAGTAGAAAAATTTTTATGGAAAATGATTTTAAAACATCCTGATCTAGATGTTCAAAAAGTTTATGGTGATTTAATAGATTCAATTGAATACCTGATGAGTAGAAATAATTTTAATAAAATAACCTTTGCTAAAAATGGAAAAACTAGGGTGCTGAATCTACCAAAATATCGGTATAATAATCTTGAAAAGAGGGATATTGTACGAAATATAAAAAGTTATGAAAGATACAGTAATTATAAATTTTATGAGAAACATTTCGAGAACTTTAAATGGTATCAGTTTTGGAAGCAAGAAGCTCAAACACTGAAAAATATTGACTACAGTAAAAAAAATTTACATCAATCGGAACTAGCATTTAAGACATATTCAAAAATATTATTTGATTCATTAGGGCATTCTCGTGCAAAGCTTAATCACAGCCAAAAAAATCGTATTTTAAGCATGAATGAAGAATACCGATTAGCCTATATGCTACATCAACTTTTCTACACAGATCATACTCAATGGAACAATAATCTTGAGTTTTATGATACTGAGATTAGGAAGATAATGAATGATGATAGACAGTATCATGACTATCTATTTAATCAAACGAAGAGAATTATCTTGAGTACAAATATTAGCCATAGGATTACTAAAGAATTTTTAGATAAGCTTTGGCAGACAAGGTTTGATAAAATTGAAAATTTTTCTTGGTTTGATCAGTTTGGAACAAGGCATCAGATGTCAGATCTTAAAATCCTCTATGTTCAAGAGTTATTGTCTAGTAAAGATTATTCCTATGCAAAAAGTAGATTTAGCTTTGAGAGAGAATTTCCTCTGAGAGTAAGTAGCTTACTTCTTAGGAAAATACAAAAAAGTGAGAAAAAAGAGCTAACCGCTACAGATTTGAAATGGATCCTTCAACGTAGAAAAGAAAGATTAAGCTATTTTTGTAGAGCTTATTTATTATTAGCAGATCGATTACCAACTGTTTTTACTAAAGAATCTTCCTCGTATAAACAAAATGAGTTACAAGTATCAGTTGAGTATCTTTTACATAGTAATAAAATTAATTTATCCAAAGTTATCGAAAATGTATCTATAACAAGTTTATTGCGTTTAGAATGGATTTTAAAATGGAATTATTATCATTATATTAGGGAATCAAATTACACTAGCAGAACATTCTTTGATGAGATGAGTTATAATAGTCGATATCATTTGTCTGGTGGAAATGGGATATTAGAATTTTACATTTTAAAACTTATTGATAATTTTTATCATGATTTGTATCAAGATAAGGAGTTTGTTGATGGTTTTACATATCAATTAGAATCACAATTGAACTCACTGAATATGAGAGTGGAGGAATATGTTGAATTAATCTCTGATAAGGTTTCAGAAGTCCAAAGTATTTCCATTTTACAAAAAGAACAAATAATTTCTAAGTTGCATGATATTCTATTTAGACAAGATGATAAGATTAGAACAAAAAGAAAACGGTACCGTTATAGATAAATATTTGAACATCTGATTGTTTGATATAATTAAGTAGGATCAAGTCTAGTAGCGTAGCTAGGCTTGGTTTTTGTTATAATATTGGTAAATGGTTTACGAGAAAGGGGGTAACTATGCCTTACGAATCTGGAGGAAGAGCAGACAAACTAGGTAATCGATATGAATTTAATTGGATTGTGTTAAAACTTATCGATATCATTGCTGAAAAAATAGAAGCGATAAAAATTGAACCTATAGGAGAAGAAGAGCAAGGTGTAGATGTCTGGATAAGATATAAAGATGGGCATAAAGAGGCGCAACAGTGTAAAGGACGAAATGGAAGTAAAGAGTACTGGGATTTATCTGATTTAAATCAAAAAGGTATTCTAAGGAGTTGGAAAGAACATTTAGAAAGAGAACCGCAAATAAAAGTTTCACTAGTCAGTCCTCTTACATTTACCAATCTTTCTGATTTGATTTATAGGGCTAAAACTAATGATAATACTCAGTCTTTTATTGATTATCAGATTAAGACCTCTTCTAGCATTAAAAGGATGTTTGAGAGTTATGTTAAATATTTTGGACTTTCTATTGAAAAAGATATCTCTAAAATAATTAATTTTTTGAGTAGAACAATCATTAGACAAGAACCCTATCCCGAGAATGAGGAATTTATAAAAGATAAGATTGGACAATATTTTGTTGGCGATACGGTCGGTATAAAATCTAAATTTATCGATTTTATTTTAGGTGGTGAAAACTATGGGAGATGGATCACATTTAAAGAATTAGAGTTATTTATACAAAAAGAAAACATTGAATTACGAAATTTAGCGCGTGATTCTCGAGTAATGCTAAGGATAAAAGTTTTGAATGCTGAGTATCACTATCGTTTTAAGACATTAAGCTCTGGTATAAAAATTCGTACAGAACTTGAATCGTGTATAAACTATATCCAAGATGGGAAATCGATTATTGTTCATGGAAAAGCTGGAAATGGTAAAAGTGGATTAACACAGAATATTATTGATTGGTGTGATAAAAATAATATTTTACACTTAGATTTAAAACTCGATAGCCATATTCCAGCTCACTCGTCCCAGAGATGGGGAGAAGAGTTGGGATTTCCAGCAAGTATAAGTTATTGCTTAGATGCCTTTTCTAAAGAGGATCATAGTGTTTTAATTTTAGATCAATTAGATGCGTTGAGATGGACTGCTAGAAATTCTAAAAATTCTATTTCTACTTGTTTAGAGTTAATAAAAGAAATACAGAATATTAATCTGGAACGAAGCAAGAAGATTTCAATTGTTTTTATTTGTAGAACTTATGATTTAGAAAATGATAGTGGAATAAAATCACTTTTTGAAAAACAGAATGATGATGTTGAATTTTGGCATCGAATTGAAGTGAATGAGTTTTCAGAGGATGAAGTTCAAAACATTTTAGGAAATAAATACCTAACTTATCCGAGGAAGACAAAAGAGTTACTAAGAACTCCTAGTAATCTTTACATTTGGGAAAAAATTAGTGATGAAACAGAATATTATCAAATAACCAGTACCTATAATTTGGTGGATAAATGGTGGAGGGATTTATCAGAAGATTGTCAAGATGCAAATATCAGTGAGGAGGAACTGAATAGTCTAAAGGCAACACTTGTAAAACAATTTACTGATACAGGTGAGATTGTATTTAGTAAAAGAAGAATTATTGGAAAAGAGAGAGCCCTAAGGTATCTGATTAGTCAAGGTATGTTGATGGAAAGTACACAGAAGATTTCTTTCGTCCACCAATCCTTTTTGGACTGTTTTGTTGCTGAACAAATGATTAATGATTATTATTCTGGCTATGATATAGATAAAATCCTTGGTGAAAAATCACAACAAAATCCTACAAGACGGTATCAATTTCAAATTTTTTTACAATCCTTGCTGGATGAATCGGAAGAAGATTTTTTGAAATTTGGAGATGGATTGATCAATAGTGATAAGATTAGATTTAATTTTAAATATGTTTTTTTTGAACTTCTTAGAAGTATACATAAACCCTCTGATAAAGTATTGAAATATCTAGGAAGTTTAATTCAAGGAACAAAATTTAGAAATCATTTATGTTCGACGGTTGTTAGTGGGCATCCAGTCTATGTTAATTTTTTAGTCAAAGAAGGAATTTTACCAAATTGGATTGATGAAAATAAAACTTTTGTTATTAATTTGTTGAGTAGTATTTCACCAAATTATACAAAGAATTGTGTTGAATTTATGTCTCAAGCCATTACGAATTCCGATACTAAAAATGAGTGGAGAGGTTGTTTTTATAGCGATTATCATAATGATTCAGAAGAGTTTTTTCGATTACGCTTATATTATTGGCGTAATTGCGTGAATCAGTTAGATTGGTTTGGAGATTTTTATAAAAACATTAACAGTTATACGATTGAAATGCTAGTGTTAATTCTTGACCAGTATCAAGGAGAGGATGAAACAGATAGATTTTATAGTGAATCTAAAGAGTTTGATGAAGTGTCAAAAGAATATATAGAGCATAATTATACTCATATTGTCAATTGTCTGTTACCATTTGCTGTAAAATTTTCAAAGATAAATGCTCCAAAATATAATTTTGCACTGTTAGAAAGAGATGAAGTGCAGCAGTTTTATATTAATGTGCTTCATGAAGCTAATAAAGATTTTGCGCACAAAGAACCTGAAAAATTCTTTAAGTGTTATGAAGACTATATGGGAACAGGGGATTGTTTTTATAATGAAATTGTTTTGGATGCACTTTACTTCCTTCCTAATAACTATGCGGATAAATGTGTAGAGTATCTATTGACTGATTTTAATAAAACTTTATTCGAGAAATCAGAAGGCTATGAAAGAAAGATGGTTTTAGCTAAACGATTGATAAGCAAAGTATCAACTAATTGTTCCTTGGAACTGTACAAGAAATTAGAATATAACATTATACACTATCAATCACCGGATTATGTACGCAGGTTGAAATCTCGTATTGATACCAATAAAGAACAGAAAGGCTATAGAGTTTATTGGCCGTTTTGGGGCGAACTTCAATATAGATTACTATCTGTTTTACCTGAAGATAGAATGAGTAGCCATGCTACTGAATTATTGAAAGTTTTAGAACGATCTAATCATTTCAATAATTCGTTTTATGAGTCACATTGTGGAAGTGTAGTATCTCCATTGAATGGAAAGGTAATCTCTTATAAAGCATGGGAAAGGATTCTTCTTAATAAAAAAGATAAGGGACGGAGTATTTGGGATGACAAACAAAAGTATTTTATTAGCTCATCTCCTGCAGAATTATCTAGAAATTTTAGAAATGTAGTTTCTCAAGAACCTTATATTTATATACCTTTATTTTTAAAGTTATCATCTAATAATGAAATTAATCGTTATTATCAGGATGCTTTGTTGGGAGGGATTGCAGATTTAGAAGAAATTTCTTTGGATATTTTAACGGATATTGAATCTACACTATTAAATTGTGTAGATGAGAATAGCTGGGAAAATCTTTATCATTTCTTCCAAATTATAGAAAAACATCCTAATATAGGATGGTCTATAAAAATTTTAGAGAAATTAGATAGCTATTTGAAAAAAATAGATTTAGACAACATGGATAGGTTTCATGAAATAAAAACAATGGAAGACTATAGAAACCAGTCATACTCAACCCTAAGGGGACACGGAATCCATGCTTTAGATAAACTCCTAACTTCTTTACCAGAATCTCTTGGATATTTTAGAGAGACAATTCGTCTACTTGTCATCGATAAAAAGGAATATGTAAGATTTAATGCTATTTTTCTTATTGCAACTATTTTGGAATTAGATAGAGAATTTGCTATAGATCTGTTTGAATTGGTTTTTGATGAGAATGAGAAGATGTTAGCGCACTGGCACAGTTATTATATTTTTTATAGACTTTATGATGATAAGAGAGAAAAAATTCATGGCTTATTACAATTGGGGTTTAATTCTAAAGATAAATTACTTATAAAGCAATCTTCCTCCTTGATTACAGAAATATACCTAAACAAAGGTGATATGGAAATGGAGGTTTATAGCGGAAGTGGATATCATTCAGAAATCATTTGTCAGATGGCAATTAATTATTTTAAGAGGACAGATTGTAAAGAAAAATCTAAGAAAATTTTATTTCATTATTTGTCAGATGATAGCATGGATCATGAGAAGATTTTTCCACAATTGTTTAGGGATAATCTGCTAGACATAGATGAAGATAAAGAACTAATAACTCTCTTACTAACTTCGAGATATAAACGAAAATTATATTATTATTTCTTAAAATTTTTAGAAAAACAAGTAATTATTTCAGACTATAAGGAAATTATTTTTGAAACGATTCCTAGTGTTTTGTCTAAAGATAATGAACTAGAAAGTGTTCGCTACTATGATAGATTAATGGAGGAACTTCTTGTAAGATTATTACTAAATCTCTATGATGAACATAAGGGTGATCATATTGCAGAACAATGTCTAGATATCATTGATCAAATGTTTGAGGAAGGATTTGCTAATTCACGATTATTAGTCGAAGAATTAATGCAGAAATAGTGTCTTGTTAACGCTCTTTCATCATATAAGACTAATAGATCTTTACATCCCTCTTAATATATTGGATAATAGTTCTATCAACTAGATAGGACTATTTTTTTATGGGAACAGCTTTTGAGGCTCAGTTGTTGGAGTCGATGCAGTTTGGGTTTATTGATCGGGTGCGGTTTCGGGATGTGACTTATGCGCCCAAGATTTTAATTAATAACGCTGAGGAGAAGCGGTTTGTCTTAACTGATTTGCAGGAGGAATTGGTTAAGTGTCAGGCCTTCTATTTTTCAGTGGCTTTTGTGACCCAATCAGGAATTTCCATGATTAAGGCTCAATTATCGGATTTGGCCTTGCGTGGTGTGCGTGGGAAGATTTTGATTTCTCCTTATCTTGGTTTTAATGACCCTCTAGCTATGTATGATTTGTTGCGCTTGCCAAATGTCGAGGTGAGAATTTCTCCAGAAGTTCTACAATTGCATTCCAAGTATTATCTCTTTGAACAAGAGACCAAGCAGGTCTTGATTGCGGGTTCGTCGAATTTGACAGCGACTGCTTTGAAGCAAAATTATGAGTGGAACATTAAGCTTAACTCAACAGACAATGGTGATTTGCTCTATCGAACTAAGCAAGAGTTTGACCGTGTTTGGGCACTGTCTTCTCCTTTATCTGCAGAAATCATTGAATCCTACAAGAGAAGGCGCAAGCCACAGATTCAGATTTCATTAATCGAGGATGAGGAGACACCGACTTACCAGGTTGGACAAGTTGAGCCCAACAAAATGCAAGAGGAAGCTCTGGCTGGTTTACAGAATGTGCGTGAGAACGGTGCTCAAAAAGCCCTGGTGATTTCTGCGACAGGGACGGGCAAAACCTACTTGTCTGCTTTCGACGTCCGGCAAGTCAATCCGGAGCGGGTTCTCTTTATTGTCCACCGTGAACAGATTTTGAGTAAATCCTTGGAGAGTTTTCAACGTGTTCTTGGTTTTACTGATGACGAAGCCTGTCTCTATAAGTCGGGAGTCGATCTTTCAGGAAAGAAATATATTTTTGCCACCATTCAAACCTTGTCACGTGAGGAACATTTGCAGCGGTTTGCGCCAGATTTCTTCAATTACATTTTAATTGATGAGGTGCATAAGGCTGGTGCGGAATCTTATAAGAAGGTGATGAATTATTTTGCTCCAGACTTTTTGCTGGGGATGACGGCAACCCCGGAGCGTACTGATGGCCAAAATATTTATGAGCTCTTTGATTACAATATCGCCTATGAGATTCGCTTACAGGATGCCATGGATGCGGATTTGTTGTGTCCTTTCCATTATTTTGGAGTGACGGATATTACTGTTGATGGTAAGCTCATCGGTGAAGATGTGGATTTTTCCAATTTGGTTTCTGCTGAGCGAGTGAATCATATTGTCGATAAAATTCGTTACTATGGACATAGTGGTGAGTCTGTTCGTGGCCTCATGTTTTGTTCGAGTAAAAATGAAGCTAAGGAACTCGCTATTCTTCTTAATCAGAGAGGTTTTCGTACACAAGCTCTGACAGGCGATGATAATCAGGCTGTACGGGAAGAAGCCATTAACAAATTGGAACGAGGTCAGCTTGATTACTTGCTCACAGTGGACATCTTCAATGAAGGAATTGATATTCCAAGTGTTAATCAAGTGGTTATGCTTCGGAATACGGAATCAAGCATTATTTTTGTGCAACAACTGGGGCGTGGTCTACGTAAGCATAATTCAAAAGAGTATGTGACGATTATTGATTTTATTGGAAATTATCGCAATAACTATTTGATTCCAGTAGCTTTATTTGGCGACCAGTCCATGAACAAGGATAATTACCGTCGTGAAGTTCGTGAAGCGAATTTGATCAGTGGTTTGACGACCATCAATTTTGAAGAGGTTGCCCGCAAACAGATTTTTGAGTCTATTACGAACACTAGTCTATCTAGCATGAAAATTTTACGAGACAGTTATGTGGACTTGCAGAATAAATTAGGCCGTCAGCCATTTTTGAAAGATTTTGTGACCTATAATGGCATTGATCCATTGACGTTCTTTGACAATAATGCTTTCAAAGATTATGCGGATGTAGTCAGCAAGTTTGGTGAAAATGTTGTTCATTTTGAAGAGGTTTCTAAAAACTTTTTATCCTTTGTGACCTTTGAATGCTTGAGTGGCAAACGCAAGCATGAACTTGTCTTGTTGCAGTTGCTCCTTGAAAATGATGGCGAGATTTCATTTGATACCTATTTTGAAACCTTGATTGCCAATGACTTGGATATTTCAAGTGACGTGTTTGACTCTGTGGAAGGAGTGCTGAATCTATCTTTCCTGAAAGCGCAAGAGCAAAAACGTTTTGGTACAGAACCATTAATAAGCAAAGAGAATGATGTTTATTTACTGAATAAGCGCGTGTTGGAAGAATTGAAAACCAATCAAGAATATTTTGCATTCTTTAGAGATGTGATTGAGACTGGTTTGTTGAAATCTAAAGATTATCCACAGGTGTTTACACTCGGTCAGAAGTATTCACGTCGTGAAGTACTCAAATTGTTAAATGTCAAACGGGATGAACCACCGCTCAATATTGGTGGATACAAGATTGATAAGGATACAAACTCTTGTCCAATTTTTGTTACTTATCATAAAAGTGAAGATATTAGTGATACCATCAAGTATGAAGATGAGCTTCTCAATGAATCAACGTTGAGATGGTTCTCTAAAAATAAGCGAACTCTAGAATCTCCAGACGTGAAACAAATTATTGGTTCATACGAAAATGGTTTGCGTTTAGAATTATTCGTCATTAAAGATGATGCTGAAGATGGAGATTTCTATTATTTAGGACCTCTGGATTATATGGAAGATAGTGCAGAGGAGATGGAGAGAGCAGGTGAAAGTGTCGTGAGTATGCTTTTTACGCTCAAAAATCCTGTCAAAACTGATTTGTTCCACTATTTAACGACAAAATAAAAATGAGGTTCTTTTGAATCTCATTTTTTGCTTAATAAGTCAACAGCAGGACGATCAACAGGTGCCCAATCAAGAGTGTGGAGCAGGCTAGGTTCTAACCATTTGGAGTCTTGGTGTTCTAATAAAGTTAACTGTTCAGATAAGAGTTTAGCCTCAAAAGTCTTCATAACAACAGTTCCGAAGTCATAGTCATAAGAGGCTTCGTTGACGTAGTTCAACGCTTCAATATCAGCATTGAATTCCTCTTTGATTTCACGGATAAGTGCTTCTTGAGGAGATTCTCCGTCCTCTAATTTGCCACCCGGAAATTCCCAAAAACCAGCCAGTGATTTTCCTTCTGGACGCTGAGCACAGAAGTATTTCCCATCCTTCAAAATAGCAGCAGCAACGACGTTGATAATTTTTTTCGACATGGTGTTCTCCTTTGTTATAACACTATCATATCAAAAAAACTGGTTTATTAACATAATAGTTATTAACTTTAAAAAAATATTGTTTTTTGTAGCGAAATTTTATAAAAATGGGTAAAATAGAAGAAAAAGGAATCGAGGTACTATATGGGATATCCAGTGTTTGATGAATCGCAGGGACAACAAATTGTAGATGCTATTTTGAAGGGGTATAAGGCATATTTGGATGTACGGCTGAAGGCAAAGGAGGAGATGATAGTCTCTGCAGGTTTTGCATGGACAAAGCCTAATTATATTGATGATGCTGTTTCTAAAGCAAACTTACCATTTATAACAAATGATACCGTTCAGCATGCAGGTCAATCTTGGGAATATATCGAGTTTGAGAGTGAGAATACAGGCTTGGGTAAGGTATTACTCATTATCAAGGGCGAGGCTCGCTTGAAACAAAATTTTCCAAAAGTAGCAAAGGAAAAGGACGGTTACTTATTTGATCTTGCTGAAATCAATAATCGCTTTATTGCGGAGCAAATTAAGATTGATAATCATTCTAGTGAGCTCAAATTAGATAAGATTCAGTTAGAGCTTATTCAAGATGAGCAATTTGAAGCCTTAACTCACACCGAATCAACTTTTGATAATTTTTTGATTATAACACATCAAGTAGATAAAAGTTACCAAATGACAAAGATTCAAGTAGTGATGCCAGACGCACGTTATGGGAAATTATTGGAGTTGCAAGATTTATCCGAATATATCAGTTCAAGTTCAATCGATTTCACTGATGACAAATACCATAAATTTACAGACTTGTCTGATATTAACGATATCGAAGAATTTGGTATTCTACCACGTGTAGCTATTCAAAAACAAGGATAGTTGCTTTAGAAAGGGAATTTCCATGTTTAATGGTCATATTTTGGAAGAGTTGCGGTTGTTGCATGGGTTGACGCGCTCAGAGTTGGCTGAGAAATTGCAGGTGAGTGAGCAGGCGATTTGGCAGTTTGAGAACCAGCAGACAACACCTAAAATGAAGCATTTGATGGCTCTGTGTCAACTTTTCCATGTAGCGATTGATTATTTTGATAAAGCAGAGCAGCCGTCTCAATTTGATTTGAGTCGGATTGCTTTTCGGAATGCGGATTTGGAGACGAAAAAGACCATCCGTATTCAGACGATTTACCTTGAGAAATTAAATCAGATGATTGATTATTTGGAGCAGTTTGTGGAGATTCCGCATCAGATTATTTATGACTTGTGCAAGGAAACCAATCAGTTGTTTCAAGATGGTATAGCGATTCAAGAGATAGCGATGATGGCTCGGAAGGCGCTAACGATTGCTTCGGACAATAGTAATCTTCTCTATCATTTGGAAAAGTCGGGAATCTACATTTCAGAACGATTGATCAATGGGCAAGCAGATGCTTATAGTGCGTGGTCAAAGAATGGACGTCCCTTTATCATACTCGGAGTTGGAAAATCATCTGTCCGTCGTAACTTTGATTTGGCGCATGAGTTGGGTCACTTGTTACTGCATCAACAAATTGATTTTGAAGAGCTTTCAGTAGCTGATTTAGAGGAAAAAGAAAGAGAGGCAAATCAGTTTGCTTCCTATTTCTTGTTGCCAGAAGAAGAGTTTTTACGAGATTTTCATGATTTGGTAGGTAAGCGAGTGAGTAATCCAGATCAGTATGTCCTTTTGAAGCAGAAGTATCATGTCTCCATTCAGGCTTTGGAATATCGTGCTTACAAATTAAGTTTGCTGACACCACAGCAGAATGCTTATTTTTATAGACAGATTTCTAAAAAAGGTTATAAAATTGTTGAGCCCTTAGATACGGATATTCCGATAAAACATCCAAGCAAAATCAGAAGTATTTTGGAAGTGATTTTATCGCATAATTTATTGACCTTACCTGATTTGACAAGATCTCAGAAAGCTTCTACACAATACATCAGTCAATTATTTGGCTTTGATGACCAATTTTTTGACCCCTACCGTGAAACTGACACAAGATTTGATAACGTCATTCCTTTATTTTCGAGGAAAATGGGGTAGTTAAATAAGCATTCAAAAAGTTGTTGTGACGTTGTCTATCTAAAATAAACATCCCACGAGGTAATTTATGTCAGAATCTATTATACGCTTAGCGAGTCAGGGGAGCTTGGAGGAGGAGTTAGCTGAGTTAAAAGTGCAGCTAGCTGCCTTGCTGTCTGAGCGAGACGACCTATTGCTCCATGTTTGTAAAAATATTGAGATGGATTTTATGCTCAAGATTGGTCGGTTTGAGTATGAAGCTTTTCAGGCGCAGTGTGATTATCTGCGGGCAAAGCGGAAATGTGAAATGCTTCAGGCATTGAAAAATCGTCAAGAAAAGCCAAATTTAGCTGAAATTGAACGCCTGCTGGATGAGGAATTAAAAGAGTATATGGAGCGCTTGAAGGTGCAGTTTGAGGAGATTACCAAAGCGATTGAGCGTAGTCAGTATGCGACCTTGACGGAGGACGAAACCAAGGATTTAAAGCAATATTATCGTCAGATTATCAAGTGGCTTCACCCAGATTTGCATCCTGATATTTCAGATGAGGAGTTAAAACTTTTTCATGCGGCCGTGGCAGCTTACGAGGCAGCGGATTTAGAAACGGTTCGGATGATTTATGAGTTGCTGGTGGATAGAGCAGAAGACGAGACGCTCAGTAGCCATACGCTCTTGAAAAAGCGGATTGAGCAGTTGAGGGTACAAATTCAGCAACTAGAAGAGCAGATTGAAAACATCAAGTCTAACTATCCCTACATTTACAAAAATCTTTTGCAGGATGAGAAATGGGTAGCGGAGCGTCAAGAAATGTTAAGGAATGCTAAGGCTGATTTTATTAAAGCAAAAGAAAACTACGACAAGAGAATCAAGGAGTTGTTACGCTAGATGGACTTACAGAAGATAGACAAAGGAAATGATCTGGTCAGCCTTTTTCATCAAAAAGGTAGTGAAGTGGATTTCGCTCTGCCATTTGAGCGGGACATTTTCCTCTTTGATACCTATGTCGCAGGTGTCATGCACGTTGAGAATTTTGAAATGATTGAGCCAGATTTGAAAAATGGAGTGGAATTAGTCTTTCTCAGAGAACCCAATAATCCCTATGATGCGGAAGCCATTATGATTCAAACCCAAGCTGGGCAGAAAATCGGCTATGTCCCCAAGAAAGATAATGTGGTTTTTGCCCGTCTCATGGATGCCGGAAAACTTCTTATCGGCAAAATCCAAGAGAAAACCCAAAAAGGCAAATGGACTAAGATGGATATTGGGATTTATTTGAGGGATTGATTAGTGGGAAATAAATAGAGCATATGGAAGCAGAAGAGTATTCTGCTTTTTTGTATATTATATGCCTAGACGGCAGTCATCATCATAAAAAGTTTTATTGTCAGAATCACCCAAAGAGAGTATAATAGCTGTGTAATCGAATACATTTCGAAGCAACAAAAAAGCACCGAATCGGTGCGCATGACTAGACTATGGATATACCATATTTTAACTCAAAAGGACGTACCTTTTGGCTGTGTTGTTTCGAATGGTTCCAACACTGTCATTCTACCTCATTAAAGAGGATTTTGCAAGAGAATAGGAGAATTTTAATGGCAAAATTTAATCAAAAATATTCCATTGGCTTAGATATAGGGGTTTCTTCGGTTGGGTATGCTGTAGTTACAGAGGATCACAAAGTGCCAAGTTTTAAATTTCGTGTGTTTGGAGAAACAGAGAAAAAGTACATTAAGAAGAATCTAATTGGCTCAACAATTTTTGAGTCCGCAGAACCTGCTCAAGATACAAGATTATTTAGAACGAGTAGCCGTAGACTTGAAAGAAGAAATAACAGGATTAAATATCTACGTGAAATTTTTAAAGAGGAAATTGATAAGGTAGATAAAAACTTTTATCGCCGGCTGGATGAGACGTTTAGAATCGTAGATGACAAAAGTGATGATATCAGAATTAAACATCCTTTTTTTGGAAAAAAAGATTTAGAAAAAGAATTTCATCAGCAATATCCGACTATTTATCATTTAAGAAAATATTTAGCCGATATGCCTGACACTGAAGAAAAAGCTGACATCAGAGAAGTTTATATGGCGCTTTCTCATATTTTAAAATATCGTGGAAACTTCTTAACAACTCGTGATATAAATCCTAATAATATTGATATAAAAGAAAAATGGAAAGATTTTGTACTTGCTTGTCAAGAGTGTTTTGACATGGAATTACCTGACGGATATGAAGAGTTTTATACTGTCTTGAAAGAAAAATTAGCGCGTAAAGATAAAGTAAAAACAATGGTTTCTTTATTTCCAAAAGAAGAAAGTAAAAAAGATACAAGTGTTTTTAAACAATTATTACATTTGTTATTTGGATTATCTACAAAATTTAAAGTTTGTTTCGAGTTAGATGAAGAACCAGACTTAGACTTTTTAAAAGAGAATTATGATGAAAAATTATCGGAGTTACTATGTGTTATTTCTGATGATTTTTCTAATGTTTTTGCTTGTTTAAAATCTTTCAACGATACATTATTGCTTTCAGATATGCTAACTCATAAAGGAGGAACGCATGCTAGATTTTCAGCAACAATGATTGATAGATATGAAGAACACAGAAAAGATTTACAGCGGTTAAAATCTTTTGTAAAACAAAATTTATCAGAGCAAGATTATCTAGATATTTTCGGTAAAAAGACGGAGAAGGGATTTGTAGTTGATAAAGAGATAAGAGGTTATGCGGGATATATTAATAATAAGACAAAAATAGACGATTTTTATTCATATCTTAGTAATAAAATCAAAATGTTAGAAGGTGCTGATTATTTTCTAGATAAAATTGAACATAAAACGTTATTAAGAAAACTCAGAACAGTTGATAACGGTGCAATACCGAATCAAATTCATGCCTATGAATTTGTTAAAATAATTGATAGACAAGGGAAAAATTACCCATTCTTATTGGAAAATAAGGAGAAATTGCTAAAAATTTTAACTGTTCGAATTCCGTATTTTGTAGGACCTTTAGCACAAAAAGATGGCAGCCGATTTTCTTGGTATGTAAAGAATGAAGCACCAAATGTTTTAGATTCAGATGATGAGGATACTAAGGCTGGGAAAATTCGTCCCTGGAATATAGACCAGTTGGTTAATATGAATGAAACAAGAAAAGAATTTATTAATAATCTAATAGGAGAAGACACTGTTCTTTTAAATAAAAAAGTATTACCTAAAAGAAGTTTAATTTATGAAGAACTAATGCTACATAATGAATTAACGAGGGTGAAGTATAAAAATAAATATGGAAAGACTGATTCATTTAAATCTGATGTCAGGAAGGCTATTATTAAAGACTTGTTTAAAGATACATCTAAAAGAGTTACAGTGAAACAACTAGTGAATTATTTGCAGAACTGCCATGATGAATTAAAAGTTGTTGAGATAGTAGCTGGGGTAAGACAATCATTTAATGCCTCCTTGAAGACTTACAACGATTTTAAAAATATTTTTTCTGCACAGATGTTAGATTCTGAAGAATATCAAAATGAATTAGAAGAAATTGTAAAGATTATTACTGTATTTGAAGATAAGAAATCAATTAAAGATTATTTCAAGAAAAATTTTTCAAATTTTTTATCGGATGAACAAATTGATCAACTATCTAAATTAAGATATAAAGGATGGGGAGAATATTCACAAGAATTGTTGACGAATATACGAGATGAAGATACTGGATTTAATTTATTGCAATTTGTTAGGACAGATGATAGAAACAGAAATCTTCAACAGTTAATTTCTGACGATAAATTGTCCTTTAAACATAAGATTTCAGAAATCCAATCGCAATCTTTACAATCAGATACATTATCTGAAAGCATTAAAGAAATTGCAGGAAGTCCAGCGCTCAAGCGTGGCATTTTAAATAGTATCAAAATTGTTGATGAACTTGTAGATATTATTGGTTATCCACCTCAAAAAATTGTAATTGAAATGGCACGAGAAAATATGACAACAGAGGAGGGGAAAAAGAAATCAAAACCAAGAAAAACCAAACTTGAACAAGCTTTAAAGAGAATGGAAACAGATTTATTGGTTGATAATGGTAAAAATAAGGGGCAACTGAAATATAGTAACGAAGAACTACAATCAGAAAAACTCTATTTATATTGTCTGCAAAATGGGAAAGATATGTATTCGTTAGATAAGGATGGTAATCCGGAAACTATAGATTATAATCAATTAAATCAGTATGAAGTGGATCATATTATACCGTATAGCCATTTACCGATAGATTCTATTGATAATAAAGTCTTGACTCGTCGAATAAACAATCAGAATAAAGAAGCAAATATTCCAAATAAAGATATTGTTCGGAAAATGAAGCCTTTTTGGGAACAGCTTTATGAAGCAAAACTGATTTCACAAGTTAAATTTCAACGATTAACAACAGCAGAAAGAACACCTAATGGTGTTTTAACAGAGGATATGAAGGCAGGATTCATCGAACGTCAATTAGTTGAAACACGCCAGATTATTAAACATGTCGCTCGAATTTTAGATGGTCGATTTGAAAGTAGTAAAATTGTTACTTTAAAGTCTCAATTAGTATCTAACTTTAGAAATACTTTTCATTTACCTAAGATTAGAGAGTTAAACGATTACCATCATGCCCATGATGCTTATTTGAATGTTGTTATTGCCCAAACTTTGTTAAAAGCATATCCGAAATTGGCACCAGAACTAGTTTATGGTCAGTATAGAAAATTTAATCGTCATGAGGAAAATAAAGCAACAGTCAAAAAACATTTGTATTCAAATGTAATGAAATTTTTCAACAGTCCAGAAACTAAAGTTAGTAAAGAAGTTTGGAGCTGTAGTAGGGATTTACCTATTATTAAAAAAGTTTTATATAAATCTCAAATTAATTTTGTTAAAAGGACAGTGATAAAAAAGGGTGGTTTCTTTAATCAAAATCCTGTTGGTCAAAATTCTACGAAACTAGCACCAGAAAATCTCTATCCAATAAAGCAGGGGTTAAATCCATCTATTTATGGAGGATACGGGCCGCTAAATTCAGCCCTTTCAGTTCTAATAATAGCAGAGAAAATGAATAATAGAACCAATAAAACAAAACTAGTAAAAGAACTTCATGATATTGATATTATTGATTATAAGAGATTCAATGAAAATCCAATTGATTTTCTCAATAGTCCAGAATTCTTAAGTAAAAATGATTTTTCTAGAGTAAAAAACTATATTCAGATTCCTAAATATTCTTTAGTTCAACAAGCTAATGGTGGAAAAATGATGATTGAAAGTTCTACAAATTTACATAAGGCAACACAATTTAAATTGACTGAATCCCAAAGTGAACTCTTTTATCATATGAAACGTTATTTGACAAAATCAAATTTGATGGATTTAAAGGATGAAATGGCAGTTAAAGAAAGTGTTAACTTTATTGAACAACATAGCGATGAATTTGATAAACTTGCAGAAGCAATATTTAATTTCTCCAGAAAATACCTTGGTGAAACAGCAGGTTTAAAATCATTAGAATCAGGTTATAACAACCGGAACTTTAAAGATTTTCAATGTAACGATGAAGTAGTTAGATATTATTATGAGAATTTTTTAAAGATGTTTGAATTTGTAAAAAGTGGAGTTAGTAGAGATATTAAAACTTACTTTTCTGAAAAAAATTCAGTTGCGAGACCAAGATATAAGCCAAATTCTAAATTACTCTCAGCCACCCTCATCCACCAATCCATCACAGGTCTTTACGAAACTCGCATTGATTTGAGTAAGTGGGGAGAAGAGTAATGGGATGGCGAACAGTAGTTGTTAATACACATTCAAAATTATCCTACAAAAATAACCATTTGATTTTTAAAGATGCTTATAAAACAGAGATGATTCATCTGTCTGAGATTGATATTCTGTTACTGGAAACAACAGATATAGTATTGTCTACAATGTTAATAAAGCGTCTTGTAGATGAGAATATTTTAGTGATATTCTGTGATGATAAACGATTGCCAACAGCTATGATCATGCCTTATTATGCAAGGCATGATTCTAGCTTGCAATTGAGCAATCAAATTGCATGGGGAGAAGATATCAAATGTGAGGTTTGGACAACCATCATTGCTCAGAAAATTTTGAATCAGAGTATGTACTTGGGAGAATGTTCGTTCTTTGAAAAGTCTCAATCCATTATGGACTTGTATCATAGTTTAGAGCCATTTGATCCGAGTAATCGTGAAGGGCATGCTGCGCGTATTTATTTTAATACTTTGTTCGGGAATGATTTTTCACGGGAGCAGGATAATGACATCAATGCAGGACTTGACTATGGTTATACGTTACTATTAAGCATGTTTGCGCGTGAGGTGGTAGTGTGTGGGTGCATGACACAATTTGGTCTGAAGCATGCCAATCAGTTCAACCAGTTTAATTTTGCCAGTGATGTCATGGAGCCGTTTCGTCCCATTGTGGATAGGATTATCTATGAAAACCGCAATAATTCTTTTGTCAAAATGAAGCGTGAGTTGTTCACGATATTTTCAGAGACGTATCTTTATAATAACAAAGAAATGTACCTCTCAAATATTGTCAGTGATTATACGAAAAAGGTCGTGAAGGCGTTGAATAATCAAGGAAAAGGAGTTCCTGAGTTTAGGATATGAGTTATCGGTATATGCGTATGATTTTAATGTTTGATATGCCAACGGATACAGCTGAGGAACGCAAGGCATATCGTAAATTTAGGAAGTTTTTACTTGGTGAAGGTTTTATCATGCACCAATTTTCTGTTTACAGTAAGTTGCTGCTTAATAATTCTGCTAACAAGGCGATGATAGACCGTCTTCAAGAGAACAACCCTAAAAAAGGGAGTATTACTTTATTGACAGTGACGGAGAAACAATTTGCTCGGATGATTTATTTACACGGAGCCCGTAATCAGAGTATTGCCAATTCAGATAGTCGAGTCGTGTTTTTAGGGGAGGCATACGATGCTGAAGATTAATTTTCCGATTTTAGATGAACCCTTGACGTTAGAAAATGGGACGATTCTTGTTATCAAAGATGTGGCAATATTTTCAAATCTAATCAAGCAGCTTTATGACTATGATGAGGATGGCGAACTCAAATTATTTGATAGCAAGTTAAAATCACTTAAAGAATCTGAGCTTATGGTAGTAACAGATATCTTAGGATATGATATCAATGCCCCTGCCCTTTTGAAGCTAATCCATGCGGATTTGGAATCACAGTTCAATGATAAGCCGGAAGTTAAATCAATGGTTGAAAAGTTAGCTGCAACGATCACAGAATTGATTGCCTTTGAATGTTTGGAAAATGAACTGGACTTGGAATTTGATGAGATTACAATTTTGGAGTTGATTAAGGCTTTAGGTGTAAAAATCGAAACACAAAGTGATACCATTTTTGAAAAATGTTTTGAAATACTACAAATTTTTAATTACCTCAGTAAAAAGCGCCTTTTGATTTTTGTAAATAGCGGAGCTTATTTAACAAAAAAGGAAATGGGAAAGTTATTGGAGTACATTCGACTGTCTAACCAAACAGTATTATTTTTAGAACCAAGACGACTGTACGATTTTCCTCAATATGTTTTGGATGAAGATTACTTTTTGATGGCAGAAAATAATATGTAAATACGAATAAAAAGGTGTTGAAACAAACTCTGGATACTTCTTTGTAGTAGGTATTAAATATATAAAAGTGTAGCTAAAGTACTTGAAAATGTTGAATTGAAAGGCTTTTTGAGGTACAATAAGAGTAGCATAATGGAAGCATTTGAAACTGAAGTCTAGCTGGGATGAATGGCGCGATTACGAAATTTTCTAGATTCAAAATGGTCTACGAGGTTTTAGAGCTGTGTTGTTTCGAATGGTTCCAAAACCGCACCGTCACCGTACTTGATTTTTGTATTGTTTTAGAGCTGTGTTGTTTCGAATGGTTCCAAAACGTTACTCCTTTTCCACCTGCAAGAGAAGAAGTTTTAGAGCTGTGTTGTTTCGAATGGTTCCAAAACTATTGCAGATGATAAAGCACTAGCCGACAAGTTTTAGAGCTGTGTTGTTTCGAATGGTTCCAAAACAAGCGAGACAACTTACCGAGACAAAGAACTGTTTTAGAGCTGTGTTGTTTCGAATGGTTCCAAAACGGCAGTTGCTGTCTCATCCCTTAGCAATTAGTTTTAGAGCTGTGTTGTTTCGAATGGTTCCAAAACATGTATTCGGATGAATTTAAAAAGATGAAGGTTTTAGAGCTGTGTTGTTTCGAATGGTTCCAAAACCACAAGCTTAGCCCACTCTCGATAGCAAGCGTTTTAGAGCTATGTTGTTTCGAATGGTTTCAATACTAAAATCATATGGGCATTCTAACTGTTAAGTTTGAGCAGTTGGATATTTTGGGCTCTGCTATTAGCTTGTATTTAAGTTGGACAAAAGGAGCGTGCTAAGATGTTCCTGCCTAATTAGGGGGAATGTATTTTTACTTAAAGTCCTGTAGCACGATGTGTTTTTCCAGTTAATAGTATAGAGAGGCGTGAGCCTCTTTTTTTGACTCCATAAAATTTTTTTAAGAGGATTTAAAATTTATATATTATGCAAATGAAGAAATTACTGATAAGATAGCTACTATAAAAACACAAGGAGAGAAAAAATGAAACAGAAATTTTTAGCAGGTGTCTTATCAGCGGTAGCGATTTTAACATTGGCAGCTTGTGGAACAGGTAGTGCTTCAAAATCGACAACTTCCTCTTCATCAGCAGCAGATGATGATACGTTTACCTATGCAATTGACGGGGACCCAAGTTCAACCAATCCAATCAATACAAGTGATCGCTGGGGCTTGACTTTGACAAACTTTATTTACTCACCATTGATTCGAGTAGAAGCAGATGGCAGCTATGTCAATGAATTGGCAGATAGTTACGAAATCGCTGAAGATGGGTTGAGCATTACAGTGAAATTGCGTCAAGATGTGAAATGGTCAGATGGCGAAACCTTCACAGCTGATGACGTTATCTTTACTTACAATCAAAAAGTGAAGGAAGAAAATGGAAATGCAGATGGCCTTTACATCAATGAAAAACCTGTTACCTTTGAAAAAGTCGATGACTATACGGTGAAGTTTGTCTTGCCAGCAGTGAGTGCAGCGGCTCTAGACAACATCGTGACAGAAACCTACATCATTCCTGAACACATCTTCAATGATGAGGCTGACTTCTCTGTAGCAGAATTGAAAAACACGCCAGTCGGAACAGGTCCTTACAAATTTGTAGAATACAAACATGGTCAATTTATCAAGCTAGAAGCCAATGAAGAATACTACAAAGGGGAGCCTGAAATTGACAACCTTGTTCTTCGGATTATCACCAGTGCTGACACACGTAAAGTTGCTCTTCAAACGGGTGAGGTGGATGCATCCTTTGTTCTTCCAACAGACATAGAGGACTTGGATACAAAAACAATTAAGACCTATGCGTATACAGAAAACCGTGTTGGTTACCTTGGATTGAATACGACAACTCCTGAATTGAAAGATGTTCGCGTTCGTCAAGCTCTTCTATTTGCTTTGAATAAGGACGAGATGAATCAAGCGGCTTACTTGGATAAAAAATATTATGAAACACCGTATTCATTCTTGCCAGTTGCCAATCCATATACAACTGATAAAGTTGAAAAATATGAGCAAAATGTAGAAACGGCTAAGAAACTCTTGGCAGATGCAGGTGTCAGCAACTTGAAGGTCAACTTGGGTTATAATTCATCTGATGCGGCGCAAACTTTACAAGCAACCTTGATCCAAGAGCAGTTGTCACAAATCGGTGTGACAGTTGAATTGGCAGGTGGAGATTCAACAGCGCTCTTTACAGAATTGCGCAAGGAAGGTTCTGTGGCTTATGACCTCTTCCTAGGTGGTTACATCATGGGGAATGACCCTGACCAATACACACGTCTCTTCAAAGTAGGCGGCGGTTCTAACTACTTTAAGCTGGATTCGGCCAAAGTGAACGGACTTTTTGAACAAGGTTCAGTAGAGTTGGACAAAAAGAAACGTGAAACCATCTACGATGACTTGCAAGCAGCAATTGCTGATGAAGCAGCCATCTATCCAATCGTTGACAACAAGAAAATCTTAGCTGTCAACAACCGCGTGAGTGGTGTGGAAGAAACAGGCTTGATTCCGATTTATACCTTTGAAGATCCGTCACACTTGACGATGAAAGACTAACAAGGAAAGAGGATGAGTTTGAGAGTTTCCTTCTCAAACTCGTTTTCTGGTTTTTATAAAACCAACCCTTTTATAGGAGCATGTATGTTTAAATATATTGTCAAACGAATCGCACAAGCGATTCCCTTACTATTGTTGATTTCCTTTATTGTATTTTCTTTGATACAGGCGGCGCCCTTTGATGTCATTGATTCTTTAGCGACGCCCAATATGACAGCAGAGCAAATTGAATTGTTAAAAGAACAAAATGGCTTGAATGAGCCCTTTTTGGTGCAGTATTTTGTCTGGTTGAAAAATATTCTAATAGGAAACTTTGGTCATTCTTTGTTAACGCAGCACAGTATTGCAGCGGATTTGGCAGAGAAATTGCCCAATACGATTTCCCTGGTATTGCCAGCCTATGTGACAGCCTTGCTTGCGGCGATTGCATTAGGATTGCTTGCAGCGGCTAATCGTGGTAAGTGGATAGACCGTGCCGTGGATGCCTTTGCTTCTTTGGGAATTGCGGTGCCCACCTTCTGGTTTGCCATGATTTTGATTTATGTGTTTGGTTATCGTTTGAATTTGTTACCATTTATTGGAATGCATACGCTGGGGAAGGAAGGACAATTTGGGGACTTTCTAGCCCACTTTATCCTTCCCTATATCACTTTGGTGATGGCCTTTATGCCAGAGTTGATTCGTTATATCCGGACATCGGCTATCATCGAGATGGATAAGGATTATGTGACAGTGCAGGAAGCTTTTCAGGCTAAGAAGAGTGAGGTTTTTGGGAAACACATTGCACGAAATGTATTGATTCCAATTGTCACCCAGATTGGGATGGCCTTGCCGATGTTAGTAACAGGGGCTTTGATTACGGAGACCATTTATGCTTGGCCGGGCGTTGGTCCTTATCTTACTTCTGCGACCAAGGCTTTGGATTATCCAATTATTATGGCAGTCATGCTCTTGTCAGCGAGCCTTGTTATCCTAGGGAATCTGCTGTCAGATATTTTGTATTCACTGGTAGATCCGCGTATCACGAGAGGAGGGGAATAGGATGTTTTGGAAACCATTTAAAGAAGAGTTGCTAGCGTCACCTCTCTATCTTTTTTCTGTCCTTTTTCTGCTGGCCTTATTAGTCCTATCCTTATTGGCACCTGTTTTGCCCTTGGATCCTAATACGACCAATGTCAGTCAGATGAATCAGGCCCCTAATTTGGAACATTTTTTTGGCACAGATAATGTGGGACGGGATTATTTTGCCCGCGTTCTTTATGGTGGGCGAATTTCTCTCCTTGTAGGTGTCCTTGCCATGATGGCGTCCGTCATGATTGGGAGTGTCATCGGGATTGTTGCTGGTTATTTTGGTGGGAACATCGATAGTTTTCTCATGCGGACGGTAGATGTGCTGTCCTCAATTCCGTGGTTGGTACTGGTTATCGTTCTTAGTGTCTTTTTAAAACCTGGTTTGACTACGATTATTGTGGTTATCGGCGGTTTTTCGTGGATGAGCATTGCCCGTTTGGTGCGGGCGGAAACCCTATCTGCAAAAACAAATGACTATGTCCAATACGCTCGTTTTATCGGTGTGAGACCCATGACGATTATTTTTCGTCATATCTTACCATCTATTTTACCGACCTTGATTGTAGCGGCTTCGACTAGTATTTCGTCAGCGATTATGACAGAATCAGCCCTTAGTTTTTTAGGAATTGGTATTCAACAGCCCTTGGCTTCTTGGGGAAGTCTCTTGCAAAATGCCCAATCCACCTTGCAGAGTGCTCCATATATGGCGATTTTGCCAGGGATTTTCATTCTGCTGACCATCTATTCCTTTAATAACATCGGAGATTTAATCCGTGATGCCTTGCAGAAGGAGGTGGCCTAATGTCGACAAGTATTCTTTTAGAAAACCTACAGATTACAACCAAAAAGGGCAAGGAAATCAAGACCTTGGTTGAAGACGTGACCCTGAAAGTCCCTAAAGGAAAGGTATTAGGGCTGGTGGGAGAGTCAGGAAGCGGAAAGAGCTTGACGGTCAAGTCCATTATGGGGATTCAGCCCAAAGAAGTATCTGTTAGCTACGACCGTCTGGAGTTTGAAGAAAAAAAAGTCGTGACAGGGGAAGCTCTTCCGATTGCCATGATTTTCCAAGATCCGATGACGTCTCTCAATCCTTTGCGGAAAATTGGCTATCATTTGGAAGAAATTATCAAGCGTTTTACTCCTCAGTTGACAGCTACAGAACGGCAAGAGAAGATGGTGGATATGCTATCAAAGGTGGGCATTCCTCAGCCAGAACAGCGCCTGAATCAGTACCCTTTTGAATTTTCAGGAGGTATGAGGCAACGGATATTGATTGCTATGGCCTTGTTGGCAGAACCTCGTGTCCTCATTGCAGATGAGCCAACGACAGCTCTTGATGTGACCATTCAAGCCCAAATTCTGGCGCTTATTAAGGAATTGCAGGAGAGTCTGGGTCTGACGGTAGTGATTGTCAGTCATGATTTTGGAGTTATTGCAGGATTATGTGATGAAGTAAAAGTCATGCGGGCAGGGCAAGTGGTCGAAGAAGGAACCGTTGAAGATATTTTTGACAACCCACTTCACCCATATACCCAAGAACTCCTTCAAGCAGCTCGTTTAGAAGGGCAAAATGCAGAGGTTGCAACGTCTGAAAGAATTGTACAGGAAGGGAAGTTAGTCCCTGTATCAGACACCCATTTTGTACGGAAAGGAGGCAAACTATGAGGAAAGAAGCACTGATCAGCATTCAGAATGTCAAGAAGGTGTATCGGAAGAAAAATATTCTCGGTCAAGAAAGTCAGCAGATAGCCGTTAATGGTGTGGATTTAACCTTATATAAGGGAGAAACGCTTGGGTTGGTGGGTGAATCTGGCAGCGGAAAATCTACGCTTTCCAAGTTGATTTTGGGATTGGAAGAGCCGACAGAGGGTCAAATTAACTACGTGGGACTGACGCAAGAAGATTTAGACAATCAGGCTCTGCAAATCATCTATCAGGATCCTTTTTCAGCTCTCAATCCTCATCTTTCTGCCTTGGAATTGGTCAAGGAACCTCTTTATCGTTTGCCAAATGAGGAAGCTGACACATTAGCGCGAACAGTATTAGACCGAGTTGGTATCCATGAAGAAGATATAAACAAACGTCCTAAATCTTTTAGTGGTGGACAACGACAGCGGATTGGAATTGCGCGTGCGGTAGTCAGTCGGCCTCAGTTTATTGTATGTGATGAACCGACTTCCGCCCTTGATGTGTCGATTCAAGCCCAGATTTTACAACTGTTGGCTGAATTACAAGAAGAATTTCATCTGTCCTATCTCTTTATTTCCCATGATTTGACAGTAGTTCGGCATTTTGCTCAACGGATAGCAGTCTTGTACAAGGGAGCCTTGGTGGAGTTGGCGCCAGCTGAGAACTTGTTTGCCAATCCGCAACATCCTTACACTCGCTACCTTCTCTCAGCTAATCTTCCCTTGTCTCCTCAACTGGCACGAGAACAACTGAGTCAAGTATCTAGTCAGGTACAAAACTTTGAATTGACTGAAGCATTTGACTGGGTCGAAATCGAACCGGAACATTTTGTGAGAATAAACAAAAACTAGATTCCAAATGGTGTCTAGTTTTTTTCTATTAAAAATTCTTTATCCCCTCTTAAATTTTATATATTAGACAGAGAATTATTCTCATGATAAGATAATAAAAAACGAGGAGAGGAGTACCAGATATGGCAAAGGTGATTGTTGGAATTACAGGAAATGAGAAGGAAATGCCAGCTATGTCTGGTATCAAATATGTCGCTATAGCGCGTGATTTGTCTGAAGCTGTCAAAGAAGCAGGTGGCTTACCGATTGTGATTCCGATTGGTCAACCAGAATTAGCTAAAGACTATATTGACATGATTGACAAATTGGTCCTCTCAGGCGGACAACATGTGGATCCACGCTTTTATGGTGAGGAAAAAGAGATTGATAGTGATGATTACCTCTTAGCGCGTGATGAGTTTGAATTGGCACTGATTCGCGAAGCCTTGAAGCAAGGAAAACCAATTTTTGCCGTTTGTCGTGGGATGCAATTGCTCAATGTAGCTCTGGGTGGAACTTTGCAACAATCTATCGACAATCATTGGCAGGAAGAGGTTGAAGGAACTTCTCACTCTTTACAAATCCGTCCTCACAGCCGTGTCAGCAAACTCTTCCAAGAAGGGACGTCTATTAACTCCCTTCATCGTCAACGGATTAAAGACTTGGCACCAGGCTTGGTCGCAACGGCTCTCGATCCCCGAGATGGGACGATTGAAGCCTATGAAAGTCAAGCTGGACATTCTCTCCTAGGAATCCAATGGCACCCAGAATTTTTAATTCGGAAATGCGAAAGTAATCGGAGATTGTTCCGCTACCTTGTTCATCAGTTGTAACAGGAAATCCTATTCATTACAATGAATAGGTATTTTTGTGACCTTGGATATAGTTAAAAACTATATCTTTTACAAAAAGGCTATAAATAATTTTAAAGTCCCACTTAAAAATTCTATACTAGGCAGATGGCATTCCTTATGATAAGATAAGAACAGTTAGATGAACAGGGAATGAGATATTTCCTGACAAAAGGAGACTTATTATGAAATTTAAAAAATGGTTTGGTTTAGCAACAGTTGCAGCCGTGTCAGTGGTTGCTTTAGCAGCTTGTGGAGGCGGTTCAAAATCTGCTTCTACTTCTAAAGAAGATGCCAATACAATCAAGGTTGGTGTAATGAGCTTGAGTACATCAGAGGAAGCACGCTGGGACAAGGTTCAAGAACTCTTGGGTGATGAAGTGAAATTGGAGTTTACTCAATTTACAGATTACTCACAGCCTAACCGTGCAGTTGTCGAAGGTGAAGTCGATATCAACGCTTTCCAACATTACAATTTCTTGAACAACTGGAATGAAGAAAACGGTGAAGAATTGGTAGCTATTGCAGATACCTATATCGCACCAATCCGTCTTTACTCTGGTACAGAAGGTGGAAAAAACAAATATAAATCGGTAGATGAGATTCCAAATGGTGCTGAAATTGCTGTACCAAATGACCCAACAAATGAAAGCCGTGCCCTGTACTTGCTTCAATCAGCTGGTTTGATTAAATTGGATGTATCTGGTGAAGAATTGGCAACGATTGTCAATATCAAAGAAAATCCTAAAAAATTAACCATTACAGAATTGGATGCCAGCCAAACAGCAAGTTCTCTTGAGTCGGTAGCAGCAGCAGTTGTCAACAATACATTCGTGATTGAATCTGGTTTGGATTACAAAAATGCCCTATACAAAGAGCAAAAAGACGAAAACTCTGCTCAATGGTACAACTTAATTGCAGCAAAACCAGATTGGGAAAAATCTGACAAAGCAGCAGCAATCAAGAAAATTGTCAAAGCTTACCAGACAGATGATGTGAAAAAAATTATCGAAGAAACTTCAGATGGTATGGATGAGCCAGTTTGGTAAAAAGGAAGAAGATGAGGCGTGTGCGAGCATACGCCTCCTTTGCCTTATTTAAAGGAGTAGAAAATGGAAGCACAAGCACGATTGGAAAAACAAAAAAAGTTTGAAACGGACAAGACCATTCAGTCTTATTTTGAAGAGTTAAAGGTCCTAATTACTAAGAAGTCTATCTTTGCACAACAAATTGGCCTGTTAGAAGTTGCGACATATTTGAAGGATTTATTTGAAAAAGCAGGAGCGTCTGTGGTGCTTGATGATAGTTTTGCAGCTCCCTTTGTCATGGCGAAGTTTGCCAGCCCAAATCCAAATGCCAAGACTATTATTTTTTATAATCATTATGATACGGTACCAGCTGATGGCGACCAGATTTGGACGGATCAGCCCTTTGAAGTCAGCGTTCGTGATGGTCACTTGTATGGGCGTGGAGTAGATGATGACAAGGGACATATCATCGCTCGCTTGACAGCTGTTCAGAAGTATTTGGAAAAGCATGATGCTCTACCTGTTCATATCCTCTTTATCATGGAGGGAGCTGAGGAGTCGGCTTCCGTAGATTTGGAAAAATACCTTGTCAAGTATCAAAAGGAATTGGCTGGCGCAGACCTCTTGATTTGGGAGCAAGGCATCCGCAATATTAAGGATGAGTTGGAGATTTCAGGGGGAAACAAGGGAATTGTGACCTTTGATGTGCGGGTGAAAAGTGCCGATTTGGATATCCATTCCTCTTATGGAGGGGTGGTAGATTCGGCTTCGTGGTATTTGCTCAATGCCCTCCAGTCCATGCGGGCGACAGATGGCCGTATCTTGGTGGATGGCATTTATGAAAAAGTGATGGCGCCAAATGAACGGGAATTAGCCTTGGTAGAAGAGTTTGCCTTGGCTAGTCCTCAAACGGTGAAAGAGATTTATGGTTTGACCCTACCAACCTTGGTAGAAGAACGTAGAGAATTTTTGAAACGTCTATACTTTGAACCATCTATGACCATTGAAGGCTTGTCTACTGGTTATCTGGGACAAGGGGTCAAGACAATTGTTCCTGCAGAAGCTAGTGCTAAGATGGAAGTCCGCTTAGTGCCGGGACTCGAGCCACAGTATGTGCTGGACAAGATTCGCCAACATTTGATAAAATATGGTTTTGAGAAGGTGGATGTTATTTATACGTTGGGGGAAATGAGTTATCGGAGTGATATGTCAGCTCCAGCTATCCAGCGTCTGATTGAAGTGGCAAAACAACACACACCAGAAGGCGTAGCAGTGCTTCCAACGTCACCGGGTACAGGACCAATGCACACGGTCTTTCATGCCTTGCAAGTGCCGATTGCGGCCGTTGGCATGGGCAATCCCAATAGCCATGACCATGCAGGGGATGAAAATGTTCGCATTGAAGATTATGTCCATCATATCGAATTAGTAGAGGAGTTTATTGCAACCTATGAAGAAAGAAATGATTAAATTAGACCACATTGACGTGACCTTCCGTCAGAAAAAACGCGTCATTGAAGCGGTCAAGGATGTGACGATTCACATCAACCAAGGTGATATTTACGGGATTGTAGGCTACTCAGGTGCGGGGAAATCCACTCTGGTACGGGTCATCAATCTCTTACAGGTCCCGTCAGCAGGAAAAATCACCATTGATGAGGATGTGATTTTTGACGGAAACGTTACATTAAATGCAGCAGAGCTACGGCAAAAACGTCGGGATATTGGGATGATTTTCCAGCATTTCAATCTGATGGCGCAATCTACGGCCGCTGAAAATGTGGCTTTTGCTCTGAAGCATTCTGGGCTTTCCAAGGAAGAAAAGAAAGAAAAAGTCGCTAAATTGTTGGAATTGGTTGGCCTGTCTGACCGTGCGGACAACTATCCGTCCCAATTATCTGGTGGACAGAAGCAGCGGGTTGCCATTGCGCGTGCCTTGGCGAATGACCCTAAAATCTTGATTTCAGATGAAGCGACCTCTGCCCTTGATCCGAAAACAACGAAACAAATCTTAGCCTTGTTACAGGAATTGAACCAAAAATTGGGACTGACTATTGTCCTCATTACCCATGAAATGCAAATTGTCAAAGACATTGCCAACCGTGTAGCCGTTATGCAAAATGGTCGCCTGATTGAAGAAGGGTCTGTCCTTGAGATTTTTTCCCACCCAAAAGAAGCCTTGACACAGGATTTCATCAGTACAGCAACAGGAATTGATGAAGCCATGGTCAAGATTGAAAAGCAGGATGTGGTGCGTGAGCTACAAGTAGGTGAAAAGTTGGTACAGCTGAAATATGCAGGCCATGCGACAGATGAGCCACTTTTGAACCAACTCTACCGTGATTATCAAGTGACAGCTAATATTCTTTATGCGAATATCGAAATTTTAGACAATACACCAGTCGGTGAAATGGTTGTTATCTTGTCAGGGGTGACGGAAAATGTCCAAGAAGCCTTGACGAGCATCCAGCAACAAAATGTTGAAGTGACTATCTTGAAGGAAGGAAATTAAATGATAACAAGTATCTTAGAATTTATTCAGACAAATTTTCCTGACATCTATAAGATTGGTTGGGATGGCCAGACAGGTTGGTGGACAGCGACCTACCTTACTTTTTATATGACCTTTGCCTCCTTTGCAGTTGGGGGTGTAATGGGTTTGATTACAGGTCTTGCTCTCGTTTTGACGGGTCCTGGTGGTGTCAAAGAAAATAAGGTAATTTTCTGGATTTTAGACACTATTTCTTCTATTTTCCGTGCCATTCCCTTTATTATCTTGTTGGGAATTATTTCACCTGTGACCAAAATGATTGTGGGGACTACGATTGGCCCCAATGCCGCGCTAGTAGCGTTGGCACTCTCAGTCTTTCCATTCTACGCCCGTCAAATCCAAGTAGTCTTGTCAGAGTTGGATGGTGGCGTGATTGAAGCGGCCGAAGCCTCAGGCGCGACTTTCTGGGACATTGTCTTTGTCTACCTAAGAGAAGGTTTACCAGATATTATCCGCGTAACGACCTTTGCCCTCGTATCGCTCGTCGGTTACACAGCGATGGCCGGTGCGATTGGTTCAGGCGGACTGGGGCAAGTCGCCCTTGTCTATGGACACCAACGCTGGAACTACGATGTAACCTTCCTTGCCACTATCTTAATCCTCCTCATGATTTTCATCATCCAATTTATCGGAGATTACTTGTCACGGAAACTTAGTCATAAATAAGCTAGAAAATATGTAGTTAACCAACTACATATTTTTATTTGGTTCGTTTTTTATTTTTAGCCCAAAAAAAGTTGAAACAAAACAATATTGAAAGCGCATACTAAAATGAAATATAATAATATTGCGGAAAGGAGGGAAATTCTTGTTGAGGGAATTTATAAAAAAAGAATATATTCAGTTTGATGTGGATGCAGTTGATTTTATAGATGCAATTCGAATAGCAACTCGTCCTTTACTGGAGGATGGAGCGATTACTCAAGAATACATTGAGGAAATTATTCGTATTTATAAATCAACAGGTCCATATATTGTTATTACAAAAAATATTGCGATGCCTCATGCTCCATCTTCAAAAGGTGCATTACGTCTGGCGTTAGGGTTTACTAGACTAAAAACACCAGTGATATCAGGAAATGAACATAATGATCCTGTATTGATTTTATTTAGTTTAAGTGCTCCAGATAGTGAATCTCATTTAGAGATGTTATCACATTTAGTAGAGGTATTGAGTGATGATAAATCCAAACAGTTATTGTTAGATACTCACGATTCGGATCAAATTATTCAAATTTTAAATAAATAAAAAGGAGTTTAGCTTATGCATAAAGCGCTAGTTGCCTGCCGAGCAGGTGTCGGATCCAGTTTGATGTTGAAAATTAAGGTACAAGAAGTTGTCAGAGAAAATGGATGGGATATCCAGATTGAACATTCATCATTAGATGGAGTGCCAGGATTTGACGGTGATATTTTGGTAACATTAGTGGATGTTGCTGAAGAACTGGTTGAAAAAGGTATTCCACAAAAGGTTGTGGGAATTACAAATATTGTAGATAAAGAAGAAATCAAATCAAAATTAGAAGCAGTGCTCTAATGATAAAAGGAGAAAAAAATGAAATTTATTATTAGTTTATTAAGTACACCTGCAGTTCTCTTAGGGTTGGTTGCATTTGTTGGTCTAGTTGCACAGAAAAAGTCTCGTGTTGATGTACTGACAGGCACTTTCAAAACAATCATTGGCTTTCTAGTATTCAGCGCAGGTGGATCAATTATGACAGGAGCATTACAAAATTTTAATGCAATGTTCCAATCTGGTTTTAATATCCAAGGTGTTATTGCTTCACCAGAAGCTGCAACAGCCCTCGCACAAACAGAATATGCCCTAGTTACGTCTTCGACCTTAATCTTGGGTTTTGTTATGAATTTGGTCATAGCTCGTATCACTCCCTTTAAAAATATCTTTTTTACAACAGGACATAGTCTATTCTTTGCCTGTGTACTATCGCTCATTTTAAAAGCTCATGGTTTATCTGATGTAGTAGCGATTCTTGTGGGAGGTACACTCCTTGGTTTTATGTCAGCCTTCTTGCCAGAATTATGTCAACCATTTATGAGAAAAATTACGGGTGGAGATACTACAGCTATCGGTCACTTTAATATGATTGGCTATTCTTTAGCTGGTTACATTGGAAAACTCTTTAGTAAACACCAAGAAGAAAGCACTGAAAAAATCAACTTTCCAAAATGGTTGTCTTTCTTTAGAGATTTCTTGATGGGAGTATCAGTGATTATGCTGGTTCTATTCTATGTATCAGCATTAGCAGCAGGTAAAGAGATGGTGCAAGAAATGGCTGGCAGTCAACACTGGTTGGTTTATCCACTCATTCAAGCTTTTACTTTTGCAGCAGGTATGTCTGTTTTGATGACAGGTGTACGGATGTTCTTGGCAGAAATTACAGCAGCGTTTGTATCTATCTCTGAAAAATTCATTCCAAATTCTCGTCCAGCGCTTGATGTCCCTACGGTCTTTCCATTTGCTCCTACCGCAGTAATTGTTGGGTTCTTATCAGCATATGCTGCGGGACTTCTAGCTGTAGTAGTTATGGTGGCTTTAAAGTTCCCAGTAATTATTATCCCTGCAGCACATATCTGTTTCTTCTCAGGTGGTACTGCAGCAGTATTTGGTAATTCTACTGGTGGTTGGCGTGGCGCAATTGCAGGTTCTTTTGTTGCAGGTTTACTATTAGCTTTTCTACCAGTAGTACTTTATCCAGTATATGGAGGAATGGGAATTGAAGGATCAACTTTCCCGAATATTGACTATAATGTTATTGGTATACTGCTTGACAAGATTTTGGGTCTCTTCCATTAATAAATAGCCTAGCTTTATTTGCTAGGCTATCTTTTAACAAAGTATAGTTTCAGAGGAGGAAAAGATGAGGCTATCAGGAATTATTACTGCTATGGTAACACCTTTTGATGAATTTGAACACATTAATTATAATGCGACTGCTCAGCTCATTGAATTTTTAATTGGAAAAGGTGTTTCAGGTATTTTTATTCTAGGAACAAATGGCGAATTTCAGGTATTAACAACTGAAGAAAAAATTAAATTTGCTCAATTTGTTGTTGAAAAGGTAAAGAAACGTGTGCCAATCATTGTTGGTGTTGGAGGAAATAGCACAAGAGAAGTCATTACATTAGCAGAACAGATGAATGCAATTGGTGTTGACTATTTATCAGTCATTACTCCATACTTTAATTCCCTTACAGAGGATGAACTCTATCAACATTATTGTAATATCGCAGAACATAGTCCAGTTCCGATTCTATTGTATAATATTCCAAAAATAACAGGGAATCCGCTCACAATTGAATTGGTGACCAAGTTGGCTGAAGAAAACAATATTATAGGCATAAAGGATAGTAGTGGGAATATCGAAAATATAAAAGGATATATTAAAAATACAAAAGATAAAAATTTTGATGTTTTGATAGGCTCAGATTCATTGATATTAGAAGCGCTTAAACTTGGTGCAAGAGGAGCAGTTGCAGCCACCTCTAATGCAATTATTGAAAATGATTTACGGATTTATTCAGAATTCATATCAGGAAATTTAGAGGCTGCGCAAGAAGCTCAAAATTCTATTGAAGAATTCAGAAGGATCTTAAAATATGCTACTATACCTGCAGTTTTAAAACAGACAATTATGCTACGTGGTATTAATGTGGGGCAGGCGAGAAGACCAGTTCTACCAGTAAAAGAAAAGTACCTAGATGATATAGAAAAGGTAATGTTAAAGTATATAGAAGAAGCAGAGGGGTATTATGCAAAAAATTGACACTTTACAGAGATTGTTGAAATCGACTGTGATGGCTATTGTACGTGTTGAAACAATTGAAAGAGCACAACAAATAGTAGATGGCTGTTTAGCTGGTCAAATTGATTGTTTGGAAATTAGCTATACTAATGCAAATGCTTCAGATATCATTTCACAGTTGAATACAATTTATGAAAATAAAATTTTAGTAGGTGCAGGAACTGTACTTGATTCTGAAACAGCTAGACTAGCTATTTTAGCCGGTGCTAAGTTTATCATTGCTCCAAATTTTAATCAAGATGTAGCGAGATTATGTAATAGATATCAAATTCCCTATATGCCTGGTTGTACAACCTATACTGAAGCAGTTGTAGCGTTGGAGCATGGAGCATCTATGATCAAAGCGTTTCCGATTTCTAATTTTTATGGATACCAATTGGGATCTATTTTTAAGACACCATTACCTTACCTTCCACTAATGTCTTCTGGAGGCGTAACTATTGATAATATAACAAATTGGCTAGAGAGTGGTGTAGAAGTGTTGGGGGTGGGGAGCTTACTAACAAAAGGAACAACGGAGGAAATTGCATTTAATGCACAATTGCTACGCCAAGCAGTTGAAAAATTTTCGGATAGGAAGTGAGGGAGAAGTTGTGATTGATAAACGTGTTTCTGATATTATTCATTTTTTAAAAAGGCATAGAAAGGGATCTTTTTCTGAACTAGAAGCAGAATTGGAAATTAACCAGAGTCAATTGAAATATTCTATTAAAAAACTAAATGAATTTTTAGCGGAACATGATGTTGAACAAATTGATGGGACACACCAATTTCTTTTTATCAATGACGACCAATATCACTTTTTAATCGAAATAAATGAATTAGATTTCGCAAATGACTATATTTTTAATAGTGTAGAACGGTTAAAGCTGATTTTTCTAATATTAGTTGCGAAAGATGAAGAATATATTAGCTTTGCTCATCTCTATGAGTTGTTAGGAGTTGGTAAAACAACTATTAGTCAAGATATAAAAGAGCTTTCGGATTTATTATCAGAAGAAGGTATTATGCTAGACTATTCTAGACAAACAGGCTATCAATTAATAGGGGATGAAATGGCTATTCGACGCCACCTTTTTTACTGGATTATGTCTGATTTTGCTGCAGGAAATAAAATGATCTATACTCTTTATTTAAAAAAATATAAAGAAATAGAATTACAATCATTTATTTCGCAAGTACATAGGTTAAATGATTCTTTGAATATACGTTTTGTAGAGGATCGCTTTGTAGAATTTTGTTGTTTTCTCGCTTTAATTTTAAAAAGAATGCAGCATTTACAAAACTGTTTTGAAGTTACTTTAAATTTTGACATCAAGGAGATGATAGAATACCAGTTTAGTAAAAATTTATGTAATTATTTTAAGATAAATAGCGAAGAAGAAATTCTTTATCTATGTTCGTGGGTTTTGGGACAATCAGTTGGAAATTTGGATTATCAAACTCCAGATAGAAATTTTATATTGCAAATTGTTTATCAACTATTGCGTCTATTTGAGAAATTGTCGGGTATTTTCTTTGATAACCGAGATGAAGTAATATATCAACTTTATGGCCATTTACGACCGTGTTACTATCGATTACTGTTTCAATTCCCAATTGCAAATCAGCTTGTTTCTAAAATTCAAAATGAATACCGTGATATTTACTATTTGGTAAATGAGGTAGTCAAACAAAACAACCAATTAATGGGACAGAAAATTTCTGAAGATGAAATTGCTTATTTAAGCATTCACTTTGCTTCAATTATTGAAAAAAATGGGACAAAAATAACATCACAGACAATGAAAGCAGTTGTTGTTTGTTCAAACGGAATTGGAAGTTCAGCGATCATCTTTGAAGAATTACGGAATCTATTTTCGGACATTCTTTTTATTGGTCCTTTAGCCATAGAAGAATTTAGACAATTTGATATCACTAATGTTGACTTAATTTTTTCAACAAGTATGGAAAAATCTATTTTGGAATCAAAGAGTCCGGTTTTCTTTTTGAACCCAATTATGACAGTTGGAGAAAAATACAATTTGGTCAGAACTGTTTATGAAAAAATAGGCAGATACCAATTGCCAGATGTGGATAAAATTTTACAGATTATTGAAAAACACACAGATATCAATGCGTCGGATGACTTGAAAAAAGAATTAGCAAATTATTTAACTTTCCAGCAAAATATAGAGAAGAAATCAAGTGAGATAAGATTGAGCGATATTCTCTTACCTCAATATATTCAAAAAATTCCAGAGAATTCGAGTATAGAGGAAATGTTAGATTTATTAGCTGAACCTCTGTTGAATAATAAAATTATTAGAAAAGATTATGTAAGAGCTGTTAAGGAGGAAATTTTAAACTCCAATAATACATTTCACATTGCTCCAAATATCCTTTTACCACATACTGAACCAAGTAATGGAGTCTCTGATATAGGTATGTCGCTAGGAATTTTGGAGACTCCTATGGTGATAAATGATAAGGAAATAACGCATGTATTCTTTTTAGCGGCAGTTGATAATAAGAAACATATTTCTGCTATGGCTGATTTAGTAAAATTAATTACAAATTCTGAATTATTTTTGAATGTATCTTTTCATACGAGTGTAGAAGATATATATACTTTTATAAAAAGGAGTGAAAATGAACTATGATCGATATTTATCAAAATATGAGAACTGCATTAGATACAGAGATTGCAGGAATTGAAAGTACAAAAAATGCATTAAATCAAAATACAGTTAGAGTAGTCGAGTTATTATTTGGGGTTGAGGGTAAAGTAGTTTTTACAGGAGTAGGGAAATCAGGCCACATCGGTAGAAAATTAGCAGCTAGTTTTGCCAGCTTAGGTACTCGAGCTACTTTTGTACATAGTACAGAGTCTCTCCACGGAGATATGGGAGAAATAGCTGAACAAGACATAGTGTTATTGCTTTCAAATAGTGGAACTACACAAGAAGTCTTAGCGATGTTACCGAGTTTAAGAAAAATAGGTTGCAAATTGATTGCATTTACCTCAAATCCTGAATCTGTTCTTGCCAAATCTTGTGATTATGTCCTTTCTTATACTTATCAAACCGAGGCTGATACATTAGGTCTTGCTCCAACCACTAGTGCAACAACAATGTTAGCCTTAGGAGATAGTATTGCAGTTACACTTTCTAAAATGAAAAACTTTACAGCAGATAATTTTCACTTATACCATCCGGGAGGTGCATTAGGAGAAAAACTTGCTCAAGGATAATGAATGAAACCAAGCAAAAATGCTTGGTTTTTGCTATACTATGAAATAGCAATAATTGTAGGAGCTAATGATGAAAACTTATACAATGAACAATGGTTTAGCCATCCCAGCGATTGGTTTTGGAACATTTGACTCGGATGGGGATGAGTTGTACAATGCAGTACTAGCAGCCCTCAAGGCTGGTTACCGCCATATTGATACTGCAGCGTATTATGGAAACGAAGAGAGTATCGGTCGTGCTATTCGAGATTCCGGTATTCCACGCAAGGAACTCTTTATTACAACTAAACTCTGGAATGATGCACATGGATATGAGGAGGCGAAAGCCGCTTTAGCCGATTCTCTAGCAAAATTACAACTGGATTATATTGATTTGTACCTTATTCACTGGCCAAACCCTGTTAATCTTCGTGATCGTTGGCAGACAGCTAATGCAGCTACTTGGCGAGCAATGGAAGAAATGGTAGCAGAAGGTCTTATCAAGACCATTGGTGTCAGCAATTTCCTTGTTCACCATCTGGAAGAATTGCTCAAAACAGCTAAGATTGTTCCGGCTGTGAATCAACTTCGCCTTGCACCAGGAGTATATCAGGAAGAAATAGTTCACTACTGTCGTGAAAAAAATATCATTTTAGAGGCATGGAGTCCATTGGGACGTGGGGAGTTGTTTAGCCATCCAACGATGGTAGACTTGGCTGAGAAATATGGAAAGACAGTGGCACAAATTGCTCTGGCATGGTCTTGGGCAAATGGGTTTTTACCATTGCCAAAATCTGTGACGGAAAACCGTATTATTGAAAATTTGGATTTTCAAGAGATTGAATTATCAGCAGAAGATATCGCAGCTATTACAGCCATTGAAGGTGTTACAGGAGCATACGACCCTGACAATATCAATTTTTAAGACAGGGTATTGACAAGGAGAAAAATAGATGTTAGATGCGTATATCAATGAAGATAAGAAGAAATGGCTAGGGTTACTACTATTGCTTGTCGTTGCCTTGATATCCTATTTTGTACTAGCAGAATCAGATTGGCTGAAGCAAATTGTGAGTGGATTAACCACATCCTTAGACGACAAAAAAGCAACAGTCGTTTCCCTGACGGCTGCCTCTGCCACAGCTTCGGTGGCCCTCACAGCGATTCCAGGGGATGTCGCCATGCCTATCGCAGAAAATCTAGCAGATTTATCGGATTATTTTTTGATTGTCTTCGGAGCGATTTGGTTACAAAAGTACCTAGTGGGCATTACAGGATTTGTGACCTTTAAGCTCGTTGTCCCAACTGTCTGTCTTCTTCTAGCTAGCAATGTTTTCTTGAAAAAAGATCGTTTAACCATTTTTGCGAAAAAATTAGCCCTCTTTGGAGTGGTTTTTACTCTCGTTATCCCAACCAGTGTTGCTGTGTCGAATCATATTGAAGCGACTCATCAAGATTCTATTGAGCAAACGATTAAGCAAGCAGAAAAACAGTCGAAAAAAATCAATTCCTCACAATCTATTTTTGAAGATATCGGGAATTTTGTTGAGAAAAATATTAAAAAATTGGAAAATCTATTAAGTAATATGATTGATGCGGTAGCTGTCTTGATTATCACCACCTGTATCATCCCACTGCTGGTTGTTTTCTTTTTCTTGTGGCTGATGAAATTGGTGTTCAATGTAGAATTTTCAGCTCGTATTCCAAAGTTGGGGCTTGTGAAGAAGGCGCACGGGTTAAAGAAATCGTAGTAATCAAACTGTTCTTAAATCTTTCGGTTAACGTGTTATTTTTGAATTTTATTAGACAACTTCTTCATTTTCTGCTATAATACTTCCTAAGAAAGAATGTTATTTCACAGATTTCTCAAGCGAGTTCGGGACAGTGGAAGCCGAGTAGAAAGAAGAAATAATTGGCGCTTTTGGATTTTTCGAACAATCAATGAAGTAATAAATTAGGGTGGAACCGCGTTTTGACGCCCCTATGTCAACTGGCATGGGAGTGGGGAGCGTGGTTCTTTTTCATTGCTAGCGCCAGCCATTTTACAAAAATAAAAAGGAGTAATTCATGTCAACTAAAAAACTTACCTTCCAAGAAATTATCTTGACTTTACAACAATACTGGAATGACCAAGGCTGTATGTTGATGCAGGCTTACGATAACGAAAAAGGTGCTGGAACCATGTCGCCATATACCTTCCTTCGTGCCATTGGTCCTGAGCCTTGGAATGCAGCTTATGTAGAACCAAGTCGACGTCCAGCAGATGGGCGTTATGGGGAAAACCCAAACCGTCTGTACCAACACCACCAATTCCAAGTGGTCATGAAACCATCACCATCAAACATCCAAGAGCTTTACCTTGAGTCTTTGGAAAAATTGGGAATCAATCCACTTGAACATGATATTCGCTTCGTTGAGGATAACTGGGAAAACCCATCAACGGGTTCAGCTGGTCTTGGTTGGGAAGTATGGCTTGATGGGATGGAAATCACTCAGTTCACTTATTTCCAACAAGTCGGTGGTTTGGCAACAAGCCCTGTAACTGCTGAGGTAACTTATGGTCTAGAACGTTTGGCGTCATACATTCAGGAAGTGGATTCGGTTTATGACATCGAGTGGGCTCCAGGGGTTAAGTATGGTGAAATCTTCTTACAACCAGAATTTGAGCACTCAAAATACAGCTTTGAGATTTCAAACCAAGACATGCTTCTTGAAAACTTTGAGAAATTTGAAAAAGAAGCGGCGCGTGCCCTAGAAGAAGGCTTGGTTCACCCAGCCTATGACTACGTGCTTAAATGTTCGCACACCTTCAATCTGCTTGATGCACGTGGTGCCGTTTCTGTGACGGAACGTGCTGGCTATATTGCACGGATTCGTAACCTTGCCCGTGTTGTTGCTAAAACCTTTGTCGCAGAACGGAAGAAACTCGGCTACCCACTTTTGGATGAAGAAACACGGGTTAAGTTATTAGCAGAAGACGCAGAGTAGTTCAAATTAGACGTTTAAAAAGCGAAGAAATAGCGCGGCCGTAGGTCGCTCAAAGCTGAATACTAGCCTCAGTGATGAAAAAATCGTCACTAGCTATGGTGACAATTGGAGGAAGGTTGAGAGACTGAGGCTCTCAACTTAGCCATGGAACTCCGTAGGAGGTTGCTGGCGTCCCCATCACATAAGGCTAGTGTTAAAAAGAAAGGGTATTATGGTTAAAAATCTTTTAATTGAACTCGGCTTGGAAGAACTTCCAGCCTACGTTGTAACCCCAAGTGAAAAACAACTTGGTGAAAAAATGGTAAATTTCTTAAAGGAAAATCGTTTAAACTTTGATGCGATTGAAACCTTTTCAACGCCACGTCGTTTGGCTGTTCGTGTGCTTGGTTTGGCAGATGCGCAGACAGATTTGACGGAGGATTTCAAAGGCCCTGCTAAGAAAATCGCCATAGATAGCAATGGGAACTTTACCAAGGCAGCAGAAGGTTTTGTCCGTGGCAAAGGCTTGACAACAGCAGACATCCGCTTTGAAGAGATTAAGGGTGAAGAGTATGTCTATGTGACCAAAAATGAAGTCGGGAAACCTGCTAAGGAAGTGCTTGCGGGCGTTCCAGAGGTACTTGCGAGCTTGACTTTTCCAGTCAGTATGCATTGGGCTAACAATAGTTTTGAATACATCCGTCCTGTCCACACCTTGACCGTTCTTTTGGACGATGAGGCGCTTGATTTAGACTTCTTGGATATTCATTCTGGACGCGTCAGCCGTGGTCATCGATTCCTCGGTCAAGAGACAGAAATCGCAACTGCTGATTCCTATGAAGATGATTTGCGTCAGGTCTTTGTCATCGCAGACGCGAAAGAACGTGAAAGCATGATTGTTGAGCAAATCAAAGCCATTGAAGCTGCGCAAAAGGTTCAGGTTGAAATTGACGAAGATTTATTGAACGAAGTATTGAATCTTGTCGAGTATCCAACCGCTTTCATGGGTAGTTTTGATGAGAAATATCTGGATGTGCCAGAAGAAGTCTTGGTGACCTCTATGAAAAATCATCAGCGTTATTTTGTGGTCCGTGATCAGGCAGGCAAACTCATGCCAAACTTTATCTCTGTCCGTAATGGAAATGCCGACCACATTGAAAATGTCATCAAAGGAAATGAAAAAGTACTTGTGGCACGTCTAGAAGATGGAGAATTCTTCTGGCGTGAAGACCAAAAATTGAAGATTGCTGATCTTGTAGCAAAACTAGCCAATGTCACTTTCCACGAAAAAATTGGTTCGCTTTCTGAACACATGAGTCGTGCCCAAGTCATTGCAGCATCACTTGCAAAACAGGCTGGTCTTTCAGCAGAAGAAACAGCAGCGGTTGACCGTGCGAGTCAGATCTATAAATTTGACCTTTTGACTGGTATGGTTGGTGAGTTTGACGAACTTCAAGGGATTATGGGTGAGAAATACGCCCTTCTTGCGGGTGAGGACAAGGCTGTTGCCGCAGCGATTCGTGAACACTACTTGCCAAACTCAGCAGAGGGTGAGCTTCCTGAGACAAAAGTTGGTGCGGTGCTTGCCTTGGCTGATAAGCTAGATACCCTCTTGTCCTTCTTCTCAGTAGGCCTCATTCCAAGCGGGTCAAATGACCCTTATGCTCTTCGTCGTGCAACACAAGGGATTGTCCGTATCTTGGATGCCTTTGGTTGGACTATTCCAATGGATGAATTGATTGACAGCCTCTATGCTTTGTCATTTGATAGTTTAACTTATGGTAATAAGGATGAGGTGCTCAGCTTTATCCGTGCGCGCGTAGATAAGATGATGGGCAAAACACCAAAAGATATCAAACAAGCTGTCCTTGCTGGTTCAACCTTTGTGGTCCCAGAGATGTTGGCAGCAGCAGAAGCACTTGTGGCAGCTAGTCAAACGGATGGCTATAAACCAGCAGTTGAGTCCCTCTCTCGTGTCTTTAACTTGGCAGAAAAAGCGGATGCAAGTGTGGCTGTTTCAGAAAATCTCTTTGAAAATGTGCAAGAAAAAGCCTTGGCGACAGCTGTTGCAGGGTTGGCTTTATCTGGTACAGCTAGCGATAAACTCGCTCAACTCTTTGCCCTCAGCCCTGTTATCAACGACTTCTTTGACAATACCATGGTCATGGCTGAGGACGAAGCAGTGAAAAATAACCGTCTGGCACTCTTGGCTAACCTTGTCACCAAAGCGAATACGATTGCAGCTTTTAACAAGTTAGCAACGAAGTAGGGGGGCAGCATGGAACAAGCAAAAATTGACCGTATCAATGAACTGGCACGCAAGAAAAAATCAGTCGGTCTAACTGGTCCAGAAAAGGTCGAGCAGGCCAAATTGCGACAAGAGTATATTGAGGGTTATCGTCGTGCTGTTCGTCACCACATCGAAGGAATTAAGATTGTAGACGAGGCAGGCAATGACATCACTCCAGAAAAACTACGCCAAGTGCAGCGTGAAAAAGGCCTGCACGGCCGTAGTTTGGATGATCCGAAGTCGTAGATAGACTATGATGTCGTCAGTATCTTTATAGAATCTTGAGATAACGTTTCTTGCAACAACTGTACAGAATACTGTAAAAGTTGTTGCAACAAGTTGTTATTTTCAGGATTCTTTTTTATAGATATAATGTAAGCGTGAACAAGGTGATTGGAAAGGGGGAAAACGTGTTAAATAAACGCCAGAAGGATATTGTGAAAATATTAGAAGAAGCACGTGATTTTGTTACAGTCCAGACAATTTCAGATAATTGTGGACTATCTAAAAGAACTATTTATTCAGAATTACGAATTATTTCAGAATATTTACTTCAGCATGGAAAATACCTTGAAAAGAGAAGAGGTGTCGGAGTTGCGATTAAGCGTCAGCCTGTAAGTGCATATCAAGACATTCAAGAAGAAAAGGTTATACAAGTTAATGATATTCTGGAGCGACGCTTGGAGATTATGAGGTGCTTGCTTTTTGAAACAAGAGCGTTAACCTATCAATCTTTGTCTGATACATTTCTTGTGAGTAAAACCTCTATCGCTAATGATTTTGAATACGTTTTGTCCATTCTAGATAAGGATAATACGTTACACTTGGCCGGAGAGCGTCAAGGAACGCATTTACAAGCTAGTGAAGCTGCTTGTCAGACAGCAATGCTCCGATTCAATCGCTTTGTAATGGAACATTCTGAAATCCATTCACAAGAGATGCTCCCCCAAAATATGGATTCCCTTACCCAATATTATGGTGGAGAGATTATCAAGACATGTCAGCACATCTTTTATTCTTATCTTCGAGAAAATATCAATGTGATTTCAGATCATTATGTGCAAAATGTCTTAAATAGTTTGATTATTTTAGTGTATAGAAGTTCAAAAGGCTATCACCATGAACTATCTGAAGAAATTTCTGAAAAGTTTTTTGAAGAAAGTGCGTCAAGGATTTTGGACAAGGTGACCTTGCGTTTGGGGGTTCAATTTACACAGGGAGATAAAATCTTCTTTTCCAAACAGTTGGTATTAAACCGTTTTGAGAAGTTAAGTAGTAATCTCCAGTTCGAAACATTTTTACATCAACTCATAGAGAGTATGTCTCTTAGTTTGAAAGTTGATTTTTCAGCAGATAAAAAACTGAAGGAGCAATTAGCTGAACACATTCCGGCAATGATGTATCGTTTGCAGTCCAATGTTTCTGTCGAAAATCCGTTTACAGATCAGATTAAAAGAGAATTTACACTGATTTTCAATCTTCTGTCCATGTTGATTGTGGAGAATGAGAAAGAATATCAAGTTGTCTTTAACGAAAATGAGATTGCTTTTCTGACAATATATTTTCAATCTGCCATTGAAAGGGCAAAGATTAACAAACGAATTTTGGTGGTGTGTCAAATGGGGATTGCAACATCAGAGTTATTGCTGAACCGCATCAAGCAAACCTTGCCCTCACTTGATACCTTAGAGTTATCGTCCATCGCTGAGTTAGATTATCTAGACTTGAACCAGTACGATTTTATTATTTCGACGGTGCATTTAGATATTCCTGAACCAACGGTGATTCGTGTGTCTCCATTTTTGACAGAAAAGGATATTGAGAATATTAAAGCAGCTGGGTATAGTCCAAGTATGGTCACATATGGGCAAGCGGTGGCGCAATTTCATCATCTATACGAATTTTTGTCTGAGGAAAGCATTTTTCTAGATACAAATTTCAAGGATAAAGAACAGTTTTTCAAAGAATTTGGACAAGAATTGGTAGAGAAAGAAATTGTTCGTTCGGAATTTATTGATGATTTATTTCATCGGGAAAAATTAGGGTCAACGGATTTACCAATGGGAGTGGCTATTCCACATGGAAATCCACAAAACATCTTGAAATCTCAAATATTTCTTTTGAGAAATCAAAAGAAAATAAAATGGAATGAATACTTTGTCGATATTATGTTCGTCGTTTGCATCCATAAAAATGATGCGTTGCGCACGAGGGGGATTTTATCAGATATTTATAATATCATTGATAACCCGCAACTACTTAAATTCATTCGACAAGCCAAACAAGGTCAACAATTATTAGAAGAATTATATGGAGGGAGTCAGAATGGGTGATTATCAATCATCAGCAGAGGTTATTTCAGAGAAATTAATCTTTTTGGATATGGATTTACAAAATCAAGATCAGGTTTTGGAATACATTGCAACACAGGCACAAGAAATAGATTACATCAGTGATCAAGTAACATTTTTAGAAGCAGTCAAGGAAAGGGAAAAGGAGGTTTCGACAGCCATTGGTTATTTGATTGCGATTCCCCATGGGAAAACAGATGTTGTCAAGCGTCCTTTTATCGCCTTTATGCGGTTAAAGAATGAGATTACATGGGGAAATGCCCAAAGTGAACCAGTGAGATTGGTCTTTTTAATCGGTGTTCCAGAGTCAGAATCTGGTAAATTACACTTGAAATTTATCTCACAGCTTAGCAAAAAATTGTTGGATGAAGAATTTAGAGAAAAATTACTCCAACAAACAGAACTTACATCAGTCTATAAACAATTAACTTTCATAGAGGTATAAGGAGGAATCTTATGAAAATCGTTGCTGTGACAGCTTGCCCAACAGGTGTAGCGCATACATATATGGCTCAAGAAGCTATTGAAAAAGAGTGCCGGAAACGCGGCTATGAGGTCAAAGTCGAAACCCAAGGTAGCATGGGAATCGAAAATGAACTGGAGCAATTTGAAGTAGATGAAGCGGATGTGGTCATTCTGGCGGTGGCTATCGGTATCGATGGTGAAGAACGTTTTGAAGAAAAGGATGACAACGGGAAAGTTCTTCATATTGATCCAAGTGAAGTCATTAAACATCCAGCTGAAGCCATTGATGCAGCTGAAAAATTATAATGAAATCTTTTGAAAGGAAAAGAGCATGAAAAAAGAAAATAAAGTTTGGAAGGATTTACAAAAAGCATTCAATACCGGTGTGTCCTACATGTTGCCGACAGTTGTAGTTGGTGGTGTCTTCATTGCACTCGCTTTGTCAACAGGTAAAGCTGGAGACAATGGGATGCAAGTCACTAGTCAATTTATGCAGAACTTACTTGATTTAGGAACTGCAGGTTTTGCGATGATGATTCCAATCTTGTCTGGTTATATCGCTTACTCAATCGCTGGAAAACCAGGGATTGCTCCTGGTATGATTTTGGGTTATGTCGCCAATAATCCAATCGGTGAAAGTCAAGTAAAAACAGGTTTCTTGGGGGCTATGCTCCTTGGTGTAGCTGCTGGTTACTTCGTAAAATGGTGTAAAACTTGGAAAGTAAATAATACCATTCGGACCATTATGCCAATCCTCATCGTCCCAGTTATCACAACGTTTTTGTTAGGAATGGTTTATATCTATGTCATCTCTGCTCCAATTGGTGCCGCAATGGACTGGTTAGTGAAGACACTCGGTGAGTTGCAAGGCGGTAGTGCTATTGTCCTTGGATTGATTATTGGTGCAATGACAGCAGTTGATATGGGTGGTCCGATTAATAAAACAGCGACGGCCTTTACACTTGCTCTCATGGCTGAAGGTATCTACGCACCAAATGGCGCTCACCGTATTGCGGTTGCGATTCCACCGCTTGCGATGGCAATCTCTACTTTGATTGACCGTAAAAAATATACTCAAGAAGATCGTGATTTGGGGATGTCTGCCCTCTTTATGGGACTCATCGGGATTACAGAAGGAGCCATTCCATTTGCTGTAAAAGATATGAAACGTGTCCTGCCAGCCATTATTGTGGGGAGTGCTGTTGGTGGTGCCCTTGGTATGATTAATAACGTAGAGGCCTTGGTTCCACACGGTGGATTGATTATTCTCCCAGTGGTTAATGGAAAATTATGGTATACAATAGCAATGCTAGTAGGTACATTGGTTTCTGTTGCAATGCTTCACTTTACAAAACCAAATTTAGATGAACTTGAAAAATAAACGAAAGAAGGAAATATCATGACAAAATTATCCATAAAAAAAACAGTTGAAGGTCTCTTAAAATTACAAGAAACAGGTGAAAGTGCAACGATTTTAGGGATTGGTCCTATGTCAAAAAACTGTGTACAAGCAACCCTTGAATTATCAAAAGAAGACGATTACCCAGTCATGTTTATCGCTAGCCGTAATCAAGTTGATGCGGATGAGTTAGGTGGCGGTTACGTCAATGGCTGGAATCAATTTACCTTTGCGGAAGCTGTTCAAGAAGTAGCAGATAAAATTGGATATGATAATTTTTGCTACCTTTGCCGAGACCATGGAGGCCCATGGCAACGTGATAAAGAACGAAACGATCATCTTCCAACAGAACTTGCGATGGAATTGGGTAAAAAATCATACGTAGCAGATATTGAAGCCGGTTTTGACTTATTGATGATTGATCCAACTAAAGACCCGTTTGAAGTTGGAAAGGTAATTCCATTGGATACTGTGTTGGAACGTACAGTAGAATTGATTGAGTTCTGTGAAAATGAACGTAAAGCTCGTAATCTCCCAGAAATTGGCTACGAAGTTGGAACAGAAGAAACAAATGGTGGTTTGACATCAACAGAAACTTACGAAACCTTTATCCTTCGTTTGCAAGAAGAACTTGGCAAACGTGGGTTGCCAATGCCAACCTTCATCGTAGGTCAAACAGGGACACTTACTCGTAAAACAGAGCAAGTCGGACATTTCAATTTTAAGAATGCACTTGATTTGTCTCAAATGGCTAAAAAATATGGCGTTGGATTGAAAGAGCACAATGGAGACTATCTAGATGATGTGACTCTATTGGAACACATTCCATCTCATATCACAGCGACAAATGTTGCCCCTCAATATGGAACAGAAGAAACACGGGCTTATTTGAATCTCGCAAAAGTGGAAGAAAGATTGCTGGAGAATGGTCTCATTACGGAAGCCTCTAACACACGTGAAGTTCTTCTTGTCCATGCCATTAAGAGCGAACGCTGGAGAAAATGGATGGTAGGTGAGCAAAAAGACTTGACCGTTGAGCAAATCTTAGCTGGTGACCAAACTCTTCAAGAAGAAATTTTGGATATTGCAGGCCACTATACCTTTAATGACGATGAAGTGAAATCTGAGATTGAAAAACTCTATGCTAATTTGTCTGCGAATGATATTGATGGTCAACGCTATGTCATTGACCATATCAAACGCCCAATTCGTGATTACGCAGAATGTTATAATCTAAAAGGTGTGACAAGTCGCATCAAAAAAGTTATAGGCTAAACAAATGACGCAGAGTAGCGAAAAAGTATGCTACTCTGTTTTTGATGGTGAAAAAATGAAGATTGCAGTATTTTTTGATATAGACGATACTTTGTATAATCAAGTGTCTCCCTTTGAGCGAGCTTTTAAACAACAATTTCCTACAATGATTGTAGACATAGAGAAAGTGTATATGGAGAGCCGTCAGTTGAGTGACTCCGTTTTTGCGAAAACAGAAAGTGGGGATTTATCTATGGAGAGGATGTACATTTATCGTATCCAAGAAGCAATTAGGCGATTCGGATTTATGATAAGCGATGATGAGGCACTAGCATTTCAAGAGGCATATGCAAATTTCCAGAAGAAAATACAATTGTCTTTAGAAATTCGTTCCTGTTTGGATTTTTGTCAAAAGAATCAGATGAAGATTGGTATTATTACAAATGGTCCCTCAAAACACCAATGGGATAAGATAAAGGCATTGCAGCTATTGAATTGGGTAGACAAAGACTCTATTTTCATCTCTTCAGAATGTGGTTATGCAAAGCCTCAAGTAGAAATTTTTGATGCAGCAAGGCGAAGTATTCCTAAAGGGCATAGTCTTTATTACATTGGAGATTCCTACGAAAATGATGTCAAAGGTTCTTATCATGCACGTTGGAAGGCTGTATGGTTTAATAGGCGAAAACGAGTAGCGACTATTTGTACAGAACAGGTTGGTTACGATGAGATAAAAACTGAAAAAGAGCTGTTTGATTACTTACAACATTTAACAGATTAAAACCGTTTTCAGTCACCACATCGAAGGAATTAAGATTGTAGACGAGGCAGGCAATGACATCACTCCAGAAAAACTACGCCAAGTGCAGCGTGAAAAAGGCCTGCACGGCCGTAGTTTGGATGATCCGAAGTCGTAAGAGGTTGGGCTAAACAGATGTTTAGTTTAGAAAATCTATACTATTCAATCTTCCTTTCTAATAAATTGTATATATAAACGAACAAAGATGCTCTTTCTATGTATAAGAGCATCTTTGTTCGTTTTTTGTTTTAGTGTTCAGAGTATGGTCCCTAGACCACTAGTTATGTTCTATATAAATCTGCTTCGCAATAGCATCGGGTATCGCTAACTGATGATTGGCATATTCAATGGTATGGGTTTGCGCAAACGAATCAATATCTGTTAATTCAATTTCAGTGCCAATTGTTAACTGGTGACCTTCAAGATATTTGAGGAGTTCAAATTCATCATGAACTCGACGAATGGTGAACTTTCCTAAAGAAGTTGCCTGAAAAAGCGTTTCATGATGTTTTTCAGCTAAGATTTCACCTTTCTTGGGAATAGTTCCGCCATGTGGACAAAAAGTAGGAAAACCAAGATTTTCTTCTAAGCGATCAATAAAGAAATTAGAAACGGTATGTTCTAGAATTTCTGCTTCTGTGTGAACTTCGTCAATGGTGTAGCAAAGTTGTTGCAACAGGAAAAGTTCAATAAGGCGATGCTTACGATAGAGATCGGACACTAGTAGGAGTCCAGCTTCAGTTAGTCGATAGCCTCGTGTGCCATTTTTTTCAACAAGCTTTTCTTGGAGTAATTTCTTTGTCATTTCAGAGACAGAAGGGGCAGAAACTTTCATCTTTTCTGCAATTTTTTTATTGCTGATTTTTCCCTCCATTTCTCCGATTTCGTATATAATTTTGAGATAGTCTTCTTTATTTGGTGTCATATGTGCTCCTTTTTCGTTCTCATTATATCAAAAAAATACAGAAATAGCTTGACAGGAAGACTTGAAAAGGATATACTAATCTTAAAATTATGGAAACCTAATAAAATAAAATTAAAAGGAGAAGAGATGAAAAAAATCTACACCCTATTAACCATGTTATTTCTTAGTTTATCACTTGCGGCTTGTGGCAGTTCACAAGCAAAAGATGATAGCAAATTGGATGTGGTTGTAACCAATTCGATTCTTGCTGATATGACAAAAAATATCGCAGGTGACAAAATTAATTTGCACAGTATTGTACCAATTGGACAAGATCCTCATGAGTATGAGCCGCTTCCTGAAGATGTAGAGAAAACAACCACTGCCGATCTTATCTTTTATAATGGCATCAATTTGGAAAATGGAGCTCATGCTTGGTTTACAAAGTTGGTCAAAAATGCTGATAAGAAGGAAAATAAGGATTACTTTGCCGTTAGTGATGGTATTGATCTGATCTACCTTGAGGGAGAGAGTGAAAAAGGTAAGGAAGATCCACATGCCTGGTTAAATCTTGAAAACGGGATTATTTATGCACAAAACATTGCCAAACATTTGAGTGAAAAAGATCCTGATAACAAAGCGACCTACGAAAAGAATGTTGCTGCCTATGTAAAAAAATTAACCACTTTAAATGAAAAAGCGAAAACAGCATTTGAAGCAATCCCTGAAAATAAAAAAGTGATTGTGACAAGTGAAGGTTGCTTCAAGTACTTCTCTAAAGCTTATGGTGTACCTTCTGCTTATATCTGGGAAATTAATACAGAAGAAGAAGGAACACCTGAACAAACGACTTCTTTGGTGAAAAAATTGAAGGCAGGCCCAACTCCATCAGCTCTTTTTGTTGAATCAAGTGTGGATGATCGCCCAATGAAGACAATTTCACGCGAGACTGGTATTCCGATTTACGCACAGATTTTCACTGATTCTATTTCAGAAAAAGGTGAAGAAGGAGATAGCTATTACGCAATGATGAAATGGAATTTAGAAAAAATTGCAGAAGGCTTAGCAAAATAATGTTAAAGTAGAGCAAGGAGTTTCCTTGTTCCGCTTTGTTTAGGAGGAAAATGAGATGATTAGACTGGATCATGTGACAGTAGCGTATTCACAAGAACGCCCTGCGTTACACGATATATCCTTGACCATAGAGGAAGGAAAAATTGTAGGAATCATCGGACCAAATGGAGCTGGTAAATCGACTCTTATGAAGGCTATTTTAGGGTTGATTGATTCTAAAGGGCAAATTGCTCAATGCGATGGTGATGAGGATTTACATGGGCGAATTGCCTATGTAGAACAGCGTAGCCAAATTGATATTCACTTTCCGATGACAGTCAAGGAGTGTGTCTCTTTAGGACTCTACCCTAAAGTAGGACTATTTCGCCGTTTAGGAAGAAAGGAATGGCAAGAAGTCGAGAAAGTTCTAGATACAGTAGGTCTCCTAGATTTGCAAGAACGCCCGATTACCGATTTATCAGGAGGTCAATTTCAAAGAATGCTCCTAGCTAGATGTTTGGTACAGGATTTGGATTATTTATTTTTGGACGAACCTTTTGTTGGGATTGACTCTGTTAGTGAACAGATGATGGTTCATCTCTTAAAGGATTTGAGTAAGAATGGCAAGACAATCGTCATTGTTCACCATGATTTGAGTAAGGTAGAAGAGTATTTTGATCAGCTGATTTTACTCAATACTAAATTGGTTGCGTATGGTCCAGTTCAAGAGGTATTTACACCGGATTACCTTCGGGCAGCCTATGGAGAATTGATTTTTTTAGATAGGAGTGGAGCAGCATGCGATTTATAGAGGGGTTAACTCAATATCATTTCCTCCAAAATGCCTTGATTACAGCAGTCATCATTGGAATTGTGGCAGGAGTATTGGGATGTTTTATCATTCTACGTTCAATGTCTTTGATGGGAGATGCAATTTCACATGCGGTATTGCCTGGCGTAGCACTCTCTTATATTTTTGGAGTTAGTTTTTTTGTTGGAGCCATACTTTTTGGGTTGTTAGCTTCCATCATCATCACCTTTATTAAAGAAAACAGTGTCATAAAAGGAGATACAGCTATCGGGATTACCTTTTCATCATTCTTAGCCTTGGGAGTGATTTTAATTGGTATAGCCAATAGTTCAACAGACCTTTTTCATATTTTGTTTGGGAATATTTTAGCAGTACAGGATAGTGATAAGTGGCTGACGCTGCTGGTGTCAGGCTTGGTGGTAGCAGTGATTACTTTCTTTTTTAAAGAATTACTTTTGACTTCTTTTGATCCTACTTTGGCAAAAACAATGGGAATGAAAGTCCAATTTTACCATTATCTGTTAATGACTCTACTGACTTTGGTAGCTGTGACAGCGATGCAAAGTGTGGGGACCATTTTAATTGTTGCTTTGTTGATTACTCCCGCTGCAACAGCTTATCTCTATGCTCATAGTCTAAAATCAATGGTGTGGATGGCTGCGTTTTTGGGAGCCTTTACCTCTGCTCTAGGCTTATTTATTGGCTACACATTCAACATTGCAACAGGATCTAGCATTGTGCTTACGGGGACTATCCTGTTTGCTATCGCGTTTGTTTGCTCACCAAAACAGTCATTTTTTAAGAAAATAAAATAAAAGACTTCGCTGCACGAAGCCTTTTTGTTATGACATTTTATCGGTATACTCTTCAAAGTGATCGACAGTATTGTTATCTGTCACAGCTACCACCCATTCATCCTCATTAAATATATAATCAGGAGTGAGTTGGATTTCTAAAACTTTTGTATATTTACTGCGGTAACCGA
>NZ_KB904565.1 GCF_000380125.1 Streptococcus ovis DSM 16829
CTTGGCGCCGTATCTTGTCTTTTACGTGATTCCGGAACTTAACCTTATAGTACACATATAAGCGACTCATGTCTTCCGTGATGCTTGCATCGCTTGATAGTAATTCATACAATACCAGCATCCCTTCTTGTTCCCAATCCTCGTGCTCCCATGACTTCACGTAGTATTCCTTCCGGGCTTTCTCCACTATCCCGCTTACCTTTGAATAGATTGTCTTAAATTCCATCTTTCCACTCCTTCCTCTCTAGTCTACTTCCTACATAAGGGTTCGTACAGGACATTTTTGTCCTTCTTCTTTTAAAAAAAGCCCGGAATTTTTTTATTCCGGAACTTTTCCTATTTTCTTATAAGGTCTTTTCTCTCACTTCGTGATAACTTAAGGGGTGTGGATCATCTTCATCATCTACATCGGGCATTTGACCAGTCTCATAAAGAGATTTGATTTGAACGCTATCGAGTGTTTCATATTTCAAAAGAGCTTCTGCTATCAATTTATGAGTTTCACGATTATCTTGAATAATTTCAGCTGCCTTATTGCGAGCTTCATTAAGGAGATTTCGAACTTCATTATCTAATTCATAAGCAGTTTGTTCAGAAATATGTTTTTGAGTAGTATAGCCACCAAACATCGCATGATTTCCTTCATACTGCATTGGTCCCATTTTATCACTCATACCATATTCTGCCACCATGGCACGCGCCATTTGAGTTGCCTGTTCAAAGTCGTTTGAGGCACCAGTTGTTTGGACATTGAAAATAATTTCTTCTGCGACACGGCCACCCATCAGCCCCGCTAATTGTTCCTTCATGTCATCCTTAGACAGAAGCATTTGATCTTCTTTAGGAAGGGCAATCATGTAACCACCTGCACGGCCACGTGGTACAATTGTAACCTTATGAACTTCACGCGCATTTGACAAGACTAAACCGACGATAGTGTGACCTGCTTCATGATAAGCCACCATTTCGCGCTCACGTTGAGAAACTTGACGGTCTTTCTTAGAAGGACCAGCAATCACACGGTCTTCTGCTTCATCAATATCAGAAGCATCAATTTTCGTCTTATTGCGACGAGCTGCCACTAAGGCTGCTTCGTTAAGGACATTTTCTAAATCTGCACCAACAAAACCTGGAGTTTGTTGCGCAACTAATTTCAAATCAACATCTTCTGCTAATGGTTTATTTTTAGCATGTACTTTAAGGATTGCTTCTCGGCCTTTTACATCTGGACGACCAACCAAAACCTTACGGTCAAAACGACCTGGACGAAGAAGGGCTGGGTCAAGAACATCGCTGCGGTTAGTTGCCGCAATCACAATAATGCCTTCATTTCCTTCAAATCCATCCATCTCAATCAAGAGTTGGTTGAGGGTTTGTTCACGTTCATCGTTTCCACCACCCATGCCGACACCACGTTGACGACCGACAGCATCGATTTCATCGATAAAGATAATGGCAGGAGCAGCTTTCTTCGCATCTTCAAAAAGAGAACGAACACGGCTCGCACCAACACCGACAAACATTTCTACGAAATCCGAACCAGAAATAGAGAAGAATGGTACACCCGCTTCCCCTGCGACAGCTTTAGCAAGGAGTGTTTTACCAGTCCCTGGAGGGCCTTCAAGAAGAACACCTGCTGGGATACGAGCACCAAGTTTGGTAAAGCGTTTTGGATCTTTTAAAAATTCCACTACTTCAACCAATTCTTGTTTTTCTTCTTCAGCACCAGCTACATCTGAGAATCGAATCTTTATATTGTTCTTTTCAAGAGCTTTTGCTTTATTCCGTCCAAAGTTCATCGCACCACGTGCGCCATTTCCACCTTGGTTCATCATCATCATGAAGAATATCAATACGATTCCAAATGGAACAATATTAATAAGGATACTCAACCACAGACTATTTGAACTTTCCGGAATGATTTTGACATCAACTTTCTTTTGGTCCGCCAAATCTTGTAAAGTTGATAAAGTCGAATCTGATGCCAATATAATAGTAGAAAATTCTTTATAGGTAGTCGTATCTGAGACTTGGAACAAGCGGATGGATGAAGCAATTTCATTTTTACCTTTTTTAGCCTCTTTATACTTACCTTTAATGTCAATGATACTACTATTTGGTTGGTATGTAATTTCTTTTACATTACCAGATTTAAGTTCTGAAACAAGTTCAGAATAACTGATTTCTTGCGTTGCAACTTGACTTCCTGCGCTAAAAAATTGATAACCTGTAATCAAAGTTGCTAGCAGTAAAATGATGAGAAAGGGATTTCGAATAAATCCCTTATTTTTTTGATTGTTCATAAAAAATTAATGACCTTTTCCTAATTAGAATAAATCTCTTCCTTCAAGACCCCAACATATGGAAGATTTCGATAATTTTCATTGTAATCCAATCCAAATCCTACCACAAATTCGTTTGGAATTGTGAAGCAAGTATAATCTGCATCTATCTCAACCACACGCCCTTCTGGTTTATCTAACATGGTTGCAATTCGAATCGAACCGGCTTGACGGAATTCAAATAGTTCTTTTAATTCCTTCAATGTACGGCCTGTATCAATGATATCTTCAATAAAAATAACATCTCTTCCTGCCACATCTGTATCTAAATCTTTAATAATTTTGACAGATCCGCTACTTTCCGTACCACCATGATAACTAGAAACTACCATAAATTCTGTTTCGATGTGCGTATCAATATGCTTGATAAGTTCCGCCATAAAAGGGATAGAACCCTTTAAGATTCCAACCAACAATGGATTTTTACCATCATATTCTTCCGTTAATCGTTGACCAAGCTCTTTGCTTTTTTCAACAATCTCTTCTTGTGAAATAAGAATTTTCTTAATATCATTTTCTAACATGGCGTTCTACTCTTTCATTTTTATATATAATGTGCTTTTCATTATATCATTTTTGAGTGATTTACTCAAATCACTGGTCGCAATATTCGTGATTCCGAGAATTTTTTTTCCTTGCTCAATGATGAATACTTTTTCTCGTGTATCGACAGGGATTTTTTGATCAATAAAATAACGACTGACCTTTTTTGAAAAGCCATTTAGTAAAATTCGATCTCCATTTTTTTTCTGTCTCAAACAAATAGGAACATCTTTTTCCACATTAATAATTTGGGTAGCATCCAGTAGCTTCTCATTCAAAGAAAAAAGATATGCTCCGTATTCAAATACACCATCTGATTCTATCACGTAATCATCCAAAACAACATCCGTCTTCGGAAGGATTTTGGTAACGAGGAATTGTTCATAATTTTTTACAAAAAAATAATCATTTTTAAGAGAATGTTGATAATTTGCTTTTGTTTGAATAATATGCAGCAACTCATCAAATTGAGATTTGGATATGTTTAAATCTGGAAATTTTTCCAAATACAACTGCAGTAAAAAACTTTGAACCGCTAAAGTTTGTTTTTTAAAAAATGCTACATTTGTAATATCTAAATCAGCTGTTAAATCTTTTAAAGCCTGATATAGTCGTTGACTTTCTTGGCTCAATTCAATAAGATGCCGTGTAAATTGAGGATTTTCTTTTTCTAAGAGTGGAATATACTGATTTCTAACGCGATTTCGCAAATAAATGTGAGAATGATTACTACTATCTTCAAAGTAGTTAGTAGGCGTTACTAATTCTGACTTTTTAAAACTGAGAAGAGGACGGATTAGTTCCCCCTTGCCAAACGGTTGTACAGTCCGAATTCCACTAAGATGTTGTAGCCTACTTCCCCTTAAAAGACGCATAAAAACAGTTTCGGCTTGATCATCGGCATGGTGAGCTGTAACCAAACAAGTATAACCTTCATGCTCCATCGTTTCTTTAAAGAAAGAATACCGAAAATCTCTACCTTTTTTTTCTGAAAATACTGGTTCATCATAAATAGTTGAGTAAAAAGGAAGTTGTAACTGCTCGCAAAAATTCATCAAAAATTCTTCTTCAAGCTTTGATTCCTCCCGTAAACCATAATTCACATGAGCTACGGCAATTTCTATCTGCAGACTTTCTCTATTTACAAGTAAACAGTGTAAAAGACACATCGAATCTCTGCCTGCTGATACTGCCACTAATATTTTTTTATGTTTATCAAAAAAGTGACCCTCTTGTGCCACTTTTAAAAATTTATCCTTCATTTTAATATTCCATAGATATCATTTGCTATTTGCGAAATCATGTCATAATCTGAATGATCTGTAAAAATAGATAGTACAAAAGGTGATTCTGAAAAGACTAAACCAACATCGTGTTTAAAATCATACGCATCCCCAATTTTATGAGCTACAACAACTGGTATATCTCGAGCAATTCTCTGATTATCAAAATTAGTTGATTGTAAACTGTTTAATACATAGCCATTTTGATAGTAAATTGCCTCCATCATTAAGCCAGCCATTTGAGCAGAAGCTTGGCGTGAAGACATATCCCAGTGGCGACCTCCAATTTTTGAAATAGTTTGGTAAAAACTTGAATCAAACTGATTGGTCATATAGTAAGCCAATACATTACTTGCTGCATTGTCGGATTCTTTAGCTATCTTGTCAATCAATTCGTCAATACGATAATGTCGATTATCTGCAATTTTTGACAGAGAACCGCTCCCTTCAGCAGAATAACTTCCTTTAAAACCTGTAACTTTGTCAACATACTGTAAACCTTCTGTCAACTTAAAGTCGCCTACATTTATTCTTTCTTGGGTATAATAAAGTACAGGTAACTTACTGACACTTGCTGCATACATCATTTTATCTTGATGTACACCAGCTATCTTTTGTGTGGCTAATTGCTTTACAAAAATGCCAATATTTTCAGAAGTATATTTTTGATTCAATAATTCTTGAACAGCTTCTATGCGATTATCTTCGATTGCTATATACGAAATGTCAATCCATCCAAGACCATCAACTTTTGCAAATTCTCCAGTATGGGTTCTCACCACTTCGGCAATCATTACTGGCTGATATGCTTGAAGTGTCGTTTTGATTGCTTTTCTTTTGTTCCCAATAGGACTTGAATAGACTATAAAACCTTTTTTCAGCCACATCTTTTGCTCATTAATGGTCGATTCTAGAACAACATCATCATAGATAACGGATGAATCTGCCAATACAAAACAATGGTTTGCTAATTCAAATACTACTTGATTCTGATCATTTACTTGACTACCTATAATTTCAAATGCTTCATTTGGTGCTACTGTCCCTTTTTTTTGTGTCAAGTTGCTGTCAATATAGGTATCCATTGTTGTAAACACATTAGGATTGGCTGGAACTTGAGTAAAGTGTGCGTCGTATTGTCGATAATTCAATTGGTAATTTGCTTGATTACTCAGATAAAAATCAATTTCTGTACTATCTACTTTTGTAGTTGATAATAAAACTGGTAACAACAAGACAGCTAAATATTTCTTCATGTTCCCTCCTCCCTACTTATTTTTCTTCTTTTTCTAATTTCAATTCTCTATTTTTTTTAGATAATTCTTCTAATTTTTCATCAGAGAACTCTAAAAATTTCCTAACTGTTTCTAATATCGTATCTGTCATTTTGGTAATAAACCTGGAATATTGTAAATAAACTCGCCCTCTTTAGAAAATTGCCACTTAGCTCGAATGTACTTAGCTGCATATTCCTTGTCCTTTAGTTTTGTTAGTAAAGAAGATTCAATTTTTTCTTCTCTTACTAACTGATGATATTGTTCTTCTAGTTTAACTAGTTGTGCTTTCTTTTCTTGTAAAGAATTATAACTTTGTACCAAGTTATAGGTTGGTAATATAAATAAAAATACAACTAACACTAAAATTAATCCCATAAAACGAGTTTTTTGACGATGATCATCTTCATTTTTTTTTCGTTTTGCTAATTCTTGTTGGATATATTGATTATTGATTTGTAGAATATTCGTTTTCTTCATTTTCTGCAATCCTGATTTCGCTTAAAATTTCATACATTTTCAATGCATCTTCTTTTTTAGTAGAATCTTTCATTTCCAATACTTTTACAGTAAGTAATTTATTTCCAAAACGAATTTCTACTTCATCTCCATTTTTCAAATCTGTTGATGATTTAGCCAAGATTCCATTTACCTTGATTCTTCCCTTATCAGCCACTTCTTTTGCAATCGTACGTCGCTTAATAATTCGGGATACTTTTAAGTATTTATCTAGTCTCATGTTTTTACCTCACAATCTCTTCTATTTTACCACTTTTTTTGAAAAATAGCAGAGCAGACAGGTTTTGTTACCAAAATGTCATAGAAAAAGAGAGCTTATGCTCTCTTAGTAAAATAGTAATATTCCGATAAACTGTACTAAAATAATTAGGAACCAAAGTATAAACATTACAATGACTACAAGCGTTCCCTCTCTTAACCAAGAAAAGTCACTTTTTTCTTTAGTGTTCACAAAATCAAGAATTTGGCTATAGGTCTGTAACTTATGTTTTTTCATTACAAACAATAAAATATGGGCAATAACAATATGAAATTTAGAATTTGAAAATTCTCTATTTGATAAAAGCGTCCAAGTGGCTGAAGAGATGAATGAGCGAAAAAAGCTAAACCAGTAGCTATCATCCACTTTTTGAACTGTGATTTGTCAACCTGATGTTTCATGATATCAACATCTCCTTTGATTACATTATCCAAGGAGACATCGAAAAATGTAACGATCAATAAGAGTGACTTGAGGTCTGGATACGTTTTTCCAAGTTCCCAGGCGATAAGTCAGAAATTGGTCATTCGAGGAATGCAATTTCGTTGACGCATCCTCACAAAGATGATTAGACGTTTCGCTATGACAATAGGGGGGCAAGAAACGTCAATCAGCTACTGCGAAAGAAATTGTTTGACGTGAAACATAAAGTTTCTCTGCTAATTCTTCCTGAGAAAATTTTTTACTTTTCCGTAAATCAACTTAACGATGATGTAACTCCATTTCGACCTCCTTGATGATGTTAATCTAATCTTTTAGCCACTAGTTTACCATACAATCTATTTATCAAGCTAGCATTTTCTTTATCAAAAGTCTTTGACAAAGATTACTTTTTTAAGGATAGTAAGGTTTCAGCAAAAGTCATCAATTCCTCTAAGATTGTAAAATCTTTCTGATGACGCACATCAAAAATAACTTGCATTTGGCCATTTTGTTCAGAGATACGCGCTTTTAATGTTGTTGCAGATAGGGCTTTAAAATAATCTTGAGTTAGATAATATTGTCCTGCTGTGGGTTCGAAAGTAACGAAAACTTGTTGTTGTTTCAATTCAACTGATTTAGCAAATAACTGATCTAAGAAAGATTTTAACAAGCCGATTTCTAACAAATAAGCAACTGCATCTGGATATTCTCCGAAGCGATCTATCAGCTCGTCTTGTAATTCTTCATAATTGACACGACTGTCAATATCCTTGATACGTTTGTAAATTTCAATTTTTTCTCGTTGATCATCAATATAATCACTTGGTAAATATGCATCAATCTGTAAGTTGATTTCCGTATTAGACTTCAGCCTTTTTTGAACCTTTCCTTGTTTTTCTAAAATAGCTGTTTCAAGAAGTTGAGAATACAATTCATAACCAACTGAATCAATAAATCCACTCTGTGCTGCCCCTAGCAGATTTCCAGCTCCACGAATGGATAAATCCTGCATAGCAATTTTAAAACCTGACCCCAATTCAGTAAAGCCTTTAATGGCTTCTAACCGTTTTTCAGAAACCTCTGTCAAACTTTTATCTGGTCGATACATCAAATAGGCATAGGCGATACGACTTGAACGTCCGACTCGTCCTCTAAGTTGATACAAGGTTGACAGTCCCATGTAGTCCGCATTTTCAACGAATAGAGTATTGGCATTTGGAATATCAACGCCAGTTTCAATAATCGTTGTCGTAACCAATACATCATACTCTCCTTCAATGAAGGCGTAGAGCGTATTTTCCAATTGAATTTCAGACATTTGACCATGGACGAATCCGATACTGGCTTCAGGAACTAACTCTCGTAGTTCTGAAACCTTCTTTTCAATCGTGTCAACTTTATTGTAAAGATAGTAAACTTGACCACCACGATCTATTTCACGTAAAATCCCATCACGAATGACAGTTTCATTTGTTTCTAATACATAGGTTTGGACTGGGTAACGGTTTGTAGGAGGCGTTTCAATAACTGATAAATCACGAATTCCAAGCATAGACATGTGCAAGGTTCTAGGGATTGGAGTAGCTGTCAGTGTCAGAACATCTATTTTTTTCTTGAGTTCTTTCAATGTTTCCTTATGCTTGACACCAAAACGTTGCTCCTCATCAATCACCAATAAACCTAAATCTGCAAATATGACATCTTTTGACAACAAGCGATGTGTACCAATAATAATATCTAGTTGACCCTTTTTTAATTTTTCTAAAGTCATTGCTTGTTCAGATTTCGTTCTAAAACGACTGAGAACACCAATGTTTACAGGAAAATCTGCAAATCGTTCAATGAAGTTTTCATAATGCTGCTGCGCCAAAACTGTCGTTGGAACAAGAATAGCTACTTGTTTTCCATCATTTACTGCTTTGAAAGCTGCCCGCATAGCAACTTCTGTTTTTCCAAAACCAACATCTCCTACTAATAAGCGGTCCATTGGAAATGCTTTTTCCATGTCTTTTTTCACTTCATCAATGGAACGAAGCTGGTCTTCTGTTTCAACATAAGTAAAATGATTGTCAAATTCCAGTTGATTTTCATCATCTGGTGAGAAAGCAAAACCTTTTAGTTGACTACGTTCAGCGTATAATTTAATCAAGTCATCGGCAATATCCTCTACCTGCTTTTGAACTTTTTGCTTACTTTTTTGGAAACGACCATCATTTAATTTATTTAATTTAGGTGTCTTTCCATCTGAGGCCACATATTTAGACAGTCCATCAATTTGTTCAACGGGTAAAGAAATCCGATCTGAATTTTGGTACTGAATCGTAATATAATCTCGATGAACACCTGATATTTCAATGGTCTCAATCCCTAGAAATTGGCCAATACCATGAATGTGGTGGACGACATAATCTCCTTTTTCCAACTCATTGTAATTCCGTAGGCGTTCTGCATTTGACACCTGTTTACGGCGAATTTTTCGTTTGATTTTTTTATGGAAAATTTCACTTTCTGTGATTAAGGCAATTTTCTCATCTAAAAACTGAAAACCGACACTAAGATTTCCAATCGTCAGTTGGATTTGACCAATTTGTAATTCATTCGCCTCACGATACGGAAGTTCAATCTGGTATTCCTGTAAAGTATTCTGTAAACTTTGTAAAGAAGATGATGAGTTGGCTTGTACAATAACCGTATAGTCTGATTTTTTATAGCGGTCTAATTCTTCTTTTAACAAGGAAATTTGATTAAAAAATTCCTGCATGGAATGTTGATTAAAGGAATAGGTTGCATCAAATTTGAGATTCCCAAGTCCCTTTTGAAAAGTAGAGAAAAAGGTAGCTGGTTGGTACTTCCGAATTGCTGAGTAAGAATCAGAAAAGTAGGATAGACTTGCTGGAGATTTACTACTTTGTAAATCACTTGTCAACAATTCAGCAACTTCCTTTTCAAACTTCGCATGGCTATCCATCATCTTATGAAAATCATCTAAAAAGATTGGAGAGTATTTTGGAAGATAATCTAATAGTGTCCATTCTTTTTCGTAAAGAATGGATAAAAATTTTCGGATATCTGGATGTCGGTAACCAGTTTTTATATCAGATAAAACTTCTCGTAAATAAGAAATTTGCTCTTCATTTGAACTTTCATCAATGAATTTTGTTAAATTTTTCTCTGCCCGCTTATAATCATCTGGTGTCAAGATTATCTCAGAAGCTGGAGAAACTGTAAACATCTCAATCGTTTCTAATGATTTTTGTGTGTCACTATCAAAGGTACGGAGACTATCAATTTCATCTCCAAAGAATTCCAATCTATGTGGAAATTCACTGTTAAAATCAAAAATATCTAGAATATCTCCTCGAAGGCTAAACTCCCCTTGCGATAGAACACGCGATACTTTCTTATATCCTATTGCTAAAAGGATTTGGATAAGATTTTGAGGATCTATTTCTTGACCAACCTCTAAAGTCAACGTAGATGCTCGATACTGCTCAGGATTGGGAAGTAAAATCTTCGTTGCCGCAAAACTGGCAACTAAAACTCCATTTTTTTTCTTATCTACTAAAAAATTTAAGCTTTCTATTCTTGATTGCGTGCGGTCTTTTGATGAAAAAACAAACTCTGCCAATGGACTATCATCTGTAAAGAAATTGTAAACATGTTCCTCCCCAAGTAAATCAGATAAATTAGCGACTATTCTCTCTGCTTCATTTTGGGTAGAAGTTAAAATTAAGATTTTTTCACTCAAACTATCAAAAGCACTCGCCATGACAAGTGCCTTACTTGTATTAGATAATCCTAATATCAATTGTCTAGTGGATTGATTTAATTGGGATTGCCACTTTTGAATTTGTTGGTTTTGTTGGAGTATTTCAATAATATTCATTATCCATTGAACCTTCTCATTACTTTTTCAAAGTCCTCTTCCTGTAAATAATAATTGACAGCATTGTCAACTTTATCAATTGCCTCTGCAATCAAAATCGCATCATCGCCTTGGAAAGAACTCATGACATGGTTGATGACAGTCATCTTAGGTGCCGGACGGCCAATCCCTACTTTAACACGATCAAATTCCTGTGTCCCAATATGCGCAATAATCGATTTTATCCCATTATGCCCACCTGCAGAACCCTTTTGTCGAAAACGAATTTTCCCTACTTCCATATCTAAATCATCATAGATGACCAGTAAATCTGAAACATCTAAACCATAATAAGACAAGAGAGCATGAACAGCTTCTCCTGATTTATTCATAAAAGTTATCGGCTTGACAAAGTAAATTTTTTCACCATTTATAAAACTAGAACCCACTTCAGCTTTAAAAATTTTATCCTCTGTAAAGGTAATGTCAAGTTTTGTAGCAATCTTGTCAATCACCATAAAGCCAATATTATGCTTTGTATCTTTGTATTTTGAACCTGGATTTCCTAATCCAACAATTAGTTTTACCATTTTTTCCTCTTTCTAAAAGACCAAAAGGGCTGGAAAAAATTTTTCCAACCTCTTTTATTCTAAAATCTACTCTTATACATTGAAACGGAATTCCATAATATCGCCATCTTGAACGACATATTCTTTTCCTTCTTCACGCAGGCGTCCAGCTTCTTTCACAGCTTTTTCAGAACCATACTTCATCAAGTCATCATAACTCATAGTTACAGCACGAATAAATCCACGCTCAAAGTCTGAATGGATAATCCCTGCTGCCTGAGGTGCCTTGATACCACGTTTAAAGGTCCAAGCGCGCACTTCTTTTTCACCAGCTGTAAAGTAAGTTCCAAGACCAAGCAGGTGGTAAGCAGCACGGGTTAACTTGTCTACACCTGACTCTGTTAAACCAATAGCTTCTAAAAATTCTGCTTTATCTTCGTCATCAAGCTCTGAAATTTCTTCTTCAGCACGCGCTGAGATCACAACTACTTCAGCATTTTCAGTCGCCGCAAATTCACGGATTTGCTGCACGTAAGAAATCTCATCTGGTTCAGCAACCTTGTCTTCATCAACATTGGCCACATACAAAACTGGTTTAGTTGTCAAAAGGAAAAGTTGTTTCACAATCTTTTGCTCATCATCGGTAAAGTCAATCGTACGAGCTGATTTACCATCTTCAAGAACAGGTTTGATTTTTTGAAGAATATTAAATTCTGCAACAGAATCCTTATCTTTTTGTGTACGTGCCATTTTCTCCACACGCGCATAGCGTTTATTGACACTCTCAAGGTCTGCCAAAATCAATTCGAGGTTGATTGTTTCGATATCTGCTAGTGGATCTACAAAGGCATCCTCACGTCCTTGCTCACGCATGACATTTTCATCATCAAAAGCACGAACGACGTGAACAATAGCATCTACCTCGCGGATATTGGCCAAGAATTTATTTCCGAGGCCTTCCCCTTTTGAAGCACCTTTCACAATCCCTGCAATATCTGTAAACTCAAAGGTTGTTGGGACTGTTTTTTTCGGTGTAATCAACTCTGTCAATTTCTGTAAACGCTCATCTGGTACTTCAACCATCCCTACATTTGGGTCAATGGTCGCAAAAGGATAGTTCGCAGCTTCTGCACCAGCCTTTGTAATCGCATTAAATAGGGTTGATTTCCCAACGTTTGGTAAACCAACGATACCTGCTGTTAAAGCCATGTTTTTTTGTTTCTCCATTCTCAATTCAATCATGAGTATTATACCAAAAAAATGAGAAAAAAGCTTGCTGAATAGCAAGAGCCACTAAAATAAATCGATTAATATTTTTATCCACATCACAAAGAGAGGCACAAAAAAGATGAGCCACCAGTATTCTGAAATAAGATCGATAAAAATGGCTAATCCGTCTCTCTTCTCATACTTTCCAGTTTTAGGATTCATCACATATTCACGTCCTTTTAGAATATGTAAATTGTCATCATCTTCTTCTTTGGTAGGAACAGACTTTTTACCATTAACCAATTCATTCAGGCTAACAGTAAAAATCTCAGATAGTTTGACCAAATTATCCAAATCTGGTGTTGCATCTCCGTTCTCCCACTTAGAAATGGCCTGACGTGAAATAAATAACTGTTTAGCCAACTCTTCTTGTGAGATGTTTTTCTCTTGACGAAATTTTTTTAATTGTTCTGCAAATACAGTCATCACCGTAACCACCTTTCTTCTTTCTAACCTTATTATAATCAAGAATGTAAGTGCAGACTAGCACTTTCTATCGCAACTAACCGTTGCGCAACTGCTAGAAAAGCTAAATAGAATAAGGTTTCTACGGTTGCAGAACTTTTTTTATCTTCCGTTCAAAATCATGACGGCTCATCATAACAATATGGTCGCAATTGGTACATTGAATTTTAATATCTGCCCCCATACGGACAATTTTCCATTCGTTGGCTTTTTTACCAGTTGATTTAATGGTGCAGGCATGGGGCTTTTTCATCTCTACAAGGGATCCTAATTGATACATGTTTTTCTCCTTTTTTTGATTATATCAAAAAAGAAAAGACTTCACAAAGTGAAATCTTTTTCAAGAAAGGATTAGATTAGTTTGTACGAACTGGGGTGATGAGTTGAACAAAATCTTCTTGTTCAGCATTTGGTAAGAGAGTAAATGGACGAATTGGAGAAATGAAACTAATCTTAACTTGTTCATTGCCAATAGCTTTCAAAGCTTCAATCAAATAAGTTGGATTGAAGCTAATCACCAAGTCTTCTCCCGTTACAGAAAGTATCTCAAGTTCTTCATTTACCCGTCCAACCTCTGGAGAGTTTACATGGGCAGAAACCACACCACCTGTAATTTCAAGCTTCACTGTACCATTTTGTGTTGCATTGGACAAAAGACGGGCCCGCTCCATTGCATATCGGAGATTAGCCGTATCAAATACTACAGTAGTGTTGAAACTAGTTGGGATCAATCGATCTGTATCAGGATACGTTCCTTCCAATAAGCGCGTGTAGAAGCTAATATGCTCACTTCTAAAGAGCAATTGATTATTTGAGAAGAATACCTCAACTGTTTCAATTTCGTCTGAGAATACGGCTGTAAATTCACGAAGAGAGCGACTTGGAATCACTACATCAAAGTTATCCCCAGATTTTTCTAATGTTAATATTCTTTGGCTCATTCGGTGAGAATCTGTAGCAACAGTCTTTAAAGAGGTATTATCTGTCAAAACAAAGTGAACACCTGTTAAAATTGGGCGACTTTCCTGCGTCGAAGCTGCAAAGGCTGTTTCGTTAATAATTTCTTTAAGGACTTTTGTTTCTAATACAAGAGGGTTAGAGGTAGGAACTTCTTGAAGTCGAGGATATTGCTCTGCTTCTTTTCCTTTCAGAGTGATTTCTGATTTTCCACTCGTTAACACCACTTGTTTTTGTTCAATCTCTGTAAACTCAACAACCACATCTGGTAGACTAGAGACCACATTGATAAAGAAAGTAGCTTCTAATAGAATAGCACCTGTTGAAGAAATAAGAAGGCCTGCATTTTCATCTTGGACAGAAATAAAGTTTTCGATAGAAATTTGCCCATTGGAACCTGTTAAAGCAATTCCTTCGGTTGTGACTTCTATTTTTACAGTTGAAAGTACTGGAATGGCATTTTTATGGCTAATAGCTCTTTTAGTTGTATTTAAAGCCTGTAAAAAAACAGTTTTATTAATAGAAAATTGAATCATGGATTCTCCTTTATTTATAGATAATAAGGTTAGTAGTAATAGTAGTACTTGTGAATCTTGTGGATAAAACCGCTAAAGCTTATCAGAACAAGGAATCTAACTTGTTCACAACTTGTGGAAAAATCCTTCCTTTTTTTAAAAGTTGTCCACACTAGCGAATTTTATTTCGAATCGTGGTTAATTCGATTTCAAGATTATCGTCATCAGCTAACATACTTTTGATTTTATTATAAGCATGCATGACGGTCGTATGGTCTCGGTTTCCGAACTCTTTTCCGATTTTTGGAAGGGAGTTATCTGTTAATTCACGCGCCAGATACATCGCTACTTGTCTTGCGTGAACGATATTTTGCACCCGCTTTGCTCCTTTGAGTTCTTTTACACTAACACCATAGAAAGTTCCTACTTCATGTTGGATTTTTTCGATAGAAATGACCATGTTTTGCGGATTCGTTTGTTTCCGTGAGCGAATGGCTTCTGCTGCTACATCTACTGTAATTTCTGTTAATTTCCGCATCGTAGCTAGGAGATGAATATCTTTTAAAGCTCCTTCTAGATCTCGTATATTAGAATTAAATTGCCCCGCTAAGTAAGCTAATGTATCATTTGTAAACTCGTAAGGGTATCCTTCACATTTATTCCTTAAAATAGCAATACGTGTTTCAAAGTCAGGAGGAGTAATCTCACTCGTTAATCCCCATTTAAAGCGCGTAACAAGACGTTCCTCTAAGTTATCCAAGTAATCCGGGTTTCGGTCACTTGTTAAAACAATCTGTTTACTGTTTTCATGAAGAGCGTTAAAGGTATGGAAAAATTCTTCCTGCGTAGAAGCTTTATTTCGTAAAGATTGAATATCATCAATGAGAAGTAAGTCCAAGTTGCGATAAGTTTTCTTAAAATTATCCATGTCATTCAATCGGAGATGTTCTAAAAATTCATTGATAAAGGTTTCAGAAGAAACATATTTTATTTGTGCTGTTGGCTTATCGTCGAGCACTTTATTACCAATAGCATTTAATAAGTGAGTTTTTCCAAGACCTGGGCCCCCAAAGATAAATAAAGGATTATAGAGCTCTCCTAAATTATCAGAGACTGCTAAAGCAGCCGCTTTGGCCCATTGATTATTGTCACCTTGAACAAAGTTATCAAAGGTATACTGGGGTTTGATATCAGGATGTACTGGTTTCTGATTATAAGTGCTTTCTCTATAACTCGGTTCTGCAATTTGAGAAAATTGCTGTTGAGGATGCATTTGTTCGTTGCGAAGAAATGGCGATTCATCAGTTGAAAATTGATAGTCTGTTTTTAACTGTTCGTTAAAGATTTCAAACCCAGCAGTTAAAATGACCATTTTCAAATTTTCTTCCCAGAAAAGTTTTTTAACTGGACTGTCGAGATAAATAATAGCTTTATTTCCATCTACGGCTATTAATTTGGCATCTGAAACAAAAAAATCATAGGCGGATTGCTTTAAATTTTCATGTGCTAATTGTAATACACGTTGCCAAAATAGCTGTTCTTGTTCCATCACTCTTCTCCTTTCTCTTTGTATTCAGTCATTCTAGTGTACCATACTTTTAAAAAGTTTTCCACAACTTATAAATTTTTCCACATTGTGGAAGGAAGTTTTCCACAGAATGTGAATAACATCTATACTCTGATGAAATCAAAGCTTTTTAGAAATATTTCCTGTGTATAAATCCGTTTATAATTTTTTCCTATTCACAGTTGTTTTTTAGACTGTGGATAATTTTCTCATACTCTTCTATATTTTTGAAATCAATTTGAATAGTACCTGTTCCATTTTTATGCTCTGTAATATGAATAGGAAGGCCAAGCATTTTTTTTAATCGTTTTTCTTCTTCTAGCAGAAAAGAATTTTGTACGGTGTTTCTTTTCTTTTTGGGAGCAGAAAGTTCTTTTTCAAGTGTTCGTACACTCAGTTCATTTTGAATAATATGTGCTAGCCACTTTTCTTGTTTTTCAGCTGAATAAGAGATGAGTAGGCGCGCGTGCCCCTGTGAAATCTGTCCATTTTTAATCGCTGTTTGAACAGGTTGTGATAAATTCAATAAACGCAGAGAATTTGTGATGTATGGACGGGATTTTCCCATAATATGTGCGATTTCTTCGTGAGTTAGGCCAGTTTCAATCAATTTTTTATAGGATTGGGCCTCTTCTATTGGATTTAAATCTGCACGTTGGAGATTTTCAATAATGGACTGGTAGCGCATCTCATCATCTGATAAGTTTTTGACAAGGACTGGTACTTCGTCTAATCCAGCTATTTGGCTTGCTCGGAGTCGTCTTTCTCCAGCTAGCAATTCATAACCTACAATAGAAGATTTTCTGACAATTAAAGGTTGAATAATACCATTTTCTTTGATGGATTGAGCCAATTCTTCCAATTTCAGTTGATTGAATTCTTGTCGAGGCTGATAAGGATTAGCAATGATTTGAGAAAGGGGGATATATTTAAATTCTTCCATGGCCTTATTTTAACAAAAAAAAACTAGCTTTACAATGTTGTAAAGCTAGTCAGATTGAAGACAAAGTCCTTAGAGCACATGTTTCTAAGGGCTTTTTAGTTGAAATAGGAGTATACTAAAAGAAAAGGCTTTGTGAGGAAGCGTTATGTTTCATAAGGAAAATCCTAACTATAATCGTCGACAAGTTGGTTTTTATGCCCTCGAAGAACTGGTGTCTGAGGATCATTTCCTGCGTCAGGTAGATGTTATCATCGACTTTTCCTTTATCTATGACTTAGTCGAAGATAGCTACTGCTTGGATAATGGTCGCCCTAGTTTAGATCCTGTCTTATTGGTTAAAATCCCTCTCCTGCAATGTTTCTATGGGATTCACTCCATGCGTCAGACCATAAAAGAGATTCAAGTTAACGTCGCTTATCGTTGGTTCTTGGGGCTATCTTTAGATGATCGGGTGCCTCATTTTACAACCTATGGAAAGAACTATACAAGACGTTTCCAAGAAAAGGCTCTCATTGAATACATCTTTAGGCATGTCCTACAACAAGCAGTAACCGCTGGCTTGGTAGACCCTTCTGAGATTTTCGTAGACGGCACTCATCTCACAGCAGCGGCCAATAATCGAAAATACCAGAACCAAGTCATAGCTCATCAGGCAGCCTTCATGAGTGAACAACTAGCGGTTGAAATCAAGCAGGATTGGAAGAAACACGCAAAAAAAGCCCTCTTTGCCAAGATTGAACCTTTCAAGCCTCAGGTCATTATCGCTGACTCTGGTTACAAGAATCCAAGCATCGCTAAGTTTTTATTGGATAAGGCTATTCCCCCTTTGTTTCCATATACTAGGCCAAGAGGAAAGAAGGGGATGTTACGACCGAACGCCTTTGTTTAGGATGTTTACTATGATTGTTATCTTTGCCCAGAGAATCAGGTTCTACCGTATCGCATAACGACTCGAGAGGGTTACCGTGAATATAAGAGTGATTCTAAGCATTGTCAGACCTGTCCCTTACTAAGCATCTGCACCCAAAATAAAGATCATCAGAAGACCGTCACACGACATATCTGGAAGAATTATCTTGAAACCTGTGAGGACATCCGTCACCAAAAAGGGATGAGGGAGCGGTATCAGAAACGTAAAGAGACGATTGAGAGGCTCTTTGGCACGGCTAAAGAATACCACAACCTTAGATACACACGAGAGAGAGGCAAGTCCAAAATAGAAAACAAGGTTGGGCTGACTTTGGCATACTTAAATATCAAAAAATTGGTAAAACGATTGGCGGGAAGGCCTTTTTATTTTGCCGAAAATAGGGTTATCAGTCAGATTTTTTCAACCCGTACACACTTTTTGTTCAAAATACAAGAAAAGACAAACTCCAAAATGAAGTTTGTCTTCGGTCTGCTAGAGGCTGGGACAAACTCTGAACAATAAAACAAAAAACGAACAAAGGCTATCTCCTATATATCTAAAGAGTATCTTTGTTCGTTTTTATGTACATTTTATTAGAAAAGTAGATTTATTGGTATAGATTTTCTAACCTAAAAATCTTTTTGTCCCAGCCTCAGTTTGACAGATTAAGATAAATCTTCAGTTGTATGGGTTAGTTTGATTTTTTCTGTGACTTCTTTCCCATTTCGTTGTACAGTTACTTCAATTGTATCTCCAATATCATTTTTGTACAATGCACTTTGTAAATCACTACTTGTTTTAATTTTTGTTCCATCAATAGCAGTAATGACATCGTACTGTTTCAAGATTCCTTCTGCTGGTAAACCAGATTCAGTAGAAACAACTAATACACCACTGGTAATTTTGCTATCAACACCTGCTCGTTCTAATTGACTAGAAGACAAATCGGAAATATTGGCCATACGGATACCAAGAGCAGGACGAATTACTTTTCCATCTTTTTCTAATTTCGCAATGATAGAAACAGCATCGTTAGAAGGAATAGCAAAACTCATACCTTCTACAGAGACACTTGACGTTGCTCCAAAGGAAGTAATTTTACTAGATGTAATGCCAATGACTTGACCTTGAATATTAATGAGAGGCCCACCTGAGTTACCTGGATTGACTGCTGTATCTGTTTGGATAGCATTTGTTGAGACTGTTTCACCATCTTTTGATTTTGATGTAACATTTCGACTGAGACTTGAAACAATTCCTTGAGTGACGGAGTTAGCATAATTAGCACCGAGCGGACTACCAATAGCGATAGCTACTTCTCCTACATTAATAGAATCTGAATTAGCAAATTCTGCAACTGTCGGTACCTTATCTGCTGCAATTTTTAAAACAGCAATATCTGAATATGTATCGGAACCGACTAATTCAGCTTTGACTTTTTCTCCAGAATAGAGTTGGATTTCAATTTCTTTTGCGTCTGCCACTACATGGGTGTTAGTTACTATGTAGGCATATTTGCCATCTTTTTTGTAAATGACACCAGATCCCTCACCAGCTAATTGTAATTCATTAGACTCTGTAGATGTTTCACCGAAAATGGAATTAAGCTGATTTGTTGAAGTTTGATAATTCATGACAGAAACAACTGCTTCTTGAACTTTTTTTACTGCCTCAGTTGTTGAAGTCTGATTGTCATAAGAGACAGAACTAACATTTGTTTGATTAGAATCTGTTTTTGTGGAAGAATTTGTCTGGGTTTGAGAATTAGCATTTGTTACAAAAGAAGAGACAAGATTTCCTGCCACTCCTCCTAAAAAACCGAGTAATAGGATAAGAGACAATTTTACAATTTTTTTCATGAGTACCCCTTTTTTATTTGTGTTATTGTTAACTGTATTGTAATTTTTTTTTCTTAATTATAACTTAAATTTTTCAAAAAATAATCCACAAACTGTGGATAACTTTTAAAACAATGTGCAAAAACCCTGATTTTTAAGTCAAAATTAGAAAAATGTATGTTGATTCCCTTGTGGATATGATACAATATTTTTATGAAAATTAAAATGATAACAGTCGGAAAATTGAAAGAAAAATATTTAAAAGAGGGAATTGCAGAATACAGCAAACGGCTGACACGGTTTACAAAGTTGGAGATTGTCGAATTAGCTGATGAAAAAACACCTGATCAGGCGTCAGATGCTGAAAATCAAAAAATCCTAGAGAAAGAAGCGGATAGGATTCTTTCTAAAATAGGAGAACGTGAATTTGTAATCGCACTGGCTATCGAGGGGAAACAATTTCCATCTGAACTATTTGCCAAGATGCTGCAAGAGACGACTGTAAAAGGTTTTTCAGATATTACATTTGTGATTGGTGGCAGTTTGGGACTGGCACCATCAGTGAAACAAAGAGCAAATTTACTAATGAGTTTTGGGCAGTTTACCCTTCCTCATCAGTTGATGCGCCTCGTTTTGATAGAACAGATATATCGAGCATTTATGATTCAACAAGGAAGTCCTTATCATAAATAGTTTCATGTGAAACAATGGGAGAATAAACATGTCACGAAAAAAACATTATCGAGTATTTGAAGGTTTGCGAGTAGCGACCTTTCTTACATTTATTAGTGGTTATTTGAATGCTTTTACTTTTGTTACACAGGGAGGACGGTTTGCTGGTGTACAATCTGGAAATGTGATTTCTTGGGCTTATTATTTAGCTCTAGGAGACTTGAATCAGGTTTTTAATTTTACAATTCCTATTTTATTTTTTGTTTTAGGACAATTCTTTACTTATTTAGCACGGAAATGGTTTTTAAAAAGTCCTTATTCTTGGCATTTTGGCAGTAGTGTCATGATGACGATTTTAGTTATCTTAGCTGTTATTCTAACCCCTGTTTTTCCAAATGGCTTTACAATGGCGATATTAGCGTTTGTAGCTTCTATCCAAGTGGAGACCTTCCGAAAATTAAGAGGGGCTTCTTATGCCAATGTGATGATGACAGGAAATGTAAAAAATGCTGCCTATCTTTGGTTCATGGGAATGATGGAAAAGGATAAGGATTTACAAAAAAGAGGAAGAAATATCTTTTTTATTATCTTAAGCTTTATGTTTGGAGTGATTATTTCAACAAGACTTTCTTTATTATTAGGTGAGTATGCTCTTTCTTTTGTTCTGATTCCTTTACTTTATATTAATATTCAATTATGGTATGAAAAAAAGTCTTAGGAAAACCTAAGACTGTTATGATTCCAGCAGGATTCGAACCTGCGACCGTTCGCTTAGAAGGCGAATGCTCTATCCAGCTGAGCTATGGAACCACGCTCTAACCATTTTATTCTAACGCAAAGATTACTGAATGTCAAGAAACAAAAAGTCTTGACAAAGTATCCAATCTATATTATACTAAGAAATGTCTTATTTGGTCCGTTGGTCAAGGGGTTAAGACACCGCCTTTTCACGGCGGTAACACGGGTTCGAATCCCGTACGGACTATATCATCCGCCATAGCTCAGTTGGTAGAGCGCATGACTGTTAATCATGATGTCACAGGTTCGAGCCCTGTTGGCGGAGTAGAGGAGCATCTTAAGGGTGCTTTTTTTATTATGTACACAAAACAGACTGAAATCCAGTCTGTTTTGTGTATTTATGACTTTTCTATTCTTCTTGAGAAAGTCTTCAGTCTTTTTTGTTTTACAAGATAATAGAAAGTGTATAATAGAATGCCTGAAGGAAATAAAACCATTCCAATTTTTAATCCTTGGGGTATGAATGTCATTTTTATGGTCCCTTTTCCGGCTTTGACATCTATCTTCATAAAACCTTTTTGAGCCCGCTGTATACTTATTTTTTCTCCATTTTGACTAGCAGTCCACCCTTTATCAAAGGGCAAGGTAACAAATATAGATGACTCTTTAGCGGTATCATAATGTATACTAACCGTATTTGCTTTTGTTTTGACCAATATAGATTTGTGCTTCAAAATATCAACTGCTTGTTGAAATGACTGAGTATTTAAACGATAAAATACTGGCGCATCAAACGAAACTTGACGATTTCCTGGGAAACTGATAGTTAGATTGATTTCTTTTTCCTGATTAAAATAGCCAGCATCAAAAAATGAAAATGCATTATCAGTTGTAAAGATTGTTGACACATTGTTGACAGTCAATTGTACATCATTACTATGTTCATTTGTAAGAGAAATATTGGGAATACTCACGTAAAGTTGAGTATTTGCAGGAACAGTTAAATTGTAATGAACACGTGCAACCTCATCACCTTCTGCAGCATTAACAGTAACTCGGTTATTTAATACTGTACCGTTTTTAAAAGATGTCGGATTGAGTTTAGAATAATAATTTAAGTGAAGTCCAGTTAACTGATTTAAAAAGCTAGTCTGATTATCTAATGTCAAATTTGAGAAATTGACATCATTGTAAACTCCCTCGGTTAACAGTGCCAGCTGATTGCTATTAGCATTTTGATATAGGTGAAGGTCATCAATTGTTTTTACAGAGCTAAACCCGTATTTTGATAATTCTGAGTTTGTGATGTTGTACTTAATAGCAAATAAACTATCTGCCAGTAGGGTATTATTTTGATAGCGTAAATTTAAATTGGTACCGTCCGAACGAAAACCTAATTTATCTAATGTAGAACTGGATGAACGATTCCGAATAGATGAAAATTGTGAAATACCGTTATAATTGCATTTCATGCTGTCGTTTCCTGTTTGAGGTTGTAGTTGTTCCATTCGATAGAAAGCAGTTGTGAGTTTTTTAGAATACTTTACAATTCTGTCAATCTCTGTCAATTGCTGATCGTAATTGAAACGACTTGGAAAATTCCATTCATTTCCTAGGCCATTTATCTGATAACTTGTATGGATAGATAATTCAACTAATACAAATCCCAAACTTACTAATGAGAAAATTGGAAGAGTGAGTCTATTTTTTATAAAGAGAAACCAAAGAATGAAATAGGCTAGTAGAAATTCAATAGTAAGGAAAAAATGGATATTTTCTAAAAATGAATAGTGATCCTTGAAGAGAAAGGTTGCAGAAAAACCAACTAACATAAACAAAAAAATGAGAACAACAGAAAGACTTTTAATCTCTCTGATTCGTACTAACGTTTCAGCGGCTATATAAATAACTATAGTTGAAAAAATCCAGGCATAGCGATGGAGAAACATATTTGGAGCATGCATCCCCTGCCAAAATAAATCCAGTGGTTCTAAGTAAAAACTTGCAATTAGAAATGTAATCAATCCTATATGAGTCAATTTTACTTTCCAGTTGATTGACGATATTGTAAAGAAGAGAAGTGTCAATACCAGTGGAATAAGCCCAACATAAATCATAGGGATAGCTCCAAATTTAGTCGTATCGTAACTCCCAATTAAGTTTTTAGCAAACAAATCAAGATACCAAGAATTTTCAGTTTTAAACTTGACAACATCTGTAAAGGTTTCACCATGTGTTTGTAAATCAAGAATGGTTGGAAGGAGCATAATCATACTGGATAAGGTTGCACAAATTGACACAATTGTAAAATCAATAAATCTTTTGATTCTTTTTTTAAAATCCCAAGAAATGATGACCAAGGCCCAACATACTAAAAAGACAGCAGACATATACCCAAAATAATAATTTTGAATAAAGAGAACCATCAAGGATAAAAAATACAAGATTGATTTTTCTTGGACGATTAATCGATATAACCCTAATAAAATGAGTGGAATTAGGATAAATACATCTAACCAAATGTTAATTTCCAATTGACTGGTAGCAAAACTCATTAGTGCAAAGCTAGTAGATAAAATCAGGATGAACCACCGATGTAAAGTTTTGTAAATGGAAGAAAGGCTAAATGAGCTTGACAGTCCTATCAATCCAAACTTGACAATGGTTAACAAGTACATAGCATCCGGCATAGACTTTACATCAAAGAAAAATACGAATGGTGATAGGAAGGAACCTAGATAGTAAGAGGATAGGGCATAAAAATTCAAGCCAAGACCACTAGTAAAAGTATACAATAGTGAACCATCACCATGTAAAGCATTTCGTAATACTTGATTAAAAATAACATATTGATGAAAACTATCACTAGCTAGGATGCTGGTGTCACCTCCCCACCAAATTCCTTTTAAAGCTAAGAGTATTGTTATGATTGCAAATGGCAGCAAAAAACCTAGACTAAGTGTCATAATTTGCTGGCGATAGTGTTGTAAATGTTTCATATCATTTTATTTGAAAGAAAAGGCGATTGAGGTCGCCTTTGCTTATTATTTCCAAAGTTCTTGTACTTTTGCTTGTACTTCACTGTTTTCTAAGAATTCATCATACGTTTCATCAATACGGTCAATAACACCATTTTTGGAAATAACGATGATGTGATTTGCCAAAGTTTGTATAAATTCATGGTCATGGCTAGCAAAGATTAGCGATTCCTTAAAGTTTTTTAGACCATCATTTAAACTAGAAATTGATTCTAAATCCAAGTGATTTGTTGGATCATCTAAGATTAGGACATTTGACTTGAGGAGCATGAGTTTTGATAGCATCACGCGCACTTTTTCGCCACCTGACAAGACATTGACAGACTTGTAAACTTCATCACCAGAAAAGAGCATACGGCCTAAGAAACCACGCAAGAAAGTATCGTCATCTTCACCTTTTTCAGCAAATTGACGAAGCCAATCTAGGATAGATTCTCCACTTGCAAAATCACGGCTATTATCTTTTGGCAGATAGGATTGGCTAGTTGTTACGCCCCATTTAATCGTTCCTTCATATTCAATATCTCCCATCAATGCTCGAATGAGCGCTGTAGTCTGAATATCATTTTGTCCGATAAGCGCAGTCTTATCGCCTGGACGAAGGATGAAACTAATATTTTCTAGAATTGTTTCTCCATCCATGACCACTTTCAAGTTTTCAACACGGAGTAAATCATTACCGATTTCACGCCCAGCTGCAAAGTTGATAAATGGATATTTTCGACTTGATGGTACAATTTCTTCCAATTCAATTTTATCCAGCATTTTTTTACGGGATGTTGCTTGTTTTGACTTGGATGCGTTAGCAGAGAAACGTGCAATAAAGTCTTGTAACTCTTTAATTTTTTCTTCTGCTTTAGCATTGCGGTCAGCTTGTAAACGTGCAGCCAATTCGGATGATTGCTTCCAGAAATCGTAGTTTCCGACATAGAGTTTGATTTTACCAAAGTCTAGGTCAGCCATATGCGTACACACTTTATTCAAGAAGTGACGGTCATGAGATACAACGATCACTGTATTTTCAAAGTCAATCAGGAAATTCTCCAACCAAGTGATTGATTGAATATCCAAACCATTGGTTGGCTCGTCTAAAAGAAGAACATCTGGTTTACCAAACAAAGCTTTAGCAAGAAGGACTTTTACCTTGTCCCCATTTGTTAGTTCACTCATATTTTGGTAGTGGAGTTCTTCAGGGATATAGAGGTTTTGTAAGAGCTGAGAGGCTTCACTTTCAGCTTCCCAGCCGCCAAGTTCAGCAAACTCCCCTTCTAATTCAGCAGCGCGAACACCATCTTCATCAGAAAAATCTTCTTTCATGTAAATGGCATCTTTTTCTTTCATGATGTTGTAAAGTTTCTCATTTCCCATGATAACAACATCAATCACTCGTTCATCTTCGTAGTCAAAGTGGTTTTGGCGAAGAACAGAAAGACGTTCGTCAGGTCCTAGAGTGATATGCCCAGTTGTTGGTTCAATATCACCTGCTAAAATTTTAAGGAACGTTGATTTTCCGGCACCGTTAGCACCGATGAGACCATAGGTATTTCCTTCTGTAAATTTGATATTAACATCGTCAAATAATTTGCGATCGCTGAAACGAAGCGATACATCAGAAACTGTAAGCATATTTTCTCCTAAGTGTTTTGTTTAAAGAGGATGTTTGCCATCCTCTTTTGTGTATATTTCATTATTACTATTTTACTAGAAAATTAGTGATTTTTCAATGTTACTACATTGGAAGTAGGATATCCTCATCCAATTTATAATTCTTTTGCAAACTGAATCCTCTTCCACGAACTTGGGTAGCAGGCATTACAATAATAAAGGCTGTGTCATCAATATTTAAAATCTCATTTTCAATATGTTGTAATTCAGGACGTGAGAGAATAGTCATCAGCATCCGTTTTTCTTTACCAGTGTAGCCACCTAAAATTGGAAACTCAGTAACACCACGGTCTGCCACAGTTGTAATATATTCCTTAATAGCTTGATGTTTCTGAGAAATAACCATAATATTTCTTAGTGAATCTGAGCCCGCCATCATGAGGTTAATAATATAAGTGATAGTGATTAAAGAAATAATTGAATATAAAACTGTATCTGTATCAAATGCGAGAAAACCAATTGTTACAATCAATCCATCCACAAGTCCAACTAGTAACCCAAAAGGAAGCGGTGTGTATTTATTGAGAACCTGTACGATAATACCAGTTCCCCCAGTTGACGAATTTCCTAGAAAGACTAGTCCTATACCAAAACCAGTAACAATTGCCCCAAAGATTGCAGCTAGAAGAGGATTGTGGGTAACAGTTGGGAGTGTATCCGTCAAATTAATAAAAATCGGGTAAATCCAAGAACCGTAAAGTGTTTTAAAGAAAACAGATTTTCCTAGAAAAAACCAACAGATTATCAAGAGAGGAATATTGATATAAAGAACAAATAAAGAAGGATTCCATCCTAAAAGTTCTTTTAAACTAATGGCAAGCCCTCCGACCCCTCCAGAAGCAATTTTATTTTCAACAAACATGGTATTATAGCCTATAGAAGCTATAAACGAACCAAGTGTCACAAAAGAAAGGTCTTTTATTTTATTTTTTAACATTTTTCATTCCTCCATTCTCAATATTGTATACTCCATATTATCGCTGAATATGCGCTAGGCGTCAAGTAGAAATGACTTGACTTTCTCCTTTAAAAATTTTACAATGAATAGGAATCAGAAAGAGTAGTTCCAAACTAATTTTTAGAGAGTTGGTGGTAGCTGTAAACCAATAATTAGTGGGATGAAATGGGCTGATGTTTCATGTGAAACAAACCAATAAGTTTCAGGAGTGGTACCCCTTATCGTACTACGAAGATGACAATGGTGTAAAGTGAATGTCAACACATTGTCAATTGAGGTGGTACCGCGTATCAAATGATCATGCCCTCACGCTATTTTAGCGTGGGGTTTTTATTTTTAGGCAGAGAATCATATCGATATAGGATTACTATTTAATAAAAGAAGATTAATGTAAAAAAATTGACAATTCTGTCAATTTTATGTAAAGGAGAAAAAATGACAAAACCAATTATTTTAACAGGAGACCGTCCAACTGGAAAATTGCACTTAGGTCACTATGTAGGAAGTTTGAAAAATCGCGTTCTTTTGCAGAACGAGGACAAATACAAGATGTTTGTTTTCTTAGCAGACCAACAAGCTCTTACCGACCATGCTAAAGAATCAGCTGCCATCAGAGAGTCTATTGGTAATGTTGCTTTAGACTACTTGTCAGTTGGTCTTGACCCAGCTAAGTCAACCATTTTTATCCAAAGCCAGATTCCTGAGCTAGCAGAATTGACCATGTACTATATGAATTTGGTTTCTTTGGCGCGCTTGGAGCGCAATCCTACCGTAAAAACTGAGATTGCTCAAAAAGGTTTCGGAGAATCAATCCCAACAGGCTTCTTGGTTTATCCTATTTCACAGGCAGCGGATATCACAGCCTTTAAAGCAAATTTCGTTCCTGTTGGGAATGACCAAAAGCCTATGATTGAGCAAACACGAGAGATTGCTCGTAGCTTCAATCATACCTATAACTGTGATGTTTTGGTAGAGCCAGAAGGAATTTATCCTACTAATGAGAAAGCAGGTCGTCTGCCAGGACTTGATGGCAATGCCAAGATGTCTAAATCACTTGGAAATGGTATCTATCTATCGGATGATGCAGATACGGTTCGTAAGAAAGTCATGAGCATGTATACTGATCCTAACCATATCCGAGTTGAAGATCCAGGGAAAATTGAAGGAAACATGGTTTTCCATTATCTTGATATCTTCGGTCGCGAGGAAGATCGAGTTGAAATTGAAGCGATGAAAGATCATTACCAGCGAGGTGGTTTGGGAGACGTGAAAACGAAGCGCTATTTACTTGACATCTTAGAACGTGAACTAGCTCCAATTCGTGAACGACGTTTGGAATATGCCAAAGACATGGGAGAAGTGTTTGCTATGCTAAAAAGAGGCAGTGAGGATGCGCGTGTCGCTGCCAGTCAGACACTTTCTGAGGTGAAAGAAGCTATGGGAATTTGCTATTTTTAAGATAGTAAAGAGGTTTAGACCAAACTTTGGATGCTAAAATAAAAAACGAACAAAGATTATCTCTTCTATTTTGAAAGAGAGTCTCTGTTCGTTTTTATATACAATTTATTAGAAAATCAGATGGGATTATAGATTTTCTAAGCTAAAAATCCTTTTGTTTTTGAAACCTTATGAAGAAAATCTACGACTATGCTCATCGATGTTTGTTATAAATAGTTCTCATTTTTAATGCTTTTTGTTTAGTAACAACTATAGGAATATTAATTAATGTAGTTACGATTAATTTACATTGTTTGTCAATATAGTTGATAAATAGTGTAAATGTTGTAAACTTTATTTCGTATAATTTATCTATTCGAATGATGGAAGAGGTTATTAAACACCAAGCAACAGATTGTGTTCTCAAATTGATAGGAAATTTTTGCTTATGACAAGACCCTATTCTTAAGACTACTAACGGAGACCATCACAGGTTGATTTTTAATGTTTGCCAAGATTAAACTTTCTAAAAACGTACAAAAATATCTTTAAAACTTAAAACAGTCGTGATATCAAATTAATCAAAATAAATGTAGCAAATTACAGATATTTTATTCGGTTTTAGTTGACAAATCATATGAAAATGGTATGATAAATAAACAAAATCCCTATTATGTAGAAAAGAGGAATGTTAAATGTCAAATTGGGACACTAAATTTTTGAAAAAAGGTTTTACCTTTGATGATGTATTGTTGATTCCAGCAGAGAGTCACGTATTGCCAAATGATGTCAATTTACAGACAAAATTGGCCAAGAATTTGACATTAAATATTCCAATCATTACTGCGGCTATGGACACTGTTACGGATAGCAAGATGGCAATTGCCATTGCTCGTGCCGGTGGTCTTGGTGTTATTCACAAAAACATGTCAATTGCTGAACAGGCCGAAGAAGTTCGTAAGGTAAAACGTTCAGAGAATGGTGTGATTATTGATCCATTTTTCTTAACACCAAATCATAAAGTTCATGAAGCAGAAGAGTTGATGCAGCGCTATCGTATTTCAGGTGTGCCGATTGTTGAAACTCTTGAAAATCGTAAATTGGTTGGTATTATTACGAACCGTGATATGCGATTTATCTCAGATTACGATGCACCGCTTTCTGCTCATATGACCAGTGATGAATTGGTAACAGCACCAGTTGGAACAGATCTTGCAACAGCTGAAAAAATTCTTCATGAACACCGCATCGAGAAATTACCTTTGGTAGATGCAAATGGTCGTTTAGCTGGTTTGATTACCATCAAAGATATTGAAAAAGTAATCGAATTTCCAAATGCTGCTAAGGATGAATTTGGACGCTTGTTAGTTGCAGGTGCTGTCGGTGTCACGTCAGATACATTTGAACGTGCTGAAGCCCTTTTCGAAGCCGGAGCTGATGCGATTGTGATTGATACTGCACATGGTCATTCAGCTGGTGTATTACGTAAAATTGCTGAAATTCGTGCTCACTTCCCTGATCGTACTTTGATTGCTGGAAATATTGCAACAGCTTCTGGTGCTCGTGCTCTTTATGATGCAGGTGTAGACGTTGTTAAGGTTGGTATTGGACCAGGATCTATCTGTACAACCCGTGTAATCGCTGGTGTGGGTGTACCACAGGTAACAGCTATCTATGATGCAGCTGCAGTTGCGCGTGAATATGGTAAAACGATTATTGCTGATGGTGGTATCAAGTATTCAGGTGACATTGTTAAGGCATTAGCAGCAGGTGGAAATGCAGTTATGCTTGGTTCTATGTTTGCAGGTACAGATGAAGCACCTGGTGAGACAGAAATTTTCCAGGGTCGTAAGTTTAAAACCTATCGTGGTATGGGGTCTATCGCTGCTATGAAGAAAGGTTCTAGCGATCGCTACTTCCAAGGTTCTGTCAACGAAGCCAATAAACTTGTTCCAGAAGGTATTGAAGGACGCGTGGCCTACAAAGGTGCAGCAGCCGATATTGTCTTCCAAATGCTTGGAGGTATCCGTTCAGGTATGGGGTATGTTGGTGCAGCAAACTTACAAGAACTACATGATAATGCACAATTTATCGAGATGTCAGGAGCTGGTTTGAAAGAAAGTCATCCTCACGATGTACAAATTACAAATGAAGCACCGAACTATTCTGTTCAATAATAACAAAAAGAGCACTTTGATGGTGCTCTTTTACACTTTTATCGCTCTTCTTCTATAATTTTCCCGTTGGTCACATGGAAAATTTTTAATTGTTCAGGAAGAGTATGTAAATGGTTTAATGATGTAGTAGTGATAAAAGTTTGAATTTTTTCAGAAATCGTTTCTAATAATTGTATTTGACGATTGTTGTCTAACTCACTCATAACATCATCTAGGAGTAAAATTGGATATTCACGTGTCATTTCTTTCATTAATTCGATTTCAGCTAATTTAAGGGAGAGTACCAGACTACGGTGTTGTCCTTGACTTCCATAATGTGCATTGATGCCATTGATAAAAAAATGAATGTCATCTCGGTGAGGACCGACACCAGTATTTTTTTTGAAAAGATCACGTTTCTTACTTCTTTCCAACTCTGTCAAGAAATCGTCAACTAAGTTTACACCTTCTGTAAACTTCACTGAAGAGTCGTAAGAAAACGTTAACTGTTCTAAATGATGTGAAATATTGCTATGTTTTGTTTGTGCATAGTGCTCTAATTTTTTAAGAAACTCTATCCGATGATGAATGACCTTGCTTCCATATTCAGCTAGCTGTTGATCTAGAACAGATAAAAAAGTTAAATCAATTTTATCACTGCTTTTTAAATAGGTATTACGCTGTTTTAAAATATGATTATATTGTGAAAGGTCAGATAAGTAAATGGGTTTGATTTGTCCTAGTTCAACATCAATAAATTTACGACGGAGTGCAGGTCCTCCTTTAATTAGTTGTAAATCTTCAGGAGCAAAGAGAACGACATTCATATGTCCAATATAATCTGATAACCGAGATTGTTTCAGATGATTAATTTTGGTGATACGTCCATTTTCTGTCAACTCTATGTCAAGCGGAAGTTTACTAGAAGAGCGGTGAAGGATTCCATGTATAGTTACATTTTTTTGATTGAACTGGAGTAAATCTTTATCTGAACGAGTTCGATGACTTCTTGTTAGTGCCAAAAAATAAATACTCTCTAGGATATTTGTTTTTCCTTGGGCGTTTTGCCCTAAAAAGATATTCAGACCATTGTGAAATTTAAGATTCGCTTCTTCATAATTACGAAAATGTCGAATAGTTAAAGATTCTAGCCACATGTTAGGTACCTGGGAAACGTACAGGACGTTTCTTTGTTTCAGTAATTTGTTTCTTTGTCTTTGTCGTCTTTCTAAGATTCTGATTCATTTTTTTTACTAAAGCTGCAACCTGTTCTTTTTCTTGTAGATCTTCTTGACGCTGAATTTTTTCCTCTTCAGAAGGAGCAACTAGTGTAATGATCACTCCTTGAGCGGGGATTTCAATTCGGTCTCCAATCCGAATTTTTTTCCCTCTGCGCTCTTCTTTTTCACCATTAAAAAGAACCGTATGTTCAGCTAAGTAACTCTTAATTGCACCACCTGAGGGGAGGATTCCAGTTGTTTTGAGCAAAGATTGTAGTGTGATGTAGTCGTCAAATAATTTGTATTCCATGGTTTCACCTCTTTAGGGATAATTATATCATAAAATGGTATAATTAAGGTTATAATGTTTGAGCGAGGTATGCTATGCAGTTGCAAGAAGGAGTAAATTTACATTTTATTCCGACAGATAAATTTACAACAAATTACATCAAGATACGCTTTGCAGCACCCATGTCTAAAGAGACGGTCGCTGGTCGTGTTTTAGTCGCAAATATGATTGAAATGGCCAATCAAGACTATCCTAGTTCTCAAGATTTTCGTAAAAGGCTGGCAAATCTTTACGGAATGACATTTTCAACAAGTGTATCAAGACAAGGAAAGACTCATTTGGTTGACATCACGATTCAATATATTCGTGATGAATACGTCAAGGATGATATTTCATTGACAAAGCAAGTGTTGTACTTTATCCAGTCTGTTTTGTTTCACCCCTTAGCTACAAATCAGATGTTTGAGCAGCAACTATTCGATATTGAAAAGAAAAATTTACTCTCCTATCTAGAAGCAGAAGTAGAGGATAAGTTTTACCATGCTGATATAGAACTGAATCGTCTTTTTTTTGAGGATGAAGATCTAAAAGTCCCAAGAGTAGGGACACTGGAATTAGTTGAAAGAGAAACTCCAGCATCAACTTTTCAAGCTTTTCAAAATATGTTAAAGAAAGATAAAATTGATATTTTTATTGTGGGAAAAGTGGATGAGTCAATGGTTAGAGACTGTATGTTGGCTTGGGAATTTTCCTATCGACGACCGAAACTTCAATTTGATTATCAGCAGGATTTTTCGAACATCACACGTGAAAAAATCGAGAAGAATGTCTCCAGACAGTCAATCCTTGAATTAGCGTATCATTTACAATTGGTTTACAACTCTGTAAACTACTTTGCTTTATTGGTTTTTAATAATTTACTGGGTAGTGACTCTCACTCAAAATTATTTTTAAATGTACGTGAAAAGGAGGGGCTCGCCTATACAATTGGTAGTTCTTTGAATGCATCTTCTGGTTTTTTACGTGTCTATGCTGGCATTGATAAACAGGATAGAGTAAAGGTAATGCGATTGATCCGTAAGCAAATTCGAGATATGAAAACTGGTCGTTTTACAGATGAGGAGTTAGAGTTAACAAAGCAGATGTTGGTTCAATCAGCAACGATTACTCAAGATAAAGTTGTTACCTTGGTTGAACAAGAATACCGTCAAATGATTTATAAAGATCAACAACTAGACTTTGAAAATTGGGTAAAAGGGATTGACGCTATTCGAAAGGAAGATGTCATAAAGGTAGCTCAAAGGATTAAGTTGCAAGCAGTTTATTTTATGGAAGGAGTAGATTGATGAAACACAGCAATGGGTTAACAGAAAGCAACTATTTCTATTTAGAATCTCCTCTTTTTACAGGTAAATTGACAAATGGATTGACAGTATATTTACAGAACAGAAAAGATTTTCACGAAACATATGTGACTCTTTCGGTACATTTTGGTGCTGCACACACTCATTTAAAGTTGAATAATAGTTCAGAACTATCCACATATCCAGCTGGTGTTGCTCATTTTTTAGAACATAAGCTGTTCGAAGGAAAAAATGGGACCGATTTTCTACAAGAATTTTCAAAAATGGGAGCTTACGCGAATGCCTATACTGGTCTGTATCAAACGACCTATTTGTTTTCAACAACAGAAAACATCAGCACAGGGTTAATTTTGTTAAGGGATTTAGTTAAGGAATTGACAGTCTCAGAGGAGTCTGTTGAGCGCGAACGTGAAATTATTGGTCAAGAAATTGATATGTATTATGACGATCCTGACTCTCGCCTTTATGCAGAAATATTAGCTAGCTTATATCCTTCTACACCATTGGCAAACGATATAGCTGGTAGTCGATTCTCTATTCAAGAGATTTCACCAGATGTATTGCATGAGCAGTTTCGTTTGTTTTATCATCCTCAAAATATGGTGTTATTTGTAGTTGGTGATGTGGATATCACACAGATGTGGCAAGAGATTCAAACTATTTATTCTGATTGGCAAAATGAGAATTCACTACTAGAAGCAGTTCCGATGAGTCTCCAACCTGTCTTGGAACATCGAACAATAACTTTAGAAGTCGCTAGTCCTAAATTAGCTATTGGTATACGAGGAAAGGATGCGATTGCAAAAGAGGATTTATTCCGGTACCGTCTCTCTTTATCTTTATTATTTTCGATGTTATGTGGATGGACCTCTAAACGCTATCAAAATTTGTATCAACAAGGTAAAATTGATGCTTCGCTATCTTTTCATCTCGGTGTGAGTGAACAGGCACATTTTTGGGTATTGACAGTGGATACATCAGAACCAATTGCCTTGTCTAGCGTATTACGGAAAGCTATTCGACAATTCGAATCTGATCCAGATGTGAATGAGGAGCACTTAGCACTGGTTAAAAGAGAGGCATATGGTGATTTTTTAAGGGGGTTAAATTCCTTAGAAAACCTTGCAAGTAATTTTACTGCCTCTATTTTTGATTCAGGCTGTTTGTTTGATATACCTGATTTACTTGATGATATTGAGCTAGAAGAGATTATAGAGATAGGGCGACGATTTATTGGAAACTGTGATATGACTGATTTTACGATTTTTCCAAAATAATAGGGATTAATCATCGAAATTTCCTTGGAAATTTGTTACAATATTGTATTGAATATTAAGAATGTGAGAGAGGCATTATGAGGCAAAAAAGTATAGGAGAGGTTTTGCGAGATGCGCGTGAGAATCGTGGTTGGAACTTATCAGAAGTTCAACGAATGATTGGTGTGCAGACAAAGTATCTTCAGGCACTTGAATACAATGATTTTGAAGCAATTCCAGATAAGACCTACACACGTTCTTTTTTGCAACGTTATGCAGAAGTTTTAGAACTGGATGCTGCTGTCCTATTAGACGCATATGATACGAACCGTTTGGTCGTCTATTATGAGGTTGGAGAAGAGCCAGACTTTGAACTTGATTCTCGTCGAGCTGGAAAAGGAAAAAAACAAAAGAAGTCCTATTTACCATTGATTTATCTGTTGTTAGCAGCTATTCTCATTTTGGTTTTTGTCACCTATATTGTAGCTGAGCGCATCCAAAATCAAGCTATTCCTACTCCATCGTCTTCGTATAGTGTAGTGAAAAGTTCCACTGAATCATCTACAACTCCAGAAACAACAGTGAGTTCGACAACGACACCTAGCAGTGTAGAAGAACCAGCCACTGCATTAGCGGTTACTGGTGGTGGAGAAAACTTAGCTGTAACAGTTTCTGGGGCAGCTGATCCAATAGAAATTGTATTCTCAGTAACAGATGTGACGAGTTGGATTAGCTTGACAGATACAGACATCGCAGGCGGTGCAACGTTATCACCGGAGAATAACAAGGTAACCGTAACGATTCCTGAAGGTGTTACATCATCCACTTTGACACTTGGAGTGGTAAAAGGTGTTGCTGTTACAGTTGCAGGCAAGGAACTGGACACGTCACCATTAACTAGTCAGACTGGTTATATTACCTTTACATTTGAATAGAGGAACATCATGAAAAAAGAAAATATCCCCAATGCCTTAACAGTCGGTCGTATTCTTGTAATCCCAGTGTTTATTTTATTACTCACTATGTGGAATACAAAGGCAATTCATATTCTTGCGGCAGTGATTTTTGCAGTGGCAAGTATCACGGATTATCTTGACGGTTATTTGGCTCGTAAATGGAAAGTTGTCAGTAATTTTGGTAAATTTGCAGATCCAATGGCTGATAAAATTCTAGTCATGACAGCTTTTATAATGCTGGTTGAATTGAAGATGGCTCCAGCTTGGGTTGTAGCGGTTATTGTTTGTCGTGAGCTCGCTGTAACAGGTCTTCGCTTACTTTTAGTAGAAACTGGTGGCACTGTTCTTGCGGCCGCGATGCCTGGAAAAATTAAGACATTCTCACAGATGTTTGCTATTATTTTCTTACTCTGCCACTTTACTTTAATTGGGCAAATCCTGCTCTATATTGCACTTTTCTTCACCCTATACTCAGGATATGATTATTTCAAGGGTGCTTCTTTCTTGTTCAAAGATACCTTTAAATAAATGACAGAAAATATTATTGAAGTAAACAATTTAAGATACAAATATGACGCGAACGATAATCACTACACATTGAATGGTGTTTCGTTTCACGTGAAACAAGGTGAATGGTTATCCATCATTGGTCACAATGGGTCTGGAAAATCAACAACTGTTCGGTTGATTGATGGTTTACTGGAAGCTGAATCTGGTGATATTTTTATTACTGGTGATCAATTAACAGTAGAGAACGTTTGGGAAAAACGTCGTCAGATTGGAATGGTGTTTCAAAATCCTGATAATCAATTTGTTGGCGCAACAGTCGAAGACGATGTGGCTTTTGGATTAGAAAATCAGGGGATTCCACTAGAAGAAATGCGAGAACGTGTCGAACAAGCTTTGAAATTAGTCGGTATGTCTGATTTTAAAAAACGTGAGCCTGCTCGATTATCTGGTGGACAGAAGCAACGTGTGGCGATTGCAGGCGTTGTGGCGCTCAGACCTAATATTATCATCTTAGATGAGGCAACTAGTATGCTGGATCCTGAGGGACGTTTAGAACTGATTCGGACAGTGAAAGAGATTAAAGACCGTTACAATATGACGGTGATTTCGATTACGCATGATTTGGATGAAGTGGCCCTAAGTGATCGAGTGATTGTCTTAAAAGAAGGTCAAGTAGAGTCGATTAGTCGTCCGGAAGAATTATTTATACGGCCTGACTTACAGGACTTGGATTTAGATCACCCGTTTACCACCATACTTGTTAGTCAATTGCGTGAAAAAGGAGTGGATTTACCACTTCGTTATTATACAGAAGAGGAATTAGAAGAGACATTATGGGAATTACTCTCCAACAAGTAAGTTACACCTACCAAGCGAACACACCTTTTGAAGGTCGTGCTCTTTTTGGTGTGGATTTGGAGATTGTAGATGGGTCATACACTGCTTTGATTGGACACACAGGTTCTGGAAAATCAACTATTTTACAATTACTAAATGGCTTGAATGTCCCAACTTCTGGTACGGTGCTGATTGATGATATGTTAATCACGTCAACGTCTATTAATAAAGATATCAAGCAGGTGCGGAAGAAAGTAGGACTTGTTTTTCAATTTCCTGAAAGTCAGGTCTTTGAAGAAACAGTCTTGAAGGATGTGGCTTTTGGGCCACAGAATTTTGGAATATCGAAAGAAGAAGCGGAACAACTGGCACGTGAAAAATTGCTACTAGTAGGAATCGATGAAGAATTGTTTGAACGCAGTCCATTTGAACTTTCTGGTGGTCAAATGCGACGGGTCGCGATTGCTGGTATTTTGGCAATGGAACCAAGTGTGCTAGTTCTAGACGAACCAACTGCAGGGCTCGATCCAGCAGGTCGGAAGGAATTGATGGCAATATTTAAAGAGCTTCATCAATCGGGGATGAGTATTGTATTAGTGACACATTTAATGGATGATGTGGCTAATTTTGCTGATTTTGTCTATGTTCTAGAAAAAGGGAAAGTTGTGAAAGCTGGTCAACCTTCAGAAGTTTTTCAACAGGTTGATTTTATGGAAAGTATACAACTAGGAGTCCCAAAGATTACAAAATTTGCAGCTAACTTAGAACGGCGTGGCTTTGTATTTGGTAAACTTCCTGTAACGATAGAAGAATTTATGGAGGTGGTTGACCATGGATAAGCTCATTTTAGGTCGCTACATACCCGGAAACTCTATCATCCATCGTTTGGATCCAAGAAGTAAATTACTGGCAATGATCTTATTTTTGCTCATCATTTTTTGGGCTAATAATCTAGTTACTAACCTGATTCTTTTTATCTTTGTACTGATACTTGTATTTTTATCAGAGATTAAATTGAGTTTCTTTATCAAAGGCTTAAAGCCAATGATTGGGATTATCCTCTTTACAACACTTTTTCAACTCTTCTTTATTCCAGGAAATACGGAATTGTTTCGTGTGTGGTTTATTACCATTACTATGGAGGGAGTAAAACAGGCTGGTATTATTTTCGTTCGATTCGTCTTAATTATCTTCTTTTCTACCTTGCTAACCTTGACGACGACCCCATTGAGTTTAGCAGATGGTGTGGAATCTGGCTTATCACCTTTGGCGCGGTTCAAGGTACCAGTTCATGAAATCGGGCTGATGCTGTCAATGAGTTTACGTTTTGTACCAACCCTGATGGATGATACTACGCGCATTATGAACGCTCAACGGGCTCGTGGAGTAGATTTTAATGAAGGAAATATTGTTCAGAAGGTTCGCTCTGTCATTCCCATTTTAATTCCTTTATTTGCATCGAGTTTCAAGCGGGCAGATGCCCTTGCAACAGCAATGGAAGCTCGTGGCTATCAAGGAGGAGATGGACGAACAAAATACCGTGTGTTGCAATGGAAATGGGCAGATACCCTAGCAATCGTCATTATGTTTAGTCTTGGACTTGCCCTTTATTTTTTAAAAACAAATGTATCTAAATAGAATAAAGGAAGTATCGGAAACGGTACTTTTTTTGTTTAATTTCAACCTAATTGTAATATTTGTCATCATTTCACAAACTATCAGTAACAGAAAGGGAGTATGATAGTTCTTAGTGATATGAAAGGAAATATTATATGAAATTCACAAATGGTAAAAAAGTATTAGCAGCTTTACTGCTGGTTGTTGCTTTTTTGGGAACAAGTATTGTAAATGCAGAAACGTACACAGTAGCTTCGGGAGATACCCTATCAGAAATTGCGCTAAAATTTAACACCACTGTCGATGATTTGGTTCAATTAAATCAGATTAAGAATAGACACCTTATCATGATAGGGCAGGTGCTAGAAGTCAGCAAAGAAATGACAAAAAACCAAAATATGGCAGAAGAGGTAATGGTCGAGGAGCCTACTTCAGTTGAGGTTACTGAGCCGACAAATTCAGTGACTCCTGCAACACCTGTGATAGTAGAGCCGACTACTCCTACGACGAGTGTTACAAGCTCATCGGATGCCAGTGTAACAGAAGCAGCTGCCAAAGAAGAAATTGCTAGACGTGAGTCGGGTGGTTCCTACACTGCTCAAAATGGTCAATTCTATGGTCGCTATCAGTTGACAATAACTTATTTAAATGGAGATCTTTCTCCTGAAAATCAAGAACGTGTAGCTGACGCTTATGTAGCTAGCCGCTATGGTTCATGGACTGCTGCTTTAGCATTCCACAATGCAAACGGTTGGTATTAAGTAGAAGTCCTGAAGGACTTCTTTTTTTTTGAATTGAGAAAAGAGAAAATGAGTTGAAAGTTAAAAATTTCTTTTTTTAATAGTGCAAAAAAGTGATTGTACGTAATAGATGATATTTTACAACATAAAAAATAGTTGACGAATCCTTTATTAATATAGTAATATAAAAATGATAATAAAAATATGCTTTTTGTTATTCTATAAAAAGGAGAATGATATGGATAAAATTAAAAATATAATCGGATTTCTTTTATTGTCAATTGTTTTCGTATTCGGAACATACTTTACAAAAACGGATACTGTAAGTGCCGATGAACATAATAATACAATTGTTAAAATGTATATTACTGACCGAAATGGAAAGGAATTAACCCCACCTGAGATTGATCAATGGCAACAGTTTAGAATTAATGCTGACTTTGATTTAACAAATAGTGATGTCAAAAAAGGGGACACAACAGTTGTTACAATACCTAAAGTGATTCAGTTTGTAGGTACAAAAACATTTGAATTAAGAGATACTGATGGAAATCTTGTTGCAAATGGTGAAGTGATTTCTGGATCGCAAATTAAAATTACTTATACAGATCTTATTGTAAGAATACCATACCCTGAATTAAGATTAGGGGTATTTTTGTGTAAAAAAAAAACTAACAGATTTATTCCTGTTAGTTTTCTGAATATATATGACAATGAGGTTAACACCATTCTTCAACTGCTGTTTGACCAGCAATGCGACCAAAGGTAAAGATATCAGTGAGGGAATTTCCTCCTAGACGGTTACCTGCATGAAGGCCTCCTGCGACTTCTCCAGCAGCATATAAGCCAGCAATTGGTTGGCCGTTGGTATGGATGACATGGGTAGTGGTATCGATTTTTAGACCACCCATGGTATGGTGAACTGCAGGCTTCCGAGGCGTTGCGTAAAATGGAGCTTTTTCACATTTCAAATCAAATCCTCCTTTATTAAATTCTGGGTCAAAACCTGCATCTACGTATTGATTGTATCGTTGAATAGTCATTACAAAAGTATCTGCATTCACACCAATTTTTTCTGCTAATTCTTCTAAGGTATCAGCACGATAGAGAGTTCCTGCTACAACCTGTGCTTCAATTTTTTCATCGCTTGTATTGTAGGCTGTTTTCTTAATATTATCATCAGCAATCAGATAGAAGAGGCCGCCATTGTCAATTGCTGCTTGTGATAGTTTATCGCGACTGCCATATTCATCAACGAACCGTTTGCCCTCCTGGTTGACCATGATAAAGTTGGCTGGTGGTACTTGTAGACCTGAAAAGAGAGCTCCTGTCTGTGGGTCAGAAACGGGCATCATTTGGCTGAACCCCATACCAACTAAATCAGCTCCAAGACTTTGTCCAAGGACAATTCCGTCCCCTGTAATGGCTGGTGAGTTAGAGGTTTTGATATCGTCATCAATCTCTGTCCAGTAGGTATTGTATTGTTGCAACATTTTAGTATTTGCTCCGAAACCACCAGAAGCTAGAATGACAGCTTTTGCTTTGATGGTAATCGTTTGTCCATTACGACCTTTTCCGATAACACCACGGACAGTTCCATCTTCTACGATTAGTTCTTTAACAGGAGTGTCTGTTAGAATAGTCCCTCCTTGTTCGCGGACGTATTTATCAAGAACGGAGATAAAGGCATAGCCCATTGGTACTTTTGGTTTGTGTCCACGGCGCCAGAGGGCCCCTACTGGCATAGTCACTTCTTCGCGGTCGAATTCAACTCCAACTTCTTCTAACCATTTGACAGATTCAAGAGCGCGTTCGGTTAAGATCTTAATCAAGTCATAGTTGCCATGAATTTCGCGACCTTGTAGATCTTTTCGTTTGCCTCCGATATAGGTCTGAATACGATAGAGGAGTGTAGAGTCAAAGAGATAGTTTGGATTTTTTAGATACTCTTCTAACTCCACTTTTAAGGCACGGAAATCTTCTAAGAATTCAGGGTCAATGGTAGTTTCGTCAATGTCGTGTAATTCTTGCAAATTGTGTGCTTCACCAGGATTTGCTGCAAAACTATTTTGCCATTCGGGCCAAGGTGCATTGATAGGTCCACCTGCACGGACAGTATCCCCACCAAGAGCAGGGAATTTTTCAACGAGGATGACTTGTTTTCCTGCTTGAAGAACAGTAGCTGCTGCAGAGAGTCCTGCACCACCACCACCGACAACGACAACATCTGTCTCATAAACTTTGTCTTCGGTATCAAGGGCTGATGGGGCTTTTGGACGTTTGCGAAGGACATCTGGATTGCCACCGGCTAATTTAATCGCACGGGCAACACCATCTAGTACACCATTTGAGGTGACAGAAGCACCTGATACAGCGTCCACATTAAGAGTTTGTCCTTCAATAATTTCTGCGGGGACACGGGTAAAGACGATGTCAGCAATACCAGAAGATTCGCCAGAAGAGTCGATGTCAATCTTTTCAATACGTTCTTCAGATAGAGTCACCTCCATTGGTAGTTTACCATTGTGACCTTCGGTGGTTACTTGGTAGGTTCCTGGTTCAAATTTCACTTCCTCTGGGAGATTTAATTGATTTGCAACGCTGACAAAACGCAGGAATCGGAAGAAGCAACTGTCTAGGAAATCAACAGTCCCTTCGTGTTTTAAGTCTCCGTTGTCATCAAAGGCTTGATGAGCGCGTCCTAATAAGAACTCACTACCTGGCATGACGATAGCATTTACACCGGGTGCATCAAGCACTTGACGAAGGTGGAGCTGGGCGCGTGAGGAACCTTGTACATCATAAGAAGCCCCTACAATCATGACAGGTTTACCATCTAGCGGATGAATGTTAAAGGATAGCCACTCGAGTAAACTATTTAAGCTAGAAGGGATGGAGTGATTGTGTTCGGGTGTTGCAATAATAACCCCATCTGCCTCTGAAATCTTTGTATTGAAGGCTTGTATGACAGTTGTATGTGTTTGATCATCTGTTTCATTAAACATCGGTACATCAGCGATCTCCATCACTTCAATCTCTGCTTTTTGAGCAAAGTGTTTTTTCATAAACTGTAGCAACTTACGATTGTAGGATTTTTTGGCATTGGTCCCAACAATAGCGATTAATTTCATCTTTTATTCTCCTTTCTTATTTTCCATTTTCCCATTTGAAGCTCTTTTTTCGGTCTGTGTCAGACTGCTGGACCAACTGATTCGTCAAACTAACAAAGGCTTGAAATTCTGCGAAATGCTCTTCTAATTCCGCTACTTTTTCTGGATGATTTAGATTGCCATTGTCATCTAGAACTTGTTCGGAGTGTCCTAAAAGAAATTCTGTTCCCGGCATGACACGAGCCTTTAATTCAGGAGCATCTAAGATTTGCCGTAGGTGAGCTTGGGCACGTGAAGTACCGAGTGAGCCTAGGGAAGCCCCAACAATCATGGTTGGTTTGTTAATGAGAGCTCGATTGGTGTAGGCAATCCATTCCAACACGCTGGAAAGAGGAGCAGGAATCGTATGGTCATATTCAGGTGTTGCGATGATGACTCCGTCAGCTGCTAGAATTTTTTGGCTAAAATCCTCTACTTTTTCTGGTGCTACTCGATTTTCTGGTTCATCAAAAGCAGGGAGGTCTTTGATTTCTAAGAGCTCAATCTCTGCCTTATTCGCAAAGTGTTTTGCGATAAATCGAAGGAGTTTTCGGTTGGTTGAACGTTCAGAGTTTGTTCCAACAATAGCTACTAATTTCATTTGTGAAATACCTCTCAATCTCTTTTGCCTTCACTATACACCAATTAAGCCTGGAATGCAAGCCTTTTCATAATTTTTTGTCAATTTTTACATATTTTAAAGAAGAGAAAAAACCTTAGAGAGTATCTAAGGTTTTAGAGGGATTTCAGAAAGCGACTGAAATGATAAACCTTTAAATTGTAAGCAGACAATCCAAGGAAATAAATGTTTTACTCTTTGAAAATCAGAAAGTCCAAATGTTGGCTGATAATATTGAATAATAGTAGAAAGGGCTGTGCCATGAGTTCCGATGACTACAGTGTGTCCTTTATGTTCCTGTAAAACCTTCTCGAGAGCTTGGATATTTCTGTTTTGGACTTGGGAAAGAGATTCTCCACCTTCTAATCGGTAGGAAAAATCAGCCCATTGTTTTGCAGTGAAACTAGTAAAATCTTCAATCCATTTATCTGTAATTTTTCTTTCTCGAAAATCATTTTCGAGATGAATGGATTTTTGTTTAGATAGGGCAAGAGGGGTAATAGTATCAACAGCCCTTTTATAGGGGCTGGAATAAACAGCATCGATGAGGATTTCTGAAAAGAGGTTGACAAGTTCTTTACTATCCTGTAAACCTTTATCAGTTAATTCACGCAAGAAGTCATCATGATTATGGGAGTTAGGTTCTGCATGTCGAATGAAGTAGATAGTGGTCAAGGTCATGCATCTTCTCCAAAGATTTTTTTTGCTAGACGTCTTCCAGTTGGTGTTGCTGCTAAGCCACCTTCTGCTGTTTCACGAAAGGCCGTTGGTAAACTTGAACCAACTTGGTACATTGCATGAATCACTTCATCTGCTGGAATTTTAGATACAATACCAGCTAAAGCCATGTCTGCAGCGACCAAAGCATAACTTGCTCCCATAGCATTTCGCTTGACACACGGCACTTCAACTAGTCCTGCAACTGGATCGCAGATGAGTCCCAACATATTTTTGATGACGAAGCAAACTGCTTGGCTAGCTTGGAAGGCATTTCCTCCTGCTGCAACTGTCAGCGCTGCAGCTGACATGGCTGCGGCTGATCCGACCTCTGCTTGACATCCTCCTTCTGCACCAGATATAGAGGCGTTATTGGCAATGACTAAGCCAAAGGCACCGGCAGTAAATAGGAATTCTAGCTGTTGTTCATGATCTAATCCTAGTTTTTCAGTAGCGACACCTAAAACAGCAGGTAGACAACCAGCAGACCCGGCGGTAGGGGTTGCACAAACCAAGCCCATTTTCGCATTTGATTCGTTGACAGCGATGGCATTTCTAGCAGCAGTCAGGATACTAGTATCAGATAAGGTGTTGCCAGACTTTAAATAGCGATCGAGTTTTGCAGCGTCGCCTCCTGTCAAACCAGAGAGAGATTTACTCTCGCTAAGGCCATTTGAAATAGAGTCTTGCATAACTGTCAAGTTTCTTGACATGAGTGTCAATATTTCGTCACGTGTTCGACCTGTCATTTCAATTTCAGTCGTAATCATTAATTCAGCAATATTGCCTTCAAATCGCTCTTGTGCTTGTTGAAGTAGGTCTTCTATAGAATAAAACATGAGCATCCTTTCTAGTTGAAGAAATTAACATTATGCAGATGAGGGATTTTTTCGATCTGTAGGACAGCTTCTTCACATTGACGAGAATCAACTTCAATAATCATAATCGCTTTTTCACCTGCTTTTTCACGCGTAACATTCATCTGAGCAATATTGATGCCGTGTTCTGACAGGATATCAGTGACTTTGGCAATCATGCCTGGAATGTCTTGGTGGACGATAATGAGGGTAGGGGTATTCATATTAAGATTAACAGCAAAACCATTCAGTTCGGTGACTTGAATATTGCCTCCCCCGATAGAAACACCAGTCGCGGAAATCGTTTTGTGCTCATTTTTAATAATGATGCGAGTGGTATTTGGGTGAGGGGTATTGCTTTCTTTATTGATTTTCCAATAAACTTTAATCCCTTTCTCACGAGCAATATCCAGTGCATCTGGGATGCGTGCATCATCGGTATCCATACCTAAAATACCAGCAACTAGGGCAACATCTGTTCCGTGTCCACGGTAAGTCTTAGCGAAGGAGTGAAAGAGTTGAAATTCAACTTCGGATGGGTCTTCTCCAAAAATGGAGGCAACGATTTTTCCAATTCGTACTGCTCCGGCTGTATGACTGGAAGAAGGACCAATCATAACAGGACCAATAATATCAAATACAGACTGAAATTTTAGATTTGTCATAACTTTCCTCGATAATAGAAATTCTTGCTTTCATTATAACAAAAAGCGAAGTAGGAAACTAGGGGATAAAAAATGAAAACTTTACTCTTATCTAGTTGGAATTCTGATAAAATCTTGATATAATAGCACGTGCGTCAAAGTACGCCTTCAAAATCGACCTTCAAATCGTTTTTTGAAATTCAAATTTTGAAATACGACCTTCAAATCGTTATTTCTACGAAAAGATGGGAGAAAATTATGAGTGTAGATAACTCTAAAACTCGTGTTGTTGTTGGTATGAGTGGAGGTGTCGATTCATCGGTTACGGCTCTTTTATTAAAAGAGCAGGGCTATGATGTGATTGGCATTTTCATGAAAAACTGGGATGACACAGATGAAAATGGCTTCTGTACGGCAACAGAAGATTACAAAGATGTGGCAGCTGTAGCGGATCAGATTGGGATTCCCTACTATTCTGTTAACTTTGAAAAAGAATACTGGGATCGCGTATTTGAGTATTTCTTGGCAGAATACCGGGCTGGTCGTACACCAAATCCAGATGTCATGTGTAATAAGGAAATCAAGTTTAAGGCTTTCTTGGATTATGCTATGACTTTGGGAGCGGATTATGTAGCGACTGGGCATTATGCACAGGTGGCGCGTGATGAAGATGGTACAGTACGAATGTTACGTGGTGTGGATAATGGGAAAGATCAGACCTATTTTCTCAGCCAGCTATCACAAGAACAACTGCAAAAAACCATGTTCCCCTTGGGACATTTACAAAAGTCTGAAGTTCGTGAAATCGCAGAGCGTGCAGGACTAGCAACGGCTAGGAAAAAAGATTCTACAGGAATCTGTTTCATTGGGGAAAAGAATTTCAAAGAATTTCTTAGCCAGTACCTACCAGCGCAACCAGGTCGCATGATGACTGTTGATGGTCGAGATATGGGTGAGCATGCTGGACTCATGTATTATACGATTGGTCAACGTGGCGGACTAGGTATTGGTGGTCAACAAGGAGGAGATAATGCTCCTTGGTTTGTAGTAGGGAAGGAATTGTCGCAAAATATCCTCTATGTAGGACAAGGATTCTATCATGAATCCCTCATGTCAACTTCTTTACAGGCTAGTCAAGTACACTTTACACGTGAAACACCAGAAGAATTAGACTTTGAATGTACTGCGAAGTTCCGATACCGTCAACCAGATAGTAAAGTTACTGTAAAGGTAACTGGTGATAAAGCCGAAGTAATCTTTGATGAACCCCAACGTGCCATTACACCAGGTCAAGCAGTTGTTTTCTATGATGGAGACGAATGTCTAGGTGGCGGTATGATTGATATGGCTTATAAAGATGGAGTGGCTTGTCAGTATATTTAAACTCCATTCTATTGACATTTAATGTTAATTTGATAAAATAATCTTAACAATATTCATGATGGTCAAAGCTCATGGGAATTGTATGCTTTTTTGGCGTACAGTTTTCGAGAGTTTTGGCTATTTTTGTGTTTAGGGGGTGAGAAAATGGATTTCAGAACGATGAATGAACAGGGTAGTTTTGGTGTACGAGCGACAGCTTTGATAGTGCGAGATAATCATATTTATCTAGCTAAGTCACCCTTAGGGACCTATTACTCGATTGGCGGCGCCATTTTGTTTGGTGAAACAACAGAAGAGGCAGTCAAACGTGAAGTCAAGGAAGAAATTGGCATCACTGTTGCTATTCAAGAGTTAGCGTTTGTGGTGGAAAATCACTTCACAATTGATGAAAGAGCCTTTCATCAGATAGAATTTCACTACTTGGTTGAACCTCTGGAAGAACCAAATCCCTATATGGAAGAGTGGGGTGGTCGGCGTACCTGTGAATGGGTGCCTTTCACTGAGTTAGAAAAGATAGACGTTCAGCCTCCATTTCTCAAAACGGCCCTCCAAAACTGGAATGGTCAGTTACAACATATTATCAATAAAGACGGAGAACTATAGAAAATGACAGAGAATTTTGTGGAAACCTATGATGTCATCGTTATCGGTGCAGGCCATGCAGGGGTCGAGGCTGGTCTCGCTGCAGCTCGGATGGGTTGTAAGACGCTTCTTGCAACCATCAATTTGGATATGTTGGCCTTTATGCCTTGTAATCCATCCATTGGGGGTTCGGCTAAGGGAATCGTTGTTCGAGAGATTGATGCTCTTGGTGGAGAAATGGCCAAAAATATTGACAAAACCTACATCCAAATGAAGATGCTCAATACAGGAAAAGGCCCTGCGGTACGTGCTCTTCGGGCGCAAGCAGATAAGGCTCTTTACTCGCGTGAGATGAAAAAGACAGTAGAGCGCCAGGAAAACTTGACCCTTCGTCAAACCATGATTGATGATATCTTAGTGGAAGAAGGCAAGGTCATCGGTGTTGTGACGGCGACAGGTCAAACATATGGAGCGTCTGCGGTTGTTGTTACAACGGGGACCGCTTTGCGTGGAGAGATTATCTTAGGAGAACTCAAATACTCTTCTGGTCCAAATAATAGTTTGGCCTCTGTGACTTTAGCTGATAATTTGAAGAAATTGGGGCTTGAAATTGGACGTTTCAAGACTGGAACGCCACCCCGTGTCAAGGCTTCTTCTATCAATTATGAAGTGACAGAAATCCAACCTGGTGATGAAAAACCAAATCATTTTTCATTCTTATCCAAAGATGAAGATTACTTGCAAGACCAAATCCCATGCTGGCTAACTTATACCAATCAGACTAGCCACGATATTATCAATAGCAATCTGCACCGAGCACCTATGTTTTCAGGTATTGTGAAAGGGGTAGGTCCACGTTATTGTCCATCTATTGAAGACAAAATTGTCCGTTTTGCAGATAAGGAACGGCATCAATTATTCTTAGAGCCAGAAGGCCGTGATACAGATGAAGTCTATATCCAAGGACTGTCGACTAGTCTACCGGAAGATGTGCAACGTGACTTGGTGCATTCTATCAAGGGACTTGAAAATGCGGAGATGATGCGGACAGGATATGCGATTGAGTACGACATTGTTCTTCCTCATCAACTGAGGGCTACTTTAGAAACAAAATTGATTTCAGGGCTCTTTACAGCAGGTCAAACCAATGGAACATCCGGTTATGAAGAAGCTGCCGGTCAGGGAATTGTCGCTGGAATTAACGCAGCACTCAAGGTGCAAGGCAAACCTGAATTGATCTTGAAGCGAAGCGATGCTTATATTGGTGTCATGATTGATGACTTAGTAACCAAGGGGACCTTGGAACCTTACCGCCTATTGACAAGTCGGGCAGAGTACCGTCTCATCTTACGGCATGACAATGCAGATATGCGCTTGACACCGCTTGGTCGGGAAGTTGGCCTGGTAGATGATGAACGCTGGCAACAGTTTGAAATCAAGAAACATCAATTTGACAATGAGTTGACAAGGTTGTCAACTATTAAATTGAAACCTGTAAAGGAAACGAATGAAAAAGTTGCTAAATTGGGGTTTAAACCCTTGACAGATGCCTTGACAGCTAAAGAATTCATGCGTCGCCCTGATATTACTCATGAGGTAGTTACTCAGTTTATTGGCCCTGTGGCAGAGGATTTAGATGCCAAGGTGGTGGAACTTTTGGAAACCGAGATCAAATATGAGGGATACATCGAAAAGGCTCTCGATCAAGTTGCTAAAATGAAACGGATGGAAGAAAAACGGATTCCTGCTGATATTGACTGGGATGACATTGATTCTATTGCAACGGAAGCTCGTCAAAAATTCAAGAAAATCAATCCTGAAACCATTGGACAAGCTAGTCGGATTTCAGGGGTCAATCCAGCAGATATTTCTATTTTGATGGTTTATCTTGAAGGGCGTAGCCGCTCTATTTCTAAAAAACAAGCAAAAGACAGCTAATAAAGCTGTCTTTTATTCTCGCTAGAAACGTGTGCCAACTAGCTTTTTTACCTATTTTGTGGTAGAATGGCAGGCAGAGGTTTATAATGAAAAAATTTCGATTTTCAACCATTCATTTCGTCATGATTGGTCTCATTTTATTTGGCTTAGTAGCAATTGTAAATGGTTTGTATCCTAACAGTGTGATGTTGCATATTAGTTTATTTTTAACCCTACTTGCTTTGGTTAGTTTATTTGTTTTTCAGAAAAAATCCTATGAAATTAGTGAAATTGACCAAATCGAATACTTGAATGATCAAGCAAATTCAGGGTTGATGCAGCTTTTAGATCAGATGCCTGTTGGGGTTATTAAAATTCGTAAGGAAGACAACCATGTTGAATGGTTTAATCCCTACGCGGAATTGATTTTCGCACAAGAAAATGGTGAGTTTGACCAAAAGAAGCTTCGCGAGATTGTTGATGTTGCCTTGGATGAAGACCGGAATTATGCTAATTTTTCTGGTAAACGTTATGCGGTGCATGTGGACTACAACCAAGGATTGTTTTACTTTTTTGATGCTTCAACAGAGTATATTGCAACGTCTAATTTAATTGGTAGTCGACCGACTATTGGAATTATTTCTGTGGACAATTATGATGAGTTGGAGGACAGTTTGTCGGATTCACAGATTAGTCAGGTGAATACTTTCCTAGCTCAGTTTGTGTCAGAATTTGCTCATGAAAACGGGATTTATTATCGTCGTGGGACGATGGATCGTTTCTACTTATTTACAGATTATGCCATTTTGGAGAAGTTGATTGAAGAGAAATTTTCTGTTGTCAACAAGTTTCGTGAGGAAGCTAAAAATCTTGATCTGCCATTAACTCTTAGCATGGGACTTGCCTATGGCAATGATAACCATTTACAAATTGGGGAAGTTGCCCTTCAGAATCTAAATATGGCTGAAGTACGAGGCGGAGACCAAGTGGTTATCAAGGAAAATGACGAAAGCAAGCAGCCAATCTTTTTTGGTGGAGGCTCAGCCTCGGCTGTGAGACGTACACGAACTCGTACGAGAGCGATGATGACAGCTGTTTCTGATAAGTTAAAAACGGTGGATGCTGTTTTTGTGGTTGGTCATCGAAACATGGATATGGATGCACTTGGATCAGCTGTTGGGATGCAGTATTTTGCTCAAAATGTGATGAACAATGCCTATACTGTTTACAATGAAAATGAATTGGCTCCAGATATTGATCGGGCAATTCGTAAGCTGAAAGAAGAGAATTGCTCGAATCTCATGACAATTGAGGAAGCTAAGAAACGCGTGACAGACCAATCGTTGTTGATTATGGTCGACCATTCAAAGATTGGATTGACCTTATCAAAAGAGCTCTATGAGCTATTTAGTCAGGTAGTTGTTGTGGATCATCATCGTCGAGATACGGATTTTCCAAGTAATTCTATTTTGACTTACATTGAGAGTGGAGCAAGTTCAGCCAGTGAATTGGTGACAGAGTTGATTCAGTTTCAGAATGATAAATTCCATAAATTGAATCGATTGCAATCTAGTCTATTAATGGCTGGAATTATGTTGGATACCAAGAATTTCACAGCACGTGTGACAAGTCGGACATTTGATGTTGCGAGTTATTTACGGACGCGTGGCAGTGATAGCTTAGAGATTCATAAATTTATGGCAACAGATTTTGAAGAATATCGTCAAATCAATGAGTTGATTTTACGTGGTGTTCGGGTACGAGAAAATATCATTCTTGTTTGCGGAGATGATCTCAATTCTTATGACAATATTATTCCAAGTAAAGCCGCAGATGCAATGCTTGATATGGCTGGAATTGAAGCAGTCTTTGTAGTGACGAGAAATATCGGCGGCTATGTGGCGATTTCTGCACGTAGTCGTAGTCAGGTGAATGTACAACGAATTATGGAGAATATGGGCGGAGGCGGACATTTTAATCTAGCTGCTGCACAGGTTCCTAATCAATCTATCCAAGAAGTGAGAAATCGCCTTTTGGAAAAAATCCAAGAAGAAGTAGAAGGATAGGAGACAAAAATGAAAGTTATTTTTTTAGCAGATGTTAAGGGACAAGGGAAAAAAGGGGAAATTAAAGAAGTGCCAACTGGGTATGCTCAGAATTTCTTAATTAAGAAAAAATTGGCAAAAGAAGCGACTAATCAAGCCATTAGTGAGCTTCGCGGTCAACAAAAATCGAAAGAAAAAGCACATGCTGAAATGGTGGCAGAGGCTGAAAGTATTAAAGCAAAATTAGCAGATGAAGCGACTCTTGTTGAATTTGTAGAAAAAGTTGGACCAGATGGACGGACTTTTGGCTCAATTACGAGCAAGAAAATTGCTGAAGAATTGGACAAGCAGTTTGGAATTAAGGTCGATAAGCGTCACATTCAGTTGGAGCATCCAATTCGTGCCGTTGGTTTAGTAGATGTACCAGTAAAACTCTATCAAGATGTAACAGGTATAATCAATTTACGAATTAAAGATATGTAAAAAAGCCAATCTAAGCAGGGAGGTGAGTTGATGGCAGAATTAGGTGAATTGCGGATGCAGCCACAGGATATTTTGGCAGAGCAGTCTGTTCTAGGTGCAATTTTCATTGATGAGAGCAAGCTTGTCTTTGTTCGTGAATATATTGAGGCAGAGGACTTTTTCAAGTATGCACATCGCCTAATTTTTAGTGCTATGGTCGCTTTGTCAGAGCGTAATGAAGCCATTGATGCAACGACCATGCGAAACTACTTGGATAGCCATGGAGACCTCGAGAATATTGGTGGTCTCGGTTACTTGGCGGAGGTCATTAACTCTGTTCCGACGTCGGCTAATGCAGAGTACTATGCGAAGATTGTTGCTGAAAAATCCAATCTGCGTAAGCTGATTGATCGGTTGACAGAGTCTGTCAACCAAGCATATGATGGAGCAGATGATTCAGATACCATTATTGCCAATGCTGAGAAGGCTTTAATTGATGTTAGTGAAGGAGCAAGTCGTTCTGGATTTAAAAAGATCGATGATGTCCTTAACCTGAACTTTGAAAACCTTGAAATTCGTTCACAACAGACGTCTGCTATTACTGGGATTGCCTCTGGCTACCCAGCTTTGGATACGATGACAACTGGTTTTCATGAGGAAGAGTTGATTATTTTAGCAGCTCGTCCTGCGGTTGGTAAGACTGCTTTTGCCTTAAATATTGCGCAAAATATTGGGACAAAGCTCGGTAAGACAGTCGCAATCTTCTCACTAGAAATGGGTGCGGAGAGTTTAGTAGACCGGATGTTGGCCTCTGAAGGAGTGATCAATTCACGCTCTATTCGTACTGGTCAGTTATCTGATGATGAATGGCAAAAGTTGATGATTGCACAGGCGAATTTGGCGCGAGCAAGTATTTATATTGATGATACGCCAGGTATCCGAATCACTGAAATTCGGTCACGGGCTCGAAAATTAGCACAAGAAACCGGAAATCTTGGTTTGATTTTGATTGACTATTTGCAATTGATTACTGGAAATGGTCGTGAAAGTCGCCAGCAAGAAGTTTCTGAGATTTCACGACAGTTAAAGGTTTTGGCAAAAGAATTGAAAGTTCCTGTGATTGCCTTGAGTCAGCTATCCCGTTCAATTGAGCAACGTCAGGACAAGCGTCCGATGCTATCTGACTTGCGGGAGTCAGGGTCTATTGAACAGGATGCGGATATCGTAGCCTTCCTCCACCGGGATGACTATTACCATGATGGTGAAGAAGAAGGAGGTATCCCTAATAATACAGTGGAAGTCATTATCGAGAAGAACCGTTCGGGTGCGCGCGGGTCTGTGGAATTGATGTTCCAGAAAGAGTACAATAAGTTTTCAAGTATTTCAAAGAGAGAGGAAAATTAAACAATGAGTGATGCATTTACAGATGTTGCGAAAATGAAGGATATTAAGGCAGCAATCAAGGAACATGAGGGAAAAGTAGTTGAATTAACCCTTGAAAATGGACGAAAACGTGAGAAGAATAAACAAGGCCGGATTATTGAAGTTTACCAATCTCTCTTTATTGTGGAATTCGAGGATCCAAATAATACCTTTGTGGAGTCTTATACCTATTCAGATATTTTGACAGAAAAGATTTTGATTCATTATCTAGATTAAAAAAACAGTCCGGTGGACTGTTTTTTCACGAGTTTGGAAATGAGAAAGCGAGTATTCAGTCCGGTGGACTGTTTTTTATGCTTCTACAGTTTGGGGAACTGTGAAAGGCAATAGAAAGAGAGTATGAAGTCAGTGGGATTGAAACAGTCTAGGAGACTGTTTCAGACCAGTTCTTAAAAATGGGAAAGAGCAAGTTATTCAGAAGACTGTCAAAGCCTCTTGCCTAAAAATGAAAAAAATAAGAGTTGACCAGAAGTCTAAAAATTCAAAAGCGAGTTCAATCCGGTGGGTTGTTTGAGCCTAGCTCTTAAAGTATATCAGAGTTAGCTAAGTCCGAGGACTTATTTAGAGAGTAAACAAAGAATATTTTAGGCACTTCATGATTGACCTTGGGGGAAGAAATCGCTGTATGCATGAAAAGAGGTTTAACTTGACTTTTGCAAGCCTTTTCGTTATGATGTGAATATATGGGAGTCTGTGTACAGTCTGAGAGGAAGTGTAAGCTTCGACCGCACCTGATCTAGGTAATGCTAGCGTAGGGAACGATAAAGAATGACACTATTGTTATGCACTTTTCCATATGGAGAAGTGCTTTTTTGATGAACAAAGAAAGGAGAAATGAGATGAAAGCCAGTATTGCCTTACAGATTTTGCCCTTGTCAAGTAGTGACAGAATCGCTGTGATTGACAAAGTCATTGCGTATTTGCAGGAACAGCCAGTTAAGCAGGTGGTCACACCATTTGAAACGGTTCTTGAGGGAGAGTGGGAGGAACTCTTTCCTATCTTGAAGACTGCGATTGAGCTGGCTGGCAGTGAAGCTGAGAATATCTTTGCTAATGTGAAAATAAACTACGGACAGATTTTGTCTATTGAGGAGAAAATTGAAAAATATCATTCGTAAACAGATGAGTAGCTTGGGGATAGTCCTGTTACTTGTCATCTGGCAACTCGCAGGATTTCTCAAACTCTTACCTAAGTACATATTACCAACTCCCCTTGAAATTGTTCAGGCTTTTGTACGTGACCGAGAACTCTTATGGCAACATAGTCTTTTTACCTTGCAGACGGCCTTAATGGGGCTTTCGCTAGGGGTTGTGATTGCTTGTGTGTTGGCCCTTGTCATGGACCGATTTGGTTGGGTTAATGAGATGCTCTATCCGATTTTGGTGATTATCCAGACCATTCCTACTATTGCACTAGCTCCTATTTTAGTATTATGGTTGGGATATGGAATTTTACCTAAAATTGTTCTGATTATATTGACCACGACCTTTCCTATTATTGTTAATATCTTAGATGGATTTCGACAATGTGATGCGGACACGCTCAGGCTCTTTCAGTTGATGGGGGCCAAACCTTGGCAGGTCTTGTGGCATTTTAAGATACCAAATGCTCTGCCTTATTTCTATGCTGGATTACGGGTCAGTGTTTCCTATGCTTTTATTACTACTGTCGTTTCGGAATGGCTAGGTGGTTTTGAGGGGCTAGGAGTTTATATGATTCAGTCCAAAAAGCTGTTCCAATATGACACCATGTTTGCTATTATCATCTGGATCTCAGTCATTAGTCTTCTTGCGATGAAACTGGTCCAAATGAGTGAAAAATGGGTCATTAAGTGGAAACCAACAACAAAATAAAAAGGAATAAACAATGAAGAATGTAACATTAACTGGTCTTGCTTTGATGGCGGCCTCACTTTTTACCTTGGGAGCTTGTGCGAGCACTGCAACAGATGCCAAGAAAGAAAAAACGATTGATTTTATCCTTGATTGGACACCGAATACCAATCACACAGGTCTTTATGTGGCGCTGGAAAAAGGTTATTTTGAAGACGAAGGGGTGAAAGTCGATATCAAATTACCATCAGAGGATAGTTCGTCTGATTTGGTCATTAACGGCAAGGCACCTTTTGCGATTTATTTCCAAGATTCAATGGCAAAGAAATTAGAAAAAGGTGCAGGAATTACAGCGGTTGCGGCCGTTGTAGAGCATAATACTTCTGGCATTATTTCAGATGCAGATGCCAATATCCAATCTCCTAAAGATTTGGTGGGGAAAAAATATGGAACTTGGAATGACCCGATTGAACTCGGAATGCTAGAAACCTTGGTCAAGGCAGAAGGCGGTGATTTTGAAAAGGTCGAAAAGGTTCCAAACACCGATGCCAATTCTATCACGCCGATTGCTAATAAAATGTTTGATGCTGCTTGGATTTACCACGGTTGGGATGGTATCATGGCAGAAAAGGAAGGGATGAAGACGAATTTCTTCTACTTGACGGATTTTGCGGAAGAATTTGACTACTATTCACCTGTCATTATTGCTAATAATGACTATCTGAAAGAGAATCCTGATGAAGCGAAAAAGGTCTTAAAAGCTATTAAGAAAGGGTATCAATTTGCGATTGAGAACCCAGAAGAAAGTGCGGATATTCTCATCAAACATGCTCCTGAATTGAAAAATCAAAAGGAGTTTGTCGTGGCTTCTCAAAAATATTTGTCCAGTCAGTACGCTTCTAACCCTGATAAATGGGGAGAGTTTGATGCAGACCGTTGGAATGCCTTTTATGCTTGGGCACAGGAACAAGGAATCTTAGAAAGTGATTTGAAAGACCAAGGATTTTCAAACGATTATTTAGATTAAATGAAAAAAATTGAATTGCAAAATGTACGTTTTGCCTATGACGAAGTGGCAACACTAGAAAATATCACTCTTTATGTCAATGAGGGAGAGCTTGTCTCCATTGTAGGGCCTAGCGGCGTGGGAAAAACGACCCTCTTTAATCTGATTGCGGGGATTTTGCCTGTTCGTGAGGGAAGGGTTCTTGTGGATGGGGTGGAAAATCCCAGAGGCAAGGTCAGTTACATGCTCCAAAAAGATTTGCTGCTGGAACACAAGACCATTTTGGGAAATGTTATTCTTCCACTTATTTTGCGTGGGGTGAAGAAAAAAGAAGCTATCCAACAGGCAGATGGCCTTTTGGAAGAATTTGGGCTGTCCAATGTGCGTGATGCCTATCCCCATGAGCTAAGTGGCGGAATGCGACAGCGGATAGCCTTATTGCGAACCTATCTTTTTGGACAGGATATCTTTCTTTTGGATGAGGCATTTAGTGCCTTGGATGAAATCACTAAAATGACCTTGCATGATTGGTATTTAGGGATTCATAAGCAGTTGAAGTTAACTACTCTTTTAATTACGCATAGCATTGATGAGGCGGTGGAATTGAGTGACCGTATCTATGTTCTCAATCATAAACCCGGACAGATTGTGGCAGAATTGAGCATGGATTGGAAAGAGGTGGCAGACCCTGAAATGGCAAAGCTTCATTACAAACAAGAGATTCTCGGTCTATTAGGATTGAAGAAATAAGAAGTAAGTGGTAAGAGTTTTTAGATTTAATCAAATATATCCCTATGAGGGAGAACAGATTTGCTGTTCTCTCTTTTTTTGTTTGCCTAAAACTGTAGGGAGGGTTTGAAATGGATCAATTTGCTTATCAAAAACTATTGGAAAGTGATCCATTGGGTTTTATCGATCCTCTGACTGATTTAGGAGAATTTGATTTTGTTCAGATGAAGTTCAAAGAACCTGTTCATCAGTTGATCAATAAATACTCTGGTCAACCTTATAATCCTAACTGGCAGAATAAGATTGAACAGATGAGGGGATTATATATCCAGTATCAGAAAAGTATAACGCTAGAGGATGAGAGTATTCGTCATAGAGTTAGAAACCAGGAATACAAGGAATATGTTCATAAAATTGTCACAACCTACTTGACTTTAGGTTTTAAATTCAAAGAGATTGAAAAGCGGCTTCCATTATCTTATAAACAGCTGATACGAGGGCGGAAAAGAAGTGACTACGTTCAAACAGTTAAACCGTGCTTTTATCTAAAAAGCAATCTGAAGAAAGGGAATCCTTACCCTAAGAGGTTACTACCCAATAGCTTCGCTCTGGCAAATATCGAGGAGAATTGTAATGATGAATTTTGATGTTAACCGTATTAATTCACAAGATGAAAGAATCTTTATGGAAGAACCAATCCATAAGAAGCGTTTTACCATTTATGGAATGCCTTTATTATTAACATTAATCTTATTCAGCTTATTGATATTGTTAATAAAATTCTTTTTGTTTTTAGTTGGATAGTAAGGAAACAGATGAACTTAAATAATGTTTACCGCTTGATTTTAAAAGAGGGTTTAAGAAACTATAAATTCAGAAATAGTCATCTCAAACCGGTACCTTCAACTGAAGAAGGGAATCGAGGAGCCATCTTCGCCTATCGTTCTAAAGCCAATATGATTAAGGCACGTGGTCTTGTTCTAACATCGATGGAAGCTATTATGGAGAACCAGGATCGTTTTACTCACTGGACACCCAACGCTTATCGGTTTGGTACCTACAGTGACGAGAAACGCCAGATTACACGTGGCCATACGGAAGAGAATCTAAGACAGATTAGCACCTTTTACATTGACTTTGATATGACCTCTTCAGCTGATGAGATCACCTCTGGAGATATTCTGACAACGGCCATTGATTTGGGATTTATGCCAACGCTTATCCTGAAATCAGAGAGAGGCTACCAGGCTTATTTTGTCCTGGAAGAACCAGCCTACGTGACCACTCATTCACAATTTAGAGTGGTAAAGGTGGCCAAGGCGATTTCCCAAAATTTGAGAAATTATTTCGGCCAACATCTGCCAGTAGACATGACCTGCAATCACTTTGGGATTGCACGAATGCCACGGACAGATAACGTCGAGTTTTTCCATGCGGAATATACGTATTCCTTCCAGGAGTGGTTGGACTGGTCGATGAAACAGTCCGAGTTACCATTTCCAAGTAAGAGACCAAATTTAACGGTTATTTCCGGAACAGAAGGGATCAAACAAATCGATGAACCCTGGTATCGATTACTGCTGAGAGAAGCAAACATCAAGGGTTCTAAGGCATTGATGGGCAGAAA
>NZ_KB904566.1 GCF_000380125.1 Streptococcus ovis DSM 16829
TATCTTGTCTTTTACGTGATTCCGGAACTTAACCTTATAGTACACATATAAGCGACTCATGTCTTCCGTGATGCTTGCATCGCTTGATAGTAATTCATACAATACCAGCATCCCTTCTTGTTCCCAATCCTCGTGCTCCCATGACTTCACGTAGTATTCCTTCCGGGCTTTCTCCACTATCCCGCTTACCTTTGAATAGATTGTCTTAAATTCCATCTTTCCACTCCTTCCTCTCTAGTCTACTTCCTACATAAGGGTTCGTACAGGACATTTTTGTCCTAAAGTATAAAAACACAGTAGAATAAAGATTTCTTGGTACAAATAAAATACTTTTCTGATTAGGAAGGTGATCCTAGTATAACTGAAACTATCAGCTTGGGAGATACTGAGAATGTTAATACGTGAGTAATTTTCTCAAATTTTTATCATCAACCTGCGCTGACAACACAGTATAAAGCAGTCTTTTCAGTCTTAATCTGAGATTTTCTGTTTACATATTTTCCAACGATCACATATTTACTTTTTGGAAAATATTGACAGACTCTATTCAATCAGATAAATTTCAATGTTTTTAAGGTGCATTTGAGACAAAAAACGCCTGCTTATGAAATGATTCCATATCAGAAATCATTTCATAAACAAGCGTTACGTTTTTTTCAATATGATGAGTGTTACCGCCGAATAAATCGGCGGTAGACCAGAGCTAGACTAAGAATCTAAATAGACTCCATCATCATAACACTCAACAAAATTGATGATTTTATACAAGTTCAATAATTGCCATCGGTGCAGCATCACCACGACGTGGTTCAGTTTTAAGAATACGAGTGTATCCTCCGTTACGTTCTGCATAACGAGGTGCAATTTCTGAGAACAATTTTTGAAGCGCAGTAGTTGATGTGTATTTATCAGTTGCTTCATCATAGCTTTCAGATGCAATTTCGTTGCGAACATAAGCCGCTGCTTGACGACGAGCATGCAAATCGCCACGTTTACCAAGTGTAATCATTTTTTCAACTGTTTTACGGATTTCTTTTGCACGTGCTTCAGTTGTTACGATTGATTCGTTGATCAAAAGGTCAGTTGTCAAATCGCGCAACATTGCTTTACGTTGTGAGCTAGTGCGTCCTAGTTTACGGTATGCCATTAGTTCCTCCTCTATTATTTATCTTTTTTTAATCCTAGACCAAGATCTGCCAATTTAACTTTGACTTCTTCCAAACTCTTGCGTCCAAGATTGCGTACTTTCATCATTTCAGGTTCTGTTTTTTCGGTCAAATCAAAGACGGTGTTGATGCCTGCACGTTTCAAACAGTTGTATGAGCGAACAGATAAATCTAATTCTTCGATTGTACGATCCAACATTCTATCATCCGATGCAGTCTCTGTTTCTTTCATCACTTCCGCAGCTTTAGCAACATCTGTGAGATCTGTAAACAAACCTAAATGTTCCATCAAAATACGCGCTGAAAGTCCGAGTGCATCTTCAGGGATAATAGTCCCGTTTGTCATAATTTCAAGTGTTAATTTGTCAAAACCATCATTGCTACCAACACGAGCTGGTTCAACTTGGTAATTGACTTTTACTACTGGAGTGTAGATAGAATCTACAGCCAGCGTTCCCACTGGAGCTTCATCTTTTTTATTCCCTTCAGCTGGTACATACCCACGTCCTGTGTTTACAGTCAAAGTAGCTTTAAATGTAGCACCTTCGCTAATGGTAAAAAGATAGTGGTCAGGGTTTACAATTTCAATATCACTGTCCGTTAAAATATCACCTGCAGTTACTTCTGCTGGTCCTACTACATCAAGTTCAATTGTCTTTTCGTCTTCGACATAAGATTTTACAGCAATGCCTTTGATGTTCAAAATAATTTGCATCACATCTTCGCGGACACCTGGAACTGTGTCGAATTCGTGGAGTACACCATCAATTTTAATTGATGTCACTGCAGCACCTGGTAGTGATGCAAGAAGTACACGACGAAGTGAGTTCCCGAGAGTTGTTCCGTAACCACGTTCTAATGGTTCAACAACAAATCTGCCGTAATCTTTATTTTCATCAATTTTTGTTATAGTTGGTTTTTCAAACTCAATCATTTCTTACTCCCTCTTAAACGAAAAGCTGTGTATCGTTTGTATGATTATACACGGCGACGTTTTGGAGGACGAGCACCATTGTGTGGTACAGGAGTCACATCACGAATTGCAGTCACTTCAAGACCAGCAGCTGCAAGAGCGCGAATAGCAGACTCACGACCTGAACCTGGACCTTTTACTGTAACTTCAACTGTTTTAAGACCGTGTTCTTGTGCTGATTTAGCTGCAGCTTCTGAAGCCATTTGGGCTGCGAATGGTGTAGATTTACGAGAACCTTTAAAACCAAGAGCACCAGCTGATGACCAAGCAAGAGCGTTACCATGCACATCAGTAATCATAACAATAGTGTTGTTAAATGTTGCGTGGATGTGTGCAATACCAGATTCGATATTCTTTTTCACGCGACGTTTACGTGTTGGTTTAGCCAATTTTTCTACCTCCTATTTTATTTTTTCTTACCTGCAATCGCAACAGCTTTACCTTTACGAGTGCGAGCATTGTTTTTAGTGTTTTGTCCACGAACTGGCAAGCCACGACGGTGACGAATACCACGATATGAACCGATTTCCATCAAACGTTTAATGTTCAAGTTCACTTCACGACGAAGGTCACCTTCTACTTTAATCGCATCTACTTCACGACGGATAGCATCTTCTTGATCAGATGTTAAATCTTTTACACGAACATCTTCTGAAACGCCTGCTGCTGCAAGAATTTTCTTAGATGTTGCAAGACCGATTCCGTACACGTAAGTCAATGAAATTACTACACGTTTATCATTTGGAATATCAACTCCAGCAATACGAGCCATGTTTTCTCCTTTCTATTCTTAACCTTGACGTTGCTTGTGTTTTGGGTTTGCTGGGCAAATTACCATAACACGACCATTACGACGAATGACTTTACAGTATTCGCAAATTGGTTTGACCGATGGTCTTACTTTCATTTTAATCCCTCCAAGTATTTCGACTATTTAAAGCGGTATGTGATACGTCCACGTGTTAAATCATATGGACTAAGTTCGACAGTCACTCGGTCTCCCACCAAAATACGAATGTAATTTTTGCGGATTTTACCTGAGACAGTTGCCAAGACTTGGTGTCCATTTTCCAACTCAACAGTAAACATAGCGTTTGGCATGGTATCAACTACCTTACCTTCAATTTCAATCACATCTTCTTTTGCCATGCAAAAGTTTCCCCCTCTAAATTTCGATTTGATGTCCTCTGAGCACAGAGGTAACAATTATAAGTCAGACTAAGCCATTTTATCATTTTGTTTCAAAAAAAGCAAGCCAAATCCCTTTAATTATGATAGTTTTGATAAAACTTTATCAATTTCTGAAAAGACGACGTCAATATCTTGGTCACCCTCGATATCATGTACCAATCCTTTTTCACGATAATGAGCAATAATTGGTTCTCCCTGAGCAATATTCACTTCAAGACGACGTTTCACTGATTCAGGTTTGTCATCTTCACGTTGATAGTAATCATTTTCATCATAACCAGCTGCTGGTGGGTTGAAGACTTTATGGAACGTTTCACCTGTTTTTTTGTGGATGATACGTCCACTCAAGCGTTCCAAGAGTTTAGATGGGTCAATTTCAATATTGATAACCCCTTCCAATTGAGTCCCGAGGTCTGCTAACGTAGCATCCAAAGCGTGAGCCTGTTCGATTGTACGTGGATAGCCATCTAGCAAAAATCCTTTTTCTTTAATATCCTCTTGCGCTAGGCGTTCTTTTACAATTCCGTTTGTGACTTCATCAGGGACCAAATCTCCCTTGTCAATGTATGATTTTGCAAGCATACCCATTTCAGTTTGGTTTGCCATAGCAGCACGGAACATATCTCCAGTAGAAATGTGTGCAACTCCAAATTTTTCAACAATTTTCGCAGCTTGTGTGCCTTTCCCAGCACCAGGCAAGCCCATAATCAAAAGATTCATGATAACTCCTTAAAAGTAGTACGTAAGTGTAACCCAACTAATGATTAGTTGGGCACTGTTTGTGTTTTGTTTTCACATAAATTCGCCCGGCTGACAAACTTATCTAAAAACAAAATAGAAGGTTGACAATGTCAACCTGTATTCTATTCTGTTATATCCATGAAACCAACGTATTTTCGCTTCAAAAGATAGCCTTCCAATTGTTTGATACCTTCAATACTTGTCATAATAACGATAATTAAACTTGTACCTAAAAAGGCAATATTGGAAGAAAGTCCTAAGATGTTTTGCGCCAAAATCGGTAACAATGCTACAAAACCTAAGAAGAGTGCCCCGACAGTTGCTAATCGGATCAATAAAGTAGAGAAATACTTTTCTGTTCCATTCCCTGGACGAACTCCATGAATGTAAGCACCACTCTTTTGTAGATTTTCTGCTGTTTTTTCAGGATTCACTTGTACAAATGTATAGAAGAAAGTAAACAGAATAATTAACACTGCATATACAATCATTCCTTTTACAGTAGTATAATCAAAGAACTCTTGAACAGCTGATAGCCATGAGTAACTTTGATTTTGACTTGCAAAATACTGTACAATCGATGTTGGAATCGCCGTAATAGATCCCGCAAAAATAACAGGAATAACTCCAGCTGGATTTAATTTCAATGGTAGGTATGAGCTAGACGGTGCGCCCTGTGCTCGTTTTGTATATTGAATCGGAATTTTATACTCAGCCTGTTGCACATACGTTGTAAAGTAAACAATCGCCAAAACAGCAACGACTAAGATCGCTACGAAGAGGATAGACTCTCCGATACGACTCGAGTCAATATTGACAAAACGGTCTTCGTAAATTTCTGAGATAGTTGTTGGTAAAGACGAAATAATCCCTGCAAAGATAATCATAGAGGTTCCGTTTCCGTAACCTTTATCAGTGATCTGTTCGCCTAACCAAGTAACAATCATAGAACCAGTCGTCAAGATACTACCAATCAAAAGGTACGTTTGCCAATTGAGTTCCATGGTTGTCAACTGCGCTCCTGACAAAGCATTGAAGCCTGCAGTAATCCCAATCGACTGAACAAAAGCCAGTGCAAGCGAGATATAGCGTGTTGCTTGATTCAGTTTACGACGACCAACCTCACCTTGTTTCCCCCATTCAACAAACTTCGGTAAAATATCCATTTGCAATAACTGAACAATAATCGAAGCAGTAATATATGGGCTAACCCCGAGGGCAAATACTGAGAAATTTTTCAGAGCATTCCCCGATACGAGACTCAACATGTTCAAAAATGGAAGACTCGACAAGGCGTCTAGGCTTTTTGCGTTGATACCTGGCACTGTAATATGCGTCCCTACTCGGAAAACCAAAAGAATAAAAATGGTAAATAAAATTTTATTTCGTACATTTTTAACTTTCAGCGCATCTTTTAATAGCTTAAAAAACATAGGCGGTCACCCCTTAGATGACTTCCACAGAACCACCTTTTGAAGTGATTGCTTCTTCAGCTGATTTTGAGAATTTAGCAGCTTTTACTGTTAATTTCTTTGTTAATTCACCGTTACCAAGAATTTTGATTCCTGATTTTTCAGCTTTAACAATACCAGCTTCAACAAGAGCAACTGGTGTTACTTCAGCACCATCTTCAAAGACGTTCAATTGATCAAGGTTAACGATTGCATATTCTTTTGCATTAATGTTAGTGAAACCACGTTTTGGAATACGACGGAACAATGGAGTTTGTCCACCTTCAAAACCAAGACGTACGCCGCCACCACTACGTGCTTTTTGACCTTTTTGACCACGGCCAGATGTTTTACCGTTACCTGATGATGTACCACGACCTACACGGTTGCGAACTTTACGTGAACCTGTAGCAGGTTGTAATTCATGAAGTTTCATTATTAATTTTCTCCTTATGTGTAAAATGCTAGCGCCTCTCAATTGGGTAAGGCCTCAATTGAAAAACTCGCCTATACGAATGAACTTTAAGTCGTGCGATTCTTCACACGACTTAAAAACATTTCTATGAACAATTACCAACTACCCATCTTGATAAGCATTAATGGTGCTGGATTTAAAAACTGGACCAAAAAACTAACGTTTTTAATTTCTTGTCTTAATTAACTTCTTCTACAGTTACCAAGTGAGATACGGCGTTGACCATACCACGGATAGCTGCATTATCTTCTTTAACGACTGAGCTGTTCAATTTGCCAAGACCAAGCGCCACAACTGTTTTACGTTGTGATGGAATACGGCCGATTGGAGACTTCGTCAAAGTAATTTTAATTTGAGCCATGAGTTCCCCTTTCTTATGCCAAATCTGAAACTGAGATGCCACGAAGTGCAGCAACTTCCTCAGCACGTTTCAATTGTTTCAAACCTTCAACAGTTGCACGAACGATGTTGATTGGTGTGTTTGAACCGAGTGATTTTGATGTCACATCAGCAATACCAGCCAATTCAATAACGGCACGTGTTGCACCACCAGCAGCAACCCCAGCACCCTCTACAGCAGGTTTCAACAATACTTTTGCTCCACCAAATTCTGAACGAACTTCGTGAGGGATTGTTGTACCAACCATTGGTACTTCGATCAAGTTTTTCTTAGCAGCTTCAACTGCTTTACGGATAGCTTCTGGTACTTCTTGAGCTTTACCAGTACCGAAACCTACACGTCCGTTACGGTCACCAACAACCACAAGAGCTGCAAAACGAAGACGACGTCCACCTTTAACAACTTTTGTAACACGGTTGATGGCTACTACGCGTTCTTCAAATTCAACTGCGTTATCTTTAAATGCCATTTCTTAGTGTCCTCCCTATTAGAATTTCAATCCGTTTTCACGAGCTGCGTCAGCCAAAGCTTTCACACGTCCGTGATAGAGATATCCACCGCGGTCAAAGACCACTTCAGAAATACCTTTAGCAACCGCACGTTCTGCAACGAGCTTACCTACAACAACGGCTTGTTCTGTCTTAGTTCCTTTTGAAACTTCTTTATCAAGAGTAGAAGCGCTTGCGAGCGTTACACCCGCTACGTCATCAATCACTTGAGCGTAGATGCCTGTATTAGAACGGAAAATGTTCAAACGTGGGCGAGCAGCAGTTCCAGAGATTTTACCGCGAACACGACGATGGCGTTTTTGGCGGATTTTGTTTTTATCTGGTTTTGAAATCACAATTTTCACCTCTTTATTTTGATTTCGTCTCACACGAGACTCGTTTCTGAAAATAGATCCCCGAGAAAGGCGAATACCTTTCTCAAAAAAATATTATTTACCTGTTTTACCTTCTTTGCGGCGAACAAATTCACTAACATAGCGAATACCCTTACCTTTATATGGCTCAGGAGCGCGAAGGCTACGGATGTAAGCTGCTGTTTGACCAACAACTTCTTTATTGATACCAGACACGATAATTTGTGTTGGTGCTGGAACTTCAAATGTAATCCCTTCTGGTGCAACCACTTCATCCGGATGTGATTTACCAACCGCAAGTGTCAATTTGTTCCCTGCTAATTGAGCACGGTAACCGACACCACGCATTTCAAGTTCTTTTTTGAAGCCTTCAGAAACACCAACAACCATGTTGTTGAGGTTGGCACGGCTTGTACCGTGGATAGTCTTCATTTCTTTTGAATCATTTGGACGGTGAAGTGTTACTTCTGTACCTTCTACTTTGATTTCAATAGCTGTTGGGAATTCACGAGTTAATTCCCCTTTAGGTCCTTTTACAGTAACCACGCCGTTGTTTTGAGAAATCTCAACTCCAGCAGGCAATGTGATTACTTTATTACCAATACGTGACATATTCTATTTTCTCCTGTTAGATTGTCAAGCCGACAAGCGGCTAGTTTTCACGGGGTGCTCATGATACAAAGGGCGTCAAAACCAAAGTGAAAATACGAAACTTGATGCAGAAACTCAGGTTTCTAGAAAAGTTTATCTTTTTCACACAGGTTTTAGCCCGTGTTCAAATGAGCAAGTTTGTTGGTACCTCTTGCGAGATTACCAAACGTAAGCCAATACTTCTCCACCAACGTTCTTTTGACGAGCTTCTTTATCTGTCAAAAGACCTTCTGATGTAGAAATGATGGCAATTCCAAGTCCGTTAAGAACTTTAGGAATATCTTCACGTTTTGAGTAAACACGAAGACCTGGTTTTGAGATACGTTTCAAGTTTGTAATAACTTTTTCACCGTTTGGTCCGTATTTCAAGAATACACGGATGATGCCTTGTTTGTCATCTTCGATGAATTCAACGTTTTTTACAAAACCTTCGTTTTTAAGGATTGTAGCAATCCCTTTTTTGATGTTTGATGCAGGCACTTCAAGCACTTCATGTTTTGCTTGGTTCGCATTACGGATACGTGTCAAAAAGTCTGCAATTGGGTCAGTCATAACCATTTTTTATTTCTCCTCTTACTGGCAGTATGATTGATTCACTTACCAGTTAATGATGCCCGAAGGCTGATATGAGTTTCTTCACATCTGTTATTTGAGCACGGACTAAAATCAGTGTGAAAAAGATAGATTTTCACTGTGAACTTTTAACGCACTCGTATCATGTTATTTGAGTTCGAGCTACTACCTGTGCAAAAAAGATAAATCCTCCTAGAACGCAAGCGTTCGTCGTTAGATTTCCTATTTTTGCTTTGGTAGCTTAACGCTCTCACATCATAATTTTACCAAGATGCTTTTGTTACGCCAGGAATCTGTCCAAGGTAAGCCAAGTCGCGGAAGCATACACGGCAAAGTTTGAATTTGCGGTAAACTGAGTGTGGACGTCCACATTTTTCACAGCGTGTGTAAGCTTGAGTTGAGAACTTAGCTGGGCGTTTGTTCTTAGCGATCATAGATTTTTTAGCCATTTATTCTCTCCCTTTTATTTCGCAAACGGCATTCCAAGGCCAGTAAGCAATGCACGTGACTCTTCGTCAGTGTTAGCAGTTGTAACAATAACGATATCCAAACCACGAGTTTTATCAACATCATCAAAGTTGATTTCTGGGAAGATCAATTGCTCTTTCACACCAAGCGTGTAGTTACCACGTCCATCAAATGATTTTGTTGGAACACCGTGGAAATCACGTACACGAGGAAGTGAAACTGTAACCAATTTATCCAAGAATTCGTACATACGTTCGCCACGCAGTGTTACTTTCGCACCGATAGCAACCCCTTCACGAAGACGGAAGCCGGCGATTGATTTCTTAGCTTTTGTGATAAGTGGTTTTTGACCTGAAATAAGCGCCAATTCTTGAGCAGCTTTTTCAAGGTTTTTAGCGTTAGAAACAGCGTCACCAACACCCATGTTCAAAACGATCTTATCAACTTTTGGTACAGCCATTACTGAAGAATAGTTAAATTGTTCAGTCAAAGCAGGAACTACTTCATTAAGATATTTTTCTTTTAAACGATTTGCCATTATACTTCTCCTTTCCTTCGTGATTAATCAAGCACTTCGCCTGATTTTTTGTTGTAACGCACTTTTTTGCCGTCTACAAATTTGTAACCAACACGACCTGCAACGCCATTTTTGTCAAGAACTTGAACGTTTGACACATGGATTGGTGCTTCTTTTTCTACGATAGCACCTTGAGGGTTTTCGTTGTTTGGTTTTTGATGTTTCTTGATGATGTTGACACCTTCAACAACAACTTTGTTTACTTTTGGAAGTGCTGATACAACAACTGCTTCAACGCCTTTGTCTTTACCAGCGATTACGCGAACTTTGTCGCCTTTTTTTACAAACATTTGATTCTCCTATTATTTCTTACGCCCTAACGGGCACCCTAGGATAAAAACCTAGGGGACTTAGTTTGTTTTATATATATTTCTTCGTTACAAGAATAAACTTAGCAGATTAAAGTACTTCTGGTGCCAATGAAACGATTTTCATGAAACCGCCGTCACGCAATTCGCGTGCCACTGGGCCAAAGATACGAGTTCCGCGAGGGTTTTTGTCTTCACGGATAATAACTGCTGCATTTTCGTCGAATTTGATGTATGAACCATCTGCACGACGAGCGCCTGATTTAGTACGAACGATAACTGCTTTTACAACGTCACCTTTTTTAACCGCACCACCAGGAGTAGCTTGTTTTACTGAAGCAACGATTACATCACCGATGTTGGCGAATTTGCGGCCTGATCCACCAAGAACTTTAATTGTCAAGATTTCACGTGCGCCACTGTTGTCAGCAACTTTTAAACGAGTTTCTGTTTGAATCATCTTCGTTTTCTCCTTTCAGTTTGATTAAATGATAACCGCTTCTTCCACAACTTCTACAAGACGGAAACGTTTTGTAGCTGAAAGTGGGCGAGTTTCCATGATACGTACGATATCGCCTTCTTTGGCAACATTGTTTTCATCATGAGCTTTGTATTTTTTAGAGTAGTTAATACGTTTACCATAGACTGGGTGGTTACGTTTTGTTTCAACTACAACTGTGATGGTTTTGTCCATTTTGTCAGACACTACGCGCCCAACAAGAACTTTACGATTATTGCGTTCCATTGAAATTCTCCTTTCCCAATCTATTATTTCATTTCAGATTGCACAGTTTTGATACGTGCAATTTGTTTTTTCACTTCGTTCAAACGAGCAGTTTGCTCAAGTTGACCAGCAGCGGCTTGGAAACGAAGGTCGAAGAGTTCTTTCTTCAACTCGTTTTCTTTCTTAGCAAGTTCTTCTTGAGAAAGGCCACGAAGTTCTTTAACAAAATCTTTAATTTCTTGAAGTTTCATGTCTTCTCCTTATTCTGCTTCACGTTTTACGAATTTAACTTTAACTGGTAATTTGTGGCCAGCAAGACGGAATGCTTCACGAGCGATTTCTTCAGAAACGCCTGCAACTTCAAACATCACTTTGCCACGTTTAACTGGTGCAACCCAACCTTCAGGTGCCCCTTTACCAGAACCCATACGAACCCCGATAGCTTTTGCTGTATATGATTTGTGAGGGAAGATTTTGATCCAAACTTTACCACCACGTTTCATATAACGCGTCATCGCGATACGAGCAGCTTCGATTTGGCGGTTTGTAATCCATGAGCTTGTAGTAGCTTGAAGACCATATTCACCAAATGATACTTCTTTACCACCTTTTGCTTCACCGCGCATTTTTCCACGGAATTCACGGCGGTGTTTCACACGTTTAGGTACTAACATTTGTTATTTACCTCCTTTAGTGTTTTTACGAGCAGGAAGAACTTCGCCACGGTAAATCCAAACTTTAACACCAAGTTTACCGTAAGTTGTAAGAGCTTCTTCCCAAGCGTAATCGATATCAGCACGAAGGGTATGAAGAGGAACAGTTCCTTCTGAGTAACCTTCAGCACGGGCGATATCTGCACCATTCAAACGGCCAGAAACCTGTGTTTTGATACCTTTTGCACCAGCGCGCATTGCACGTTGGATGGCTTGTTTTTGAGCACGACGGAAAGCAACACGTTGTTCCAATTGACGAGCAATTGATTCACCAACAAGATGAGCATCAAGATCTGGAGACTTGATTTCAATGATGTTGATGTGAACTTGTTTTCCAGTCAATTTGTTGAGTTGTGCACGAAGTGCGTCTACATTGCTACCTGCTTTACCGATAACCATACCAGGTTTAGCTGTGTGAACACTCACGATTACTTTATTAACTGCACGTTCGATCTCGATAGTTGAAACTGATGCGTCAGCCAATTCTTTCTTGATAAAGTTGCGGATTGCAAGATCTTCATGAAGGTAATCCGCGTATTCTTTTTCAGCATACCATTTAGCATCCCAATCACGGATGATGCCGACACGCATACCAATTGGATGTACTTTTTGTCCCACGTTTTTACCTCCTTATTTTTCTTCCACAACTACTGTAATATGAGCTGTGCGTTTGTTAATTGGTGAAGCTGAACCTTTCGCACGTGGACGGAAACGTTTAAGAGTTGGTCCTTCGTTTGCGAATGCTTCGCTGACTACCAAGTTAGCTTTTTCCAAACCAAAGTTGTTTTCTGCGTTAGCAACTGCTGAATTCAACACTTTTTCGATGATTCCAGCTGCTTTGTTTGGAGTAAATTTCAAGATTGCGATTGCGTCTGCTACACTTTTACCACGAATATTGTCCAAGACAAGACGTGATTTACGAGGTGAAACACGTACTGTGCGAGCAGTTGCTTTAGCTGAAGTAATTTCTGCCATTGTGTTTTCCTCCTAAATTATTTACGACGAGTTTTCTTGTCGTCTGCAGCATGACCTTTGTAAGTACGAGTTGGTGCGAATTCACCAAGTTTGTGACCTACCATGTCTTCTTGAATATATACAGGCACATGTTTACGACCATCGTAAACTGCAATTGTATAACCGATGAAACTTGGGAAAATCGTTGAACGACGTGACCAAGTTTTGATTACTTTTTTCTTTTCGTCGTTTGCTTGAGCTTCAACTTTTTTCATCAAATGCTCATCGACGAAAGGTCCTTTTTTAAGACTACGTCCCATTTTGTAGTTTTCTCCTTTAAAATATGTACCACAGCGGCCTGCCCGCTAAGCGGGCTACCGAGCTGGCGGATGTTTAACAGCTAATTAGCTGCATTATTTTTCATTGCGACGACGAACGATAAGTTTGTCAGATTTCGCTTTCTTGTTACGCGTTTTAAGACCAAGCGCAGGTTTACCCCAAGGAGTAGATGGCGCTTTACGTCCAACTGGTGCTTTACCTTCACCACCACCGTGTGGGTGATCATTAGGGTTCATTACAGAACCACGAACTGTTGGGCGGATACCTTTCCAACGGCTACGTCCTGCTTTACCAAGGTTAACAAGTCCGTGTTGTTCGTTACCCACTGTACCAACAGTTGCACGACAAGTACCAAGAATCATACGAACTTCGCCTGATTGAAGACGAACAAGAACGTATTTACCTTCTTGACCAAGCACTTGTGCAGAAGCACCAGCAGCACGAACCAATTCGCCACCACGACCTGGTTTCAATTCGATGTTGTGTACAACTGTACCAACAGGAATATTTGCCAATGGAAGTGCGTTACCAACTTTGATATCAGCTTCTGGGCCTGAAACGATACGTTGACCTACTTCAAGACCTTTAGGAGCCAAGATGTATGCTTTCACACCGTCAGTGTAGTGTACAAGAGCAATATTTGCTGTACGGTTTGGATCGTATTCAATTGTTTTAACAACTGCTTCAACACCGTCTTTGTTACGTTTGAAGTCAATCAAGCGGTAATGACGTTTGTGGCCACCACCATGATGACGAACTGTGATGCGACCGTTGTTGTTACGACCTGCTGTTTTCTTCAAAGAAACAAGCAATGATTTCTCAGGTGTGCTTGTTGTGATTTCAGCGAAATCCAAAGAAGTCATGTTACGACGGCCATTTGTCGTTGGTTTATAAACTTTAATACCCACGTTAATTCCTCCTTTGATTATTCAGCTTCAGCTGCGAACAACTCGATTGCTTTTGAATCAGCTGTAAGAGTGATGATAGCTTTTTTAACTTTGTTTGTGCGACCTACATAACGTCCAACACGTTTTGTTTTAGGTTTCACATTGATTGTGTTGACATTTGCAACTTTCACACCTTCAAACGCTGCTTCTACTGCTTGTTTGATGAGGAGTTTGTGTGCACGAGTGTCCACTTCAAATACGTATTTGCCTGCTTCAAGTTGGCTCATTGAGCTTTCTGTGATGACAGGTTTTTTGATAACATCATACAAATTCATTATGCAAGAACCTCCTCGATCTTAGAGATAGCTGCTTGAGTTACAAGAAGTTTATCTGCACTTGTGATGTCAAGTACGCTTGCAGTTGTAGCTGTAGCAACTTTCACATTTGGAAGGTTACGAGCTGAAAGAGCTGCGAATTCGTTGCCTTCTTCAAGAATAACAAGGACTTTTGAATCAACGCTCAATGCTGCAAGAACTTTTGCAAATTCAGCAGTTTTTGGAGCTGCAAATGTAAGTGAATCAACAGCTACAAATTTGCTTTCAGCAACTTTTTCTGAATAAACAGATTTAAGTGCCAAACGACGAACTTTTTGTGGAAGTTTGTAAGCGTAAGAACGTGGAGTTGGTCCGAAGACTACACCACCGCCACGCCATTGTGGTGAGCGGATAGAACCTTGACGAGCACGTCCAGTTCCTTTTTGGCGCCATGGTTTGCGACCACCGCCTGAAACTGCTGAACGGTTTTTCACTGCGTGAGTACCTTGACGAAGACTTGCACGTTGGCTGATGATGACATCAAAGACAACTGCTTCATTTGGCTCGATACCAAATACTGCATCGTTCAATACAACTTCACCAGTTTGTTTACCAGTTTGGTCAAATAATGTTACGTTTGCCATTTCGACTGATTTCCCCTTTCCTTATTATTTACCAGCTTTAACTGCTGATTTGATAGTGATAAGAGATTTCTTAGCACCTGGTACGTTACCTTTGATAAGGATAACGTTCTTTTCTGGAACAACTTGTACAACTTCAAGATTTTGAATTGTTACACGGTTGCCACCCATACGTCCTGCCAAGCGTTTGTTTTTAAACACACGGTTAGGCGCTACAGGTCCCATTGAACCTGGACGACGGTGGTAACGAGAACCGTGAGCCATTGGACCACGTGATTGACCATGGCGTTTGATAACACCTTGGAAACCTTTACCTTTAGATGTACCAGTTACATCAACAACATCTCCAGCCACGAATGTGTCAACAGTGATTTCTGCACCAACTTCCAAGCCTTCAATGTTTTTGAATTCACGAATGAAGCGCTTAGGAGCTGTGTTAGCTTTCGCTACATGGCCTTTGGCAGGTTTGTTGCTCAACACTTCACGTTTGTCATCAAAACCAACTTGAACAGCCGCATAACCGTCTGTCTCAACTGTTTTCACTTGAAGCACTACGTTTGGAGCCGCTTCGATGACAGTAACAGGAATAAATTCACCAGATTCAGTGAAGATTTGAGTCATTCCCACTTTTTTCCCTAAGATTCCTTTTGTCATGAGAAAATTTCCTTTTCTTAATTTTAGTTTTAAAAAGTTTTTAATGAGCGTTTTTTGTGCTCAAAAAAGTTTTTAACGAGCGTTTTTTGTGCTCCTAATCAAATTACAATTTGATTTCTACGTTTACACCACTTGGCAAGTCAAGTTTCATCAACGCATCAACAGTTTTTTGAGTTGGGTTGATAATGTCAACAAGACGTTTGTGTGTACGCATTTCGAATTGCTCACGAGAATCTTTGTACTTGTGAGTCGCACGAATGATTGTGTAGAGGCTACGTTCAGTTGGAAGCGGTACTGGACCAGCAACTTCTGCACCTGTACGAGTAGCAGTTTCTACGATTTTTGCAGCTGCTGTATCAAGTGTACGGTGTTCGTACGCTTTCAAGCGGATGCGAATTTTTTTGTTTGCCATCTTTTTCTCCTTTTCGTCTATTTAAGATAATAGGCTAGCTCCACAAGAAAACCAACACGAGTTGCGTGGCAATGCAACCGAGCGTGTCGCAACCTCTTGCATCAAAGCTACAGCCGTATTTTTTACGGCACCCGATTAGTATATCAAAAACCATTTATGATTGCAAGAGATTTGATGTGTTTTTTTCAAAAACACAAGATTCCTTTTTAGCAATCTTGTGTTTAATATCTTATATTATAGAAGAAACTTTATGTTTCATAGACATGTAACCGTGGCCACTTCCGAAACCAATCTTTTTTTGCCAGTCTTTGGCGATAAGTGACCATTCGCTTTTCGTCTACCTGAAAATGGGGCGTTGGGCGTACGGCAAATGAGGTGATACTTTCTAAGCCATAGGGGCAGAATAATTCCAGTTCTCCATCATTAGACAGACGAATCCCGACCGCTGTACAGGTTTCAGGATATTTTGTTATGGCATCCTGTGAACTAGTATAGGGAAGTGTATTCGGGCTGTGAACGTGCATGTAGACCTGATTTTTCACTTCCCATTTGTATTGAGGGTATTTCTTTTTCAACTCCAACTCTATCTGACAGGTTTCTTTATCAAAGCCTTCTTGATTCGACAATAGGTTCCAAATAAAATTACGCACAGTCCCTGCACAAATCCAACTGTCTTTCAATTGCAACTCCACTAAAATCTGTAAAATTTTGCGTATATCCTTGTCCTTAAATAAGGCGCAACGAATTTCTTTTTCTGTCCACATCATATACCTAGTATAACACAGACAAGAAAATCCCTGCATGATGATGCAAGGATTTTCTGGAGATATATGAAAAAGATACGTTTAGTATACAAATTCTTCCTTAATTTTTTCTTAAAGTTAAACTATTTTTAGAATATCTAGCAATGTGTCAATTTTTTGATTCCCATTACCCGCTTCAATCATCAAATTGATACTAGGAATTCCTGCCCGTTTTGCGGTATCTACATCTAATTGACGATCCCCAATGTAATACGTCTTACTCTTATCCAATTGGTACTTTTCAAGCAAATACGCTAAGGCTTCCGGATTCGATTTTCGCTGAAAGCCTGATTCCGATGTGATGACTTCTGTAAAGTATTGGTCTACCTGCAACTCTTTCAAAAGCGCAAAGGCATTATTCCCTTTATGCGTGTATATAAAGTTACGAATCCCTTGGGCCACTGTCCAGTCCAATACTTCACGCGCACCAGCCATCAACTGAACAGACACATTTTTCTCACGCAAAGAAGTTGCTCGAAAGGCTGATACTTCGTCAAAGTCAAGTCCCACCTCCGCTGTTACTTCCCGCAACAAGTCCTTTACAGAGTAACGTAAGATATAATTTTTCACCTTTTCTCTGTCAAAGGTCAACTGGAATCGTTCATAGGTTTCTTCCAAGCCAGCCAAAATCGCATCATAGGAATCTAACAAAGTCCCATCCAAATCCCAGATAAACGTCAGATTTTCTTCCATGTATTTTCTCATTTCTCCTGATAAGGATAGCCAAGGTGTTCGTAGGCTTTTGCAGTGGCAACACGACCTGTCCGCGTCCGCATGATAAATCCTTTCTGAATCAGATAGGGTTCGTACATATCTTCAACCGTATCTCGTTCTTCTGCAATATTGACGGATAATGTTCCCAAACCAACAGGTCCACCATTGTACATCTCAATCATGGTACGTAGAATTTTCTGATCGACATAGTCCAGTCCTTCGCTATCCACATCTAGCATAGATAGGGCCTTATCTGTAATCTGATCATCAATCAGACCATCTCCCATAATCTGCGCAAAGTCCCGCACCCGTTTGAGCAAGCGATTGGCAATACGAGGAGTCCCGCGACTGCGACGCGCCAACTCAATGGCTGCTTCATGCGTGATTTCCATATCAAAGATGTCTGCTGTCCGCTCTACAATCTCAGTCAAATCGTCCAACTCATAGTATTCCATGTGTCCAGTAATACCAAAGCGAGCACGCAATGGATTCGAGAGCATTCCTGCGCGAGTCGTTGCTCCAATCAAAGTGAACGGAGGTAATTCTAGGTGCACAGAACGACTGGCTTCCCCTGCCCCAATCATGATGTCGATGTAAAAATCCTCCATGGCACTATAGAGAATTTCTTCCACCGCCATCGGCATTCGGTGGATTTCATCAATAAAGAGCACATCACCGGGCTCCAGATCGTTCAGAATCGCTACTAAATCGCCTGCTTTTTCGATGACAGGTCCAGAAGTTTGCTTAAGATTGACTCCGAGCTCATTGGCAATGACAAAAGCCATAGTCGTTTTCCCTAAACCCGGGGGGCCAAAAAGGAGGGTGTGATCCAAGGCTTCATCCCGTAGCTTTGCGGCCTCAATAAAGACCTTGAGCTGATCTTTCACCTTGTCCTGCCCAATATATTCATTTAATTTTTGCGGGCGCAGAGTCCGTTCAGCATACTCTTCATCACCCAACAATTCGTTATCTAAAATTCTACTCATGGTGATATTATAACACAGAAATGAATAGTAGAAAAAAAGAGGCACTGCCTCTTTTTAAATTTTCCACCACTCATAACCAAGCGCTGCTGATTCGCTAACAAATTTTGTGACAAATAGCAATGATAGTAATAAAAGATAACGAAGTTTTAAAAATTTTTCCATGTTGCTTCTCCTGTAATTATGTTTTATACAGAAATATTTTAAGAAATTTTCATGAACATTTACAGGACATAGATGTCATATCTCTCGGCTATCTTTTTCCCATTCTTCTTTTAATTGTTTTTGAAGATAAATATCTCCCATCATACCTGCAAACATATCTGCCTTTTTATAACATTTTTTAGCACGTACAGCATCATCCAGACAAGTCAAACTATATTTCCATTCCAAAAGACTGATGATAGGCATTTTATTAAAATCTTGAATTTTATTCATAATCTCTTTTGTTTTTTCGAGAACAAATTCTATCTCTTTTTTTGATTTTTCAATTAAATAAATTGAACATAAGTTAACTAATAAAACATTCAACATAAATAATTCTTCAACTGTGTATTGATTATAATTTAAAAAAAGTTTATTGAGTAAGCTCAACACAAACTCTTTTTCTACCCCTCCAATCTCATTCCATTTTAAACCGGATAAATACAAATGAAGTAAAATCAAGTCATTCATCCCATATTGTTTCTTAATTTTTATTTGTTCCAGATATTCTTCTAAAAGCCCCTTACTAAAATCAATACTTTTTGTACTAAAAGTATCTAAAACAGCTTGTAGGCAATCAATAGTCAATTTTTCATCTTCTGGTAATTCTTCATAAAAACATTCTGAAATTTCATCAAACTGTGCTTCACGTTCAGATACTCGTTTTGGATCCATATAAACCGGAGTTCGAAGAATAGAATATTTTAACTCTTGATAACGTTTCGGTAAAGCCATTTCTTCACCATCTGTTAGCTGCCCAACTTTTACCTCTAAGACATCTGCGATAAAGAATACCGTACTAATTCTAGGTAAACTTTTACCCATTTCAATTCGAGCCAATTGCCTAACAGATAGCTCTGACTCATCTCCACAGAATTCCTCACGTGTTATACCTTTCTCCTCGCGTAACTTCCGCACTCTTGTTCCAAAACGTTGTGGCATAATGTTTTTATCTCCAGTCTACATCAAATTCTATTACCTATATTTTACCAATATTTTTGTCATTTTAAATAGGTATTTGTCATTCCTTATGTAAATTTAATAAAATCTTTATCTAAACTAAATATTCTTAATATAGTTTTTAAAAAACATAAAAACTGACAGCTTTTGCCATCAGTTTCGTTAGTGATTAGTCTAGTCCCAAACGTTTGAAAATATCATCCACTCGTTTTGTATAATAAACCGGGTTGAAGAGTTCGTCAATTTCGTCTTGGGTGAGTTTGGCAGTGACTTTTTCGTCTGCTTCAAGCAGCGGTTTGAAGTCCACTTGGTTATCCCATGAATAGGCTGTTTTTGGCTGTACTAAGTCGTAAGCTTCCTCACGCGTCATCCCTTTTTCAATGAGTTTCAACATGACACGTTGGCTGTAAATCAAGCCAAAGGTAGAGTTCATGTTGCGAATCATGTTTTCAGGAAAGACCGTCAAGTTCTTGACGATGTTGCCAAAGCGGTTGAGCATGTAGTTGATGAGAATCGTTGTGTCTGGTGTGATGATCCGCTCCGCTGATGAGTGCGAAATATCACGCTCATGCCAAAGCGCCACATTCTCATAAGCTGTCACCATGTGCCCACGAATGACACGCGCAAGCCCTGTCATGTTTTCTGAACCGATTGGGTTACGTTTGTGAGGCATAGCAGAGCTGCCTTTTTGGCCTTTTGCAAAGAACTCTTCAACTTCACGTTGTTCAGACTTTTGCAGACCACGGATCTCCGTTGCCATGCGTTCAATAGATGTCGCGATGCTAGCGAGAACCGCAAAATATTCGGCATGGAGGTCACGAGGCAAGACCTGGGTCGAAATCTCCTGCGGACGGATGCCCAACTTATCACAAACATACTCCTCGACGAATGGAGGAATGTTGGCAAAGTTTCCAACGGCACCAGAGATTTTTCCAGCCTCAACACCAGCTGCTGCGCGCTCAAAACGCTCTTGGTTGCGCTTCATTTCGCTGTACCAAGTCGCCAATTTGAGACCGAAGGTCGTTGGCTCCGCATGCACACCGTGAGTACGACCCATCATGATGGTCATCTTGTGCTCTTTGGCCTTTTCAGCCACGATATTGGTAAAGTTTTCAAGGTCACGACGGATAATGTCGTTAGCCTGCTTATAGAGGTAGCCGTAAGCCGTATCCACCACGTCAGTAGAGGTCAAGCCATAGTGCACCCACTTGCGCTCCTCACCGAGGGTTTCAGACACCGCACGGGTGAAAGCCACCACATCGTGACGCGTCTCCTCTTCAATCTCTAAAATACGGCCGATGTCAAAGCTGGCATTGCCGCGAATCTTCTCCACATCTTTCTTGGGAATCTCACCCAACTCAGCCCATGCCTCGCTAGCTAGGATTTCCACCTCCAACCAAGCACGGTACTTGTTCTCTTCACTCCAAATGTTCGCCATCTCAGGGCGGGAATAACGTTCGATCATTTTTTTTGCTCCTTATACTACTTCAACATCAAGCTCATCAAAGACTTGTTTGCCTTTTCTGCTAACAGCATCTATCAAACTATTTGGAGCCTGAGAAGAGATATTAGTAGAAATACCCTCTTGTTGACTTTTATCTTCTAGTTCCCTAATTTCTTTTTCAATATGTAATATTTCTTGGTCTAATTCTCCTTTTTTATTTTGTCTTATCATCCAGTTCCTCTTCTCCCTTAATATAAGTATGATGCTTGGAAGAACAACTGGAGACATTGTCAGTATCATCTCTAGTGGACTATTTTGTTTTATTAAATTTGTTTCCAAAAAGCGGCTATTTGAATTGGTAAACTTAGACTGTACAAAAAAGTCACTCCCTAGCAGCTTTATCTTGTCATCTGCCATTTTTATCCCAATAATTGGACGCTCGAATCTGTTAAATATATAGTTAAACTGACCAGATTTATACTCTACAGATTCTTCTAATGATTTCTGAAATTCTCGGTTAAAAATTTTAAACACATTCTTTATTTCTTGGATACATTTTTTTCTATTATCGCTATCAATAATGTTATTATCTGTAACAGAATTTACAAAAAAGTCGATAAGATTGAATTTTATAATATTTTCTCTTTTTGATATTTCATAAAGCTTTGATAAATCTTCTTTTTTACTTCCAATGAATAATTTATGCTTGTTAACAATAGAATAATAGCGTCGATATGCTTCGAAAAATTCATGTACTACCAAAATTTGTTTGTTGAAAATCAAAGGTACGGGAGAACCTAGATGATAGTACTTCAAAACATCATTAGAATTATTCAAATTTAAAATAGGATCTTTATATTTTGTATATAAATTATTAATATTTATAGATGAATTAATAATAATGACTTCATTCCATTGAGTTCCTTTGCTAAGATAATCAGCGAGATCATTCAATAATATTGTTTTATAATAAAATTCACTAAAATCATTAGATAATTTTGCGATTTGCCAATTTGTATAAAGCGTATGATTATCTTTTTGAGCAGATAATTTCAATTTTAATTTATTTGTCATTGACCTCTCCACTTCTTTCCTTAATTTTCTCCTTAAGTTCCTTATTCTCTTTCAATAGGCGTAACCTCTTTTCCTTCTCTTGTATAAATTCATTTTCTTTTAAATTTTGCAACTGATAGTTTATATATACAAGATTTAATAATAAAAGCGAAATTGATACAGCTGAAAAGCCTCCTCTTTTTGAAATTGATTGAAGAAGTTGAAATACAGAATTATCATGGAAGCTAATTATCCAAGCAATAAGAGCAGTGATTACACCAATTGCTATGGTAACTAGTTTTTTCTTTTTACTTTCCACCTTAAATAGCTCAAACAACGGATCAAGAATGGCAGAAGTTAAAGTTGCAATTGTTGTAAATAAAAAAATTGGGTATTGAGAGTTTAAATCAAGTTTTTGATTAAAAGCAGTTGATGTACCAAACCAGGATAAAATTATAGACACTATAATTATAACTAAATTGAATAAATCATCTTTTGTTATCAACAATTTAAAATACTTCATCATCCTTACTCCCCTTACATTTATATATGCAACTAGTATAATACTTTTAAAACTCCTCCACACTTTCCGCATCTTCCCCCAACACCGTCACGTGTCCCATTTTGCGGTTGTGCTTTGCTTCTATTTTACCATAGAGGTGGAGGTGGGCGCTAGGGTTTTCTGCAACATAGCTTCTAGCTTGTTCTATGTGTTGGCCGAGGATATTGAGCATGACGGCTGGGGCATGGAGTCTGATAGTTGGCAAAGGTTGGCCGAGTACGCCTAAGATATGGGTATCGAACTGTGAAAAATCACAGGCTTCGATAGAGTAATGCCCTGAGTTGTGGGGGCGTGGGGCGATTTCATTGATCAGAATCTCATCGCCTGCCACAAACATTTCCACACAGAGGGTGCCAGACAGGTTGAGCTGCTCTGCGATTTTGACTGCCATAGCCTGCGCTTTCGCGCTCAAGTCGTCTGAAATGCGGGCTGGGACGATGGTTTTTGACAGGATATTGTTACGGTGGATATTTTCCTGAACGGGAAAGACGGTGACATCTCTGCCATTGCCAGATACGATGACTGAGATTTCCAAGTCAAAATTGACGAACTCCTCCAGGACGCACTCGGTAGCATTAGCCAGCTTGTTGGCTGCTTCAAGGTCGGCGCGAGAGCGAATAACGACTTGACCGTGGCCATCATAGCCACCTGTGGCAGTTTTGAGGACATAGGTTTTTGAGAAGTCAAGATTTTCCAAATCAAGGCTAGAGGTCACCACACGATAAGATGATACTGCCACGCCAGCCTTATTAGTTAAGAAATCTTTTTCAAAAATCCGGTTTTGCGAAATACGAAGAAGGTCAGTCCCCTGCGGAAGTTGACCTTCTTTTATTACAGCGTCCAGACCATCTGCGTCCACATTTTCAAACTCATAGGTCAAGACATCACAACGGTCTGCTAGTTGTCGCAAAGCCTCCACATCGCTGTAAGGTGCCACAATCACCTCACTCACGCGCGAAGCCGGGCAATCCGCTGCTGGGTCTAGCGTAATGACCTTGTGTCCCATATAGATAGCAGAAATGGCCATCATCTGACCCAGTTGACCGCCTCCGATAATCCCGATGATTTTAGTTGAGTTCATCGCTCATAGCCTCCGCGATTTTTCCTTGTTCAATAGCAAAGCTGGCTAGTTGGTCTACGATACCGCTATCTTCGATAGACAGGATACGGAGAGCAGTCAGCGCCGCATTGGTAGCTCCCGCTTCTCCAATGGCCATGGTTGCCACAGGCACACCTGCTGGCATCTGGACTATGGAATAGAGGGAATCGAGACCACTGAGGGCACGAGACTTAACAGGTACACCGATGACGGGTAGTGTCGTCTTGGCTGCGACCATACCAGGTAAGTGAGCTGCCCCGCCAGCACCTGCGATGATGATTTTAATACCACGACCGCGTGCTTCCTCTGCGTGCTTAAACATAAGGTCTGGTGTGCGGTGGGCAGAGACGACTTTTTTCTCGTAGGCTACGCCAAACTGGTCGAGGACTTCAGCTGTTTTTTGCATGGTCGCCCAGTCAGATTTTGAGCCCATGATAATGGAAATAATTGGTTTCATAATTAAGATACAAAGGGACGTTTCGCTTGCGAAAAATTCCGTAGAAAAATAGGAAAACTAACGACGACGCTTGCGTCTAGGCAGTTTTATCTTTTTTCCTAGGAATTTAGTCCCGTGTTCAGTTCAGCACATGAACTAAACAGTCCTTTCTATTTTAGTTTTTTCACTACTGCGACGATTATCGGTTTGTGGCTCGCTTCCGCTCGCCGATAATAAATTATTATTATCATTGCGACCTGAGGTCTCTGGATGCTATCGCTTATTTCACGGCTTTGCTTCCGATGTCATTTCGGTAAAAGAGGCCTTCGATATTTTGGTTAGCGAGTTCGGTATAGATTTTTTCCTGCGCTGCTGGGACGGTATCGGCTGTGGTGACGAGCATATAAACCCGTCCACCATTGGATAGCAGTGCTCTGCTATTTTCCGAAAACTTAGCCCCTGCATAGTAGGTGATAATATCTCCAGTCGTCTTTTCTGGAAGGACTACGCCTTTTTCGTAATCGAGCGGGTAGCCATTAGAAGCAACGATAACACCGAGAGTCACCCCGTCTTCGTGCCACGTGATGTTGGCTGGTTTGCCCTCTAAAATATCCTTGATATTCTGCGCAAAATCTGAGGTTAGGCGAGGGAGGATAATCTGAGTCTCGGGATCGCCAAAGCGAGCGTTGAACTCGATGACCTTCGGTCCGTCAGCTGTCAAAATCAAGCCACAGTAGAGAATCCCAAGGTAAGGACGTCCTTCAGCTATCATCCCCTTGAGGACTGGCTTCACGATGGTCTCAACCGCTGTGTCCACAACACTTTGAGGGAGATGAGGAACTGGCGCATAAGCCCCCATACCACCCGTATTTGGCCCCTTATCGCCATCAAAGGCACGTTTATGATCCTGAGCTGTCGGCATGAGGTAAAACTGCTCGCCGTTAACAAAGGCAAAGAGCGAAAATTCCTCACCGTCCAGAAACTCCTCAATCACCACACGCGCACCCGAGTCGCCGAACTTATTGTCCAAAAGCATGTCACGCGCCGCCTCAACCGCCTGTTCCACGGTTTCCGCTACAACCACACCCTTACCGAGCGCTAGGCCGTCCGCCTTCACCACGATGGGTGCACCCTTTTCTTCGATGTAGGCTTTTGCTTTTTCGAAGTCGGAAAATGTGCCATAGGCTGCTGTCGGAATACCGTATGTGACCATGATTTCCTTGGCAAAGTCTTTTGACCACTCCAGCTCCGCTGCTAAACGTGATGGCCCAAAGGCTTTGAGTCCCGCCTGATTAAAATCATCAACGATGCCAGCTGCCAAAGCATCATCTGGTCCAATAAAGGTCCAAGCAATGTCATTAGTCTTTACAAAATCAATCAGCGCATAATGTTCGGAAATTACGATATTAACCAATTGCAAACCATCCAAGGTCATGCCATCATTTCCTGGAGCAACAAAGACATCTGTAACTTGAGGACTCTCCAAAAGCTTCTTTGCAATAGCGTGTTCACGACCACCCGAACCAACAACAAGTAATTTCATCCTTCACTACCTCACTTTGAACATAACGGAACTAAGAAAACCAGAACTGGTTTGTATTTACGAATTATATAAATATATTATACCACATTTGTTCGGGTATATGCAGATTTGAAGTAATAAGTCTTCAAAATTTGAGATAAAAATTTTTAATGATCATTATCTATTTTTCCTTCATTATTATTCCTTTGAAAGTTACCACTCTTATTCCAAAAAAATTTTCATTTTCTCTTTCCATCTGCGAATAGGTTAAGTAGGAGGAATTAAATGAAAAAATATTCGACATTATTGTTATCGTCGGCTGTCTTACTCGCCAGCCTTGCTCAAAACTCTCTTGTCTCTGCCCATACCACAACAAGTACAGTGACAAGCACAAGTGAAGCGACCACGGTTCAAGTCTCAACTGAAGTCTCACATGAGGTTTCACAGCCTGCTACAACAGAAACAACCGCTGTTTCTGCTATAACAGAATTGGCTCCTCAAGCTCCACAAACAATCAGTATGGTTCATTCTCCCATGACAACACAACAAAATGGCCAAACTCTTTCCATCTTCTACAATCGATCAGAAGAACAAAAAGGAGCAACCATTCACTATGCTGTCTGGTCTGTTGAAAATGGGCAGGATGACCTCAAATGGTACGTTGCTGGAGAAGAACAAACAGATATCCCCCTCTCTGCACATAAAGGTGAAGGGCAATACATGATCCATTCCTACATTACAGTTCAGGATCGAATGATTTTCTTAGAGGAAAATCGCCCAACTATCACCAAACCCAATCCAAGTATCACAACCGCTATTGCAGAACCTGGAATAGTAGACGTTCACATTCAGCACTTACCAGCAAATCTTGCAGAGGTACGCGTGCCTATCTGGTCTAATCAAAATGGGCAAGATGAGTTACAATGGTACACTGCACACTACAACGAGGATGGCACCTATTCTGTTCGTGTATTCCTAAAAAATCATAAATTTGACACTGGCACCTACTCTATCCATCTATATGCCAAGGAAACCCCCACTTCTAAACTAAACTATATTACCGAGTCTAACATGACTGTGGAAAAAGCCCACATCCCTGCACAGCAAGCTCCCTCTATCTTCTTGAAAGACGTCAACAAAGCTGCGGGGTCCTATACAGTTGTTGTGAAAGAACAGGCTAACACTAAAAAAATCAAAAAAGTCGATATCGCAACATGGTCAACTGCCAACCAAAGCAATTTAAAATGGCGTCATGCTAGTCTTCAAAACGAGGATTACATCACTTCTGTCAACTTCCAAGAACATCAAGGACTAACTGGACACTATCAAAATCACGTCTATGTCACCTATGAGGATGGAAGTCGGGTTGGATATATAGCTGAAACGGTTGATTTATCAACCTCTCGATTACCGGTACAATTCTCCAATCAACTAAGTCACACTGGAAATATGAGTATTACTCTAAAAAATATTTACAGTGACCAAACTGTCAACTACGCTGTTTGGTCTGACGCTAATGGACAAGATGACCTCAAATGGTATGCAGCTACAAAAGCTTCAGACAAAACTTTTACTGGAAACATTCCTCTAAGCAATCATGTTGGTACTGGAAAATACCATGTTCATGTCTACCAAGGGAATAAAGGATTGGGAGCATTTACTATGCATATTAGCCAAGACCAACGAGTACGTGAACCGAATACTTATCCCGTTGGCCAATGTACTTGGGGAGTTAAGGAAATTGCACCATGGGTCGGAAATTGGTGGGGAGACGCCAAAATGTGGCCAGCTACAGCTCGCAGGCTAAACTTGAAAACAGGAAATACACCAAAAGTTGGTGCCGTCATTTCATGGTCAAACGGCCGTTATGGACATGTGGCTGTGGTCACAGAAGTCGCTAGTCCAACTCGTATTCGTGTAAAAGAATCAAACTACGCTGGACGAAGCTATGTCGGTGATTTCCGCGGCTGGTTCAACCCCTTTAATGACGGACCGCACACCTATATCTATCCAAATTAAGTACACTAAAAAGACTGGGAAAAATATCAAACCCAGTCTTTTCTAATAGCATCTATCTACTAATCTATCTTTTATTCGGCTTCTTTTTGGAAAATAGCTAAGCCTAGTCCGCAGAAACCTACAAAGAATGCTACCAAAGCAGCGACCTGCCCTCCAATATCTCCTGACATAGAAATCGTTTGACGAAGTCCTGAAACAGCATAGCTGATAGGTAAGAACGGTTGAATACGTTCAAAGAACGTTGGACTCAATTGGATAGGATAGGTGCCAGCGCTAGAACCCAACTGAAGTAATAGGAGAATCATCGCTATAAAGGATCCATAACGACTATTCCAACCGATTAGAGCAGTTACTAAGGCCATTAACGTCCATGCAATTAAAATAGTAAAGCACAGTGTTTCAAAAGAATGCGCTGGTTTGATACCCATCAAATAGATGGCTCCAAATAACAGAATAGCAGCAGCTGTGGCAATCGCACCATTAAAGAATAGCTTGCTTTTAGCCCACGTGAAACGATTAGAGAAGTTCTTTCCATCCAATGATTTGGCAAAAATGACATTAGCAGATATGGCCACTACCATCAGAGAGACTGCCATCATGTATGGAGCTAAACCAACGCCATTGGTTGCAACCTGATCCCCATCTCTCTTCCTTGTCTTCACGGGAGCTGAGACTGCCTTGGCATTGTTCTCTGATATCGATACAAGAGACAGTTGGTTACTAGCATCTTGTAACGAATCACTCAATGCACCAAGCCCTCCTGCCAGACTAACAAGTCCCTCACTTAACTGTCGATTTCCATTTTCTAATTGCCCTGTTCCGCCAGTGAGTTGATTCGCTCCATCTACCAAGCTTCGGCTGCCGTTCACCAAGATTATAGAATTCTCGTTTAATTTATCTAAACCAGACGATAGTTTCTGACTCCCAGTCGTCAATTCTCCGCCATTTCTCACTAATTTCTGACCTCCTGTTGCCAATTGATCAACGGCGCTTGAATAGACTGTCAATCCATTTTCTAATTGGATCGTCCCTTGAGTCACCTTCTCTTGAAGAAGTCCTACACCTGTTGCGACTTGTTGGCTCGCGGGACTAATTTGTTCACTCACTGCAGTATGAACTTGGTCCAATCCAGCCAGTAATTTTCCTAAAGCAGTCGTAGCACCCGGTAAGGCTTTCTGAGATTGACCATCGATTTGACGAATCCCCGCTTGAAGCTGTGACAATTGAACACTCACTTGCTCAATAATACTTAGAGATTCTTTCATTGTTCCAACATCTTCTAAGATAGCCTGAGCTTGATCTGCTAGACTAGAAGGACTTTGAGAAATAGCAGTGCTCATTTCTGCTTGCTGGTCAGCAGTCAGGGCTTGATAGGCACTGGTAGCTTGGACAGCGGATAAACTCGCTCTCTTATCTGCTTCCGCAGCTGATAGAATTCCTTGTGCCTGAGTCGCTATATCCGTTAACATCTCCGATACACTCCCACTGTCAACTTGACCTGTCATCCCTGAAACAGATGTTGATAATTGTGTGATAGCAGCTTGTAATGCCGGTAAACCATCAATTAATTGATGAATTTGCTCACGCTCTTCTTGGGATACGTTACTTGCTTGCGATAATTGAGTCAAGCCACTTGCTAACCGAGTAGTCCCATCTACCAACGGTTGCATCTCAGTTGATCCTTTCGTCAATTGATGAGCCCCATTTAACAGTGCTGCGGAATTTTCGCTGATTTTTTGTACACCTACTGCCAATTGAGTCGTTCCGTCAGTATAACGTGACACACCGTTGGATAATTGCTCTGCTCCTGGTGCTAATTGTGCCACACCATGTGTATACGTCGTCAATCCATCTCCCAAACGACTAGCCCCCTCGGATACAGTAACCGTCCCTTGCGTTAAAGTAGATAGACCATTTCCTAACTCCAGCTGACCACTTTGCAAACGCTGGCTACCAGATAAAAGTTTGTCACCACCCGCACTAGCATCCTTCATGCCAGACTGCAGATGTTGTAAACTTTGAAAAACAGAACCAGTATATGTTTCCGTAATTGTCTCTGAAACTGTCTCTTTGAGTGATGTCATTGCAGAGTCACTCATTTTTGCTGCAACAAAACTATGCCCCTTTGAAGTTTGATACACAATCTCTAACTTCTGAGGATTCTCTGTCAATAAAGTTGTCGCCTTTGTAGAAAGATCCCGAGGTAAGGTCACAATCATATAATAATCGCCTGATTTTAAACCAGCCTCTGCCTCATTTTTTGAGACAAAGTGAAAATCTAACTCTTTACTATCTTTCATTTTTCTAACCATATCTGTACCAATCGTCAATGTCTGACCATTCAATTGTGCAGATTGGTCTTGATTAACGACTGCTACTGGTAAATGATCTAAGCGTCCGTAGGGATCCCACATAGACGACAGAAAAATTAAATTGTAAAGAGCAGGAATAAGCGAGATACCTATGATGGTCACCCACAATTTAATCTTTTTTAGTTTTTCTAACTTTTTCAACAATCACCACTCCTTTTTTGGACGCCGTGTCCATTTTATGATAGACTCTATTATACAAGTTCAAAAAGAAGAATCAAGTGTCAACTAAACTTTTTAGACACTCTGTACAAAAATGTGGAATAGGAAAGAAATATGACCGGCGACAATCGAAAAGAAAATACCAAAAAAGCACTTCTTCATGCGATGGTAACTTGCTTAGAAAAGAAGAATTTTAATGACATTACCACCATCGAATTAGCCCGAACTGCAGGAATCAGCCGATCAAGCTTTTATACTCATTATAAAGATAAGTATGATATGGTTGAACACTATCAGCAAACTTTTTTTACAAAGTTGGAGGACATCATCCTATCCCATGATGGCGACAAAGCCACCGCTCTCTTAGAGATGTTTACTCTTTTAGCAAAAGATGAATTATTATCCGCTCTTTTAAGCCCTAATGGAACGCAAGAATTACAAAATTTTATCCTCAATAAAGTCCGCCTGCTCCTATCTAAAGATTTAGGGAAAACATTTAATCCTCATATTCTAGATCCCACCGAAAAAGACTATACAAGCATTTATTTCTCTCATGCCATCGTCGGAATCTGTCAAGCTTGGATCAGTAATGGTAAAAAAGAAAGCCCGAGTGAGATGACAAACTTCTTAATGAAACTGTTACCATAAATCCCAATTCACTGAGTTGGGATTTTTTTACTTAAAAATCCTAATTCGTAAGAACTAGGATTCAATCACTCTATTAAAAATTGGGAGACAGACTACAGACTGATTTATGAGCAAATAAATGCAAGTTCTACTTCTCTAGTTTTCTTCCTCTGGGTAAGTCATGCCCCATTCCCTGCGGAGCTGTGTCATCATCGCCATGACATCACGGGTATAATCAAGATACATGTGATTTTCAATACCTGCGACAGCTTTTTCCATATCCGCCACTTCATAAGAAAGGGCCTGTGCGGTGTCACCAGCTTCAATCACTTCTTGGTGACCATCCTCAGTGTAAGTAATGACCGCCTTTTGCCCACGAGGGTACTCGTAGAGCTCGATGTAACCTTTATCGTAAGCGATGGTTCCACGTTTTGGCTGCTTGGCGTGAAGGCTAAGCGCAATCGTCGCCATCTCCCCTTCAGCATTGGTCAGAAGAATCCCCACCTGCTCATCCACACCAGTCGGCGCCAACTTGACTTGAGAAACCATCTGATTTGGGGTAGAACTCATGAACCAACGGACAAAAGAAAGCGCATAAACACCGATGTCAAGTAAAGCACCGCCTGCTAGCTCTCGGCTGAAAAAGCGATTGGTCATGTCATATTCTTTATAGCTACCAAAGTTCATCTGAATCAGCTTGAGCTCACCCAACTTGCCAGAAGCCACCACTTCTGACAGCTTACGGTAAATCGGCATATGGAAAATAGTCATAGCCTCCGCCAATACCACATGATTTTCTTCTGCTAAAGCAATCGCTTCTGCCAATTCCTCCGAGTTCAGCGTGATCGACTTCTCACAAAGCACATGTTTCCCATTTGCCAAAGCCTTTCGCAAGAAATTGATATGGGTGTTATGCGGCGTTGAGATGTAAATGATGTCCACCTCAGGATCCTCAAAAACCTCATCAATCACTTCATAAACTTTCTCAATCCCATATTTTTGGGCAAAAGCTACACCCTTATCATAGGTCCGGTTGGCAACCGAGTAAAGTTTTCTGCCTTGACTCTCCAAAGCTTGCGCTAACTCATTCGCAATCACACCCGTCCCCAATGTCGCCCAGTTGTACTGTTTAGTTTCTGTCATGATGACCTCCTGTGAGTTTCTGGTTTCATTATAGCAAAAAACAAGCCAGACAGCTTGTTTTAGTAGATTTCTTTACGATGTCCGACTGCAAAAATTTCAATCACAATGTCATCGTCATAAATCTTGGCTAGGATGCGATAAAGTCCGACACGATAGTGCCTCTTATAGGAGCAATTAGCAGCTAAACCTTTGCCATGCTGGCGAGGGTTATCAGTATTCGCTAAATGCTTATCAATCCAATACAAAATTGTAGAACGAGTGAAAGCATCTAATTTCTTGAGTTGCTTGACTGCTTTTTTGGTATAAGTTACCTGATAACTCATAGACCGAATTCCTTCATCAGTTCTTCATGGGAAATTCTCACCCCATCATCCTCTGCCATCGCTTGACGAAGTACTTGTAGGTCATATTCATCTTCGATTTTCTCCAACATGGCCTGACGCGCAAATTCTGAAATGGTCAAACCGTGTACTTGGATATATTTCTTAATCAATTCACCATCTTGGTCATTGATACGTAGTGTCATTGTTGCCATATTTTTTACCTCTTGAATACTTTGTATTCTCATTGTAAGACATTCTCCTCCCTTTGTCAAAAGTTTCTTATACTTACTTTATTCGGAATTGGGGGAGAAAAATACCCCAGCAAGAATGCTGGGGTGCTCTGCTATTTACTGAATCTTAATGTCTAAAATGTCTCACACCTGTAAACACCATGGTGATGCCGTGCTTGTCTGCCGCGTCGATGGAGTCTTGGTCGCGGACGGAGCCGCCCGGTTGGACGATGGCTTTGATGCCTGCGGCTGCGATTTCTTCGATGTTATCCGCAAATGGGAAGAAGGCATCTGAGGCGAGGACTGCGCCGTCAAGGCGGTCTTTGGCTTGCTCAATCGCGATACGGACTGACGCCACACGGTTGGTCTGACCAGGTCCGACACCGAGGGTCATGTGGTCGTTGGCAATCAAGATACCGTTTGATTTGACATACTTGATGGCTTTCCAGGCAAACTCAAGAGCGACTTGCTCACGCGCATCTGGTTGACGTTTAGTCACAACTTGCCAGTCAGCTGGATTTTCCTTGATGACATCTTGGTTTTGCACCAACATACCGCCCACAACACCTGTGTATTCTGCTTCCACTTCACTCGCTTCTTGCGCGTCAAATGGCAATTCGAGGATACGCAAGTTTTTCTTTTTATTGGTCAAAATAGCTAGCGCTTCTGCTGAATAACTTGGTGCAATGATGATTTCTAAGAAAATCGGATGCATTTTTTCAGCGGTAGCCGCATCCACCTCACGGTTGAGAACGACAATTCCACCGAAAATCGAAACTGGGTCAGCAGCGTAAGCATTGTCCCAAGCTCCTTCAATGGTGTTCGCCTGACCGATGCCACAAGGGTTCATGTGCTTGAGCGCCACAACTGTCGGACGGTCAGTAAAGTCACGGATAATACGGATGGCCGCATCGGCATCGCGGATGTTATTGAATGAAAGCTCCTTACCGTTGAGCTGCTTGGCTGACGCAATCGAATAATCCGTCGGAATCGCAGATTGATAGAAATCCGCATCCTGCTGTGGATTTTCACCGTAGCGCATTGGCTGTTTGAGGTCGTAAGTGATGGTTAATTTTTCAGGCTTGGTTTCACCGACTTGAGCTGTGAAATAATCCGCAATCAAGGCATCATAAGCTGCTGTGTGACGGTAAACTTTAGCTGCCAAACGTTGACGAGTAGCGTAAGTCGTTTCACCATCTGCCTTGAGTTCATCTAGCACCACCGCATAATCAGCTGGATCCACGACAACAGTTACGCTAGTATGGTTTTTCGCTGCTGAACGGAGCATAGAAGGTCCACCGATGTCGATATTTTCCACGGCCAAATCATAGGTCACATCTGGACGCAAGATGGTCTCTTTGAATGGATAAAGGTTGACCACCACAAGGTCAATCAAACCAATCTCATGTTGCTTAGCAGCTTGCAAATGACTGTCCAAATCACGGCGAGCCAACAGTCCACCGTGGATTTTCGGATGGAGGGTCTTAACACGACCATCCATCATTTCAGGGAAACCTGTCACATCGTCGATAGCGATAGTAGCTACCCCAGCATTATCAAGAGCAGTTTTTGTGCCACCAGTTGAGATAATCTTCCAACCAAGGGCTGTCAATTCTTGGGCAAAGTCCACAATGCCCGCTTTGTCAGATACACTGATCAGTGCACGTTTTGTCATGATGTCTATTTCCTATCTATATATTTTCTGATTATTGTCAAAATACCACTAGCAATAAATGCTGCAACAAATATATGCCAAAATCCAAGTTCGTTAAAAACAAGAACAGCTATCCAAAATACAACGATGAAAACAGTCATTGTCATCAACAAACTTACAAAGAATTTTTTCATTTATTTGTCCTACTTCCAATGTTTCTATTTCTACCAATCCATTTCATAAGCTCTGTATTCATGTGAAAATTCATAGCCGAGTTTTTCTGCTAAATCTAACGAAATCTTCATATGGGCATCCCAACTAGGATAAAGCCCTCTATCTAAACAGGTTAATATTAGTTCAGCTGCGACAGCTTTTGCCAGACCCTTTCGCCTAAAATCAGGGTGAGTATCTATCTCAATTTCAATCCCATTTTTATAGGTTGAGTAGGACGAGGCCCCAGCTACTAGCTTTCCTTGGTAAATGGCAACAACTCCTAATCCAAGTTGAGCGTAGTGCTTATAATCATCGTAATTCGCGACCAAATCTTGCGACCATTCTTCAACCAAACAAGCTTTATATAGCTGTTCATCAATCAATTGCAATTCAAAATCTACTGGCAAATTAGTTGCTAACTGTGCTAGCTGCTCACAGTCAAATTGGGTGTCCTTCTTAGTTGCATAGCGAGTAAAAGCATGAGCTTTTGATCCATATATTGCTTCTATCAAATCCGACCATCCTTGATGCTGAGGAACAAGAATAATGTCCTCTCCTTGACAAGATTCGAGCAATTCTATATTTGGTTGGCCTGCTAGAAAACCAAAAGAAGCGAGTCTTCCTAGTTTTGCCAAGGCTGATTGGGGGTTGTCAGAGTCATCAACCCAAATCTCTCCCATCACTCCCTGCAAGCAAGACCAAATCATGGTTTCTTGCCAATCAGAAAAAAGAGTTTCTGCGAGAATTGGGACAGAGAGGTGCATCATAATCCACAACTCCTTTCTTAATTAATGAAACAAACCAAGTATAAATAAACTAATTAAAATGATGAACGGTGGCATGACAACAAGGATTCCTATGATGTTAATCCATTTTCTTGCATGTGTCTGTAAAAACTTCGCAAATAAGTAATGAATCACCAAACCAAGCAAAACCCCTGATGTATTTAGGAGAACATCGGTAATATCTGTCATACCAATAGCTAAAAGAAATTGTAGGCTTTCATATAACAGACTTAGGAATAAGCCTGATGCCATCATGCGCCAAATTGACCACTCTGGTTTTATCAGAGGTAGGCAAACTCCTAACGGTATGAAGAAAAGGAGGTTTATTACCATTTCAGCAAAAACAACTTCTCCATTGACAATGAGAGGATCCGAGAATGGCATCCAGTTGATATGACGAACATTCATAAATGGAGTAATGTATTCCAACCGAGTTTCAAACTTAAATAAAATCCCCCACGTCAATAAAAGCAAATAGGCCATAAACAGATAAGCCGTCGTTTTCTTTGAAGCTAGCATATGTCATTCCTCCTATGAGTAGAACTGAGATTTAATCAACCTCAGTCTATCACTCACCCAAAAGAATGTCAAACCAGCTCCCTAATCACCTCTGGATACAATTTGTACTCCGTTTCATGGATGCGAGCTTCAAAGGTTTCGATGGTATCATTTATTAAACGAGGCACTCGGACTTGTTTGATAATTTGACCTGTATCCACACCTGCATCCACCCAATGAACCGTCACACCACTCTGAGAAACGTCGGCTTTCCACGCATCTTCGATGCCGTGAGCCCCAGGAAATTCTGGTAGATAGGCAGGGTGGATATTGATGATTCGTCCTTCATAGGCCGACAACAAGGTCCTACTGACAATTTTCATATAGCCAGCCAATACAACCAAGTCAATTTCATGCTTACGAAGCAATTCCACAATCGCTTCTTCATAAGCAGCCTTGTTCTCAAATTCCTTAAGTTCAAAGGTATAACTGGTCACACCCAAGTTCTGAGCACGTTCAAGGACATAGGCCTCTCGTTTATCAGCGAAGAGGAACTCAACGGGAAATTGCTCTGCAATGACCTGAAAGTTAGAACCGTTACCCGAAGCAAATACTGCTATTTTTTTTGCCATTAGCGAATCACCACACTTGCGTCAGCTTTTTCCACAATACGACCAATCTCATAAACAGGTTCATCCAAAAGCTCTGTCACACGCGCCACATTTTCAGGACTAACCGCTAACATGAGCCCAATCCCCATATTGAAGATTTCAAACATTTCTTCATGCTTAATCTCACCGTATTTCTCAAGAGCTTTGAAAATCGGCAAAACTGGGATTTTATCCTCATCAATTTCTGCAGCCAAGTCGTCCGCAAACATACGAGGTACATTTTCGATGAAACCACCGCCAGTAATGTGGGCAATCCCATTAACCAGTTCTTCTTTGATCAATGGCAGAGCAGCTTTGACATAGATACGGGTTGGTTCAAGAAGAACATCTTTCAGTTTTTGCCCCTCTAACTCAGGTAATACTTCGTCACCTGTGTAATCTGCAAAGACACGGCGAACAAGAGAATACCCATTCGAATGAATCCCGCTAGAAGCAAGTCCAAGAAGAACATCGCCTGCTTTAACGTTTGAGCCATCAATAATCTGAGACTTCTCAGCAATCCCTACTGCAAAACCAGCTAAATCATAGTCGTCTTCGCCGTACATTCCAGGCATTTCAGCGGTTTCTCCACCAATAAGAGCAGCCCCAGCTTGCATACAGCCTTCTGCCACACCAGCCACGACCTGCTCTAATTTGGCAGGTTCATTTTTACCAGTCGCAATATAATCAAGGAAGTAGAGAGGCTCCGCACCTGCTGCGATGATGTCGTTGACACACATGGCCACACAGTCCTGACCAATCGTGTCATGCTTATCATACTTGATGGCTAGCATGAGTTTGGTTCCTACACCATCTGTTCCTGAGATAAGGACTGGCTCCTTGACACCTGTAGTGGTTAAATCAAACATCCCACCGAAGCCACCAAGAGCTCCCATTACCCCAAGACGTTCAGTACGTGCTACGTGTTTTTTGATGCGTTCAACAACTTCATAACCCGCTTCGACATCCACACCAGACTGAGCATACGCATTTTTATTTTCAGACATTTCTTTCTCCTTTTTATATTGACAACTTTGTCAACCTCGTCAATTTACTGTCAATCAATTGTCAAGTTTTTTGGAAATAGCAGAGCTACTATTCTTTATCATCTTTTAAAAGCTTGGCTATGTTAACAAGTTGATAAAGGACATAAATCCAAGCGAAAACTGCTATACCATAACCTAAGCTTGCCAAAAAATGTTTCTCAATCAATGATACAAGGGACAAAAAACTCAACAAGGGTAACAAAACAATACCAATTGCAAGCATTAACCGATGTAAATCTTTGATGACTTTTGCCATTATTTCACTTTCTCAATGTAAAAACTTGTCTTTTCATTGAGGCTACGAATGTATTCTTCTTCATAGTCGTACAATGGAGTTGGGTATTTCCCATCAAAATAAGCGACACACAGTCCACCATTTGGAGCATCTGTTTCCAGACCAATTGACTCAATCAATCCCTCAAGTGACAAGTAGGTCAAACTATCTGCTCCAATAATTTCTCGAACTTCCTCCGCGCTATGGTTAGCCGAAATCAACTCACGACGATTTTGAATGTCAATCCCATAGAAACATGGATATTTCAATTCTGGACTGCCAATGGCCACATGGACTTCCTTAGCACCTGCCTCACGCAGTAATTGAACAATGCGACGTGAGGTTGTTCCACGAACAATCGAATCATCAATCATCACAACTCGCTTATCTTTGACAACACCCGATACCGCAGACAATTTCATACGGACACCCTGCTCACGCAATTCTTGCGTTGGTTGAATGAAGGTCCGTTGGGTATATTGATTTTTGACCAAGCCCATCTCATTTGGTAAACCAGATTCTTCTGCAAAGCCCATGGCTGCTGACAAGGATGAATTTGGAACACCGACCACAATATCTGCTTCATGCTTGAATTCCTGCGCCAGCCTTTTTCCCATATTTTTACGAGCCGTATGGACATTTACCCCAGCAATTGTCGAGTCAGGACGAGCAAAGTACACATACTCCATAGAGCAGATTGAAAGTTGAGTGTCAGTAGTAAAGGTGTCGTACTGGATTCCATTATCGTCAATGATAATCACCTCACCTGGATTCACATCACGGACCCATTCGGCACCAATCACCTCAAAGGCACAGGTTTCAGAGGATACTACCCAAGCTCCATTTTTCATTTTACCGATAGAAAGCGGGCGAAAACCATTTGGATCAAGAGCTGCAATCAATTTATCCTCTGTCAATAAAAGATAGGCAAATCCACCTTTTACGATATTAAGAGCTTCTTTCACCTTGCCCATAAAACTAGGATTGTGGCTACGACGAATGAGATGCATCAAAATTTCTGTATCTGATGAAGCATTGAAAATTGCTCCCTGCCCTTCCAATTCTTTCCGTAAAGAAATTGCATTAGTTAAATTCCCATTGTGAGCTAAAGCAAAGTGTCCATCATGAAATTTATAAAGAAAGGGTTGGATATTGCGAATATCCGCTGCACCAGCTGTTGCATAACGAACATGCCCAACGGCTGCTGTACCAGTTAACTGTTCCAAATCAGCAGCATTTTTAAAGACTTCTGACAAAAGACCTGTATCACGATGGCCTCTTAATTCGCCATTGTTATTTGAGACAATTCCCGCACCTTCTTGACCACGGTGTTGCAAACTGTGGAGTCCAAAATAGGTTACTTCAGCTGCTTGCGGATGTCCCCAAATGCCGAAAACGCCACATTCTTCATTTAATGATTTTACTTCGTATGTCATTTTAGATTTTCCTTTTTGTAACCTTCTTAGAAGGTCGTGTCACTCTTCTTTAGCGAGGGAGGAAAAGATTCACTGAACCTTTTCATTTCCCTGTAAAGTATTTCACTGCGCTTTCAAAGAGTTTTTGGTCTTTGTTTCCTGGAATATTTTGGAAGAGTCCATCTTCCCAGCGCTCTGAGTGCCCCATCTTACCGATGATTTGTCCGTTCTTGCTGGTAATTCCTTCGATGGCATAAACAGAACCATTTGGATTATACTTGCTGCCCATGCTTGGTTGACCGTCAAAGTCCACGTATTGGCTCCAGATTTGACCATTGTCTCGAAGTTCCGCAAATTCTCCAGCCGTTACGACGAATTTGCCTTCACCATGTGACACTGGAATGGCATGGATGTCACCCACTTGAACTCCTGCAAGCCATGGCGAATTGGTATTGGCAATCCGCGTCTCCACCATTTTCGCCACGTGCTGGTTGGCGTCGTTGTAGAAGAGAGTTGGACTGGCCTCGGTTGCCTCTTCAAAATTGCCATACGGGAGTAAACCAGATTTGACAAGAGCTTGGAATCCGTTACAGATACCGATAATGAGACCACCGCGTTCGATAAAACTGTCAATCGCCTTGCGAACTTTCGCATTGAGCAAGATATTGACAATAAACTTAGCAGAACCATCTGGCTCATCCGCTGCTGAGAAACCACCTGCAAAGAAGAGAATATTAGCTTTGGAAATATTTTCTACCATATCCTCAACAGACTGCTGAATTGCTTCCCCATCCAAGGTCACAAACGGTACTAAGTTTACTTGGGCCCCAGCTTGTTCAAAGGCCTTAGCTGAATCATATTCCGAATTGGTTCCTGGGAAGACAGGAATGTACACCAATGGTTGTTCTACAACTTCTTTAGCTCTTGTTACTGTGTCCGTCACAACTGCTGGGACGTTTTCTAAGTTCGTGTCCTGTTCAAATTCTGTGGGGTAAATATCTTCCAATTTACCTTCAAAGGCTGTCAAAAGCTTGTCTCCATCAAGGTTGACACCGTTGACAAGGAGTGTAAAGCCAGCAATTGTTTGACCGATTTTTACTGCTCCAGCAATTTCTTCCTTAGATGTAAAGATGAAACCACCAAGTTGAGCTGTCAAGCTGCTCTCAAGCTTCTCTATTTCTGCAGAAGCACCGATACGATTCCCAAATGTTGCTAGTGCAAGACTTTCAAGCACCCCACCATATTTAACGGCTGAAGCCGAAGTCAGTTCATATTTTTCTTGAATAGCTGAGAGGGTTTCAAAGTTTTTCGTAATCCCTTCAAAATCAATGTCGACTGAAATGGCCTGACCTGGAAGGTAATAAATATTTTCGCCTGCTGCCTTAAATTCTGGCGAGAGTACCTTGCGACTATCTGCGGTTGTGACACCAAAAGCGACAAGCGTTGGGGGCACTGTCAATTCTTCAAAAGTGCCAGACATAGAGTCTTTCCCACCGATTGATGGAAGACCCAATTGGATTTGTGCTTCGATGGAACCAAGCAAGGCTGCAACCGGCTGACCAAAGCGATCGGCTTGTTTGTCCATGCGTTGGAAATATTCTTGGTAAGAGAAACGAGCCTTAGACCAGTTAGCGCCAGTTGCCACTAATCGAGCTGTCGCCTCAATAACCGCATAGGCTGCTCCATGATAAGGTGACCATTCTGCAATGTACGGGTTAAAGCCTTGTGCCATCACAGAAGCTGTTGTGGTGACCCCATGCTGAACAGGCAATTTCTGAACTGAAGCCTCCGTTGGTGTGACTTGATAACGTCCACCAAGAGGATGATTGACTGTTGAACGACCAACAGAGCTGTCAAAAATGGTCTGTAAACCTTTTTGACTGGCGTGATTGAGGTCTGATAGCACCGCAACTGCATCTTGTTCCAACGTTTCAGCAGAAGTGATACGTATCTCAGGCACTTCAACCTGACTGTCCACAACATTGGCATCTACTACCACACGCACACCGTTGGTATCCAAGAAACGGCGCTCAATATCTACAATCGTTTGACCATTCCAAGTCATAACCAGATTTGGTTTTTCTGTCACAGTCGCAACCGCAACGGCGTGAATATTTTCTGTCGCACAGGCTGCGATAAAGGCATCCACATCACTTGGTCGAACAACAACAGACATCCGCTCTTGGGATTCTGAAATCGCAATTTCTGTACCGTTTAGACCAGCGTATTTGAGGGGCACCTTATCCAAATCAATTTCAAGTCCATCTGCCAATTCACCAATGGCCACACAGACACCACCAGCTCCGAAGTCATTGGATTTCTTGATCAGACGAGTCACCTCACCATTGCGGAAGAGCCGTTGAATCTTCCGCTCTTCAATGGCATTCCCTTTTTGGACCTCAGCGCCAGCTGTTTCTACCGATTCAACGGTTTGCACCTTAGAAGAACCTGTCGCACCACCGACACCATCACGGCCTGTCTTTCCACCAAGAAGGATGACTACATCGCCCGCTTCTGGTTTCTCACGCACCACATTTCCCTTCGGCACTGCACCAACTACTGCACCGAGTTCCATCCTTTTGGCTACAAAACCTGGATGGAAGTATTCACGAACATAAGTTGTCGCAAGTCCAATCTGGTTTCCATAAGATGAATACCCATGTGCTGCAGTCTTTGAAATGACCTGTTGTGGCAATTTCCCTTCACGTGTTGCAGCAATCGGCGCTGTAATATCTCCAGCACCAGAAATCCGCATGGCTTGATAAACATAAGAACGTCCTGACAATGGATCACGAATCGCACCACCGATACAGGTAGCCGCGCCACCAAAAGGTTCAATCTCCGTTGGGTGATTATGAGTTTCATTCTTAAACATGAGAAGCCAAGGTTCTTTGACACCATTGACATCTACTTCAATCTCAACAGAGCAAGCGTTGATTTCATCTGACACTTCCATGTCATCCAAGCGACCATTGGCACACTCATAACGCCCAAAAATCGTCGCCATGTCCATCAAAGTTTGTGGCTTTTCAGAGCGTCCTAGTTCTTCACGCATAGCAAGATATTTATCATAAGTTGCTTGTAATTGCTCTTGGAATTTTGATTCAGAGAAATTGATGTGCTTCAACTCTGTCTCAAAGGTCGTGTGACGGCAATGATCTGACCAGTAGGTGTCAAGCACCTTCAATTCCGTCTCTGTTGGTACGCGCCCAATAGATTTGAAATATTCTTGGATAAAGACAAGGTCAGCCACCTCCATGGCCATTCCCTGCTCTGCCTTATATTTCGCAAAATCCTCTGCCGTATAGGTCTCAAAGAAGTCTAGAGTTGGAATGGTTTTGTCCGAGTTTGAAAATTCCTGTGGTTGAATGGCTACTGTAATATCCTTGAAGCGTGAATCCACTGGATTCAAAAGATAATTCTTCACCGCTACCAATTCTTCCTCAGCAATGTCCTCATTGATTAAGTAAAGTTGAGCCGTATTGACCACGACGTCATTTGTACTACCAAGTAAGAGCAAAGCTTCTTGAGCTGATGCCGCACGCTGGTCAAACTGCCCTGGTAAACTTTCAATAGCAAAGAATGCTGACTGGGCAAGTGCTGCTGTGACATCTGCTTCACCTAAAATGGTATCTGTCACTTGCTCAGAAAAAATATGTTTCTCCGCTCTTTCAAATAAATCTGCTGCTAAATTAAAAACATCGTAAACTTGTACAATACGTACAGACGAAAGACTTGTCAACTGCAAATTATGTGTCAATTCCTTCACCAAGGCATGAGATTTCACCTGAAAATCCGCTTTTTTCTCAACGAAAATACGTTTGTCCATTTCTAAGTACCAGTTGCGAGAGGTTTCAACAGCCCAATCGCTTTTCCTTTCTTTATATAAAAAAACATTCCTACTAAGCTAGTGTTTTTAACTGATCTAACACCACTTGATAAACATCTGTTAAACTTCCAAGGTCACGGCGGAAAACGTCTTTGTCCATATGGTTGCCATCTGCATCCCAAAGCCGACAATTATCTGGCGAAATTTCATCAGCTAATAGAATATTACCATCCTTATCGAAGCCAAATTCTAATTTAAAGTCAATCAACTGCAATCCAATCTGAGCAAACCAATCTTTTAACAACTCATTGATACGACGCGTCTCAGTCTTTATATAAGCAAGCTGTTCCTCTGTGGTAACTCCTAAAAATTGCACATGCTCATCATTCACAAAAGGATCATCCAACTCATCTTTCTTGTAATAAAATTCTACAATTGGTCTGTCTAACATGATACCTTCTTCCACACCAAAGCGTTTCGAGAATGAACCCGCTGTTACATTACGTAATACAACCTCAAGTGGGATAATCTCCACCTTTTTATTCAATTGTTCAGTATCAGAAATTTGTTCAATAAAATGTGTTGCCACACCGGCAGCATTTAATTTTGAAAAAATAAGAGACGAGATTTGATTATTAAGCATACCTTTGCCTTCAACTGTCTCCTTGCGAGCACCATTCAGCATCGTTGCTTGATCCTTATAAACGGACCGAATCACATTCTCGTCTTCTGTTTCATAAATATCTTTTGCCTTTCCCGTATAAATCGGTTGTTTTGACATAAATAGTTCGCCTTTCGCTTGAATTCATTTTAGATTATATCACAAAAATAGACTAAAATAAACAAAAAACATATTTTATTTCTTCTTAAAACAAAAAACATCCGTTTTTAACAGATGCTTCTAGCTATTATTTAGAAATAGAAAAAATATAGTTCGTAATATCTTCTACAGTTCGAAAACTCTCAATATCAGAGTCAGAAATTTCAATTCCAAATGCATCTTCTAAAGACAGTACAAATTCCATTATTTCAACAGAATCTTCTGCAATACTATCATTTAGAGAAGTGGCAGGTGTTACTTCAAAATCACTTCCTTTTGAATCCAGAATAATAGCCACGATTTGTTGATAAATTGCCTCCTTATTCATCGCTTTCCTCCACAGGTGAAAATTTCGCGACTGATTTCGCCACAACGTCTGATTCTAACATCGTTCGGATTTGTCGAATCGTCGCCAAAATTGTCTTCGCATCACTTGAACCATGCGCTTTTACAACTGGAGCATTGAGTCCGAAGAGAACAGCTCCACCTGCATCTGAATAATCCAGCGATTTTTTCAACGTACGTAAACTATTTTTCATGAACAAATAGCCAATTTTCGCACGTAATCCGCCGCCCTCAATAGCAGTTTTCAATTGTCCCATAATACCAAGAGCTGTTCCTTCAATGGATTTAAGTACTGCGTTTCCTGTGAAACCATCTGTTACCACCACATCTGCAACGCCATTCATCAGCTCACGCGCCTCGATATTACCAATAAAGTTGATAGCTGGCTCGTCTGATAATAAGGCAAAAACTTCTTTCCGTAGTGGATCTCCCTTTGTTTCTTCTGTACCATTATTGAGCAAGCCGACACGAGGTTTCGCAATGCTACGCACATTTTCAGCGTAAAATGAACCCAAAACGGCATACTGATGAAGATGTTTAGCTGTACTTTCAGCATTTGCACCCAAATCTAACATATCAAATCCTTTACCATCAGTTGTCGGCAAAGTAGACAGAAGGCCTGGACGATCAATTCCTTTAATCCGTCCCACCACAAAAAGACCAGCCGCAAGAAGGGCCCCTGTGTTTCCAGCAGATAAGACTGCATCCGCCTGTCCCTCTTTAACTGCTTTTGCTGCCAAAACCATCGAAGCATTTTTCTTCCGACGAATGGCTTTAGCAGGCTCATCATCAGAATTGATTTTCTCATCTGTGTGAATAATGCTCACACGCTCTGTCGCTGTCAAATACTGACGGATTTTAGCCTCATCTCCATATAATTGAACTTCAATATCTGAAAAAGCTGTAATGGCTTGATTTACTCCCTCTACAATCGCTTGAGGGGCATGATCTCCACCCATAGCGTCTACTGCAATACGTTTCATACTATTCTCCTACAAGATAATAACATCATTATAGCACGAAATACGCTTTTATTCACTTGTAAGAATAGATTTCCAACTAAAAACTCTTCTGACCATTTAAAAATTTCCTAATACTAACTTTTTGCATGTCCAATTAGACTCTTTAGGATTTTCCTTAATTCTATTTGCTGCTTCAGTGACAACCCTTCCTTACTAGCATCATGTCCTACTACAGTTCCTGTATGAGTTTTAACCTCTCCAGCACTATTAATAGCTACTAGAAAAGGAACATACAGCTTATCTCCTCCCATGTTTTTTCTAAAAACATCCGTTATCACTGAACGTTGATGTTCTGAGAAATCACTTGATTTTGTATTAACAGTATATATCTTACTTTGGCTGGCTACCAATTCATCTTCTAAGATGGGTAATAAATCCTGACACCACGGCCAACTGGCAAAACCAAAATAATACAAGCCCTGATTCTTATTTTGTACCCTAGTGACAACCTCTACTGATTGTTCCTTTAAGAAGGACTGGTCTTTTTCTGAACTTGGATTAAAAAATAAAAGAAGTAGGACTCCCAATAAAATAGACACTATGAAAAAACTATTTATAACGAAAGGAATGGTGCTATTTTTATGCATTTTTCCTCCTTAATAAATGACACAATGATAGAAATATCATTTCTCCGTCATTTGTTACTGGTAGCAAATTCAAAATATTTAACCAACAAAACAAACGTATTAAGACCGTCGGTACATTTTCCACTGGTAACAGGAATCCTAGAAAAATAAGAACAAGTGGAGCAGAACTAGCAATCAGCAGGTTGTGAAAATCATTCTGTTTATTTTCATAAAAAATTGCTGGAAGAAGAATAGATGCTCTCACAATCGGTTTGTAGCCTAACATCATTGCCACTACCAAATGGATTGTTTCATGTAATAAAACAAGTCCTACAATCCCTAGAAAAGATATGAAAAGAATCATGCGGTAACTCGTCTAGGTTTCTTTAATAAGAAATAACCTGTCAACCAGATTGTCACAAACACTGCATAAATCACATAAAATTGTACATCAAGAGAAAAGACATTTGTCAATGTTTCTTTTGTGTCTATATTTTGAATAACCAGCCCCATTAACGTTGTTCTAGTTTCATTAAAAATTTGGAACAATTCTACTCCAAAATCAACTACAAATAAAAACAACCAAGTTAAAGTAGCATATGTAAATTGTTGTAAGTACTGTTTCATTTTACAGTCTCCGTTTCTGTTTTGATAATATACATTAAAATGGTGATTAACACCAACATAATAGGGAATAATAATATTGGAACTTTCATCAAAATATAAAGCATAGTAACAGAAAGAAGTAATAGCACAAAGGATATCGTCTCATTCATGCTACTAGCTGATTTTGGAAAAAGAAAACCAATAATGATACTCACCAAACTGACTGCCATAGTCTGAAGAAAAGGCAATAAGCCATTTTCAAAATAAACTCCTAATAACAAGGAAGGCAAAGCTAAAAAAATTGTAAATAGTAATAAACTAATAAATTCATTTTTTGTAGTAAATCTTAAAAGAGGATACATTCTCCTATGTCTTACAGTCGAATCCCCATAATGCAAAAAACTCATCCCTAAAAGTGGCCAAAAATCCATTATATTGTGACCTGCTAGGGTTATCTCATCAATATAGAGCGAGTATGTGCCTACACAAAAAAGAAATAAAGCAGAATGAAGAAAGAATTTAGTACGTATCATTGCTAAAGCGACCGCTTCTATCCTTCTTCCCGAAGAAATATTTGATAGAATAGGAAGAAACTTTTTTGGCAAGAATGTAGCATCATACTGTGTTCTATCTACTAAAAGAAGTACAATCAGTGTCACACAAGATATTCCCAGTAATAAAAGTGCCAATTCAATCGGATTTTCTATCGTTTTCACCAGATAAAATTCAATATGGAATTTAAATACAAAAAGATAACTTAAACCAAGCAGGAAATAACATAACGTTATAGCTCCATGGCCTTTTCTTTCTGAAAATCCCATATATTTTATCATCAAATTATACAAAAAATTTGAAAATAAATAACTAATCAGAAAGAAAAAGTGGCAAGATAAAAACAAACTAATAGCAATAGGAACTGACTGAAGAACTCCGAGACCTGGAATCAGTATCACAAAGAATAATTCAAAAAGAGAGAGAGCTAAGCCCAGTTTGAACAACTTCACGGACCAATATACCTCTGTCTCACTGTATGGTAGTGTTTTAGCTAGAAATAAGGAACTAGTTTGCAAAGAAACAATTGTATTCATTAGTATGAAGATAAAAATTCCTGCTATCAGTGATAAATTGTTATAACTACCGATTGAAAGACTGATATTCGTCTTTAATTCCTCAAAACTATACAGTTCCCCGACACGAGATAATTTTGCAAATTCTACTACATTAAGATAGAAATAGAATAAATAACTTCCAACACCGAACAGCAGGATCCCCGTCGACTTTTTGGATTTTTTAGAAAGGATTGCTGTAAAACGCCATGAAAAGATTCCTTAAGATATAATTTAAGCAGATATAAAATATTTACGAATGTTGCGGATTTTCTCACCAATATCTCCTGTCTCCTTCACGTGTTCATTAATGGCATTAACTTCTCCTTCAAATTTAGTAAGAGTCCCTTTATTCATAATATAAATATTTTCAGGAAATTTTTGCAAAGTATTCAAGTCATGTGATACAACAATAAAACTTCGTGTCCTTTTCAAGTGAAGCAATAATTCCTGTACCAATAAAACCGTGTCAAAATCTAAACCACTAAACAATTCATCTGCAAATACATAATCTGTATTTGCTGCAATTGCAGCAATTAACTGAATCTTTTTCTTCATACCAAAGGAATAGGATTCTAATAATTGATAACGATGATCTTCCAAATCAAAAATAGAAAACAATAAATCTACCTGTTGCTCACTTGAATTTGGATAATGCCTCAAGGTTAACTTTAAATATTCATCTGCAGTAAGATAATCAGGCAGATAAAAATCAGATGGGATATAAAAGATTGATTTTTTGTAATCCTTCGTACCTACAACCTCTCCATGGCACATTATAGTGCCACTATCTGCTTTTAATAAATTCATCATTGTATTCATGAAAGTTGTTTTTCCGCAACCATTCATTCCTACAATAACATAAATTTCCTTAGGCTTAAATTGTATGGAAAGATTAGCTAAAACTGTCTTTTTTTGAAAGGATTTAGATAAATTGGTAACAGTAATCATAAATTTTCCTCCTAAAAAGAGAGGAGGTTGGAAAAAGCACCTCCATCTCCTAACTCGTATGGTTTTAAAGGGTTGATGTAATCATTTAGTAGGGAGTTAGTCTAAGTGAGTATTTATTTTACAATGAAGACTTGCTTAGAAATCAATTTCCTCCAAATACCAACTTCTACCTCACCCTTATTCTTTTAATTAGTTACATGCAATCCCCATTTGTCCAGATTTTGGCCAATGGAATTTGACATTAAAAGCAAAACTTCTACCTCGACTAGTACAATACCAAGCATACAAACCAATTCCCGCCAAGACAACTAAGCCAAAAACAAACCACATCCAACGATTTTCAATGACATGTTGATATTTTCTCTCCAAATCCAATACATAACCTTGAAACATTTCTGATAGTGTTGTCATAAGATTCCTCCTAAAATTATCATTAAGATTTCTCTCTCATTTTATCTATTCGAAAAAAATTCTAAAATTATCAAAAAAAGATTGGAAAGAATATCTAAAATAGATTTTTCCCAATCTTTTTATAACCATTATTTTTTCATAATCTGACCCCAATCTGTCAGATTATCAATAAATTTCTTACTCTTCAAGTGAATGCCTACATATTCTTCATACAACTGGTCGATAAACAGACGTAACTTCCGCTTCATTTCAGGTTTAATTGAAATAGTTTCTAATTCTGCAAAGGAAATAGCCTGAAATTGATCCAACAAATAGAGGACATTAGGATCCACATGGCTTCGCCTTTCATCCTCCTGATAATGCTGAGGGCATAAAACTCCCGAATACTTGTAAGAATAATCAAATGGCAAACCCACACGATGGCAAAATACACACTCATGAAAATTCAATGATACACCGAATCGCCCCAACAATTGAATTTCAAAAATGTTGGTGAGAATTTCTGCATCCATTCCCTCTTCCATCAAATCCAACGTTTTCTCAACAAAAGAAAACAACGCTGCATCGATAATTCCATCCTGCATGCAGGCATCTGCCAATGAAACCACGTAAGAAGCATAAGCAAGTGTAAAAATATCAGCCTGTATCCGTTTAAACATCTTCATCTGTGACACATCATCTATATAACCAAGCCCTTCTTCATTCAACTTAACAATATAATCTGCCACAACCAACTGTTGAATCCCAGCGGTCAATTTCGAGTGCGAAGCATGTTTCACGAAAAACATTCGTTTCCCTGCCTGCTCTGTAAATATTTTTACCAACTTATCATCTTCTCGATAATTTCGATTGTATAAAACCAGGCCCCTTGTCTCTACTCTTTGCATTCTTCCATATATTCCTTCAACCGTTTCATTGCTTCTTGAATGACTTCCATACTAGCTGCATAGGATACTCGAACATAGCCTTCCCCATATTGACCAAAAGCCACACCTGGGATAAGAGCTACTGCTTTTTTTCGCGCAAAATCCTGCAGGAAAGCAAAGGAATCTTGAGAATAGCCCTCTGGAATCTTGGCAAAGATATAGAAGGCCCCATCAGGCCGAATAATTTGAAAACCTAATTCCGACATTTTCTCCATCAGATAATCTCGACGAACCCTATATTCGTCACGCATCGGTACTGCATCATCTTTTCCATTTTTGAGCGCTTCAATCGCACCATATTGCATCGATGTAGCTGCTGCAGTTACTAAATATTGATGGCTCTTAATCACTTGAGATATAATTTCTGGCGAAGATAAAATCATGCCAATCCGCCAACCTGTCATTGCATGAGATTTAGACAGACCCTGAATCAAGATTGTCTGCTCCGGCAAATACTCCGCAATAGAGACATGGGGTTGACCCGTGTAGTTCAACTCTGCATACACTTCATCGGACAGGACAAAAATTGGATATTTTTTCAATACCTCTGCTAAAGCCTGAATCTCCTTGCGAGAGTAGGTGACACCTGTCGGATTTGTTGGGTAATTCAAAATCACAGCCTTCAGTTTCTCACCCTGTTCAATGATTGCTTTCTCTAACATCTCTGGTGTCAGGACAAAATTATTTGCAGTTGTATCAATCTCAACCACATCTGCTCCCATCAGTTTCACAATGGGCTCGTAACCTGGATAAGCAGGAGCTGGCAGCAAAACACGGTCTCCTGCCTCCAAAATAGCAACTAGGGAAGCAGATAGGGCTTCTGTTGCACCAATTGTTATCAAAATCTGATTTTCTGCTGCATAAGCAAGCTGATATTTTTCTCTCACAAAATCAGAAACAGCTTCTCGCAACTCCAACAAACCCGCCATCCCAGTGTAATGACTTTGATTGGCATCAATTGCTGCTTTCGCAGCCTCCTTCACATGATCCGTTGTCGCAAAATCAGGCTCACCTAAGGTTAATTTCAAAATCCCAGGGATATTTGATATGGACTGATCAAATTGGCGAATCATTGATACCTCAATTCGGTCTAATTGCTTATTAAAACGCTGGCTCAAATTCATACTATCACCTCACACACTTCTCATTTCTGTTTTATTATAACGTATTTTCAAAAATTAACACAACAAAAAGTCATTGGCTTCCCAATGACTCTTGCTGTTATTTAAATTTATCTGTTTCAAATAGTGGTGATAATGGGCGTTTTTCATGAATTCGTACAATCGCATCTGCTAACAATTCTGCAGTTGATATGGTTTCAATCTTATCAATTAAACGATCTTCAGAAATCTCAATCGTATCCAAAACTACCAATTTCTTGATGGCAGATTTTGAAATATTTCCCATAGCTGGTCCAGAAAGAACAGGGTGCGTACAAGAAGCATATACTTCCACAGCTCCTGCCTCAGCCAAGGCATCGGCTGCATGACAAATAGTTCCAGCCGTATCAATCATATCATCAATCAAAATACAAGTTTTACCTTCAATATTTCCGATGATATTCATGACTTCTGATGTATTCATCTTATCCACACTACGGCGCTTGTCAATAATCGCAATTGGTGTTTTTAAGAATTGGGCTAACTTACGAGCTCGAGTGACACCACCATGGTCTGGAGAAACGACTACATAACCATCACCAGTCATCCCACGGCGTTCAAAATAATCCGCAATCAATGGAGCCCCCATCAAGTGATCCACTGGAATATCAAAGAATCCTTGAATCTGTGCCGCATGCAAATCAATCGTTAACAAACGATCCACACCAGCAGTTTCTAACATATTCGCCACCAATTTAGAAGTAATCGGTTCACGAGCACGTGCCTTACGGTCTTGACGTGCATACCCATAATATGGAATAACGACATTCACTGACTCAGCGGATGCACGCTTTAAAGCATCCACCATAATTAAAATTTCCATTAAGTTATCATTCACTGGTGAACTTGTTGATTGGAGAATATAAACGTGACTTCCACGAATGGATTCCTCGATATTCACCTGAATTTCACCATCTGAAAATTGACGAACAGTAGATTTTCCAAGAGAAAGTCCGATATGTTCTGCAACCTGTTTTGCTAGTTCCTGATTTGACGAAAGTGCAAACAACTTTAAGTCAGAAAACGCCATGATAGCCTCCTATTTTTTCTTCTATACCATTTTAACGCTTTTTGTAACAATTTTCAATCAAAAAAAAATGTGGTTTCCCACATTTTTTAGCTTATTCTTAATTTGGATAGATGTACATAACACTTCCGCCCCATGTACCAGCAGTTGGATTAAACCATCCACGGAAGTTACTTACATAGCGATTACCAGCATAGTTAGATTCAACAACCTGAATTTGTGCTCCATTCACTGCTGTGACAACTGCAACGTGTCCGTAACCACCACCATCGTATGGCCAAACCGCAACAGCACCAACTGCAGGAGTACTTCCTACTCTAAATCCAGCTGCACGAGCTGAAGCAGGCCACATATTCGCGTTCCCCCAATAGTTACCAACCCAACCAGCTGCTTGTTTTGCACCCCAAGTGCATTCACCAACTGGATATGTGTTGCCAGCACTACTATATGTAATCGGTGCAGGTGCAGGTGTTGGAACTGGAGTTGCTACTGTATTAGTTTGTGCAGGCGCAGGTGCAGGTGTTGAAGCTACTGGTGTAGCTGCTACTGCTGTGACAACAGGCTGTTGCTGTTGTTGTTGAGCTACTGCAGCTTGCTTGGCTTGGTAAGCAGCCTGCGCTGCTGCTGCTGCCTTAGCTGCTGCTTCCGCTGCTGCCTTTTGCTCAAGCAATTCTGCCTTTTTACCTTCTGCTGTTTCTTTTTCAGCAGCCAATGACAATTGAGCTGCTTTAAGCGCTGCTTCTTGTGCTTTCAAAGCTTCTGCATCATCAGCTAATTTCTTTTGGTTATCCCAAACAGTATTGATTGCTTTTTGGTTTTCTTGTTGTTTTTTTGCAATCACTTCTTTATCAGCTTTTTGTTTTTCTAACATACGGTTATTAGCAGAAACAATTTCACGCATCGCATTAACACGAGAAATGGCATCAACAATTGATTTAGAATCTAGGATAGTGTTGATATAGCTAGTTGCTGAAGCATCTGTTTGTGCGCTACGTGCTTGCTCTTTTAAAGCACCATCACGTGAAACAATATCTGCAGCTAATTGTTCAATTTCTGCACTCAATGCTTTTGACTCTGCTTCTAATTTTTCATTTTCAGCAGTCAATTTATCTTGTTCTGCACGAATTGTATCTACTTGAGATTGTAATTTATCTACTTCTGCTTGAGCTGTCGCTTGTTTTGCAGAGATTTCACTGATTTTATTTTCTTGTACAGCAATTTGGCTATCTGTATCATCAGCTTTCACTATTACAACATTTCCAAAATTTGATAAAACAATGCTACTTAATAATAGTGTTGCTAATATTTTTTTCTTCATAACTAGGTGTAACTCCTCTATTCTTTATGACTATATTATTCTAACAAAAAAAACGCGCCAATATGTTACGCGTTTGTTACATTTCTATGTCTTATTTGTAAATCCAAAAAGAGCTTCAAACATTGGATGTAATAAAAATAGCAGGATGCTATTAAAGACCAAACTAGGAGCTAAATCATAAAAAACAAAGAGAAACATTGACAAATTTGAAATATGAAATAATCTTGCCAATAAAAACATTGAAAATTTAAGCACAAATATGACGACAATTAAAATAATCAGATTCGTAACCCGTCTCATTTTTAAATACTGATAAAAATAATACACAAGGTAAATGACCAACGGAAATAAAGTAACTCCCATTCCAATCACATCAATATAATAAATATCATAAAAGAAACCTAACATCGCAAATAGAAAGAGACTATAAGACAATGGTAAATAAAATGAACAAAAAATTCCCACCATCAATAGGAGATGGCTAGAAATTGAAATGACACCCGGCGACAAATTTATCAGCAACGTCGTAAGCTGCCCATCTAATGAAAATGCAATTAGAAGAAGCAGTGGTGCCAAATAGTTGATAGATTTTCTTAACATAGCTACTTTCCAATCATTGATACAACATAAATATTAGAAAAATTAGCTGCTGGTTTAACAAACAATTCCCTGTCTAAATTATTTGAACGATTTTTAACAGAAGAAACTGTTCCCACTTGAATATTTGCAGGATAATTTCCAGCCAAATCGCTCGTTACAACAGCACTACCAGGCTTAACTTCCACATTTTCATTTAACTGACTAACGATAAAAGAATGACTATCTGTATCATAACCATTCAAAATACCATAGATATTCCCAGAATCCATTGAAATCTTTACAGCAATCTTAGAAAAATCATCAGAATTGGTAAGTAAGCGAACTGTAGTTGCATCATCATTTACTGAACTCACTACACCAATCAACCCACCATTAGCAACCGCAAACATATTTTCTTTTACACCTGAATTTGTACCAGCATCTACTATCAATTTTTGATTCCAAGCATTAGGAGTTCGCACAGCAACAAGAGCAGATACAATATCTTGATTCACATCCATTGAATCTATTTGCAAAGCTTGGCGTAAACTTTCATTTTCGGCAATTAAAGCCTCGTTTTCAGCAACTTTACTTTCAAGTTGGGCAATTGTTTCTTTTAGTTCTTTATTCTCTTTATAAGCAGAAATCAAGTGTAACAGTTCATCTTTTTCACCAGATACAAATTGAACAGGCTTTGCAATAACTGAGTCAACAGCAGCAAAAATTTGTCTTACACCACTTGTTACATATGGAATCTGTACTCCTTGGTAAACAGTAAAAAACAAACTAGACAAAGAAATTAATAATAGGAAAGAGATTGTCATAATTAATCTAGACTTTTTGTATCGATTCATAATAATTCCTCACGCATTTAGATACAATAAAACGAGAATATCATAAGATAATCTCGTTAACCACGGAGAATAAGGGATTCGAACCCTTGCGCCAGTTACCCGACCTAACGATTTAGCAAACCGTCCTCTTCAGCCNCTTGAGTAATTCTCCATCTCCTTATAGAATGGGCACGAGTGGAATCGAACCACCGACCTCACGCTTATCAGGCGTGCGCTCTAACCATCTGAGCTACGCGCCCAAGTAAAACTTGGACAAAAAATCAATATACCAATGGCGCGAGACGGAATCGAACCGCCGACACATGGAGCTTCAATCCATTGCTCTACCAACTGAGCTACCGAGCCAAATCTCTATTGCGGGAGCAGGATTTGAACCTACGACCTTCGGGTTATGAGCCCGACGAGCTACCTAGCTGCTCCATCCCGCGTCAATATTATCTTAAAAGGAGGATGTGGGATTCGAACCCACGCACGCTTTTACACGCCTGACGGTTTTCAAGACCGTTCCCTTCAGCCGGACTTGGGTAATCCTCCCTAAAATGGACCTTGTAGGACTTGAACCTACGACCACTCGGTTATGAGCCGAGAGCTCTAACCAGCTGAGCTAAAGGTCCAGCAAACCAACAAGATAAAAATAGCGGCGAAGGGGATCGAACCCCCGACCTCCCGGGTATGAACCGGACGCTCTAGCCAGCTGAGCTACACCGCCATCAATCGGGAAGACAGGATTCGAACCTGCGACCCCTTGGTCCCAAACCAAGTGCTCTACCAAGCTGAGCTACTTCCCGATATAGTTCTATCAACTAAAAATAAAGCTCCCCTAATGTTTCCCATTAAGCGAGTTATGCACCCAAGAGGATTCGAACCTCTAACCGCCTGATTCGTAGTCAGGTACTCTATCCAGTTGAGCCATGGGTGCTCATTATTATTTATGCCGAGGACCGGAATCGAACCGGTACGATGTTGCCATCGCAGGATTTTAAGTCCTGTGCGTCTGCCAGTTCCGCCACCCCGGCGAGGCAAAGCGAACGACGGGATTCGAACCCGCGACCCCCACCTTGGCAAGGTGGTGTTCTACCACTGAACTACGTTCGCAATTTTTTCCCTCAATGCCGGCTACATGACTTGAACACGCGACCCTCTGATTACAAATCAGATGCTCTACCAACTGAGCTAAGCCGGCTCTTTCTCTCTATGCGGGTTAAGGGACTTGAACCCCCACGCCCTTCGGCGCCAGATCCTAAATCTGGTGCGTCTGCCAATTCCGCCAAACCCGCATAAATGACCCGTGCTGGGCTCGAACCAGCGACCCTTTGATTAAAAGTCAAATGCTCTACCAACTGAGCTAACGAGTCTTACGGTCCCGACGGGAATCGAACCCGCGATCTTCGCCGTGACAGGGCGACGTGATAACCGCTACACTACGGGACCTATTTATGGGAGTTAACGGGATCGAACCGCTGACCCTCTGCTTGTAAGGCAGATGCTCTCCCAGCTGAGCTAAACTCCCAAAGGATATTGAATCCTCTTGATTCGCTAAGCGACTACCGTATCTCACAGGGGGCAACCCCCAACTACTTCAGGCGTTCTAGGGCTTAACTGCTGTGTTCGGCATGGGTACAGGTGTATCTCCTAGGCTATCGTCACTTAACTCTCTCGAATGTTACCATTCAAAATTGAATACCTATATTCTAACAAGTTTTAACTTCGCTGTCAATATCTTTTCGGATAAGTCC
>NZ_KB904567.1 GCF_000380125.1 Streptococcus ovis DSM 16829
TCATTTGCTACATAATTACTTTTAAGGATCGCGAAGTGAGTTATGAGTAAGTAACTAGAAAGAAGGTTTAAGGTGAAAAAGAAAAGCTTAACCATGTGCCTATTGAGCACCGTTATCGTCCTTGCTAGCCTCCTTGGAGGTAGGGCATTCGCAGATACAAGCCTCTTCCGCTTGTACAATCCAGGNCTCAANGTCCACCTCTACACCAAAGACACCAACGAATATAAGGTATTGGCCACTCGTGGCTGGAGACAGGAAGGTGTCGCTTGGTTGACCGCAGATGACAAGGGCGAAATCGTCTACCGTCTCTACCATCCAGGTCTCAAGGTCCATCTCTACACTCGCGACACCAATGAATACAAGGTGCTTGGTACTCGCGGCTGGAGACAGGAAGGACCTGCCTACCGTTCACATGGAGACCTGCCTATCTACCGCCTCTACCACACAGGTATCAGAAAACACCTCTATACCAAAGATACCAATGAATACAAGGTATTGGCATCACGCGGTTGGAGACAGGAAGGCATTGCCTTTTATGGTTTGAAAGAGCCAAGCAAAGCCGTTCCACCAACTCCTGCACCAAAACCAAAGACTACGACAAAGGCTACTACAGTTAAGCCAACAACTACAACTAAGGCGACTACAGCTAAGCCAAAGACTACAACTAAAGCGACTACGGCTAAGCCAACAACTACTACAAAAGCAACTACAGCTAAGCCAAAAACAACTACAAAAGCAACAACGGCTAAGCCAACAACTACAACTAAGGCAACTACTGTTAAGCCAACAACTACGACGAAGGCAACAACGGCTAAGCCAAAGACTACTACAAAAGCGACTACGGCTAAGCCAACAACTACTACAAAAGTAACTACGGCTAAACCAACGACTACAACCAAAGTAACGACAGCTAAGCCGAAAACTACGACTAAGACGACTACAGCCAAACCAACGACTACAACCAAAGTAACGACAGCTAAGCCGAAAACTACGACTAAGACGACTACAGCCAAACCAACAACTACTACAAAAGTAACTACGGCTAAGCCAACAACTACAACGAAGGTCACTACTGAAAAACCAATTGTCACAACAACCCAAGCACCAACAACAACTACACGGGCTACTACGACAACTAGACCAACAACTCAGGCTCCTACCACAACTACTCAAATGACAACTAAGTCACAAAAAGATCCAAGCATTGATACAATTGATAATCCAAATGCTGAAAGCGACTTTATAACTCGACCTTCTAATGATCAAGCAGACAAAGTGATTATTACAGGCTATACTGGGAGCCGAAAAAATGTGCATATTCCTGATACAATAGGCGGNAAAACAGTTGTAGGAATTGACCAAACAGGTGGAGTATATGAAAAATTCTTTAGCTATCGTGGTTTAACAGCACTCCGCCTCCCTAATAAATTAGAGTATATTGGCTCTGGTGTCTTTTCCAATAACCAATTATCATCAATAGAATTGCCTNCTACTCTGAGAGATATTCAGCGTTTTGCTTTTCGCTCAAACAAATTAACTAGTGTTATTATTCCAGAAGGAGTAGAGTCAATTGCTGAAGGTGCTTTTGATACTAATAATTTGACTAGTGTTCAATTCCCAATACAAGGTAAATTACAGACAATTGGCAGTCGTGCATTTTCTGTGAACCATCTCACAAAAGTAACGATTCCAGAAGGAGTTGAAACAATAGGAGTATCGGCTTTTGCTGAGAATCATTTGTCATTAATAGAACTACCTTCTACTCTGAGAGATATTCAGCGTTTTGCTTTTTACTCAAACAAATTAACTAGTGTTATTATTCCAGAGGGAGTAGAGTCAATTGGTGAAGCTGCTTTTTATACTAATAATTTGACTAGTGTTCAATTCCCAATACAAGGTAAATTACAGACAATTGGCAGTCGTGCATTTTCTGTGAACTATCTCACAAAAGTAACGATTCCAGAAGGAGTTGAAACAATAGGAATAGCTGCATTTTCTGGGAATCAATTATCATCAATAGAACTACCTTCTACTCTGAAAAATATCCAAGGCTATGCTTTTTACTCAAACAAATTAAGTAATGTTTACATTCCAGATGGAGTCCAGTCAATTGATAGAGGGGCATTTGGTGAAAATCTTATTACGAATATTGAACTTCCAAATCACTTGAATAATAAAGTAGATTATGCTTTTGATTATGGTGTTAACTTTTCTTATCGCGAGCAGAAATAACAGAATAAAATCTAGATAATTTTTATGGTTTAGATAGTTCAAAACGCAAGTAAAAACCAATGTTCAAAATTTAATGAACGTTGGTTTTTTTGGCTTCTTTGACTTGCATATTTGGTAGATTAATCTTGTATTTAATAATGAGAAGTCGAATGAGGAGGAAAATAGTAAAGAGTCCAATGTAGACAGGGATACGGGGAAATTTCAAATCAAGTACCAGAATATGGTAAGAAATTCCTGCGCCTAGTGCAAGAAGTGCATAAACGTCTTCTTTTAAGACAATAGGAGTTTCATTGACTAGTAAATCTCGAAGGATTCCACCTCCAACGCCTGTCAAGGTGGCAAGAATGCCAGTGGTCATGAAATTCAAGTTCAGTCCCACTCCTGCGCTAGCGCCAATTAGGGAGAAGATAGCTAGACCAATCGAATCAAAAATAAGATTAGTGATGGTCAAAAAACGATACATCTGGCTAGTCAAAGTGGTTTCCTGTTTTTTATTGATGACAATCAGGTACATGATGATTCCGACAATAATGGATAAATAAATGGAGGATGGATCTGTCAAAGCAGCTGGTATATGCCCTATCATTGTATCACGTACAATACCGCCACCAACTGCTGTAATAACGCCTAAAAGAGTAATACCGAAAATATCTAGATTCTTTTTAAAGCCTTTGACAACTCCGGAAACAGAAAATGCAATTGTTCCGATATAGTTACAAATCAGTAAGAATAAATCAAAATCCATATCAATCTCCTTTCATTTATCTTAGCATAAAAAGCACTGAGAATCAACGACGTGGAAGTTTGTGAAAAAATAAACAAATACAGAATAAAATCCGAAACATGATTGTGAAAAAACGCACGAAATCAATGATGTAACGGCTTTCTTTTCCATGTAAGAAACAGTTCAAATATTTGCCATTTGTGAATTTTTGGTCTATTATAGTAGAGAATCAGAATTATTATTTGGAGGACTTATGGTTACTATCACAAAAGAGCAACATTTAGAGATGTTCTTGAAAATGCAACAAATCCGCGATGTGGATATGAAGTTGAATAAATTGGTACGCCGTGGTTTTGTGCAAGGGATGACACACTTCTCTGTTGGTGAAGAAGCAGCATCGGTTGGTGCAATTGCTGGCTTAACAGACCAAGACATTATCTTCTCAAATCACCGTGGTCACGGTCAAACAATTGCTAAAGGAATTGATATCAATGCGATGATGGCAGAGCTTGCCGGTAAAGCAACAGGTTCATCAAAAGGTCGTGGTGGATCGATGCACTTGGCCAACATTGAAAAAGGAAACTATGGAACAAATGGTATCGTTGGTGGCGGGTTTGCTTTGGCAACTGGAGCAGCTTTGACACAACAATACACAGGGACCAATAACGTTGTGATTGCATTCTCTGGTGATGGTGCTACCAATGAAGGTTCTTTCCATGAATCTGTGAATATGGCTGCCACTTGGAAACTGCCAGTTATCTTCTTTATCATCAACAATGGTTATGGTATTTCAATGGATATTCAAAAAGCTACAAACACACCATTTTTATACACACGTGCGGAAGCTTACGGAATTCCAGGTCACTATGTAGAAGATGGAAATGATGTTGTTGCAGTCTACGAAAAGATGCAAGAAGTACTTGAGTATGTACGTGGTGGTAATGGTCCAGCTATCGTCGAAGTGAAGTCATACCGTTGGTTTGGTCACTCAACAGCGGATGCTGGTGTGTACCGTACGAAGGAAGAAGTGGATGAGTGGAAGAAAAAAGATCCACTTAAGAAATACCGTGAATATTTAACAGCAAACAAGATTGCAACAATTGAAGAATTAGATGCAATTGAGGTGCAAGTGGCAGACCAAGTTGAAGCGGCTGTGAAATTTGCTCAAGAAAGTCCAGATCCAGATATTTCTGTTGCCTACGAAGACATTTGGGTTTAAGTTAGATAGAATACTTGAAAGGAATAGACAAAGAAATGACTGAAACAAAAGTAATGGCCTTGCGTGAAGCGATTAACTTGGCCATGTCAGAAGAAATGCGTAAAGACGACAAGATTTTCTTGATGGGGGAAGATGTTGGAATCTACGGTGGTGACTTTGGTACATCTGTTGGTATGCTGGCTGAATTTGGTGAAAAACGTGTCAAAGATACACCAATTTCTGAAGCTGCGATTGCAGGTGCAGCTGTTGGTGCTGCGATTACAGGTCTTCGTCCAATTGTTGACTTGACCTTCATGGACTTCATCACGATTGCGATGGATGCCATTGTCAACAACGGTGCGAAAAACAACTACATGTTTGGTGGTGGTCTTAAAACCCCTGTTACCTTCCGTGTAGCGTCAGGTTCAGGTATCGGTTCTGCAGCGCAACACTCACAGGCGCTTGAAGCGTGGATGACACACATCCCAGGAATTAAGGTAGTAGCTCCTGGAACAGTCAATGAAGCAAAAGCTTTGTTGAAATCATCTATTCAAGATGATAACATCGTTCTTTTCATCGAACCAAAAGCGCAATATGGTAAAAAAGAAGAAGTGAACTTGGATCCAGATTTCTATATTCCACTTGGTAAGGGTGACCTCAAACGTGAAGGTACAGATGTGACTATCGTATCTTACGGTCGTATGTTAGAGCGTGCCATCCAAGCAGCCGATGAATTGGCAGCTGAAGGAATTAGCGTAGAAGTAGTAGACCCACGTACCTTGATCCCACTTGATAAAGAGATGATTATCAATTCTGTCAAGAAAACAGGCCGTCTTGTTCTTGTAAACGATGCTTACAAGACAGGGGGCTACATTGGAGAAATTGCGGCGATGGTAGCAGAGAGCGAAGCATTCGACTACTTAGATGCACCTATCGTGCGTGTGGCGAGTGATGATGTACCTGTACCATATGCAGCTGTTCTTGAAAATGCTATCTTGCCAAATGTTGAAAAAATCAAAGCTGCCGTGTATAAGGCGGTTAAAAAAGGCTAATCATAGCATACAGTTCATGTTGCTGGTCGGGTATGTTACCTAGACCAGCATGACTTTGTTACCCTTACATTGAGAACAAGGTCAAGCATTCAAGAAGGGAGATACAATGGCAATCGAAATTATCATGCCAAAACTCGGTGTAGATATGCAGGAAGGCGAAATCATCGAGTGGAAAAAACAAGAAGGCGATGTCATCAATGAGGGTGACGTTATTTTGGAAATGATGTCTGACAAAACCAGTATGGAATTGGAAGCAGAAGAGTCAGGTGTCCTTTTAAAAATCGTTCACGGAAATGGCGCAGTTGTTCCAGTTACCGAGGTGATTGCCTACATCGGTGCTGAGGGCGAAACAGTAGAAGTCGGAAGCGCTCCTGCTCCAACAACTCCAGTAGTGGAGAAGGAAACAGTACAAGTGGTAGCACCTGTAGAAACACCAGCTGCAGCACCAGCCAAACCACAAGGTGGTGGCAAAGTTCGTGCAACACCTGCGGCTCGTAAATCAGCTCGTGACTTAGGCATTGACCTCGGACTTGTACCAGGTACAGGTGCCAACGGTCGTGTGCATAAAGAAGATGTTGAAAACTTTAAAGGTGCACAACCAAAAGCCACTCCACTTGCTGCGAAAATGGCTGTTGATAAAGGAATTGATCTTACAACGGTTGTTGGAACGGGTGCTCGTGGTAAAATTACCAAGGAAGATGTCTTGGCAGTTCTTGCCGCACAAGCTCCTGCAGCACAAGTGGCACCAGTGAAAGAAGAAAAACCTGCTAAAGAATTGCCAGAAGGCGTTGAAATCATCAAGATGTCCGCAATGCGTAAGGCAATTTCGAAGGGTATGACGCATTCATATCTAACGGCACCAACCTTTACGCTCAATTATGACATTGACATGACTAACCTCATGGCACTTCGCAAGCAAGTCCTTGAACCAATCATGAACAAGACGGGTCTTAAAGTGACCTTCACTGATTTGATTGGTCTAGCGGTTACTCGTACCTTGATGAAGGAAGAACATCGCTATATGAATGCTTCTCTTATCAATGATGCGCAAGAAATTGAGTTGCACAAATTTGTCAATATCGGTATCGCAGTTGGTTTGGATGACGGCTTGGTTGTACCAGTTGTCCATGGTGCAGATAAGATGAGTTTGTCCGAATTCGTTGTGGCTTCAAAAGATGTTATCAAAAAAGCTCAAACTGGTAAGTTGAAGTCAGCTGAAATGTCGGGCTCAACCTTCTCTATTACCAACTTGGGAATGTTCGGAACAAAATCATTTAACCCTATCATTAACCAACCAAACTCAGCAATCTTGGGGGTTTCTGCAACAGTTCAAACACCAGTTGTCATCGATGGTGAAATCAAGATTCGTCCAATTATGGGCTTGAATTTGACCATTGACCACCGTATTATCGACGGTATGAACGGTGCGAAATTCATGGTGGACCTCAAGAACTTACTGGAAAATCCATTGGAATTATTGATCTGATGACAATATAGAGACCTAGGCTAGAAATAATAGAAGCTTTTAAACAAAAGAAAGAAAGGATGTAGAACGAGAGAAAGTGAGAACTGAACCCGAGCGGAAAGCTCGGAAAAAAGATAAATCGTTTGGAAAATCAGGATTTTCCACGATTTCCTATTTTTCAGTCGCTTTCTTTTCGCTCTTGGTATCTTAAACATGGCAATTGAAATTATTATGCCAAAACTTGGCGTGGACATGCAAGAAGGCGAAATCATCGAATGGAAAAAACAGGAAGGTGATGTTGTCAATGAAGGTGATGTTATCTTGGAGATGATGTCTGATAAGACAAGTATGGAATTGGAAGCAGAAGACTCTGGTGTCCTATTGAAAATCGTTCATGGCAATGGTGCAGTCGTACCTGTTACGGAAGTCATTGCTTATCTCGGTGCAGAAGGGGAAGTGGTTGGTGAAACAGCAGCTCCTGCTGAAGTAGCACAAGCCACAGCTGATCTCAAAGCAGCTGGTCTTGAAGTGCCTGCCGCACCATCCGTTGCAGCACAAGCACCAAAAGCAGATCTTGCAGCAAATGAATACGACATGATTGTTGTCGGTGGTGGTCCTGCAGGTTACTACGCAGCGATTCGCGGTGCTCAGCTTGGTGGTAAAGTTGCTATCGTTGAAAAATCAGAATTTGGTGGTACTTGCTTGAATGTTGGATGTATTCCAACGAAAACATACCTTAAGAATGCTGAAATTCTTGATGGTCTTAAAATTGCAGCTGGACGTGGTATCAACCTTGCTTCTACGAACTATGCGATTGACATGGATAAAACAGTTGACTTTAAGAACTCAGTTGTTCGTACCTTGACTGGTGGCGTTAAAGGTCTTTTGAAGGCTAACAAAGTAACTATGTTCAACGGACTTGGTCAAGTTAACCCAGATAAGACAGTTACGATTGGTTCAGAAACTATCAAAGGACGTTCCATCATCCTTGCGACTGGTTCAAAAGTATCACGTATCAATATCCCAGGTATTGAATCACCACTTGTATTGACTTCAGATGACATCCTTGACCTGAAAGAAATGCCAAAATCACTTGCTGTTATGGGTGGTGGTGTCGTTGGTATCGAGCTTGGACTTGTTTGGGCGTCATACGGTGTCCCAGTTACCGTTATTGAAATGGCTGACCGCATCATCCCAGGTATGGATAAGGAAGTCTCACTTGAACTTCAAAAAATCCTTTCTAAAAAAGGCATGACCATCAAGACAAACGTTGGTGTGTCAGAAATTGTTGAAGCTAATAACCAATTAACATTGAAACTTAACAATGGTGAAGAAGTTGTCGCTGAAAAAGCTCTGCTTTCTATCGGACGTGTACCACAATTGGCTGGCCTTGAAAATCTTAACCTTGAAATGGATCGTAACCGTATCAAAGTGAATGCCTACCAAGAAACATCTATCCCAGGTATCTATGCTCCAGGAGATGTGAATGGTACGAAAATGCTTGCTCACGCTGCTTACCGGATGGGTGAAGTGGCGGCAGAAAATGCAATGCACGGTAATGTTCGTAAAGCGAAACTTGACTACACACCAGCTGCTGTATACACACACCCAGAAGTGGCAATGGTTGGCTTAACAGAAGAACAAGCGCGTGAACAATATGGAGATGTGTTGGTTGGACGTTCTAGCTTTGCTGGAAATGGTCGTGCGATTGCTTCTAACGAAGCACACGGTTTTGTTAAAGTGATTGCAGAACCAAAATACCATGAAATCTTAGGTGTTCATATCATTGGACCAGCTGCGGCAGAACTTGCGAATGAAGCATCAACAATCATGGAAGCTGAATTGACAGTGGATGATGTCGCTCAATCAATCCACGGACACCCAACCTTCTCAGAAAACATGTATGAAGCCTTCATGGATGTTCTTGGAGAGGCTATCCATAACCCACCAAAACGTAAATAAGCTAGGTAACAAAAAGCAAAAAGCTCCCATTGGGAGTTTTTTCTTGTTACAGAAAGTGTAAAATTTCTTGAATAGATCCAATGTGAATAGACTATCATGAGAGGATATTGTCAATTCTATTGGTGTATGATAACATAAATGAAGAGTATATAGAAAAAATGGAGTGACCTATGAAAAATATCTGGCAATGAACTTTTATTATAATGTATGGAAAAATCGTATTCATTCATCTAAGATAGACTATACAACAGTCAGCCTTGGTCTGGGATTAGCGAAGGGAGAGTTACGTAGTGATTCTTCTTCCGCATTTGACCGTGATGAAAAAGGCGAGACGGTTATTATGACGGCAATCGCTGAATAGATAGTAAAAATAGGCAAAATCTTTTATAGATTTGCCTATTTTTGATATAATGAAAAGGATAGAAAACACTTTCATCTTTTAAGGAGTTCCTATGAAATATATTGTAAACAATAGTAATGACCCATCTTATAATATTGCTCTTGAAGCCTATGCTTTCAAGGAGTTGACCGCTATTGATGAGATTTTTATCCTCTGGATTAACGAACCTGCCATTATCATCGGGAAGCATCAAAATGCGATTCAAGAAATCAATAAGGAATATACAGACGCCCACGGCATCCATGTTAATCGTCGTCTTTCAGGTGGCGGCGCAGTCTATCATGACCTCAATAACCTCAACTATACCATCATTTCCAATAAATCTGAAGAAGGGGCATTTGATTTCAAGACCTTCTCAAAGCCTGTGATTGATACCTTAGCAACACTAGGAGTAGAAGCGAATTTCACAGGACGTAATGACCTAGAAATTGATGGCAAGAAAATTTGTGGCAATGCGCAAGCCTATGCCAAAGGTCGTATGATGCACCATGGCTGTTTGTTATTTGATGTGGATATGTCAGTTTTAGGAGATGCGCTCAAAGTTTCTAAAGACAAGATTGAATCTAAAGGTGTCAAATCTGTTCGCGCTCGTGTGACCAACATCAATAATGAATTACCTAAGAAAATGACAGTCTTAGAGTTTAAAGATGCGATTCTTGAGCAGATGAAAAAAGAATATCCTGATATGGATGAATACGTCTTGACAGAAGAAGATTTAGCGGCTATCCAAGAACTTCGTGACACTCAATTTGGCACTTGGGAATGGAATTTTGGTGCAACACCTGAATACACAGTAGAACGCAGTGTCCGCTACCCAGCAGGTAAGATTACTTCTTATATCAAGACAGAAAAATCCGTCATTGAAGCCATTAAGATTTATGGGGATTTCTTTGGAATTGGGGATGTATCTGATATCGAAGAACTCCTTGTCGGTACCCGCTACGAATACACAGATGTTTTAGCCAAATTGCAAACCATTGACACGACCCATTACTTTTCACGTATGACTGTAGAAGAAGTCGCAAAAGCCATCGTAGCATAAAAAACATCAGGTTGGACAAAAATCCAGCCTGATGTTTTTTCTTATTATGGCTTCAAGCCAGTTTGACGCGGTTTGTTTGTGGTGTTGTTGTAAAGACCACATACAGTTGGAGACCTAATAAAAAAATAGCGAGTAGGGCCTACCATCCCATCTGCTGGAATAGTCCTATTTTATAAAAAACATAAGAGTTAAACAGAAACAGGTAGAAAAAGCCGTTTTTATAAAATTGTAAACGGTACTGTTTCATTTGCTCGTTCCTCCTCGTTCATTTTCAATGTAACGAAAACTTTTGCACCTTTATTTTATGGCAACGAAATCTATTTTTCAATAGGTTTTGTAAAATCAAATAAAAACCTTATAAAAAATAAATAATTTGACAATATTCTTTGTATTTTATTTAGTTTCTTAATGCCATTTTAATGTTATTGGTATGAATAAGACAGGAAGTTTGCATTTCATTGTCACTCGATGCTACTTTCAAATTGTGATGTTTTTATCAAACAAATCATTTCCTATATTCCCGTGAAAACGATACAATGATAGAAGATTAAAATTATCTAATATTTTGGAAAGAATGAGAGTTTTATGTCAAACGATATTCGTGTATTACTTTATTATAAATATGTTCCGATTGAAAATGCCAGGGAATATGCTGCAGAACACCTTGCTTTTTGTAAATCAATTGGTCTCAAAGGCCGTATCTTGATTGCTGATGAAGGGATCAACGGTACTGTTTCAGGGGACTACGAAACGACTCAAAAATACATGGACTGGGTTCATGCAGATGAACGTTTTGCGGATTTGTGGTTTAAAATCGATGAAGAACCACAAGATGCGTTCAAAAAAATGTTTGTTCGCTATAAGAAAGAAATTGTTCACCTTGGATTAGAAGACAATGATTTTGACAGTGATATCAACCCTCTTGAAATAACAGGTGAATATCTCAATCCACAACAGTTCAAGGAAGCTCTTCTGGATGAAAACACAGTCGTTCTTGATACGCGTAATGACTATGAATATGATTTGGGTCACTTCCGCGGAGCGATTCGTCCAGATATCCGCAATTTCCGTGAGTTACCACAATGGGTTCGTGATAACAAAGAAAAATTCATGGAAAAACGTGTAGTGGTCTACTGTACAGGTGGTGTCCGCTGTGAGAAATTCTCAGGCTGGATGGTTCGTGAAGGCTTCAAGGATGTTGGCCAGCTTCACGGTGGTATTGTCACCTACGGTAAGGATCCTGAGGTGAGGGGTGAGCTTTGGGAAGGTGCAATGTATGTCTTTGATGAGCGTATTTCAGTACCTGTCAACCGTGTGAACCCAACTGTTATTGGTCGTGATTACATCACTGGTGAAGAATGTGAGCGCTATGTGAATTGTGCTAACCCATTTTGTAACAAGCAAATTTTCATGTCAGAAGAGACAGAACACAAATACGTACGCGGTTGTTCAGCAGAATGCCGTGCTCATGAGCGTAATCGCTATGTAGCTGAAAATGGATTGACCCGCAAAGAATGGGCTGCTCGCTTAGATGCGATTGGTGAAACCTTGCCAGAAGTTACCCTTGCGTAAAAATAAAAACAGTAGAGGATGTTGCCTTTACTGTTTTTTGTTATAATTAGTATATGGAAAATATCATCAAAAAAATAGTAGATTTTACTAAGGGACGTCATCGTACCATTATCCGAATTTGTGGACACGGTGCATCTGGCAAATCCACTTTTGCCCAAAGGTTACAGGCAGCTTTTCCAGCAGGGATAGCGCAGATCCTTGAAACCGATGCTTATATCGTCTCTAATAGGACGCCTCAAACCCTGTTGTTACGAGATGAAGTCGATGGAGTCGAGGAGATTGGCACTCTAACGGCCTGTCATCCTAGTCGGCATGACTTCGATAGTCTGAGACGTGATTTGACGATGCTCGCGCGTGGGATGGATGTTCTGACAATTGATACACCATGGTCACCAGAATATGTATTGAAAGCTGACTGTCCTGTTACGATAGTAGAAGGCATGACACCTACTTTTTTAGAGAAAGACCTCTTTGATGTATCGATTTTCTTTTATACAGATGCTGAGACAGAACTTGCAAGACGATTGGCGCGTGACACGACAGAACGTGGTCGTGATGCGGCATTTGTGAGACAAACCCAATCTCATCGCCGTCGCCAATACCAGCTCTATATGGAAAAATATAAGAAGGACTTCGATGTGATTGTGAACCAGTCTAGCAATCAGTTTAAAATAGAAAAATGTCAGATTGAGAAAGAAAGATAGGTTATCAAAATGGAAAATTGGGAAAATCCCCCCTTAGTCATGTCCGGCCTTGTGTTAGGTTTAGCTGCACTTGGAAATCTGTTAGGGGCTTATTGGCTCCCCTTTCGGTTAGTTCTTGGGAGTATAGCCTTGCTTCTCTATCTTATATTGATATTTGGTATGATTCGTCACCCTAAAGAGGTGAAAAAACAATTGTATCAACCATTAGTAGCATCAGTATTTCCAACTTTTTTCATGTCAGGGATGTTATTTGCGACTTATCTACAACAACTGTTGGGGCTTGATTTTCTAGCGAGAGCCCTATGGTGGCTATCCTTTTTGGGAAATGCTGGCCTCATCCTATTCTTCTTTTGGAATTTTACATGGCACTTTCGCTGGGAATTTGTCTTTCCATCTTGGTCAGTCTTGTATGTTGGAATTGCTGTATCTGGATTGACAGCCTCTGTTAGTGACACTTATGAAATTGGACAATTCATTTTTTGGTATGGTCTCGTTGCGACAATAGTTGTGTTACCCTTCATGGCTATTCGTGCTTATCGCATTGGCTTGCCTGAGGCAATAAAACCCAATATATCAACTTTCTGTGCCCCAGTCTCTCTCCTGTTAGCCAGTTATATCAATACCTTTCCTCAACAGATAGATTTTAGGGTAGTTTGGATACTATTACTTGTTTCACAAATGCTCTATGTTTTTGTTCTATGCCAAGTTCCAAATTTACTCCGTCGGCCTTTTAATCCCGGATTCTCTGCCTTTACCTTTCCGTTTGTGATTTCTGCAACGTCACTGAAGCTTTCTGTCACAACGCTTAAGTTGCCTTCTCCTTATCTTTTTGGGGTAGGGGGTGAAACTGGGGTAGCTACTCTCCTCGTTTGCTATGTTTTTTGGCAATATCTTTTGTATCTAAGACAAAAAGCTACCTGAGAGGTAGCTTTTTATAGTGGTCGTTTATTTGGCAATCCAGCTTTTCGTGGATATTTATTTGGCGTTTCTTTCTTTTTTTCCACAATGGTGAGCGTACGAGGATCGCCATTAGGCAGTTGGTAGTCCAGATTTTCTACTACTTTTGCAAAGAGCAAAGTGAGGGCATTTTTGGCTTGGCTCAATTCATCTTCTGCATTAGAAGCTTTGAGAGCAATCAACTTCCCATTTGTTTTTAAATAAGGAATGGTTAGCTCTGAAAGGACTTGCATCCGGGCAACAGCGCGAGCGGTGACCAAGTCAAACTGAGCACGGAAGGACTTATCATGAGCGAAATCTTCTGCACGACCATGGTAAAAACGAACACCTTCAAGTTCTAATTCTTCAGCTAAGACTGTTAAAAAGTTAATGCGCTTATTGAGAGAATCAATGATGGTCACTTCTAATTGCGGACAGAGGATTTTCATTGGAAGACTTGGAAAGCCAGCACCAGCTCCAATATCCAGTAGTTTTATCGGTTGATTGGTTAGATAACCTTGAAGGACAGGAGCAAGCGAATCATAAAAGTGTTTGAGGTAAACCTCATCTTCTTCAGTGATAGCTGTCAAATTGATATGCTTGTTCCATTCAACCAATAATTCGAAATAGCGTTTAAATTGTGATTTTTGTTGTTCAGAGAGCTCGAAACCTTGTTTTGCAAGCTCATCATAAAAGACTTCTGATTTCATAGTTCTATCTTACCATAATCTGATGAAAAGAAAAACTCAAATAAGTTCATCTTATCTGAGTTTTTTATCCAGTTATTGTCCTGCAGTAGCGTTTGGTGCTGGTGCAGGCTCAGTTGAAGTAGCTGTAGGATCATTACTTGCTGGGGTTCCTACACTTGGAGTAGAAGTAACAGTGGCTGCGGTAGTGCTTTCTACTGGAGCGGCGCTAGTCGTCGTGTAATTGGTATCACTAACATATGTATTGTAACGCGGCTGAGCTCCTGCAAGATAGAGATAGGAGCCTGAGCGGTAGAGGCCATCTGGCATTTCCCAATCAGTAGCTGTTTCTACCGGATTAAGGTAGGTCATCATGCTTCGGAAAACATCCGTTGCAACCAAGATACCGTTATCTAGGATTGGTGTTGACCGATTCGAATAGCCTGTCCAAACTGCCATAGAGTATTTTGTGGAGAAGCCGACAAAATTCTCATCTGGAGCAATCATGGAACTATAATGAGCAGCTTCGTTCGAAGTTAAAATAGTCTCTAACTCTGTATCAGAGTAGTTAGATGTTCCAGTTTTTCCGGCTTGTGGGACACCGCTAACGGCTCCGTTGAGACCATTTCCATAAGTCATAACACTTTTTAGAACGTCAGTCATCATATAGGCAATTTCCGGTGTTAATACTTGTTTGCCTTCTGGAGCGAATTCTTTGGTGGTATTATCGGTGAAAACCACTTTATTGACGTATTGAGGCTTGTAGTAAGTACCACCGTTTGAGAAGACCGCATAGGCTGCAGCCATCTTTTCAGTGCTGGCTCCGTATTTACTGCTAGAGTCGGCAGTGTTACTAGAAATCGCATTTGAGTAGTGGATCTCAGGATATTCAATACCGACACTGCTCAAAAATTCTTTAGCTTTATCCAGACCTGTAGCTTCTAGAACTTTAACAGCTGGCACATTTCTAGAGTACTGTAAAGCGGACCGGAAGGTCATGGCGCCATAATAGGACTTGTCCCAGTTGTAAACAGGAGTCGTTGTTCCTGGATAGTAATATGGATTGTCGATGATGCTATCTGCTGTTGATGTATAGACACCGTTTTTTAATGCTGGGGCATAATCTGTGATTGGTTTCATGGTTGACCCGAAATCACGATTGGTTTCAACGGCCTGGTTCGTCCCGAAAGAAACATTGCTAGCCTGGTGACGTGAACCAAGTTGAGCCACTACTTTACCGTTTGTCACATCGACTACGGTAGAGGCTACTTGGATAGTATCATCGGGGTAATTGACATAGTCAGGAGTATTATAGATATTCCAGAGTTGCTCTTGAGCCTTTGGATCCACATTCGTATAGACATCCATTCCGGTTGTCAGTAGATTGTAGCCTGTTTTTGTTTCCACTTCTTCGATGACTTCTTTTAAGTAGTTGTCCATATAGGTTGGATAGGAAGAAGTGTTGGTCAGTGGTTGAAGACCATCTGTCACAGGTGTAGCGACAGCAATGTCGTATTGCTCTTTGGTGACATACTTTTCTTCTAGCATTTCGCCAAGGACAATATCGCGTCTGTGTTTTGCGGCCTCTGGTTGTGTATAAGGATCGTACTGGTTGGGAGCTTGTGGCATCCCAGCTAAAAGAGCAATTTGAGATAAATTCAAATCTTTTAACTCTTTGCCGTAATAAGCATTCGCAGCAGTTTTCATACCGTAATTTCCATTTGACATATAGACCTTATTGATATAGTAAGTCAAAATTTCTTGTTTGGTATTCCGTCTTTCCAATTGCATAGCAAGCCAAGCTTCTTGGATTTTTCGTTTGATATTTTGATCTTCAGTCGAGGTAGAGAAATAAGACAGTTTGATAAATTGCTGATCTAAAGTAGAACCACCTTGAAGATTGCCACTCGTTAAATTGTTTAAGAATGCACCAGCAATTCGGATAACATCGACTCCTCGATGATTGAAGAACCGTTGATCCTCAATGGCTACAATGGCGTTGACTAAGTCACTTGGGATTTCTGCTGTCTTTGCATTTGAACGCTTTTCAGAACCTAAGTCAGTAATGAGCTGTCCATTTTTATCGTAAATCTTACTAGAAGTTGTGGCTGTCAAAGCCTCTTCAGTCAGTTTTGGAGCTGTTCGAACATAGTGTGCTACAAGCGTAGCTCCCGCGAGTGTCACAATGATAAAGCCAGCTAGAAGGATATTGGCTATTATGACAAGTATTCTTTTTAAGGTCTCATTTTTCAAAATGGTCACCACCTAATAATTTTTCTTCTACAATCTTTAGATAGGGAAGGCTGGGATAGCCTCCCATTTGTATCTCAAAACCGTTTTTCCGAATGTAATCAATCGGCATAGATTTTCCACCGTTGTCAATCTGATAGAAGTCAATCAACTTTTGTGCTGGTAAGAGATAGGTTTTTTTCAGGGTTGAGAAGTGAAGGAGAACAAAACAAATTCCTTTTTGTTGTAATACCTGCGCCATGTGTTGAATCTGATGGCTATGAAAGTTTTTCATGGGCATCGCCGTTTTTTGCCTTGTTTCCTTAGCCTCAAAATCGATATAATAGCCCTTGTAAACACCAGAGTAATCTGTGGTAGAAGCTTGTCTGAAATAGGCCTCTACAATTTTAGCTCGACTACGTTTAGGGTAATCTACTTTGACAATTTGCACAGGTGTTGGTTTTTTATGAATAACAGCTGTACCATGAGCCAAGTAGTATTGATTACTGTCATTAATAGCAGATTCAAAACTCATTCCACGATTTGCAAAGTCTATTTGCTTTTTGCGAGGAGATGGGTGCAGGCCTATGATGTTTTTCTTCACCTGATGAGGATAATTGACCATAGAACTCCTTCTTGATAGAATAATATCAGCATATTATACCATATTATAAGAAAAGAGTACAAGGATTGAGTATGAAAAGTGTATTAGTAGCGGGATATAAGCAACATGATTTGGGGATTTTTTCGGACAAAGACCCCAAAATTCAAATTATCAAAGAGGCTATTCGAAGAGATTGTACTCGAATGTTAGAAAATGGTGTTGAATGGTTTATTTTTACTGGAAATCTGGGTTTCGAGTATTGGACTTTAGAGGTGGTAGAAGAGCTCCGGACTAAAGGATTTGCTATTCAGACGGCAACGATTTTTCCGTTTGCGACTCATGGTGAAAACTGGAACGAGGGAAATCAACAAAAATTGGCTCTTTTCCAACAGGCGGATTTTGTAAAGAGTGCTTATCCCCGTTATGAAAATCCTAGTCAGTTTCGAGACTTTAATCAGTTTTTGCTAGAAAATACAGACGGTGCCTATCTTTTTTACGATACAGAAAATGAGACGAATTTGAAATATTTGTACCAAATGATCTCACAAAAAGAGGAATACCCAGTTCAAGTCCTTCACTTTGATGATTTAAATGACCTAGCAGAAAATTTTACAAGAAATAGATGATTTGGCTTGCTTTTTGCCTATATTTTATAATATACTAGAAGTAGCGACATTTTAGATTAGGGAGAGAGCAATGGCAACCATTAAATTTACGACAAAAGATATTTATGAGCAAGATTTTAAAATTGGATTTCGTGGGTATGATCAGGATGAGGTGAACGATTTCCTAGATAACATTATGAAAGACTACGATGCCTATGAAGCAATCATCAAAGAGCTCAAAGGAGAAATTGCTCGATTGAAAGCGCAGGTGGCAAATGCACCTAAAGCTGCGCCAGCTCCTGTAGCAGAAGAATCAGATACATTACGTACAGAACGTGCTTCTTCTGCAACAAACTTTGATATTTTACGCCGTTTAAACCGTCTAGAAAAGGAAGTCTTCGGCAAGCAAATTGCGCAAGAACAAGAATAAGTAGTGTAAAATGAGAGGTGCAATTTTTGGATAATCGCGTGGTAGTTTGCTACCATGAGGAAAGTCCATGCTAGCACTGGCTGTGATGCCGGTAGTGTTTGTGCTAGGCGAATGCATAAGCCTAGGGACATAGTAATATGTTACGGCGAGTAAAAGGGCTACGTCTTTCTGATATGCCTGAATAGCTCTGAAAGTGCCACAGTGACGTAGTTTTTATGGAAACATAAAAAGTGGAACGCGGTAAACCCCTCAAGCTAGCAACCCAAATTTTGGTCGGGGCATGGGAAAGCTGGAAACGAACGGTCTTTCCTGACTGTATACCCATACAGTAGACAGATGATTATCGATGAAGGCAATACCTAGTTGCCTTCGGAACAAAACATGGCTTACAGAAAATTGCATACATAGGTTGAGTCTAGGACGAATGTACCTAGACTTTCTTGTTATGGTAGTGTAAAAACTTCAAAAAAGTCAACTGTAACAGATAGATAAAAGTGAGAAGAATGAAAAAAACATTTAATGTTATTGCAACAGCTGCGGCTGGTTTAGAGGCGGTAGTTGGTCGAGAATTACGAGAATTGGGCTATGAGTGCCAAGTTGAAAACGGACGAGTTCGATTTTCAGGTGGAATCGATGCCATTATCGAAACCAATCTTTGGTTGAGAGCTGCGGATCGGATTAAACTGATCGTTGGTCAATTTCCAGCACGGACTTTTGAAGAATTGTTTCAAGGAGTATTTGCCTTAGATTGGGAAAACTACCTGCCCTTGGGCTGCAAATTTCCAATTTCAAAGGCAAAATGTGTCAAATCAAAGTTACACAATGAGCCAAGTGTTCAAGCAATTTCTAAAAAAGCGGTTGTCAAGAAATTGCAGAAGCACTTCCATCGTCCAGAAGGGGTTCCACTTCAGGAAGTTGGAGCTGAATTTAAGATTGAAGTCTCTATTTTGAAAGATGTTGCCACTGTCATGATTGATACGACAGGCTCTAGTTTATTTAAGCGTGGCTATCGTGTGGAGAAAGGTGGAGCACCTATCAAAGAAAATATGGCGGCGGCCATTTTACAACTTTCGAATTGGTATCCCGATAAACCACTGATCGATCCAACTTGTGGTTCAGGAACTTTTTGTATTGAGGCGGCGATGATGGCACGTCGAATGGCTCCTGGTTTGAAAAGACGATTTGCCTTTGAAGAATGGAATTGGGTCGACCAGCAGTTGGTGCAGCAACATCGTCAAAAAGCCCAGGAAATGATTCGGACAGATATTGAGTTGGATATTTTGGGGACAGATATTGATGCACGAATGATCGAGATTGCCAAGAAAAATGCCTTTGCAGCTGGTGTTGACCAAGACATTACCTTCAAACAAATGCGTCTTCAAGATTTAAAAACCGAAAAGATTAATGGTGTGATTCTGTCAAACCCACCATATGGTGAGCGTTTGTTGGACGACGACGCAATTGCCCAATTGTATAAAGAAATGGGGCAAACCTTCGCGCCATTAACAACCTGGTCAAAATTTATCCTAACCAGTGATGAAAAATTCGAAGCTCGTTATGGCAGTGTAGCTGATAAAAAGAGAAAACTTTACAACGGAACGCTAAAAGTTGACTTGTATCAATTCTTTGGTCAACGAGTCAAACGTTCTAGCTAAGTAGGAGGACAAGATAATGGCGAAAAAAAAGCGGAAGCAGTACCATCCCAAAGTGGCGTCTTCAGAAGAAAAAAACTTGGAGTTTGATGCTGCAAAAGAAATGACCGTGGGTCAAATTGCTCGCAGGCAAAAGGAATTACAAGATGGTGTTGAAGAAAATGACAATATCTTAGATCGCTATATCAAGCAACACAGAGAAGATATAGAAGCAGAGAAATTTGAAACAATTATCAGTTCGGCACCGCTAGTTCCAGAAGAAGTTCCAATGGAGACTCCTGACGAAACCACCGAAATAGAGGCGCAAGAAAAGGCAGCTGATATAGTGGAACCAGAATTGCAACCTCAGTCAGTTGAGCCAGAACAGGTGATAGTTGCAGATTCTCTAAAAACTCCAATCGAACCATTAGAGGAAACAGAAGATGTTGTGACTGAAACAAACAATTCAGGTAAAAAGAAGGCTTTTGTCTGGGGAGGACTGGGTACTATTTTGCTTGGTTCGCTAGCAGGTGCTTATATTTGGTTCAATTCATCATCACCAACTAGTCGTACCTCATCAACAACTGCGAGTAAACAAACTACAACGTCCAGCTCAAGTGAGAAAGATGCCAATGTGACAGCTTTTGAAACCTTGTATAAGACCTTCTTTACAGATAGTAGTCAAACTAAGATTAAAAATGATATGTTTGGCAAGCTTCCTGAATTGAAGACGGCGTTGGAGAAAATCGGAAGTACAGCAAAAGGGTATGGCTCAGCAAAGGCAAAATATGAGGCACTTGAAAAAGCCATCAAAGCGATTCAAACAATTAATGGGCAATTTGATAAATCGGCAATTGTAAATGGTGAGTTGGACACAACAGCGACTGTAAAAGCCAATGCAACTTTTACAGCTACCACAACTGGTTTATCAGCAGTCGATGCCTTATTGACATCTGCTATAAATTTTGGTCGCACACAGGATGTACCTAAGTCTTCCGAGGCGCCAGCCCAAACAGCGGGAACAGATTCGGGCAACAATAGTGTAGCAGCTGCAACTCCAGCACCATCTCCGGCGCCAGCCCCGTCTGTAGAACCAGCAGGAAATGTACAGAATCCAGCGCCAGCAGGCAACGCTAGTACAGGTGGATTGTATGGTATTCCAGTGCCTGCTGGAGTGACTCTACAACGAAATTTAAGTCGTGTGCCATATGACCAATCAAAAATTGATGATGTCAATAACGAGGCTTGGATTTTTAATCCTGGTGTTTTGGAGAAAATTATTGCCATTTCTCAACAACGTGGCTATATTGTGGGCAATCAATATATTTTGGAAAAAGTCAATATCATCAATGGAAGAGGCTATTACAATCTATTCCGCCCAGATGGAACATACCTCTTTTCGATTAACTGTAAGACAGGTTATTTCGTTGGGAATGGTGCTGGTTATGCAGATGATGTCGATTTTTAATAAACAAAAACAGCCATTCGGATTGCGCAGTTGAAACACAACAAGGCTAGGACATTGTCCTAGCCTTGTTGTCTTTTATTGGAGATACATGTCAGTATTATTGTCACACTAATCGGCGTTCAAACGGATCATCGGAAATGCCCTGTTCTAGGATCAGTTTTGCCCATTCCTTTGCAGAAAAGAGGCTGTGGTCCTTGTAGTTTCCACAAGATTCAATCGTTGTACCAGGAACATCTTCCCAAGTCGTGACATGGGCGATTTCTTTCAGACAATCCTTAATAATCAGTGCGATTTCAGTTGAAGAATGTTGTCCCCACATAATCATATGAAAACCAGTTCGACAACCAAATGGGGAACAATCAATCATCCCATCGATTCGTTGGCGAATGAGCCCTGCCAGTAAATGCTCAATAGTGTGCAATCCGGCCGTCGGGATAGAATCTTTATTTGGCTGGACGAAACGGATGTCAAAATTGGTAATGATATCCCCTTTCGGCCCTGCCTCTTCCGATATTAATCGGACATAGGGGGCCTTGACAGCAGTGTGATCTAATTCAAAACTTTCAACAATTACTTTTTTAGTCATAATGGTCTCCTTTTATTCTTTAATTGATTATATCATATTTAAAATTTGATTTGTGAAATCGTTTGAAATATGTTAAAATGATAAAGGATTTTTTACAAAATCTAATTAAAAAAACGAGGTGGAAAATGGATATTATGTTTGTCGTAATTGCCCTAGTTTCCGCGCTCATTGGTTTAGTAATAGGTTATCTAGCCATTTCTGTAAAGATGAAATCTGCTAAGGAAACAGCAGAATTGACACTTTTGAATGCTGAACAAGAAGCAAGTAATATCCGTGGAAAGGCTGAGCAAGAGGCAGAATCAATTGTGAAGACTGCTGAACGCGACCGCCAATCCTTGAAAAAAGAATTGCTTTTGGAAGCCAAGGAAGAGGCTCGTAAGTATCGAGAAGAAATTGCAGAGGAATTCAAGTCTGAAAGACAAGAACTTCGTCAAGCGGAATTGCGGTTGACGGAGCGAGCTAGCAGTTTGGATCGCAAGGATGACAACTTGACGAGCAAGGAAAAGACTTTGGAGCAAAAAGAACAAAGTCTGACAGATAAGTCTAAACACATTGACGAGCGTGAGAAACAGGTTGCGCAATTAGAAGAGCAAAAGGCTCTTGAATTAGAAAAAGTAGCTTCTTTGAGTCAAGAAGAAGCTAAGGCATTAATTTTAGCGGATACGCGTGACAAATTATCCCATGAGGTTGCAACGCGTATTAAAGAGGCAGAGCGAGATGTTAAGGAACGTTCGGATAAGATTGCAAAAGATTTGTTAGCACAAGCCATGCAACGGATTTCTGGAGAATATGTTGCAGAACAGACCATTACCTCTGTGCATCTGCCAGATGATGCCATGAAGGGACGGATTATTGGCCGTGAGGGTCGTAACATTCGCACCTTTGAGAGTTTGACAGGGATTGACGTTATCATTGATGATACACCAGAAGTGGTTGTCTTGTCTGGATTTGATCCGATTCGTCGAGAAATCGCCCGCATGACCATGGAAGCCCTCCTCCAAGATGGCCGAATTCATCCAGCCCGTATTGAAGAGTTGGTGGAAAAATACCGTCTTGAAATGGACAATCGTATCCGCGAGTATGGTGAAGCAGCAGCTTATGAAATTGGGGCTCCAAACCTGCATCCTGATTTGATTAAGACAATGGGACGCCTACATTTCCGCACTTCTTATGGACAAAATGTTCTTCGTCATTCGATTGAGGTAGCGAAACTCTCAGGAGTATTGGCTGCTGAATTGGGCGAAAATGTCAACTTGGCTCGCCGTGCTGGTTTTTTGCATGATATCGGAAAAGCCATTGACCGTGAAGTCGATGGAAGCCACGTTGAAATTGGGACTGAATTGGCTCGTAAGTACAAGGAAAATCCTGTGGTTGTCAATACGATTGCTAGTCACCATGGAGATGTAGAAGCGCAAAGTACAATTGCAGTGATTGTTGCGGCTGCAGATGCTTTGAGTGCGGCTCGTCCAGGTTCACGCCGCGAGTCGATGGAAGCTTATATCAAACGTCTCCAAGACTTAGAAGAAATTGCTAATAGCTTTGAAGGAATCAAGCAGGCTTATGCAATTCAAGCAGGTCGTGAAGTCCGGATTATTGTTCATCCAAACATCGTCAATGATGATAAAGTGACCATTTTAGCACATGATATTCGTGAGAAAATTGAGAATAACTTGGATTACCCAGGGAATATCAAAATTACAGTCATTCGTGAGACTCGTGCAACAGATGTTGCAAAATAAAGTAAATGAAGAGTATCCTGAATTTTATTTGGGATACTTTTTTTGAAAATAAAGGTTTCTTTTTGACTTATCTGCTAGATACTGTAAAAGTGGAAACTGTAAAGAGGTTTTTTGAGTTAAAGTATTAGATGTCTTTTGTTTTCCCTCTTAAATAGTTTTTACAAATAAAGAAAAAAGAGGTAACTCAAAATGGCACAAGGTACAGTAAAATGGTTTAACGCAGAAAAAGGATTTGGTTTCATTTCACAAGAAAATGGACCAGATGTATTTGCACATTTTTCTGCCATCCAATCAAATGGTTTTAAATCATTAGAAGAAGGTCAAAAAGTATCGTTTGATGTGGAAGAAGGCCAGCGTGGATCACAAGCAACAAACATTACGAAACTTGCGTAAGGAATGAAGAGGAGCTATGATATCATAGCTTTTTTTTGTATTCTGAAGATAGATTGTGCCAAATAATAGAGTAGATAGCGGGAGTACGTTACTCGTTTGTAAAAGCTGAGATTGATAGCTGGAAAACATTCGATTTTAAGCTTGAAATATTAGGTCATTTCTGATACACTAAATAGAAAGATTGAGAAGGAGATGTCATGACGGAACGTGGATTATTGATCGTCTTTTCCGGACCATCGGGTGTTGGAAAAGGAACCGTTCGGAAAGAAATTTTTGAAAGCTCTGATAATAAATTTGAATATTCTGTGTCTATGACGACTCGCCCTCAGCGTCCTGGTGAGGTGGATGGAGTAGATTACTTTTTCCGGTCTCGGGAAGAGTTTGAAGATTTGATTCGTCAGGGTCAGATGTTGGAATACGCTGAATATGTTGGCAACTACTACGGAACTCCTTTGACCTATGTCAATGAGACTTTAGATCGCGGAGTGGATGTCTTTTTAGAAATTGAAGTCCAGGGTGCTCTGCAAGTGAAGCAGAAAGTGCCAGATGGTGTTTTTATTTTCTTGACGCCACCTGATTTAGAAGAATTACAAGAGCGGTTGGTTGGCCGTGGAACAGATAGCTCTGAGGTGATTGCTCAGCGGATTGAACGTGCCAAGGAAGAAATCGCCCTTATGCGTGAGTACGATTATGCAGTAGTCAATGATCAGGTCTCCTTGGCTGCAGAGCGTGTCAAGCGCATCATTGAAGCTGAGCATTTCCGAGTGGATCGTGTGATTGGCCGATATGATGAGATGATCCGAGAGCAGGTCACTGCTCGTTAAGTAAATATAGAAAAGAGAAACAAATATGATGTTGAAACCTTCCATTGATACCTTGTTGGACAAAGTACCATCCAAATATTCATTGGTTATTTTAGAAGCAAAACGGGCACACGAACTAGAATCAGGAGCCACCCCAACTCAGGAATTTACTTCTGTAAAATCTACTTTACGAGCCCTAGAAGAAATCGAGTCTGGCAATGTTATTATCCATCCAGATCCGGAAGCAAAACGTGAGGCTGTTCGCCGTCGTGCAGAAGAAGAGCGCCTTCGCCGTGAAGAAGAAGAACGCAAGATTAAAGAACAAATCGCTAAGGAAAAAGAAGAAGGCGAAAAAATCTAAAAGAAGAGGGGAGGGTTTCCCTCTTTTATTGTTCTTATTAGCATATGCTGATGGGAACGTGGTATAATGAAAAAATAATGAATATGAAAAAAGGAGATAGGATGATTGCTCAGGTAATTGTAGACCTGCCATTATTTCAGACGGATAAGCCCTTCAGCTATGTCGTTCCTAAAGACTTGGAGTCTGTGATACAGGTTGGGATGCGTGTTCATGTGCCATTTGGTAAGAGTAACCGCTTGATTCAAGGTTTAGTGGTTGCTACTGAGAATCAGGCGACAGATGAAGATTTAAAACCAATAGTTGAAGTCTTAGATTTTGCTCCTGTACTAACGGTTGAGCAATTGTGGCTCGCTGACCAGATACGTAAGACAGTGTTTTCCTATAAAATTTCAATTCTAAAGGCTATGTTACCGAATCTTCTGCAGTCTTCGTATGATAAAGTTTTGAAAAAAGAGGCGTCTCTGCCGGCAGAAGGGCATCTCTTATTTGGACAAGGTGAAAGCATTCTTTATTCTACCTTGAATGAAGAGCAAAAGAAACAAGCTATTGCCTTGATCCAAAAAGGAACTATTACTGTAGAATATTTAGCTAAGGACAAAAAGCAGATAAAGACAGAAAAATGGTACCGTGTCTGTCATGAAAAATTGGCTAAAATGGAGATCAACAATCGGGCCAAAAAACGGCTAGCTTTGCGAGAAGCATTAGGTACTAAAATCGAGGAAGAACCTCTTGCAGTATTGCGTGCTGACTACTCTACGGATATCATTCGTTTCTTTGAGGCTGCTGGTGCAATAGAAATCTGGGAACGTGAAGTGAGTCGCTTGCAGACTTTCTTTGACGGGGTTGAGCCAAGCCAACCTTTATGCTTAAACCCTGAGCAGGAGATTGCAAAAAGAGAGATTCTATCTCAAGTTGGTCGCGAGTCTCAAACTTATCTACTTCAGGGAGTAACAGGAAGTGGGAAGACAGAAGTTTATCTTCAAGTGATTGATGGTGTTTTAAAGATGGGCAAAACAGCCATTATGCTAGTGCCAGAAATTTCCTTAACACCACAGGTGACACGACGTTTTATTTCCCGCTTTGGACAAAAGGTAGCTATTTTGCATTCAGGACTTTCTGATGGAGAAAAATACGATGAATGGCGCAAAATTGAACGGGGAGAGGCGCGTGTTGTCGTCGGAGCTCGTTCAGCTATCTTTGCACCTTTAGAGAATATTGGCGCTATTATCATCGATGAGGAACATGAGGCAAGTTACAAGCAAGAAAGCAATCCCCGCTATCATGCACGGGAAGTCGCAAAACTGCGCGCGCAATACCACCAGGCTGCCTTGGTCTTAGGTTCTGCGACACCGAGTTTAGAAAGTAGAGCCAGGGCTAGTCGTGGCTTATATGCTCTCTTGCAATTAACCCAGAGGGCTAATCCGACAGCCTTCTTGCCTAGAGTTGAGGTCGTTGATTTTCGAGATTATATTGGTCAGCAGGAAAATGGCAATTATACCCCAAGATTAGTAGAAAAAATCAGAGAAAAGTTAGCTAAGCAAGAACAGGTGGTTCTCTTGCTTAATCGCAGAGGCTATTCTTCTTTTGTCATGTGTCGTGATTGTGGGACGGTTGATCAGTGTCCAAATTGTGATATTTCTTTAACCCTGCATATGGATACTCACTCGATGCAGTGTCATTATTGTGGCTTTCAAAAAGCGATTCCACGCGTGTGTCCAACTTGTTCGAGTTCTTCTATTCGGTATTATGGATCAGGGACACAAAAGGCTGTAGAAGAGTTGCAACAACTGATTCCAGAAGCTCGAATTTTGCGGATGGATGTCGATACAACTCGGAAAAAAGGAGCCCATGAAGCGCTGTTGCAACAATTTGAACGAGGAGAGGCTGACATTTTACTAGGAACACAGATGATTGCGAAAGGCTTGGATTTTCCAAATGTCACTTTAGTAGGGGTTCTTAATGCGGATACCGCTTTGCATTTGCCAGATTTTCGCTCCTCAGAACGAACTTTTCAGTTGTTGACGCAGGTGGCAGGACGAGCGGGACGAGCAGACAAACCTGGTGAGGTAATGATTCAGACCTATAATCCTAATCATTATGCGATTCAATTCGCACAAAATCAGGATTATGATGGGTTCTATCAATATGAAATGGGCATTCGTCGTAAGCTAGCTTATCCCCCCTATGCTTTTACGGTAGGCTTGACTTTCTCACATGGGAATGAGAATTTTGTCATTCAAAAATCTTATGAGATAATGGCTTTTCTAAGACAGGAATTATCCAACAAGATTCAGATTTTAGGACCCACTCCAAAACCGATTGCAAGAACGCATAATTTATATCATTATCAGATTTTGCTCAAATACCGTCAGGAAGAGCGCTTAGAAGCAACCTTGAATACTATTTTGGATTGGTCACAGGCTAAAGAACAAAAAGATTTACGCTTAATCATTGATAATGAACCACAAAATATCAGTTAAAGTCGTTTTTAACGGCTTTTTTGCTGAAAAGAGGCTATGATAAGGTAATTATAAACAAACATGGTATAATAAATAGAATACTATGTGGTTGGGCTTGATATAGTGTATTTGTCCCCTATTTCTTGTCTAGACCGCTATAAGGATGAAGAAATGATGACGAAAATTATTTTTATGGGAACCCCAGCTTTTGCAGCGACTGTTTTAGAGGGAATTGTAGCAGATGGGAAATATGAGGTGTTAGCAGTCGTCACTCAGCCAGATCGCGCTGTAGGACGGAAACGAAACATTCAGATGACACCTGTCAAAGAGATCGCTTTAAGGTATCAGTTCCCCATTTATCAGCCAGAAAAATTAACAGGGAGTCAAGAACTAGCAGAACTCTTGACCTTGGGAGCAGATGGGATCGTTACAGCAGCTTTTGGCCAATTTTTACCAACCAAGTTGCTTGATTCGGTGGATTTTGCAGTCAATGTTCATGCTTCTCTTTTGCCAAAATATCGTGGTGGAGCGCCCATTCATTATGCTCTCATCAACGGAGACGAACGCGCAGGCGTTACCATCATGGAAATGGTAAAGGAAATGGATGCGGGTGACATGATTGCTAGCGACAGTATTGTTATCGAAGAATCGGATAATGTCGGCACTCTTTTTGAAAAATTAGCAGTAGTCGGACGAGATTTGCTGTTACGAAGTCTGCCTCTTTATTTGACAGGAGAGTTACAGCCAATTGCTCAAGACACAAGTCAAGTTACTTTCTCTCCCAATATTCAGCCAGAAGAAGAACGACTTGATTGGCACAAATCAGCTCGTCAACTCTTTAATCAAGTACGGGGCATGTATCCATGGCCAGTTGCTCACACTCTTTGGAAAGGGGAGCGGTTTAAGATATATGAGGCAGTAGAAGTGGCAGGAACTGGTCAAGTAGGCCAAGTCATTGCTCGCACGAAGAAAGAGTTGGTTGTCGCAACGAGCCAAGGGGCACTATCCCTTAAAACCGTTCAACCAGCTGGCAAACCCAAAATGTCTATCGCTGATTTTCTAAATGGAGCAGGACGCGATGTAGCAGTAGGAGATCAATTTGGTGAGTAAGAAAGAAAATACGGCACGTAGTGTTGCCTTGAAAGTCTTACAAGAAGTTTTTGAAAAGGGGGCGTATTCGAATATTGCTCTCAATAAGGAATTGCAAATTGCAGATTTATCAGAAACGGACAAGCATCTAGTAACAGAATTGGTCTATGGGACAGTTGCGCGAAAAATTACGTTAGAATGGTATTTGGCACACGAAATTAAGGACCGAGATAAATTGGATAGTTGGGTTTATCTCTTGTTGATGCTGAGCCTTTATCAGATAATTTATCTAGATAAAATACCTGCCCATGCAGTTGTCCATGAAGCGGTACAAATAGCAAAACGTGGTCGTGGTACGGATAAATTTGTCAATGCAGTCTTGCGTTCGTTATTGGCGAAACCTTTGCCAGATATAGCAACTATAAAGCGCAAGAACAAGCGATTATCTGTTCAGTATTCTGCTCCTGTCTGGCTAGTGAAAACTCTTATTGAAGAATATGGCGACGAACGTGCAGAAGCGATTTTACAAAGTCTCTTTACTCGAAATAAGGCCAGTGTTCGTGTGACAGATGTTCAACAAAAAGATAAATTGGCAGAGGCATTTCAAGCGGAGCCGTCGCATTTGTCTTCTGTGGGATTAGTGAAATCAAGCGGGTATTTTGCTGGGACCACTGCCTTTCAAGAAGGATTGGTAACGATTCAAGATGAAACAAGTCAACTGGTTGCCCCTACATTAAAAATTGAGGGCTGGGAAGAAATACTAGATGCCTGTGCGGCTCCTGGCGGAAAAACGACTCATATGGCTTCCTACCTGACGAGTGGCCATATCACTGCCCTTGATTTGTACGACCATAAGTTAGCCTTGATTGAAGATAATGCTAAACGACTGGGAGTTTCCCAAAAAATAATTACTCGGAAGTTAGATGCAACGCAGGTAGCAGAAGCATTTGCACCAGATTCTTTCGACAAAATTTTAGTGGATGCCCCCTGCTCTGGAATTGGCCTTATACGGCGGAAACCGGATATCAAGTACAACAAGGAAGCTGGAGATTTTACAAGTCTTCAGCACGTTCAATTGTCAATACTGGACAGCGTTTGCCAAACCGTTAAAAAAGGTGGTATAATAACCTATAGTACGTGTACGATTGTGGCCAAGGAAAATCAAGAAGTACTGCAACGTTTCTTGGAAAGTCATCCAAATTTTGAGCAGGTCGAATTGACACATGAATGCACAGACATTGTTCATGATGGGTATCTATTGATTACACCAGAGCAATACATGACAGATGGATTTTTCATCGGTCAAGTGAGAAGAAAATCCTAAATTAGAGGAGGAAGCTGATTCGTCAGCGATAAGAATATATGGAAATTGCACTATTAACTGATGTTGGACAAAAACGTTCTAACAACCAAGATTATGTGAACCGCTATACAAATAGAGCAGGTATTGATTTGATTGTGCTTGCTGACGGTATGGGGGGACATCGTGCAGGTCATATCGCTAGTGAAATGACAGCGACTGACTTGGGAACTAGTTGGGTGGATACTCAGTTAGATACATTAAATGATGTGCGTGGTTGGTTTGTAGACGTGATTGAGGCAGAAAACCAAAAAATTTACGAACTAGGTCAGACCGAGGAATACAATGGGATGGGAACTACTCTTGAAGCAGTAGTTGTCATTGAGCAGCAAATGATCTATGCTCACATTGGAGACTCAAGGATTGGTTTGGTTCGAAATGGTGAATACAGCCAATTGACGAGTGATCATTCACTGGTTGGTGCATTGGTACGAGCTGGTCAAATCACAGAGGAGGAAGCACGTCGGCATCCTCAGAAAAATATCATCACGCAGTCTATCGGGCAACATGATCCGGTTGAAGCAGATATTGCTTTGAAAACTTTAGAAATTGGAGATTACATCGTTATCAATAGTGATGGTTTGACCAACATGGTTTCGAAAGAAGATATCCGTGATATTATGATGAGCGACGTCCCTCTGGCAAGCAAGGCCGAGACCTTGATTCGTTTTGCAAATAATGCTGGTGGAACAGATAATATTACGGTAGCTCTTCTTCATGTGCCAGAGGAGGGCTAATCCATGATTCAAATCGGAAAGATATTTGCAGGGCGCTATCGGGTCGTTCGTCAGATTGGCCGTGGCGGAATGGCGGATGTCTATCTGGCTCGAGATTTGATTTTGGATGGTGAGGAAGTAGCGGTCAAGGTACTGCGAACCAATTACCAGACGGATCAAATTGCAGTCCAACGTTTCCAACGGGAAGCGCGGGCGATGGCAGAGCTGGATCATCCCAATATTGTCCGTATTTCTGATATCGGCGAAGAAGATGGTCAACAATATCTAGCAATGGAGTTTGTGGACGGTCTTGACTTAAAACGCTATATCAAAGAAAATGCTCCGCTATCGAATCAGGAAGCTGTCCGTATTATGGGTCAGATACTTCTTGCTATGCGCATGGCACATACCCGTGGGATTGTCCATCGTGATTTAAAACCCCAGAATGTGCTGCTGACAAAAGATGGCACAGCCAAGGTAACAGACTTCGGGATTGCGGTAGCCTTTGCGGAAACGAGTCTGACTCAGACAAATTCGATGTTGGGTTCCGTTCATTATTTATCACCAGAGCAAGCACGTGGATCAAAAGCTACGGTTCAGAGTGATATCTATGCAATGGGGATTATTCTGTTTGAGATGCTGACGGGACGAATTCCTTACGATGGAGATAGTGCTGTGACGATTGCTTTACAGCATTTTCAAAAACCACTGCCATCAGTCCGCGAATCCAATCCGCAGGTCCCTCAAGCACTTGAAAATATTGTCTTAAAAGCAACAGCTAAGAAGTTAACAGAACGCTACAAGACAGTAGCTGAAATGTATGCAGATTTGTCTTCTTCCTTGTCTGTAAATCGTCGGAATGAAAAACGCGTGCAATTGGCAGACAACAAGGTGGATACAAAAACCTTGCCGAAACTGTCACAGGCAACGGTAGAAGTCAAACGACCACTTGTAAAAGATGAGCCGAAATCTGAGCCAGCACCAACGCCTACAAAGGTACCAAAGGTGAAACGCAAAATGAGAACGCGCTACAAGGTTCTAATCGGTGCAATTTTTCTAGTGATTGCGGCGGTTATAGCTATGTTCCTCAATACTCCAGATACAGTAATCGTACCTGATGTGCAAGGAAAAACACTGGAAGTTGCATCTGAACAAATCGAAACAGCAGGGTTGGTAGTTGGAACAGTGACTGAAGAAGCATCGTCAGATGTCAAAGAAGGAACGGTGCTACGTACGGACCCAGCAGCTAATACTTCAAAGCGTGAGGGCAGTAAGGTAAATATTGTTTTGGCAATGAAGGAAGTGGCTCTTGTACCCGATGTGACGAAAAAAGAATTAGATGAGGCGAAGTCACTTATAGAATCTGCAGGCTTTGTAGTTGGAGCAGTGACCGAAGAAAGTAGTGAAGAGATAGAGGCAGGTTTCGTGATTTCGACAGACCCTGCTGCAAATGCTTCTAAGGTAAAAGGAAGTAAGATTAATCTTGTAGTGTCTAAAGGTATTGAAACTGTAAAAGTTCCAAATGTAGTCGGTATGAAAGCTGATGCAGCAAAATCAGCCTTAGAATCTGCAGGATTTAAGGTTGGTACCACATCAGAAGAATATAGTGAAGACGTAGCAGCAGGCTTAGTCATTTCAACAGATCCTGCTACCAATGTAGAAGTAGCGAAAGGTGCAACGATCAATGTAGTGGTTTCTAAGGGAGCTGCAATTGTGATGCCTGACTTTGGAAGCATGCAACTTAGTTATGCAGAAGCTAGAAGACAGCTCCAAGCACTAGGGGTATCTGTATCTAAGATTGAAAAAGTAGAGGATACGAATTCTCCTGCACCTACCGCAGATTTAGTGGTTAGTCAGTACCCCGCAGCTGGACAGAAAATTGAAGGAACGGTTACACTTTATGTCACTGTTGCTTCGAAGAGTTCGCCGTCAAGCAGTGTACCTGCAACAACTAGTTCCACAACAACTGTTGGATCAAATCCATAAATACAACGAAAAGGAGTCCTTAAGGGCTTCTTTTTCCTACCTTAGAAGGAGGCAATTGTCTTGAATTTTGGTACAATAGGTAGGAAAGGATACAAGTATGAGAAAAATACAGTTTTTTATTTTAATAGAAACGTTATTAATGGTTTTAGCTTTTTTTGACGTGCTCTCGAATGAGGGGGCGCGTGCTATTCTATTATTTGCTGTATTACTATTATTAGCACGTCACTTTACAGGCGGAAAGGGGATGGACTTTTTTCTAGTCAGTGCAGTCAGCCTCATTTTTCTAGTTTTTATGTTGAATCCTTATTTTATCTTAGGGATGTTGTTGACGGCTGTGTACATGCTCGTAAATTTCTTTGCCCGATACGAGAAGCAAAGCCAATACACGCGTGTTCTGCTGGATGAACAGCCTTTGGAAGCAAAACGGGAAAAAAGCCAGTGGTTTGGGAACCAGGAACAGTCTTTTGATCATTATGGATACGAGGACCTCAATCTAATCCGTCTCTTTGGCAATGATATTATTGATTTGGATGAAGCTGCCTTAGTGGGGCGTGACAACATACTTGTCATTCGAAAAACATTCGGTCGCACAAAAATTGTAGTTCCAATTGATGTAGAAGTATCTCTATCTGCTGCGAGCTTATACGGACGTGTTCACTTCTTAGGTTTATCTTATTGGGATTTACGTAATGAAAATTTATCCATTACGAGCCCTGGTTATAGAGAGTCACATAAACGTGTAAAAGTAGTTGTAAACTGCCTGTTTGGTGACGTGGAGGTGGTACGCGTATGATGAAAAAAGGAACTATTTTTCTTCTAGCTTGGTATGCCTTGGTACTTGTTTTTGTTGTGCTCTCTGCAGTCTTACCGTTGCTTCACTATTCAGTGTTGGATCTTTCGTTATGGACATCTTCAGAGCAACTCATTTTTACACTGATTCTACTCGTTGTTATTTTAACGTTTTTCCTAGTGGTGTTGGTACAGACGACTAACTTAGTTGCGACACAGAGTATGAGGCAACAACTACGGACGATTTTAAAAAATAAAAGTATTCGAGGGACGGCAGAGCAAGACCCCTTGCTGTTGGAGTTATCTGATAAGGTGACCAGTCTTACAAGACAAGTACAATTGATTGATAATCAAGATTTAGTGAAAAAAGAAGAAATTGTTGAAAGTGAACGGCGGCGTATTGCACGAGATTTACATGACACGGTGAGCCAGGAATTATTTGCGACAAGCATGATTTTATCCGGATTGACAGGGAGTTTAGCGACGATTTCCCAGGACAATTTGCAACGTCAATTATTAACAGTCAAAGAGATGATTGAGTCTGCACAAAAGGATTTGCGGATTTTACTGTTACATTTGCGCCCTAGTGAGTTGGATGGGAAGAGCTTGGTGGAAGGTTTTGAGGTGATTCTGAAGGAAGTCAGCGATAAGAGTGCTATACAAGTTCATTTTAAGCATGAGGTAACAATATTGCCGAAATTGGTGGAAGAGCACCTCTTTCGCATTGCTCAAGAGATTATCAGTAATACACTTCGGCATGCAAACGCGAAACATTTAGATGTCTATTTAATTCAGACAGAGACTGAATTACAATTGAAAATGACAGATGATGGGGTTGGATTTATTCAGAATGAAGAGCAAGAAATCAGTTATGGCTTGCAAAATATCCAAGAACGGGTTGAAGACATGGCAGGAACGTTAAAAATCCGAACAGCTCCAGACAAAGGAGTGGCTATTGACATTCGAATCCCCTTATTGAAAGGACAAGAAGATGACGAAATTACGAGTAATGTTAGTTGATGACCATGAAATGGTCAGATTGGGATTAAAGAGTTTTTTAAATTTACAAGAAGATATTGAAGTGGTCTCGGAAGCCCACGATGGCGAAGAAGGTTTGAAACTTGCCCTACAAGTTCGACCAGATGTGATTGTGATGGATTTGGTGATGCCAAAGATGACAGGAGTAGAAGCAACACTGGCATTGCTGAAAGAGTGGCCAGATGCGAAAATTGTTATCTTAACCTCATATTTAGATAATGAAAAAATTTATCCAGTATTAGAAGCGGGTGCTAGAGGGTATATGCTAAAAACCTCTAGTGCCGATGAAATTGTTGCTGCAATTCGTAAGGTAGCTAAGGGCGAGTTGGCAATTGAAACTGAGGTGGAAAAGAAAGTCGCTGACCACAGGAATCATCCGGCCTTACATGAAGATTTGACAGCACGTGAACGCGACATCTTAGCCTTGTTGGCGAAGGGGTATGATAATCAACGCATTGCTGATGAGTCCTTTATCTCACTCAAAACTGTCAAAACACATGTTTCGAATATTTTAGCAAAATTACAAGTCAGTGACCGAACACAGGCGGTCGTCTATGCCTTCCAGCACGGTCTGGTAGCGCAGGATGATGAATAGTGGTATAATGGGGCTATTGAAAAAGGAATAGGGGAGTAAAATGGACGCTAAAACGAAGTATAAAGCCAAGAAAATTAAGATAGTTTTTTTTGATATCGATGATACCTTACGGACAAAAGATACGGGTTATGTGCCAGATAGCTTATGCTATGTATTTGAGTCCTTGCGTGCGAAAGGGATAAAGACAGGAATTGCGTCCGGCCGAGCAACTTATGGAGTTGTTCCTGAAATCATGGCTCTTGAGCCAGATTATTTTGCTACAATCAATGGTAGCCATGTTGAAGATAAGAAAGGCAATGTGATTTATAGTCGTCCAATTCCTAAAGAATTGGTCGCAGAATATGTACAATGGAGTCGTGCAAAAGGCTATCCATATGGTATGATGGGCACAAGCAAGGCAGCCTTGTCTGAACGAGTAGATTATGTCAATGATGCGATTGATATTATTTATCCTGGTTTGGAAGTTCTCCCAGATTTTTTCAAAGAAAATGATATTTATCAATTGTGGGGCTTTGAACCGCAGGGGACCGAACTCGTCTTATCAGACGAGTTACAACGCCATTTACGAGCAGTTCGTTGGGAAAAACAAGCAGTAGATATTATTTTAAATGATACATCAAAAGCAGCTGGTGTCGCACAAGTGGTGGATTCTCTCGGTCTAAAACCTGAAAATATCCTAGTGTTTGGAGATGGTCCAAATGATATGGAACTGTTTGATTATGCAGGATTGGCTGTAGCGATGGGAGTTTCAGATCCAGAATTACAGAAAAAAGCAGACTTTGTCACAAAAACAGTAGAAGAAGACGGCATCTTATATGCCTTGGAGGAATTAGGTTTGGTAGAAAAACAATTACATTTTCCACAATTGGATGTGGAAGCAACAGAAGGGCCAGTGGCTACTATTCAGACAAATCATGGAGCTTTGAAAATCAAACTCTTTCCAGAGCAAGCGCCTAAAACAGTTGCTAATTTTGTAGCTCTTTCAAAAGATGGCTACTACGATGGCGTTATTTTCCATCGAATTATCAAAGATTTTATGATTCAAGGTGGCGACCCAACAGGTACTGGTATGGGTGGAAGCTCTATTTATGGAGACCGTTTTGAAGATGAGTTTTCAATGGAAGTGTTCAATATTCGTGGCGCGCTATCAATGGCAAACGCTGGTCCAAATACAAACGGTAGCCAATTCTTTATCGTGCAAAATACTAACCTGCCTTATGCAGCCAAAGAATTGGAACGTGGTGGCTGGCCAGCACCGATTGCAGCCTACTATTCAGAAAATGGTGGGACCCCTCATTTGGATCAACGCCATACAGTCTTTGGTCAATTAATGGACGATTCTTCCTATGATGTTTTGGATGCTATTGCAACTGTTGAAACAGGTTTTCAAGATAAGCCAGTAGAAGATGTTATCATTGAAACTATTACAATTGAGGATTAGAATGAAAATTGGAGATAAGTTACAAGGAACGATTACAGGGATTCAACCTTATGGCGCCTTTATCGACTTGGAAAATGGAACAACAGGGCTCATTCATATTTCAGAAATTAAAACGGGCTATGTTGAAAACATCCATGATACGCTAAAAATTGGAGAACAGGTAGCGGTTCAGATTGTAGATTTGGATGAGTATACAGGAAAAATCAGTCTGTCACTTCGGACGCTTGAAGAGGAAAAACAAACTTTGCCAAGACGCCATCGCTTTACTAGTGACCGTCATAAATTTGGATTTGCTCCCCTAGGGAAACAATTACCAGTTTGGATAAAAGAATCCAAAGAATTTCTACAAGAACGTCAAAAAGAGAGCTAATTTGCAATAGCTCTCTTTTCTTCTTCTTATTCTTATTCAAAATCATACAAGGCTGTTGAAAGGTAACGTTCTCCGTTATCAGGTAAAATAGCCAATACTTTTTTTCCGGTGCCTAATTCTTTAGCAACTTCAATAGCTGCATGAATTGCTGCACCAGATGAAATACCTACAAGGAATCCTTCTTTAGCACCAACACTACGTCCTGTTAAAATAGCGCTGTCACTGGTTACACGAACGATTCCATCGTAAGCTTCTGTATCCAATGTTTCAGGGATAAATCCTGCTGAGATTCCTTGGATTTTATGTGGACCAGGTTTTTCACCAGAAAGAATGGCAGATTCATCCGCTTCTACAGCGTAAATTTTTACATTTGGATTGGCTTTTTTTAGGGCATGAGACACACCTGAAATAGTACCTCCTGTCCCAACACCAGATACAAAGGCATCCAGACCAGTTTCCCCGAAGGCTTCTATGATTTCAACACCAGTAGTCGCCTCGTGGATGGCAGGGTTGGCGGGGTTGTTAAATTGAAGTGGCACCCACCCTCCTTTTTCTTCTGCAATTTCTTGAGCCTTAGCAATCGCTCCCTTCATCCCTTCAGAGCCAGGAGTCAATACTAATTCAGCACCGTATGCTTGAATGATTTTGCGACGTTCAATAGACATTGTCTCAGGCATTACAATAATGACCTTGTATCCTTTTGCGCTTCCAACCCAAGCTAAACCAATCCCGGTATTTCCACTGGTTGGTTCAACAATTGTATCGCCAGGTTTTATTGTTCCAGCAGCTTCTGCAGCTTCAATCATTGCAAGAGCAATCCGGTCCTTTACAGATGAACCTGGATTGAAAGCTTCTAGTTTTACATAGACGTCCGCAGCTCCTTCAGGGACAATATTATTTAATTTAACAATGGGTGTTTTTCCTACTAATTCAGTAATATTCTTATAAATAGCCATTTGGCACCTCCATTTTCTAATGGTACCAGTATACTCTGATAGCCCCTCCTTTGTAAAATATAAAAAACCTATCGGTGTGATAGGCTTTTTTAATGCAAATCCAATTCAACAATCCTAGATTCTGTTTTTCTGGTTGAGACTTTGCCTCTGTAAAATTCTTCTAGGTCTGCCAGTAACTCGTTGACTTTATCTCTGTCAGAATAGACTGTTGCTTCTACTTCTGTTAAAAATTGTGGTTCAAATTCTTCTAATTGATGGTTTCCACGCCAGTTTGCAAATTCTTGGTATTGGGCATAGGACATAGTGACTGTAATCCCCACTTGTTCTTTGACAATAACTTGCCCAATTTCACGGATGGCCTTAGCAACGGCTTCTGTATAAGCACGTATCAAACCTCCAGCTCCTAATTTGACACCACCGAAATAGCGAGTGACGACCGCAACAACATTGGTCAATTCATTATTTTCCAACACTGTCAACATAGGAACGCCAGCTGTACCAGACGGTTCCCCATCATCAGAGGAACGTTTAATGTCTGAGTTTTCTCCTATAATAAAGCAAGAGCAGTTGTGATTTGCTTTATAATGCTCTTTTTTAATCCTGGTGATAAACTCACGTGCTTCTTCTTCAGTTTTAACTCGCTTTACGTGGCAAATAAAACGCGATTTTTTAATTTCTTCTTCTACAAGGCCATCTTTTTTAATCGTCTTAAATTCTTTCATAGCATGATTTTACTAATTTTCAACTCAGATAGCAAGTTTTCTGCGAATTAAATAAGTGATGAAAGATTTACAAGACTATTACGGAAGATTATTTACTAAATACCAATTGTCCAAAGAAGAGCGAAAACAGGCAAAAGAATTCCCTTCAACATCTGATAATACCTGCCCACGTTGTGCAACCCCATTTTTAGAAGAAAATCGCCTACCCAATGGTGCCTATTATTGCAGAGAGTGTCTGTTGCTGGGACGAGTCCGATCAGACGAATCCCTCTATTATTTCCCTCAGAAAAGTTTTCCTTCTCAATGTTCGTTAAGATGGGAGGGGAAACTGACAGAGTGGCAGGCGCAGATTTCTGACGGACTGTGTCAAGCTGTTGACAATAAGACAAGCAGCCTCGTGCATGCGGTGACAGGAGCAGGTAAAACAGAAATGATGTATAGAGCTGTCGCGAAAGTTATTGACAAGGGCGGTGCTGTCTGTATTGCCAGCCCGCGAGTGGATGTCTGTATCGAACTACAGAAACGTTTGTCTAGTGATTTTACATGCGCGGTTGCACTTTTGCACGGTGAATCAGAGCCGTATTTTCGTACACCTCTTGTAGTGGCAACGACTCACCAACTCCTAAAGTTTTATCAAGCGTTCGACCTTTTGATTATTGATGAAGTGGATGCCTTTCCATATGTAGATAATCCAATGCTTTATCGTGCAGTTGCACAGTCTGTCAAATCAGATGGGCTAACTCTGTTTCTGACGGCTACCTCTACAGATGCACTAGATAAAAAAGTCAAACGTAGAGAATTGCAACGTCTAAGTCTGCCTCGTCGGTTTCATGGAAATCCCTTGGTTGTACCGAAAAAGGTTTGGCTCAGTAAATTGGCCAGTAAACTAAAGCAACAGAAGCTTCCGAGCAAGCTAAAAAACCAAATTGCCAAGCAACGCAAGACCCAGTATCCTTTGCTGCTTTTTGCTCCAGAAATCGAGATGGGAGAACAATTGGCTAATGTGATGCAAAAAATCTTTTCAGAAGAAAAAATTGCCTTTGTTTCCAGCCAGACAAGAGACCGTCACGAACTGATTTGTGGTTTTAGAGAAGGGGAAATCACAATTTTAATATCCACTACTATTTTAGAACGAGGAGTCACTTTTCCGTGTGTGGACGTAATGGTAGTTGAAGCGCATCACTTTCTATTCACTTCTTCCTCACTGGTGCAGATTGCTGGAAGAGTTGGTAGAAGCATGAAGCGGCCAACAGGCGAATTGATATTTTATTCTGAGGGTACGACACGATCGATTGAAAAAGCCATTAAAGAAATTAAAAGAATGAATCAGGAGGCAGGATTTGGATAAATGCATGCTTTGTCAAGAAAATGTAAACAAACGAAGAAGTTTCACAGACTTGATTTTTTTGAAGAATAAAACCAATACAATCTGTACAGAATGCATGACAAAATTTGAAAAGGTAAGCAACAGTGAGAAAAGCTGCCAAAGATGCTGCAAAAGAGGAACAGAAAAAATCTGTAAGGACTGCTTGAGATGGGAAAAAGAGGGGTATATCGTAGACCATCATTCCTTATATAGCTACAATCAACAGATGATGGAGTATATTAGCCGCTATAAATTTCATGGAGACTATTACTTGAGAATGGTATTTGCAACAGAACTACGCAAAGCTTTAAAAAAATGGCCAGATTACACCATCGTTCCTATTCCACTCAGTGATAAACGGTATAAAGACCGAGGATTTAATCAGGTAATTGGACTATTGGAAGGAGCTGGAGTTCCTTATAAAAGTATATTGAAAAAAGAACATTCGGAAAAACAATCAGAAAAAACAAGGCAAGAACGTCTTGCAACAAAACAATCATTTTATATTGATGAAGGGGAGAAAATTCGAGACAAAATTTTATTAGTTGATGATATTTATACAACAGGGGCAACATTGAAGCTTGCTAGAGAACTATTTGTGAAAAACGACGAGAAAATTGTCAAAACTTTTTCACTAGCAAGGTGAGAAAACGCTTGCAAAATATTCTTGAAATGATATAATAAGAGTGAACAAAGGCGAAAGCCAAGAAAGAGGTACTTATATGATTAAATTTAGTATTCGTGGAGAAAATCTCGAAGTAACAGATGCTCTCCGTTCATATGTTGAAGAAAAAGTAGCAAAAATTGAAAAATATTTTAATGCAGATCAAGAGTTAAATGCCAAAGTAAATCTCAAGGTTTATCGCGAAAAAACTGCAAAAGTGGAAGTAACTATTCCACTCGGTTCCATTACGCTACGTGCAGAAGATGTTTCGCAAGATATGTACGGATCAATTGACTTAGTGGTAGATAAGATTGAGCGTCAAATCCGTCGCAACAAGACAAAGATTGAAAAGAAAAATCGCCAAAAAGTTCCAACTAGCCAAATCTTTACTGAAGAACTAGTTGAAGAAACAGAAGAAGAAGTAAAAGTAGTTCGCACAAAACAAGTAGATTTGAAACCAATGGATCTTGAAGAAGCAGTCTTACAATTAGAATTACTCGGTCATGATTTCTTTATTTATACCGATGCAAAAGATGGAACAACAAATGTTCTTTACAAACGTGAAGAAGGCGATTTAGGTCTATTAGAAGTTCGTCAATAAAGGATAAAACAGTATGAAACAAATAAGACCCTGGAAGAAATTGGGGTCTTATTTGTTTGTGGTGAAAAAATAATGAAAAAAATAAGAAAAAGTTGTTGACAACTCAAAATAAGTTTGATAAACTATTACAGTTGTCTGGTGAGAAACATAGACAACACAAAAACATCGAAAAGAATTTTTAAAAAAAATTCAAAAAAACTGTTGACAACAAAACAGAAAGATGTTAAACTGTAAAAGTTGTCGAATGAGACAACGGGTTACAAAAAAATCAAAAAAGTAGTTGACGACGTCGATGAAATCTGATAAAATAATAATCCGAACAAGACCTTTGAAAATTAAAGAAGACGAACCAAACGTGCAGGGTGATTTATAGGAATATAAATCGTCAATGAACAAAAAAAACAATAAACGGATAAGCCAGAGTGCTTAGCCGGACAAACAATTATTTTAAATGAGAGTTTGATCCTGGCTCAGGACGAACGCTGGCGGCGTGCCTAATACATGCAAGTGGAACGCAGTTAATTCACCGGAGCTTGCTCCACCGAATTGACTGAGTCGCGAACGGGTGAGTAACGCGTAGGTAAC
>NZ_KB904568.1:0-23511 GCF_000380125.1 Streptococcus ovis DSM 16829
TTCGAAGCAAAGCGAGTTACGGATAGCCCTGCAAGGCTTGTCCAAGCGTTAGGAACAGGGTGACGACACGATTGGCAACAAGCAACTGCAAGCAGCCCTACCTCCATCTCTAAGTAACGATTGCGCTCTTCTAGTTGCTTGATTTTGAGCTGTAATTCTTCTTCTGGGGTAAGGTTCGGTTTACTGTTTAACCCTTTACCTCTGCGATCTAGGAGTCCTTGACTACCGTCCTTCTCAAACTTTCTCACCCAGGAATAAACTTGTTGGTAGGAAATACCATATTTCTCAATCGCTGCCTGATAGTCCTTATCATGAGCAATAGTGAAGTTGACAATCTCCACACGTTCTTCAAAAGTGGTTTTTCGTCCTTGGTTCATACGACTTAATCCTTTACTAGTAGCTTTGATTTCTTTACCACTAGTATACCGCTTTATCCACTTTTCGAGAACACTTCCAGACGATATGTGATAAGTTTCAATGATTGTCTCCAAACTTCCTCGTCCAGATAGATAATCTTGTACGGCTTGTTCTTTGATTTCTTTTGAGTACCTCGTCCAAGTTTGACTTTCTTTTAGTCCTTCTATACCTAGCTGTTGGTATTTACGAACCCAAGTTCTAAGGGCTGTATCACTGACGCCATATTCCCTTATTAAGCTTGAAATGGATTTCCCTTTTTCTAAATACAAGTTAACAATCTCTAGTTTTTCCTCTACTGATTTTGGACTTCTTTTTGACATACGAAAACTCCCCTTTTAGTTTCTAGTGAATTTTTGTTTTTTCACTGTCCACTATAAGGGGAGTATATCACCGAAGGGCTGCTTCATCAATTTTTTCGTAAGTGTCCGTACACTTACTGTGCTTGCTACAAAAGAATGATTTGTAGATTAAGCGTTAAGCGAGTTTTAAATTTGTAATTTATTATACCAAATGAGATAAGCAATGTCATCACATATTAGTAGAGAAGCTGGCAGGCTGAATGAATAAGTGTTTTGAGTACCGTATTGGTAAGATTAGAATTTAATTTATTCAAATCCGAAGTACCTATAATGATGATTGTATAAGCTTCTGAGAACAGAAAAAAATCATCAATAGATTTGGTGGTTGCCAGCTTATTCATCATAAATTTAGCATTTTCTTCTATTTTTTCATTTCGATTATCAAGAAGTGCATATTTTTCTTGTAGTATATTATAGTCATCTTGAGTAAGGCATCTGTAAATATTGTTGTATGAAATTGTATCAAATAAAAATTGTTCAAAAGCTGACATTGGAATTCCATTTGGATATTCTTTAGATAATGATAAGAATTGTTCTATTGTTTCATCTTTTCTTTTCTTTATAAGCCAAATAATAAATTCATCTTTACTTTTGAAAAAATTATAGAAAGTTCCTGTACCTATTCCTACAGAGGAAGCAATATCAACAATCTTTAATTTTTTATATCCGAATTTTTTTAGAAGAATATATCCTTGCTTATAGAATTTTCTTATTAAAGTAGCTCTTTCTTCTTTTGTAAAGTTAGCAGGCATTGTTTCATCTCCTATCGAAAAATTATACTTATATTTTAGCAAGTATGAAAGATAAAGTCAATGAATCTAAAAACAATTATATTCATTGACTTTTCTAAAAGTGGGTGCTATAATTACCTCAATGAATAAAAAATGCAAAATATTCACTGAGAAAGGGGTGAAAACGTGATAGAGTTTAAGGATTTTTCTTTCACCTATAAGGGAGAAATAAATCCGACTTTGAAGCATATAAATTTAAAAATACAAACAGGCGAATGTGTAGTTTTTACAGGACTTAGTGGTTGTGGGAAAACTACATTATTAAGGATTATAAATGGACTTTGCCCCAGTGTATTTCAAGGAACAGCTACAGGCAGTTTTAAGACAGATTTCTATGGTTATGAAAATAGTTTTGTCGGACTTAATTCAAAGTATGTTGGTAGTATTTTGCAAAATCCTAAAAACGGATTTTTATTTTCTAATGCTGATGATGAATGTAAATACTCTTCAAAATGTATCGGAAAAAGCAAGGCAGAAATAGACGATAAATTCACTTTACTAAAAGATAGATATTCTGAATTGCTATTACACGAAAATATTTTGAATTTATCAAGTGGAGAGTCTCAAACACTCAGTGTTTTAAGTTCCTATATTAAAGCTCCTAAAATAATTGTTATGGATGAACCTACTGCAAATTTAGATATTAATGAAATAGATGAATTAAAAAGTCATATCAATGAACTTAAAAAGAATAATGTAACAATAATTATTGCGGAACACAGGGTTGGTTATCTGAAAGATGTATGTGATAAGGTTTATGTAATGCAAGATGGAACGTTAATAAATGGCAATGGATTTGAAGTTAGAAGTGAAAATATAGCTTTCTCAAACAATCAAGCACATTTTGGTAAAAAAACAAATGATACATTGGAAATTTTAAATCTTAATTATAGCATCAAGGATAAAGATATTCTGAATAATATATCTTTATCAATTAAATCCAATAAGGTAACAGCAATTATAGGGAGGAATGGTTCAGGTAAAAGTACATTAGGTAAGTTAATCGCAGGATTGATTGATAATAAAAAAGCTGTTTTTGCCTTTGATAATAACATTTTTTCAAGAAAAGAGAGAATAAGTAATTCATATTTTTGTATGCAAGATAGTTATCATCAGATGGTTACAGCTTCAGTAAAAGATGAAATTTTTCTTCAAAATAAAAAATTAAGTGATTTAGAAATTCATAATCTTCTTAGAATGTTGGATATGGTTGGCTTAGAAAATCGTCATCCGTCTAAGCTTTCCGGAGGTCAGGTTTTAAGGTTGGCAGTCCTTTTGGCATATATAAGCAATAATAAAATTGTAATCTTGGATGAGCCTACCAGCGGGTTAGACTTTAACAGAATGAATTGTATTTGTGAATTAATAAAGAAGATGAAAGAAGAAGGAAAAATTGTTGTTTTAATTTCGCATGATTTAGAACTTTTATCAAAGGTCGCTGATGAATATATTCTTTTGGAAGGTGGAAAAGTAACCGCACACAGAAGGCTTATTAATCAAAATGATTTTAGTGAAATGATAGATAAGCTTAAATCCGTAAGAAGTGTAAAAAATAAAAATTCTATAGAAAAAACAGAATATTCAAAAGTTAATCCCATTATAAATTTGATTGTTTTTTTTACAGTTGCCAATGCGATATTCTTTTATCCGTCAAATCAAAGCTCAATATATTTAATGGGGATAGTAGTTATAGTATTTTTATTTAATAAAAATTATATGCTTTCAATAAAAATGGCAGGTATCTATTTCGTAATAAGTAAGCTAAAGACATTTTGTCCATTATATTATCAGGCTTTTATTGAGATTTTTATTGTAAGAGGTATGTTATGTGCTTACACCTTAAGAAATTTAACAGCAAGCACAAAGCTTTTAACAATTATAGAAGCCTTAGAAAAAATAAAGTTGACAGATTACATCCTTATACCGATTATCTCGTTCATAAGATTGTTTCCATCAATGAAGAATGATCTTTCCATAGCTTACATGAGTCTTAAAACCAGAAAGCTTATTAAAAATAAAAATCCCGTAGCAATTTGGAGATTTATCATTGTACCAGTTGTTTTTAGTTTAATAAGAAGTGCAGAAAATTTATCTTTAGGGATTGAAACAAAAGGAATGGTGATAGGTAAAGAAAGAACGTTATTGACAGAGGTCAATTTCAAAATTACCGATTATATGTTATCTGCAGTGTATATATTGATTTATACATTTTTAATTACAGGAGGAATAAAATGGATAATAAATTAAGAATTAAAGATTTAGTATTAGTAGCAGCGTTTTCAGTGTTGGGAATTGCATTTATGTATTTGATACCAATGCCTTTCTTATTTACACCGTATACAATTTTAATTTCACCGATTGTACAAAGCTTATTTTTAGCATTACCATTTATATTGACAGGGGCTAAAGTTCAAAAGAAATGCGCAATATTGATTTATTGTTTAATGGGGATTGGGTGGAATTATGCCTTATTACATTGGAATGATGGCTATCGCGGGAATTATTGCAGAATTTATATTAGCTAAAACCAAAAATAGATTTAAAGGTTTGAGCTTATCATTTGTTGTAGCGATGCTTTCCCATTATATAGGTGGCACTATAATTCCTTATATAATTACGAAAGAGCAGCAATTAGAAATGATTAAGCAAATGTATGGACAAGACTATGCAATGAAAATGCAAGAACTTAAGACAATGCCGATGATGGCTATAATTGCAATAGCTATTGTAGTTGTTGCATTTATAGGAACTTATATTTCCAAAAATTTCTGCAAAAAACATTTTTAGATATTAGGAGGATATTTTGGTGATTGAACTAAAACATATAACAAAGAGATATAAAAAATTTCTTGCTCTTATAGATTTTTCATATGATTTTGAAAACGGAAATGTCTACGGGATATTAGGAGTTAATGGTGCCGGTAAAAGCACACTGATTAATTGCATTACTCAAAATCTATCCTTTGAAGGAGAGCTTAATTATGCAGATTTAAGTATTTGGGATATTGGCTATGTTCCTCAAGAACTTGCCATATATCCTGAGCTTTCAGTAATGGATAATATGTTGTTTTTTGCTTCAATATACAAAATTGATAAAAAAGAAGCAAAAGACAGGAGCATTACATTGATTGAAAAAGTGGGACTTAAGGAAAAAATATCAACTAAAGCAAGTGATTTATCCGGTGGAATGAAAAGAAAATTAAATCTGATAACTGGACTTGTGCATAATCCTAAACTTCTAATATGTGATGAGGTTTGTGTAGGAATTGATCCGATTTCCAGAAAGGAAATATTAGAATATCTCAAAGAATTGAAAAAGAATGGATTAAATATCATCTATACTTCTCATTATTTGGATGAGGTTGAATATCTTTGTGACAGAATATTATTTTTAGATAAAGGAAAGCTTGTTTTGGAAGGGGAAACGGAGAAACTTATCAAGGAAATTTCAGATGAAGAGGATAGAAAGGCAGATTTATCAGATGTTTTTGTAAAAGTTTTGCGTAAGGATGGTGAATGATATGCTTAAAAAAGAAATAAAAGGGATTATCAAAAATCCGGTATATATTATCATTATGTTCTTACCATTATTTCTTACTTTTATTATGAGTGAGGGTACAAAGAATTATTTATCACAGCATTTTCAAAATTCAACAGCAGTAAATACTGCAAAAGAAGTTATCTTGTATAATGGAATGTTATTGAATTCAAAGTCGCAGTTTGCAGTTAGTGAACTTAATTTTATGCTTATGATGTGTGCGATTTTAGCAGGACTTAGCATTTTTGAAGAAAGAAAACTGCATGTATGGGATAGGGTTGTGAGTAAAGGTAATTTTATTTTAATAAAATTTTTTACACATTATGCTTTTTCACTTATCATGATTTTATTTAATGTAATTGGATATTGGATATTATTTGATATTAGTTTTCCAATAAAGTCTATATGTATCTTTTTAAGTATTCCAATTGTTAGTATTAGTTTTGGATTGTTTGTAGGGATTTTAGTTTATAACAGAGCAATGTTGTCAAATACTGTCTTAATGATTGTTATGCTAATGGGGTATTTGGGAGGAGCCTTGAGTTTAACTTCTGTGTTGTCAAATACAAAGTTCATGAATGTACTTATGTACATATCTCCTTTAACAATGGCAAATAAATTGATATTTAAAGACTTAATTCATATAAATTGGGGAAATGATTTGTTTATATGGATTTCAACCATTCTAGTATTTACATTACTGTTTATTTTCTTAATGGTAAGGAGGTTGAAAAATGGGGCAAGCATTTAAGTTCACATTTAAAATTCTAAAGAACACTAAAGGCTTCATTTCTTCTATGGTGATTATGCCTGTCATAATGATTTTACTTGTTAGTATGACTCTTGCATATTCCGATATTCCTGTTGTTGGATATATCGGAGAAAAAGCACCTAATATTGCAAGTGTTAAAATGATGAAGCTTGAAGCAGATGAAAAGGATTATTTTCTCGGACTGTCACAAGGAACTCTAGTGCTAAAGACAGACAAAGAAGGAAATGTCCTGCAATATTACAGCAGTATTTCTAATAATCCGTTAATACCTATGATTGAAAATGGCAATTCCACAAATGGAGCCTTTAACGAAAGACCGAAACTTAGTTATTCCGTAGGTATTATATTGTTTAAACTATTGACGGCTGCTGGTTTGCTTGCCACAGTTTTGATTAGTGAAAAAGGAAATGGAATTATTTTAAGAGTTAAAAATTCTAAAACAAAACTTAGTTCATATATACTAGGCAAAAGTTTAGCAATCATATTTGTATATGAGATTGCGAATTTTCTGATACTTTTGTTTTACAAATACGCCGGGTTTGATTTAGGAAAATCAAATATTCTTCAACTAGGTATATTGTTTACTTTTACGCTATTTATTTCAACAGGGTTATATATTTTCTTATCGGCAATTATGAAGAATGAAGGATATATCTGGACAATTTCAACAGGAATTATATTTCCGTTAGGATTATTTTCCGGGATTTTGTTTCCGGTTGAATATATGGCGAATTGGATGAAGCTTGTTGGTCATATATCACCTCTTTATTATCTTCAAAAATCTGTTATTAGTGGGAAATTTGATACAGTACCAATTTTATTAATGTGTATATTTTCCGCAATGTTTGGAATGTATGGAATAAGGTTACTAAGTAAACAGAGATGAAATACTTGTTGTGAAATGACTAAAATTTTACTAATAATTAAAAAATCAGGAGGGGAAAATATGTAGCAAAGCAATGGAGGGATAAATAATGGGAACACTAAATTCTGTTATTCATATAAGATACATTTATCCTTTTTTATGCTTGGAATTGCTTACACACAGCAATAATACTTTACCAGAAACAACAAAATAGAAAATTATATAAAACATTAGTTTTTAAGCCGAGAGGACATTTTACGCCAAAGTGTAGAAGTCCTCCTTTTTTATTCTCAAAAAGCAAAACAGAGAACTTAAAAATGAGGAACACACCATGGATAAGAAAGAATACTACCTTTATGTAAAAGGCAAAGCGGTACCTGTAAGTGAAGAAGTCTATAAAGCCTACTGGAAAATAACAGAGCATGAAAAGTATCTCCAAAGAAAAGATTGGAAGCATAATGTAATTCCATTTTCAGCACTGGATCATGATGGACACTTTGTAGAAACAATAACAGATGAAAGAATAGACTTGGAAAAAATTGTAGAAGTCAAAATGCAGATTGAAGAACTGCATAAGGCATTAGCCACACTAACAAAAGAAGAAAGAGAGTTAATGGAAGCCATATTCTACAGAGAAGAAAGTCTAAGGTCAATCAGCAGAAAAGAGAAAGTTACACATCAAGCAATCAGCGGGAGGAGGGATAGAATTTTAGAAAAACTGAGAAAAATTTTAGAAGATAAAATCTAAAAAATGATGAAAGGTTAAGTGTCAAAAAAGGTACTTACGATTTTAATACATTGTTTGGAAAGGGATCTTCAAATTCTAATGTTCAACTAAGAACAAAAAAATTATTTTATGTATGTATAACGAGAGCAAAAAAGAATTTAATAATATATATGCCTACTAATGATTCTGACATATTGGGGAAAGCAAAAGATTTTTTTGGAGAAGAAAATGTTATAGATATTTCTTCGATTGAATAGAGGATATGGTTATCTCTCTATCTCCTTACCCATATAAATTCCATACTCTTTCTGCAAGGCGTTCTTTTAATCTCCCTTCAGTATAATCTTCTCTGATTGTTTTGGCTCTGGTAAATCTCGCCTTATCTTTTGGCTTAAAAGCAATGTGTTTGCCATACTTGATTTCATAGCCGAGATCCGCCATTTTCTTTAGAAATTCTTCCCAATCCTTAGATTGTTTTATTAGACGATCAATGTCAAATTGAAGCCTGCTTTTCCAAGAAGTACCTTTTTTAGATTGTTCATTTTCATACCATGATTTACCATTTGTTTTGTACTTTCTCTTGTAGCACTCGTAGAACTCATCAATCACAGATAGGTTATTTTCTTTGCATAATTTATCGCTCTGATAACGGATTTGGTGATAGCTTTTCTTGTTAGACTGATAGCACCTACCCGTTACCAAATTTACATTGTTGAAGATGATGTGATTGTGGATATGCCCTTTATCTATGTGGGTAGATAAGACAAATTCGTACTCGTCGTTGAGTATCTTTTTACACAGCTCCATACCGATTCGGTGTGCCATTTCAGGCGTAGTTTCTCCCGGTAAAAAGGACTGAATGAGATGTCTTGCAATAACAGTTCCTTTTGTTCCAGCATCATTTCGTGTCCTTAAAAACTGAGTGTGAGCAGTTGATTCGTGGCATTTATGAGTGCTTACTAAAAGTTGCTCGTCTGTTTTATCTCCATTTACAATGTAGTCGATAGCAAGATTAAGAGTCGATTTTATTGGGTGTATTTTTGTAATAGCCATAAAAACTAATCACCTCCTGAAGTCCTGTTAAGCAGTAGTGAATGTATTTGCCATAGTTCTTTTGAAAAATGTTCAATCTCTTTTTTCATATCATTTATATCATCCTTGTAGATTACGCCGGTAGAATTTACACGCTTTGCAATCTGATTGATGTTGTTTGTAGCATTGGAAAGCAAGCCTTGTAAATCTCTAAACGGCTCTAAATCCACTTGATAAATTTCTTTTTCTAAAACACATTTGCGAATAAAATGACTCATGTTTCTTCACTTATCAAGTTTTCTTTTCTCCTCCAAAAGAGCCTTTTCTTCTTCGGTTAATTTAATTTCAAGTCTTTTGTTTCGTATTCTATTTGCCATAGGTAAATCCTCCTTTAGGTGTATTTCGGGGTCTTAGGGTTCTCCCTAACAAGCTAAAAATTGATAAAAAAAGAAGCAGATCCCAGAGGGCTGCTTCATCAATTTTTCGTAAGTGTCCGTACACTTACTGTGCTTGCTACAAAAGATAAGTATTAAGCGTCTATTTGATTTATTTCTTGATTATATCAAAATAGAGAAATAAAGTCAGCGTGATTTATAAACTATTTATAAAAACTTATTTTTATTAAGATGAGAAATAAGATATTAAAAGTTTAGAGAATAATTAAAATTAAGCTAAAGATAAGCGTTGGAGGCAAAGTAGAATTTTTCTGCCTTATTTTATGATAATAATTATCAAAAAGACTTGTTAGACGAGGCTAACTGGTATATAATATAAATTACCGACGATTACGTCGGTAAGGAGGTAGGAAAAATGTGTGCCGCTAAAAGATTGAGCGAAATGGAAAGAAAAAAAGAAATTATGAATTCAGCGACTAAGGTTATCCTAGAAAAAGGCTTTGAAAAGACAACTATGGAAGACATTATTGCTGGTACAAGTTTATCTAAAGGGGGAGTTTACCACTATTATGGAAGTGTCATTGAAATTTTTAAAGATATTATGATTTTTGGTAATGAGTATAGAAGTGAAATTATCAAAGAACATATTGGAATAAAAAAACAAATTGCTAGTGTAGAGTTTATAGCAAAAGAATTGGTGGATAAAGTGATTGATGAAAATCCTTATATGCCGCTTTACATTGAGTTTTTAATTGCAAAAAAAAGAAAGCCTGAACTTAATGAAATTTTTGTTGAGTTGCAAGAGCAAGCAAAAGAAAGTTTAAAGAAAATTTTTGGAGATACTCCAAATTGGTTAACTAATTGCGATACATTTCAATTTATAACAGATTTTGTTAATGCAATGATTCTTGGCTCTGATGTTCTTGAAGCTAGAGAAAATTTCAAAAAAAATAGAAAAATTTTAGAAAAAATGTTTATTTGCATATTAGAAAATGGAGAGGGATATAATAAGGTTTTATAAAATAATTGATATTTCTAAGTCCAGTTAAGATGCTCATTATTAGCTATGATATGACCAATAGAATTTTTTTATAGTCAATGGTTAGTGATTGCTAACTGAAAGGAGAAAGGTTAATGAAGAAAAAACATAATAATGAATTGCTTGATTCTACTCCGGGAATCAAGCAGTCTAAGGGAAATGAAAATTTAGTAAAAGAAATAGAAAGTCTAAATCTTGATGTTCCTAGTGAGATTATGCAACGAATTGAAAGTGATGTTGAACAAAGTGAAAAACAACCCAAAATAAGTATAGGTGAATTAAATAAAGCGCTTATGAGTGTAGCTCCGGAGTATAAGAATAGGATGCGACTTTCTGTTATTTTTGCTTGTATTGGAGAGCTTTTTAGTTTTTCTACTTATTTCTTCAGTGCGTATGCGGCAGGGTGGTTAATAAAAAATTCAGGAGATAATCCTGTAGATTTTGATGCACTTCTTAAATATGCTCTTTTGGCAGTAGGTTCATTGCTACTTTATTTTATATTTACAGGATTTAGTACAACCATTTCACATAAAATATCATTTTCTATACTTGCAAAACTTAGACAGACTTTATTTGAAAAATTGAAGGTAATTCCAATGGGTTACTTGGTCGACAATCCTGTTGGCAAAATTAAGGTGATTATCATGGATAGAGTAGCGGATATGGAAGATTGGGTAGCGCATATTATGCCAGAGTTACCTAGCAAACTTTTACATCCGATACTTTGTATAATAATTTTATTTTTATTAGATTGGCGTATAGGATTATCAATATTTGTGCCATTGCCAATTGCTTTTATCGGAATGGCTACTATGATGTACAAGTATCGTAGCAGGATGGCTGTGTGGTTATCAAGTTATGCTAATGTTGCGGACAGAAGTGCTGAATATGTTCGTGGGATTCCTGTAATCAAAGCTTTTGCACAAGATAAAGTTTCTTATGGAAAATTTGCAGACGCAGTAAAATTCTATCATTTCTCTACTATGAAGTGGTGGAAACAAAGTTGGTTTGGCAAAGCGCTGATGACTGCGGCAATGATGACACCGCAGATAGTTAGTATGCCTTTAGCTTTTTATTTATATGGGAACGGACAAATAGGTATAGAAACTCTGATTTTATCACTTATATTGCCTATTAGTATTCTTCCACAGACTTTTGCAATCATGATGAGCTTTGAACTCTTCCAAATGGCTTCCAATACTTGGATATCCATACAAGAACTCATTGATATGCCTGTTCAAAAACGTCCTGATTCAAAAAATAAAGTTAATATAGACAAGAATAAGGGAATTACGTTTGATAATGTAAGTTTTTCTTATCATGATGGAACTGAGGTATTGCATAACATTTCTTTTGAAACAAAACCTGGAGAAGTAACTGCACTTGTAGGACCTTCAGGAGGAGGAAAATCCACCATTGCAAAGCTTTTAGCAGGTTTTTGGGATCAGTCATCGGGGACAATTTCTATTGGCGGTGTGGATACAAATAAAATCTCATTTAAACAGCTTGCAGAAGAAATTTCTTTTGTATCACAAGATAATTTTTTATTCGACGTGAGTATTAGGGATAATATAAGGCTTGGCAAACCTCAAGCGAGTGAGGATGAAATTATTGCGGCGGCAAGAGCTGCGCATTGTCATAATTTTATTATGGAACTTCCCGAAGGGTATGACACTAAAGCAGGGGAAGCAGGTGGAGCGATGTCAGGTGGTGAGAGGCAACGAATAACTCTTGCCAGAGCAATTTTGAAGCCTGCATCAACAATTGTCTTAGATGAGGCAACAGCATATGCCGATCCAGAAAATGAAGCGCTAATTCAAGAAGCGTTATCTCATCTTGTAAAGGGAAAAAATCTTGTTATGGTTGCTCATAGATTAAATACAATTAAGCAGGTGCATCAAATAATCTTAATTGACAAAGGTAAAATTATAGCTAAGGGTAAACACGATGAACTTATGAAAGAACCACTCTATGCAAGCCTTTGGAAACAATATTTAGGAAAGGAGTAGAATATGCAGTTTATAAAATTATCATTTAAATTAGCCGGACAGTATAAAAATCGACTTAAAGCGGGAATGTTACTTATTTTTCTTCAAAACGCTTCCGTATTGTTTGGATTTTTCGCTCTATTCCTTGCATTCGGTTGGATGAAAGAAATTACTGTCGGACATATTTGGACTATTTTTGGAGTATTGTTTGCATCTTTTCTTTTCAATTTTCTTACAGGTTGGGCGAAAAGTGGACTCAGTGACGGTGTTTTCTTCGGAATTTTCAAAGATTACAGACTTGAAGTCGGAGAAAAACTTAAAAAAGCACCTATGGGATATTTTGCAGAACAAAGTTTATCAAGAATTATGGCAGCATTTACAAATGTTATGAAGAGTCTTGAAAACTACTCTGCAATGAGCATAGACTTTGCTGTTTCCGGAATTTCAATATCATTTTTCTTATTGATTGGAATGTTCGGTGTAAATATTAAAATCGGAATTTTAACTTTGATTTGCTTAATTTTTATTTGGCTTTGCGTATTACTTATGACTAATCAAGCAAAAAAAGAAATTGCACGTGAACATACTGCCATTACCAAGTTGGGAGATGCTTTAGTCGACAGTATCAGCGGTATTCCTGTGCTTCGAAGTTTTCCGCTTGTGAACGAGAGCGTTGAGGAGGAAATACATTCTAAATTGAAAAATGCTTCTGAGGAGCTTAGACTTACTCAAGTACATTTTGAGATGATTTTTGTTGTTTATGCAAGAATTTTTTCTACTGTTATCAATCTTTCGAGCCTCTTGGTTACACTATTTTCTTGTTATCTTTATACGAAAGGAGAGGTTTTATTACCGCAAGCACTCACTGTTTCGGCTGCCGGTTTTATGATTTTCGGAGGCTTAAAACAACTTGAGAACGCAGCTATTCTGATGGTTAAAAATCCCGCCAATATGCAGTATTTGGAGGAAGTTTTAGATATTCCTGAAATAAGTGACGGGACTTTAGAAGTTATGAAAAACAATGATATTGTATTTGACAAGGTGAACTTTGCTTATGATAAGAGAAATCCTGTCTTAAAAGACCTTTCATTTACGATTCCTCAAGGTTCGAGGACAGCTATTGTAGGCCCTTCCGGTTCAGGAAAAACTACAATTATCAATTTAATATCTCGTTTTTATGATGTTGACAGTGGTGAAATAAGATTGGGAAATAAGGATATACGAGATTATAAAGCAGAAAATTTACTGAAAAATCTTTCCCTTGTTTTCCAAGATGTTTATCTTTTCCGAGATACCATAGAAAACAATATTCGATTTGCAAATCCTGATGCAAGTCATGAAGAAGTAGTAGAAGCTGCTAAAAAGGCTCGTTGTCATAAATTTATTATGGAACTTCCCGACGGTTATAATACTATGGTAGGCGAAGGGGGAAGTTCTCTTTCCGGCGGAGAAAAACAGAGAGTTTCTATTGCGAGAGCGTTACTGAAAAATGCACCGATTATTCTTTTAGATGAGGCGACAAGCTCTGTTGATCCTGAAAATGAATATGAGATTTTGGCTGCTATTGAAGAATTATCGAAAGGGCATACTGTTATCTCTATAGCACACAGGCTTTCTACAGTGAAAAAAGCTGATCAAATCTTAGTAATTGATGGAGGTACATTGGTGCAAGCAGGAAATCACAGTGACTTGATTTGCAAGGAAGGAATTTACTCATCGTTTATACAGGCACGAGAACGTGCAGCCAATTGGACATTATAGAAATTAGAAAAATTTATTAGGAGGAAGAAAATGAGAGAAAATAAACTAAAGATCAAAGATTTAGTAACCATTGGTGTATTTGCAGTTATCTATTTTGTAGTAATGTTCGGTGTGGGAATGATAGGAATGGTACCTATTTTATTCTTAGTATATCCAACTCTTCTTGGTATTGTGACAGGTACAATTATTATGTTATTTATGGCAAAGGTTCAAAAATCTTGGGGCTTATTTATATTAGGGATACTATCCCCATTATTGATGTTTGCTATGGGGCATACCTATGTAATAGCAGTTCATGCTATTGTCGTTATGTTTATTGCTGAAATGATAAGAAAAGCGGGCGGATATAATTCTTTTAAATACAATGTGTTTGCCTTTGCAATTTTTAATACATGGATTTGTGGCTCACTTATGCAAATGCTATGGGCAAAAGAAAAATATGTTGAATTATCAATGATGATGGGCAAAGAATATGTGAATGCTTTAGAAAAGTTAATCACTTATCCACATATGGCAATAGTTTATGTTGGTGCTCTTGTTGGTGGAATAATTGGAGCATATATTGGAAAGGCACTTCTTAAGAAACACTTTAACAAAGCGGGTATCGTTTAATGTGGTCTGTGGAGAAAAATAGCCTAAACCCAAATCCCATAACGAAGTTTTTCGTTGTGGGATTGTTGGGATTGACTGTTGTACATTCAATACATCCTGTTTTGGAGTGGTTGGTTATATTGGTAATTTCTATCATGTATTTGATGAATGGATTAAAAAAAGAAGCGTTAAAAAATGTCATTATATTCGGAGTTTTATTTCTTGCTCCTAATTTTAAAATATTAGCTCAATTACCATTTTTTATAAAAATGTTTTTTTCTTTAATTTTTGTGCTGCGTATGTTTTATATTCCATATGCTGCAGGGAATTTTTTAATTAAAACATCAGATGTTGGAAGTATTATTTCATCTATGGATGTTTTAAAAATACCGAGTGCTATATCCATACCTGTTGCAGTTATGTTTCGCTTTTTTCCGTCTTTTGTTGAAGAAAAGAATCATATAAAAATGGCAATGAAAATAAGAGGGATAGAGACAAAAAATCCTTTGAAATACTTAGAGTATGTAGCTGTACCTCTTTTAATTATTTCGTCAAATATTGCAGATGATATATCAAAGGCGGCAGAAACAAAATGTATTGCCAACCCTATAAAAAAGACAAGATATATTAGAGTAGGAGTTGGTGTAATTGATTTTATTTATGCTATGACGATGACAATAATAGTTATAGGAGGGTGGTTATGCTTGAAATAAAAAATCTTTCGTTATCCTATGAGGGAAACAAAAAGGTGTTAGATGACATTTCTCTAATCGCCAATGAAGGAGAATGTATTTTAATTACTGGTGAAAGTGGTAGTGGTAAATCTTCTATTATAAATTCAATCAATGGATTAGCTTTTGCCTTTGAAAATGCTAGTATTGAAGGAAACATTAAGGTAAATAATAAAGAAATAAAAGATTTAGAACTATATGAAATATCTTTAATTATAGCGAGTGTTTTTCAGAATCCAAAAACTCATTTTTTCAATGTAAATACAACACTTGAGCTACTATTTTATTTAGAAAATATTGGAGTATCACCAGAAGAAATGGATGTTCGTATGAAAGAAATGTTAAAAATTTTTCCTATAGAACATTTACTTGGAAGAAATATTTTTGAATTATCTGGAGGTGAAAAGCAAATTTTATGTGTTGCTTCTTGCTATATTTCAGGGTGTAAAATTATAGTTCTTGATGAACCATCCTCAAATTTAGATGATAAGCATATTGATGTTCTTACAAAAATGTTGGAGATATTAAAAGAAAAAAAGGCAACACTTATTCTATCAGAGCATAGAATTTATTATTTAATGGAATTGATAGACCGTGTGTATTTGATTCAACAGGGGAAAATAAAGCGAATTTTTAGTAAGAAAGAATTTTTATCTTTGCCAAGTGAATATTTGATTAAGTGTGGACTTCGTTCAAGGGAAAAAATACCCTTAACTAAAAGTCAAAGACCTAGCGGCAAGGATTTCACAATTCAAACAATGAATATTGATTTTGAAGATAAATGCCAGCTTAGGCTTGATAGCGTATCTTTCAATTTGGGAAAGATTTACGGTATTGTTGGAAGAAATGGGTGTGGCAAATCAACTTTTTTACGTGAAATAACAGGGTTAAATAAAAAAGATAAAAGTGAAATTACTTTTGAATGTCAAAAATTAAGTGAAAAAGAAAGAATAAAAAACTCCAGTTTAGTTATGCAAGATGTTAATCATCAGCTTTTTACAGAATCTGTAGAGGAAGAATTACAACTAGGGGTTAAGGATTTAAGTAAAGAAAAAATAAACAGAATTCTTTTAGGTTTAGGACTCAATGAGTTAAAGTCTAGACATCCTATGAGTTTATCAGGTGGACAAAAACAAAGAGTGGCAATTGCTTCTGTTATTTGCAAAAATTCTTCCTTCGTGTACTTCGATGAGCCAACGAGTGGAATGGATTATAACAATATGATAAAAATTGCAAATCTGATTAAAGAAATGAGTAATGAAAAAAACATCATATTCATAGTATCTCATGACACTGAATTTTTAAATGAGGTGGCGGATGCAATACTTAATTTAGAAGAATTTGAAGCAATAGATAATGCTAATAAGCGTGATAATATAAATAAGTAATAATCATTAGAGAGGGAGGGTGCTTATGAAACAAGATATGAAAGAACAATTATTAACCAAAAGACCAATAGATTTACTCTTTCAGCTATCAATTCCCGCTGTTATTGGAATGATAGTAATCGTTTTATATCCTTTGATGGACGGAATATTTGCTGGGAAAATAATAGGGCAGACAGCAATGACTGCTTGCGGTGTTGCTATGCCACTTACATTCTTTAACAGTGGAGTTTCAACTTTGCTTGGGGTAGGTTCTGCATCTGTTCTATCCCGAGCTATTGGAAAAGGTGATCAAAAACAATAGATAAAATTATGGGTAATTTAGTGTTTTGGGTGATTTTATTTTCAACAATTATTACAGTCGGAGGGATATTACTTGCACCACATTTTTTATCTATGGTAGGTGCGAATGGAAAACAAAGAAGGAAATAAAAGACCAGATTGCCAGTGCATTGGTAGAATTATTGGATGAAAAGCCTTTTTCAAAAATTACCGTTGGAGATATCTGCTTTAAATCACATCTATCGAGAAATACCTTTTATAGGACTTTTTATGATAAGTTTGATGTTTTTGCATATTTTTTTTCTAAAAATGACATTAATATAAGATAAAAAGAAAATTTAGAAAGAGAGGTGGTTGCTTAAGTGTTATATAACTTAAGCTAAATATATGAGAAAAATTTATAATATATCAATAATTTATACATTTGTAATGGCAGTAGGGATGTTAGTTTGTAAACATTTATATAATGTATCTTATGGAGATGAAAAAAATATTGCAATATTATTTCCATTTTTGATGTTGCTGTTACCATTTTCTGTTATAACTTTTAATAAGTATAAGAAAGAAATAAAAAATCCATCTCCTAAATATAAACTATTCATGATTTTATTCTTACCAGTTATATTTATTTCTATATTTACGATAATACAAAAGGCATAATTTTCTTATTCATTTTTTATAACATTAATAGGAGCTTTATTAGTAGGGATAAATGAAGAACTTGTATATAGAGGGATAGTTTTTACTAATGCTGTAGAAGAAAAAGGTCTTATAAAAGGGATATTTATATCTGCAATTATTTTTTCTTTGTTGCATGCAGTTAATATTTTGGCGGGATTAACTCCATTGGATGTTGTTATGCAATTAGTAACTACATTTATCTCAGGATTGTTTTTTGCTGTTAGTTACAGATATACAAAAAATATATGGCTTTTAGTAATTTTCCATGGATTATGGGACTATATTTTATTTAGTGGAATAGGAAAAGCATATTCTGCTGTTAATATTATGATGGGAGTCCTTTTTGTAGTAGAATTAATTATAACATTTGTGTTAGTAAGAAAATATAAGAAAGAACTTAATAATATATAAAGGAGTTTGTTATGAGAAGTGGTCACATAATATACAAGGTAAATAATTTAGAGTTAGCGGTAAAAGAATGGAGAAATAAGGGATTTGAGGTTGAGTATGGGAGAAACAAAAATCCTATCAACGCTTTAATCTATTTTAGTGAAGGACCTTACATTGAGTTATTACAAAACACAGGAATGCCTAAAATAGTAAAATTATTAAGCAAATTATTTGGCAAAAACAAAAAAATGGAAAGATTTAATTATTGGGATACTTGTGAAGAAGGCTTGTGCGGATTTTGTATAGAAAAAGATTTTGGAAGTTTAGACGAAGAGGTTGAATTTCTAAAAAAGAACGGGATTAAAGGAGTTTTATTTAATAATCTCAAAAGAATAGATACAAAAAATAGGGTTTTACAGTACAAATGTTTTTTCCCAGAGGGGATAGATTTTCCATTTTTAATGAGCTATTTTAGCATTGATCCGAAGCCTATAGATTTTGTGCATCCAAATGGGATAAGAAAAATAAAGAAAATTGTTTTTAAAATTGATGAAAACAATGCAAATATATTAAAGCAGTTGATGAACGATGATGTTCTTGAAATAATAGTTGATGATAAGGAAAAAGGAATAAATAATATTGAGTATGAAAAAATAAATTAATCATTATGAATATTAGGTAAATCACACATAGTTATGTGGTAAGGGTTTAAAAAATATTATAATATCAGATAAAAAGAAGTCTAATGGATACTAAATCCAAAAGACTTCTTTTTATTTTTGATTATATATGGTAAATCTAAATTTATAATTATGTGAAGAAGAACAAAAGCGTTATGAAATTCAGAGGAAAAACTATATTAAGTCAAAGGATAAACATAGAATTCACATTTACTTTATGTTACATATAACATCTTAAATAAAAACAAATTGGAGGTAAAAAGATGAAATATGGATACATAAGAGTATCGACAAGGGAACAAAATATAGACAGGCAATTAACTGCTATTTTGAAAGAGGGAATTGAGATGAATCAAATATACATTGATAAGGCAAGCGGAAAAGACTTTAATCGTAAAAAATATAAAAAGCTCATCAGAAAACTCAAAACAGGGGATGAATTATATATAAAATCCATAGATAGACTTGGAAGAAATTATGATGAAATTATTAAAGAATGGAATCTTATCACTAAAGAAAAAAATGCTGAAATTATTGTACTGGATTTTCCACTACTTGATACAAGAACAAAAACTTGTGATTTAACAGGAAAATTTATAGCCGATATAGTCTTACAGATTTTATCATATGTAGCACAGATAGAAAGAGAGAACACCCATCAAAGACAGATGGAAGGAATAAAAGAAGCAAAGAAAAAAGGTGTCAAGTTTGGAAGACCTAAAAGAGAATTACCAGATAAATTTCACGAAATTGCAACAATTTGGAGAGAAGGAGAAATTTCTCTTAGAGAGGGAGCGAAGATGCTTAAAATAAGTCACTCGACATTTTCAAGAAAATTAAAAGAAAACGGATTTATAAAATCAACTAAACAGTAAAAAAGATACCTGTAAGCGGGGCAAAAGGTAGACTTTTTGGTCCAACTAAAAAGCTAAAAATAGTTTTCTTAAAAAGTTAAGATTTCAAGTACACAAAAACACGTAGTAAGTATATCATATACGGACCAAAAAGTCTAAATTTCAGACCATATAGACCATATTTGACAATACAAAAAAGGAGGAACGACAATGAAAAAAGTGGTTAGTATGATTTTGGCACTTGTTATGATTTTTAATATATTTATCACAAATGCCAATAGTGGTTTGGTGTATGCCAACAATAACGATTCTGTTCAGAAATTAAACAGCGAGGAGGTGACAACAGAACAAAAAGAACTTGGTGAAGAGCCTAAAGATACAATAGAAGAAAAAGCTAATTTACTTACAGAAGAAAGCAAAGATAATCTTTTACAGGATACAAATCAAGAAAAAATAGGCGATAAAAAAGAACAGTCTTTAGAAGAAAGTAAAAGAATACAGTCTTTTAAAGAAGAAAGTGGACTTAGTATAAAAGTTGATGCACCAAAAGGAGCTTTCCTGTCAGGAACAACTGCTTCTATTACGCCAATATCAAGAGATAAAAACAAAATTTCTTATGACATTACATTTCGAGATGCAAACAAAAGAGAAGTACAGCCTGAAAATGGGAAAAGTGTTGAAGTATCTTTTACAGTGGACAAGACATCAAGCTTAATATTAAATAAAGGATTTGTAAGTTTGAAACTTTACCATATCGTGGATGGAGTCTCAAGAGAAATTGATTCTAAAGTAACATTAGGAGAACGTGTAACATTAAGTGCAAAGGTAAATCATTTTTCCGAGTTTCAAGTAGTGGCTGAAGAAAATATAGACTTAAGCCTTGTAAAAAATGCGGTAGAATCGGTAAAAGTAGGGGAAAATAAAAAAGTAGATGTAGATATTACAAAATTTGAAATACAACATGTAAATCAAACGACAGCACAAAATATATATTGGACAGATACATTCTTGCTTATGATGAATTGGGATGCAAGTAAAAATGGCACTAATCTTCATGAAGGAGACTATTTTGATGTAAAACTCCCAGATGAAATGAAATTTCCATCAGATACTACAGCAAGAGATTTTGAACTAAAAAATTCTGAAGGAATAGTTGTGGCTAACGCCCATGTTACTCCGGGACCTGATGATACAGGGGGAACAATCCGTGTTACTTTTACAAAAACAGTAGAAAATAAATACAATGTAAAGGGAACGATGTATTTAGCTGCTAAGTTTAATAAAGATAAAATTACATTGAATCAAAGTAATACCTTTACAATAACTGTTGGTTCTCAAGTACTAACTGATAATGTAAATATATCTGGACCTAGCGAATTACAGAATGACTATTTAGGTAAGTGGGGAGGAAAATTAAACGGAAATCCTAAAGAGGTTGTATGGCATGTTAGAATAAATCACGCAGGAGATGAGTTATCCACTGTAGTAATCAAGGATGATTTTAGCAAGACAGGAGAAAAACTCGTCGATAAAAGTTTCGTACTTAAGAAGGTTGAATTCACTAAATATGGAGATATACTCAAAGTAATAGAAGATAACATAGATTTAACATCTAAATTACAAGTATCTCCGGATAAAAACAGCTTTACCTTAACATTAGGAGATCTTGGAAAAGATGATAGATACTATTTAGGCTATCGTACAACATATACTCCGGGAACCACATTAAAAAATGAACTTGATTTAATTTCTGTTCAACAGCAAAAACACATAGTTGCAAGCTACCGTTCTGCCGAGTCAGGAGGAACAGGAGATGGAGATTTAGCAAGTAAGATTAAGTTAATAAAGGTAGATGAAGAAAACACAAAGACAAAACTTGCCAATGCAGTATTTGAAGTTACTAAACCAAATGGAGAAAAATTTGAGCTTAAAACAGGTGAAAATGGTGAAGTGATTTCAGGAATTCTTGAACAAGGAGAATACAAGGTTAAAGAAAAGATTGCACCAATAGGATACGAGTTAAATGAAGAGGAGTATACCCTAAAAGTAACACCAACAGGAGGTGCAATTCAGACTATAACTAATAAACCTATTAAGAGAGATGTAGCAGTAAAAAAATTATGGGGTGGAATCCAACTTGAATCATGCACTGTAAAACTATATGCAGATGATAAAGAAATAGATTCTATTGTCTTAAATAAAGACAAGGAATGGAAACACACTTTTACAAACTTAAGAAAATTTAATTCTGAAGGAAAAGAAATCAAGTATTCTGTGAAAGAAGAAGTGCCTAAAGGATATAAGGCTGAATATCATGGAGATATGGAAAAAGGTTTTTCAATTATAAATACTCCAGATGTTACAGATATTACTGCAACAAAAAAATGGGAAGGCGGACCAAGCGAGAAACCTACTGTCTGGTTTAAATTATATAGAAATATTGAAGGAGAGGAAGCAAAACCCGTAGAGGGATTATTTGAACAACCTTTACACAATGGAGATACAAGCGTAACATGGAGAGGATTACCAAAGACGAATGATGAGGGAAAAGAGTATATCTATAGTGTTAAAGAAGGGGAGTTAAAAGACGGAGTCTTTACAGAAAAAGCTCCTAAAAACTATATAAAAACAGAAAATGGTTTGACTGTAACAAATAAATACTGTTCTCCAAAAATTGATATAACAGGAAAGAAAATTTGGGAAAATGAAGGAGAAAAACCTACAATTAAACTCCAATTATTTAAAAATGGACAAGCAGAAGGAAATCCTGTTGAACTAAAAGATGGCAAAACTGAGCATACATGGAAGAATTTACCTAAAACAGACAAAGACGGAAAAGACTATGAATACACTGTAAAAGAAGTCGATGAAGTAAATGGGCATATAAAAATAGGAAATACTTGGTATAAAGTAACCTATGAAGGAAACACACAAACAGGCTTTACAATAAAGAATAAAAAGCTACCACCGTTAACCCCAACGACGACCGAGTCAACAACTACAGCGTCAACGACAAGTCGTCCGACCACAACAGAGACTCCGACCACAAGTTCAACGACAAGTCGTCCAACCACAACAGAGTCAACTACCACAAGTTCAACGACAAGTCGTCCAACCACGACAGAGTCCATGACCACAACGTCAGCGACAAGTAGCCCAACGACAAGTCGTCCGACCACAACAGAGTCAACTACCACAAGCTCAACGACAAGTAGCCCGACCACAACAGAGACTCCGACAACAAGTTCAACGACAAGTAGCCCGACCACAACAGAGTCCATGACTACGACTTCAATGACGAGTCATCCGACGACGATGGTTTCGACAGTAACATCAAGTACCGTATTGCCTCGAGTAACAACAACTGTTAGAAAACCAAATCTACCAAAAACAGGTTCATCTACCAATCCTTGGTTTGTTGTGGCAGGTATGTCAGTACTTGTTTTAACTGGTGGATTCTTATTTGTGTCACGTAAGGAAAAAAATTAAGACTTAAATGTTAAAATTCCTATCATAAATAATAGAAGGAGTTTGAGACAAAACTCTGAACAATAAAACAAAAAAACGAACAAAGACTATCTCTTATATGTTTATAGAATGTCTTTGTTCGTTTTTATATAGATTTTATTAGAAAATTAGCTTTATTGCTATAGATTTTCTAAACTAAAAATCTATTTGTCACAGCCTCTTTGTTGGGAAGTTTGATAGAGCAACGCATCCAATGCCAATAAAGAAATCCCGAATTGGTATAGAATGGCTCGCTGAATCATCATGATTTTTCTATCGGCCTAATTTAGAATAAGGGAAAACAGAAAAATGAATACTCTTTACTGTGAGAAGTTGCAATGATAAGGGGAAAGAATTGTAAGCAATATAATAAATGTCTGGTCTTAATAAATAGCGATAAAGTCTGGTAAAGACTGATATACTCCCCTTATAGTGGACAGTGAAAAAACAAAAATTCACTAGAAACTAAAAGGGGAGTTTTCGTATGTCAAAAAGAAGTCCAAAATCAGTAGAGGAAAAACTAGAGATTGTTAACTTGTATTTAGAAAAAGGGAAATCCATTTCAAGCTTAATAAGGGAATATGGCGTCAGTGATACCACCATTAGAACTTGGGTTCGTAAATACCAACAGCTAGGTNTAGNAGGACTAANAGAAAGTNNAANTTGGANNAGNTACTCAAAAGAANTCAAAGAACAAGCNGTACAAGATTATCTNNNNGGANNAGG
>NZ_KB904568.1:23517-31097 GCF_000380125.1 Streptococcus ovis DSM 16829
GNANACNATNNNTGANANNTATCANATATCNTCTNGAAGTGTTCTCNAANNNTGGATAAANCGNTATACTAGTGGTAAANNANTNNAANCNACTAGNAAAGGATTAAGTCGTATGAACCAAGGACGAAAAACCACTTTTGAAGAACGGGTGGAGATTGTCAACTTCACNATTGCTCATGATAAGGACTATCAGGCAGCGATTGAGAAATATGGTATTTCCTACCAACAAGTTTATTCCTGGGTGAGAAAGTTTGAGAAGGATGGTAGTCAAGGACTCTTAGATCGCAGAGGTAAAGGATTAGACAGTAAACCAAACCTAACCCCAGAAGAAGAATTACAGCTCAAAATCAAGCAACTAGAAGAGTGCAACCGCTATTTAGAGATGGAGGTAGGACTGCTTGCAGTTGCTTGTTGCCAATCGTGTCGTCACCCTGTTCCTAACGCTTGGACAAGCCTTGCAGGGCTATCCGTAACTCGCTTTGCTTCGAACGGCTAGCGCCAAAAAGTTAGAAGAAATCAGACGCAGAAACCGACGGTAAGGATTGGACGTTACTTGGAAGAATTTCAAGCCATCAAAGATTATTCAGATAAGCGTAGTGGAGCCTCTATTAGCCAGTTATGCCAATTGCTTGGAGTGTCTCGATCAGGCTATTATAAGTGGCTTAATCACAAAGAGACTACATCTGAGGAGACAAGATGGGCATGATCTTTCTCAAACTTGAACATGGCACTTATCCGATGTTTTCCTTGTAGGGCTAAACTATCTTTATTGGCCACCTTTGGACAAGCGTCATGAAAATAGCGTCTGGCATGTGCCCAACAGCCTACTAGTTTAACCCCATCTATGGTTTGATAACCTGAATACATATCTGCCTGCAAGTAGCCCTGGAAGTCGCCTAGAATGTCACGGATAACCTTACCTGAACGGCTATCATCATAGCGATAATAGATGACTGGTCTCTGGCTATGCTTACTGCTGGCTANCTGCTTGCAGTTGCTTGTTGCCAATCGTGTCGTCACCCTGTTCCTAACGCTTGGACAAGCCTTGCAGGGCTATCCGTAACTCGCTTTGCTTCGAACGGCTAGCGCCAAAAAGTTNGAAGAAATCAGACGCAGAAACCGACGGTAAGGATTGGACNNTACTTGGAAGAATTTCAAGCCATCAAAGATTATTCNGATAAGCNTAGTGGAGCCTCTATTAGCCAGTTATGCCAATTGCTTGGAGTGTCTCGATCAGGCTATTATAAGTGGCTTAATCACAAAGAGACTACATCTGAGGAGACAAATCGAACACTATTAAAAACCATCAAGGAACTCCATACCAAACACAAGGGAATTTTAGGCTACCGTCGAATGACACGAGCTATCAATCGGGAACTTGGAACAACTTATAACAAGAAGCGAATTCGTCGCTTAATGCGTATCCTTGGTATCTCATCAATTATCCGTCGTTCTAGAGGCTATTGCACGAAGACTAGTTTTGTGAATATCGAAGAGAACATTCTTAATCGAGAGTTTACAGCTCAGTCACCTAATCAAAAATGGTGTACAGATGTGACTTTCTTGCAATATGGATTAGGTTGTAAGGCTTATTTAAGTGCTATTAAAGACCTATATGATGGTTCTATCGTGGCTTACCATATCAGTAAGCACAATGATAATCCTCTTGTTATGGAAACTCTAAGAAAGGCAATAGAGATTAACTCAGGAGCCACACCGCTGCTTCATAGTGATAGAGGCTCCCAATACACATCGCGAGAATACCGGATGGTAACAACACAATATCAGATGACACGTTCAATGTCACGAGTTGGCAAGTGCATTGATAATGCGCCGATTGAGAGTTTCTTTGGACACTTTAAAACGGAGTGTTATGATTTGAAGACCTACAAGACATTTGAGGAGTTGGTCACTGATATTGATGACTATATCTATTTTTACAATAATGAACGATTTCAAGAGAAACACAACGGCCTTGCCCCTCTTGAAATGAGGAACAAGGCCGTTGCTTAATCTTTTATTATTTCATTGTCCACTTGACAGGGAGCAGTTCATAGGAATCACCCCTTGATGAACATGGTGAATGAGCGAGGTTGTCTGACTAAAGCCATAAACGTAAACCAAATCGTAAAATAGCTCCGTTAATTCAATTTTCTTATGTTTTATCATTGCCAAAATATGTGATTTTTCCTTTCAATAAAAGTAACTTGGAGGTCCGCAAATATCAATTATCATTCTAGTTTGGGCAAAATAGATCGTTCTCCCACGTGGCTGATAACCTGTTGGGTGAACGACTTATTATTGTTAATATCCACGAGCACCTGTCGTATCTTATTCTCCCCATACACCCTTAGCTATTCTAAAGACTGCCCAGGCTTTTGGCCAGCCGACATAGAAAGCCAGATGGGTAATGATAGCAGAGATTTCTTCCTTGGTGACACCATTTTTCTTGGCATTTTCCAAGTGATAGTTTAAAGAAGAATCGGTGATACCTGAGCTCATCAGAGCCGTCACAGTAATGATACAACGTGTCTTCAGATCAATGGCCTCATTATTCCAGTTTTCGCCAAACAAAACATCGTCATTAAAATGAGCAAATTCAGGCGCAAATTCGCCTAGTTGATCACGCCCTGCTGTTTGTTTAATAGTCATATTATTCTTCCTCCTTATGAGCTGCTTGATATTCTTCGCCTATCACTGATTCATAAAATTCACTGGCACCAGCTGTGATCGCCACATGACTGAACCAAGAATCTTTGGTTGCACCATGCCAGTGCTTCACTCCTTTGTCAGTCACAACGACATCACCTGCTTTTAGATGTCGCGCAGTTTTCCCAGCTTCCTGATAAAGACCTTCTCCTCCAGTAACAAGAAGAATTTGGTACCCATCCAAATGCACATGCCAGTTATTACGACATCCCGGTTCAAAGGTCACATTTCCAACACTGGTATTGCCATCTGGCGCTTGTGCCAACATTGCTAGATAGGATTGTCCCGTAAAACTAACACCGTACGGATTTTCTTCTCCAAAGGCAAATAAGGGATTGTTTTTAACGTCTTCATGTTTAAACATGAGTCATCACTTCTTTCTATAATAATGTTAATCTCGATTATAGTATATCTCTAACTACTAACAGTGACAAATACCTATAATGAAAGTTAATAGATGCTTCAAAAGTATTTTAACTTATCATCAAGCTACTAAATCTATCCTCGATTCACCAGCATATCCCCATGCAACGTTTGAAGTTGTTTATCTAGGACCAATTTAGCACTTTGCTCAATATAGTCTTTAAAATACGGTGTTGCTCTGTGTTGCTCATATGCAGCTTCATTTTGATAGACCTCAAAGAAATACCAAGTATCCGGATTGTCCACATCTGTACCAGCATACATGACCAAGACTCCAGCTTCTTTTTCCATGCTTGTCTGCATTTCAGGTAAAACAATCTCTGAAAAGGCATTGCTATCCCTAACCGTCACTGTAGCTAGTCGAACAGCTAACTGCTTATCATCAAAAATCCGCAAGGCGGTTGGTTTTTGAAGCAATAATTGTGGCACCAAGGTCACCACTTCACGGCTAGTCAGTGCTTTTTGTGCCAAATCTACAAAGGCCTTAAAATGAGGTGATTGAACATGTTCCTGATAAGCCTCTTCACTAGCATAACATTCCACAACGATCTGCTGACTAAAATCTTCTGAAAGATGACCACCATACATAGCCAAAGTCCCTGGTTCTAGTGCCATTGACTGGGTAAAGTTCGTATAGCCAATTTGCTTATAATCTTCTTCATAATCCAATTCCAAACCAAGACGAAACATTCTAAAGATCTCTGTCATTTTCAACCTCCAAATCCAAAGAGCCTATTGGCATTCCCACGAAAAATCTTTTCTTTATCATTATCCGTTAAAGGTAATTTTTCGATAGCATTACTGATTACTTCTGTCGCTCCAGCTGGAAGAATCCCAAGCGGTGCATCAGTTCCAAAAAGAACATGGTCAACACCGTAATAGTCCACACAGAGTTCCAGAGCTTTGCTATTGCCTAAAAGGGCTGTATCCACATAGAATTTCTTGAAATCACTCGCCTGCTCCTCTGGTAAAATATGCTCAATCCGCTCTGCGAAGTAAGGAACCATAGCCCCACCATGATGAACTAAGATGTTGAGATTTGGAAATTCTTGAAAATAACCAGCCTGCACAATGTCTAGCATGGCTTGGGTTAATTCGTACTCCCAGCTAAAGATAATATTATTGTCTGGCTTCCGCTCATCAAAGACTGGGTGTAGCCAGATTGGGCTATTCGCCTTGGATGCTGCTGCAAATACTGGCTTGAAACTCTCATCTGCTAGGGATTTCCCCAGATGACGTGTGAATAATTGAATCCCAAGTATCTCAGGATGACTAACAACAAAGCTCTCTATCACGCGCACTGCTTCTGGAATATTGTTCATCGCCACCATGGCTACACCACCCGAAAAAATATCCGCATTTTCTTTGACCGTCGCTAGCAATTCCTCATTCGCCAGTTCTACCAATTGAGTAGCTTCAGCACTATCCAGATAATCTTCTGGATTAGCATTGACATAAGAAATAATTTGTTTTGTGTTAGCTGGCATCGTCTCGCGACGTTTTGTTATATCCGTCAAGACAGGGTTTTGGATAAAGGGCATTTTTGAGACTAACTTCTTATCCAGCGTTAGCATTTTTCCAAAAAACTCAGGAAGTAAAACATGGGCAAAGGCATCAATTTTCAAAGTCATCTAATCTCTCCTTCCAGCTACCGGCTTCATCAAAAATAATGCCATATTCTTCGTAATAGGTATCCTTATTTAAAATCTCTCCAGATTCATAAAGACTGATTTTGCGTGTCAAGCGATCAATAGAACGTTGAAGATTTTTTTGTTTGTTTTCTAGCACTGCTAGTTGCTCACGCAACAAGGCTTCACTCGCTTCTACCGTCTGATCACCCTGCATGAGTAGCTGACAATAATCAATCAAGGCTTCGATTGGAATGCCAGAATGACGTAGGCAAATAATCATTTCAAGCCACTTATTAAGATCATCTGTAAAATAGCGATTGCCATTAGACTGACGAGGTATCTCTGGTAAAAGCCCTATCCGTTCATAATAACGCAGGGTATTGGGATTAATATCATATTTTTGTGACACTTCCGTAATGGTGTATTTTTTCGTTTCTGTCATCTCATTACCTTCTATCTAAACGTATCTTGTAACTCTAGTCTACTATAATTTTTGTTAAGTTACATTTTTTAGCACGTCAACTCTTGCATCATTTAGTTACTCAGACAGTCCTTGTTGATTCATTGTGTTAAGCTTGTCCTTCCCAGCCACCGCGTGTATTGACACCAGCTTCTGAAGCCAATTCTTCTAATCTTGCCATTTCAGTCCCACTGAGAACCAGGTCGCTAGCTTTAGCCGCATCTAGAACTTGTTCAACTTTTGTAACGCCTAAGATTGGTGTTGTTCCACGCCCGATTGCCCAAGCTGTCGCAATTTGTGCTGGACTAACCTGATACTTGTCTGCCAAAACTTTCAATTCAGAAAGTAAGTCACCTAAGGCTGGAAACATCGGATTATAGGTTTTGCCACGATTGGAATCAGCTGGCATCGGATGCCTACTATCATATTTACCAGACAAAGCGCCTTGCTCTAGAACCATGTAAGAGAAAAATTGGATATCATTTTCCTTGCAATAGTCAAGCAATCCATCCTCAATAGAATTGCGGTAAAGCAAACTAAAATGGTTTTGAACAGCTGAAATTTGTACCCCAGCTGGTTTCAAGATTTCCTGAACACGTTTCACTTGGTCAAGACTGTGGTTGGATACACCAATTCGTTTCACACGTCCTGATTTGACTAAGTCTGCTAAAAATGGTGTCCAACGTTCAACATCAGCAGCGTTATGAATCCAATAAATGTCAATATATTCTATTCCCAAGCGCTTAAGACTACCTTCTAACATATCTGCGACTGGATTTTCTTTGGTACCATCCTGCATTCCTGGTGTAAATTTGTCAGATATGATGACTTCTGACCTGTCATATTGGCTCACTAACTCACCCAAAATCCTCTCAGATTCCCCATTGGCATAGGCAAAAGCAGTATCAAAGGTGTTGAGACCATTTTCCATAGCAACCGAAAAAACATCTTTCAAGTCAGTCGTATCAAGATGATTGCCAAAAACCACATTACCACCAGCAAATCCGCCAGTTCCCCAAGACCATGTTCCAAGTACGATTGATGCTGTATGTTTTGTCATTTTGTTTCTCCTTTTTTGTTGATGGTGACAGTGTACCACTTGTAGTTGACTATAAGTCAAGTGTTTTATGAATGATTTTTTTAAATCTCGCTCCAACATTTAAAAAGGAAACATCTGTATACGAATTCTAATACCATTCGTTCTTTCCTTGATGGTAAAACCATTCTTCATTACCGATAACAATGCAGAAAGCTGAAATCCCATCTGATTCAAACATTATAAAAAGGCAACTTCCAAATGAAAGTTGCCTTAGACTACATATGATCTTTGACCGCTACTGCAATCATTCGCGCTATTGCACGAACCTCTCCTGCAGCTACCATTTCCATTGTGACAATGACTTTACGTTCGCCAATTTCTTCTGCTTTAGATGTCACAGTAATTGCTTCATTGACTGGAAGTGGCTTCTTAAAATCAACCTCTAGTCTTGCTGTGATATATCGTCCAATCACAGTCTCCTTTGTCAGCTCTAACCCCTTTTTACGATGGGCAAACCAGGCCGCTGACGCTGTTCCATGACAATCAAAGAGCACTGCAATCATCCCACCAAAAATATTGGATGGTACTCCCCCTGTATAATGAGCACCTGGGGTATACACTGAAAGACAACACTGTCCATCCTCACTCGGATAAGTCTTTAGGTGTAAGCCATCAACGTTTTTGGGACCGCATCCCCAACAATGTTGAAATCTTTCTCCATATGTATCTTGAATGGCAATGACTTTGTTCATGTGAATCATGGTCGTTTCCTCGTTTTTATTTTATAGTATGGTCACATCATACCATATTATGTAAACGCTTACCAATAATTTGTTTTAACTGCTAGCTTCACTCACAACACCCGCTATTTCAGTTTCCTTCTCCATTCTTATAACAAGCAAAAAAGCCTTGAAATCAAAGCTTTTTCCTTTTATAATCCATTATTGTATTTTGTAAAAAACTGATATCCAACATGCAACCTTTTGGAGAATACAAATTACCTGTTCATCCATACAATTTCCTCCTCAGCTCTTTTGTACTGTACATTATTTACGAGCAACAAAACTTTCTAATGAAAAAATTGTTTGTGCTCTCATTTCCTCTTTATTCTGTTCGATAAATGCAGTAATTGCTTTTTCATTATTTGAAATCGTCACAATATCAGCAACTTCCATATACTTATCCTTTGCAAGCAATGAGTAAATCTCTGAAAAAGTTAGATTCTCAGAGACTTCGATAGAAGCGACAATGTTGTCTTGGTGAAAATGTGTTTCATAAAAAACATCACAACCTTCTCCTTCACCCACAACTTCAGAAA
>NZ_KB904569.1 GCF_000380125.1 Streptococcus ovis DSM 16829
GAAATGAAAGTAATAGCTAATCCAATTTTTCTAGACGCGTTTGAGTGGGATGGATCAAAAGAAACTTTTGAGAAAATAAAAAAACTCGCAAGTAACATCGAAGATGATGTATATATGCGAGATGGACAATTAGTAGTTTATGATGGTATGTTTGAGGAAGAAGAAGTTGTAAAGATTGGTCATTTTGTTGTTTTTGAAAACGATAAAATCAATACGTATAGTCCTATCATTTTTGAAGTACTATTTCAGGAGGTAGACAATGATACCTAAGTTTAGAGCGGGCTAAGCTTGTGGAGGAGTGATGAACAAAGATAAAAAGCGATATATCAAATGGCTTTGTCGGGAAATTGCAAAAATAGACAGGGAGTGCGAGCGTTTAGCTAAAGAAAAACTAGAATTACAGTTGGAAATGACAAGAATAGGAGGCAAACAATGATTCTGGTGGAAGAACATTAAAAAAAGCCAGCATGCGCTGACTCCTTGTGAATAATAACTACAAATCTATTATATCATAAGGAGAGGCGAGTTGAGAAGGTTAAGTAATGCACAACTAAAAGCATTAGATGAATTACTATTTGATTATGTAAGCATTGATCGTAAGATTGCAGCGCGCAAACTAGAAATTTCAGATATTCCTAATAACGATACTAATGTAGGCGGAGGGAAAAGCAATATCGTTTCTAAGCCCACAGAATCGACCGTAGCGCGTTGGGATAGTGATAGACGTCTAAATAGTCTATATGCACAAAAAGAAGCCGTAGAAAGCACGCTAGACATCTTAGATGACGACTTAACAGAAATCTTCTGGCTTCGTTGGTCTCGTGGGTCGGTAAATACTTGGGAGGCGATAGCATATAAAATGAAATACGACAGAAGTACAATTTACCGTAAGCGGGAGAGAATTTTAGAAATTTTTGCGGATTTTTATGGTTTTTGCTAAAAGATGCGACTTTTATGCCTATTTGTCGCATCGAAAATGAGTTATTATGGTACCATCAAATAATTGGCAGAAGAGATAATCATTTACATAGAGCCTTTTATATAAAGGGAACAGCTATTTAAAAAATCGAACTGCCAATCATCAGACCAACAACCAACAAAAAACTTTTTCTGAGCATTCGCGTTGGTCTGATTTTAATTATAGGATTAGGTCGGTAAGCATACGATGCGCCGGCTTTTTTTGATTGGAGGTGGTGGAAAGTTGAATGAAAGACAGAGACGATTTGCAGATGAGTACATCATCTGCGGGGTAGCGGAGGAAGCTGCAATCAAAGCAGGATATAGTAAGAATTATGCTAGGGCCCAATCACATAAATTGTTGGCAAATGTTGGCATTTCAGAATATATCCAAAATCGTATGGAAGAGTTACAAGACGAGAAGATATTGACTCAAAAACAAGTTTTAGTCATGTTGTCTGAAATTGCTTCCGGTCAAGCCAAGGAGACCGTTGTGGTAACTACGAAAGTGGGAGTGTTGAAAGTCGATCCAGTTAGCGGAAAATCTGTTAAGGTTTATGATGAAATTCCTCAACTTGTTGAATATCCAACCAAGAACAGCGACAGGAACAAAGCTTTGGAATTGCTAGGTAAGCGGTACAAGCTTTGGAGTGACAAAGTAGAAGCAGAAGTTCGTGGAACGGTGGTATTTGCCAATGAAGACGATATCCCGGACTAAACCAAAGATAGATTTTGTTGTAGATTTGCCGACGACAGTAGGCGCGGGATATGGTCAGTTTTGGCGTTCGCGTAACTTTTATAGAGTTGTAAAAGGCAGCCGTGGCTCCAAAAAATCCAAGACAACAGCCTTGAACTTTATTACTCGGTTGTTGAAATATCCTTGGGCCAACCTACTTGTAGTCCGCAGGTACTCTAATACAAACAAGCAATCGACATATACAGACTTCAAATGGGCGTGTAATCAATTAAAGGTTACACACCTTTTTAAATTTAATGAGAGTTTGCCCGAAATCACTGTCAAAGAGACTGGGCAAAAGATTCTATTTCGTGGTCTTGATGATGAGTTGAAGATTACGTCAATTACAGTTGATGTCGGTATTCTCTGCTGGGCATGGTTTGAAGAAGCGTATCAAATTGAAACCGAAGACAAATTTTCTACTGTTGTGGAATCAATTCGTGGGACGTTGGATGTTCCAGATTTTTTTAAACAAATCACGGTTACGTTTAACCCATGGAACGAAAGACACTGGCTGAAACGCGTCTTTTTTGATGACAAGACCAAGCGCTCTGATACGTTATCGCTGACAACTACATATCGGTGCAACGAGTGGCTTGATGATGTCGATAAGCAACGCTACGAAGATTTGTATCATACTAATCCTAGACGGGCTAGAATTGTCTGTGACGGGGAGTGGGGAGTTGCCGAAGGTCTTATTTACGAGAATGTTACGATTGCTGATTTTGATAAAGATGAGTTGCTAAAAGATAAAGTGAATAAACTTTGTCTTGGCCTCGACTTTGGTTTCACTCACGATCCAACGGCGCTGACTGCATCGGTAATCAACGATGAGGCTAAGACAATTTATGTTTTTGATGAGCATTATCAATCAGGTTTGATTACTCGAGAGGTAGCGCAAATGATAAGGGATAAAGGTTATCAAAACTCAACCATCATCGCTGACTGTGCGGAAGGGCGACTAATCGAAGAGCTTAAAAAAGAGCATGGGATTAGACGGATAAAACCAAGCCGGAAAGGTAAAGATAGTGTAATGGCTGGGGTTTCTAAGTTGCAAGGCTATAAGATTATTGTGCATCCAAACCTAAAACATATCATGGATGAATTTTATAGCTATTGTTACCAACGTGACAGAGAAGGTAATTGGCTCAATAAGCCAGAGGATAAAAACAATCACTTGATGGATGCTTTGCGATATAGCTTGCAATGTATCGAATCTAGTGGCTGGCTAGTTTAGGAGGAAGAATGCTACAAACAGAAAATATCACTCGGCTTGTTGCCGATATAAAAACCATGGTCGCAAATGACCGCGCTAGTGTATTAAAGCGAGATATGCGGACTGGTATCAATTACTACAACGGCCGACACGACATTGAGGATTACCGCTTGTTTTATTTTAATAACGAAGGTCAAATCGTCGAAGAGAAATATCGAAGCAACACGAAGATTGCACATCAATATTTTACAGAACTTGTAGATCAGAAAGTCCAATACTTGCTATCTAATCCGATCGAAGTGACAACAGAACAAGTGGGATTGCAAGAATACTTGGATGACTACATTGACGAAGATTTCCAGCTTATGCTGCAGGAACTTGTTGAAGGCGCTAGTCAGAAATCTATCGAATACGTGTTTTGGAAAAAAGACCAGGACAAGCGTATTCGATTTAAAACCGCAGATGCCTTCAAGATTGTGCCGATTTACGACGGATTTTACAATATCGACCAGCTCATCTATTACTACGATGATGAGATTATCATTGATGGCAAACTAAAGACCGTAACCAAAATTCAATTATGGACCAAAGAAGAGGTCTTTTATTTTGTGCAGGTTGACAGTGATGTAAATTTAGATGGCTCTGTCGCAATTAATCCACAGCCCCATATGCTGGCTGAGAAAGGAACAGAAAAGCTGGGTAAAGGCTATGGTCGTGTGCCATTTATCTGCTTGGAAAACAACAAGCAGAAATTGAATGACTTGAAGCCAATCAAAGACCTAATCGATGATTACGACATGATGGCTTGTGCTTTATCTAACAACTTGATTGACTTCGACCATCCAATCTATGCAGTCCGTGGATACGATGGCGATAATCTCGACACGCTTGTAACCAATCTCAAAACTAAGAAGACTGTCGGCGTGGGTGAAAACGGCGGTATTGATGTCATTACTACTAACATCCCAGTTGAAGCACGCAAGGCTAAGTTAGAGATAGACAAAGAGGCTATCTACAAGTTTGGCATGGGCTTTGATAGTTCGCAGACTGGCGATGGAAATATCACCAACGTGGTTATTTTGTCTCGATATAGTCTACTTGACCTCAAATGCAACAAGGCAGAGGTCAGATTGCGTGCGGTTATTAAACAAATGCTAGAGTTGATTGTGGAAAATATCAATGAAATCCACAATAAAACCTATGACACGTCAGATATCGAGATTACAATCACTCGTGATGTGATGGCGAACGAGGTAGACAATGCGAACATGGCCAAAACCGAGGCAGACACTAAGCAGGTGCTGATTGGGAACATCATGACTGCTGCACCACGCTTGGACGATAGGACGGTTTTAGAGCTATTGGCTGGCGTCTTGGAAGTAGACCCGGACGAAGTCGAAAAAGCCTTGGAAGAACAAGGGTATAAGTCCGATTTTAACCAATCAACGGAGGTAGAAGATGGCGGAGCTGAACAAGTTCCAGAAGGAGATAGAGAGCCTGCTGGACAAGTCGGACAAGCTGACGGATAGGAGACTCTATGACCTGTATATCGACACAATAAAAGACCTTAAAAAGTCATTACTTGTCGATTATCAGCGGATAGGTGAGTTGAAATCATCAGAGAAGTTAAAATTAAGCCAAATGACGGCTCTTTTGGAACAGTTAGAACAATCTACCGCAGAACTTAAAAAGGGGCTTAAAAACGAAATTAGAGGGCATTTAGATCATACAGGTCAAATCGCCTATAATGAACTTTTTTACGAGTTTGAAAGCGGGCACGGTGGAATCAACTTCGCCATACTGAAAGAAGATGAACTGCGGACGATTATTGACACGCCTGTTGCGAATTTCAAATTGTCCGAACGTTTGAATGATGGTGTTGCTGAACGCCTAAAAGCGAACATCAAGGACGATTTGACACGCATCTTCCTAGATGGTGCTAGCTATGCTCAAGCATCTGCTAGATTGGCAGAACAAGGGTATAGTTCCTATCGTCGGGCTATGGTCATTACACGTACCGAGGCAGGACGTGTGCAGGCAGTTGCAAGACAAAAAGCCCAGACGGAAGCCGAAAGCCTTGGTATCGAGTTTGAAAAGGTGTGGGTAGCTACTCTTGACGGTCGTACCAGGCACAATCACCAGTTGTTGGACGGTGTCAAAGTCAAGCCGGACGGGTACTTTGAGATAAACGGTCGCAAAACAAAACAACCTCACATGTTTGGGGTTGCCAGTGAGGATGTCAATTGCCGCTGTCGGACGATTTCGAGGCTAAAAAATGACCAGTCAGAGGTGTTGCGCAGAGATAACGAGACTGGTGAGGTAATCCAGTACAAGAATTATCAAGAGTGGGAAAAAGCTATTGATAGGCGTCGTTTTACCATGGGAACCGATGCAGATTACTTGAAATCTGATAAACTGGTTAGCCCCCAAAAGGGCAAACAAGAACTTATCCGTGGTGAGGAAGCTTCCTTTAAGGGACGCAAGGTGTTAAACTCGAAGCACAACCTGTATATCTCTGACAGCCTCGGTTCTGGACGTAAAGCATTTTCTTATTATGAAAATCAGATTGATGAAGTGATGAAAGTAATCAATGTCCCGAAAGGTAGCCCAGCTCCTCGTTTTGTCCTTTATGACGGAGCGCTGGATGTTGGTAAAAAGCACAGCTTCGGAGCGTATGACCCTGCAACAAATACTGTCTTTTTAGACGCTGGCAAAGCGAATGAAAAAGCCATTATCAAACGGCTACAGACTGCGAATAAGAAATGGCTGAAAGATGGGAATGTTGGTAAATTCTTTGCGGTTGATAACGACCCAAGAAGCCCGTTAGTCCACGAGTTAGGCCATTACAAGCATTATATGCACATTGATCACCATGCAAAAGTAAATGGTATTACCTATGCAGAATCAAAGCAAAGATTTAATGCGAAATTACTTGAGTTTCTTGATAAGAAAGGCTATAATGTAGGTACAGATGTTAGCGGTTATGCTCAAGGACATTTGGATGGATATTTTGGAAAATTGAATTCGACAAACGAAATTATATCTGAAGCAAACACATTAGATTTACTAACTACAGACGGGTTTGGTAAAACAATAATAAAATTTTTGGAAAAGGAGGACTGGTAACATGGAGATGGTGATTACTAAAGGAACTAAGATGATGCAAAAAATAGAACCTTGGTTCGAGAAGGAAAATCGATATACAAATCCGCGGTTGAGACCAGATACTCCGCAAGAAATCGTTGAACTTTACGAAAAGTACAAAGAATGGCGTGAAGAATACCAGCGAACAAGTTCAAAATTTGGATTTTATTAAGCACCTAGAGCGATCTAAGTGCTTTTTTTGTACTCAAAAACAGGAGGTAAATATGAAATATCGTAAGAAACCAGTAGTAATTGAAGCGATTCAGTGGACTGGAGAAAATTATAGGGAGCTTATCCAGTTCGCTAAATCTGATATTTGGTTTGATGATTTAGGTACGCTTTGGATTGATACACTTGAGGGAGATATGATAGCTAAAAAAGGTGATTATATCATCAAAGGTATCCAAGGTGAGTTTTATCCATGTAAACCGGATATCTTTGCAGAAACCTATGAACTAGCTGAATAATTTAACCGTATGGAATCCCATGCGGTTTTCTTTTTGCGCTCTTTGTCTAGAGGTTAAGATATCGGTCTCCAAAACCGATGACGCAGGTTCGAATCCTGCAGAGCGTGTACCCAAATTGTCACAGGGTATATTGTGACAACTCCCACAGGGGGAGAGCCCCTAATAAAATCTATGGAGGTAGCCAATAATGGATTGGTTAAAAGAACTTATTGAGAAACATACTGCAGATGGAAAAACAGACATTGATGCGGTCATGAACGCAGCGAAAGAAGAATTTCCAAAGCACGCTGTCCCTAAAGATGTATATAACGAACAGGCTGAAAAGCTAAAAGTAGCTAACAGCACGCTTGATACGTTGAAGAAATCCAATAAGGACAACGAAGAACTGCAGAATGAGCTGAAAACGTACAAGGATAAAGTCACACAGCTTGAAGCGCAGGCGAAAGAGTCAGCCAAGCAGCAAACAATCAAAGATGCTCTGACAAATGCCAAGGCGACAGATGTGGACTATCTCATGTACAAACTAGGCGAGGTTGAAGTGGATGAAAACGGGGCGATTAAAGACCTTGAAAATAAAATCAAGGATTTACAAACAAATCACCCAACATTTTTCCAAACTACAGACTCAGCCCCAGACAACAACGGCTTCAAGTCGTTAGGCGGTGCAGACTTGCCAGATGGTAAGCGTACAAATAATCACAATATCGCTTCGGCGATTGGAGATAAATCAGTTAATTTAACTGAATTTTTGAAACAACAAGCAAAAGGAGACTAATTAAATGACAAAAGAAGTTACTAAAATTTTAGATACTATCACACCGGAAATTTACAATGCTTATATGCAACAATATACTGCAGAAAAATCACTCATTGTAAACTCTGGTATCGCTATTGCAGACGAGCGTGTATCTGAAATGATTACAGCAGGGAATACTTTGGTAAACATGCCATTTTGGAATGATTTGACTGGAGATGACGAAGTTCTTGGTGATGATGTCGAACTTGGAACAGGTAAAATCACGGCAGGAAAGGATATCGCTGCAGTTATGTACCGAGGACGCGGATGGGCAGTCAATGAGCTTTCCGCTGTAATTTCTGGTGATGATCCAATGCGCGCGCTCTTATCTCGAATCGGCGATTACTGGCTGCGTCAAGAGCAGAAAGTATTGTTATCAGTTCTAAAAGGCTTGTTTGCGGTAGGTGGACCTTTGGAGTCGACTCACTTACTAAATCTTGCAAATAAACCTATTACTGCGTCAGAAGTGCTCAATGCTAAGCAATTGCTTGGTGATGCTGCGGATAAAATCAAAGTTATTGTAATGCATTCTGCTGTGTATACAAAATTGCAAAAGGATAACTTGATTTCGTATATTCAGCCTACTGATGCAAAGATTGACATTCCTATTTATCAAGGATATCGTGTAATTGTAGATGATAGCAATGCTCCAACTGGCAACGAGTACACAACATACTTGCTATCTGAGGGGGCATTTGGTCGCAACACTGGTACGCCTGAAAAACTTACTACTTTTGAAAAAAATCGTGTTGCTTCCAAAGGTATTGACGAAGTCTATACACGTCGTGCGTTTGTTTTTCATCCATACGGTGTGAAGTTTACTGATGCGACTGTGTCTGGAGAAACACCATCAAATGCGGAGCTTGCGACAGCTAATAACTGGTCTAAAGTTTACGAAGATAAGAATATCGGTATTGTTGCAATCCGCCACTCGCTAGGTACTGATCAAGTCTAAGAAGGGGCGACTATATGAAAAAATTTATTGTAGTTGATTCCTTTTTTGACACAGAAGATGAAGACGTTCACTATCCTGTCAACTCGATTTATCCACGAGAAGGTTACTTACCATCTGAAGAACGCATTGCTACTTTAGAGAGTGCAAGGAACAATAAAGGAACAATCTTAATCAAGCCTTTGATTGAACTTCCCGCGAAGGAAGTGAAACAGGTTGACAATGAGGAGCAGGAAACTGTGACGTTCGACCGTGATGCCATCAAAGCTGAATTGGACGCATTAGGTGTTACCTATGCCAAAAATGCAAAAACTGAAATTCTAGCTGAATTGCTAGCAGCGCAAAAACAAGGGGAGTAGTCAGCTACTCTCCTTTTATTTTTAGGAGGTAGACAATGATTATCACTCTTGAGGAAGCACAGAAACTAGACTCAAAGGCTACACAGGAGACTTGCAATGGTCTAGAAGCAATGGTCCGAAAGGTCACCAACAATAATTTTCAAGCTATCAAGTTCAGATGCCATGGACTGACCTTGGACGGAAACACGGTCAAGACGAAAAGTCGGACAGATATTTTCAAAGCAGGCGACACCGTAGAAATCAACGGGACAGATTTCAATGACGGTCTATATACCGTTAAAAACGTTTCTGATGGCTCTATTGAGTTGGACGGGGATTTATTCACCGAAACTCAAACAGGGGCTATTTTGACAAAAATAAGCTATCCTGCGGATGTTTTAGAGGGGGTCAAGAAGTTACTGGCTTATGACGCTAAAATGTCCGAAAAAATTGGCCTCAAATCCGAGACGATTGCACGTTGGTCTGTGACTTATTATGACGTGACTGCTGCCGAAAGTTCTGAGGGGTATCCAGTAAGTCTGCTTGGCTTTTTGGATAAATACAGAAAATTGAGGTGGTCTTGATGCAGGTATTTTACGTTTTAAAACAAACTGAAGCAGGCGAAAACGACCTTGGCCAGACTGTTACAGAGTTTACTAAGACAGCAGTCTTTGCAGGCTATATGGATATGTTGAGTGGCACAGAATCCACGAACAAGTTGGCAGTACTAGAAGATAGTACACACGTCATCTTGACTAAGGACATGACTGTAGATGTCAGTAAGTATGACCACATTGACACACTTGGAAAGACTTATGAAGTCACATATGTGGACAACCCTGTCAACATCGGACATCACCTTGAAATCTACGTCAAGGCGGTGGGTTAGATGCAATTTAAAGACAATTCGAAACAAGTTAAAGCTGAAATGGAACGACTAATTCTGAAAGGGTTGACTGAAGCAGCAATGCTTGTTGAAGGCCAAGCTGTTTTGCTTGTCAGAGCAAATACAGGGGCTTTGAGAGATTCCATTGGCTATAAGGTCAATGCTGATGAATTGGTAGCTTATGTTGGTACCAATTGCGAATACGCAATCTACGTTGAATTTGGTACGGGTGAATTTGCGGAAGCAGGGAACGGTAGAAAAGGCGGTTGGATTTACCAAACAGCAGACGGGAAAGTTTACTTTACTTACGGTATGCCTCCTGATCCGTATCTTAGACCTGCTTTTCGACAAAATCAGAAACAGATACAAGCCATTTTCGTTAATTTGTTAGGGAGGTTAGGTAAATGAGACCAGTTATCAAAGAGATTTTGAAACAACTGAAAGAGGTACACTCTGAAAGTTACTACTTGATGAACTCAAAGAAAACGGTCGTATATCCGTATCTGGTATTCTCAACCAACCTCACGAACATCGACCGCAATGCTGACGGTTGTTACTTAGATATTGATATTTTCGATAATAAAGGCTTTAACCAGTCAGACATTGAGACAATGGCACAAGAGATCAAACGACACTTTGAGCATCTAGACATCATGCTTGAAGATTGCTATATGCGTATGCAGTTCCAAGGATTGCAGAATGTCCCGACTAATTCGGATACTTTGCAAAGACGGAATCTGCGTTTTTATCTAAAAATAGATTGGAGAAATTAAATGGGAGAAAAATCAGCTGTAAAGCGTACAGGCTATACAAAGAACACGCCTAAGCATTACCTTATTAATGCTGGGGCAGTTTACAAAAATCTTACTTGGAATAAAGAAAAATCTCAGTGGGAAGGTGAACTTCTCGGAGCAACTGCAGGCGGTAACAAAGCCACTATTGAGCAGAATCACCGTGTCGTTGATATTGACGGTGTTTTCGTTCCTGCGGTTGGTCAGAAATTGCTTGAAAGCCAATCAATGAAGATTGAAACGAATGTCAAGGAATTGACGGCGGAAAATATCCGGTTGTCTATCAACGGATCCATTGAAGAAGCAGATGGTACAGATGCGCCAAGCGGCTATAAAGTCATTACTGGTAAGCCTAAGTTGGAAGATACAGACTACATTGAGAACCTTGGTATCGTTGGCACTATGTCCGGTACAGATGACCCAATCATCGTTATCATTGACAACGCTCTTTGCACGTCTGGTCTCGATTTTGAAACCAAGGATAACGAAGAAGCGGTTATTGCAATGACATTTGAAGCACATGCTGATGCAGGGCAAGTCGAAGATTTGAGTTTGCCGGGTCGCATTTACTTCCCGAATATTGCTTAAAGGAGGATTAAATGGCTGATTTAAAAATGCGAGAACTGAACGGGGGCGACATCTTTACGATGTTGTCCATCATCGGCAAGTTAGACATCAAGGAAGAGGTCGTAGCGCTTATTGAACGTCAGTATGGCACAAATCAAAAGGTGGTAGAGCTGTCTGACCACAAGAGCAAGAAACCAACCAAAAAAGAGCAGGAAGAAGCCTCTCTTGCTATTGAAAAGCGTGGTATGGTACTAGTTACTGATATTGGATTTGCGATTTTGCGACATGTCGGTGATGCCAAAGATGATGTCAATCGCTTTTTAGGAGACTTGACTGGAACTAGTCAAAAGGAAATCGAAACTTTGAGTATGCTTGATTACTCAAAATTACTTGTTGATTTTGGGAAAAAGGCGGAACTCAAAGATTTTTTCCAATCTATTGCTTCGCTATTGGATTAGATGTCAACAAGCTAAAAGATATACTCTTCAAGCGCTATGGAAATCCAAAGACACTCTTAGAGACACAAACTTTGAGGGAGTCTTTGGACTTTTTTATGTATTTACTTGACGAACAAGACAAGGAAGAATTAACAGATATTTGGAAATCCAAAGATGTTGAGATGTCACTATCTGACTTTATCAATAAATACTCGAAGAAAAACTATATCAAAAAGCAAGAAGAGCGTAAGCAAAGTAAAGAAAAAGACGATGAGGCTATCAAACTGGCTGAATCTATCTTGAAAATTGGGGTGAAAGGAGGGTAAAACGTGAACATTTTTGAATTGTTCGGAAAAATCGGGATTGATAATAAGCCAGCGAATAAGGCAATTGACGAAACTGTTGGAAACGCTGAAAAAGGCCACGGAAAACTATCGGCAATTTTTGGAAAGATTGGTCAAGTTGCGGTAAAAGCTGGAAAAGTCATGGCTACCGGTTTAGCGGTAGGAGTGACGGCGCTTGCGACATTGAGCGGTGTCGCTGTTAAAAGCTATGCTGATTACGAGCAACTGGTCGGCGGTGTTGAGACATTGTTTGGCGCTGGTGGAAAGTCATTAGAAGAATATGCTCAATCAGTCGGAAAGAGTGTGGCTGATGCTTCGGCAGAGTATGACAAGCTCATGAATGCGCAAAATACGGTCTTGAAGAACTCTAAAGATGCGTATCGGACAGCGGGTCTATCAGCAAATGCGTACATGGAGACCGTAACATCGTTTAGTGCCTCGCTTATCCAATCCGTGGGCGGAGATACCGAAAAAGCTGCCAAGCTTGCTGACCAGACAATCGTTGATATGTCGGATAATGCGAATAAGATGGGGACCTCGATGGAACTCATCCAAAATGCATATAATGGTTTTTCTAAGCAAAATTATACGATGCTGGACAACCTAAAACTTGGTTACGGCGGTACCAAGGAAGAGATGGAGCGATTGCTTGCTGATGCTGAAAAAATCAGCGGAATCAAGTATGACATATCCTCTTTTGCAGATGTTACCGAAGCCATCCACGTCATGCAAGAAAAAATGGGGATTGCCGAAACAACTTCAAGAGAAGCTTCTAGCACAATTTCCGGTTCGATTGGAATGGTAAAAGCTGCTTGGGAGAACTTTCTCGCCGGCATGTCAGACCCAGACCAAGATTTCAGCGCATTAGTTGGCAATCTAACTGATTCAATCAAGATTATGCTTGATAACATAATCCCTCGAATTGTCCAAACTCTCCCAAGGCTCATATCTGGCTTGTCGTCAGTCATACAGACATTGGCTGGATATTTACCAGGTATACTTAGTCAACTGTTGCCCGCTCTTACAAGTGGAGCAACTGCACTTATATCATCGTTGATTGCTACTCTACCAGTTTTATTTAATACACTACTGACTGATGTCTTGCCACAAGTGGCGACTACTTTTGTCGGATTCTTTGACAAACTTTTTGCTGGACTTCCAGAGCCATTTCAAGGACTGTCCACAACATTTGATAATTTAAAATCAATCTTTTCTGACGTTGGTTCCATGCTATCGGATTTTATATCTGGTTTTACAGGAATTGATAGCGGAAAAGAGTCAATTGATCGGCTCAAAGATGTATTGAGTGGGGTGTCTGACTTCCTAGCAGAAGCGACAGGCAAAATCAAAGACTTTGTAGACTGGTTCCAAAAAGGTGGCCCTGCAGTTGATGCATTGAAATCAGCCGTTGTAGGTGTCACAACTGCGTGGACGGCTTACAAGGTGGTAGCTGGCACTATACAAGCGATTGAAACTGTAAAAAATACGCTTCTTGCAGTCGGAAATGGCTTGATGTTAGCACGATTCGTCCAAAGTGGTGCTTTGACTGCCGCGGAAGCGACACAAGCAGCAGCGACAATGGGTGCAACAGGAGCATTTACAGCTTTCAATGCAGTTCTTTCGGTCAATCCTATTTTCTTAGTTGTTGCAGCAATCGCTGCACTTGTAGCCGGTCTTGTTTGGTTCTTTACACAAACAGAAACAGGACGGAAAATGTGGTCTAGCTTTATGTCTTGGTTGTCGTCAGCGTGGTCAACTGCAGTGGCGACAGGTAAAGCACTTTGGGAAGGTCTTGGCTCTTTCCTCTCTGGTTTATGGAGCGGAATTGTTTCGACAGCGACAGGAGCCTGGGATAGATTAAAAAACATGATTTCCGACAAAATCAATGCTGCTAAAAACATAGTTTCAAATGTAGTCGAGGCTATCAAAGGTATATTTAACTTTAGCTGGAAGTTGCCGGATATTAAAGTACCACATTTTAATGTAAGTGGAGGGGAACCACCGTTCGGATTGATGGGGAAAGGTTCGTTGCCTCGTATCGGCGTTGAATGGTACGCAAAAGGTGGTATCATGACTGCTCCGACCATGTTCGGCATAAATGGTAACAATGCTATGGTTGGTGGAGAAGCTGGTGACGAAGCTATTTTGCCACTGAACAGCAAAACACTGGGCGACATTGGTATCGGCGTCGCAGAAACAATGCGATTAGAACAAGAAGAAATTCTACAAGCTCTATATACCATTATTGAATTGTTAGAAAAACTTTTGCAGAAGAATCCGAATATTATGCTTGATGGAGATAGTATAGTTGGTAACATTTACTCTAAAGTTAAAACCAAAATCAATAGGGAACAAGCAATATTAGATATGTTTGGAGGTAGCGTTTGATAAATTATCATGATATATCTTACAACGGAATTTGGTTAGCCGAGCGCTTCAGGGGGAATGTAATCATTTCTTCGACCATTCCGCAAGGAATTGACGAAAACGGAGGCCGGACAATCGAAGTACCGATTGAGATTGCAGACAATGTCTTAGACACAATCGATATGCTTAACGACATTTTCCGTGAAAAAAATAAACGTTTAATTTTAAAGGTGCAGCCGGACAGGTACTATATTGCTTCGATTACTGAAAACATTACTCCTACTAGCGCAATGAGAAATGCAAGGTTAACCCTTAAATTCTATGCAGATGAAGGTGAGGCCTATTCAACCAACGCTATTACGAAAATCTTTCAAAATCCTACCGAAATGGTTTTAACAAACCCTGGCACTGCTGATGCGTACCCTATAATCTCAGTTAAGCACAGCACTGACAATGGCTATCTAGCCCTTTACAATGAGACCGGAGCCTTTGTTGCTGGCAATCGTGAAGATATTGACATGGACGAAAAACCAGCAAGAAAGATACTGATGAAGTCAAGTACATCCTTTAGTGGGAAAGCAGTTACAAGTACTCCTACAGGAGATTTAGCAGGAGGAACTCTCAAAGTAGCAGCTAATGGAGAAGTAACCTTAGCTGCAAAAGGTGGTTGGGGTGATGGAAAACATTGGGCTGGTGGCTTCAACGTGTTTCCAATCGAATCTTCAAGTGCTGGTGTTGGTACCCAGCGTTTTTATTCTCGCTTCCAGGTCGCTGCAGAGACTGGAAAAACTAGTCAGACGGGGCTTCTAAAGGTTATCTATATGGATGCAAATAACCGAATTGTTGCTATGTATGAGGTCCATAAAGCTTCAACAAGCAAAAATGAAGCGGATTTTCTCATGTCTTATGGCGGAAATAGTTTTAGACGGTTTAAGAATTTTAAGTTTACTCCTTCCAATAAAGAAAAGGAGAATCCGTTCAGGACAAAGACACACGGCTCTATTGATTTCGAAAAAATTGGCGCCAAGCTGCGCTTTTTTTGGTGGGGTAAGTATTATGATCTCGTTGTGCCAGAATTGGCAGATGTAGCCATTGCTAAAGTCGGGATTTGGATTGGTCAGTATGGTACGCGAGATTTGATTGCCAACCATTATTTCACCGTCCTAAAATTAAAATCTATGATGTGTGAGATTACTAATAACGATAAAATTTCGGGTGTCAAAAATTTATTTTTGGCTGGCGATGTTTTTAAATTGGACAATGGCACAACAGACATCACGATTAATGATTATCCACGAGCAGATTTATTTTCGATTGGCGGATCGTTTTTGCGATTACCGCCGGGAGAAAGCAAACTGTACCTCCAAAAATCGGAGTGGTCAGGGGACGTAGAAGTAACTGTAGAAGTAAAAGGAAGGTGGTTATAAAATTTGTTAATTATCATCCATAATCGGCAAATGGTTAAGACTGGTTTTTTGTCAGACGATATACCAGGAGCAGTTAAATTTAAAGCAGACAAGTGGCATCGATACCGCTCAAATGGCTTGAGCACCTTTAATTTTTCAGTTTCTAAATCTGATCCACGATATCAAAACATCAAACTTGAGGAAGCTAGCTATTTTAGTTTTGTTTACAAAGGAAGGAGCTATCTCTTTACGATTATCGGCGTTAAAGACTCATCTGTAACAACACACATCCAATTTGAAACAGTAGACAACAACGCAGACATTGTCTATGAGGAAGCTCCAAGCATCGATAACAAGGATAGTCATGACATAATTTGGTATCTTGAGCGGTCAGGCTTGACTGGTAATAGTCAGCTTAAAATAGGTATAAATGAGCTTGCAGGCGTCAAACGTACTCTCAAGTATGATAGTACGAATGATACTAAAATTACTCGTCTACAGGACATCATGGCTAGCTTTGATGCAGAATTTGAGTTTGAAACAGTCTTATCTTATGATGGGCCAATACAAGAGACATTAATACATATCTATCGAGAGCATGACGACAGATATCAAGGAGTTGGTCGTAGACGTGACGACTTACCACCTCTCATGTCCGAGACGGGGTTAGAGGTTGTGGAGCGTGATATTGATTATAAAGGTATTTGGACCGCAGTAAAGGTTACTGGAAAAGACAATCTCAACTTTACCAATCAGTCTGCCAAAATCTACAATACAGATGGCCAAGTCGAGTTTGAAAAGGTGGCTGGTGATCAATATTATCGAGCGGTACTTGCTGCACGACTTTTTCCAAGCAATGCGAAGCAGGCAGGAGTGGAAATCGCAACTTACCGAGAGAAAACACTCACGACAGATTACACTAAGCAAGACCAACTTATGAATCACGGTCTCAAGTTTTTGCAGGCAAATGCTTATCCAAAAATCACTTTTAGTGCAAAAGCTCGGTCTAGCTTGGTTCGCAACCAGCGGTTTGACCTTGATTTAGGTGATACCTGGAAGATGCAGACTGATAAACTACGCAATGATGATGGTAGCCAATTGTTACTCGAGTTCCGAGTTGACGAAATCGAGATGAGCTTTACCGAACCAAACGTAGACCAGCTTACATTTAGTAACTTTAAAAAACTCAAAAGTCACATCAGTGATGACTTGCAAGCTATGGTAGATAAGCTTGTCGCAGACCGCTTACCATACACGCTTGATTTGGCAACCGATAACGGTACTGTGTTTAAAAATGGCACTGGCAATAGTCTTATAACCCCAATACTTAAAAGAGGCACAGAAAGGATTTCTGGGGCCTCTTTTGTTTGGACAGTTGGCAATGACACTCAAACCGCTCAAACCTACAGCATCGCTGCTGAAAATGTCAATGGCACGCAACTAGTAAGTGTTGAAGCTATTGTCGATGGTCAGTCGGTCGCAAAATCGGAAATCACATTTACGGATGTGACCGACGGCAAGACAGGAGCAGGTATCAAGTCTGTCAAAACTCTCAACAAACTGTCTGCTACCAACACGGCAAACAAGGACGGTACGTTTGCAGAAACAAAGCCTAATCCAACTAAGGCCGAGCCGTATGTCGTGAGCTACACTAAAACTGAGTTGACAGATGGAACAACGATTGAGACACCAGCGACTGTCACGGAAGTGAGAAATCCAGAATTTGATGACCTTGGTAAAAAAATAACAGATGTGAAGTCTCAGGTAGATGATGCTAAACAAGATCATGACCGGCAAGTGGCAGAAATTCGAGCGCAGGCAACAGATGCTGCAAGTCTAGCAAGCCAAGCACAACAAATTGGCAATCAAGCAAAAGCAGATGCAGCTAACGCATATCGTACTGCTGCACAAGCTAAAACAGATGCTATTGAGGAAGCAACTAGACTAAATACTGCACTTGCTGGTCGTGTTGATACTGTAGAGAAAACTGCAAATGGTACTAAGACCACAGTTTCCAATTTATCCAAAACAGTAAATGAGCAAGGTCAATCAATATCCACTCTTACAACGAAAACTAATGAGGTCCGAACCTTAGCTGATGGCACTAAGAGGACTGTTGACTCTTTGAGCACAACTGTTGGCACACACGGCACAAGTATTGATAACATAAATAAAAAAACAAAAACAATTGAAGATGGTTTGAGTGGAATTACCGAAAAGTACGAGAATTTACAAGTTGGCATACGAAATATTTTAAAAGGAACTCGAGATTTATCTGGAAATAATAGTAAAAACTTTAATACTTCAGATAAATATGGGGACTTCAACATTGCTCGTTCCAGACCGACTTCCGGTTATAATGATACTTTTACTGCAACAACAGAACCACTAACTAATACTGAGTATATTATCAGCTTTTTTGCTAAGTCTGATGTAAACAATGCAACATGCGTATGTCATTTTTATTCACCAAATACGACCACATATGTCGAAACAAGTACAGGATATATTAAAGATATAAAACCCGATGGATATGCAGTTGTGAAATTATCAACCGAATGGAAGCGGTATTGGGTTAAATATAAACAAACTGTATCGACACCACCATCTGCTAAACAAGTTATTATCGGTCGCAATAACACTGCTGACGGAATAAAATCTATCGAAATTGCTGGTGTGGCGATGTATGAAGGTCATGCCACTAAAGAATATTTTGATGCTCCTGAAGATTCTAAGGCTGTTTTAGATAACATCACTCACGAAGTAGCAGAATATAAACGAACCAATGACGAAGCACTTACGTCTTTGCGAAAAACCGTAACAGATGAAACTAAAAGGATAGATGATGTTTCATCTAGTTTCCAACAAACTGTAAAAGGTTTTGAAACCAAAATCATCGAAACTCAAGGCATGATTCCTACCGGAATTAATCAAAATTTATTTGACTTTGATTTAAAAAAAGCCACGTTATCACCTAGCAATCAAAAAATTGAAGAAATTTCAGACGGTTGGATTGAAATCACAATTGCGAAAGCCTGGTCTGGTTTTAGCTGGAGGGTACCTGATTATATTGACATCAATAAGAAACAATATACAGTTAGTTACGAAGCGTATTTGGTTGATACGATTGCACAGAAAGGTCGATTAGAGAGTGACTTTGGTATCCCTGACCAATTAACTGAAATTAATAAAGAACCGAAACGGTATGTTGTTGTTTTAAATAAACCAAGCATGTTTGTAGGTTATCTGAATTTTAAAGTCAATTTATCGGAAGTTGGGAAAAAATGGCGTATCCGAAACATAAAACTCGAGGAAGGGGTAGAAGCTACACCATATATACCAACGTTTGCGACCACAACAAAATTTAACGTCATTGAAGAAACTGTAAACGAGCACAAACAAACTATTGGGGACGGAACTGCTATATCTCAAGCTATCCAGTCAGCAGGCAAGTATGAACGGTCAATTGCGATAGGTGGCGATTTATATCAAGCGATTGAGACAGCTAAAGGGTTGTTGCAGGAGGTCAGTGGTAAAGACGGTCTAAAAACTCAAATGACTCAACTACAAAACTCGTGGGCCATCAAGTATTTGACGGACGCAGGCACAATCCTTAGTCAAATCAATCTTAACAAAGATGGCACCGTAAAAATTGATGGTAAGCTAGTACAGATTACTGATGGAACCTACATTAAAGATGGTGTGATTACAGCCGATAAACTCGACGTCAAAAAACTCTCTGCCATCATCTCAGACTTGGGGGAAATCACAGGTGGTACTATCACATTGTCCAAACATCACCCAGAGGATGTTGGCTATGTTTTTGTAAAAAATGCAGAAAAAGGCAATGTGACGTATGATATTGCACAAGTCGAGCCGTATACGATACCAGCGCATGACACGGATATGTTAATAACTGACAACAATATCATAATAAATGGCCCACTAATGAAACTGTCAAAAACCAGCCCAGTGGATAGTCATATAGTAACTATACTAAGAAGCAAGGGATTGCATTTTCGGATGGATTCCGGGACTATTAATCGTGAAAAGCGGGATATCGGGATTGATATATATGGGATGTTGATTGACGGCGACCTTGATTTAAAAATTGAATCATCGGGTAACGTAGAAATCAACGCTAAAAATTACTCCACGTATCTTAATCCTTCGAAAAATATAAAAGTTGTGCGTCAAGGTGGAACGATGAGTGTTTGGTTTGATGTCACATCGAACACAACAGGCAATTACTACATCGGCAATTTGCCAAAAGGTTTTAGACCAGCCAGTGGATCTCAAGAGCTCGTGGCGGAATGGGATACAGGTGCATTAAAACGTATCCAAGTGGATGCACAAGGGAATTTGACTATTTTAGGAGCAAACAAAGGTAAACGCTACTGTACAACACTAACATTAATTTGTTAAAAGGAGGACGATTAAATGATACCTTACATCATTGAGACTGATGAAACTGTACACATCAGCGGTGCAGTCAAATCAACAAAGTCCGGGGATATTTACCTTGGAAAAATCAAAGGCTGGGACGGCAGACGTCTGATGTTTCCGACCGTCGCTTGGTCTCGTAATCGTGGATTAGACAGAGTAGTTCAAATCGATGAGCGAGGCCTTGTAAATATTTTAGATAGTGTCAAGGGCACTACTTACACATTTGACAAAAAACTTGACCTTTTTAAGTGGGTCCCAGAAAAGAGAGGTAAATAAATATGGCAGAATCAAAAACAGAAACAGTATTTGTAATCAAAAATCAGCTTGGCGAATTTTTGGAATTTAACTCATTTACAGGATTACGTAATTGGACCACAGAGTACAGCGAGCGTTGTGGATTTGCGACTCAAAACGCTGCAACACTTTACTGTCGCAATTTAATAGCAGATGCAAAAGTCCACGGTATGAACATGGAATTTGACGTGTTTAAACATAGCAATACCATCACCGAAATGGATGTGACAATTCCGGACAATCAACTGGAAGCATATGGCTTGCCAAAAGTCACGGGCGAGGCGTAGTTCGTAGGAGGAGTAATACTTGAAACCTGAATATCAACTAATTGTTACTTTGGCAGGTTTTTTTGTCACAGTCTATGGCTTTTACAATGTGTTGCGTGCCAAAGCTATTGAGCAGGCAACTAAAATAAACACATTGGAGCTGAAGGTCTCATTTCTTGAGAGAACTATTCAGGAGCATACACGACGACTAGATGATCACGATAATCAAAATCGGGCATTGGTCGCTATGACTGAACAAATTAAAAACCTGACGGAAGACATGAAAGAAGTAAAAGCAATGATGAAAGAAAGGAGTTATTAAACATGGATAAATATTTGCGAAAACTAGGTGTAAAGGTAGTTAAGACAGTAGCACAAGCTGCGCTAGGCGTTATCGGCTCGACCGCTCTATTGTCAGAAGTAAATTGGCAAGTAGTTCTGTCTACCGCCTTATTATCTGGTATCGTCTGCGTATTGATGAATCTAGCAGATTTGAAGGAGGAAGAATAGATGGTTACAGCAAAAGAAGTAGTTGCCTATTCAACTTCTTTGGTGGGCAAAAAAGTAAAGGTTCCTACGAATCCCTATGGGGGGCAATGTATCGCTTTGATAGACCATATTGTTCAACATTTTACGAACGGCGAGAAGAACCTAGCCTATACTAATGCGAAGGACGGTCTTGGGAAAGCTAAAAGCCAAGGGCTAGAAGTTGTTTACAATGACACGAACAATCCAAATCTAATCCCTCAAGAAGGAGATTTCTTTGTTTGCCGATGGGATTCTAGCGACGAATTTGGGCATATTGGGATTGTAGTTTCTGCCGATGTTAACGGTATGCATACGATTGAACAGAATATCGACGGTTGGCTGGACGAAAACGGAGACGGTATCAACGACCAATTACAAGTAGGCGGTGGAGGATATACTCGTAAACACTATCGCAATTATCAAGGTGTTATAGGCTGGTTTAGACTACCTTACACAACAAGTACAAAAGAATCAGCAGAAGCTGAAAAAGAAGTAAAATCATTAGGAGGAACAATTATGTTTGTAGTAAAATTGATGGAAGACCACGACAACAAGAATAAGAAGGGAGATTTCTTCTTGTTCAACGTTTTGAATAAAAAGTATATACACGTTAGTCCTGCACAGTATGCGTTAATCGCTCCGCTTATTACCGCTGGAGCGATTCCAGAAGTGAAGTCTTATAAAGTAGCACCACATTTCACAGCAATTGTTACCAAAGGGAAATTTGCCCCAGGTACTTGGGATCAAGTTTATAACGGAAAATAAGAATCAGCCTCGGCATTTGCCGGGGCTTTTTTTGTTTGCAAAAAAAAGACCTTGTCCAGAGGTCGAAATAGCACTTCCCAGCTTTTGATTTAATACGTTTTTTAATACGTTGTTATGTGATTGACAGCAATTGACTAGATATTGTAATTTGATAAAACCTTGATTTTACGACTATTTTGGTATTGATTGTAATTGATTGGATATCAAACGGGAATTGTAGCATAA
>NZ_KB904570.1 GCF_000380125.1 Streptococcus ovis DSM 16829
TTTCTGCCCATCAATGCCTTAGAACCCTTGATGTTTGCTTCTCTCAGCAGTAATCGATACCAGGGTTCATCGATTTGTTTGATCCCTTCTGTTCCGGAAATAACCGTTAAATTTGGTCTCTTACTTGGAAATGGTAACTCGGACTGTTTCATCGACCAGTCCAACCACTCCTGGAAGGAATACGTATATTCCGCATGGAAAAACTCGACGTTATCTGTCCGTGGCATTCGTGCAATCCCAAAGTGATTGCAGGTCATGTCTACTGGCAGATGTTGGCCGAAATAATTTCTCAAATTTTGGGAAATCGCCTTGGCCACCTTTACCACTCTAAATTGTGAATGAGTGGTCACGTAGGCTGGTTCTTCCAGGACAAAATAAGCCTGGTAGCCTCTCTCTGATTTCAGGATAAGCGTTGGCATAAATCCCAAATCAATGGCCGTTGTCAGAATATCTCCAGAGGTGATCTCATCAGCTGAAGAGGTCATATCAAAGTCAATGTAAAAGGTGCTAATCTGTCTTAGATTCTCTTCCGTATGGCCACGTGTAATCTGGCGTTTCTCGTCACTGTAGGTACCAAACCGATAAGCGTTGGGTGTCCAGTGAGTAAAACGATCCTGGTTCTCCATAATAGCTTCCATCGATGTTAGAACAAGACCACGTGCCTTAATCATATTGGCTTTAGAACGATAGGCGAAGATGGCTCCTCGATTCCCTTCTTCAGTTGAAGGTACCGGTTTGAGATGACTATTTCTGAATTTATAGTTTCTTAAACCCTCTTTTAAAATCAAGCGGTAAACATTATTTAAGTTCATCTGTTTCCTTACTATCCAACTAAAAACAAAAAGAATTTTATTAACAATATCAATAAGCTGAATAAGATTAATGTTAATAATAAAGGCATTCCATAAATGGTAAAACGCTTCTTATGGATTGGTTCTTCCATAAAGATTCTTTCATCTTGTGAATTAATACGGTTAACATCAAAATTCATCATTACAATTCTCCTCGATATTTGCCAGAGCGAAGCTATTGGGTAGTAACCTCTTAGGGTAAGGATTCCCTTTCTTCAGATTGCTTTTTAGATAAAAGCACGGTTTAACTGTTTGAACGTAGTCACTTCTTTTCCGCCCTCGTATCAGCTGTTTATAAGATAATGGAAGCCGCTTTTCAATCTCTTTGAATTTAAAACCTAAAGTCAAGTAGGTTGTGACAATTTTATGAACATATTCCTTGTATTCCTGGTTTCTAACTCTATGACGAATACTCTCATCCTCTAGCGTTATACTTTTCTGATACTGGATATATAATCCCCTCATCTGTTCAATCTTATTCTGCCAGTTAGGATTATAAGGTTGACCAGAGTATTTATTGATCAACTGATGAACAGGTTCTTTGAACTTCATCTGAACAAAATCAAATTCTCCTAAATCAGTCAGAGGATCGATAAAACCCAATGGATCACTTTCCAATAGTTTTTGATAAGCAAATTGATCCATTTCAAACCCTCCCTACAGTTTTAGGCAAACAAAAAAAGAGAGAACAGCAAATCTGTTCTCCCTCATAGGGATATATTTGATTAAATCTAAAAACTCTTACCACTTACTGGGAGAGCCCTACTCTCCCATCTATAAAGTCATCAATGTAAATAGTTATGTGCTATCCTATTTTTTTACTAAATACGTGCGGTGATGCAATACCACCATCAGCAGCAAAGATAAACTGGCTAGTATTAATCCCATCTTGAAACCTGGAGGTGAGTAAGTTAGTTTTAGCTGATGAGCCCCTGGCTTCAACTGAAATGCCAACATGGCTCCAAATGCTTGTTTACTCTTTACCGGTCGCCCATCAACCTGAACCTGCCATCCTTTATTATAGGGAATAGAAGTGTAAAGATAATGTGTACCTGTCTGCTGTGTAACTCTTCCTACTAAATGGGTTGAGCTAACAACTGTTGGTCGCCATTTCGTTAGCGAGGTATTGGCTACTGCTTTTTTAAAGCGAGCATCATCAAATCCATAGACTGAAATACCTTCCAAATCAATTGGATCATCATTGTCCAACACCAATTCGAGCACTTGGGTTTGTCCTTTTGACTTTGCAGTTAGCCCCCATATTTGTGGATGACGGAATCGATCAAACATCTGATAGTTTTCACCATTCAGGCTAGCAACAAAGGTCCGTATGTCATAATCTTTGATGTGCGGAGCAAAAAGATAGTAAGATTTGTTATCTTGAGGGGTAAATGCTAAGCGAATCACGGCTGGCCTATCGTCAGAAATCCGTTTCATCATTTGCCCACCATGTGTTGCATCCACCGTCATATTATCAAAAGTAAGAGACAAATAACCCGCTGGAAGAGGCTCAAAAATAGGCTGTTGATCATTAAAAATACCTGAATACAACATATTTTGATTTTCAATCGGATGATCCTTTTTTAATTGGAGTCGCATCAGTGAATCACTACCGGAATATCCCAAACCTAGGTAAGAAGGATTCTTAAGCAAGGTAAGAGACTCCACACTTTTCTCCTTTTGGAAATAAGTGGGATTAAATCTCCTCGTATTGGTACTCCAAGTCCCTGTTTCAATAAATTGATTCAGATTAATCAGGGCATCCGTCAAAGGGGTCCCACCCGTATATACAGAAATCGCAGTAGACGATTGCAAACCTAATTTCCCTAAGAATTCTAATGTACTGTATTCGACACTGGAAGTAAAATGATTGACCCCAAAATAATTGTAAGCAAGCGAATCGTTCCAAGTGCCTAACACAGATTTTTCTAAGCGTGTTAACCCGGGTTGCTCAACACCTAATTTCCGATAATTGGATTCTGCTATTGCCTCCGTTTCCAATGACTCTCTAGGGATAAGCCACAAACTCCGTCTAGTTGTCAATCCAGCATTGACCCCTAACTCCAGAACTGTAAGCCCTAAAATAAGGAGGAGGGCCACATTTCGTACCTTTGGTAGCACCATTAAAAGAAGCATCAGTACTAGGAGTAAGATAGAAAAGAATAGCTGCCAATTGGTAACCAACACATAGTGCCAATCCGCACGTACCCAAGCTGTAATGCCAATGGCCAATACCAGAATCATGCTGGTTCCTAACAATTGAACATAAGACCATGCTTTCTCTTCTTTCAAGGCCAAATAAGCTAGTAGCAGCAAAAAGAAAGATAACACAAACGCATTCCGATAATAAAAACCAACCGGCATCTGTAACATATGCCACATACGAACCGGAGCATAGTTTGAAAAGGCGATAATTAAAGCACCTAAAACACCTGCTGCCCACCATTTTTGACGGTTCTGAATATGAGTAGTAAAGAAAAATTTAGATAACCCTATTAATCCAAATAAACCAATATAGATATTTGGCAAAGAATGGCTATCGCCCCATTCCTCACCATTCACAGCACCTGGGATAAACTTTAAAAACAATGCGATAGGAGAATAAAGGAAGTGGCTATTCCACGGTTCAGGTTTTGCTCCTGCGACCTTTGTTTCTAACAACGCATAAAAAACTGGTAACAACCAAGCCGAACTCAAGGCCAATCCCAAGACTGAGTAGCCCCCTAAACGCAAAATCTGCCACATCGATTGCATCATCTTTTGCCGTTTTGAAAAGGAATAAAAGACAGCATAAAACATCACAAATACACTGGCCATGAAAGCTGTATAAAACTGTATCATAAACATACTCGCTAACACAAACACATATTTGAAACTTTTTTGACCATCTAAAATCTTTTCAACACCGATGATGAAGAGCGGTAAAAGAATTACATTATCCAAAAAGTTTGGATTCACTTGATTGGCTAAGAAAAAACCGTTTAAACCATAAGAGATAGAAATGATTAAACTCAGCAAACGATTCTGATGAGCTTGATAACGCTTATGAAGAAAATAATAGAAAGCTAGGCTTGCTAGAGAATTCCGTAAAAGAGTGGTTATAAAAATAATGAAATTCAAATAAACAGCGGGTACCAAGCCAATAACTAAAGAAATAGGACTGAGACTATTGAAACTCCAGACAGGAGACATCATCCCTCCAAGACCTTTATGCCACGACCAATAAAGTCCTCCAAAATCCCCTGTTTTCACCAAATGCCCTAGGGCACGGTAAAGTGGAATATACTGCCAAATGTAGTCACCACTCATTAAAGTATCCTTACCAAAAGGATAGACTCCAATCTTCCAAAAAGTAGCCATCAAAATCAATGATGGCAACATAAAAGCCAATATGAAAAACAGAGCATTTCCTGTTCTATGTGGCAATCGATTCCCATTTAATAGTGAGATTACTGGAATGGATTTCTCTTCTTTAAAAATCGGTTGACTCAACCAACTATTTTTTAATGGAGATTTTATTTTTCTTAACAATTTCATCATAACTGTTATCATTCTATCACACCCTAAAAAGAAAAGCAAAAGACCTCTAAGAGATGTATTCTCCCTGCCTTTGTCTAGCCGAATGTTATTTTTTCCTCACTTTTTATCCTATTTTTTTGATATAATGATGATATGGAAAATTTAAAAAATAAGATGATAACCATCATCCAGCATGAAGTCTTTAAATATTTGTTTTTCGGAGTCCTCACAACCGTATTTTACATCATCGTACGGAATGTTCTCTATTTTATTTATCCCAATGCTTCCATTACCAGCATCATTGCGAATGTAATGTCTATTACTTTTGCCTTCTTTACCAATGACTGCTTCGTCTTCAATCAAAAGAGGTCTGGTTGGCAAAAACGATTTGTCACCTTTTTCAGCGCTCGGCTATTCACCCTCTTAGTTGATTTTCTTTTAGCATTTCTTTTTGTTGATACTTTCCCTAATATCATCGGACAATTTGTGAACCAAAATCTCAAAATGGTCAATGCTATTGAAACATTTGTAGCCCAGGTCTTTATGATGGTGTCTAATTACATGATCAGTAAATTCCTTGTATTCAAAGATAAAAAATAACCCTATAGCAGTTGAACTGCTATAGGGTTTGCTTATGCTGCTTCTTCAGCTTTTTTCTTTCTTTTATCGACATAAACTAAGAAACTAACAATCGAAATGGACAACATTGAAACCATGACTCCTACCCAAAAACCATCTGGCGTAAAGCTCATTTCAATTTTGTGCTTTCCTGAAGAAATAGGGAATGATAGAAGGCTTTCCCAAGCTTCTTTTGTTTTCACTTTCTTCCCATCTACTTTTACCGTCCAGCCTGGATTATAAGGAATTGTCGTCATCATGACATCACTATTATCAGTGATATTCACCATTCCTTCCACCTTCGTATTGCTAAACTTCGTCACTTCCATATTTTGTTGCTGACGTTCTGCCATAATGGCTTTGATTTTATTTCCATCGGCTCTGACAAAGGCCATACCTGTTAGATCTAATTGATCGTCTTCAGTCACTTCAAAGGTCAACTTAATCTCCTCACCTGCTTGATTGGAAGCAATATTCCATAATTGTACCTGATCATAGCTTTGTGAATAGTTGTACCACTGGTCATTTAGCAATACACCAATACGGCCAATCGAATCCCTTAAACTATATGGAGCTTGGAAATAGTAAGTTAAATCGCTTTGAAGAACCGTCTTATAAATCACCTTGCCAGGCTTTGTTTTATCAATTCGATTGAAAATCGTCTGACCTTCAATTCCTGCCTCTTCCATATTTTCCAATTCCATATTTTGGAAGCCGAATAACTCAAAATATTGGTCCTCTACCCCCGACATAGAAGAAAGGATAATATTTTGATTGGCAACAGGATTATTGGAACCAAATTTGATACTTTCTGCCACTGCATTTGTACCAAAAGCAATTGAAAGTACATCTGGATTTTCATAAATTTCAAAACGATTATTTTCGTAAATCTTATGATACGATTCTTTCAAGTCCTTCCGCGTCAAATACTTACCGAAGAATTCCCAATCCGGATGATTCTCAACATCTTCATTCGTGTAGTCTTTCCGGACAAGGAAATACCGCACTCCATACAAGGCGTCTGTTACTGGAGTCCCATTCGCATAATATGTTGCAGCATTTCCACCGACATCTCCCAAATAATTAAAGAGCTGAATAGTTGACCTTTCCATATTAGAACTAAAATCACTCAATCCTGGATAATCAACCAGAAATGGATCGTTCTTAGATAATAAAAACTCTGAAGCGACACGGTAGAACTTCTCATTGCTCAATACCTTAATGACATCTGACAATTTTTGAATATTCTTAGTCCCATCTGTAAACTTCGCCGCATCATCATACCCTGATGTTCGTTGCGAAAGATATGCATTGTAGCTTAATTCAAAACTAGTCAATGCCAATAGAGCCATTAACCATATTCGTGATTTAGGTCTGATGAACAAATAAGTGAGCACCGCTCCAAAGGTCAGACCTGTAAGCAGAAGCTGATTAAAAATAAGCCCATTTTTTAATACTAAGCCAGTACCTACAAAAGCAGTCAGACAGAGAGCCAAGCTCTTTGTACGAAGATTATTTTCATTCGACACGCGCTTCCAAACATACCAAGCCAATCCACCAAAAATCAAAGCCAAAAAGACAGCCGTCCCTGCTTGATGTTCGCTGATAAACTTAATGATAGCCTTGGGATTCTCTGCATTAATTTGTGTAAATTGATTGCTTTCAATATGAGTATAGACATAGTAGAGAGAGGCCCCTGTCAATCCAAGTCCAATCACCCAGCTCGGCCACGACAGCTTCTTCTCTTCACGCAAGGCTTGATAAGCCAACAGTACCATAAAGAATGAGAAAATCCATGAGAATCGGAAGAAGAAACCTGCTGGATTTTGTCCCATATGCCAAATCTTATTGACAAACTCATTGCTGAAAGAAACTAGAAAAATCAGGCTAATCATTCCCGCAGCAACTTTTCGAGATAGGGGGGCAGTAGCATAACGGAAAAATAGGAAAAAGCCCACGAGAGCCAACGCTCCAACATAAATATTTGGCAAATTAGGACCTGCTGACCAACCCGACACATCATCAAACCCTCCAACAACTAACTTGGAAAGGATATCCAAAGGATTAATTTGCAGCTCCCAAGCAAAAGTCATCGGTGACTCATAGGCACCTTTGCTTCGTAAAAGATTCAAAAAAATCGGATAAAGCAGGAAAAATATAGTTCCAATTGCTAAAATAGATTCTGCCACTACTCGGAAAAGCGGTTGGAAGAAAGCCCGACACTTTTCCTTGATACTTACTTTTGTTTGCCAAACAGGTGCCTGGTAGTAACAAGCATAGAGAGCAACGAATAAACAAATCATATACCCCATGTAAAAATGCAAGAACACTGTCAGCGCTAATACTACTAGATAACGGAAACTTTTTTTCCCGTCCAGCACCTCTTCCAAATATAGAATCACTAACGGCAACATGATCATCGCATCATAGAAAATAGGGTTCATCTGATAGGAAACAATCATTCCTGACATTGCATAAGCTGATGCTAATATGGGAACCCAAATAGGATTGTAATCAAGAGCTTTGTAACGTTTGATTAATAGATAAGAAAAGGTGAAACCTGTTGCCCCATAGCGGAACCATATGGATAAGAAAATCGCCCATTTAAACTGCGTCAATGGCAACAGAATATAGAAAATATTGAAGGGACTAATCAAATTAAATCCCCAAATCCCAATCATCGAACCGCCAATTGATTTTGAGAAGGAATAAAAGAATCCAGACCAATCACCTGTCAATACGGTCCTTTTCAAAAAACTATACAAACCAATGTATTGTTGTCCAAAATCCACCGCCATAAAGGTTTTTCTCCCAAAAGGGAAAAAATCATTCACAATCCAAGCCAAGGCCATTAATAACATTGGTGCTACAGTACTAGCAAGTAAGATTTGTGTTTGCCGATCCGTCCTGACTGCCCGACAGATACTGGTTAGTTTATCTGTGATTTTTGTCATCATCCAACAATATCCTCTCTCGCTTTGTTAATATTTGACTCATCAATAATATAATGAGGGCGTTTCTTCACTTCATAATAGATTTTACCAATATATTCTCCAAGAACACCAATTGATATCAATTGCACACCACTAAACAAGATAATCAGGGCAATCGTTGTAAAGTAACCACTCACCAACTCTTGTGGATCTACAAAATAAAGAACAAACATTGCTAACAAATACATCATTGCCAAACCGATGCAGGCCAAGCCAAATTGGATACAAATCCGCAACGGTCTGTCATTAAATGAAATGATTCCTTGGAAGGCATAATTCATAGACCGTTTAAAACCAAATTTACTTTCCCCTGCCTCACGTACATGATTCTTATAGGGGAGGACTTTCTCTTTAAAACCAATCCATGCAAAAATCCCTTTTGAAAAACGATTGTATTCTGGAAGAGAAAGGAGAGTCTCCACTGCTTTACGACTGAAGAGCTTAAACTCAGAAATACCGTCTGTCAGCTGAACATCCATCAATTTGTTTGAAAATCGATAGAACAGGTGGGCAAAAAACGTGGACTGTCTTGACTCTCCCTCACGATCACGTTGCCCACTGACAACATCATACCCTTCTTTGTAATATTTGACAAACTCTGGAATCATAGCAGGAGGATGCTGCAAATCACCATCCATCAACATTACAGCCTCACCGCTTGCATATTTCAGGCCTGCTAAAATCGCACCTTCACGTCCAAAATTCCGACTAAAACTAATAAATTTTACTTTCTCATCTTTTTCAACAATCCCTTTCATTAAAGACAAGGTCTTGTCTTTACTACCATCATTAACAAAGACCATTTCATAGTCGGTCAATTGTTCAGGCACCATAGATTTCAACTGTTCAGAAATTTCTGCATGCGTTTTTTCAATCATTTTTTCTTCATTGAAAAAGGCCACAACAACGGATAATTTCATTCATTTCTCCCTTCTTAGTGATTTCTCTCATATAGTGAATAGAACAAATCTATTTTAGCATAATTTATATCTTTAATCAATGCACCTCCGTTAGAAGGCCACGCCTAGCACCACCATACGTTTTCTCAAAGTAAATACCCTGTCACTTTCCAAACTTGGACTGCGTTTGATAATTTCTCCTTACTCCTAGACCCATTCATTCGTTCCTGTTAGTATGAAAAAACAGTCTATATTCATGACATTTAATTAGTAAAAATGAGGTTAGGACAACTGTCCTAGCCTCTTTCAGTTTACTTTGTTTTTATCGCATTACTGAGTGAATGGCTAGTATGAAACAGTCTAAAAACAGACCGTTTCATACCAGCAATCAAAATAGAAAGGTCGCCAAGAATACGAAACTTTCCCAACGATTTCTCCAATACACTTTAACGCTTAGTGAGCTAACATTTCTTGAGCGATTTCCATGCCGTCCATTTTATCTGGGTAATACGTTGGCCAATTATCCATCTCTTCAAGCAATTTCTCTTGACTTTCACCGCCAAAGAAAATATGGAAGTGCCCTGTTTTAACCGGTGCAATATTATGATCGCTAAATTGAACATACTTGTATTCACCTGCATCTGCATCAGTTGCTTCAAACAAGAAACGGACACCACGATTGCCTTTTTTATAGGTCAAAATCTTATACCCCATGTATTTATAAGTATACTTCTGTCCTTTTCCATTGACTACAAATTCCATTGTATCCTTGTCAATGTTAATATGATCAACGTCTGTCTTATAGCCTGTATCATAGTATGTTTTGTATTCTTCTGCAGTCATTGAACCTGTCAATTTTGCCTTATAATCCCAAACTTGATCAAATGTGCCGTCTAACAAGTATGGGTAAACAGATTGCCATTTTCCTTTGTAATCTGCTAAGCTTCTATCTTTCACTGCGCTATCTTCAAAATAACCTTGATAAACTGTTTTTTTGGCTTCACCTTCTTCAGGAAGAATGTCTTTTCCTTCTTGACTAGTCGTTTTAGCAAGGGCCTTTAGATTCCCCTCCATCACGGAGATGTAATCCTCGCCCTCTTTCATCGCTTCGTCTGTCAGACTTTCTAATGGATTCAACACATCTAACTCAACGCCTGCTTCCTTAGCCAAGGTTTCTGCAACAGATTTAGAGGCATTTTCTTCAAAATAAATATACTTAATACCGTACTGTTTGATATACTCAGTTAATTCTGCCAAACGGGCTGGAGTCGGGTCTTCATCCGCTGACACACCCGTAATGGATACTTGCTTCAAGCCATAATCCAAAGCAAGATAAGCAAAAGCAGTATGTTGGGTTACAAAGTATTTTTGTTTTGCTGCGCCTAATGTTGTTTCGTAATCCTTGTCTAATGCTTCCAATTGCTCAATATATGCCGTTGCATTTTTTTCAAATGCATCTTTTTTCTCAGGATATTTTTCAGCAAGTTCATCACGAATCGTTTCTACTAAACGAATAGAGCGAGATGGCGATAGCCAAACATGAGGATCAAATTCATGATGATGCCCTTCTTCACCATGCTCATGCTCGTGTTCATGTTCTTCACCACCTGGTAGCAACAACATGCCTTCGGTCGCCTTCACTACATCAACCTTTTTTTGATCTACAGACTCTAAGACATCTGGAACCCAAGTTTCCATGTTCTCATTCTCATAGATAAAGGCATCTGCTTCCTGTATTTTAGCAATATCTTTCGCTGAAGGCTCAAAGTCATGCACTTCTGTCCCAGCCTCAATCAGCAAATCAACATTGGCTTCCTCACCAACAACTTGCTTGGTAAATTCATAGACAGGATAGAAAGTTGTAACAATATCAATCTCCCCATCTTTTTCAACGGTAGAATTATTACCACAGGCTGCCAAAGCTAAAATAGATAAGCCTAGACCCAACTTCGCTAATTTTTTCATAAGTTCCTCCTATTTTTTTAATTTATATACTAGATTAACTAGTAAAAAAATACTAATAAAAATCAAGGTAATGCTTGCGCTAGCTGGTGTTTCAGCATAATATGAAACAAATAATCCAGCTAACATTCCAACAAAACCAATTACCATTCCCATTGCTATAACCGTTTTAAAACTTTTTCCAATCCGCAGAGCAATCGAAGCTGGTAACACCATAATAGTGGATACCAACAGAGCCCCCGCAGCAGGAATCATCAACGCAATCGCAACACCAGTTACAACATTAAATGCAATAGACATTGCCCGAACAGGTAATCCATCTACAAAAGCAGTATCTTCATCAAAAGTCAGAATATACATCGGTCGTAAAAAAAGAACCGTCAACAATAACACAATGGCTGCAATTACAAAGAGACCGATCACCTGTTCTTGGCTAATCGTGACAATTGAACCAAACAAATACTGGTCTAAACTCACACTACTACGCCCACCAGATCGACTCATTACGATTAAGGAAATTGCTAAACCAGTAGACATCAAGATTGCTGTACCAATTTCCATAAAATTTTTATAAATCGTCCGCAAGTATTCCAAGAAAATAGCAGCTATAATCACAACGACAACAGTTGATAGGATAGGTGACAAGCCTAATACAACACCAAAAGCAACCCCAGCCAAGGAAACATGACTCAAGGTATCACTCATCAAACTCTGTCTCCGTAAAATCAGAAAAACACCCAAAATCGGAGAAAACAGACTCATCGCAATCACCGCTAGAAAAGCACGCTGCATGAAATCATACTGTAAGAGACTCAAATCAATCCAATTCGCCATGTTCCACCTCAACTTCCTCGTCCGCATGAACATTGAAGCATCGCCACGGCGAACTTTGATTGCGCACTAAATAAATATTACGATCCGCATATTCCTCCAACTCATCTGGATCATGCGTAATCATCAAAACAGACTTCCCATGCTTTTTTGCTGAATGATACATTAACTGGTAAAAATCATCCTTAGTCCCACTATCCATTCCCGTTGTCGGCTCATCTAAAATAAAAATATCTGGATCTGACGCAAACATCCGCGCAATCACTGCCCGCTGTTTTTGACCGCCACTCAAGGATCCCAGTCTTTTATCACGGTGTTCCCACATTCCGACAGATTCTAAACTCGCCTGAATATGTTCTTCATCATGCTTCGTTAACCGACGAAACCATCCTTGACGTGGATAACGTCCTGAACGAACAAATTCATACACGGTACTTGGAAACCCTGCATTAAAAGAAGCTATCTGTTGTGGTAAATAAGCCAAGCGCAATTTCTTACCTTTTATGCTCTTTTCAGCAATTGTAACTTTACCATGTTTTGGTTTTAAAATACCAAGCGTTGCCTTTATCAATGTTGTTTTAGCCGCACCATTTTCACCCGTTAAGGTCACAAATTCACCACTATCCAGATGGTAGTGGATATTTTTGAGGACTGGCTCATTATCATAATGAAACTCCAAATCCTCTACTGTAATATATCTCATCCTATCCCTTAATCTTCCCAACTAAATCTGCCAAAAAACGACTAATCACTTCTTGCTCTTGCTCAGAATACGAAGCAAGCATTTCTTGATAAGAAGCTATCGTATGTGCATGGTGATGCGTATGCTCAGCAGCAATCGGCTTCGCAACCTCCGTCAGACTATAACGCACAATTCGTGCATCACGTGTATCTCGGACCGCCACCAGCATTTCCTTAGCAATCAAAGCCTTGACTGCCTTTGTAATCGCTGCTTGGCTCACATTAAGTTGCTTTGCAATTTCAGTGCTCGTATATGCATTATTCTCAATCAACATCAAAATGTGTTCCTGAGTATTGGTCAATGGCATCTCACTTTGGCAAGAGCCAACTAAAATTTCCAACTGATTTTCTGAGCACAAAATAATATCATGCAAAGCTCGATCAATTTGATTTGCAAGTTCTTTCATCATAACCCCACCTTTTCATTAACCAGTTAATTGTATCACAGAAACATTAACTAGGCAAGTATTTTGTCATACATTTTTCATTAGTTTTCATTTAAAGATTTATAAAAATTCTGTTGAAATTAATCCATCAAATATAGCTTTTAATTCCATCTACTCCTGTCGTTCTTAAAAATACATCCTACTACGATGCAAATACTATTTAATAAGAGAAAGAGATCAAGTATTAAACCTGACCTCTACAAAAAACGTGTTCGTAAAATATTTTGAATCACAAAATAAAGATTTCGCAACGTAACTTCCTTCTTCATTGCTTCAGGCAAGGGCAGAACCTCTGTCTGAATTGAAAAAACCGAGACAAAATCATCCCACACAGACTCAACATCTTGACTCACAGCACCACACACAGCAATTGTAGGAACCTGATATTGCTTGGCTAAACGAGCAATGCCACTTGGTACTTTTCCTATAGAACTTTGAGAATCAAAATGCCCTTCACCAGTTATCACTAAGTCAGCTATTGACAAAGCTTCTTCAATACCGACAATAGATGCAATCGTCTCAATTCCCGAAAGCAATTGAGCACCTAAAAGGACCAACGCACCACCTAATCCACCAGCCGCACCAGTACCCGCAATAGTCTCCAAATCAATTTGTAAATGATCCTTAATATGCAAGGCAAACTGTTTGGCACGACTATCTTCGAACCTGATTTGACCTTCAGTCGCCCCTTTTTGCCGCCCAAAAACCATTGCATAACCATTATCACCTGTATATACCGCATTCACATCCGTTAACCCAATTAAAGATACTTGATTAAAATGAGCTTTTAAAGGATAATCACCAGAATTACTATTAAAATTAAAATATTCTAATAGTCCACGACCACCATCTGAGCTACCCGTGCCCCCTAAGGTCAAGAAGATCTCTTTACAACCTCGAGACAGGGCATCCTCTAATAGCGCACCTAACCCAAAACTAGAAGCTTGTTCAAAAGTCTCAGGAGAAGGGCTAATCTTATCAATTCCTACCACACTTGCAGACTCAATATATGCCTGTTCTCCAACTCTTAAATACCTAGCTTCCATAGGCCTAAGAAGCAAATCAACTGTTTCAACAGAAATATACTCGCCGCCTAATGCAGCGAACAAAGCTTCCAAGCTGCCCTCTCCACCATCAGCAATTGAAAAACTGCACACCTCACTAGATGGAAAAACAGATGCTATAGCATTATTGACACATTGATTTAATTCAGAAGACGTAACCGAACCTTTAAACGAATCCATTGCAACAACAACTTTCATCATACAGTCCTCCTCTACTATCCTTTACCTTCATTTTAACAATCAGAAAAGGATAAAGCAAGATTTCATTCAAAGATTACTTAAACAAAAATAAAATACAAGAAGATGTGAAAATAATAGAATTCAGACTATATGAGAACAGTAAAAACTAGAGAGCCGAGTAAAAATCATACCAGAAAACCGTACACTAACAAAATAAAAAGACAAGGCCTAGAAACCTTGTCTTTTCAACTACTTAATGCTATACCGGCGGCCGGGGTCGAACCGGCACGTCCGTGAGGACACTGGATTTTGAGTTTGGTTCTATGATATTCTTAACTTCACAAATCCGATAAAATCAAGTTTTCAAGAAACTACTTCTATCATAAAAACGATAGTTTTTTATTTTTAGTAACTTTTTAGGAATTATCGTATAAGTACTTTGCTATCCGTACAAGTTATACTAAAATTCAAGTCCCTTATTAAATTATGTATTTCTTCTTTATCCTTATCGCCACATTTTGGACCAAATACTATTTTCATATTATTGAAAATATCTTTATTTAGAGGGATATCTAGATGTTCTACTGGTGGAGTAATATTAGATAATGCATTAAGCATAAATGCCCCGATATTTTCCCCTTGTTGTTCAAAAATATTAAAAAGCTCTGCCATACTCCATGGTAAAACAGAAATAGAGAATCTGTGTTCATCTTGAAATTGCCAATTCGTTGTCTTGTATCTGCCATTTGCGTTCAAATCAATAATTGTCTGTTTTTCATTAATAGACACCACTTTAGGAATAGTTAATAATTCATCATCTGTGTATTCAATACCAATAATTTCGGGTAAATATCCATTAGTTGGAACCATCTTGGTCGTTAAGGGATTTAATAGAGGTAAAATATCTACTAACTCTTTCCCGTCAAAAGAAAACTTAGTTGTTTCAAAAATATCTAAGACTGAAGCAAAATTAATCTCAATCATAACCCCTTTGAAATTGTTCCCGTACATACTCCATTGTGGAATACTGTCAGCCACACTCGTCCAACAAGAAACATATTTTAAATTTCCAACCTGACCAAAATCTGAGGTCCTTTGCTCATTAGGGTCATCAACGAATCCTAGACTTTTAAATCTTAGGGTCTGATTCTGTAGAATTAATTTTAATGTATCAATAGAAGTATAGTGATAAAAAGTATACATCCTCTCTCCTAATTATTCTTCTTCAATTCCATAGTGTTGCTTTATAAATTCATAATATTTATAAATTGCCTGGTTTAAAATATAAGCTTTGGTAACCTTACCTTCTTTTTCAGCAACAATCTTTTGAATTTTATCTAATTCCTCTGCTGAACGTTTTGTCATGTAAAACGCAATTTGTTTATCCATTATAGCTCCTTTTGTTTCGTGTTTTATTTTATTCTAACAAAAAAACTAGTAAATGACTAGTTTTTTTATTGACAAAATATTTTTCTTATACTATACTATCTACAAGCTAGTTTATAGATATTTTTAAACTAGCTAATAAACAAAAAGGAGGAACTATCATGTCAGTTAGTTCAACAGTAAATTTCACCTATGGAGCAAGCCTTTCGGAGTTTGCTTGCTATCAAAGAAAAGTTAATTCTTACACAGGCGACCTTACATTCGTTAGTAATGTAACTGCTATCACAACTGCTTTAGCAAATAGATTTGGTTTGACTACTGTTCAAACATCATTTGCTAGAAAACTAGAAGCTGTGTCTGATAAGCGTCACTATAAATACGGTACAACAATGATGGAAGACATCTTAGCAGGAAAAACACGTCGCCATGCAAACAGCTATATCTAAATGACTAGGGGAGCTAAACCCTCCCCTTTATCTTTTGATTGAAAAAACTACTTGCTTATACATTAGTAGTAGTTATAGAAAGGAAATCGTTATGCAGAACATATATAGATATTTATTCTACTTATTTTTTGTTTGTTTTGCCATTGCATTGTATTACATCCTTTTCTTAACTAGTGCGTATTCGCCATTATTAGAAACAATCATAATTCTAATGTCTATTGTTACTATTTTAGTCTTAGTTATTTGTATTGAGATAATTGTTTCTAGCGAGAAAGAGGAAAATAAGTATGAAAATGCTGAAACTGAACAAATCCGTGAGAGTGAAGTTTAATCCCTATGCTATTACTTCTCATAGGCTTTTTCTTAGTAGAATAGGGATTGAATTGCTAATGGGTATCTTATTGATAAATACTTGGCTTTCAATCCCATTTATACCTTTTAGATTGACTATGTCATGTTTCTTCATAAGCCTTATCATTCTTGTAGAATTCTTTTTTAGAACTTCTTTTATGTCAAAAATTCAAAATGTGTTATTTGTCAGAGAATCTTTGTTCGATATGTTGATAAGTTTGAATTTGTATGAAGAAAAAAATAATGTAGTTATTAACAGTGCTACATTACATTTTGATATTGCGTCTGATAATAATGTAATTATTACAGTTCCACTTTTCGGTAATAAATTTTTAAAACTTCTTAAAAACCTAGACGAGTATCTTATACCAACATTAGGACTGCCTCTAATATCAAAACAAGAATTCCCTGATTATGTTATTTATAAACTCGGTCACATAGAAGAAATTGAACAGTATGTTTTCAATAGCCATACATTGACTAAAGAATTTTTTGAAGATATTCCTAGTCCAATAATCAAGCTATCAAATACTCAGCAATTTAGTCTAAAATCAAATACTAATCTCGGGATTTACGGTCGAACTGGAACAGGGAAGACAATAGCTCTACAATGGTACTTATTTAATGCACTAGCTAAAGGTTGTGGCACTACTGACAATACTTATTTGGGAATTGTTGATGGTAAGGGAGCTGATTTATTTGCCCTTGGTAAACTTCTTCAAGAAGAATTAGGGGAGCAAATAGCAGTAGGCTCTTCGCCTCAAATGTTAGCAAAATTATCAAGAGAATTTGTTGAGATTATGAATGAACGTTTTGAAATTATTGAGCAAAACAGCACACTAAATGCTGATGCTTATGATTTAGGAATGACCCCCAATTTTTTATTTGTTGATGAGCTTGCTTCCATTCGTGATAGCTGTGGTTCTAGTAAACAGGGCAAAGAGCTGTGGAATGAAATTCTCCAAAACTTAGGCTTAATTGCTCGTAAGGGGAGGCAGGCGGGGTGCCACTTAGTTCTGTCAACTCAAGACCCTAATTCCGAAAATATAAATGTAGAGCTCAGACTCCAAATATCAAGTGTCTTATATCTCTCAAAAACCGGTATAGACCGATTGAAGATGGCATTCTCTATGTGTGAGCTAGATAACGTACCTACAGTTTCCGATAGAAAAGGAGAAGCTCTCTTTTATGCTGACGGTATAGGTTCAGTTGAACCAGTAATAACAATCGTTCCATTTGTGGATGTAAAAACCAAACAAGAATTTTTGCAGGTAGTTAGAAATATACTACCAAACTACTAATGACGGTCTTTTTCTCTGTTGGAATAGGCAGTCTTTCCAATAGAGAAAAAGAGCAAACCGACTGCTTCGCAGGAGGTCAAAAGAAAGGAAGATATCATGAAATTAAATGATTTTTTGAAGCCAGAATTATTAGGTAATCGCTTCTTTGCTGTAAAAGGCTATACAGAAGTATTAGATAGAGAGACCAGTAAGCCTACCGCCTTTCGTCTTAATGTGTCAATTCAAGATGAGAATAGCGATTTTTTCATGGAAATGATACAGGTAAAAGTAAATACTTTAACACCTACTTTGACAGTTCAAGAAATGGCAAATAATAAAACTTGTCCTGTTATATTAAAGGATTTGAATGTGGGGCAGTTCAACGGAAATCTCTGGTTTTCTTGTTCAGACATTCTACCTGTAGCAAAATAATCATACTTCTAATCATGTGCCTAGGCAAAACTGCCGACTGGAGGTCGGCAAGCTGGAAGCGTGTTTAGCGGAGCGGTGCTTAGGATCACATGATAGAAGTAGGGAGGAGCAAAGCTCCTCCTAGTTTATTTATTATATAGACAATCTTTTGGCGAAAAGCCAAGCTAAAAGGAACTATTTTTTATGACTTCATATAATAAAAAAATAGTCCGCACTTCTTCCTATATTGAAATTTGGGAATATGAAAAGCCAATATTTTCAAAGGGAAAATCAATTTTAGATACTAATGCTGAAAACAAGGAAAAATCAAAACGCAGAACATTTGACGAACTAACACCAGAAGAACAAGAACAACGTCTTGAACGCATGAAGAAAACACGCTTAGAAGCAAAGTGGAATTTACTCCGTCTAGTCGATTGTAATTTTGATGATACGACTTCTTTTCTCACATTAACCACTAAAGAAAATATCAGCGATAGAAACCATTTCAAAGACTTACTCAAAACCTTTATTAAACGCTTTAATTATCACATATTTAAGACTAAGAAAAGCCAATTGAGATATATAGCAGTATTAGAAAAACAAAAACGTGGGGCATGGCATGCTCATATTCTGCTTTTCAGCGTTCCTTATGTTCCACACCGTCAACTCTTGGAACTTTGGGGATATGGAGCAGTACGGATAAATAAAGTTGATGTCGATAGCAAAGAAAACCGCGGTCGATATGTTACCAAATATTTTGAAAAAGGTATCGGACAGGAGCTATTGGAAAACTTTGGTAAACAAGCCTATCTATCATCACGTAATTTGAAGAAGCCTGATGAGGATAAGTTTTATACTTATGAAAATTTTGACTATAATAACTCAACCGTCCTATATGAAACGGAATACACCAGCAAGGTCTATAAAGACGGACAGTATTTCGATAATCACGTTACCTACAAAAAGATAAAGTTAGATACAAAGGAGTAAGTCACATGATAGCAACCGTAAATAAGAATGACCTCGTTGCCCTCGGTTTCTCTGAGGGAACTTCTAAACGAATTATCAGACAGGGGAAAGAGCTTTTAATAGCAAGAGGATTTAGGGTTTATCAAAATAAGCGTATTGGAACTATCCCTGCTTCTATCGCTACTGAATTACTTGGTTTTGATGTCCAAAATAGCTCTCTTTCTAGGGGGTAATATATGGCAATTAGAAAAGATAAAGACGGCGGTTGGATAGTTGATATTAGCAATGGTTTTGACCCAATAACACTTAAGCAACGTAGAATAGTCAGAAAGGGCTACAAGACCAAGAAAGAGGCTACTGAAGCAGAACACTACCTAAGAAGTGTAGAGCTCAAAGAACGCTTCTATGGGGCTAAAATTACCCTTTCAATGCTCTATGAACTGCTAAAAGAAGAAGATAGTATAAATCATCGAAAAATTAGCTATATCAACACACAAGAAAATAACTATAATAAACACATAAAAGGTTATTTTTCAAAGGTTGATAATGTCGCAAAACTAACCTATGAAGATATTTACCAGTTCAGAGAACATCTTAGGCGAAAAGTTGCCCAAAATTCTGATAATCCTTTAAGCACAAATACTATCAACAAAATCATGATTTTGCTTAAAAAGATTTTTGACGTCGGCTTGCGAAAAGGTTATTACACTACAAACCCAGTAAAGCTACTAAAAAAATTGCCTGTTGAAAAGACTAAAATGCAGTTTTGGACGGTCAAAGAATTCCAGCAGTTTCTAACACTGTTTGAACAAGAAGAATATAATATAAAATTACTCTTTACTGTTCTATTCTTTACAGGGTTAAGACTTGGGGAAGCACTTGCACTAACATGGAAAGACATCGACTTTTCAAGCAATACAATTCATATTACAAAATCTGTCTATGTCAATAAAGGGATTAGCCATATCAGCACAACAAAAACTAAAGCAGGTACAAGAAGAATTGTTATCAACAAAAAATTAAGTCAAGAACTACAACATTGGCAAGAGCACCAAAAACATCTGTTAGAGAAATTTACTAGTGATAGCTTGACCCTACAAGTGTTTCAAAGTAACCCTATCACAATTACAAAAAATGCTATCGAAAAGCAGTACAAGAGAATTCTTGAACGTGATAATACACTTAAAAAGATACGCATACACGATTTTAGACACTCCCATGCTTCCCTGCTGATTAACCAAGGAGAAGATTATCTAGTTGTAAAAGAACGACTAGGGCACGCTTCTATAACGACCACGATTGACACGTACTCCCACTTGTACCCAAGTAAACAAAAAGCATTGGCTGATAAACTTGATGACTTGCTATAAAAAGTTGATTTAATAGTTGAAAAAAATCATTAACAAAATCTAAATACATAAAACGAAAGGTAAAAATAATGAAACATAATTTCGAAATTAAAATTCAGATAAAAGAGAATATTGATGATGACGCTAAATCTTCTATTCAAAAAGAAATTAACAAGTTAAAAAAACGTTACGGAATAATACAGAAAGGAGACTTATATTATAGGGACGAAGTAGAAAAATTTGATGATTACCCTTATAGCGTGAGTTTTGCTTTAAGAGTTTCAAGATATACTAGGTACTTTGAAATATTTCAATTTAATAATATTGCAATTGGTGAGTATAATCGTATGGAATTCGAGCCCAAAGTATGGAAAGAAAGTCATAATGCAGAGGTAGTAATATTTCTAAAACAAGGCTTATCTGAAGAGGAAGAGAAATACATCTTAAACGAAATTGAGAAATATAAAAAAGAATTAGGAATCATACAAGACGGTAATCTATTTTATAGAAATGAAAGAAAACTACTAGATGACTTCCAATTTATACTTAAATTCGGCTACAAAATGAGCAAATATAAGAAGAAATATTTTGAGGTCTTATATTTAAACAGTATGGTAGAGGGTCTTTACAATCATGAACTATAAAAAGGAGCAAAGTGTACATATTATGTTCTGTCAGATTAAACAGTATATAAAGATTAGTAATTTTTAGTAACTTGAGTAAATGCATTTGAAAATATAAAAGAAAAGACAAGGCTTAAAAACCTTGTCTTTTCAACTACTTAATGCTATACCGGCGGCCGGGGTCGAACCGGCACGTCCGTGAGGACACTGGATTTTGAGTCCAGCGCGTCTGCCAATTCCGCCACGCCGGCATCAAGTAACTGGGGTAGCTGGATTCGAACCAACGCATGAGGGAGTCAAAGTCCCTTGCCTTACCGCTTGGCTATACCCCAATAATAAATAGGCGAGTGATGGGAATCGAACCCACGAATGTCAGAGCCACAATCTGATGTGTTAACCACTTCACCACACCCGCCATATTGTAACACGGGCAGTAGGAATTGAACCCACACTGAAGGTTTTGGAGACCTTAGTTCTACCTTTAAACTATGCCCGTAAAGGTATGGAAGGGGAGGGATTCGAACCCCCGAACCCGAAGGAGCGGATTTACAGTCCGCCGCGTTTAGCCTCTTCGCTACCCTTCCAAAATATTAAATTTAATGGCGCGAGACGGAATCGAACCGCCGACACATGGAGCTTCAATCCATTGCTCTACCAACTGAGCTACCGAGCCAAATCTCTATTGCGGGAGCAGGATTTGAACCTACGACCTTCGGGTTATGAGCCCGACGAGCTACCTAGCTGCTCCATCCCGCGTCAATATTATCTTAAAAGGAGGATGTGGGATTCGAACCCACGCACGCTTTTACACGCCTGACGGTTTTCAAGACCGTTCCCTTCAGCCGGACTTGGGTAATCCTCC
>NZ_KB904571.1 GCF_000380125.1 Streptococcus ovis DSM 16829
CGATTGGCAGATAAACACAAAATCTTTCTCCAGATGAAAAAAGGCCGTGGTGGAGGTATCGTTCTTGCTTCAGTAAGAACAGTCCTCTTATCGATCATAGAGAAAAGCAAAGAGGCCAAAGAAGCTTATTTTGCCTCTCTAGCGAGCTTTCTGGAGCTCCCAGGGCAAATCATCAAAGAGACTATTCAACGAGCACAGGAGGGCTTGAAACATGGACTACAAGGACAATTATTTGAAGAGGATGTGGGATAAAAATTGAAATGGATAAAATAATCAAACTGCCATTACATTATATCTAGGATACTTGGAATAGTTGAGTATCTAGCCATATTTAGATTATTAGAAAGAGAGAAAAAAATATGAAATATATTATTTTTAGCTTTGAAGAGGGTGATTATCTTTGTACAGAAAACGGTCAAATCTTAATTTTTGAAACTCTTGGGTTAGCTTATCAATATCTACAAGAAAATTTTCATCAACCTATTCCAGAGACAAGGACGAAAAAGATTATTCATTACCCAGCTTACTATAGGGCTCCATTTAGACTATGTAGAGCTGTCTAGAGAGGAGAAATGAAAATGACAGAGAATATAAAAATCATACGTGGATACTATTTGATAGGTTTAGGACAAGAACCACTGGCATATTATTTTAAGATAACAGAGGATTTTCCAGAGTTTAGGACGATAAAAGCTGGAGATGTCGCCCTGACCTTTTATCAGAATGGAGAGGCTATTACCAGTATACCTGCATTGATAAGAGTTGATGGTGTCATCGAGGAGGAAAAGCAGGTCCTGGAATTTCTTAAAAGTGAGAAGAAGGACCATTTTCCGATGCTGCCATTAGTTGGAGTATATGAACATTTCGACCCATTACGATTCAATACTATGATGACGGTCTTTGAAGGTTTAAAAACAGAAATTAAACGTTTAGCTAAAGTGAACTATGTTCAAGGAGATTTGTTCGAGTTTATGCAGGGAGGTGAAGGACAATGACTGATAGAACTGAGTGGATTAAAATGATTTTAGGAACAATAGTAGCAGTAAGTTTATTATTCCTAACAATTGTTGGCCTACACACACTTTGGACTGAGTATGTTGCCAAAGACTATGATAAACACCTTACTGAACAAGTTTACGTTGATGCGGTGGTCAATCAGAATGTTAATTTAGTTTTTTATAAAACAGGCTGTCCTTACTGCGAGAAAGGAAAGAAAGCTGTTATTGAGTCATCTGAAAAGAGTCCTTATCCGACGTTTTATATCGATGTGGGAACAGAAGAGGGCCAAGATCTTGTGAAGAAATACCAGGTTGAAAAAGCAGCGACATTGATCACGATAAGAGAGGGTGAATTGAAGCTTTATTTGTATGCTGCTAAGGATAAAAAGGGCAAGATTATCACTGATGAAGAGAGGATTAAGGAGGCTTTACATGACACGAAAAACTAAGCTTAGTAAATGGGCAGAAACAGCCTTTCAATTTGATACTGAATTGTGGCGCACCAAGACTACTGAAGAGATGGTTGTTTTAGGCAAACATCCTGACGGAACTTTTTCACTACTACGTTTTAACGACTCTGGAGGCCATTTGACTCATATTTCAGAAAGTGAAGCTTTGTGGCTAACGCTGGAGTTGGCACCAGAGAAAATGGATTATATTTAAGGCTTATGTGAGGAAGTAGAATGCAAACACTAGAAGAATTAAAGCACCATCGTGATACTTTGATTAAGGAGATAAACGCACTAGATACTCAAATCCAACAAGCAGAAGTAACATTAAAAGATATAAAGAGAACAACTATCAAGCAACAGTTTAAGCAAGCACTGGGAACCTTGTTAAAATTAATCATTTGGGTCAGTTTCTTTTTAGCAAGAATAGCTTTCTTTTATTATCTTTGTCGTCCATTTTTTTCCTTTCGATGGATGGCTGTTTTATTTGCTATTTGGCTATCCTGTGGTTCAGACTTTCTTTATACCGAGGGTAAAGCATGGATTCAAGAAATATGGAAAAGGAGAAAAATGTGATAGAAAGACTAAAAAAATTTATTGAAACCGTAAAACTCAGTCCAATTGCTAAACCATTTACCGCAACTAATAGATGGTTTCAAGACAACGTGATTAAGCGAAAGCTAGTTATTTTTTCAGTATTATTTACAGCTTGGATAAGCTTATTATTGGGAGCTATTTATTCTCCACAAAGACAAACCTATACTGACGAACAGCTCAAAACAAAGCGAACGTTTGAGAATGGAACAGGGGAAATTAGATTGTCTAGTCAAATCTATTCTGCTAAAACAGGCATTATTGTTTTACAGTTTGAAACGAAGGATTCCACCTCTCCAGTTGATCGTGGTATTGATACCAAACGGCTCAAATGGAATTTGTATGCACAGAATAAAACAGTAGACACAACAATGGAAATTGTGCCAATTGTGGACAATAAAATTTCTGTGATTATCCGCAATGTTCCTGAACATTTTGGTGCTTATGCGATTGATATTACGAATCTGACAGTTGCTACAAGTGATATTGATATTGATGTTTCTAGTCCTTCGGATGAGCAGGAGAAACCTGTTAATCAAGAAGAAGATGACGATGATAACGTTGTTCAATTTTATGTGACAACTCAAAAACTGAAAAAAGAGATAATTAAAAGTGTGTCTCGTGAAGAATTTGCTTTATCAGAAATCATAGAAGAGAAGGCTTTTCAGGAAGGGCAGATTGAGAAATTGAATAACTCAATAGAGCAGCTGAAAACCTCTATTGAGGATGATGAATCTCGGAAAAATGGACTACTAAAAGAAGCTGAATACTTATCAGGTGATGATTTAGAATCCAACCAAAAGGATATTGCGACTATTGAGAGTAACATTGAAACTAAGAATAGATCTATTGAAACAGCTACTCGAAATATTGAAAAGGTCCAAGCTAAAATTGATAGCTTGATTAAAAAAGAAACAGCTGTCAAGGATGGTACTTTTGAGTTTTCAAACCCAATTGAAACTGTAGAAATGAAATAACTAGGAGAAAATTTCTCATGAAAAACTATGGTTGATCGCTTGATTACTTTTTGGTCAGGGAGTTTTCTTTTGGTTATCATTTTTCCCCTTAACGCAAGAATTTTTGTTATCCCTTATACTAAAATTATCAAAATGAAGGAGGCTATTAAATGGCAAAAAAAGATCTTACTAAAATTGATTTGGAACTAGAGGAAGCAAAGAAAAAAGTTGCTTCTTTAGAAAATGAACGGAAGCTTGTGGAAGAAAATCTTCAAAAAAAAATTGGTAAAATTTACGTTCAGATCCAATTGAAAAAGGATAAAAAACAGTCTTATGAAACCATCCTAGATGATTTAAAAACCGAACTGATGATTCTGAAAGAAGAGGAAAAGGCAAGACGTACAGCTGCTAAAAAAGAAGGTGAAGAAGGAGTTTAAAATAGTTAAAAACCCATCCTCTTCAGGTGAATAAATGCTAAAAAAAGTTGTGTCGTTTAGTGTGTTAGGGTAGTGTGCTATAGCGTGTTAAGTAGCACTATTTAACACCATTGACGTGTGTTTTGTGTGGTATGTGACACTAAACACCACACAAATAGTGTGTGTTTTATGTAGGCGTAGCCGAGAAAATTACCGGTACGGGAAACGTTGATACTATCAACTCCACACGGTACGTGGGGACAGTTTCCCTTATGCTCTTTTTCTCACACAAGACACCCCAAAAGGCATTAGCCGCAACTGTGTGTCGTTGTGTGTTGAAAAAACCGCAAAAGTAGAACCAGATTGGTTCGTGACGTTGCGAGGTTGAGGTTTTCTTTTTTGCTTCTTTTAGCTTTTGCCTCGTCAAAAGAAAAAAGAAGGGCACTGTATTTTTTAGAAAGAAAAGGTAGCTAACATGGTAAAAAGCCATCAAACAAGGATTGAAATTCGTGGGCTATCTTCTCAAGAAGTGGATTACCTAAAAGCTCTTGCGAAGAAGACTAAAGCTAAATCATTTAATCAATTTTTACTTAATGTATGTCGTGAAAAAATTGAAAAAGAACAATTTAATTTGGTTGAATCGAACTACCTTGCTCATTTGGAAAATATGAAATTGACATCGGATCATGTTTTGTTATTAACTCAAAAACAAACTGACCTTTTAGCAGATTTTGAAACGAAAATGGCTCTATACGCTGATCACATTTCACGCTGGTTAGAATACGAAGGGGAGGTAGAAAGCAGTGACTAAAGAAATTAAAATTAGATTTATTCCAGAAAAAACATGGGAACAGCTACATATGATATCAGAAAAATATCACTATCCATCATTTAATGAATTTATGCTATCTCAACTCCAACGAATTGTCGAAAATGATGGCTTGGATTTATACGAGAATAAGTTTGCGGAGACTCTGGCAGATATTAAAGAGCAACAAGCTAAGATTTTGGAACAGTTACTCAAAAATGAAATCAAGTTACTGGCCTATAGTGCCAAGCAGGATATTGTAGAAGAATTAACGATTGACTGGTTACGATTTATAGATGATGTGGATGCACTTGCTGCGGAGAGAGGAGCAGGAGGGCATTCATGAAGAAAAATAAATTCTTATTAGTCAGCCTTTGCTTCATTGCCATTTTTCTAGTTCAACCACAAAATTTTCAATTTGTAAAAAGTGTCTTTACTCAAAATGATTTAGCTAGTCAATTGAATATATCCGATTCACCTGAAGAAAAAAATGATGACTTGGGTAACGCTCATCAGATTCAAAACAAAGAACTGAAATCAAAAGTATTTGATGGTCAACATCAAGTCATAGTGGTTAATGATAAGGCACGATTTACGACAGATGAATTGAGTTTGAAAAATGGCTCATGGGAAAGATATAGTAACCTTGATTTTTTGAATCGTATTGGAGTTGCGGAAGCGATGTTGGGTCAAGACTTGATGCCAACAAATGAACGTGAAGATATTTCATCAGTCAAACCGACTGGCTGGAAAAATAAAAAAATCATGTTCAATGGAAAAGAAGATTATTTGTATAATCGCTCTCATTTGATTGGTTTTCAGTTAAGTGGTGAGAATGCCAATGTGAAAAATCTCTTTACAGGAACACGTGCCCTTAATGCAAATTTTGATGATGAAAAATCATCTATGGTTTATTACGAAAATATGGTCGCTACCTATATCAAGGAAACAGGACATCATGTCCGTTATCGTGTGACACCAATTTTTAAAAATGTAGAATTAGTTGTTCGTGGGATCCGTATGGAAGCCCAGAGTGTAGAAGATGATGCTGTATCGTTTGATATCTATATTTTTAATAGTCAACCAGGATATGATATTAATTATTTGACGGGAACTTCAAAAAAATTACAGTAAAGGAGAAACAATGACGACTAGAATTAATATTTATTTTAACGAAGAAACCCTACAAAAATTTTCTGAAATTAAAACATATTTATCAACGCTTGAAGGAGGTTTGAATCGCCAAGGTCAAAATCATACGGCAACCGTTGTGAAGTTGATTGATGTTTTTTATAAACTCTTTTTAGAAACAAGAGATAGACAACCGTTTTCCGAAAGACTGTCTCGGCTGGAAAAAAATTTGGCTGCTTCAGATGAACAGAAACTCTTGAAGTCCATTCGTCATCAGCTAGATCAAATGCTCTATTTGGAATTAACCAATTTTCATGTAGGGACAAAGGGAAGTCGTTTTGATATTCAAGACTTGGAATCTATTCACTCTCATTTTGATCCAAAACAAAATGAACTGATCGCACGTATTGAAGATATTATTAAAGAGGATGTTAGTCGAGGACAAACGATGAAACACTCTCATTGAGGTTAGATAAATGGCAGATATTGTTGATATCTATTTAGAAACAGGAGATTTTCATGAGACCGTGAAACGGTCTGGACTACCAACTCATATCGCCCACTTAAAACTGATTCAGAGTGGTTGTCTGAAAATTCAAGATAAAATTCAGTATGGATCTCGAACGGCAAAACTTGGTGGAATGGCCGAAGAGCTTTTCCAAAAGTATGTTCCAGAAGCAACTGATGCTAATAAGTATTTCAAGAAAAATAATCCCGTTTATGATTTTTGGTTTGATGGACTAATGATTGATGTAAAGTATAGTTCCTTGCACAAAAAGAAAAATGGGAATTCTCAACATTGGCAGATTCGGACTAAAGGAGATCAAGATTTTATTGTGGCTTTCTTAGAAAAAGAATTTGGCTTAGAATTGCAAGATCCTATTGTCTTATTAGTTCCTATGCAATTTATTGAGGCTCAAAAAGAACTACATATTTCCCAGTCAGGTCCGTGGTTAAATGCTTTTCAAGTTGAACCTGAAGAATTACAGCCCTTGTTAAAGGACTATGCTCAATTACGAAGAGATGGTTTATTTTGATTAAGAGAGAGGAGGAAAGATGAGTCTATCTTCTAGCCCGAATATTACCTTTATGCTTCAATACACGGAAGCCAATAGCCAATATGTGGATTACACAAACCGAGATGAAGCCGTTAAAATGGATGAAGAATTATCTCTAGAAACCTACCGCCAAATGGTGGAAGGACTAACTGAAGTAGAGATGAGTCGTATTCAAGAAGCTGTCCCTGAAACACAGTTGAATTTTAGAGAATACATTGATTATATGAATCGCTCCTATGCTACAGAAGAACAGTCTGAAGAATTAACAGCGGTTTTTACTCAAGAAGCAGACTACCTTCAAAAGCAGCGGTTAACAGAGTTAAAAAATCAACTGGAAACAGCCTATCAGAATGGCTCTCTACTATGGCAGGGTGTTATTTCATTTGATAATGCTTTTCTAGCGGAACAAGGTCTGTATGATGTGGCTACTGGTCAAGTTGATCAAAAGGCAATTAAGGCAGTTATGCGTGACATGATGCCAACACTTATCCAAAAAGAGGGGCTTTCTGATTCTGCTTTTTGGTGGGGGAATATCCATCTGAATACAGATAACATTCATATTCATTTTGGGCTGTCTGAGGTTGAATCTAATCGTGACAAAATTTTCTATCGGCCTCGTGGACGTATGGAGTACAAAGGAAATTTTTCCCAGAAAACAATCAACCGTTTTAAGAGTGGTATCTATCATGGACTTCTGAAAGAAGAAACACGATCAAACCTTATCAGAAAAGAACAGGTTCTTGCTAACTTAAAAACTGACTTAATGGCTTCAGTTTACCAGGAGGACAAAATCACCTCTTCAGCTGAAAAAAATTTTTTGGAACAGGCCTATAATCACTTGCCGCTAAACAAGAAGTGGCGTTATGGATCTAATGCTAGAGATTTTGCGGTGAGTAAGTTCTTTCTTGACCGTTACCTAGATTCTTACTTACAGAATGAAGGACACACTGCCTACCAAGAATTTTTACAGGAGACCAGGGAGTTTCTAGAAACTTACCAAGGTGTTTATTCAGCTGAAAAAAATCAGGTCTATGAAAAAATCCGAAAGGTTGATGGCAAAACAATTCGGACCTTAGCTGAATCAAATGGGTATGATTTGGAACATCATCTGGCCCGTCGTGTGATGGATTTAAGGGAACGTTTGGCCAACACTATCTTAAAATCCTTCAGGGAGGCCTCTCCTCAGATTCAAGACATTCAGCTGGAAAAAAATTTGGAAAGCTTTTCTAGTTTGAATCAGAGAAAAATCTTAGATCAGATTCCTGAAGCAAACGTGGTAAAAAGTTTAAATGCTTGGCAAAAATTAGGCTATTCTGTGAAAGACGGAGTTAAACCTATTGAAATTGTAAAGCCTGTTTATGAAACCTATGACAAGCACGGCACAGGAATTGGCCAACCAGAGTTTGTAATAGACTATGTGTATGATGTCAGTCAGCTGAAAGAAAATATCCAGACAAAGACCTTGACTCTAAAGGACTTATCCTTATTATCTTCAAGTGAGTTAACAGAATTGGTGGATGCTGCTAAATCTAAAACTGATTTAACAGAAAAAGAACGTCGGGAATTAGGGATTTTCCGCTATGCGTTGAAACTCAGTATGTTAGAAGCTAATCAGAAGGAATTGCAGGTCCGTCAAAAACTGTTAGAACAGATTCAACCACTGGTTTCTGATCAACCGTTTGTGGATTTTAAGAAACAATCAATAGTTCAGGAGCTCCAAGCTATAGAGTTACAATTAACCCCTAACTACAAGCTCTCAGAAGATGATCAGCTATTGAAGCAACGCTTAAAGAGTCAGTTTGAAGATAGTGTTGATCTGCCTATCAATAAAGCAACTGCTGGTTCTATACAGATACCTATTAGACAACTACGGACAGAGATAGGCCTGGTCAGTCAAATACAAGACGATACTATTCTCAGTTTGCTGAGGGGTTCCACAACCACCAAACAAGCTTATATTGAGGAACTCCAAACAAAAGTCTCTATTTTTCAGCTGAAATATCAGATTAATAATCGAAACCAACAGATGGACCAGCTATCAGATGAATCGGCTATTAAAGAGATGAAATTGGCCAATGCCCAGGGATTTGTAGAGTTGAAACGTTTGTATGCCAAACTACAACCGACTGAAGATACTCAAAATCAGATTACTCAAGCTGTTTCGAAGCAATTACAAGAGCGTAGAGTCATTAAAAAGACTCAATTTCAGCAGTCACAAGGAAGCAGTAGAATCAATACAGACTTCATGCGACAATTGACAGCTTCCCTCACCCGTTCGCAACAGGCAAGCAAAAGAGCACTAATGGAACGGGCACGTAGTGATGAACGGGAGGAACAGGAGGAACGTAGACAAGCACAACGCTAACTAGTCATTGATAAGCTATCAATGGCTTTTTTTGCTGAAAAACTCCTTTGATTTATCCCCTTAACGCAAGAATTTTGATTATCTCTTACACTAGAAGTAACTGTAGGTACAGGAAGGAGGTGAAGATAATGTTACATTTCCCAAGTGTCTCAGAGGAAGAATTTGATTTTGAAGCAGATTGGTTGGTTAAAGCCATGGACGACAGTCAGAAGAATATTCTTTTTGCAGGACAAGGAAAAAATGGTGATTTGGAGTTGGAACTTAGCTATCAGGATAATCCAGAGCAGTTTGAGAGTCTTTCGGTGGGAGAACTGGTTCAACTACCAAAAGAAATGTTTAGAGTTTCTGAAGCAACACCTTATCAACCAAATTATGAGTGTTTTTAATGAATGAAAGGAATTTTTATGGTAGAAGAACACACTAACCAGCCATCGTCACGTGGAAAGAGTCGCCGTGAGAGAGTAGAGCACGCTAGGTCTCGGGATATTTTAGATGTCGCCAATGAACTCCATATGGAACTTGTTCGCTCGGGGAGAGATTATCGCTGGAAAGAGCACGACTCGATGGTGATTTCACCTGATAAGAACATGTGGAACTGGTTTTCACGTCATCAAGGTGGCGATGTTATTGCTTTGGTTCAAACTATGAAAGAGATCAACTTTAATCAGGCGATTGACTATCTCAATGATGGGACTTTCAAGGAATTTGCAGTAGCAGAGCGAGTGCAGGAATCTTTTAACTACTCTCTGAAACCTTACGAACAACCATTTGAAGCGGCTAGAAACTATCTAAAAGAGCAACGTGGCCTCTCTGATGAAACGATTGATTTTTTCTTAGAAAAGGGAGTCCTTGCCCAAACTAACGCTAAAGTTAATAGCAGTATTGAGCCAGTAGTTGTTTTTAAGTCATTTGATTTCTCAGGAGAGATTGTTGGGGCAACTCTACAAGGGATTGAAGAAAATTGGGAGAAGTGGCCTGAACGTGGCTATGCTAAAAATATTGTCAGAAATTCAGATGGTATTACGGGTATGCACGTAGATATTGGTCAGCCTAACCGTCTTATTTTTGCAGAGAGTGCTATTGATCTGATGTCTTACTATGAGTTGTATAAAGATAACCTTCAAGATGTACGCTTAATCTCCATGGATGGATTGAAGGAAGGTGTTATTGGTCGCCATTTGGCGCAACTGCAATCAGAATTATCTGGTCGGCCCTTACGTTGGAACCACGATGAATTAGCTGAAGGATTACAGACAGCGATTGATAATAATTTCTTTTCGGATGGAAAACACGCAGATTGGATTACTCTTGCAGTAGATAATGATATTGGTGGGCGTAACTTTATTAGTAGCTTGCAGAAGAAAGGGAGTCCTGTTATTGTTGATATTCCAGTCATCACTAATGAGTTGCAACTTAAGCAGGATTGGAATGATACCTTAAAAGAAGGTACTGATTTAAAAACTAAAGGTTATCATCTTTATGGTTGGCAACAGACAGATGGAGGTTTAGAAAAAGTCTATTCAGGTTACTATACCTCTGATATAGCTCAAGCCAAATTGGAAGAGGCTTTAGGAGCAGGTGAGTTGATGATTGCAACAGAGGGCTATGAGCAGTTGAAGAATCTTCCTGATATAGCTTCAGAATGGGAACAATACCCACGGCCTCAGTTTTCAGCTGAAACTTCAGTAACAGTTGAACAATCTTCGGAAATTAGTTTTTTAAATCAACTTGGCCAAAATTCTATAATTGCCCCAGTAACTTCTCAGCTAAAAACTTATGATAATGTCAAGAAAGAAAATGAGGAGTTTGTTAAGCGATTAGAAAATCGTATTAAAAATGGGGATTTATCTATTAGTTTTGATACAGATGTTTACTTGTCTGATGTCTTCGGCAATCTAGGGAATAGCCATCCACTTAAATACATGACTGATAAGCGACTAGAGGTTTTAGGGCCATTTCGACCAATTTTATCTTCTATCGATGATAAGACCGTTGATCTGTATAAAAACAAAGGCACGGTGGAACAAGAGTCCCTATACCAAGCTTTGAAACCGCACCAACGCACGCTAGGAGTAGATATTTCAACCCGATTTATTGGAGAACTCGCTATTGCTTCATATTCAACAAATAAACAACTTGAAAGTCTCTCAGCTGAACAGTTCGGAGCTTATTATGGCAATAGAACATTCGATAATCTGTCGCAGTCTATAGAACGAATGCTTGAATACCCCTTGAATGAAGCAGGTATCAAGGATTATACTTATGGCTTTGTGACAACTCCCAATGCTTTTTATCATTATCTGATGGAACAAGAAGGTGAAGTTGTTCTCAGTCGATCTGACGTAGAAATGTTGATGTCTCGTATTGAATCACAATCTTATCAGATAGTAGAACCCATTCAAGAGGAGGTTGCTGTTTCAGAAGCAAAAGAAAAGTCCCTTGAAATGAATCAAGAGACGGATAGTATTTTCAGACAACAAAAAAATGCTGAGGGTACAATCGGGGATTTTCCTGAAAATCAGGAGGCAGCACCTCTACCTGAAGCGAACGTATCGCAACCTTTGAATGACTTGTCACCAAGCCAAACTCAGCCTCAGCCTTTACTACATTTTAGCATAAATGAGGATGGGAAGTCAATTAATAAGCGTCATTATCATGCTGTTAGTAATAAGGATTTAGTTAAATTGAATCGTTATGCTGGTACGCTACAACAAGCTGCTAACTGGTATCTGAATGAATTAGCAGATAGTAAAATATACTACTTTTATCAAGAAAATGCTTCTATACAAACACTTCAAGTGTCATTTGATAAAGATAAATTTCAGCACTTAACAGGCGTATTTCCATATAAGGAAGGTCAGTCAGCAGAGCAAACATTGGAAGATTTTGCTAATGGTAATGGCGCTTTTGACACAATTCTCTTAGCCAATAAAGGTGCAGCATTTGATAAGTTAAAAGTCTTGCCTGAATTGCCAGCGATTGTAGAATCGGATTCTTTCTATTTTGGAGATCTGTCTCAAGTTCCAAAACTTCATTATTTAGATTTGGATAAAGCTATTAAGTCTGGAGATGAGGATATTATTTTGGCACTTAGGACTGTTGATAATACCACTTTCCCTGCTAGTTTAATGAAGCTACGTACAGGATTAAAAAATCAGTTAGCTCAATCAGCTGAAGAAAACATTATTTTGGGAGTTTATCGTGAACGAAAAGGGCAACTTGACCAACTGTCAATCAATGAAGAGTATGTTAAAGATGGTGGTCAAGAAATGTTATCCATTTTGGAGAATAAACAATACGAAGAAGCTCTTGCACCGACTCAAGAAATTGTTAACAATGATGAAATATCAACTGAACTTTTCACTCAAGTATTAGATGCTACATACAATGTAGGAGATCCTAGAAAAATTGGAACACAGGTACCTGAAGAGTCTAAAGTAGCTTGGGAACGCTATTATGAACTTTCAGATAAACATGAAGGCAACTTTGGCGTAGTAGTTAGTACTGCTGATCAGATGGGATTGATTGATAAAGACTCTAATTTCTATCGAGAATGGAATCAGGATCGTATTTATAATGAAAACTACCATGTACGCCTTCAATGGGCTGAGACATGGCCAGACGGTCCTCAGCTTCCATTTAAGGAAACAGAGCTTGTAGAGTATCAAACATTTGCTGAAGAGCTTTACAAGCAGAATAGAGCCTTCTACGACCGTCATCAAGAAAGTTTGGCAACAGGAAATCAAGCAGATTATGTACCGTTTACTAAAGTTAAATTTGACGTGTATGCTCCTGGAGGCATACTAATCAAAGATAATATCCGCTATGATATTGGTGATGAAACGGAACCTATCTCACGCTTGTTGGGGTTAGGATATCGTCGTTTAGAAGGACAACCTGAGTTAGCAGCCATCGATGAAAAGATTCTTTCTCAGCTGGAAAACCAGGAAGTGAATCTGGAGATTGCTACTGAAGCCAATGAGCAGAGCTTGAAGACACAAGAGGTTCTTCAAGATGAAGCGAGTAGCCATAGAGAAAGTTTTCAGTCTCCTAATCAAGAAATGAAGGCTGGTTTGGACCAAAGAATTGAAGAGATTATGGCTGAAGAATCAACTAAAAATCAAGTCAAAGAAGGAGAACAGGATTATACTGTGATACCTGATGAACCATTTGATTATACCAATGCCTCTGCCTATGAAATCAGTGAATACGCCTTCCAAAAAATTCGTGAATACACCCAGTCACCTGAAGACTTGCTGGAATATATGGATTTCATGAGTAAATTCCCGCAGTTATCCCCTCGTAATGTCGCCCTCATTCATGAACAATGGCGTGGGGCGAATGCAGTCGCAACCTATGACCAATGGCAAGCGATGGGAGAGGCTCTAGGAGTTAAGCCAGAAGATGTCATCCAGACAAAGGCAATCTACACAAATAAAAGAACTGGTGAAACCAAAGAAGTGGTACACCAAGGATTGTCTGTCAAAACAGGAGAAAAGTCTCAAATCACACTGTTTCGACCATTGATGGTCAAGATGATTCCAGTTCTTGATGAAAATGGACAACAGCTTAAAAATGATAAAGGTAATCCAAAATTCAAAAAACTTTCTGAAGCAACTCCACAAGAGAAAGCCCTGGTGAAAGATGGTAAACTTCCTGTTCGTCAATTTCAAGAAAGAGATCCTAAAACAGGTTATCCACGTTTCACCACCTACAAGGTCTTTGAGTTGTCCCAAACAACGCTGAAACCAGAAAGCTATCCAAAAGCCATGCCAAACCGCCATTACAACTTTAACATGGATAAAGTTAAGACCAAAGAGGTGCTGGAAGGTTTGTGTGATTATGCGGAAAGTCTTGGTGTCAAAATGATGAAAGACGAAGCCCATGTTTTAGGAAATGCAAAAGGAGCCTTTTATCCTGGAGAACAACTCATTCTTATCAATCCAGATAATACTCCTGGAGAAAAAATTGCTACCACGATCCATGAACTGGCTCATGCAACACTTCATAATCCAAAACTGGTAGACCAGTATAAGGAACTACCGAAAGGACAAAAAGAATTGGAAGCTGAGATGACGAGTCATATTTTGTCTAAACATTTTGGACTAGATACCTCTGAAAAAGCAATTGATTATATGGCGAGTTGGACAGATAATCTCAAATCATTAGACGATAAGCAGTTAGCGGATTCCTTGAAACGAGTTCACAAAACAGTTTCTAACATGATGAAACAAATTGAAAACCACACTCAGCCCTATCAATTAGGAAAAAGCCGAGGACAAGGGCCAAATTTTCCTAAGCCCCCAACCAAAGGGCCAAGCCGTTAAACCAGAAGGTAGTCTCGAATGAGACTGCTTTTTGTTGTGCAAGAAATAACATAAAAAGTTATATAACTTTTTCAACGTTGATTTAACTAATTCCCTTAACGCAAGAATTTTGATTATCTCTTACACTAGAACTATCAAAATAAAAAGGAGAGAGGTTATATGGTAACAGTTATTCTAGCTGAAAAAGAAAATCAGGCTGCTGCTTATGCGGAAAGCCTTGGTTCGGCTAGTAAAAAAGGTAAAGTACACATTGTTAAACAAACCCCTTATTTTTCAGATGAAGTTCACATTATAGCTGCTGAAGGTCATTTGTTTGAATACGGCTTGCCAGAAGATAATTGGGATTTGAATAACTTACCTCTAGTTGATGTTTCTTTTAAGCAGACCTTGAAACAAGACAAAACTTCTAAAGAAATTTTCAGGCAGATTTATCAGGAAGTAACATCAGCTAAACAAGTCATTATAGGGACGGATTCAGATCGAGAAGGAGAACGTATAGCTTATTCGATCTTATCTCATATTCCAGAAGGAAAGAAAAAGGTCACCAAACGCTTATGGGTCAATTCATTGACAACAAGAGCACTACAAAAAGCTTTTCAAAATCTAAGAGAACCGCTAGAGACTTATAACTACTATTTGGAAGCTGAAGCACGTGCACAATCAGATTGGTTGGTCGGCATGAACTTATCACCTCTAGTCACCTTGGAATTACAAAATAAAGGGAGACTTCCTAAAGGAAAAGGCAATAGTTTATCCGTTGGCCGTGTTCAAACTCCTGGAGTACGTTTAATCTGTGAGAATGACTTGGCTATTCAGAACTTCAGACCAGAAACTTATTGGAAGCTTCGTTTAGAGGATAAAGATTTAGGTATTACTTTTTCAAATAAAGAGAAATATTCTGATAGTGATATTGTCTTATCTACTTCAAGCCAGCTTCAATCAGTCTCCACAATCTCTTCAGTTGAAACAGAAGAAAATCAGGAGGCAGCACCCTCATTATTTAATTTATCGGATATTCAGGGGATGGCGGCTAAACAGTGGGGGTTTGAACCAGCTAAAACAGAAAATGTAATCGAAAGTCTCTATCTAAAAAAATACTTGTCTTATCCTAGAACCGATACTCGCTTTATCACGGAAGATGAGTTTGACTACTTGAAAAACTATTTGAAGAGCTATCAAGAGGTTGTTAATTGCTCTTTTGAGGCAGTGAATTTAGATCCTAGGGAAAATTATGTCAATCCAGAAAAAGTGGCCAAAACAAGTCACTATGCTCTTATACCAACTGAAAACATTCCTAACCTAGTGACTTTGAAGCCAGATGAGCGGTTAATCTATGAAGCAGTTGTTCGCAGAACTCTTCTGATGTTTGCGGCAGATTGTCGTTATTTAACGACAACAGTTGAAGTGGAAAATCAAGAATTAGTTTTCAAAACGACTGGACGACAAATGATTGACTTGGGGTGGACCGCTTATAGTCAACAAAAGCTGAAAGGAGATGTAGAGTTACCTGATTATCGTGTAGGAGATCAGATTGAAACCAAAGCAATCATTATTGAAGGAGTGACTAAACCGCCTAAGAGAATTACCGAGAGTCAATTGATTAGTGAAATTTTACCAAAGTATGGATTAGGTACGCAGGCAACCAGAGCAGCTATGTTAAAAACAATCCAGGATAGAGGCTACGTGACTAAAGACAAAAAGACAGGCCAACTATTTCCAACAAATAAAGCCTATCTCTTGATTCATTATCTTTATGATAACGAATTTGCCAGTCCTGAAACAACAGGAGGCTGGGAGTTGTTCCTTTCTCAAATCGGTGAGGGAGAGATTAACCCACGTGAGTTCGTCGATGCCATAAAAGAAAAGCTGGCGAATCAGATTGCTGCTGCAAAGGAAAGGAGTGATTGAAGTGGATGATGAATTGAAGACCCCCTATCTTGATAAGTACACTGATAATTTGTCAGCTAAGGTTGCTAAAAAATCATATGATTACCAAGTTTATGGCCGTGACAAGGAAGTACAAGCGGTCATTATCTCTCTTCTCAGACGAACTAAAAATAATCCTGTCTTGGTAGGAGAAGCTGGCGTTGGGAAAACAGCTATTGTGGAAGGTCTAACGCTTGCTATTATGCGTGGTCAAGTTCCTGAACCTTTAAAAGGGTTAACGGTTCGCTCTCTGGAGCTTTCTAGTTTGATGAGTGAAGAAGATGGTGGATTCATTACTAAGTTTAAAAAAATCATTGAGGAGATGGTTGCTACACGTGGCCATAATCTTCTCTTTGTTGATGAATTTCACACCGTAGTTGGTGCTGGTAGCCAGGATGGACAAGCCCTTGATGCAGGAAATGTGATTAAGCCCGTCCTGGCACGTGGCGATATTCAGCTGATTGGTGCAACTACCTTAGATGAGTTTCATGATTATATTGAAACGGATAGAGCCTTAGAACGTCGAATGCAGCCAGTTATGATAGAAGAGCCGACTATTCTACAAGCAATTACCATCATAGAGCAGGCTAAAGTCATTTACGAATCCTTTCATGGAATCCAGATTTCTACCGATGCAGTTCAGCAGGCTGTTCGTCTATCTGTTCGTTATCTTACAGATCGATTCTTACCAGACAAGGCCTTTGATTTGATAGATGAAGGAGCAACTATTGCTTCAGCTGAAGGAAAAGTCAGTATTACAGAAGAGGATATTGCCCAGGTCTTGAAGGATAAAACTGGTATTCCTGTCACTACAATATTAAAAGGTGACCGAGAACGTTTAGAGGGTTTCAAGGAAAAACTGATGAATCGAGTAAAAGGGCAAGAAGAAGCCGTTGATGCGATTGTGGATGCTGTGACAATTGCTCAAGCAGGTTTACAAGATGAAAATAAGCCAATCTCTTCATTTCTCTTTCTTGGTCCAACGGGTGTTGGAAAGACAGAGTTGGCCAAGGCTATAGCGGAAGCACTATTTGATAATGAAAATGCCATGATTCGCTTTGATATGTCTGAGTACAAACAGAAGGAAGATGTGGCTAAACTGATTGGTAATCGTGAGACTAAAACAAAAGGACAGCTAACTGAAGGGGTGAAACGTAAACCCTATTCTGTTTTGTTACTAGATGAAGTTGAAAAGGCTCATAGTGAGGTTATGGACTTATTCTTACAAGTGTTAGATGATGGTCGCTTAACAGATAGCTCAGGTCGTTTGATTAGTTTCAAAAATACCATTGTTATTATGACAACCAATATTGGAGCCAAAAAGATTATCAATAAATGGGAGCTGAAGGGAAATTTTAAAGATTTGACTGACCGTGATCGCCAACAATTTGAAAAATCAATGGACAGTGAGTTACAAAATGAGTTTAGACCAGAATTTTTAAACCGAATTGAAAATAAATTGATCTTCAACCTTTTAGAGCGTGATGTTATTGAAGAAATAGCTGAGAAAAATCTATCAGAAATAGCTGATCGGATGCAACGTCAAAACCTGAGACTTTCCTATGAACCCAGTCTAATTCAATATTTATCTGATGTGGGAACAGATGTGAAAAATGGGGCACGTCCTTTGGAGCGTTTGATCAAACGCAAAGTACTAGCTCCCATTTCAGCTAAGAGCCTGGCCTTGGATAAGAGAAAGCAGACCTATACTATCCATCTATGGGTCGAGGGTGAGGCTCCAGACAGTCATCACCGAAAAGATTTGAGACAAATTCAATTAGATATTGAGGAGGAAAGAGAGAAAAAAGTGAGTTCTCTTTTCAGCTGAAAAAATTTTTCTCTGAAATTTTTTCCCTTAACGCAGGAATTTTGATTATCCCTTACACTAATAATGTCAATAAAATAAAGGAGGTTTTCTATGGAGAACAAGTTGACAAATTATATCAATACAGTGAGGACCAAAAGCAAAAGATACTTGCTTAGCCTATCACTCTTTCTTTCAGGACTTTTGACTAATACAGTCTATGCGGATGATCCTTTCGCCAAAACGGATGCCTTGGCTCAACAAGGGATTACTAAGGTTCAGGGTATCGGCATTGTCACTTTAGGATTAGCCGTTGTTGTTACTGGTTTAATCTACGGTTTTGGCGGTCGTGAAGTTAAAGCTGCAATCAAAAAACACTGGGTAGCCATCGCAGTATCCATTATTGCGGTTTCTGCTGGTCCAAGTATTGTTGAATGGGGCTTTAACTTTGTGAAAGGTTAAGGTGGTTACTATGGCATTTATCCCTTTTAAGAAAAGCAATAAATGCTTGGTCACGGATGATCTCTTTCTTGAGGTAACTTGGGAAGATGGTAAATCTCCAGATGATGATAGTGAGTTGCTTGGTATTATTGAGGGACTAGATCAACTTTATATGGACTTCCAGCACACGATTGAAGAGTCGTTACCTTATGTGACCTTTCATCAGGCAGAACTACTGTTTCAAGCCTTACAAGAGGCTTATGGGCACGTCCAGTTGAAAAAAGTAGCTATATGTCATCTGGAGGGAAAAGAGGCTGTATCTGAAGGGGAAGTCTTTGCCAGCCCTTTCATTATAGATAGTAGGTATCAGAACTTACTCATACCGCTAATTCAATCTATTATGACAAGTCAAGACTTCCAATCGTATACCTACCAAGAAAAACGGGAGTATTTCGTCAATCAAGTTTATCCAGCTTATAAAGCAAGTCTAGGTATTCAGGAATCAGCGTTGCCTCTTTTCCCAGAAGAAGGAGAGAAAGTTTTGAATGTCTTTCCTCAACAGCAACAAGTACCTAACCATAATGTTAGTGTTATTCCACAAGCAGGAGTAAAAGTAGCTGATCAGAAATCTCTGAAGAAGATTTATTTGTTAATTGGGCTTCTAGCAACTTTAGCTGTTGGAGGAATCATTTCATCTGTTATTGCATATACGCAACTCACTAAGCAAAATAAGCAAGTTACTTATCTCTATCAGGAATTGAAAAATACTCAGAACGTTGTTAATGAAGAACATCAGATTGATGTGTTCAGTCGCTATTTCTTGCCAAATTATTATTCTGGCAAGAAAGAAAATCTCGAGGGATTTCTTTCTGATGGAGATGCGAAATATACTGTTCCAAAAGAAGGAACTTTGCAGTCAGTTATTCTTGAACAACTGACCTATGATTTAGAAACTAAAGAATATAAAGCAATTTACGTTCTATCAGTTAAAGAAGGTGGTAAAGCTAGAAGTATTCGTTTAAGTTTTACTGCTAAAAAATCTGATTCTGCAAAATATGGTTATGTAGTAAGTACGGAACCTGAAGAGTCGGCTTTTGTTAAAAATGACTAGAGGAATAGGAGGTAACTGATGAGACTGAAAAAACTTATATGTGGATTGTTGGTTGCTCAGCTATTGTCCATGCATCAAATGGCCCGGGCAAATGATGCTGTTCCTGAAAGTTCTGAACTTGGTGTCCAGGTAGTGTATCGCCTGTACAATCCTATTCTCAAAGAACACCTCTTTACTACAGATCAAAATGAGTANCAGGTCTTACCAAGNCATGGTTGGAAACAAGAAGGTATTGCTTGGTATGCCCCTTCTCAAAATGGAACGAAGGTAACTCGTCTATACAGTAAGGTAACTAAGAAGCACCTCTATACCTTGGATCAAAATGAGGTGAATAAGTTACTCTCAACCAGATTGTGGACCAAGGATGGAATGGCTATGCA
>NZ_KB904572.1 GCF_000380125.1 Streptococcus ovis DSM 16829
CCTGCCGTATCTTTTGCCTGAGCAAGATTCAGATAGTTGGCACAGCGTTCGAGGCTGGCCGGTAGTCCAAGCTCTTGAGCATGAACCATCGTGCAACGCCACTGGCTAGGGTCAAGTTGGGTATTAAGATATTTACCAAGGCACACCCTTTCGAACTGGGCATTAAAGGCACACTTGCGAACATCAGCAGAGATGATAGCTTTTTGAATGTCATCGGGCAGAGGCTCTTTCGTCAGGTCTACACACTTGACGGGGGCTCCGTCTAAGGAATAAGCAAAGAGTAAAATCTCGAAATCAGGAGCGTCTACGTATTTGTAGACACCATCCTTGATGTCGTTTGAAGAGTAGGTTTCAATATCTATATTGAGATGACGCATAAGCCCCGCCTCCTACAAGATATCATCGTCTTCATCCTCATCTTCAGTCCATTCGTCAAAGTCATTTTCAGCAGACGAACGACCGCCCAGATAATCGCCTTTAGCCACAATCTGCACATTGTTCAAGCCACACGAGATCCCTTTATTGCCTGCCGTGTTGTAGGCATAAGCATTGAGAGACACACGAGCGTAAACTCCAGAGTAGACCTCATCCTCTGAGTCTACAGGGTTCTTGTATTTGTCGATGATCTGTGGCTTGGTACGACTTGACACTGACATGAACATGTGACCGGCGTACTCTGGGTGTTCATCCGTATCCATCTCTTCATCACCATCACGAAGAGTGGTCTTGACCTTTTCCCATTTCACGCCTTTTAGCTTGTCGTTCTTGGCTGCTTCATAGGCTGCCTTTTGGGCCTTCTTGATGCGGTTGATAGTTTCCTTATCTTCCTTTGGAATCAAGATAACCGTTGAGTATTTAGCTTCCTGACCCTCGAATGCCTTTGGCTCCAAGAGAGCCACATAGCTAAGACGGACTTTACCTGTGATGATTTTAGTTGTTGCTTGTGTTGTTACTGTCATGATGTTGTTCTCCTATTCAAAATCTTTAATCGCTTGTTCTAAGCTGTTGAGTGCAGGTCGCTTGTCGCTAGTAGGGACAAGGACGGGTTTACCTTGAGGTTTGTCAATCACCTCCGCCAGAAGCTCCGTGAAGAGCGATTTGCCAATGAGCTTCTCAAGAGCTCCCATGGCAAGTAATTCTTTAGGCTTATAAATTTCATCGTCAAATCCGTTGTCATGTAGGATGTCTGCAGCTTTATCTTTGTCCGTGATAACCCGATTGCTTCTACCTTCTACTAGTTTGTAGCCCAAAACTTCTTTACCGTCCAGGGCTTGCTTGAGGGCATAGGCTTCAACAGATTCCACCCACTTCTTGATGTCGCTAGCCTTATCTAGAATTTCTTTAAGAGCCTCATCCGAGAGGAAAACAGGCTCTTGGAGCTCGTGGCGGTCGATAATTTCCCAATTCTGCTGAGCCCAGGGGACTAGCTTAGCCGCAACTGGTGACCATTTCAAAACTTCAGCATTGAGGTCCCAGTCTCCGATACCAATTTCAGCCTGTGAGGCCCTTGGTCGAACGTAATTATCTGCCCAATAAAGAAGTTCCTCTACGTGGATTTCGGAAGTACTGACCGAATCTAAGCGAGGCTGAACAATCGTCATTTTGATAGTGTCAAAATCATAGACCATATCGTAGGTAGCAAATGCACCTAACGCGTAGAGGCTCATCTGTGGGTTGAGCTTAGCAGAAACAGGAACGCCTTTTCCATATTTCAGGTCGATGATTTCAATCGTATTATCGGCTAAGATTACTACATCAGATGTACCGAATCCGTTTGGGACCCAGTCAGAAAAGTCAACACGTTTTTCAAGCTCAATATCTGCATGATCATACGTGTTAAAATGCTCCATGACGATATCCGTGTAGACCTCCGTCATTTCTTCCATTTCCTCATCGTAGAAATCTGCTCTTTCCTTGAAGGCTTTGATACGCTTGTTGAACTCCCGTTTATTGATTTTCCCAGACTTATACAAGAGTTTAATCTCAGCTAACTCATGGGCACAGGTTCCTTCTTGAGTGTATACGGTATCCCTGCTGGGCTCACCTGCCTCCAGTCTTGGTAGCATTGGGCATTGCAGCCAACGATGGGCGCTAGAGGCAGAGAGTAGAGCGTGAGTTTCTACGGGCATTAGAGCACCTCCAATTTTTCGTAAAAGGCAGCGTAGTCTTCTTCTGCAACACCCGAAACTTTAGCAGTGCCGAATTCAGCAAGGAGAGCTTTGATAGCTTTAGATTTCTTTTCTTCCAGTTTAGCCTTCGTCAGAGTCTGGATTTCAGCAAGGGACACTGCCTTTGCCTCTTCAACTTTACGCGATTTAGCTGTCTCTTGTTGCACACTGTCAACTACTGCCTGTTCAACCTCTGCAATCTTTTCTCCCCCCAATGCAGCTTTCATACTTTCGAATACTTCTGTGAGAGAGTTACCTTTAAAAGTTAATTCAATCATTGTTTTTCCTTCTTTCTGTGTTATAATTTAGTTATAGTTTATGTTGACGGTCTTCAGATCGTCTTTTTTAATGCAATCAAGCGCCTCACCTCCCTAAAATATCCTTGACTTTATCCAAGTCATTTGCGATCTGTGCCCGATAGTAAGGCGAATCGTGGACACCCTTTACAAACCTAGGATTATCAAGTACAACCCAATCCCTAATAAGCTCTGCTTGTGGGTGTTCTGATAAGTCAATTTCAAGCTCTAGGCGCTCGTTGTCACAAACGTCTAATTCCCCCTCAAGGTAGAGTTGTGCATATTCTAAAAGTCCTATCATCGACCGACCTCCGCGTAGTACAAGCGAATTTCTTTAGAGAATTTCAACAAGAGATCGTCGTCTGTGATAGCCTTAGCACGGTCAACTAAAATTTCTAGCATATCCCACGCAGCACGCTTAGCAGGATCAATCGAATGTAGTTCAGGGATTTCAAACTCATCCTGATAAGTAATCCCCCCTTCTTCATCCTTGGTTAGCATGTGGCGTCTGTAGTCTCGCCAGACATACTGTTTCACGATATCATAAGCAAACCCCGTCCCTTCACAGCAATCCTGTAAAGTTGACCCAGGGTTCTTTTTGAAAAAACTTCTTACTTCCTCAATCTTTGTCATTAGCTAAATCCTTTCAACTTCCTATTCTCAATCAGTACTTCACGACAAACCTGCTCACGATATGCCCGTGATTCCATATGATCCAATTCTTTCTTCAATTCGTTGAAATCTTTAACTTGTTTAAATCCGTAACCGATAGCGATAATTACTAACACTGCCATAGCAAGTAATCCATATCCTAATGCTTGTGTGATGGTCATATCAATAGCCTCTTTCTAGCTTGTTCAGCATAAATTTTAAATCTGTGTGGCCGTATACGTCTAATTCTTCAAATGATTGGCCAGTGATTGCCATAATCTTTTCGATTGTATTCAACCGTCCAATTTTTTCCATCTGTAAATCCCATATTATTTCTCCTTCAGCACTCCCCAGCGCTTTTATTTTTAATTTTTCATTAAGTGTAGGGCTTCATACACATCTGCAAGGCAATACATTTCATACTTGCCCTGTTTACGTGATTGCAGTCCGTATTTTTCTATTTGTTTTACATATTCCCACGAGCAATTTAGATGCTTCATCAGCTCTTGTTGACTAAGCCAGACACTTGTATCACGCTCTTTGACCGCTTCAAGCGTCGCTTCAGCTATTTGGTTAGCAATTGATATAACCAAATCGTTAAACGACAACTGCGGGTCGAATGACTGCCCCTGTGGCATTTTCAAAATTTCTGCCATTTTTTGTCCTTTCTGTGGTATAATCTAAGTAAGTTATTTTTTGTGAGCGACTGTTTCCGCAGTCGTTTTTTGTTGCTCTCAACCAGCACCCGAAGCCCTGCTAGGACTTGCAGAAAAAGGTTTATGTCGTTTAAAAAAATAATTAGGAGAAAACCAATAATTGGTATTGCCTAACAGAGCCACGGCAACTGGTTGAGGTGTGGTATAATCTCCTTAGAAAGGAGGTAGTGTTATGAAAGAATTTATCGTGTATATACTCAAGTCAAAAGAAGAACTGACTTTGCACTTCTCTGATGGCAAAAGTATAACTGTTTCCGGTCTAGCAGACCAACAACATGAAGCCGATAACTTGTTACTCACAAACAAAAATCAGCTCATTAATTTAGATCAAGTCTGCTATATTGATAAATCCTCACCCTGGCTCTACTAACATTAGAAAATGCCAGACATCGCTTTACCAGTAGCGGTAATCAACTCAGCAACTGCTGCAATAGTTGCTGGGTCTTTTTTATCAGCTTCTCTCAGTACGTCGCTTAAGTATTTCAATACTTCCTTGCGTACATCGGCTGAATTTTGTGTACTGTTTTCCATCCTCTCTCCTTTCTAGGTCATCAGACCACGTTTCGTGTGTTTCTTTTGCTAAAAATATCGCCAATATCTTTTCCAAAAATATCAGCGATTAAAAACATTTCAGATGACTTGAAATCAGTATACCCTAATTCCTTAGAGCGGTATGATGCTTCTGAAATTTCTATTTTCTCTGCCATCTGCGCTTGCGTCAGACCAGCTTTTTTTCTCAGCTCATAAAGCTTTATTTGCATTCTCTCACCCCTTTCTGATTTATAGTGTCTCCCTGTGCTATAATAAAATTATCATCATAGAAAGGAGAGCGTACTATGCAACGTCAATATGTCGCATCTAGCAACGTGAGAAGTGTTGGTTGGGAAAACAACACTTTAGAAGTTGAATTTAATAATGGTTCAATTTACCATTATCACAACGTTAGCCGATCAGAGTACCAATCTGTCTTAATTGGTTCTGTTGGTTCAAATATTCACAGACTAGCCAAAATTCATTCGTACACACGTATTGTCTAGTCTAGGAGAGTTTCACTTGCTGGGTGGAACTCTTTTGTTTGCTCCACACTCACACCTTCAACCGTAATAATAATTTTGTCATGAATACAATTCTTAGCAAGATATTCAGATACTTCCAGCAAATTTTGAATAAGTTTTGGTGGCATTTCTCTCACCCCTTTCTTGTGGTATAATGTAAAATAAAATGATTGATCAAAATTTTATTGATCCTTGTGTCTTACAATAGTATGTAGAACTTCTGCCAGTTGTTCCTTAAACCAAACATCACTGTTTTGCAGATGCTTTTCGAATAGGGCAGATGCGTTGTGAATGTGCCACTTCATCATTATGAATGATACACTAAAAGATACCAATACTGACGTTAAGATAATTTTCATACGTCCGCTCCTTCCTAGCCCTTTCGGGCTTTTTATTTTACCATCAAGGAAATGACGTTGATAATAACCGCAAGGATAATCAAAATCCATGTGATGATGATATACTTCTTCTCTTGCATATCCATTTACCTTTTGATACAATGAAACCATAAATGGTTGGGGCTTTCGCCCCGCACATTTATTCGATTAGCTTAGCTATCAGATTTATCAAAGCTGTTATGATGTTGATTAGTGCGATAACCAACCCTGCTTTGACTTCTGTGCTAAGCTTTTTCCTTTTGCGTTTCATTGCTTTCTCCTTTCGTTTTTATTTGGTCATTTCCTTGACCTTGATTATATTCTAGCACACGTTTCGTGGTCTGTCAACATTTTTCTTCCGAAAAAACAAAAAAAGTTTTCTTTTCGTGGTTTTTTGTGTTATAATCTAATCAAAATAATTTGAAAGGGGCTTTGTATGGATAAGGAAGAACTAGCAATTTTCATAGGCTTAAAAATAAAAGAATATAGAAAATTAAAAGGTTGGACTCAATTAGAACTTGGTAGAAAAATTGGTATGGGGAAAAATGCTATAAGTAATTATGAAAAAGGTTTTCGCTCACCCAAAAAAGACACTATGTTTGATTTAGCAAATGCTTTTGATATCTCTATAGATGATTTATTCCCTCCAATCGAAAAATCTACCTCTCCACAATCGCAAGGGACACCTCTCCCAGCGATTAACAACAAGGTAATATATTTAGACAGAGAGTTAAAAGAACCACGTCATAGCGCTTGGATAAACCACGGTGAACGTCTCTTGGAAGAACAAGAAACAGTGGAATACAGTACAGATACAGTAAGCGAACCAATAGTCACATACTATACCTACAACTATTACGACCAACCCGCTTCTGCTGGCACAGGTCAATATCTAAACGACGTCCAAGTAGAGCAGATTGAATTACCTACTAAAGTCAATGCTGATTTTGTAGTTCCGATCTACGGAGATTCTATGGAACCTGAATATCAATCAGGGGATTATGTGTTTGTAAAACTATCTGTCAATCTATCGGATGGCGATATAGGTGTATTTGAATATTACGGTGATGCCTATATCAAGCAATTGCTCATTAGCAAAGAAGGAGCATTTTTACACAGTTTGAACTCAAAATATAAAGATATTCCTGTAGATGCAGATAGCGATTTCCGCATTATTGGAAAAGTTGTGGATGTTTATAGGGAAAAATAAAGTGCACAACACTGAACGAAAAAGTGCTGTGCCTTGAGTAAGATGAAAGGAATGAATTATAAAAATGAAAAAAGTTGTTTTGAGCGGAATAGCTATGTTATCTGCTATAGTGTTGGTCGCATGTTCGTCCGATGCATCAGAAAAAAAGCCTAAAACAGCGGAGCCTAAAACAGAAAAAAACACAAAAGTCGAAACGGAAGAAGATTATTTTGACATAGCTGTTGATGGGATAGAAAAGATAACTACCGACAATTACAATTCTGACGACTATTATATACTTGATTACAGAACCATTTTACGTGATCCCGAAAATTTTTTTGCGACAAAATTAAGAATAGATAATTTTGAAATTATCCAAGTTTCCGAAGAAGGAAAGTATACAAAATTGCTTGGAATGCAACCAAACAATGATATTTATATGCTTTTTATCGAAACCGAACGAGCAGACATGAAATTTTTGGAAGGTGATACATTAACAGTAAACGGACGATATATTTTGACATACGACTACAAAACCACTACAGGAACAGAAAATTCTGTACCCCTTATATACACAGACGCCTACCTACTTTTAAACTGAAATTTATACTAGTATCTTTACAATAAAAAACAAAACCCCACCACTCTCGCCGACCAAAGTTTGAGTGATGGGTAAAAAATCTGATAAAAACACAACCTCGTAAGAGGGTAGTTTTTATATACTTAATTTTAACATAAAAAGGTGGTGATGCCAATCCTTATCTCAAAAAAGCACTCCCCAGCGCAAAAGAGAAAGGAAAAACATGATTAAAAAATACATAAAAGAAAAAAATGGCGAAATAGCCTATAAATTCGTCGCTTATCTGGGCGTGGACCCAGAAACAGGAAAACAGGTCAGAACGACCAGACAAGGCTTTAAAACAGAGCGAGAAGCCTTGCTAGCCCAAGCCAAACTCATAGAAGAATATGAGCAGAATAGAGGCTGGAAAAAGTCCATAGCAGTAACTGTGGACGATGTAGCGAAGCTATGGTTTGAGCAGTATCAAAATACAGTCAAACCATCAACGTATATGATCACGGAAAATAATTACAAAAACCACATATTGTCAGCAATCGGAAAGACAAATATCAAAAAACTAACTGTTTTAAGCTGCCAAAAAATGGCCATGGCAATCTCTTCTCTTAGTGGCTACGGTAATATATACAGTGTAGCAAATCGAATTTTAAAATTTGCAGTACACATGGATTTGATTGAGACGAATCCGATGGATAAAGTCATTAAACCAAAAGGAACACACGTCCCCAAGAGCGAAAGTTTCGAAAACTTTTACACGAAAGAGCAACTGGACGAGTTCCTTGAAATCGTTGAGGAGCAGAGGCCGTTGGAAGATTTGGTGCTCTTCCGCATTTTATCGATGGGAGGGTTACGAATTGGAGAAACCATTGTGTTGGATGAATATGACTTTGATTTTAATGACAATACGATTGATATCAATAAAACATTAGCATACACAAAAAACGGATGGGTTATCCAAGCGCCTAAAACTAAAAAAAGCAAGCGTAAATTGGACATGGACGCTGAAACAATGCGTCTGGCCAAAGAGTATATCTACAGCTTGCCTAAGCCTCTGCATAGCGCTAGACGACTATTTAACATCACAACCGAGGCCGTTAGATATCGCTTGGATAAAATTACAGAGACAAACAATTTAGAACGCATTACTCCTCACGGTTTTAGACATACCCACGCATCTCTCTTGTACGATGCCGGGGTGCCAGCTAAGGTTGCGCAAGAGCGGTTAGGTCATGCTAAAATCTCTATTACTCTGGATCTATATACGCATTTATCTAAGCGTAAAAAAGACGATGCGATTGAAAAACTATTTGAGTACATCGCTTAACGTATTAAACAACGTATTAAAACAAAGATAGAAACCTCAAAAACCACTGATGCCAAGGGATTTTGACCACCTTTGGTTATTATGCTACAAT
>NZ_KB904573.1 GCF_000380125.1 Streptococcus ovis DSM 16829
CGATCTTTGAATTGTATAGCGATCCAACACGGACTCTTTTTGTTTATGGTACCCCTAAAAATAAAGGTAATGACACTGCGGACGATTTAGCTGTATCGATGACAGTACAGCTGTTTGATAAAGATGGCAAAGAGATTGTACCAAGCAAGGACAATCCTGTAGCGGTTAACTTCGGATCCCTNAACAACAAGACCTCTCCTGTCATTGACTATTCAAATGTCGAGTGGGTAGCTTATGGTAATGGTAAATTTGTACCGATTACAGGATCGTCAGTAACGGATCATAATGGCATCATTTACGCTGACCAAAACAACTCTTATGTGGACGGTACAGCAACTTCTGCAAAATATTTCTCAGCTGGAGATGAAAAAGATAGCACTCGCTACTATGGAGCAGGTGTAGGTATTTATACTAGTCCAATTAGCTTCCAGTTTGGTGCCACCAACCGCGATATCACCTCTACGACAAATGGTGGTCGTACAGAGCCTACCAACATCTGGTTTGCCTTTAACACCAATGTGGTAGGAGATGTACCTGTCGTGCCTGAGAAACCAGTTGAACCAGATTTACCAGCCCTCGCTACGCCAAAACCTGCGGAACTTACTCTAACCTTGGAAGAGTATCAAGTAGAAACTCCAGAGGTGGAATTGATCAAATACCAGGTAAATGCTCCAAAAATTAACCTTACAAAATACAAGGTTGAGACACCAACTGTTCACTATAACTACCATACTTTGAAACAATCTCCTAAGATTGTGAAACAGGTGCAGAATTCTGATGGTGTTGACGTAGACAATAAGATGGTGCCTAAAAACTCAGACAACAAGTATCCACTTGTATTGCCTACTATCAAGGCAGGTCGTCCAGCTTACAAACAGGATCAGATTGTCATTGAGGACTACTTGCCATCTGGATTTAAGTTGGATTTGGATCAGACAGTAGATGCCAATCAGGACTATACGATCACTTTTGACGAAGTGACAAACTATATCAAGGCTACCCTGAGCGAAACAGGTCTTGCCAAGCTCAACCAGGACTTGACCAAGGACTTTGACCTGACAGACCTTATCTTGTTTGGTGCTCCTCAAAATGACAATGGGGTATATAAAAATACCTATAGCCTCCTTATTGGAGATTACAAGGTCTACTCCAACACTGTGACTATTTACACTCCAGGTGGTGACGAACCAGGTAATGGTGGGTCTACTATCCAACCAGTTAAAAAGGTACAGGATCTCAAAGGAAATGACATTCACAACAAGACCGTGGATAAAGGTCAAAAGATTGTCTATGTTGGCGAATGGGACCTTGACCAGTACAAGGACATTGCGGCTGGAGCAGTTGCGATTCTGAAAGATCATGGATATATTGAAAATCCAGATGAAACTAAGGTTATCATGCATTGGGATCAAGCAACATGGACGGATGCTCTAGGTAGAGATGTTCAAGGTCTTACTTTATATGTTATTAAAAATTTGGCAGATGCACCTGAATTCATTAAAGCAATCGTTAAAAATTCAAACATTCAGATTGCTAATAACGATGAATTCGGTATTTGGGTTGCGGATGACCCTGAGGCTTTTTATGAAATGTATATGAAGCAAGGTATCGATCTCTTTGTAAAAGTCCCAGCAACTGTGAAAGCAGATGTAGCAGGTGGTGCCAAGATTGATAACGTGATGTATCAGATTGACTTTGGCAATGGTTACGTTTCTAATGTGGTCACAAACACTGTCAAAGAAGATCCAAAACCAGTACCGGTACCAGAAACGCCAACACCACGTCCTGTGCCAGTACAAGCAGCTGCAATGTTGCCGTCTACAGGTGAAAACTCTTCTGTACTGTCAGTAATCGGAGTGATTGTTCTAGCTGTACTTGGTGCCTTTGGATTCTTCAAAAGACAGCAAGAAGAATAGGAGGTTAACCGTATGCAAGTATTTATTGCAAATGGACGAGTAGCTGATATTCCAGAAGACGCCGTTGGTCAAACAGGTAAAGGCTATACGAGTTTCAAGTTCTCGTTTGTCTGTGACTCAAGTCTACTAGACGAAAATGGCAAATCGATACCAAGTTTCCTAACTGTGCAAGTGTATGGGAAACAAGCAGAAGTGATGATCCAGAGTCTTTCAAAAGGATCACCAATTCTCCTTAAAGGTGAGATTGTGCAGCGAGTGTATACAAACAGTAACGGTCAACGTCGAACCTTTCAATATGTTGCTCCTAACCAACACGATGGGATCACTTTTTTGGAAAGTAAGGATGCTGCCCAGAAGAGGAAACAAGGCCATTCTATTCCTTCTCAGGCAGAAACATCACCATTCTATCCAGAACCAATGGATGCAGATGAGCCCTTTTAAGCAAAATAGCACGTGTTCTAAATGACACGTGCTATTTCTGTGTGGAGTAATAACTCATACATATTATACCAGAAAGAGTGGCAAGTGGTCAAAGCTTGAATAGATAAAAAGTTATATAACTTATTGTCTATTTTAGATAAATTATTCCCTTAACGCAGGGATTTCGATTATCCCTTACACTAGTTATATATTCGTAATGACATTTAGAAAGGAACATTCTTTATGGAAAGAAAACAAACAGACGATCAGTTGGATGATTTGATTGCTGATTCTCTTCAGATAGAAAATTATCTGAAGCAGGGGAGAAGTTGTCGTCGATACACAGTCCAATTGGGAATCGAGCAGGGAATCAACGCTTATTTGGAACGGTATCAACTGATTTCACCTCAGTTACAATTTAAGGTTTTTCTCTTCTCAAGTTTTTATTTAGGAAAGATAAAACGCTTCTTGGATGATAGACGAGGTGAACAGTATGTTTAGTTGGTTAGAAATAATTTACTATACCCTAATTCAACTAGCAAAAGTCAATGGCTTCAATGCGATTCTTTTAGTCAGCTTTATAGGCTATCTTTGTTACCAAGTAATAATGTTTATAAAAAAACCAATGAGACATCTTTTTCAACTGGTGAAAAGTTTCTTTGATGATAAGAATATCATTAAAGAGCATCTCAGAAATAAGAGGAAAGAACTCACTCATTCCTGGACACATCGTCACGAGATCGACTGGAAGTCAGCTGGAAAAAATATAGGGAAGCAGTTGTGGGAATTCATGAAACGACTGGTTACGGTGATTCCCTCATTTTTATTTCTGTTGCTAGGAAATATTCTCTTTCGGATTATCTATAAGTTACCATTTGTCAAACAAGATAGGAAACGTTTTGACAAGGAAATGAAGCCTCTGCTCTACTTCAAAAACTATCGTAGTTTTGTATTAATGGGTTTGGGCTTTAGCTTTATTGCTTGGATTCTGACGAATTATCTAGTGACTGTTTTAAGAGCAGCTATACGCTTCCTTTATTTCTCAATTATGACGTTGAAGGACAGCAGTCAAGTTGTTAGTTTCAATGTTGATAGCTTACTGATCCAGAATTTATTTAATGCTAGGGTGTTTGTGATTGCACCGATTCTAGCAGTCCCGATCTTCCTTCTTGGTTTAGTAGTCGCCTGGCGCTCTGCTTGGGTGAACTTTGAACAGTACCGTGATTACAACCACAATGAAGAAGGGGATGACCGCTTTGCGACAGTCAAGGAAATTCATCAACAATATAAGAAAGTTCCCAACAAGACAGAGACTTATCCAGGTGAAGGTGGAGTGCCAGTCCTACATGAGACGAGAAGGAATCTCACAGGTTTGACTCTCGGTTCGCAGATGCTTTGGCAAAATCGCACCTTTAGTCGCTATATGACGAATGCTGAAAGAATCTTAGGGATTTATGCGAAAGCTTCAGGGGATTATTACATCGATGACAGCGCCACTAATATGCTTGGTGTCGGTATGACACGTTCTGGTAAGGGTGAAGGGCATATCACAACAACTATGGATATTAATAGTCGTGCAGAAATTCAGCCTTCTATGGTTATTGCTGATCCAAAAGGGGAGCACTATCAGTCATCCTATAAAACAATGTGCCGACGTGGATATGATGTTAATGTCCTATCTTTTCAGAATATGGATTGGTCCATGTCTTATAACCCACTAGCACTTGCAATAGCAGCAGCTAAGAAGGGCTACTATGAAATGACACAGACAAGGGTTAATGCGGTGGCAGAAGCCATTTATCGTAAAACGAAACCAGGTATGGGCAATGGCAATGCTAAATACTGGGAAGATACGTCTATTTCCCTCTTCAACGCCATTGCTATGGCTCTTATTGACCGAGCAAATGAAACTTTTAAGAATGGGGAAACAGATGCCTGGGACACTGTAACAGTTCGTAACATTGCCAAATTCTTGACTGACTTGGGTTCTGAAGAAGTTTTTGTTAATGACTTTGGGGAAATCGTTGAGAATCCAGACCGTGATCAGCAAGTGAAGAAGAAGTCGAAAATCACGGTTTACTTTGATAACTTGCGTAAAATCAACCAAGAACATTTTTCTAAATTCCGAGACATGGCTGATCTTAACTTCAGGTCATCTGACTTTGCTTCAGAAGAGACTAAAGGAAACGTCTTCTCCAGCATGATGTCTGGGATTAACCTCTTCTTGCAAGATAATATTGCTAAACTCACATCGAAAAATTCTATTGATTTAGAATCAGTTGCTTTCCCACGTCGCTTGTCCATTAAGTTCCGCTCCAGTTCTAATGTCGCTATGCGTAACGAATACGCCCATAAGACAGCCAAAGTGACGATTACTAGTCAGACTTCTTGGGGTAAAACAACTAGACAAGTTACCCACGTGAAAGAAGCAACAGCTCTGATCGATGGCGAAGGTTATCTCACTTATGTGATTGAACCTAAGCTACCTGATCAGTTCCTGGTAACCATTGACTTTGATCACAAAAACAATACTGGTTCAGTTATTCGTAACAAGACCTTCCAATTCTCAGCTGAAAAAGTTTATCAGAAACGTGGCAAGGTCATCAAGTTGGATGAGTATACGAGAAAGCCTGTACTGGACCATATCAAGGTTACGGTTCTGAATAAACAAGAGGATAACCTTCTTCAGGAAGATGATATTGACTTGATTTATTCAGACAATCCGAAAGTGATTTATCTGGTGACACCACCAAATAGGACAGAATACAATAGTATTGTATCCCTATTTTTGGATCAGTTATTTAACGCAAACTATGAGTTAGCACTGTCAAATGGTCGTAGATGTGTTAATCGGATTCTTCATATTCTGGATGAGTTCACCAATATTCCAGCCATTCCTCACATGGATACTAAGATTTCTATTGGTCTTGGCCAAAACATTCTTTACTACCTTTGGATACAAAACTTGGAACAACTGGTTGATAAGTACGGTGAGAATACTGCTGCAACTATTCAAGAAAACTGTTCGCTAAAAATCTACGTGAAATCTACTTCTGATAAAACCAATAGTCGCTTTAGTAAGGATTTAGGATCACGTACCATTACCCGTCGTAGAAGATCCAGCAATATCCTGGACGAAGCCAACCCGAATGTGTCTATCGAAAATCCAAGACAGGAACTACTGACCCCTACCCAGTTGGCCAAACTTCAGGAAGGAGAAGCGGTTATCCTACGTGGGGTTAAAGGTCGAGATAATGCAGGGCGTAAGGTAACAACCGATCCAATCTTCCTCCATGAGAAGACAGCTTTCCCTTATCGCTATATGTTCCTTCAAGATGAATTTGATCACTCTATGACCTTGGCGGATATTCCAGTAGAAAGTGAGCATAGAGAGCTTGACCTTCAGGATATTGCAGTAGGAGCACAAAATACCTTCAACAAAATCATTGACTGGCGACAGGCTTTAACAGACCGTATGAGAAGCAACGGAGAAGTCCCTCAATTAGCAACGAGGCAGCAACTCTCTAAACCTTTGGTTCAGGCTCAGTTCACTTCTCCAGCTGATTTAACCTATGCTGTCATTGCAGAAGTATTTGACGAGGAAGATGATGACGATCTCTTCTTTGTGGATGATGTGATGTAATAAGATAAATAAAAAGTTATATAACAAGGTATACAATCTATTGCAAAAAATCCTATTTCTGATATAATGTGAGTAAGTAAAAAACAAGGAGAAGGTTGTTATGAAAATGAAAAAATGGTTTAGTCTGGTGACGTTAGGGCTCGCACTCATTCTTCTAGCAGCCTGTGGCCAAAAATCAGCTGAAGATATCATCAAAACAGAATTGAAGGATAGTTATACAGGATATGCGGAATTGAGAGCTTATGAATCTTTTTTCAATAGCGGTGGTGAACAGTTAAAATTTGACCTTTCGGAGAAGCAAATTTCTAACTCTAGCGGAGACATTGTTTATTTTAAAACGATTTCTGAATCCGATTTACCAACTGAAACCTCAGGAGTATTGACTTCTCTTGAAGAAGAACTTAAAAATACGAATAATTTTACAATAGCTATTAGTAAAAAAAGGGAGAAATTAGATGCTTCCGATGCTTATTATCAGATTTCTCTTTCTGATGGTGGAGATAAGATTCGAATAATTGAATTACGTCGAAATCATTTCGCTGAAGGTGGCTATTATGATTTTTCAGGAACAGCTGAATAAGTGAAAAAGTCTCAAACTTGAGGCTTTTTTTGATGTCTTTTTGTGATTTTTTCCCTTAACGCAAGAATTTTGATTATCCCTTATGATGGAGGTATACAACAGAAAGTAGGTACCTTCATTTGATATACGACACTTATTCAGATTTGGTCAATGCCCTAGAAGAAGGCTTTTTAGATATAAATGGGAAAACCAACGGGAATATAACAGGTGAGAATGCGGAGAAAATGGCTTCTTTCTACAGATACTGGAGCAACTATCTGGAACCAACGCCAGCCTTCCTCTCCTTCTTGGCCTATATTCCAGGAGGCATTGCCAAAGCCACGTACTCGATTACAGCTAGTTTGGAACATGTTTTTAACAATATGTTCAAGCTCTTTGGTCTATTTGGCTACTTAGGTGATAACAACACAGTAATCGGTCAGTTCTTCTATTGGTTCCAAGTAATCGGCACAACTCTCTTTAGTCTAATTCTTGTTGTCTCGGCTATTACAGGTGTCTTTACCAAGCCAGTCAAGTATAAGGGAGTGATTACGAACTTCCTCTTAGTAACCATGGTCACAGCCGTTTTACCTTTAGCTCTGACAACCGTATCCTCTGTCATGGCGCAAGATGCAATGAATATCCAAACGATTTCTAGCGAGGATCCAGAGGGAAGTAAGCATTATTCATCATTAGCTATTCAGCCTATGAAGAACAATGTGGTAGATCTCAAAGTCTTGATTGATAATGATTTCTCAACGGAACTCTTTCATTTAGATGATCAAGGTTATATTAAACCACCCAAAGAAGGGTCTACGCCTGTCAATCAGATCACAGACAGTCCAGATAAGAGAGATACGACTAACTTTGCGACACGGATTGATTTTGGGGCAACTTATGGAGCTTCAAACGCTGACTTACTGCAAGATTTAGAAGATAATCAACAAAAGGGTTTAAAGGGGCTATTTCTTCATCGCTTGAATGCTAACCAAACAGGTGTAGAAACTATTAATGAGCATCGTGTTGTTGGCGAACTAAATGCTTTTGAACCCGTCTATCTACGATACAAAGTCAACTGGATAGGTATGTTCATGCAGTATGTCATTCTAATTGTGCTCTTAATTGCCATGGCTATCAAGTTGGTAAAATCCGTTTTTGATATTGTTATTCAGGCGATGATTTCACCACTACAAGGCTACAGTTCTCTGTCTAACTCTAAAAAGTATAAGGAGCTGTTACGGACAATGGGAGGAGCATTGGCAGGTATCTTCTTTGAAGTTGTGATTATGCGGGTAACACTTGAAATTTGTCGAGATTTACCAATCTTGTCTGTTTCAGCGGTCACAAAACTATCAGGTGGTTTCTTTGATGGCCTCAACATGTGGGAACAGTGTATTGCGGCTTCACTTGTTTATATCGGTGTTTTCCTGGCAGCCATGCAAGGGGTGACTATGATTGAACGCTGGCTTGGGGTTTCTACAGGTCACAGTGATACCGCTCAACAACTCATTGGGGCTATGATGGCTGGTCAAGCCTTTGCGACTGGAGCTGGAGCTGTTGGAAGTCTAGCCATGGGTGCTGGANAACTAGGGATGGATGTCGCTAGTAAAGCTCCAGGAGCCATTGCTGCAGGAACTAAGAAATTTGGGGATAGTCTAGCTGTAACAGGTGGAGGTCTTCGAGGAGCCTTCAATGCTGTGAGAGATCAAGGTGTCGCAGGTGCTGCCAAAGGA
>NZ_KB904574.1 GCF_000380125.1 Streptococcus ovis DSM 16829
AACTAGGGATGGATGTCGCTAGTAAAGCTCCAGGAGCCATTGCTGCAGGAACTAAGAAATTTGGGGATAGTCTAGCTGTAACAGGTGGAGGTCTTCGAGGAGCCTTCAATGCTGTGAGAGATCAAGGTGTCGCAGGTGCTGCCAAAGGAGGAGTAAGCAACATGGTTGATTTAGCAGAGGTTATGGGTAAAGAAGCTATCGGTAAGACCAAAGATTTTGCAGGTGGAGTAGCTGATCACTTAGGGCAAAAAGAACAAGCTGCTCATGATGCGGTATATCGAGGATTGAGGAATGATGCAGTTCCGCCACGTGCTGGGTTTGATTCAGTGTTCAATCCAAACGCGAACTACACCTTAAATCCTTCAGGGCAATATGGTGGAGAAAGTCTTTTCTCAGATGAACTTAACTCGCTTGAAAATGCTGATAGTAGCTCAAGTGGTGGAGGGATTACAGATCCTACCGTAGCACCTACTGAACCATCAGGAGAGGCTTTTGGAGGCATTAGTGAACCAACATACCCATCTGGAAAAGTTGTTCCTTCCAATGTGTCGAATGATAATCCTCAAAAATCAGCACTAGAACCTTCTTCCAAACACAATTTCCAGCAATCTATGAATCAAATGCATTACATGGGCCAACAAATGCAACAGTCTGCTCAACGTATGCAAGGACAATCGCATATCAGAGGTGCTGAAATTGATGAAAGTGACGAGTAAGGCTTATGATTGATGTTGCTGGAAAAATTGTTGCAGTTACAGGGAGTTTGCGCCCAATGACCAGGCAAGATGTTGTTGCTTTTTTGGAAGATAGGGGAGCAATTGTTCAGAACTATGTTTCAGCTCAAACAGATATCCTCATTGCGGGCCATAAACAATTAAATCTCTTTGAACCTGACAAACGTTCTAAGAAATATGAAGCTGCAATGTCCAGGATAGCAGAAGGTCAAACCATTACGATTCTGCCAGAAGAAGAGTTTTTCAATATGGTAAAGAAGTCTCAATATTGAGGCTTCTTTTGTGTCCATAAAGATATATAACTTTTTATACATAAGATGACTTTTAGAAGGAGAGTCTATGTAATTTATCCCCTTAATGCAAGAATTGTCATTATCTCTTATGATAGAACTAGTAAGAGAAAGGAGACAGAAAATGAATGAAAAATACGGTGTTCCACGTGACATCTATGCCAAAGTTAAAATTATAGGCTTATTCATGGCAGATATTGTCTTTGTCGGAGGTTCAGCTGTTGCAGCGGTATCATTTGGAACGAAGATTTTCCCGACGAGTCAATGGGCCCAATTATTAGCTTTCGTGATTCTAACACCGCTGATATGCCTTTATCTGGTTCTACCAACTAATGGTGGAAAGAAAAATTGGCACAGCATGTTTCTCTTCTTCAGAAGGAGACGGAAACGCTATGTTAGTCTGAATTATCAAAGAGAGGAGCGACGGTAATGGCTATTAAACAAACGCAAACACAGTCTTTAGAAAAACGGCCATTGGGGCGCAAGCAGGATAAAAAGAAGGAGAAACAAGAGTATTTTGATCTTCATTCTTGTGTAGAATTACTCGATGTTAAGTCAATTATTGATAATCGTCAAGCCTACATTCAGTTAGTTGATTATGGTTATCTTCAGCTGATGGAGATTCCAGGAAAGGATCTCGGTTCCCTCTCCTATAACGAGATTAGACGAACAATTGATAACTTTGAAAAATGGCTAACAGACTTTAACACAGATATTCAGATTGAAACAACCATTTTACCAACAAATACAGATACTCAGATTATGGACCTTCGCCATCATTTGAACTTGGTTCGTCAAGAAAAAGCAAAGTTATTGCCTGATTCCCGTCGCTACTTGCAGTTGCTGGATCGTGAGAGCTGGCTTAGAAACGAAATCCAGGTTGAAGAAAATATCCAGCAAGAAATCTATAATACAGAGTTCATTCTTTGGCTCTTTGCACCAACGACAACTGAGTTAGATGATTTAGTCCGTAAGGCAAAGTCTTATGGAAATAATGATTTTGTTCCACGTGAGATCACCAGAATTAAGAAGGAACAAATTATCAAGCAGTTCAACAATATGAACGAAAAAGTATAAGGAGAAACACATGCCAGAATTATCTAAACGTAGGCAACGTCAGCTAAAAGCACAAGGTTATGATCTAGCTTTTCTCAGTCGTATTCAGCCACAAGGAAACATTGATTTCAAAAAAGACGACCGTTCCTGGATGAGTGGGGACGGTTATCATACGGTACTCCATTTCTACGAATACCCGTCAGAAGACCTAGATCAATTTTGGTTATCTGACCTCATGTTAATTCCAGGAACACGTTCTTTTTTATCGCTTTATCGAGCAAACAATAAAGAGCTGAAGAAAGAGATTAAGGACTCTATAGAAGAAAAATCCACACGCATTACAGCCAATAGCAAGATTGTTGATAACCAACAAGAAATAGATGAAATCAAAGATTTGACTCAACTGGATAGAGAGATTACCAAGAAGAACATTGCAATGTTAGGAATGTATGTTCGGAACTATTCTTCTGCTTCAACTAAGGAAGCCCTTTTTAAAAAAGTGGAGGATATTAAAGATAAGACTTCCAACTTCAAATCAACGATTCTCTCAGGTGAATTGGACTTTGAGTACCATGCACCATTTATTCCAGCACAGTATCAAATAGACCTACCGAACCACAGGCGTGGTATTCCAGTTAGAGCCCATGATTTAGCAGGTGGTTATTTCTTTAACCATACGAAGCTAGAAGATCAACGAGGGGTCTATTTAGGTTGGACACCGACTAAGGGTGCAGTTAATTTTAACTTCCTGGAACGAGATGATCGTCGCACACGGTCATTTATGATTATCTCAGGAAATCCCAAAATGGGGCAACGTTCCTTTCTTCTAAAACATACGGATGGCCTCTATGCGAAGGGAAACTATATTCGCAATTTTGATGCTAATGGTACTTTCTTGGAGCAAACAAGACAGCAGCATGGGGTGATCTTGGACTTATCAGGTGAAGCTAACCGTATTAACATTTTCCAAGTCTTCCCGACTGTTACAAACGAAGAAGGAACAGAGATCGATAAGAAGAAATCCTATAACCTTCATATCCAGAAACTCAAGAGCATCTTCAAGCTACTTAATAGTGAAGTAACAGGTGATGACCTAACGACTTTTGGTAAGATGCTTAATGAGTTTTATATTGAAGAAGGGTTATGGGCACGTAATCCTAAACTGAATCCAGAAAGACTAAAGGCTACGGACTTGGTAAATGAAGAATATCCAATCTTATCTGACTTTATTTTGTATGCGGATGACTATAAGCGGAGTCTGATGAGCCAAAGTAAGCCTGATGAAATCGAAATTAAATCAGTCAATCGTATTTATAACACCTTCAATGAGTTGCTAACAACGAATGCGGAGATGTTTGAAGGGACAACAGAGTTTCAGGATATTTCTTCAGAGCAAGTGGTAACCTTTGACTTCTCAGGTCTTAAAGGGACACCGCATTTGTTGAATGCTCAAATTTTCTCGGTGCTTTCTTTGGTTTCTGCGGATATTGTCAACAATGGTAAACGTTGCAAGCAACTTTTAAAGAGTCATCCTCATCTGACAGAAACGGATATGGAACATTATATTGTGAACATCAGTGAAGCTCAAACGCTGATTAATCCTAAGTATGAAAGTAGCGTTGAATTGCTAGCAGATATGATTGATTCCATGGGAGAGAACTTTGCAGGGGTTGTCTTATCCGTCAACTCCCTTCGAGGGATTCTCTTTGAATCAGGAGCAGGTAACCATAAGGATCCCTATGTCACAGCAGTGCAGCGGATTTTTGGCCTTATGCAATACAGAGTATTTGCGCAAACAGATGAAACAAGTGTTCCTTTGCTTGCGACTGCTTTGTCAGGATCCATGAATCAATCAGAGTTAGAGACTTTACCACGCCTCGTTAAGGGGCAGCTGTTTATGAATATTGCAGGAGTTGGGAACTTAGTCTTTAACCAACAATTACTAAACCCTGAAGTACAGCGGTATGGCGGAATTCAGTAGGAAGGATAAGAATGTGATGAATAAGAATCCAGAAAAACTAGGTCTAATTGCTCGACGTAAACAAGCGATCAATCAATATATTACAGTCCGAAAAGTTAGAAGTCAGGAAATTAGGGATTATTTCGCTTCTGAGGGAGAATCTGATCCTGAGCGCTTAGCTGCTCAAAAGGCACGGGATCAAGAATTTTTAAGGAGTTTGAAGAAATTAGGAATCGGATTTATTATCTTTTTAATCTTTTATGCCCTTCTCAAAACCGCTCTGGGCTTGTGGTAGAAAGAGGATTGATGTGAAGAAAGTTATTTTCTTAAAAATACTGGTTCCCCTTGTCTCACTCGTTTTCTTCATTAGCCTTGGTGTCACCATACTAGCTGGTATTTTGGGAGCTGTTAGCAGTTCACAGACAAATTGTACGACAGAAGTAACTACTTCAACGTCGACTGGCTCTTCAGTCTCTTCAGGTGATGGTTCTATCGATTCCTTTGTGAAGGAGCATAAAGAAGCTTATATCCTTTCCTGGAAAGCTGGTGGCTTTTTACCATCTGCCTCGATTACACAGACGATGATTGAAAATGGGTTTAACTTCTCCAATCCTAATGGAACCTCCTTTTGGCAGGCGCATAATATGGGAGGGGTCAAAACTTCAAGGTTGAGTGATTTCCCTGTAACAATCGCAACTTATGGGCAAGATAGTGTTGATTTATCAGGAACGAAACCAGGAGCCAATGTTGGCGATGGAACGGGTGGTGCTTATGCTTGGTTTTCAAGTTATGATGCAGGCATTGTTGGCAAAGCTGAGTTTATGGCTCACCAAACCCTTTATACCAAGGCTATCAATAATACAGATGGCGTATCTACCCTTTCAGCTATTGCGGATGGTGGTTGGGCCACTGATGGCACCTATAAAACCAAACTTGTTGACATGTATAACACACTTGGAAGGAAGTATGAGTGGTTAGATAAGGAAGCTATTAGTGCTTATGGTGACAAACCTTACAAGGAGGCCCCTTCTCCAGGAGAGGATAGCCCGTCAGATACGTTTACAAGCACTGCCAGAGATTGTAGTGACAAGTCTTCAGGTGATGCAACAGATGGAACAGGAACAGTTCCAGCAGATGCGACAGCTTGGGGGTATAGTCCAAATAACATTCCAGAGAGCTTAAAACAGTACATTATTGACCCTAAAAGTCTAGGGATGGCCTATGCCAACGCAACAGGCTGGTATGTGACTGGCCAGGGGCCATTGATGGATGGTCAATGTGTTAACTTAACCATTAGTTTAGGAAATCATATCTGGGGACATTCAGGATCTGTCACTGGAAATGGGAAAGATCAGGCTGCTGCTTGGGCATCCATCTTTGGAAATGGTGTCAAAACAACGCCTAAGAAGGGTGCTATCTTTTCCACTCAAAATGGCGGTGGAGGCTATGGTCATACTGGGATTGTCTGTCATGTCTTTGAGGATGGCTCTATCTTGATTGTAGAACAAAACACACCATTATCAGGATGGGATTACTTCAAGACACCTTATACCTGGAATTACCGTATCTGGACTCCAGAACAACAAAAAGCAGAAATCACGACTTTTGCTTATCCAGACGGTAAAGAACCTAAACTTGGAAAATAGGAAAGGACCTCTCAATGAAAGAATGGATGAAAGAAAATATGATTTATGTGATCGTAGTTAGCTTATTGCTTCTCTTTTCAGGAGTAGCTATTTATAAAAACTATACCAACAACAAGGTTGACACTACTCAAACGAAACAAACAAAACCTTCAGATCCTGATTCTTCCCAAGTGGTAGAACCAGAGTCTATCGATGAAAGGAACTATCGAACAGCCAAATTGAAGTTAGAACATCCCTATACAGAAGGTAGTGAGGAACAAAAACAAGAAGTCGCAAAATCATTTGATGAAGCGATTAATTCCATTAAGGAAGCTAAGCATTTGACAGAGGTCAAAGGAACCATAGAAAACCATTTATCTATGAGTCAAGATGGTATGGTCCAAACCTTGGCAATGGCAATTTTGGTAAATCAATACAGCTATCAAGCTTCCAAACTAGAAGTGACATCATCTGAGAATGATGACGTGGTTCAATTTTTAATCGTTCTAACAAAAGAAGGCGAGGACAATTGTTACTTTGTCGGTAACTTCAATACAACAGTCCATCAAATTCAGCTGATAAGCTATATTGGTGGGAATATCGGAGGAACTTTTGGTTAAAACATAAAAGAAAAATACACAAAAAGTTATACAACAATTTGTGTATTTTTTTGTTGACAAAAAGATCTGTATATTGTAAAATAGAGATATAAAAAGTTATATAACAATTTAGATAACTAATTACACAAAAGGAGTGCTTCTATGAAGATTCAAACAACTAACCTCGATAAAGGTGGAGGAGGAAAAAGTAGTCATACCTATAACGAGGGAGATTGGTTATCACGTGTTAAAAATAAGCGAGTCTTATTGATTGACGGGGCTAGAGAATGTAACTTGACCCACTCTTTTGATGTGACGAGTGAAAAGACCATCTATGATATTTTTACAACAGGTGAGTATGAAATCTGCCGTATTAATGATAATCTTAGCTTAATTCGTGGTGATGAGCGATTGACAGATGAACAGTTAGACTTATCCAGTCGAAACAATAAGTATCTTCAGTTATTTATGTGGTTTAGTGAACATTACGATGAATTAGCTGAACAGTTTGATATCATTTTGATTGATACTCACAATGATGAAAGTCTAGTGACCGCGAATTTTATTGCTGTATCTGATATTGTCCTGGGGGTAACAGATGCTTCCACAAATGGTTTTCGTGCCTGGTTAGCTCTAAAAAAATTTGTAGATTATATCAAGAGTGAAGCAGTAGAAGTAATTACAAAGAAAAGTTATGTTAAGACTGAAGCTTATCTTATTGGCAATAAGATTGAGTATTATGGAAATAATGTGACCGAGACTTGCAAGCAATTCTTAGAAGTGGTTCAAGAAGATGAGGCTTACTTGGGATCTATTCAGAAGAAAGAACTGGTTGCCAAGAGTTTAGTGATTAACCAAAGTGTCTTTGAGCAACGTGACCATATGACAGATAAACAAAAACAAGACCATCAGAAGTTTTATGATAATATAGAGTATGTCTATCAAAATATTTTAACAGTACTGGAAGGAGAGGTTGCATCATGACGGACAATCGTTTTGCCCAATTAAAAGAAAATTTTGACAAGGAAGCTTCAAAAAGGCGAAGTGGGGTACCCCGTAAAGAGGCGGCGCAAAAATCACCTGATAGCTACAATAAAAAAGGGCGTTTTCCCTTCTCGTTACATCATGATGTGCGTTATGAAAAACTAGAAGATCTCGTTCATTACCATAGTGCTAAATCTGCATCCGATTACCTGGAGAAATTGATTATCCAAGAATGGGAAAAAATGCAGCGAAAATTAAAGGGTTAATTCAAGAGTTAAAGGAGATAAGATGATTATTTTCGTTTCGATCAAAAAACTTGTTCAGACTTTATGGTGGTTGATTGCTGCTATGGCCCTATATGTCTTTTATCAGACAATCGGGTTAAATATGTTTTTCTTGTTAGTTTTGGGTCTGTTGTCTTTAAAATTTGTACCTGTCTTGTTCTTACCAATTCTTTTGATTGCAGTAGGTGTCCATTTCTCAGGAGATTTTTCATTCATTGCTGATTTTTTGGAAGCAGGAATCGTTATGATTATAGGAGTTCCTTTTGTCTTTATAATGTGGATGTTTATTGATGAACAGATAAAAGCCTTTAAAGAGGCTAAAAAACTAAAAACTAGGGAGACTGTTTATGGAAAAAGGAAATAACATTTCAGAATTATTTTATGGTTCTCATCCTGTTTTACGGCTCTGTACTGATGAGGTAAATAGCTATCGTGTTAAAGCTGAGGAAACGGGAACCAGTGATAGCATGGAGGAAATTAGTAAATTTCTTCATTCGATTCATGAAGAATACTATGAAGTAGTTAATGATCAACCGTATGAATATCATGGTATTAGATTTTCCCCTGGGGAAGTTTATTCCAAATCGAAAATCTTAGAATTACTGAATAATAATTAAACGTAGAAGTCCTTCCATCATCTCATTGGAAGGGCTTTTTGTAATTCAGAATTAAAATAAATTTGAAAAGAAGCCAATGAATCTTTAAAATAGTTATCGTTATTTTTAAAAAAAGGAGAGGGGCAATGGCAGCCTTTGATGAACGACAGCTAAAAGAACAACTTATTGCTCAAAATGCAACTGATTTTTATGATTTTATTAGTAAATATGATGAAGAGATGGTTCCCATTATGAAGGCTAGAGGTTACACATGTATCCATTCTATGGAGCGGACAGTCGCTTTTACCTTTGGGGAATTTACCTTTCGTCGTCGACGTTGGAAAAAGGGAGATAAATGGGTTGTTCCAGTGGATGAAAAATTGGGGCTGAAAAAGAACGTGCGTTTTTCTTGGGAATTCATGTATCAGATTGCTAGATTATCTACGATGATGCCATATGAGAAGGTAACACAAGTAATTCAAATGACTTACCATATCATTATTACAAAACCAACTGTTGTACAGGCAGTTAAGATTTGTGACAAATTACTTGAGGAACGTGCAACGTATCGGTTTTACGAGGATCTTTCAGAATGTGAGAGGCAAAAAGTAGACGTTATTTATATTGAAGGTGACGGCGTAATGGTGAAGGCCCGTGATATCGATACAGATAATAAAAATTATGATTTATCTCACTTTGTTGTTCATACTGGAAGCTATAAGGTAGGAAGTAATCGATTTGAGTTGAAAGATAAGAAAGAATTTGTTGGACTGAATAATCGCTTGGTTAGAGATCAGGTATTGGACTATCTTTACAACACTTATGAAATAGCGGATAATACTCTGCTTATAACCAATTCTGATGGTGGCCATGGCTATACTCCATATGTCTTCAGGGAAATTGCCAAAGCTTTGAAAATCAAGCGACACGAGCATTTCTGGGATGAATACCATCTCAATCGAGATATAAAAGGTTTTTTCAAGCCTTACTCGGAGGAGTTATTAGATAAGGCTTTCCAGGCGATTAGACAACATGATAAAAGTAAATTGCGCACAGTTCTAGATACGACAGAAGCCTTGGTATTGACTGAAGAGGAAATGGAGGAGTTCGAACGCTTCAAAAGAAAACTACTTAACAATTTTCAATACACTAAACCAGCTGAAATGAGAGGATTCACTCATGCTGGCATTGGTGTTATGGAATCTCAACATCGCAAGATCACCTATAGGATGAAGAAGCGTGGCATGTATTGGACTATTTGGGGAGCAGAGACTATGAGCCAAATGATTGTCTTAGCTTATGAAGATCAGCTACGAGAGTTATTCTTTGGTTCTTGGCGTGAAGACTATGAGAAATATATGGATCTGGAGTCTTTTAGTGCAGGGAAAATCAAACAAGAACAGAATAAGCTAGACAAACAATATCAACTCCAATCCGTTGGACGCCTGAGATATGGGAATCACCATAATCTATAGATGAAAAGATATATAATAAGTTATATAATAAAAAACCTTCGTGATAAAGGTCTTTTTGTGCTGCTTTTTACATAAAATGCTTGCTTCGTGTGTCTTTGTGTGTTATAATCTAACTAACTTAATCGAATAAAAAGAGACGAAAAGTGCGACAACACTTTCCGTCTTACCGAGTAAGAACTCGTCCTTCTTACTCAGTCTCTAATTTATGATACAGGATAAAGGTATCTATGTCAAGAGCTGAGCAAGAAATTGTTCAGTTTTTTCTTTACACCTCGGTAACAAGTTCTCCTCAAATAATACAGTATTGCTCATTCTAAAAAATTCTACCGCATACTATCGCTTAGACTTGCTTGCCAAATAAAATAAATTTTGTTAGAATAGCAGTAATTGAATAGAAGTCTGTGAGACTAGTACCCATAGGGAACTCTATCAGGGAGTGCTGACCGTGACTGGAAGTCGGCTAGAGGAAAGTATGGCGAATTCACTCGCGCAAGGACTTAGTAATTAAGATTTACGAAAGTAAATGAAAACGGATGGTACCGCGTGTCAACGCTCCGCTAGTGAGTTTGGCGCGCGTTTTTCTATGTCCCTTAGCGAGCTTAGGGACATTGATGCAGTCTGAGCATGAGCGTAAAGAGGTACCTTAGTTTGATAAAAATTGGAGGAATTATGTCGAATATCGAACAACAATTAGTTGAATTGCGTCAGACGACGTTGGAAAAATTAAAAACCATGCATCACGAAAATGAGAAGGAATTGCAAGACCTTCGTGTGGCTGTCTTGGGTAAAAAAGGCTCTCTGACAGATCTTCTCAAGGGACTCAAAGACTTATCAAATGAGATGAAGCCTGTCATCGGAAAACAAGTCAATGAAGTGCGTGATGTGTTGACAGTTGCCTTTGAAGAGCAAGCAAAATTAGTGGCTGATGCGAAAATTCAAGCACAATTGGCTTCTGAATCCATTGATGTGACCTTGCCAGGGCGTGCTGTTAAGGTTGGTAAGCGTCATGTCTTGACCCAAACATCAGAAGAAATCGAAGACATCTTCTTGGGCATGGGCTTCCAGATTGTAGATGGTTTTGAAGTGGAAAAAGACTACTACAACTTTGAACGCATGAATTTGCCAAAGGATCACCCTGCGCGTGATATGCAGGACACCTTCTACATCACAGAAGACATTCTCATGCGGACGCATACCAGTCCAGTTCAGGCTCGGACTATGGACCAGCACGATTTTTCAAAGGGTGCGCTTAAGATGATTTCACCGGGACGTGTGTTCCGTCGTGATACAGATGATGCCACTCACTCCCATCAATTCCATCAAATTGAAGGACTTGTGGTTGGTAAAAATGTTTCTATGGGCGACCTCAAGGGCACGCTTGAAATGATCATCAAGAAAATGTTTGGAGAAGAGCGTCAAATCCGTCTTCGTCCGTCTTATTTCCCATTTACAGAGCCATCTGTTGAGGTGGATGTTTCCTGCTTCAAATGTGGTGGTGACGGCTGTAATGTCTGCAAGAAAACGGGCTGGATTGAAATTCTGGGAGCTGGTATGGTACATCCTCATGTGCTAGAGATGTCTGGTATTGATTCTAGTCAGTATTCAGGTTTCGCCTTTGGTTTGGGGCAAGAACGTATTGCCATGCTCCGCTATGGGATTAACGATATCCGTGGTTTCTATCAAGGGGATGTCCGTTTTTCAGAACAGTTTAAGTAAGAGAGGGTTATATGTTAGTATCTTATAAATGGTTAAAAGAACTGGTGGACATCGATGTGACAAGTCAGGATTTGTCAGAAGCCATGTCAACCACAGGGATTGAGGTAGAAGGTGTAGAGCAACTCAGCGCTGGGTTATCTAAGCTGGTTGTAGGTGAAGTGCTTTCTGCCGATCCAATTCCAGAAACTCACTTGAATGTCTGCCAAGTCAATGTCGGTGAAGAAGTGACACAGATTGTTTGTGGTGCACCAAACGTCAAGGCGGGGATCAAAGTTATCGTGGCGCTTCCGGGCGCACGCATTGCTGGTAATCACAAGATTAAAAAAGGGAAAATCCGTGGTGTGGAATCGCTGGGAATGATTTGTTCCCTCGCTGAAATTGGCGTAGCGGATGCGGTTGTACCCAAGGAATACGCAGATGGTATTTACTACCTGCCAGAAGATGCAGTTGTTGGTGAACCAATTTTTTCCTATCTAGATTTGGATGATGAGATCATTGAATTATCCATCACGCCAAACCGTGCCGATGCCCTTTCTATGCGTGGTGTTGCGCACGAAGTGGCAGCGATTTATGATAAGCCTGTCAACTTTAAGGAAGTAAACCTCCTTGAAATTGAGAAAAAAGCAAGTGATGTGATTGAAGTGGCGATTGAGTCGGACCGTGTGGCGACTTATCAGGCTCGTGTCGTCGAAAATGTCACAGTAGCGCCAAGTCCACAGTGGTTGCAAAATCTTCTCATGAATGCAGGCATTCGACCTATCAACAATGTGGTGGACGTAACCAACTACATCCTGCTCTATTTTGGCCAACCGATGCATGCCTTTGATTTGGATAAATTTGACGGCAAGAAAATCACAGCTCGTCAGGCAAGAACAGGCGAAAAAATCGTTACGTTGGATGATGTAGAACGTGAATTGATGGCAGAAGACATCGTGATTTCTGTGGCAGATAAGGCAGTTGCCCTCGGTGGTGTCATGGGTGGTGCTTCAACGGGAATTGACAATGCCTCTACCAATGTGGTCTTAGAAGCAGCCCTTTTTGATGGCAAGTCTATCCGAAAAACATCTAGTCGCCTCAATCTACGCTCTGAATCTTCTTCACGCTTTGAGAAAGGGATTAACGTTGCAACGCTGGCGCAAGCCTTGGATACGGCAGCAGCCATGATAGCAGACTTAGCAGGTGGCGATGTCTTATCAGGTAGTGTAGTAGCTGGTCAAGTGGATAATAGCGATATTCCTGTGACAACTAGCATTGACTATGTCAATCGTTCTTTGGGAACGAATCTTGCTTACGCAGACATCGCAGCGATTTTCCGTCGTCTTGGTATGGATATTTCTGGTGATGAAGAAAGCTTTACGGTACAAGTGCCGCGTCGTCGTTGGGATATTACCATTCCAGCTGACTTGGTCGAAGAAATTGCTCGTATCTATGGGTACAACAACCTTCCAACCACTCTTCCACAAGAAGATGGCACAGCAGGGGAGTTGACTAGCACGCAAAAACTACGCCGTCAGATTCGTAACTTGGCAGAAGGAGCAGGATTGACAGAGATTATTTCCTATGCCCTCACCACTCCTGAAAAAGCAGTCGAATTTACAGTCGCTCCAACCACTGTGACAGAACTCATGTGGCCGATGACCGTTGACCGCTCTGCCCTTCGTCAGAATATGATTTCTGGTATGTTGGACACAGTCGCCTACAATGTGGCCCGTAAAAACAAAAACCTTGCCCTTTATGAAATCGGCAAAATCTTTGAGCAAACAGGCAATCCAAAAGAAGACTTACCGCAAGAAATCAGCAAATTTGCCTTTGTCTTGACAGGGTTGGTAGCTGAGAAAGACTTCCAAACAGCAGCAGTACCCGTTGACTTCTTCCATGCCAAAGGCATTGTTGAAGCTCTCCTTGCTAAGTACAATCTGACAGCAGAATTCCGTGCAACCAGCGCTATTGCTGCCCTTCACCCAGGTCGTACAGCAGAGATTTATCTTGGAGAAACCTTGTTGGGTGTTATTGGACAAGTTCACCCGCAAACAGCCAAAGACTACGGTATTCCAGAGACTTATGTGGCTGAATTAAACTTGGATGTGATGGAAGCAGCCCTTCAACCAGCGCAGCCATTTACTGAAATTAGTAAATTCCCAGCAGTGAGCCGCGATATTGCTCTCTTGGTAGAAACGACTATCCAGCATGACGATATTGTCCGTGCTATTGCTTCTGCCAAGGTGAAACGCCTGGCAGACATCACCCTCTTTGATGTCTATGCAGGAGCTAATATCCAATCTGGCTTTAAGTCTATGGCGTATAGCCTGACCTTCCAAAACCCAGAAGCCAACCTGACCGACGAAGAAGTCGCAGGTTACATGGACAAAATCACCAAATCCCTCGTTGAAAACGTGGGAGCAGAAGTGAGATAAGAAAAACCAGTCGTAAGGCTGGTTTTATTTTTTATACCTTAGTAAGTATTTTGATGGATTTGTCGATATTCAAGTGGAGTAAGGCCAGTCATTTTTTTAAAGATTTTTGAGAAATAGGAGTAGTTATCATATCCAACTTGGTCAGCAATAAGATAAACAGTTGCCTGACTAGCGGATAAGAGTTTTTTTGCCTCTTCAATTCGCTTATCTGTAATATAGTTAATAAGCGTTTTTCCTGTTTCTTGTTTAAAAAGTCGAGCAAGATGGTCAGGGCTTATGAAGACTAAGTCTGAAAGGAATTTACGATTTAGTTCTTCGGAAAAATGATGGTCAATGTAGTCAGTAATCACTTTTGAAACTGACTGTTGAGAATCTAAAAATTGAATATAATCACCTGCTGTTTGGCTGTAATACTCAATATAGCACAACCAATCTTCGATGCTATTTAGACAACGTTGCTGAAGAAAATCATGTCGTGGATCTTGGAAGAGTCTATGTGCTAAAATTCCTTTTCGGTCCAGTAAGGTTCCAATTTTTTGAAAAATATCGAGTTGGAGCCGTTTTAATAACTGATTGGAGAACATTCCCTCTTTTGTGAGATAGGGATAATATTTCAAGAGGAATAATTGTAAGTCATTAGAAGAAAGTAATACCATTTCGGGAGGAAAAATGTTTTTTTCTTCTCCTTCTTGATAGATTGTTTCAGAAGGAGTGTATATTTTTCCTTGATGACCAATATACTGCTGACTATAAGCAAGTAAATCTTGAACAGCTTGAAGAATGGAATATAGATTACCTTCTTCGCCAAGTAATAATTGAATAGGATGCTCTTTAGCAAGAAATTGATGTAGAGAATGGAAAAAATGAGTGGATTTTTTTGGTTCTTCTTTTTTAAAGAGGAAAAAATATTTTTCCGCATATTGATTTAGTTTAAAAAAAGAAGCTAAGTGATAGGTGGGATTATTTTCTGTAAAAGTGACTACTTGTTGCTTGAGTTGTTTGCTCCAAGAGATTCCAGTTGTTAGGCTATCCTCGTAAGAAAGTTGAAGAGTCAAGATAACAGGTTGGAAGCATTGATTTTGAATCTGTTGTTTTTTGGCATCTTCAAGAAATGTATCAAGCGAGTGAGCATTGGGTTTTCTAAGGTAATCAGACCAGAAATTATCTTCAGGAATCAAGCGAGTATGTATGTAGTCATGATTATTTTGAATGTTTTTAATTGCTTTTTGAATGATAAATCCAAATCTTTCAAAATCAATTGGTTTGAGATAGTACTCAAAACTTTGTAATTCAATCGCTTTTTGTGCGTAATTGAAATCTGCGTAGTTTGTTAGGAAAATAGCCTGTGTTGTAAGATTTTCTTCACGTACCCAAGCTAATAATTCTAAACCGGATCCTTGAGGCATTTCAATATCACTGATGAGCAGGTCTATGGCTTGTTCTTTTAGGATGTCCTGCGCTTGTTTCATATTATAAGCAGAAAATACTTGATTAACACCGATAGAATACCAATCAATTTTTTCATTAAGAGCTTGGATAATGTAAGCATCATCATCAACGAGTAAGACTTTCATGTAATTTTCCTTTCGGTATTTGACTTGGTAGAATCAGTTTAATCATAGCTCCACCAGTAGGTTTGTTGAGAAATTGAAGATAATAATTTTGCTGATAGAGGCTATCGAGGCGTTCGTAGGTGTTGGTTAGACCAATATGTTTACCATCTTTTGTAATTAAGGAAGTGCGTGATTTCAATTTATATAAAATATCCTGTGGAAACCCAGGGCCATTGTCTTCTAAGATAATACGATAGTAGTCTTTCTCTCCACTAGCGATATCTACAGATAAGTGAATGCTGAGATTGGTATCGATAGAGAAGCAATGTTTAAAGATATTCTCTACAAAGGTTTGTAAAATAAGAGGGGGAATATGTAATATATGTGCCTCTGGTTCAATATTCAACTGGAAAGAAAAACTATCACCATAGCGTAAATGTTGCACTTGAAGGTAGTCTTCAATATGGTGTATTTCATCTTCTAAAGAAACAAAATCTTGATTTGTTTGAAATAGATAACGGAAGTAGCGAGAAGTGGAGAGTGTTAATTGTTCAATTTCTTGGTAATGTTGGGTTTGAACCATACTGTGAATCATACTTAAAATATTCAAATAGAAATGTGGTCGAATTTGATTTTTTAAATGATTCATTTCGATGCTCTTTTGCTTGAGTTTGGCATTGAATACATCATGTTTTAAAACCTGAATTTCAGTGAAGAGATGATTGATTTGAGTATTGGCATCATCAATTTCGATAATTCCTTCCTTATTAAATTTAATTTCTTCGGGAGACATCCCTTGTAAATGCTGAAGGAGCCTTTTTGTAGGAGAAATCACTCGTCTTTGTATATATAGGAGTGTTCCAAAAGCAATGAAGGAGATGGCAAACGGCAGTAATAAAATAGAGAATTGTAAAATAAGGACATCACGGAAAGCATCGTGATAATCAACACTCACGTAAATATTGAAGGGAAGTTGTGTACGACTTTTTTTAGCTATGATTACATTGGTGTTTGAAAGAGTTGAATTAGACTGAAAATTTTCAGCGGGAGCAGTGATGCTTATTTGACCATTTTCTCCAATTTCCATTTCTTGTAATGGTTTTAGGATAGCTTCTGTGGAAGCTACAGAATAGATTGTTTTTTCATTGTAGGTAATAACCTTATAGAGATAGTGTTTTCCTTCTATTGTTAAGGTATTCCAAGTATCATAGGTTGTAGCAGTATAATCTCGCGGTTGCTTGAATATTTCTTCTAGTAGTAAAAATTCTGCATAAGGCATGTGAAAAGTAGAAATATTAGTCAATTCTTTTGTTAATTGATCTTGGACAAAAAGCGAAAAATCGACATTATTATAGGATTCAAATTCTTGAACACGGGAACGAATTTTTTGTAAATTTTCAAGGTTATGACCGTAGTGATTACTGTTTACTAGATTATCAAGTGTTTCATCATGTAAAATTGTCCAATACATGAATCGCTCTTCTGCAACTAAATCTTGGTGGAGTGAGCGAGTGAAGATATTAAGTGTATCTTCAATTTGGGCCAGGTTTTGTTTTTTTATATTTGCAATATAAAAGTAACTGAGTGTACAATTCACGATAAAGATAATAATCAGTACGAATGCTAAAGATTTGGAAAGAAAATCAATAGATTGGTTTGTTTTTAATTCTTTAAATTTTTTTAAAACAGACATAGTATAGATACCTCAGTTCTTATTATATCGTTTTTTTATCTAAGTAGAATGACACAATTCCGATACATTCAATTTTTATGACGGAATAGTACATACTTTTATAAAAAATATCGTTTTTGTTCATGAAAACGGTGTCAAAAAGAATATCTTTTATAACAGGTTTCATATATAATCAGAATCAAGGAGGGTACGAAGTGATGAAGAAGCAATTCAATCGCATTCTTAGAAAAAATAAAGACACACTAGCTTTATATACGTTATTATTACCGTCGATTGTGCTATTACTACTATTTGCATATGTACCGATGGTAGGATTAGTCATTGCATTTAAGGATTATTCTCCTTCGTTGGGCATTATGAATAGTCCTTGGGCTGGTTTCAAATATTTTATCCAATTCTTCCAGTCCTTTCAGTTTGGAACGACCATCAGTAATACACTTAAAATTTCAATTTATAGTATCTTGATTGGTTTTCCTTTGCCGATTATCTTAGCAATTATTTGTAATCAGATTCGAGTAGAGAAGTTCAAGAAATTTTTCCAAGTAACAACCTACTTACCACATTTCATTTCCACTATGGTCATGTGTGGGATGTTGATTTTATTCTTGTCTCCTAGTAGTGGACTGATTGCTAATATACTTAAAGTAGTCGGAATTGAACTGCCATCCTTACTATCTACACCGAAACATTTTGCTGGAATTTATGTGTGGAGTGATGTATGGCAACATGTAGGGTGGGATAGTATTATCTACCTAGCGGCATTATCTGCAATTGACCCAACCTATTATGAGGCAGCAACGATGGATGGAGCAACACGTTTGCAGAAAATTATCCATATAGACTTACCGATGCTTTTGCCAACAACTATGATTCTACTGATTTTGCGAGCGGGTAGTCTTCTGAGTGTTGGATTTGAAAAAGTTTTGCTACTGCAAAATTCTCTCAACCAATCTGGAAGTGAAATTATTTCGACATATGTGTATAAGGTTGGGATGGTAAATTTCCAATATAGTTATTCAACGGCGATTGGTCTTTTCAATACAGTTGTCAATATTATTATCTTGCTCTTTGTCAATTGGTTGTCTAGACGAATAACAAAAACAGGATTATTTTAGGAGAGGGTTATGAATAAACAAAAACAATTTTCTGAACATATGTTTGACTTTTTTGTCTATGGTGTAGCAATTCTTCTAATACTAGTTATTTTGTATCCGTTATGGTTTGTTATCATCGCTTCTTTCAGCAATCCAGCAGACGTCGCTAATGGTAATGTTTGGCTTTTACCAAAAGAATGGAAATTAGAAGGGTATCAAAAATTATTTGAGCAACCACTTTTTTGGAGAGGATATTTCAACACAATTTTATATACATTGATTGGAACGGCAGTAGCTCTATTTGTTAATATTCCGGCAGGGTACGCCTTATCTCGCAAGGATTTATTTGGGCGGAAATGGGTATCTATTTTCATCATTGTTCCTATGTTTATATCGGGAGGCTTGATACCAACTTATTTAGTAGTGAAACAAGTTGGTTTGGTCAATACATTTTGGGTGATGGTGGTACCGTTTGCTGTTTCAAGTTATAATATCATTGTTGCTCGGACCTTCTTCAATAATAGCATTCCAGATGGTCTTTGGGAGGCAGCACAAATTGATGGTTGTAGTACTGTACGATACTTTTTCAGCATTGTCATCCCTCTTTCAAAGGCGATTTTAGCTGTTATTGGACTTTGGACAGCTGTGGGGATTTGGAACTCATGGTTTAATGCCTTGATTTATCTGACAGATGAAAATTTACAACCATTGCAACTGATTTTACGGCGTCTTCTCATCAATAATCAAATGCTTCAATCACAAGCTACGGGAGAATTAGCTTCCGAATTACGAGCAACGGCTGATATGATGAAATACGCAGCTATTGTGGTATCAACAGCACCCATTATGATGTTGTATCCATTTTTACAAAAGTACTTTAATAAAGGCGTCATGATTGGCGCTATAAAAGAATAAATTTATAAGGAGACATATTGTCATGAAAAAAAGAATTATTCGTTCTCTATTGCTTTCAACAGTATTATTATCTGCTCTAACTGCATGTGGAACTGGTGGTAGTAAGGAAAATTCATCTTCTAAAAAAGATGGAGACTATACTATCACAACAGTCCGTTGGTCTGATTGGGGAGATGCCTTTACCAAGGGCTATCTTGAAGAAGCAGAGAAAAATAGCGGAATTGAGATTGATTGGGATGTCCATGTTGCAGCAGATTGGACAGATAAAAAAGCTGTCCTATTAGCAGGTGGTGATTTACCAGATGCGTTCCTTGGTTCTAATGTTTTTAACGATTCTGAGATTGCACAAAACCAAGCACTTTTCATCCCACTAGAAGATTTGATTGAGAAACATATGCCTAATCTTTCAAAAATCTTGAAAGAAAATCCGAAGATGAAAGCGATGATTACTTCTCCAGATGGTCATATTTATAGTTTGCCTAAAAAATCACCAATGCGCCCAACGATTAGTAATCAAGTGTTCATCAATAAAAAATGGCTAGATAATCTTAATCTCGAAATGCCAGATACTTACGAAGAATTTATTAAAGTTCTTGAAGCTTTCAAAAATGAAGACGCTAATGGTAATGGGGACAAAAATGATGAAATTCCATTCGGTGCAGGAAATGTCAGTGAAACATTTATGTTTATCTTGCCATTCAATAACCGTCTTGGAGCAGATAATACGATGGAGATGTCTGTAAAAAATGATAAACCTGTCTATCTTCGTGCAGAAGAAAGCTATAAAGAAGGAATTAAGTGGATGAGTGAAGCCTACAAAAAAGGTTTAATTGATCCAGAATTATATACACAAGATGAATCAATGGCTTCTGCCAAACGGATGGATAAAGAAGTGTCACGTGTTGGTGTATCAGGTGGTTGGACTGCAGATGCAACATTTGGACTACATGCGGATGAATATGTAGCTATGACACCGCTCAAAGGTCCAGATGGGAATCGTTATGTGCTATCTGATCCAGACCATTATAACTATGCTCGTAATGAATTGCTCATTACAAAAAATTGCGAAAAACCAGAAGAACTTTTGAAATGGGCAGATCAATTCTATACAGATGATGCAAGTATCCAGACATTCTATGGTTCATTTGATATTGCAACTGAGAAAACTGGTACGGGCTATAAAGTGTTAGCTCCAAAAGACGGTAAATCTGCTGATGAATGGGCTTGGATTAATTCTCTTCGTGATTTTGGTCCAAAATATGTAACAGATGATTTTAATAGTAAAGTTGATATTGATGACACTCAAGGAGATGGTTTGAAATTGAAACTAGATGAAGAAATCAAGCAGTATGCTCTTCCAGCCTTTCCAAATGTGACTTACTCACAAGAGGAATTAACACGCTTATCTGCAATTTACGTAGATATTGATTCTTATGCGAAACAAATGACTTCCAAGTGGGTTGTTGAAGGTGGTATTGATAAAGAATGGGATGGATACATTAAGCAACTGAAAGCGATGGGGCTAGATAAATTTATGGAAATTCAAACGAAAGCTTATGAACGATATCAGTCTATTACTGAATAAGGAATGATTCCCTAAAAAAACTCCTAAAGCACTAGGGTATCATTAAATAGGAGCACGACCAACTAGTGGTCTTGCTCCTCATTTTGGTAGAATCATGGTAGAAAAAATGATAAAATTATTTTCGATAGATAGCTTGCTAATGAGAAGATTAGCATTGCTGGCAGATCTTATGATACTGAATATTTTATTTATTTTAACAAGTTTTCCGATTCTGACAATTGGAGCTTCTATTACTGCACTTAATTGTAGTTGGCAACGAATTTTTCGCGGTGAAACTGAAAAGATTGTATCGTCCTATTTTGGTTATTTTAAAGATAATTTTTATCAAGCAACTTACATGTGGTTCGGATTGATAATTTCTGGAATAATTTTGATTTTGGAATCCATATTTTTTCTAGGACAAGTAGGTCTTGTTAGGTGGTTGGGGCTAGTTGTGTTACTATTTCTTTCTGTTATATGGATTCTCATTAGTACAGTTGGACTGACCTACATTGGCCGTTATACAGGTAGCCTGTTTCAGTCAATGAAAAATAGTCTACTACTGGCTTTTAAATGTCCATTTTACTGCATTTTCTTAATTTGGCTGAATGCATTTGTGGTATATTTTGCATTAGGGAGTGTGGTGGGAATGATGACAGCAATTTATGCTGGGACATTTGGTGGTTTTTCTCTCTTAGCAGGAATCAATGCTTGGAGTGTTAAGCACATATTTAAAAAAATTGAAGAGAATTAAAAGGAGAAGGTATGCAGACAACTTTTCAAGGGGAACACTATCGCATCACGGTATTGACCCATCAGTTGCTCCGATTGGAGTATTCGGAAGAGGGTTATTTTGAAGACCGTCCGACACGGGTGGTGCAATCTCGTGCTTTTGACTGTGCGCCATTTGAGGTGATTGAGGAAGAGGGACGATTGGAGATTATGACGTCCGCTTTGCACTTGCACTATGATCAGCAAGCATTCAGCGCCAATGGTCTCTTTATTGATGTCAAGAGCAATCTATCTGCTTATGGTAACCGTTGGTATTTTGGCAATGACTATCCAAATTTGGGCGGAACAACGCGGACATTGGATATGGTCGATGGGGCTATGGAGTTGGAAGATGGGATTCTCAGCAAGAATGGCTTTGCGGTTCTAGATGATTCCAATAGTTTTGTTTTTGATGAAAATGGAAATCCTATTGAACGATCAAGTAAGGTGATTGACCTCTATTTCTTTGGATATGGGCGTGATTACTTTGCAGCCTTAAAGGATTTTTATCAGTTAACAGGAGCAACGCCTTTGCTTCCTCGATATGCTTTGGGGAATTGGTGGAGCCGTTATTGGGCCTACTCGGAAGAAGAATTCCTTAGTTTGATGGATCGATTTGAGGCGGAACAGGTGCCTCTGTCTGTCAGCGTGATTGATATGGATTGGCATCGGACACACGATGTACCATCACGTTTTGGTAGCGGTTGGACGGGTTATTCTTGGAATAAAGAGCTATTTCCAGACCCGAAACGATTTTTGACTGCCTTGCATGAGCGAGGGTTGAAAACAACACTTAATGTGCACCCCGCAGATGGCATTCGTGCCTTTGAAGATGCCTATCCAGCAGTTGCCGAGCGGATGGGCTTGAATACAGCCGTGGAAGAGCCTGCCTTGTTTGACATGGCAAATCCAATCTTCCGTGAGGCCTATTTCAAGGATGTGCATCATCCGTTGGAGGAACAGGGGGTTGATTTCTGGTGGATTGATTGGCAGCAGGGAACAGAAGGGCAAATTGATCCTCTGTGGATGCTCAATTATTACCACTATATGGATGCAGCACGCAAGGGGAAAAATGATGTGATTTTGTCCCGTTATGCAGGGCCAGGCAGTCATCGCTTCCCAATCGGATTTTCAGGGGATACCTTTACCACATGGGAATCCTTGGCTTTCCAACCCTATTTTACAAGCACCGCGTCCAACATTGGTTACACTTGGTGGAGCCACGATATTGGAGGACATATGAGAGGGCAGCATGATGAGGAATTGTCCTTGCGCTGGTTGCAATTTGGCGTATTTAGTCCCATCAATCGTCTTCATAGTTCCAATAGTCCATTTTCAAGTAAGGAGCCATGGGGCTATCGTCCAGAGATTGCGACTAGTATGAAGCATTATCTGCGCTTGCGTCATCAATTGATTCCTTATCTGTATACGATGAATGTTCGGACGCATGAAGAGGGCAAGCCGCTCATCACACCGATGTATTACCATTATCCGTTGCAAGAGGAGAGTTACCAAGTGCCTAATCAGTACTTCTTTGGTTCGGAGTTGATGGTGGCGCCGATTACCGAAAAATCAGATATGGCAGATAAAAAAGGTCGTGTTGAGGTCTGGTTCCCAGAAGGGAAATGGTATGATTTCTTTACGGATGCTTGCTACACAGGTGGCGTGAAATTGCCTGTCTACCGTGCAAAAGAAGCCATGCCAGTCTTTGCCAAGGAAGGAGCCATCATTCCACTAGACGCCCAACCTGCAGCAGCAGGAGTTGCCTTGCCAGAGGAAATCGAATGGCACATTTTCCCAGGGGAGTCTAATCAGTTTGATCTCGTTGAAATGGTGAATGGTCAGCGTGTGGTGACCAGTCTTAAAATGGATTGGGAAAGCCAAACGATTGCTCTTTCGGTAACGGGTGAACGGGAAACATTGCCAGCTAATCGCACCCACCGACTAGTTTTTCATGCAATGGAGCAAGCGGATATTGTACTTGAGAATGTGGATGCGACTATACCGTTTGATGGTACAGAACAGAAAGACACACAGACTTTCTTGGTACAGGTTTATGATTGCCTCCAAGGAATGGAAATCTCCTACGACATCAAACATCAATTGGTTTATGAGCTGAAGCAATGCCAAACAACCATGCAAATCGTAGTCGTCCTCAACCAATTAGAACAACGTTTACGTGAGCAACTCACGGAGCTACTCTATTTAAGCTAGTAAAAAAAGCCCCCCAAGGGGCTTTTTCATATCATAATAGAAAATCTTCGACGTAAATCACGACCTTGTTACTGTATTTTTCAAGGGTTTCCTTGCTGTTTTCTTCGTAAAGGGCACGAATTTGTTCAATTTTTTTAGGGAATTGGCCACCGATGTAGTCAAATTTGCACTCGATGGTCAAGAAGAGTTCGTGGAAGAGATCGTTCATCTCAGTTAGTTTGGCAACCAACTCGGTATCGTGTTCCAAAAACGCTGGAACTTCTTGACGTTCGTAGAAAAAACCATTGCGCTCCTTGACAGGAAAACTGCCATACTCTAGGCAAAATTCATAAATCACCATAAACCTCGCTTTCTCTCTCATTGTAGCAAAAGCAGGAGAGAATAGAAAGCAATTAGACTAGAAAAAGAGGCGGTTTCCCACCTCGATTTGGTTAGTTATTCCAGAATTTTTCTGCGATTTCTTGACCTTGTTTGATTTTTTCCCATTGTTGTGGGATGGCGAGTTCATTTCCTGAGTCACATGAGGCAAATCCGCATTGGTGAGAGAGGAAGAGGCGGTCCTTTGGTAAGATATGGCTTGCTTGCTCCAAGAGGTCAAGCGCGCGTGCTTCATCGTCAAGTTTGGTTGTTTTTGATGAAAGAAGTCCCAACACCACTTCAGCCTTGCTGTTTTTCAAAGCTTCAAGTGCCTTGATGTCACCTGCAACCTCGCTATCCCATTCCAAGAAGAAGCGGTCGTAGTGTTGTTCTGCCAAGAATTTCTTGGCAATGGCTTCGTAAGTTCCTTCTGCGGCAGAACGGCTTTCGTAATTTCCACGGCAGTTGTGTGTCCAAACTGTTAAGCCGATTTCATGACCGTAGTCAACAACTTCGTTGTTGATGGCGATAAATTCATCTGCCAAATCTGCTAGGGCTGCATTACCATCTGCAAAGAATGAAGCAGGATTTGATTCGTCAAAGAGTTCCCAGAGGCAGTCGTCAAATTGGATGATTTCGCCGCCAGCTTCCTTGTATTCTAGCAAGAATTCTTTGTAGGCTTGAATTAAACCATTCTTCAACTCTTCATTTGTTTCATAGACTTGCCCTTCACCAGCTTCAGCTTTTACCAACTTGAAAATGTCAATAAAGTGGTGCCCTTTACCTGACAGTGGCTCAGTGATGCGGATACCGATGTCTTTACGAGTTTCAAAGTCACCACCATCGTGGTCATTGAAGCGGTAGCCATGCTCAGCAATGTAGCGCTCAATTCCTTTCAAGCCCCAAACGAAGTCAAGGTGCCACATTGAACGACCGTATTCACCATCTGTCAAGATATCAATGCCATTGGCTTTTTGGTCTGCGATGATTTGCTTGATGTCAGCAGTTTCAGTTTCTTGGTAACCCGGAAGTGCATCATAAAATGGATATTGGATATCGTCACGGTGTTCAATTTCGGTTTTGAATTGACGAAGATTCGCAGGACGAAGGAGTGAACCAACTAATTGGAATTTTGATTGTGTCATGTCTCTATACCTCAATGATTTGTGATGGTATTATTGTAACCTATCTCTTTTAATTTGAAAAATAGTTATTATACAGGATTTGATATAGTTTTAAACTATATGGAAACGACACTACTCTTAAAATGATTGGATTTTATGGAACTATTTGTTAAAATAGCAGTAAGGAAAGCAGACACTATTAGGAGGTTTCTTATGCGTGACAACCACTTGCACACCCATTTTTCCTTTGACTCTGAGGCGGATTTTGAATCCTATTTAAAGGCCTTTGAGGGGGAAATCGTGACAACAGAGCACTATGATTTGTCAAATCCTTATAGCCAACAGGATGACGTACCTGATTATGAGGCCTATTCTCAGGAAATAGCAGAGCTGAATAGTCGCTACGGAAATCGCATTAAAAAAGGAATTGAAATCGGCTATTATCAACCAAGGGAAGCTGATATTATTGCCTATCTGGCCGATAAGGACTATGATGTCAAACTCCTTTCTGTCCATCATAACGGTGTCAATGATTATTTGGATGATGAAGTGGCTGATATGGATAAACAGGCGGTCATTCAGGAGTATCTGGATAAGTTGGAATATGCCATTGGACGAGTGGAGGCGGATGTATTGGCTCATTTTGATTATGGCTTCCGTAAGTTTAAAGTGACAGTTGAAGAATTACAAGCATATGAATCCCAACTTCGTCGTATTTTCCAGAAGATGATGGCTCACAACCTTGCCTTTGAGTTCAATAGTAAATCCATGTATCTCTATGGTCATGAGCATCTGTATCTTTATGCTCTTAGTTTACTGCAAGAGATGGGGTGTCATCGCTATTCTGTGGGATCTGATGGACACAAACTAGAACACTTCCGTCTACGGTTTGATCGTATTGAAGCACTGCTAAGCCAGTATGGAATTCGTGAAGAAGAGATTTTATGAGAAAAATAGGATTATTTTTTGAAATCCTACCTCAAAGCATGCTATACTATTCTTATGAAAGATAACCATTTAAAACATTCAAAATTTTTATTGGTAGGGATTATGATGATGGGAGCCGTGATGCGGGTCCCATTTACAGCGATTCCTGCTGTTTTGACAGATATTGCTGCAGGGCTTGGTGTACAAGTCAGTGATTTAGGGATTTTAACCTCCTTGCCATTGCTGATGTTTGCCCTCTGTTCATCTCTAGCTCCGAAATGGGCTGCGCGCCTTGGACTTGAAAAAGTTTTAGGATTGGCTGTAGTAGTGATGACAGTTGGCTCCTTGATGCGGGTTGTCAATGTCCCTACGCTGTATATTGGAACTCTTTTAATCGGTGCTGCTGTCGCTATCATCAATGTATTGATGCCCAGTCTTGTGTCCGTTCATTTTCCAATGAAAGTGGGAATGTATACAACGATTTACATTACAACAATGGGGGTTGCAGGGACGATTGGCTCCATGGTGGCAGTTCCAATTGTAGCGGCTACTTCTTGGCAAATCTTTATCCTGCTACTGACCGTTTTTGTAGCATTGGCTACTCTTTTGTGGCTTCCAAATATGCGGTACAACCATCATTTTTCCCAAACAAAGCAAGCAAATAAGAACAATTCTGTTTGGAAGAACAAAGTAGCGTGGGTATTTCTGTTGTTTGGTGGGCTTCAATCTATGCTTTTTTACACAGAAATGACTTGGTTGCCAACGATTGCACAGACAGCAGGACTTTCAAAGGCAGAAGCAGGTTTGCTAGCTGGTATCTTTACCTTTATTAGTATCCCAGTATCAATGGTGACACCGACTATTGTTTCTCGTCTCACAAATTCTCAACGTGCCTGGTTTATGTCAGGCGTTTCGTTGTTGACAATTGTTGGACTTGTTTGGATGTTATTTGCACCAGCAAATTTTGTCATTTGGGTGATGATTAGCCTTTTATTAGGGCTATCAGTTAGTGTGCTCTTCCCTTATATGATGTTGAGTTTTACATTGAAGACCAGTGATGGACAGGCAACAGCACAATTATCAGGTATGGTTCAATCAGGTGGATATCTCATTGCTTCGATTGGTCCAGCAGTGCTAGGATATAGTTTTCCGGTCTTTGGGACATGGAATCCACTGATTTATGCCTTGCTATTTGTCACAGTTGCCATGATGGCAACCATTATTGCGATTGAAAAACATGATGTCATTCTTTAAAAACCAAGTTTCTTGGTTTTTATTTTTTTTGCTTTTAAAAAATGGTATAATATATGGGAAAGGAGGGACGAAATGAAGTTGTCGACTGTTGAAAAGTTAATGATTGTTAGTCCTATTGTGGTGAACCTTATTCTATCTTTGGGTTGGATGCAAGTAGATTATTATCTAGATGCCTATACAAAATATATGTTTTTAGGCTTGTTTACACTAACATTCTATCCAATTATTGCTGGAGTAGTTCTTAAAAGAAAAGCTAGCTTGGTTCTTTATCTGACGATGCATATAGCGACAGCCTTGATAGCAATTTATGGTATTTACAATGATTCAGCGCTCTTTTATTTTTACTTATCCCTTGTCCTATTTTCTCTTGCAACCGGTATTTCCTTTATTGTCCGTATTATGAAACACAAAATCAGTTCTTAGAGCTGATTTTTTTATTGCTTCAATTGGAAATAGGAACTCGACTTGTATACCTCTGTGGGTATATGATGTTGAAAGAACTATTTAGGAGATGTTTATGTCTAAAAAAATTGTGATTATTGGTGGGGTTGCTGGTGGGGCGACTGCTGCAACACGTCTACGTCGTTTAAATGAAGATGATGAAATTATTTTGTTTGAAAAGGGTGAATACATTTCTTTTGCCAACTGTGGATTACCTTACCATGTTGGTGGAGCGATTAAAGACCGTCAAGAGCTGCTTTTGCAGACTGTTGATAGGATGAATAGTCAATATGGTTTGGATGTCCGTCATTTTTCTGAAGTGACAAGCATTCATCCTCAAGAAAAAATAGTGACTGTTCTGAATCATCAAACGGGGGAAACCTATGAGGAAACGTATGATAAACTGATTATTTCAACAGGTGCAAAGCCGATACTCCCTGCAATTGTTGGTCTTGAAGATGCGAAAAATGTCTTTAGTCTGCGAAATATTCCAGATATGGATTTGATAAAAGCTTATGTTGCAGAGCATGATGTGCAACGTGCAACGGTTATTGGTGGTGGTTTCATCGGCCTTGAAATGATGGAAAACTTGGTTGAGTTGGGTATCCAAGTTCAGCTGGTGGAGATGGCTCCGCAGGTAATGCCAAACATTGACTTTGAAATGGCACAGATGCTCCATTCTCAAAAAGAAAAAGGTGAAAAATCAGGGTTGGCTAAGATGTTTGATCTCATGTTACCATCGGGTGCCAAAAATCTTCCTCTCTCAAATATGAATATGGGTGGCATGGGTTCTGCCATGATTAAACATTTGATGAAGCAAAAGAATGTGGATTCTTTGCCAGATATGATTGAACAAGCACATCAATTAGGTGTAAAATTTGTGGCTTGTACTATGAGTATGGACTTGATGGGAATTGAGAAAGAAGAGCTCTTCGACTTTGTGGAATATGGTGGTGTAGCGACCTTTATTGGTGATAGCGAGAAAGCCAATATGTAACTCTTTATTTAGAAAAATATTTTTTACAAAAAAACTTCCTGAATCTATAGACTCAGGAAGTTTTTAAGTAGATTAGTATTAACGTGTCACGCGACGTCGTGCCGCTTTTTTACGATTTTCTTCGATGAAAGCCTCTTTCTTTTCTTCTGGTTCAATGATTACTTTTTGAATAGCATAGACAGCGCCAGCTGCAGCTGCAACAGTAGAGAGAACACCGGTTAGGAAACCTTTTCCAAAATTTTTAGCCATATTGATTCTTCCTTTCTAGCGGACAGTCAAGCTGCCTCAATTGAAACCAATTGATGATGGAAAACAGTCTAGTTCTCCAATCATTTTTACTTATGTTATAATAATACTAGCGAAAAAATCGGAAATTTTCAAGGAAAAAAGATGAAAACAAAAATAATTGTTGTCCTTGGGCCAACGGCCGTGGGCAAATCGGCTCTAGGGATTGCACTGGCTCAGAATTTCAATGGTGAAATCATCTCTGGAGATAGCCAACAGGTTTATAAGGAATTGATGATTGGAACAGCAAAGGTCAATGAAGAAGAACAAATGCAGGCTGTCCACCATCTGATTGATGTCCGTTCTGTAGCAGAAGGGTATTCAGCCTTTGATTTTGTCCAAGAAGCAAGAGAGAAGATTGAGGAAATCAGTGGTCGTGGGAAACTTCCGATCATTGTGGGAGGAACGGGTCTTTATTTGCAAAGTTTACTGGAAGGCTATCATTTGGGTGGCCAACTGGATCAACAAGCTCTCTTGCACTATCGTTTAGAACTGGAGAAATTGACGGATGAAGACCTTTTTCAAATGGTAGAACGAGAAAATCTAGACATTCCTCAAATCAATCGTCGTCGTGCCATACGTGCCTTGGAATTGGCAAAATTTGGACAGGATTTGCAGAATCAAGAGCAGCCTTATGAAACCCTCTTGATTGGATTGACAGATAAGAGAGACTGGCTCTACGAGCGTATCAATCAGCGGGTGGACGCCATGATGGAAATGGGCTTGCTAGAAGAAGTGGAGTGGCTCTATGAACATTACCCGCAATCACAGGCTAGTCTAGGCATTGGCTACAAGGAGTTTTTTCCTTACTTTACAGGTGAGATTAGTTTGACTGAAGCAGTTGAGAAAGTGAAGCAAAATACCCGTCGTTTTGCCAAGCGCCAATTGACTTGGTTCCGAAATCGGATGCAGGCTCCCTTTTATCAGGTGTCAGAAACGGGCGTGAGAGAGAAAATTTTCGCAGATGTGGAGGCATTTTTACATGATTGAAACAAGAAAAGAAGCAGAAACAGTCCTCCTTGTCGGTGTGGAATTGCAGACGACAGAGAATTTTGCCATGTCTATGGAGGAGTTGGCTAGTTTAGCAAAAACAGCAGGAGCAGTAGTCAAGGGAACCTACACCCAAAAGCGGGAAAAATACGACAGCAAAACCTTTGTGGGTTCTGGAAAGCTGGATGAAATTGCCCAGATGGTGGAGGCTGATGAGATTGATACAGTCATTGTCAATAATCGCCTAACGCCTCGCCAAAATGCCAATTTAGAAAGTATTTTAGGAGTCAAGGTTATTGACCGGATGCAGCTGATACTGGATATTTTTGCCATGCGGGCACGTAGTCATGAGGGGAAATTGCAGGTGCACCTAGCTCAGCTTAAATATTTATTACCGCGTCTAGTAGGGCAAGGGATTATGCTCAGCCGTCAGGCTGGGGGAATTGGTTCACGTGGACCAGGTGAAAGCCAGTTGGAATTAAATCGGCGAAGTATCCGCAATCAGATTCACGATATTGAACGTCAGCTAAAGGTGGTCGAGAAAAATCGGGCAACTGTTAGGGAACGCCGTGTGCAGTCAGGTGTTTTCAAAATAGGATTGATTGGTTATACCAATGCGGGTAAATCAACGATTATGAATGCCATGACAGACAAACGCCAGTATGAAGCGGATGAATTATTTGCAACCTTAGATGCAACAACTAAGCAGATTCACCTGTCAGATACATTTCAGGTAACCTTGACCGATACGGTTGGGTTTATTCAAGACTTACCAACAGAGCTGATTTCAGCCTTTAAATCCACTTTGGAAGAATCGATGAATGTGGACCTGCTGCTTCATGTCATTGATGCCTCTGACCCCAATCATGCTGAGCAGGAGCGGGTGGTCTTGGATATTTTGAAGGATTTAGAAATGTTGGATATTCCACGCTTGGCTCTCTATAACAAATTAGACAAGGTTGGGGAAGATTTTACACCTACCCAGTTCCCCCATGTCATGATTTCGGCTAAAGACGAACAGGCGCGTGCCCATATTCAGATGATGGTACTGGCTAAGATCAAGACCATGTTCGTTCCTTTTGACATCAAGGTTCCCTTGTCGCTAACCTATCGGTTGCATGACTTATCTACGATTGCTCTGATTGAGAAAAGGGAGTATACAGACAATCTGGAACACTTGACAGGTTACATCGCTGAAAATAATAAATGGAAGTTGGACGAATTTTTATGATGGATATGGTGGATTTGGCTATCCAATACGGTGGCTTTACGAATTTGGATAGGGTATACCTACAGGGTGTCTTATCTCGATTAACAACAGAGGAGCAGTTGACCTTCATCACACCGCCTCCCTCTGTCATCAATGCCTATTTTGCTGAACTTTATCAAAAACAGTCACCAGAGGCTGCGACAGATTATTTTTTTAACCTGTCAAAAGCACTCCAGCTCTTTCAGACAAATCCTAGTTTTCAAGAAGAGAAGCCCTTTGTTCGTCTGAACTTATCTGGAAAAGCCTTTGGTTTTGCCTATCAGGATGAAACAGGTCTGGCACAGGTTTTTGCGGAGGAGAAAGAGGAAATGACAACAGAGCGTCTCTTTGAGATTGCCCAGATTTTCCCGCATGACGTGGTATTTGAGAAGGCAGGGCGCATCTTTATAAAAGAATGGAAGGAGCCGGCAGATTGGCAAACAGTAATTCAGGAAGAGTTTTTATTAACAGATATTGCTGAAAATACAGACTGGGTCAAGGTATCTTCCCTCAATCAAGAAGAAGCTTGTCAAGCAAGCACACAATATTCTGGAGAAATCTACTACGCTTGGTCAGTAAGAACGGCCATTATTTATGTTAAAAAATAAATTTCCGAAGGCTTGATTTAGCCTACTGACAGAACTTATGAAACAAGGAGAACTATGTTTATTCAATTTTTAGGGACGGGGGCTGGCCAGCCTTCCAAGTCTCGCAATGTATCCAGCTTGGCTCTCAAATTACTGGATGAACTCAATGAAATTTGGTTGTTCGACTGTGGAGAGGGAACGCAAAATCAGATTTTGGAGACGACCATTCGACCACGGAAAATTTCAAAGATTTTCATTACTCACTTGCATGGTGACCATATTTTTGGTTTGCCAGGATTCTTGTCTAGTCGGTCTTTTCAGGCAAATGAAGAACAGACAGATATCGAGATTTACGGTCCTGTTGGCATTAAATCCTTTGTCTTAACGAGTTTAAAGGTATCGGGAAGTCGCCTGCCTTATCGGATCTATTTCCATGAATTTGACGAGCATCATCTAGGCAATATTTTTGAAAATGATAAATTTGCAGTCTATGCTGAAAAGTTGGATCATACAACCTTCTGTGTGGGGTATCGTGTTATTCAAAAGGATTTGGATGGGACCTTGGATGCAGAAAAGTTAAGGGCTGCGGGTGTTCCTTTTGGTCCACTCTTTGGACGAGTAAAAAATGGTGAAAATGTAGTATTAGAAGATGGAACTGAAATCATCGCTAGTGAATATGTGTCGCCACCACGCCCTGGGAAGGTCGTGACCATTTTAGGAGATACCAGAAAGTGTCATGCAAGTGTCCGTTTGGGGGTCAACGCGGATATTCTCGTTCATGAATCAACTTATGGTAAGGGAGACGAGAAGATGGCGCGAAGACATGGGCATTCGACGAACGTGGAAGCAGCCCAAGTGGCGAAAGATGCAGGTGCTAAACGTCTTCTTCTCAATCATATTAGCCCGCGCTTTCTTTCAAAAGATGTCAGTCAGCTACGCCGTGATGCCATGCAGGTCTTTGAAAATGTGCATGTTGTAAAAGATTTGGAAGAGGTGGAAGTGTGAGAACCATTTTAATTACAGGAGCTTCTGGTGGAATTGCGCAGGCAATGATGCCACTCTTGACAGATGATTTTCTGATTTTGCTAGGACGCAATGTGGAGAAAATCGAGGCTCTTTATTCTCAGCATTCAAATAAAGTTGTCTATGGCATTGATATGACAGATGAAGCAAGTATTGCGAATTTGGTGGAGAAAATCTATCAAGATTATGGTCAGATTGATGTACTGGTAAACAATGCTGGTTATGCTATCTATGATGATTTTGAACAGTTTTCAGATGAACAAGTGCGCGACATGTTTGATGTAAACCTTTTTGCACTAATGTCCTTTTGTCGTCATGTCGGGAAAAGAATGAAGAAAATTAAATCAGGTCATATTATCAATATTGTCAGTATGTCTGGTAAGATGGCAACCGCAAAATCATCCGTTTACTCGGCTACGAAGTTCGCCGCTCTTGGATTTTCGGATACGATTCGGTTAGAGTTGGCCCCCTATCAGGTTGGTGTTACGACAGTCAATCCAGGACCTGTTGCAACGAGCTTCTTTGATCAAGCGGATCCAGACGGTAGCTATCAAAAAAGTGTCAAATCGTTCCTCATTCAGCCTGAAGTAGTAGCCAAAAAAATTGTTGCGGCTATGGGAACGAAAAAACGGGAAATCAATCTTCCTTTTATTTTAAATGTTGCCCATAAATTTTATACAGTATTTCCGACTATTTCCGACTATCTGGCTCGTACTATTTTTAATTACAAATAGGCGTGTCATAGTACAAAGCGTTTTCAGTGGTGATTTGTGGGTCTATTGAAGATGGAATGACTGATAAAAAAGAGTTTGCTACTGATACGATAGGTGTATCAATAGCAAACTCTTTTTAAATATTGGAATCACAATGATTGAGCTATCAAGACTGTTTACTGTTAAATGGAATACACTTGATTGAGAGTGAGGGTAAATGTGCTACCTTTGCCATATTCACTTTGAACGGTGATGTTACCATTGAGTTGATGAGCTAATTCCTGGGCGATATAGAGACCAAGACCGTGTCCACCAGTTGCCATATTGCGTGAGGATTCCACGCGGTAGAGACGCTTGAAAATCTTTTCAAGCTGATCTGGACGAATACCTTGCCCTTCATCTGTGACAGAAATAAGAAGTTGGGACCCCTGTCTTTTAGCCTCAATATCTAATGTTGTTCCTGAATCAGAATATTTAAGCGCGTTATTGACCAAATTGAGGAGAATTCGTGCTAACTTGTCATGATTGCTGATCATTTTTGGAGAATCCAGATTCATGTGAATATTGACATCACGGTGTTCTCGATCAATTAAGAGTTGGAATTCAGACAATATATCAATGAGCAATTTATCAAGAAAAATGATTTGCTGATTATTTGTGACATCCACCTCTTCGTTGATATTCAAGGTGAGGTAGTTTAATTGTTCCACCAGCTTGTTTAGGCGCTCTGTTTGGCGACTGATCGTTTGGAGATAGTGAGGATATTCCTCATGGGCAATGATGCCATCAATCATCCCTTCTACTGTTGTCTGGATAGAAGTAATCGGTGTCTTAATATCGTGTGACAGTTGGGCAATCATCATCCGCTTCTCTTTTTCACTCTCTTCCAGAGAAGCGAAGGTGTTTTTTAGATTAGTGGACATGTCATTAAAAGCGTCTGCCAGTTCTTTAAATTCAACTGGTGATTGAACATCTGTAATCATCTCAAATTCTTTGCGAGGAATTTTATAGGTAAATTGTTTTAATTTATCCAATGATCGGAGAACTCGCGACAAAAGAAGCTGATTGGCTAAGGCACCAGCAATGCTAGCAAGAATCGTAATGGCGATAATAAAGTAAGCATTGGTATGTACAATCAGCATCTTATTGACTGCCCAGATGATGGAAATGACAACGATGCTCGCTGAAATAAGATAACCAATGAAAAAGAAATATTTTAATTTCATCTTAGACCTCTATCTTATAACCTAAACCCCAGACGGTTTTGATGGAAGGAGTCTCTTCTGTCCCATATTTGCTGAGATAATTCCGAAGAGAATGGATATGGACATTTAAGGTATTGCTATCTTCAACGTAATCTTCCTGCCAGATTTTTTCGTACAATTCTGTTTTGGAGAATACTTGCTGAGGATTTGTTGCGAATAACCAGAGTAATTCAAACTCTTTGAGTGTCATATCGAGTGTTTGCTGGTTGACCTTGATTTCTCGTGTTAGATGATTCATCGTCAAATCTCCCAAGCGAATCGTTTCGTCAGAAGCAGGGCTATGTCGGTGAATCCTACGGAGGATATTATTGACACGGAGAACCAGCTCACGTGGACTAAATGGCTTAGTGATAAAGTCATCGGCTCCCAAGCTAAGACAATAGATTTTATCTGGCTCAGAAGTTTTTGCAGTGATAAAGAGGAAGGGTTGTTCAGGAGAGAGTGTCTGCACTTCACTCATAAAATCGTATCCATCCATTATCGGCATCATAATATCTGTAATAATTAGGTCAATAGGCCCTTTTTTAAAGATTGTCAGCGCCTCTTTACCATTCTGTGCTATTTTAACTGTATAGCCAGCCTGTTGAAGGTAGCGTGCATTGATTTCTCTAATTTCGATTTCATCATCGACGAGTAAAATTGTCTTGGACATTCTGATACCTCTTAGATTGAAAATAGTGTTATACTTTAGGAAAAGTATAACACTATTTTTATGTAAAACACAAGTCCATTAAGTTTTAATTTTTATAAGAAGAAAGAAGGAGCTATGATTAAATGGGATGAAATTATTTTTCACTATACCAAGCAATTCCTTCTTGTTTCCAACCACGTGTGCCTAATACCTTATATTCATTGGCATCTTTTGTATAGTGGTGTTTTTTGATACCTGCATGGTAGAGGCGGTAAACTGGAACCTCACCGTTTGAACGGTAAGCAATTCCTTCTTGTCTCCAGCCGCGTGTACCTAACACCTTGTATTCGTTGGCATCCTTAGTATAAAGATGAACGCGGAGTCCCTCGTGGTAGAGACGATAGACGGGAGCCCCTGTCTTAGTTGTGGTGTTCCAAGCAATGCCTTCATACTTCCAACCACGTTTTGTCAAGGTGTTGCGCTCATTGACACTTGTTGTATAAAGGTGAGATTTCAGACCACTATGGTAGAGACGATAAACTGGTTGAATCACTTCGTTCTTTTGATCATGTTTAGGCGCTTTTTGTTTAATTCCATTCAAGTTAATTGTAGCCGTCTTTGTCGCAACCACATGGCTTGTATCTGCTTTACCATCTTTGGCAGCGTAGACTTTCACCGTTGCTTGATAAGAATGCGTACCATTTTCTTTTAATTGAGCGAGTAATTCACCATCTTTCTTGCCAGCAGCATTTCCGTCAAGGTCTACTTCATAGAAATATTTCCCATTTTCAAGTTTGTCGAAAGGCAGTAGGAATGGGTGTTTAGCAGTACCGTTGTCAGACCAAGGTGCTTTATCAGAAGATTTAAGCAAGAGACGTGTTAACATCCCATCTCCACCGAAGAGTTCGAATGGGATAATTTGGTTGACCCCAGCAGTGAAAGGACCATCTGCTTTAGCAGCATCCAACCATTCAGCAGGAACGTTTACGACATCTTTAAAGTTATGCGCAACAGCTTTCTTGACAGCGCTGTGGTGGTCAATGGCTTTCAAGTTAATGGTAGCCGTCTTCGTCGCAACGACATGGCTTGTATCAGCTTTACCATCTTTGGCAGCGTAGACTTTCACCGTTGCTTGATAAGAATGCGTACCGTTTTCTTTCAATTGAGCGAGCAATTCGCCATCTTTCTTGCCAGCAGCATTTCCGTCAAGGTCTACTTCATAGAAATATTTCCCATTTTCAAGTTTGTCGAAAGGCAATAAGAATGGATGTTTAGCAGTACCGTTGTCAGACCAAGGTGCTTTATCAGAAGATTTAAGCAAGAGACGAGTTAACATCCCATCTCCACCGAAGAGTTCGAATGGGATAATTTGGTTGACCCCAGCAGTGAAAGGCCCATCTGCTTTAGCAGCATCCAACCATTCAGCAGGAACGTTTACGACATCTTTAAAGTTATGTGCAATAGCATTCTTGACTTCATCGTGGTGAGGCACAGCATCCGTTGACATAGCATCTTCTGCTTTTTCAACCTCTTGTGGTACTTGTGTTTCACTTGGAGTGTTCTTTTGGACAGGAGCCTCTGTTTGAGGGACAATTGTATTAGGTTGTTCTTCGGATGTCACAGGAGCTTCAACTGTAGTAGTTGGAGTCGTTGTTTGACTGATTGATGAGGAATCAGCCGGTGCAGTTGTTGTGATAGTGTCGGTCTGTGATGCGATGATGACCTGTGCTAAAGCAGGTTGGCTGATGGAAAGAAAAAGTCCACTAGCGACTACGACTGATGCAGTCTGCTTACCAACACGTCGGAGAGACCATTTTGTGAAACGTTTGCCAGTTTCTTTTTGCACATTTCGATTGAACATAAGAAATACTCCTTTGTAATAATTTTTTGTTCTTGACTGGAGTATAGCAAACAAGGATTAACTAGATTTAATTCAAAGTTAAAATTTTTCTTAAATGACTCTTATAAAAATCTTATTTTTTTAAATGCACCCAAATTGTCTAGAACAATCTAATTAGATAGTCTCTTTAGAAAGTCTTAGAACATCGGTTCAAAAATGGAGAGTCCTTTTTTCTGGATAATACACTGAATTTTGGTAGAAATCCAATCGTCAACATGGTATAATGTTCCTGTAACCGTTTTATCAATCAAACAATTTTTAAGGGAGAAATAGAATGTCAAACTTGAAGCAACAAGTAGGAATAAAGGCAGCTGAATTTGTCACAGATGGAATGGTAGTTGGTTTGGGAACAGGCTCGACTGCCTACTATTTTGTAGAAGAAATTGGACGCCGGATGAAGGAAGAGGGGCTCCAAATTACTGGTGTAACAACTTCAAGTGGGACAACAGCACAAGCTAATGGACTAGGAATTCCGCTAAAATCCATTGATGAAGTGGAGTTTGTTGATTTGACAGTGGATGGAGCTGATGAAGTTGACCCACTCTTTAATGGCATCAAAGGTGGCGGTGGAGCCCTTTTAATGGAAAAAGTGGTTGCCACAAATAGTAAAGATTGCATCTGGATTGTAGATGAATCTAAAATGGTAGAATGTCTTGGAGCCTTTAAATTACCTATTGAAGTTGTACAATATGGTTCCCAAAATCTCTTCCGTCATTTTGAAACAAAGGGCTATTCCCCAAGTTTTCGAATGGCTGAGGGAACACGATTTGTGACGGATCAAGGAAATTTTATTATTGACCTTGATTTGAAAAAGATTGAAAATACTGAAGCCCTCGCTAATGAATTAGATCACACTGTTGGAGTTGTGGAACATGGCTTGTTTATTGGCTTGATTTCTAAAGTCATCGTTGGACGTCCAGAAGGACCAGAAGTTATTGAAAAAGAGGTAAAATAGCTTTGCTCTCCTTTCACCCACTTGAAATTGTTTAAGTGGGATTTTTCTATCTATTTGCTGAAGCTGGTCTATTTCTGTCACTTTAAATGCCCCATTTTTTCTGAAAGTGCTATAATAAGACTTGGTTTTGAATAGAGGAGGAAATTATGAAGGAACATTTCTTACACGAAATTAAAGTTTTTGAGAATTATCAGTTGGACTTGTTTGAGAGAGGGCATGTTGTAGTCCGTTCCAAGGTAGTTGATTCGTCTTTGAATTACTATGGTAATGCTCACGGAGGTTATCTGTTTACTATGTGTGACCAGGTTGCTGGGGTGACAGCTATCTCAACGGGTTTTGATGCGGTGACCATGCAATCTAGTATCAATTATATGCGTTCTGGTCGTAAGGGTGATTGTTTGACGATCGAAGGGATTTGTGTTCATGATGGACGTACGACAAAAATCATTGAAGTCACCATTACAAATCAGAAAAATGAGGCTGTTGCTAAAGGAATTTTCACGATGTACGTCATTGGTCAACATAAGGAAGAAAATTTAAAGTAGCCTTGTTTGACAAAATTATCACGAAATAGTATTATTTGGGTGATAGAAAAGGAGAAAAAATGGTCAAAGCAATTGAATTGTATTTAGTAACAGAACGAAATGGTTTAGAAGCAGTGGAGTTCTATAAGGAAGTTTTCGGAGCCGAAGTGGTGGCTTGTACAACATTTGGGCAGGCGATTCCTGATACACCAGAGGAGAATAAAAAACTCTTGCTCAATGCAAGCCTGAACATTGATGGCATTCGCTTGCAAATCTCAGATAATAATCCTGACTATCCTTATATTCAGGGGACGAACATGACAGCCTGTATACAATTAGATACTGTTGAGGAGGCTAAGGCAATCTATGAAAAATTAGCTGAGAATGCACATAGAATTGATATGGAATTGCAAGAGACCCCTTGGAGTCCAGCATATGGAATCGTTGTGGACCGGTTTGGGATGACTTGGCAAATCAATACTGATATCGACGGATTCGTTTCAGAAAAGGTTCAATTTTAGGAGGTTGTCCATGTTTTCAGCAACTATTGGTCTCATGCTATATGTAGAGAATGTCCAAGCAGAAAAGGCTTTTTGGCAGTCAATTGGTTTTGAAATGGTTTCAGAATCAGAAATAATGGGATTCACGAGTTTTGAAATGAAACAACACGAAGATAGCACGGTACTATTTACGGTCTATGATAAGAAATTTATCCGACAAGTATCACCAGAAGTAGTGGAGAACCAGCCAAGCATCTTATTTGAAACAGAAGAGATTGAGCAACTCCATGAACGGATTACTGCAGTAACAGATAAAATCAGCCCGATTCAAGCAGAACCGTTCAAAAATTTTTCGTTCGCTTCACCAAGTGGGAATTATTATGCTGTCAAAGGAAAATAAAGAGCAGTTAATTGGCAGACTTTATGAAGCGCGTGATGAAGAACGTGTTACTTCAATGAAAGCCTATATGCGGAATCGATTTTCTTTTTTAGGCATTCCAACTCCCTTACGTCGGGAATTAACCAAGGACTTTTTCAAGAAAGCTAAGGCAGCAAAAAGAATCGACTGGGACTTTGTTTTTGAACTCTGGAATCTAGAAGAACGTGAATTTCAGTATGTAGCAGCTGATTATCTGAGGATCCTGCAAGTCTACTTGACGTTAGAGGATGTTCCTCGTTTGCGCCAGCTGGTGACGACCAAATCTTGGTGGGATACAGTGGATAGTCTGGATAGAACCATTGGCAATATCCAATTTCCAAATGAAGAATTAGACAATATCATGCTAGAATGGTCATTGGATGAGAATATCTGGCTACGCCGTGTAGCTATTGACCATCAACTCCTACGTAAGGAGAAAATGAAGACGGATTTGTTAGAGCAAATTTTGGTGAATAATCTTCACCAGACTGAGTTTTTCATCAATAAGGCGATGGGTTGGATATTGCGAGATTATTCAAAGACCAATCCAGAGTGGGTTCGGACCTTTTTGCAGCGACATAAAAAAGGCCTCTCTGATTTAACCATGAAAGAGGCGAGTAAATATATAAAGTGAATGAAAGAAAAAATGTAGAAATGAACGACATAGCTTCGTTCATTTTTTGTTTATGACAGTCAATTTTCTTGACAGTAGTTCCTATAAGAACTATAATAATTCCCATAGGAACTAATATTGAAAATTTTATGAAAGGAAAAATAAAATGAAAACAGCATGGAAAGAATTGCGTTACCATAAAAAACGCTATTTATTGATTGAATTGATTGTTATACTCTTATTGTTTATGGTGTTATTCTTATCTGGTTTAGTCAATGGATTAGGTCGAGCAGTATCGTCTGGAGTTGAGAATCTTCCTGCAGAATACTTTGTGTTAAATGATACATCAGAGGACTTGATAACTGTTTCGCAATTATCAGATGAAACAGTGGATAAATTGCGAACAAAGACCAAAGATGACACTACGACCTTGGATATCATGCGGATGTATGTGACAAAAGAGCACGAGGACGAAAAACTAGATGTCGTCTATTTTGGCGTAGAAGAGGATAGCTTTGCAGCTCCGACTGTATATGAAGGAACAGCATTAGCAGATAGTGATGCAAAACGCCCGATTGTACTTGATGACGATTTTCAGTCAGAGGGAATAAAGTTGGGAGATACCATCATGGATAGTGCGAGCGAGCTTCCATTGACAGTGGTAGGTTTTTCAAAAGATCAGATGTATAGTCATGTTTCTGTTGGTTTTATCTCTCATGAAACCTATCTTGAGCTACGTGCAGCGACCAGTCCGATGCCATATACAGGAACTCATGCATTGCTAGTTAAGGGAACGGATACCACTGATTTAGAAATGGATGGTGTGGAGGTTGTCGATAAGGCGACAATCATTTCAGCCCTTCCTGGTTATCAAGCAGAGCAGGCAACTATCAGCATGGTGCAATGGTTGCTGGTTGCCATTACAGCTGTAGTGATTACCATTTTCTACTATGTGATAACAATTCAGAAAGAAAGACAATTTGGTGTCATGAAGGCGATTGGGATTTCAATGGGAAGAATCAGTTCCATTATCTTTTGGCAAATTTTTTCAATTGCGATGTTAGGGGCTCTCATTGCAGATGGTCTCGTCTTTTTAATGGCGCAAACTTTACCAGCAACTATGCCCTTCTATTTACAGTGGTCAAGTATTGTACTCGTTACATCAGTTTTCGTGATTGTATCTGTTCTTGGAGGACTATTCTCGGTTCTTCGTGTCGCCAAAATTGATCCTGTTACAGTGATTGGAGGGGAAGAATAATGCAATCAGTATTAGAATTAAAGGAAATTTGTAAATCTTTTCAAGATGGAGATCAGCAGCAGATTGTTTTAGATCACTTGAATTTGCAGGTGAATGAAGGTGAATTCGTTGCAATTGTTGGACCATCAGGCTCAGGAAAGAGTACCTTATTGACCATTGCAGGAATGATGTTAACTCCGGATAGTGGGGAAGTAGTCATTGCTGGTCAATCGATGTTTCATCTCAAACAGGCTGAGTGGACAAGTATCCGGAACAAACATTTGGGATTTATTTTTCAAAACCATCAACTCTTTCCCTATCTGAAAGGGCGTGAACAACTGACTGAATTTTTAGGAAAAGGTGTCACAGTAGATGCTGATAAACTACTAGCCGATTTAGATTTGAGCCATTGTGCCAATAAATATCCTGCAAAAATGAGTGGTGGTGAACGTCAACGTTTAGCAATTGCGCGAGCTTTTACGAGTCAACCAGACTTGATTCTTGCAGATGAACCAACAGCTTCATTAGATGCAAAACGAGGACGTCAAGTAGTTGAAATGATTCGGAAAGAAGTTAAAAAACAACAAAAAGCTGCTGTGATGGTGACACATGATGAGCGCGTATTAGACTTGGTAGATAAAGTTTACCGTCTAGTGGATGGGAAGCTGACGGAAGAAAAATAAGAAGGGCTACTAGGTAGAAAACAGAGAGGGAGACCTCTCTTTTTTATGTATTTGGAAATTTTATTCAATTATGCAATCGTTGGATTAACCTTGATTGTCGATATATAATCCAAAATATTCAGAATTCAGTCATATAATACTATACTAATATATAAAACCTAATATTTAAACATAAATATTTCATTTTTATAAAAAGTATTTAAAAAGTATATAAAAATCAAAAAAATCAGAAAATTTAAACAAAAGGCTTGCATCTGAATAAATATTAGGTTATAATCTTAAACATATCTTAACCAAGACGAGTTGAGAAATACGCAAATTAGGAGATTTTGTATATGAATACATGGAAGAAGCTGGCAACAACTGGTTTAACAGTTGCGACGGTATCCCTTTTAGCAGCTTGTGGTGGAGGTTCATCTGCTTCTAAGGATGCATCAACAGATATCAATTGGTATACTCCAACAGAGATCATCACATTGGATATTTCTAAAAATACAGACCGCTATTCTGCAATGGCAATTGGGAATGCAGGTAGTAGTTTACTTCGTGTAGGCGCGGATGGAAAATTACAGCCAGACTTAGCAGAAAAAGTTGACATTTCTGAAGATGGGAAAGTTTACACAGCTACTCTTCGTGAAGGATTGAAATGGTCTGATGGCAGTGATTTAACTGCAGAAGACTTTGTCTATTCATGGCAACGGATGGTAGATCCAGCAACAGCTTCTGAATATGCTTACCTCGTGACGGATGCGCATGTGTTGAATGCAGAAGCAATCATGGCTGGTGAAAAACCAGTTGAAGAGTTGGGTGTAAAAGCGGATGGAAACAAAGTTATCTTTACTTTAGAAACACCAGCTCCACAATTTGAAAGTCTCCTTTCCTTCTCAAACTTTGTGCCACAAAAAGAAGAGTTTGTGAAAGAGGCAGGCGATGATTACGGTACAACTTCTGAAGATATGCTCTACTCAGGTCCATACACAGTTGAAGATTGGAATGGGACAAGCGGTAGCTTCAAGCTTGTGAAAAATGACAATTACTGGGATGCAAAAAATGTGAAGACAAAAACAATCAATGTCCAAGCAGTTAAAAAACCAGATACAGCTGTTCAAATGTACAAACAAGGCGAGCTTGATTTTGCAAACATCTCACAAACTTCTGCTATGTACAATGCAAATAAAAACCACAAAGATGTGATGGATATTGCTGAGGCGCGTGCAGATTATCTTGTATACAATGAAACTGGTAGTGTTAAAGCCCTTTCTAATTTGAAGATTCGTCAAGCATTGAACTTGGCAACAGACCGTGAAGGAATTGTCAAAGCTGCGGTAGATACAGGTTCGGTTGCAGCAACAGCCTTAGCTCCAGCAGGTCTCTCTACATTGACAGACGGTACAGACTTGAATGAATATGTTGCACAACCTTATTCTTATGATAAGGAAGAAGCAGCAAAATTGTTCAAAGAAGGTTTGGCTGAAATTGGTGCTGATAGCTTAACATTAACAATTACAGCTGACTCAGATAACCCAGCTAAGAAAGCTGCTGTAGACTACTTGAAAGAAACATGGGAATCAGTACTTCCTGGTTTGACATTGGAAGAAAAATTTGTAACCTTCAAACAACGTTTGGAAGATACGAAAACACAAAACTTTGAAGTAGCCTTTGTAAGTTGGGGTGGTGACTATCCAGAAGGTTCAACATTCTACGGATTATTCACAACAAATTCTGCTTACAACTATGGTAAGTTCTCAAGTCCAGAATACGATGCAGCATACGAAAAAGCTCTTTCAACAGATGCATTAGACAAAGATGCAGCGGCAGCAGATTATAAAGCAGCAGAAGCAGCTCTTTATGAAAATGCACACTATAACCCATTGTACAACTTGTCAAACAAAGGATTGCAAAATCCATCTATTAAAGGTCTTGTTCGTAATTCAACAGGTCTTGATGTTGACTTCACTTACGCTTATAAAGAAAAGTAATCAATCGATTACATTTATAGTTAGTGCAAGGATTGGACCATCCAATTCTTGCCTTTTGATTTGAGGATTACTATGACAAAATATTTATTAAAACGGATTGCGATTTTACTAGCAACCCTATGGGTAGTCATTACCCTGTCGTTCTTCTTGATGCAAATCATGCCAGGAACACCTTATAATAGTCCAAAATTGACAGATGAAATGATTGCCATGATGAATAAACAGTATGGTTTGGATAAACCACTCTGGCAACAATATTTAAAATATCTAGTAGATATTTTGCATGGTGATTTTGGAACAAGTTACCAATCTGTCAACCAATCGGTGACAAAACTGATTATGCAACGATTAGGTGTTTCTGTTCATCTTGGTATTCAAGCACTGGTGGTTGGAATTAGTAGCGGTCTCTTGGTTGGTGCGATTTCAGCTCGAAATAAAAATAACAAAATTGATGGTTTCTTGAGTGTTATCTCTACCTTAGGGATTTCTGTTCCAGCCTTCATCATTGGTTTACTTTTGTTGGATTATCTTGGGTTCAAATGGGCTCTCTTGCCATTATCAGGTTGGGGAACATTTGCACAAACAATCTTGCCGACACTTGGTTTAGCCATTCCAGTGTTTGCGCAAGTCACTCGCTTTTTCCGCAGTGAAATGATTGAAACGTTGAATACAGATTACATTCAATTGGCGCGTGCAAAGGGACTGACCAATCGTCAGGTGACCAACCGTCACGCTTACCGCAATTCAATGATTCCTGTGTTGACCTTAGTTGGACCGATGGCTGCTAATATTTTGACCGGTTCTGCCTTGATGGAACAAATCTTTTCAATTCCAGGGATTGGTCAATTGTTTGTGACCTCTATTCCAACTAAGGACTATCCGGTGATTATGGGGACAACGATTGTCTATGCCATGATGTTGATGGTTGCGATTTTGATTACGGATGTGGTGATTAGTCTTGTAGACCCACGTGTACGTTTGAGCTAAGGAGTGTAGGATGACAGAAGAAACAAAAACGTTTAAGCTGGTCGGAACAAGCAGTTCTGATGCTCAAGAGAGAATTGAAAAACCAGCCTTGTCGTTTATGCAGGATGCATGGCGACGCTTGAAACAGAACAAATTAGCAGTAGTCTCTTTGTGGTTTATTTGCCTACTGCTTGTGTTCGCAATTGGTTCAACCTTTGTGGTATCGACCAAGGATGCTAATAAATTTAACAGTGAACAGGTAGAGGTTTACCGAAACCTACCACCTAAAGTCAGTGATAATTTGCCGTTTTGGAATGGTAAAATTGTCTACTCTGGTAATACAGAAGCTAATGATGCCTATGCAGACCAGAGTGTACCTGAAGGAAAGAAGTTTGCACTTGGTACGGATAATCTAGGTCGTAGTATCGCCAAGCGAGTCACCGTTGGTATTCGGATTTCTTTATTGATTGCCGTTATTGCCACTTTTATTGACCTGATTATCGGTGTTACTTATGGTCTGATTTCTGGTTTTGCTGGTGGAAAAGTCGATACTATCATGCAACGGATTATCGAGATTATCTCCTCTATCCCGAATTTAGTCATTGTGACCATGTTAGGTCTCTTACTTGGGAATGGTGTAACCTCTATCATCATCTCAATTGCCATCGTCGGGTGGACCTCAATGGCACGGCAGGTGCGGAATTTGACACTGTCCTACAAAGAACGTGACTTCATCTTAGCTTCGCGTGCTTTGGGAGAAAGTAATCTCAAGATTGCCTTTAAACATGTATTACCAAATATCTCAGGGATTATTATAGTGCAAATTATGATGACAGTACCAAGTGCCATCATGTATGAATCTGTTTTGTCCGCGATTAACTTAGGGGTGAAACCACCTACTGCATCACTCGGATCATTGATTACGGATGCGCAAGAAAACTTGCAATACTATCCTTACCAAGTCATGATTCCAGCAATTGCATTGGTAGTCATTTCATTGGCCTTTATCCTCTTGGGAGATGGCTTGCGTGATGCCTTGGATCCAAAATCCAGCGCAGATTAGGAGGAAATAATGACAGAAGAAACGATTTTAAACGTTGAGAATCTCCATGTAACCTTTCAAACCTACGCTGGTGAGGTACAGGCTATTCGTGATGTAAATTTTACCCTTAAAAAGGGCGAAACATTAGCGATTGTAGGAGAATCAGGGTCTGGTAAGTCAGTAACGACACGGACCTTAATGGGACTTAATGCAAAAAATGCACACTTGGACGGGAAAATTCTTTACAAAGAGAAAGATTTAAGTCAGCTATCAGAAAGTGATTGGGTGAAAATTCGTGGGAATGATATTGCCATGATTTTTCAAGATCCAATGACAAGTTTGGACCCGACCATGACGATTGGCATGCAGATTGCTGAGCCTATTATTCTTAATGAGAAGGTCTCAAAAAAAGAAGCGTTAGAACGTGCCCTTGATTTAATGAATAGAGTTGGTATTCCAAATGCAGAGGAGCATATCAAGGATTTCCCACATCAATGGTCAGGTGGTATGCGCCAACGGGCAGTCATCGCAATTGCCCTTGCAAGTAATCCTGAAATTTTGATTGCCGATGAGCCAACAACAGCTTTAGATGTGACCATTCAGGCACAAATCTTGAAGGTGATGAAAGAAGTGCAGGAGCAGACAGGTTCATCTATCATTTTTATTACGCATGATTTAGGCGTGGTAGCTGGTATGGCGGATCGTGTAGCAGTGATGTATGCTGGGAAGATTGTCGAAGTTGGGACTGTGGAAGAAGTCTTCTACAATCCTCAACATCCATATACTTGGGGCTTACTAAATTCTATGCCAACAACTGAAACAGAATCAGGCAGTTTGGAATCTATTCCTGGAACACCACCAGATTTGCTCCATCCACCAGTTGGAGACGCCTTTGCAGCTCGTAATGCTTACGCATTGGACATTGATTTTAAAGAACAACCACCAATGTTTCAAATTTCAGATACGCATTATGCAGCAACTTGGTTGCTAGATGAGAGAGCACCTAAGATTACACCCCCAATTGCCATTCAAAAACGGTGGGCAAAATGGCAGGAGAAGGAGGAAAACAAATGAGTGACCATCGAAAAAAATTGGTTGAAGTCAAAAATGTTTCCCTGACATTTAATACAGGTAAGAAAAATGAAGTCAAGGCAATTGACAATGTTTCTTTTGATATCTATGAGGGTGAAGTCTTTGGTTTAGTTGGTGAATCAGGTTCTGGTAAGACAACGATGGGACGGACCATTCTAAAACTCTATGATTTTAATGAGGGGGATATCACTTTCGATGGTGAATCAATTTCGCATTTATCTGGTAAAGGCTTAAAAGATTTTCGTAAAAATGCGCAAATGATTTTCCAAGATCCACAAGCCAGTCTGAATGGACGGATGAAAATTCGTGATATTGTTGCAGAGGGATTGGATATTCATGGCTTGACTTCTTCTAAGGAAGAACGTGATGAACGCGTACAATACCTTTTGGATTTAGTTGGACTTAACAAGGACCACTTAACACGTTATCCTCATGAATTTTCTGGTGGTCAACGTCAGCGGATTGGAATTGCGCGAGCCTTGGCTGTGAAACCAAAATTTATCATTGCCGATGAGCCAATCTCAGCCTTGGATGTTTCTATCCAAGCGCAGGTTGTCAATCTGATGCAAAAATTGCAACATGAACGCGGATTAACCTACCTCTTTATCGCGCATGATTTGTCAATGGTTAAATACATTTCTGATCGAATCGGCGTGATGCATTGGGGGAAAATGTTGGAAATTGGAACATCGGATGATGTCTATCATGATCCAATTCACCCTTATACAAAGAGCCTATTATCAGCTATTCCTGAACCAGATCCTGAAGTGGAACGTGCTCGCGTTCATGTCGAATATGATCCGAGTGCAGAGCAAGATGGACAAGCACGTCAAATGCATGAAATCACGCCAGGTCACTTTGTCTTATCAACAGAAGAAGAAGCGGCTGCTTATCGTGCAGAACGTAGTCTATAAGAATAAAAAACTGAGTTTCCGTGTGGAAGCTCAGTTTTTTTGTGCTATTTTCGATAAAGTTTATTTTGTTGATAGACAGGGTCAACCGTTACATTGATTCCTAGTTTTCGGAAGACATTTTTATCTTCTTCAGGTAGGATCACAGTTGAATGGACTTCGCTACCTTTTAAGTTTCCGAGTTGTTTCATCGCAATGTCCGCTTCAGGCTTGTTCATTGCAGTGATAGCTAATGCAATCAGTAATTCGTTGGAATGAAGTCGAGGATTGCGATTACCGAGATGGTTGATTTTTAGATTTTGAATCGGCTTCACATACTCTGGTTCAATAAGGAGAGTTTGTTTATCAATGCCTGCTAATGCTTTAATGGCATTGACAATCACAGCAGCGGATGGCCCGAAGAGATCAGATGTTTTACCAGTGACAATCTGTCCTGTTGGCAATTCGAGTGCTAGAGCAGGGTCTCCAGTCAATTCTGCCTTCTGACGAGCAGCCAAGGTGACTTTTCGATCTAAAGCAGAGATGCCTAAGTCATTCATGAGGAGTTCTATCTTTTTGATAGCAGTGGCTGATACGCGTTCTGCCTTAAATTCAACCAGTGTTTGATAGTAGCGGCGAATGATTTCCTGTTTAGAGGCTTCGATGGCTGCTTCATTGTCTACAATGGCAAAGCCCACCATGTTAACACCCATGTCTGTTGGCGACTCGTATGGCGATTTTCCTAAAATGCGTTCCAGCATCCGTTTGACAACGGGGAAGATTTCAACGTCCCGATTGTAATTGACCGTTGTCTTGCCATAAGCATCCAAATGGAAGGGGTCAATCATATTGACATCATCTAAGTCAGCAGTAGCTGCCTCATAGGCAAGATTGACTGGATGATGCAAGGATAAATTCCAGACCGGGAAGGTTTCAAATTTGGCATAGCCTGAAGTCACACCATTGATTTGGTCATGGTAGAGGTTGGACATACATGTAGCAAGTTTTCCCGAACCAGGACCCGGAGCAGTTACTACGACAAGATTGCGACTGGTCTTGATATAATCATTTTTCCCCATACCCTCTGGTGAAATGATGCGGTCAATGGCAGTAGGATAGCCTTCAATTGGATAATGGAGATAAGAGGCAATACCATTTTTTGTCAATTCGGAACGGAAGGTATCGGCAGCTGTTTGGCCAGCGTACTGGGTAATGACCACAGAACCTACATAGAGATCTAAATCTTTAAATTTATCAATGAGGCGGAAGACTTCTTGGTCATACGAAATCCCCAAGTCTCCCCGCGCTTTGGAATGCTCGATGTTATTGGCATTGATGGCAATGACGATTTCTACTTGTTCTCGCAGTTCATGGAGGAGTTTGATTTTATTATCTGGTTCATAGCCCGGTAATACCCTAGCTGCATGGAAATCTTCCAGCATTTTTCCACCAAATTCCATATAGAGTTTGCCATCAAATTGGTTGATTCGCTCTAGGATGTGATCACGCTGTAAGTTGAGGTATTTTTCGGAGTCAAAGGCTATTTTTTTAGCGACTTGGATAGGTTTTGCAACTGCTGCATGATGGAGTGGTGTTCCCACAGGAACTTTAGTTGTCTGATCAAATTCCTCTAATTTAATTCCCAAGATTTTTCCAATCTTAAAAATTGTATCGGCCTTAGAATTGAGTATGCCCCGTTCTAAGATAGAGCGCATGGTGGTATAAGGGATATCATTTTCCAGTGAAAATGCTCGAACACTCCCATATCGTTCTTCAATCATCGCTTTTAATGTTTCTTCGTTCATGATGACTCCTTTCAATTGTTTTTATTTTACGAAAAATCGTAAAAAATAGCAAGAGAAAACAGTATGTTTTTTTAAAAAATTTAAAAATATACGAAAATTCATCTAATATAGCAAATTCTTGCATTTCAAGGGTCAGTATGGTACTATTCTTTTAATCTAATTTAAATGTTCGATATAGAACTAAAAAGGAGGTATCATGATTGAAAAAGCACGCGGAGGATATTTAACGCTCCATGTTCAATTACTGAATGGTCGTTTGTTTCAGCGTTTGTTGAATCAAGAGTCAGAAGCCCTGTACCGTAGTGAACAGGGAAAGATTTTATCATCCTTGTGGGAACACAGTGGTGAACAAACTGCAACGGATATTGCCCTACAGACTGGTCTTGCCAATAATACATTGACCAGTATGCTGAAGCGATTGGAGATACAAGGGTTGCTTCAAATATCAGAACACCCAAATGACAAACGTAAAAAACTAGTTCGATTAACAGAAGTGGGTTGGCAGCAACAAAAGATTGGTGAAAAAGTGAGTCAAGAACTGGCTGATATTTTCTATGCAGATTTTTCTGAAGAAGAAATCATGCAATATGAAGCCTATCTAGAACGAATTTTGAAAAATCTTCAAACTGCTATTGTGAAGAAGCCTTAGGACAACAAAACGAAAGGAAGAATGGATGATTACATTTTCAAAGGTAAGCAAACATTATAAAGAGGCAGATGTGTTGAAATCTGTTGATTTAGCAATTAAGGAAGGAGAGTTTCTTGTATTAGTAGGACCAAGTGGCTCGGGGAAAACAACACTCTTAAAGATGGTGAATCGCCTGATTGATCCCTCCAGTGGACAAATCTGTCTAAAAGGTCAACCACTTGAATCATTTAATCTGAGAGAATTACGATTGGATATTGGCTACGTGTTGCAGCAAATCGCCCTCTTTCCGAATATGACAGTTGGAGAAAATATTCAACTGATTCCAGAAATGAAGAAATGGCCGAAAAAGGAACGTATGGAAAGAACTGCGATTTTATTAGACAAGGTAGGGTTGCCAGCAAAAGATTATTTAGACCGCTATCCGAAAGAATTATCTGGGGGTGAGCAACAACGTGTTGGAATTCTACGTGCCGTCATTGCCAATCCGAAGATTTTATTAATGGATGAGCCTTTTAGTGCTTTAGATGCCATTTCTCGAAAACAGCTACAAGAATTGACTCTGGCGCTTCACCGTGAATTTAAAATGACGACGATATTTGTAACGCATGATACAGATGAGGCATTGACATTAGCGGACCGTATAGCTGTCTTGCATGAGGGAAATATTGTGCAATTAGCCAGTCCTCATGAGATTTTAGCTCATCCAGCCAATGCATTTGTTACAGATTTATTTGGAGGTAATGCCCATGCATGATGTACTTTTAACCTTTCAAAATCGATACAGTGATTGGATGATGGCAATCGTGGAACATTTGCAGCTTTCTTTGCTGACGATTTTATTAGCTATTCTCATTGCTATTCCCTTGACCATTCTTCTACGTCCCTTTAAGAAAACAGCAGAGCTGACCTTGCAGATTGCAGGTGTCTTTCAAACCATCCCGTCTTTGGCTTTGTTGGGACTGTTGATTCCTTTGATGGGGATTGGCACTCTACCTGCACTCACGACCCTTGTCATTTACGCCCTTTTTCCGATTTTACAAAATACGCTGACTGGTTTAAATGGGATTGATCCGAGTCTGATTGAAGCGGGTGTGGCATTTGGGATGACTAAATGGGAGCGACTGAAAAAATATGAAATTCCCTTAGCCATGCCAGTCATTATGTCTGGTGTGAGGACATCAGCGGTTATGGTAATTGGGACCGCTACACTGGCTGCTTTGATTGGGGCTGGTGGCTTAGGTTCTTTTATCCTCTTAGGGATTGACCGGAATAATAGCAGCCTAATTCTCATTGGTGCACTGTCCTCAGCCATCCTAGCCATCGTGTTTAATTTTGTGTTGAAATTATTAGAAAAAGCTTCTCTTAAAACCATTTTTCTGAGTTTTCTGGTGTTGATTTTTGGGGTGGTTTCCTCCTATTTACCAGTTATTTTTCCGCAAATGCAAGAGAAAGAAACGGTTGTTATTGCGGGAAAATTAGGACCAGAACCTGAAATCCTCATTAATATGTATGCCCTTTTAATTGAAGCTGAAACGGACATGGAGGCCGTTGTAAAACCAAACTTTGGCAAGACGACTTTCTTGTATGAAGCTTTGAAATCTGGTGATATTGACATTTATCCTGAATTTACAGGAACTGTAACTTCTAGTCTATTGAAGAATCCGCCAGCAACGTCGAATGATCCATCGGAAGTGTATGAGAAGGCGCGGGATGGGATTTTGAAGCAAGATAAGTTGGTCTTACTCAAACCAATGCAGTATCAAAATACCTATGCAGTAGCAGTCCCTCGTCGGTTAGCTGAAAAATATCAATTGCGCACCATTTCTGATTTGCAAAAGGTGGCCTCTACATTAAAAGCAGGATTTACACTGGAATTTACAGACCGTGAAGATGGGAATAAGGGGCTTCAATCTCTATATGGATTGAATCTTTCTGTTTCTACGATGGAACCTGCTCTTCGTTACCAGGCCATTCAATCAGGTGACATTCAAATAACAGATGCCTATTCGACAGATGCTGAGCTTGCCCAGTACGATTTACAGGTATTGGAAGATGATAAACAACTCTTCCCACCTTATCAAGGAGCACCGCTTTTATCCAAAGAATTACTGGAAAAACATCCAGAATTAAAAAAAGTGCTCAATCAATTGGCTGGAAAAATTTCTGAGCAAGAAATGAGTGATATGAATTACCAGGTTGGGGTCGAAGGGAAATCTGCTAAAGATGTGGCAAAACAATACTTGAAGTCACAAGGGCTGATTGACTAGAAAGGAAGAAACATGAACATAGCTCTGACAGGTGTAACAGGAAATTTGGGAAAGGAAATTGCTCGTAGTTTGTCAGAAGCAGGCATTCCTGCACGGCATCTAGCACGCAGTCCAGAGCGGGCAGAGGTGTTTCCGAATGCCGAAATAGTAGAAGCGAGGTATGAAAATTCTCCACAAGCTCAAAAAGCCTTGGAAGGAGTTGATGTCCTCTTTATGGTTTCTGCTAGGGAACATCCTCAGCGTCTGCAACAGCACCTAGATTTTATTGATGCGGCGAAAGTGGCTGGTGTCCGGCATATCGTCTATACTTCTTTCTATAACGCAGATGAACATGCTACCTTTACTTTGGCGCGTGATCATGCACGAACGGAAGCGTATATTAAAAAGCAAGGATTTTCCTATACCTTTCTAAGAGATAACTTCTATCTTGATTTCTTTGTGGATTTATGTCTGACCTATGATGAAATCAGGGGACCAGCAGGAAATGGACGGGTGTCAGCTGTTGTTCGTTCGGATGTTGCAGCAGTCATCAGTCAGATAATGAAAGAATCAGCTAAATGGGAAAATAAGGTCCTCAACATGACGGGACCTGAAAACCTAACCATGCAGGAAATAGTGGATAGAGTAGGGAAAGCGACAGGTAAAACGATTCGCTATATTGATGAAACAGTAGAAGAAGCCTATGCATCGCGGAAAACCTGGCCTGCAGAACAGTGGGAATACGATAGTTGGGTGTCGACTTACACAGCTATTGCTAAAGGTGAACAAGAAGGAATCGCACAGGATATTGAATGTGTTACTGGACATGGACCAACGACTTTGGAAGAATACTTAAGCCGATTCAAATAGTAAAAAAAAACGAATGCTCAAATCAAGCATTCGTTTTTGGGATGTAGTGATTTCGTTAGTGGAAGCTTAATAAAATTGGACAAGACCGGAAACTTTATCAAAGAAACCTGCTGTATCCCAATCAGCATGACCTGGTAGGCCAGTTAGGGTACCAGAGATGTTCACGTTTTGATGAACTGGCCGGTCTCCCGAAGCGTTATTCGGAACCACTTGACCATTTAATTTTGTAGTCAGGCCATTGCGGATATTGAAACGAGGTGTTCCAGTCCATACTCTGCTTGCAGAATAGGAACCGTTGTAACGAATCTTGATATTACTGAAGTTCGCTTGGATGCTGTCTCCTGATTTACGAGCTGCCCCTTCTACACGAGGTGCTAATACTTGGTTAGCAAGAGCAGCATTTCGCCCAGTAATTACTTTTGCGCCATTGATATATCCAGCATAAGAACCATCTTTTTGCACCGCTAATAGTAGGCGGTAGGATTTACCGGGATTATGAGAATAGAGATTTGTCCATTGGTAACTTTGTCCGCCAGCATAATTATGGCCAATGTTTTCTACCATGAAAGCTGTTTTACCAGTATGAGGTGCGCGTGCAGCACTATCAAATTGCATTCCGAAGCTAATCGCAGAAGTAGGGGTATTCATGGTTAGTTTTGCATGATAGCCAGTTCCTTTTCCTTGTAAGGAAACATCTGCTTCAATAGCATAATGAGCTGGAGTATTCGCAATAGTTTGTGAACCTGATGGTAAACCATCGGAGAATTGCGTTCGAATTGGGACACCAACACGAAGGGCTTTCAATTTAATCCCTTCTTGAAACCATCCATGTTTAGGGAGAACACGGTACTCGTTCTGATCTGTAGTCCAATGGTGGAGACCACGTAATTTAGGATTGTAGACTCGGAAAATATTAGCCGTTCCACCAGAATAAAAGACAGGTTTTCCACCATTATCTTTTTGCCATCCATGCTTAGTGGTCAATACGCGCACTTCATTGGTATCTACAGTGTAGAGGTGGTTTTGTAGACCAGCATTATAGAGACGATAGACTGGTAAGCTGCCATTTCCCTTATTTGGTGCATACCATGCCTCTCCTTCGTAGCCCCATCCATGCTTTTGAAAGAGTACATTCTTTTCATTGGCATCAGCTGTATAGAGATGCTCACCATTTCGAGGATTGTATAATCGGTAAATTGTGATGGTAGCTTGGGCTGCTTCATCTTGAGAAACGATTTCTTGTGTGGATGGACTAGTTGTCACAGTTGAGGTGGTTGGCTGAGTTGTTTCTGTACTAGTCGAAGATGAAGGAGTTAAACTAGTTGTAATAGATGTCTCAGTAGTGGGCAATGTGGTCGTCTGGGCAACCGTTTGATTTTCAGATGTAGTGGTTGAACTCTCGCTGATTGTAGTGGTAGTGATGTTATCTTGAGCTAAGACGGAAATTGGAGTAAGTGAGCCTCCACATAGTAAGACCAGGCTTAACCCAGTCAGTATGAGCGATTTCTTTTTCATATAGTCTCCTTTAAAGAAATGTTGTTTTTGTTTAAGGTAACATAAATATATATAGTTGTCAATAATAAATAGTCACGACGTACGCATGAAAAAATGCATGTAACCATTTTCTAGCTACATGCATTTTTTTAAAAGATTTCCACAATATTTACATACGTACAACGGTTCATCCTCTTTTTCGTCCACATTATAACAAAATTTTATGGTTAAAAATATAACTTTTTATGAAAAATCGTTATCTGGAAACGATGTTTTCTTCATGCGTTTGTCGTGATAAATCGTTTACTGATTGATAGAATTTGTCTATTTTCTGCATCAATTCATAAATATTTGAAAGAGAAGAGTCGAAAATGTGGCGATTTGAGGGCGAAAAATAAATTTGTGATGAAATGAGCATATTTTTTGTAATCGGTAACATAATCTAGTATACTTAGAAAGTAAAAAATATTTTTTTGAAAGTGAGATTTTACTATGTCTAAAATCGTTGTTGTTGGTGCAAACCACGCTGGTACAGCATGTATCAAAACTATGTTGTCTAACTACGGAGATGCCAATGAGATTGTCGTTTTTGACCAAAACTCAAATATTTCTTTCCTAGGCTGTGGTATGGCTCTTTGGATTGGTGAGCAAATCAGCGGTGCTGATGGACTTTTCTATTCAAATAAAGAAGAATTGGAAAGCATGGGTGCTCGTATCTACATGCAATCACCTGTCCAAGCCATTGACTACGATGCAAAAACTGTTACAGCTCTTGTGGATGGTAAAGAACATGTTGAAAGCTTTGACAAGTTGATTTTTGCGACTGGTTCACAACCAATCTTACCTCCAATCAAAGGTGCTGAATTCAAACCAGGTTCATTGGAATTCGAATCAACACTTGAAAATCTTCAATTTGTGAAATTGTACCAAAACTCTGCTGACGTTATCGAACGTTTGAAAAACAAAGACATCAATCGTGTAGCAGTTGTAGGTGCTGGTTACATCGGTGTAGAACTTGCTGAAGCTTTCCAACGTAAAGGCAAAGAAGTTGTGCTTATCGACGTTGTAGACACATGTTTGGCTGGTTACTATGACCGCGACTTGTCAGATATGATGGCACAAAACTTGGCAGACCATGGTATCCAATTGGCATTTGGTGAAACAGTAAAAGAAGTTGCTGGTAACGGTAAAGTTGAGAAAATCATCACTGACAAGAACGAATACGATGTAGACATGGTTATCTTGGCTGTTGGTTTCCGTCCTAACACTGCATTTGCAGGTGAAGGAATCGAACGTTTCCGTAATGGCGCGTTCCTTGTTAACAAACACCAAGAAACTTCAATCCCAGGCGTATACGCTATCGGTGATTGTGCTACAATCTACGACAACGCAACTCGTGACACAAGCTACATTGCACTTGCTTCAAACGCAGTTCGTACTGGTATCGTAGCAGCACACAATGCTTGTGGTACGGACCTTGAGGGTATCGGTGTACAAGGCTCTAACGGTATCTCGATCTACGGTTTGAACTTGGTATCAACTGGTTTGACACTTGAAAAAGCAAAACGCCTTGGTTTTGATGCAGCAGTAACTGAGTATACTGACAACCAAAAACCAGAATTTATGGAACATGGTAACTTCCCAGTTACAATCAAGATTGTTTATGATAAAGATTCTCGTCGTATCCTTGGTGCACAAATGGCAGCTCGTGAAGATATCTCTATGGGTATCCACATGTTCTCACTTGCTGTTCAAGAGGGAGTAACAATCGAGAAATTAGCATTGACAGATATCTTCTTCTTACCACACTTCAACAAGCCATACAACTACATCACTATGGCAGCACTTGGTGCAAAATAATTCATATGATAAGGAGGCTGGGATCAAGATCCTGGTCTCTTCATTTTATTATCTTCAATGAAACAAGAAGTGGTAGTTGGAAGTAACTCTAGTACCAGTGAAGATTGCTGAGCGCTTCAAGGTGTGCGAGCATTGAAGGTTGAAAATCCTCAGTTGTAGAGTAGCTCACTCCTCTTACATGTTAATCTTACCAACTGAATAGTTTTAAAGAATGAGGGAAACCCTGTTTCCCAAATTTCCAACTTTAAAAGGCTCTCCAAATCATTTGAGCTATGCTGTGGTGGTTAAAAGGTCTGGGAGACCTTTTTAATTTGGAAATGAAGCTTACAAAGCAAGTGTCAAAAAAGGTCTGGGGGAGACTGTCTCAGATCGGACACTTAAAAAACGAGAATGGGTGAAAAATTGAATTCTCACGAAATACCCATTTTTGTGCCATTCTCTTTCTAGTGTTCAAATCTCCGTAGCAAATTTCTGACAAAATCTTTATCCTTTGATAGACTAAAGATAGAATAATGGAAAGGAATTTGAGTATGAAAAAATATGACCTAGTGGTGATTGGTTTTGGGAAGGCTGGTAAAACATTGGCTGGTAAAATGTCTAGCCTTGGAAAAAAAGTTGCCTTAGTAGAAAAAAATAGCCGTATGTACGGTGGTACTTGTATTAATATTGGCTGTATACCGACGAAGTCGTTGATTACATTAGCGGAAGAAGGGGCAAGTTTTGAAGAAGCGATGACTCATAAAGAGACAGTTGTAACACGCCTTCGTGGTAAAAATGAAGCTGTCTTAAAAGGCGCAGGTGTCGATTTGTATCTAGCAGAAGCAAGGTTTGTGTCGAACAAAGTCATTGAAATTTCTGCTGGTGATGAAATAGAAGAGTTAACTGCCGAAACGATTGTGATCAACACAGGTGCGGTATCCAATGTTTTTCCAATTCCAGGTTTATTAGAGAGTAAGAATGTTTTTGATAGTACAGGTATCCAACAATTAGAAACATTACCGAATCGCTTAGGTATCATCGGTGGCGGAAATATTGGGCTCGAATTTGCTAGCCTTTACGCCCGTTTAGGTAGTCAAGTAACAGTATTTGAAGCCTCGCCAGCTATTTTGGGTCGCTATGAAGAAGTAGCGGCTCAATTAGCTAAAAATTATATGGAAGAAGATGGTGTTTCGTTCATTATCAATGCTAAGACTGAAAACGTGTCAAATCAAGGCGATGAAGTGGTTGTTACAGTTAATGGAGAAGACCACATTTTTGATGTTGTGCTCTATGCTTTGGGTCGCAAACCAGCAACAGAAGGTTTAGGATTGGAGAATACGGATATTGCATTGACAGACCGTGGCGCTGTGAAAGTTGATGAATACTGTGAGACGAGCGTACCTGGTGTCTATGCAGTTGGTGATGTCAATGGTGGTCTGCAATTTACCTATACCTCATTGGACGATTTCCGTATCGTATTTGGTAAATTGACTGGCAATGGAGAGTACAATCTTCACCATCGTCAAAATGTTCCCAATACCCTCTTTATTGCGCCAGCTCTATCACAAGTTGGTTTGACTGAAAAAGCTGCACAAGAAGCAGGACTCCCTTATAAAGCCAATGAATTACCAGTTGCGAATATGCCACGTGCCCATGTCAACAATGACTTACGTGGTATTTATAAGGTAGTTGTCAATACGGAAACGAATGAAATTCTTGGTGCAACCTTATTTGGTGAAGGTTCACAGGAAATCATTAACCTGATTAAAATGGCCATGGATAACCATATCCCATATACTTATCTGAAAAATCAAATCTTCACCCATCCAACCATGGCAGAAAATTTGAATGATGTCTTTAATTTTTAGCAATGAATCCATCTGATAGTACTATTGGATGGATTTTTTGTCAATTTCAGATAAAAGGTGAAAAGAACTTGAAAACGATTGCACAAAGTGATAAAATGAAAAATAAAGCAAGGGGGGTGAAGATGTGAAAGAAGTGAAAAAATCAGTCACAATGAAGGATGTGGCACAATTAGCTGGTGTCAGCGTTGGGACAGTTTCACGGGTTATCAATCAGGAACCAGGTATTAAAAAGGTTACTTTAGAAAAGGTTCAACAAGCCATTGCAGACTTGCATTATGTACCAGATGCCTATGCGCGTGGAATGAAAACCAATCGAACAGATACAGTCGCTTTGATTGTACCAACTATCTGGCATCCTTTCTTTGGTGAATTTGCCTTTTATGTTGAGAAGGAATTGAGTGCTCAGAATTATAAGATGCTCCTTTGTAATACAGACGGAGCCAAAAAGGAGATTGAGTACATCTCCATGTTGCAACAAAATAAGGTCGACGGCATTATTGCTATTACCTATAGTCCAATCGAAGATTATCTGGCTTCTAATATCCCTTTTGTCAGTATTGATCGCTCTTATGGGGACAAAGACCTTCCTTGGGTTACTTCTGACAACTTGGCTGGTGGACGTCTTGCGGCTCAAAAGCTGTTGGAAAAAGGTTGTCAAAATGTGGCTTTTGTTGGGAGTCATAATGATACACTCAATGAGACTAAAAATCGGCGAAACGGATTTGAATCCTATCTGAAAGAAGTAGGAGCAAAAAGTCTCGTTTTTGATATGGTAGAGCCTTATGACGATTTCTTAACACCATTAGAAGCATTTCTTGAAGAGCATAAGGAGATTGATGGGATTTTTGCGATCAATGATTTTACCGCTTTAGATGTGATGGAGATTTTAGAAAAACAGGGGCGTAGAGTTCCGGAAGACGTGCAAGTGATTGGCTATGATGGCATTCGCTTGGCCCATGAACGACGAAATCCAGTGACAACGATTAAACAGCCACTAGCTGCAATGGCAAAAGAAGCCGTTAATATGTTAGTCAGCGTTATTGAAAAACGGGCTCATCAATTGCAGGTAGTGGTCCCAGTAACCTACATAGAGGGTCCAACTACAAAAAAATAAAAATGTTTCACTTTTCTATTGACAGAAAGCGCTATCAGTGTTATGATTGTATCGTAGATAAGTAAATTTTTTATTTTTAAACAATTATTGAAACGTTTCAAAAAAAGAAAAAGGTTTTATGTCAATAAGGCCTTTATCTAAAAAGCCAAAATTGAAACGTTTCAAAAAAGAGGAGGTAATTATGAATAAAGCAGTTGCAGGTCCAAGTTTGCTAGAAAAAATCAAGCAACAAAAGATTCTGCTCTTTATGTTGATTCCGGGGCTCTTGTTGACTTTTGTCTTCAAATATATCCCAATGTACGGAGTTCTCATCGCATTTAAGGATTACAATCCTTTACAAGGGGTGATGGGAAGTCCCTGGGTTGGTTTCCAAGAATTCCAGCAGTTTCTATCTTCTCCAAACTTTATGACCTTGTTATCAAACACCTTGAAACTCAGTGTCTATGGTTTGTTGCTTGGATTCTTTCCACCGATTATTTTGGCCATCATGTTGAATCAACTGCTGAGCCAAGAAGCGAAGAAAAAAATCCAATTGGTTCTCTATATGCCAAACTTTATTTCGGTCATTGTCATCGTTGGTATGATTTTCCTTTTCTTCTCAGCGGAAGGACCTGTTAACGGGATTCTAAATCACTTCGGGATGAAGACGAATTTCATGACGGACCCCATTTTCTTTAGACCGCTTTATATTTTAAGCGGAATTTGGCAGGGTATGGGTTGGGCTTCCACGCTTTATACAGCGACCTTGGTTAACGTAGATACTTCTTTAATTGAAGCAGCGCAACTGGATGGAGCCAATATTTTCCAACGGATTCGTCACATTGATTTGCCAGCATTGAAACCTGTCATGGTTATCCAATTCATCTTGGCAGCTGGAAATATCATGAACGTTGGTTATGAGAAGGCCTTCTTGATGCAGACAGACTTGAACTTAACAGCGTCTGAAATTATTTCAACCTATGTCTATAAAGTCGGTTTGGTATCTGGTGATTACTCTTACTCAACAGCGGTTGGTCTCTTCAATTCGATTATCAATATGATTTTGCTCTTCTCAGTGAATAAGATTGTTGAGAAGATGAACAATGGTGAAGGACTATAAGGAGGGAATATGAATACAAATTTATATACAGCTTTTGATAAACGTATTCTGTTCATCAATAAGATTTTGATTGCATTACTTGTCTTGATTACCGTCGTACCGATGGGGTATATCTTGATTGCATCCTTTATGGATCCGCAGGTACTAGCAACCAAAGGAATTAGTTTTAATCCAGATGATTGGACTGTTCAAGGGTATCAGCGGGTACTTGGCGATCAGTCTATCTTACGGGGATTTATCAATTCCCTGCTGTACTCAACTGGTTTTGCTGTTTTAACCGTAGCGATTTCTGTATTGACAGCTTATCCATTGTCAAAAAAATATCTAGTCGGCAGACGTTGGATTAACTATTTCCTTCTCTTCACCATGTTCTTCGGTGGAGGTTTGGTTCCAACTTACTTGCTGATTAAGGATTTGGGAATGCTGAATACGCCATGGGCGATTATCGTTCCGGGTGCTGTTAGTGTTTGGAATATTATCTTGGCACGTACCTATTTCCAAGGGATTCCAGAAGAGTTAGTAGAAGCAGCTGTCATTGATGGGGCAAATGATTTTCAGATTTTTGTCAAAATCATGTTGCCATTGGCAAAACCGATTATGTTCGTCTTGTTCTTATACGCCTTTGTCGGACAATGGAATTCATACTTTGATGCCATGATTTACATCAAGGATCCAGACTTGGCACCGCTACAATTGGTATTGCGGAATATCTTGATTCAAAATGAAGTCAATGCAAATATGATTGGTGCGCAAGCAGCCATGAATGAGTTGAAGAAAATTGCTGAAATGGTTCGTTATGCTACCATTATCATTTCAAGTTTACCATTGATTATGATGTATCCATTCTTCCAAAAATACTTTGATAAAGGGATTATGGCTGGTTCACTTAAAGGGTAAGTTGGTCTTACCACATCATTATTGTCAATTAAAAAAATTTTTTAAAAAGGAGTTTCTGATGAAAAGAAATTATTTTGCTAAAGGAATGGTTGTCCTTGCTAGCTCTCTCTTGTTGGCGGCCTGTGGGTCAAAAAATTCAGCTTCTAGTGAAGACTACGGTCTGAAAGATGTGAATTTCCCATTGAAGGAAAAGGTAACCTTGAAATTCATGACTGGAAGTTCAACACTTGCACCAAAAGACCCTAACGATAAGTTGATTTTCCAACGGATGGAGAAAAAGACAGGCGTTCATATCGAATGGACCAACTATCAAAATGACTTTGCTGAAAAGCGGAATTTGGATATCTCGAGTGGTGATTTACCAGATGCTATCCACAATGACGGGGCTTCTGACAATGAATTGATGTCATGGGCAAAACAAGGTGTTATCGTTCCAGTGGAAGACTTGATTGACAAACACATGCCTAATTTGAAGAAGATTTTGGATGAAAATCCAGAATACCGTTCAATGATTACAGCACCAGATGGCCATATTTACTCATTCCCATGGATTGAAGAATTGGGTGAAGGCAAAGAATCTATCCACAGCGTGAACGACATGGCTTGGATCAATACAGCTTGGCTCAAGAAACTAGGCCTAGAAATGCCACAAACAACGGATGAATTGGTCAAGGTTTTGGAAGCCTTCAAGACACAAGATCCTAACGGAAACGGTAAGGCTGATGAAATTCCAATGTCCTTCATTAATAACGGTGGTAACGAAGACTTCAAGATTCTCTTTGGTGCCTTTGGTGAAGGCGACAACGATGATCACCTTGTTGTAAACAATGACCATACATTGGACTTTACAGCTGACAATGATTCTTACAAACAAGGTGTAGCCTTTATGAATAGCCTTTATGAAAAAGGATTGTTGGATACTGAAGCCTTTGAACAAGACTGGAATACCTATATTGCCAAAGGGGCAGACCAATTGTACGGTGTTTACTTCACTTGGGACAAGATGAACGTTACTGGTGATAATGAAAACTATGATGTTCTTCCAGTATTGGCTGGTCCTAGCGGTAAGAAACATATCACTCGTACAAATAATATCGGTTTCTCTCGTGACCGTATGGTTATCACAAGCGCTAATAAAAACCTTGAGTTGACTGCAAAATGGATTGATGCTCAATACGAACCAATCCAATCTGTTCAAAATAACTGGGGTACTTACGGCGATAAGAAACAACAAAATATCTTTGAATTTGATAAGGCAAGCAACTCATTGAAACACTTGCCACTTGATGGAACAGCCCCTGCTGAATTGCGTCAAAAGACAGAAGTTGGTGGACCACTTGCTATTATTGATGAATACTACGGTTCAGTGACAACAATGCCAGATGATGCTGCATGGCGTTTGGATCTATTGAAGAAGTACTATGTTCCTTACATGAACAATGAAAATATCTATCCAAAAGTCTTCATGGAAGAAGAAGACCTTGATAAGATTGCTCGAATTGAAGCAGATATGACAGACTTTATCGCTCGTAAACGTGCAGAATGGATTACAGAAGGCGGTATTGATTCTGAATGGGATGCTTATAAAGCAGAACTTGAAAAATATGGTCTTTCTGACTGGATGGAAATCAAGGAACGTTACTACAACGACTATTTGAAAACACAAAAATAAATGACTAAGAGGTAGTGCATGGAAGGAAAACAATATACCGTTGCTGCGGCAAATCAGTATATTCAAGAACAAGCCCACACTGTCAATCTACAATTCAAACCAGAAAAACATTTTTCGGCACCTGTTGGTTGGATAAATGACCCAAATGGATTCGTCTATTTTCGGGGAGAATATCATCTATTCTACCAATTCTATCCTTACGGTAGCTTTTGGGGCCCAATGCACTGGGGTCATGCAAAAACGAGTGACTTTGTGACATGGGAGCATCTCCCTGTCGCATTGGCACCGGATCAACCATATGACAAAGATGGTTGCTTTTCAGGCTCTGCCATTGTCAAAGATGATACTTTGTGGCTCATGTACACTGGAAATATCATCAATGAAGATGGTTCAGTTCGCCAAATTCAAAACATGGCCTATTCTAAGGATGGTATTCACTTTGAAAAAATTGCAGAAAATCCTGTCGCTACAGGAGATATCTTACCTGCTGAATTAGTGGCCGCGGATTTTAGAGATCCAAAGTTGTTTGAACATGATGGACGGTATTATTCGGTAGTAGCTGCTAAACATCAAGATGAGGTTGGGACGATTGTCCTATTGGGCTCAGATGATTTGGTTCATTGGCGGTTTGAGTCGATTTTTCTCAAAGGTGAGGCTCATCAAGGGTTTATGTGGGAATGTCCAGACTATTTTGAAATAGATGGTCAGTCCTATATCACTGTTTCTCCTATGCGCTATCGACGGACAGAGGAGGATTTCCTGAATCTGAATTCGACCATTGTCATTGCTGGAAATGTCGATTGGGACAAGAAAGAATTTGTTCAAACGGCTGTTCATGAAATGGACCACGGTCAAGATTTCTACGCGCCACAGAGCTTGTTAGATGATAAAGGCCAGCGTATTACCATTGCTTGGTTGCATAATTGGGGACGCACAGTGGTACCACATGAGTTGAACCACGGCTGGGCTTGTAATATGACCGTGCCACGGATTTTACATCGAGATGGCGATAAATTACGTCAGGAAGTTCCAGAAACCCTCCTTGCTTCCTTGCCAGTCGTTCAAATTGGCAAACCGGTTGAAGGAGCAGGTTGTCTAGAATTGACCGTTGAAAATGAACTTTGCCTGCGTTTGGGAGCTGAAGATGACTATATCGAATTTGGCTATCAAAATGGTGCGGTTTTCATTGACCGGAGTCATCAGAAGTTGGAAATCACTGGTGAGGAAGAGTGGTCAACTAGTCGCCGTTCAGTGACAGTTGCTACTCAACATTTGCAAATCATTTTTGATAAAAATTCAATTGAAATCTTTGTGAATCATGGTCAAGAGAGTCTAACCTCTGCCCATTATTTACAGGGAGAAAAAGTTCTCAGATTGATTTCTGAATAGAAGAAAAATCCGAAACATTGTTTCGGATTTTTTGTCTGCTCAGCTCTGCTATTTTTCCTAAAAAATGGTAAAATAGAGGAGCTTATTTTTGTGAATGGAGAGATTAAAATGGGAAATCCTCTTTTAAATGGTATGAATGACAGACAAGCAGAGGCGGTACAGACAACAGAAGGGCCGCTTTTGATTATGGCGGGGGCAGGATCGGGAAAGACCCGTGTCTTGACCCACCGCATCGCTTATTTGATTGATGAGAAAATGGTTAATCCGTGGAATATCCTAGCCATTACCTTCACCAACAAGGCGGCGCGTGAAATGAAGGAGCGGGCGATGGCTTTAAATCCTGCAACACAGGATAGTTTGATTGCGACCTTTCACAGCATGTGTGTGCGAATTTTACGTCGGGATGCAGATCATATTGGCTACAATCGAAACTTTACCATTGTAGACCCTGGTGAACAGCGTACGCTTATGAAACGGATTTTAAAAAATCTGAATCTGGATCCAAAAAAGTGGAGTGAGCGTTCGATTTTAGGAACCATTTCCAATGCCAAGAATGACTTGATTGATGAAGTAGCTTATGAGCGATTATCAGGCGATTTGTATACGGAAATTGTGGCCAAGTGCTACAAGCTTTACCAGAAGGAATTGCGGCAGTCAGAAGCGATGGATTTTGACGACCTTATTATGCTGACTTTGCGCCTCTTTGATGAGCATCCCGATGTTTTGACCTATTACCAACAGCGTTATCAGTATATCCATGTGGATGAATACCAAGATACCAACCATGCCCAGTACCAATTGGTCAAACTCTTGGCGTCTCGTTTTAAAAATCTCTGTGTGGTTGGGGATGCTGACCAGTCCATCTACGGTTGGCGTGGAGCGGACATGCAGAACATTCTTGATTTTGAAAAGGATTATCCAGATGCCAAGGTTGTCCTTTTAGAAGAAAACTATCGCTCTACCAAGACCATTTTGCAGGCTGCAAATGATGTGATTGAGCGCAATAAAAACCGCCGTCCGAAGAAACTCTGGACTCAGAATGAAGAGGGGGAGGCGATTGTTTATTACCGTGCCAATGACGAGCAGGATGAAGCGGTCTTTGTAGCTGGTAAGATGGATGAATTGGCACGTGCAGGATTCCAGTACAAGGATATGGCGGTGCTCTATCGGACCAATGCTCAGTCACGGACCATTGAAGAAGCCCTGCTCAAGTCCAACATTCCTTATACCATGGTTGGCGGCACGAAATTCTACAGCCGTAAGGAAATTCGTGATGTCATTGCTTACTTAAATGTCATTGCCAATCCTTCTGACAATATCTCCTTTGAGCGCATTGTCAATGAGCCCAAGCGTGGTGTCGGGCCTGGAACTGTTGAAAAAATTCGTGATTTTGCCAATGTGCAGGATCTATCTCTTCTGGAAGCCTCACAGGATATCATGTTGTCAGGAATCAAAGGAAAGGCTGCGCAGGCCGTCTGGGATTTGGCACAGATTCTCGTTCGGCTACGCAGTGAATTGGATAAGCTAACTGTGACGGAATTAGTGGAGGCTGTTTTAGCTGAGACGGGCTATATGACAGCCTTGACCGTTCAGGCAACCTTGGAAGCGAACGCCCGTATTGAAAATATCCAAGAATTCTTATCTGTAACCAAGAATTTTGATGAGAAAGAATTAGAAGAAGAGGAGACTGGTTTAGAGAAACTGAGTCGTTTCCTCAATGATTTGGCACTGATTGCAGATACGGATGATGGAGATGTTGAGAACGCAGAAGTGACCCTTATGACCCTGCATGCAGCTAAGGGATTGGAATTTCCAGTGGTCTTTCTGATTGGAATGGAGGAAAATGTCTTCCCACTTAGTCGAGCTTCCGAAGATGAAAGTGAGTTAGAGGAGGAGCGGCGTCTGGCCTATGTAGGTATTACACGGGCAGAGAAGACCCTCTACCTGACCAATGCCAATTCTCGCCTCCTGTACGGACGGACCAACTTCAATCAGCCGAGTCGTTTTATCCGCGAGATTTCTTCTGATTTGCTGGATTATNAAGGACTGGCTCGTCCTACCAATACCAGCTTCAAAGCTTCCTACATCAATGGAAAAACGGAAACTTTTGGTCAAGGCATGAGTCTAGCACAGGCTTTACAAACACGAAAGGCAGCTGCTCAACCAGTTCGCAATCTGGGGGCTAACCTACCGTTTGGAAATGCTGCTACAAGTTCGTCCTCTAATTCGGCTGACTGGTCTATCGGAGATATTGCCAGTCATAAAAAATGGGGAGATGGGACTGTCCTAGAAGTATCTGGTAGCGGTCAGCAACAAGAATTAAAAATCAATTTCCCAGGAATTGGTCTCAAAAAAGTCTTGGCAGCCATTGCACCGATTACCAAGAAAGAAAACGAATAGTTATCTGAAACCAAGTCCGACTTGGTTTCTTTTTAGTACCAAGGCTTATGGTATAATAAGAGGAAAGAAATCTTATTTGAAACATCAGGGGAACTCCATGAAATTACTCTACACTGATATCTCACAGGATATGACGCAAATTTTGACAAAAGAGGCAGAAAACTACGCTGCGAAAGGAAAGCGGGTCTTTTATATTGCGCCTAACTCACTTTCTTTTGAGAAAGAGCGGAAGGTCTTGGAATATCTCCCTCAACAAGCCTCTTTTCAGATAACAGTTACTCGTTTTGCTCAAATGGCGCGTTATTTTGTTTTAAATAGTGTGCAGGCTAAACAGGGCATTGACGATGTAGGGTTATCCATGGTCTTTTTCCGAGTTCTTTCTCAACTGGATGAATCAGACCTGAGAGTTTATGGTCGTTTGCGTAAAGATCCTGCCTTTATCCAGCAATTGGTGGATTTGTATAAGGAAGTAAAAACGGCAAATGTTTCCCTTTTTGACTTGCAACTGCTAGACGATGAAAAGGGCGATGATTTACTCAAAATCTTTTTAGCAGTATCCGACTTGCTTGACCAGCACCAAATGGAAAACGAGAGCAAGCTAACATTTTTTGCAGAGCAGGTGCAGAATGGTTCGTTGGACCTAGCATTGGACAATACGGTACTAGTGGTGGATGGATTCACCCGTTTTTCTGCTGAGGAGGAATACCTTATTCACCTTCTATCTGATAAGTGTCAGGAGATTGTCATTGGGACTTACGCGAGTCAGAAAGCCTATCGTGCTATCTTTATTCAGGGAAATATCTATCAGGCATCTGTTGAATTTCTTCGTGGTCTGGCAACGACTTATGCTGCCAAGCCGTTTTATATTGAAAGTAGTAATGAAAAAACATCTGATTTTTTCAAACTGACGACATTTTGGGAAGGACAGCATGATTTCAAACCTTTAGATGGTAAATGGCAAGCGGAAAGTGCACACTCTATTCAAATTTGGCATCATGGTCAGCAGAAGGAAGAAATTGAGGATGTAGCCAAAAAAATTCGGCAACTCTTGGCTGATGGAGTACGCTACAAGGATATTCTCGTTCTCTTGGGAGATGTAGAAAGCTACAAATTGCAGGTTCAACAACTATTTGAAAAATTTGACATTCCCTATTACTTGGGGAAGGCGGAGTCCATGTCAGCCCATCCTCTGGTGCATTTTGTAGATTCTCTTGAGCGGATGAAGCGCTATAATTATCGGGCAGAGGATGTCCTAGATCTCCTCAAATCAGGCTTATATGGGACTTTTTCAGAAGAAGAAAGTGACCGTTTTGCCCATTATGTGACCTATGCAGATATCAAGGGGCGAAGTCGTTTTACCAAGGATTTTACGGTGGACAATGGGGGGAAATACGATTTAGAATACCTCAATCGTATCCGTCAAGATTTGGTAGGCCCCTTGAATCGTTTTTTACAAGCTAGGGCGCAGAAAGGGGAGAACTTACTAAGTAAATTCCAGGCCTTTTTGAGTGAGATACAACTTCCAGAAAATATGGAACGACTAGCCGCTACAGGAACTGACCATGATGTTGACAAGGACGAGCAGGTTTGGAAGGTCTTTACTGATTTATTGGTACAAATGGCAACTATTTTCGGACAAGACCAGCTAACAGTGGATGATTTCTTATCTCTTCTGCGGTCGGGAATGCTGGCGGCGGATTATCGGACGGTGCCAGCAACCGTGGATGTGGTGTCTGTGAAGTCTTATGATTTGGTGGAACCTCATAGTAAACCTTACGTTTTTGCCCTTGGGATGACGCGGTCGCATTTTCCAAAAATCGCGCAGAACAAGAGCCTTTTGACGGACGAAGACCGCACATGGCTGAATGAGCAGACAGGTGATTTTTCAAATCTTGAAATTGTATCAGGAGAAAACATCAAGAAAAATCATTTTTCAGCCCTGTCTCTTCTCAATGCGGCGACGAAGCAGCTGACGTTGAGCTACCCCAGTCTTCTCAATGAAGCAGAAGATGAGCTATCCGTCTATCTGAAAGAATGGATTGAGCTAGGTGTGCCAGCAGAAAATCGTCATCGTCGCAAACTCGAAGCAGATGCAGACGGTATTGGCCACTATAAGGACCTTTTGTCAACGGTTTTGGCCCTTCAACAGGGAGAATTAGAACGAGAATTGACCAAGGAAGAACAAACTTTCTGGTCTGTTGCTGTTCGCTATTTACGCAAACGTCTGAAAGAGAATAAGGTGCTGATTCCTCAGGTAGTAGATGATGTTACGACGCAGAAAGTGTCAGACGAAGTCATGGCCATTCGTTTTCCAAAGGAAGAGCCAATTCGTCTATCAGCTTCTGGTCTTGCGACCTTCTATAACAATCAGTACCTTTATTTCCTACGGTATGTACTGGGGTTGAAGGAATTAGAAAGCATTCATCCAGATAGCCGTCATCACGGAATGTATCTCCATCGGATTTTTGAAAAAACGATGAAGGAAGATAGTAGAGAGTTTGATGCTCGCCTAGAAGAGGCTATTCAAGAGACCAGTCAAGAAAGTCAATACAGTTTCCTGTATGGTCAAGATGAAGAAGGCCGTCTCTCACAAGCCATGCTAGATGATATTGCTCGTAGTACGGCGACTGTCTTGCGTCAACATCAAGCCATTGAGATCGCTAGTCAGGAAGAACAGTTCAAATTGCGTTTGCAAAATGCGGTACAGATTGGCGGCATTATTGACCGTGTGGATCGTTTAAGTGATGGCAGTTTGGGTGTGGTTGATTACAAATCAGGTGCCAACCAATTTGACATTCAGAAATTCTATAATGGCCTAAATTCACAGCTAGTGACCTATTTGGAAGCCCTGCGTAGTCAGTATGGTGTCGGGGAGGAGCAGCTCTTTGGAGCTATGTATCTTCATATGCAAAATCCAACTGTGGACCTAAAACAGGCTAAAAGTTACGAGGACTTAGGTCAAAAAGCTAATAAGGAATTAGTCTACAAGGGTCTCTTTGCCGAAGCAGAAAAACCACTTCTGACTAAAGGGGCCTATCACTTACACAATGCCACCTATCAAACTGAGGAATTGACGACCTTACTGGATTACAATGCCCATCTCTATCTAACAGCGGCTGACAGGATTCGTAAAGGTGAATTCCTCATCAATCCTTATACAACAGATGGTAAGAGTGTCCAAGGAGAGCAATTGAAGAATATCACCCATTTTGAAGCAGACCGTCATATGAAACATGCCCGTAAACTATTGAAGTTACCTACTAAGAGCAAAAAGGAAGCTTTTTTAGCATTGATGCAGGAAGAAATAGCCAAAGAAGACAATCGAGGAGAAGAATTGTGAAAACAAGACCATTTTTAACAAATGAAGAAATCGAGCGTCGGATTGCTGAGGAAGCTGCTTCAGATAAGGCGCAGAAGATGACGCCAGAACAATTAACAGCCATTTACAGTAATGGAACAAATATTCTAGTTTCTGCCTCAGCTGGTTCAGGGAAAACCTTTGTCATGGTCGAACGGATTTTGGATATGATTTCCCGTGGTGTTGGAGTGGATCAACTCTTTATCTCCACCTTTACGGTCAAGGCGGCTGGTGAATTAAAAGAGCGTTTGGAAAAACGCTTGACCGTTCAGTTAGGCAAGGCCCAAACGGACGAGGAACGACAGCACTATGCCAGCCAAATCGCATCCCTATCAACGGCAGATATTGGGACCATGGATGCTTTCACACAGAAGCTGGTCAATCAATATGGTTACCTGCTGGGTATTTCACCAATTTTTCGGATTATGACCGATGCTTCTGAGCAAGATATTTTGAAAAAATCCATTTATGCAGACCTGTTTGCTGACTATATGCAAGGGGAAAATAGACAGGCTTTTCAGCAGCTTGTCCGCAATTTTGCAGGAAATCGGAAAGATAGCACGGCCTTTCGCGAAGTAGTCTACCAGATTTACAATTTTAGCCAATCCACAGCCGACCCTAAGGGCTGGTTGGAGAATGTCTTCCTTAAATCCTATCAGGCAAATCCTGAAGAACAAGCAGAAGATTTTTTGAGAAGCGTTCTAGCTGGTAAGGACTTATCAGACATCATCACAGAGGCCGAATCTTACTTCAAATCGCACTATGAAAGTGTCACACAGGAATTTCAAAAGTCTTATAAATACCTATCAAATGTGTCGGCTTTGTTAGATGAACTAGCAGGCTTTAATGGGGCAATGGACTTAAATGCCTTACAGGCTTTCTGTGAGAAGATTGATGCTCTGACCAGCGGTCGTCAGTTAGTGATGGCGATTGGCTCTGCCAAGGATGAAAATCTCAAAAGCTTTGCGGCTGCTTATAATCGGGACAGACATCAGTATTTGGAACCTTTTAAACAATTAGCGCAGGCAATCTTTACCATTCAAGCATTAGCGCCTCATCAGGGGAATATCTTTCCCATGTTGAGCCTTTTACAGTCCTTTGTTCTAGATTTTTCAGACCGTTATTTGCAGGCCAAAATCCAAGAAAATGCCTTTGAATTTAACGATATTGCACATTTTGCTATCCAAATTTTGGAGGAAAATCCAAGTGTAGCGCAAATCTTCAAGGACAAGTACCACGAAGTGATGGTGGATGAGTATCAGGATAATAACCATACGCAGGAAAGAATGCTGGAACTCCTAGCCAATGGCCATAATCGTTTCATGGTAGGAGATATCAAGCAGTCCATTTATCGTTTTCGTCAGGCTGATCCACAGATTTTCAATAGTAAATTTAAGCTCTACCAAGAACAGCCTGAGGCTGGGAAATTGATTCTTCTCAAGGAAAATTTCCGTAGCCAGTCCGAGGTGTTAGACAGTACCAATGGTGTCTTTCGTCACTTGATGGATGAGGGAGTAGGAGATATTCTGTACGACAACACACATCTTTTGGTGGCAGGTAGTCCAGCGCAAAAAGAGGCCTATCCTCATCGTCAAACAGAAGTCCTCATCTACAATACAGAGGAGACTGAGCCTCTCGAAGAAGAGGAAGAATCCAACCTTAGTCAAGGAGAAATTGACCTAGTGGCTAAGGAAATCATCCGCCTGCATCAGGAAGAAGAGGTACCTTTTTCAGACATCACCCTTCTGGTTTCTTCCCGTACACGAAATGAACCTCTGATCAAAACCTTTGAAAGTTATGGTATCCCTGTCGTGTCAGACGGAGGCGAGAAGAATTACCTTAAATCGCTGGAAGTGATGATTATGCTAGACACTCTCCACGTTATTGACAATCCGCTCAACGATTATGCTCTAGTTGCTCTTTTGCGTTCGTCTATGTTCCATTTCAATGAAGATGAATTGGCACGCTTGGCTGTTCAAGTAGACAAGGGAGAACTGTATGAGAAGGTTTTACTGGCAAGACAAGGACAGGGAAATCATCCAGAGCTACTAGACAAAGAGTTGTTAGAGAAAGTTCAGCTTTTTCTTGCAACCTTGGCAGAATGGCGGAGCTATTCGAAAAAGCATAGTCTGTATGATTTGATTTGGAAGATTTACCATGACCGCTTTTATTATGACTATGTAGGTGCCTTGCCAAATGCGGAACGCCGTCAGGCCAACCTCTACGCACTTGCATTGCGGGCAAACCAGTTTGAAAAGACTGGATTTAAGGGGCTTTCTCGCTTTATCGGCATGATTGATAAGGTCTTAGAAAGCGACAATGACCTGATGGAAGTGGAAGTGGCGGCTCCTAAGAATGCGGTCAGCCTCATGACCATTCACCATTCCAAAGGTCTAGAATTTCCTTATGTCTTTATCTTGAACATAGACAAGCGATTCAGTATGAAGGATTCGCATTCGTCGCTGATTCTCAGTCGGGAAAATGGTGCAGGTATCAAATATGTGGCAGATATGAAACAGCAAGTGGACACAGACCTGCCTCACCTCAATGTTGCCATCGAAACCTTACCTTATCAGCTAAACCGACGGGAGTTGAATCTTGCCACCTTGTCTGAGCAAATGCGTCTCCTCTATGTCGCCATGACACGGGCAGAGAAGAAACTCTATTTGGTCGGCAAAGGTCGCAAGGATAAATTAGTTGAAAAATTTGATGGGACGAGCGACAATGGTTTTTTGCCTGCTAACTTAAGAGAAAATCTCATGACTTTCCAAGATTGGCTTCTAGCGATTGAGGCAGCCTTTCCAAGTCAGGAACTGGCTTACACCGTCCGCTTTGTAGAAAAAGAAGAAACTGTACTTGGAGAATTGACGCATCTAGAAAGCCCGATTCAGGCGGATAATCTAGTAGATAATCGGCAATCAGAGGCCATTCAACGAGCTCTGACCGTCCTTGAAAGTGTGGAGAAACTCAATCAAGAGTACCAAGTTGCCATTCACCTACCAACTGTCCGTACTCCAAGCCAGATTAAGGCCTTCTACGAACCTGTTATGGAGAGCGAAGGGGTAGACATTATGGATACAGGCGTTCGGACGGAAAGGGAATTACCACATTTTCGTTTACCAGAATTTGGTCAAACAATACAGGCGACAGGAGCAGCGGTAGGATCTGCTACGCATGAACTCATGCAACGCCTGCATTTGTCAGAAGTTGTCAGTCAGGCAGACCTCCAGCAAGCATTAGATGGGGTTCAGGCACCGGAACAGGTTAAAAAACAGATTCAGTTAGAAAAGATTGAAACCTTTTTCCAAACAGAGTTAGGCCAGTTAATCTTATCTAATCTGGATAAACTCTATCGAGAAGCTCCTTTTGCCATGCTAGAAGAAGATGCAGATAGTCAAGAACAGTATGTTATTCGTGGGATTATTGATGGCTACTTGCTCTTTGATGATCGAATTGTCCTCTTTGATTATAAGACAGACCGCTATACCCATCCTGCGGATATTGGCAGACGATACCAAGTGCAAATGGAACTCTATGCTAAAGCACTACGCCAATCCTATCATATTCAGCAAGTAGATAAATATCTAGTCCTCCTTGGTGGTGAGAAGATTGATCTAGTGAAACTTTGATAGACTCCAGAAATGATTCTGATATTGCAAATGCTCTAGAACAATAAGCCGTTGCTGTAAGAATGTCTTGTCATCATGTGGTCTGCTGAGTTCGATTAAACGAAAAACGAACAAGTTTGGTTTTCTGTTGTTACACTGAACCAAATTTGTTCGTTTTTTTATAAATAATTATTTGTTAAACAGATGCTGTAAAAGCTGTGAGCCATAGATCCAGAAGTAGCTATAAGCAATAATCGAAAGTGGTTTGCAGAGTAAGATAATGGTCATGAACTTCTTGTAACTCATACTAGTCAATCCCGTAATCATGACCAGCACATCTGCAGGTGATATAGGAGACAACATACAAAGAATAAAGAAAATCTCATAGCTTTTTTTATCGTCAATCTTGCTTTCATATTTGTAAAATGTTTCTTCCTTCATGAAGAGCAGACAAAACTTTTTACCAAAGGTACGTGACAACCAGAAGAGGATAACGCTCCCTATAATAATGCCAACATAGTTCACTAGAAATCCCCACATAGGTCCAAATACCAAGAACCCCACAACAGTTGTGACTCCTCCAGGGATGATAGGGAAAACAACTTGGATAATCTGAATGGCAATATAGGTTAAACTGCCATAATGCCCTTGTTGCTCAAGAAATTCCTTCAGAACATTTTGGTCGTTCAGAATGCCGATTTTGTAGAGCCAAATGAGAATAAAGAAAGTGGCTATAATGACGAGGACACTCAATACTTGAATTGTTTTTTGCCAGAATTTATACATACTATTATTTTACCATACATTTTCTAGTTTTTAGTTTTCTAACCAGATATAAAAAATATCTTTGCCTTTTACATTAAAATCTGATACAATATAATTTGTAGCGCAATTAGGGGTCGTTACGGATTCGACAGGCATTATGAGGCTTGTTCTGCAACCCGATTGGCGGCGTAACCGCTCAGTTTAAATATAACTGCAAAAAATACAAATTCTTACGCATTAGCAGCCTAAACACCTGCCTGCGTGACCAGTCGCAGATTGCTTGCGTTTGTTGATTGGTCTTAAAATAGCAAGCTACGTTGATTTATTGCCTAGCTAAGTCAAAAGAGATTCATGGGCTCGCTGACTGAAGAGTTGAGTTATGTCTCGTCAGTTCAGCTAAATCAAATGCATAACCTATGGTTGTAGACGAATGAGTTGGCAGGTGTTTGGACGTGGGTTCGACTCCCACCGGCTCCATATTTTGATGAAGGAAGATTACTCAAGAGGCTTAAGAGGCCGTGTTGGAAACGCGGTAGGCGTGTAACAGCGTGCGTGGGTTCGAATCCCATGTCTTCCGTTTGGTGGAAAAGCATTGGAAACAGTGCTTTTTTTCTTTTATATACAAGATAGACTAGGGCGAACCCTAGTCGTCTTGTCTTTATAAATTATTGTAAGTTCAATTTCTTTGTCATGATGTAATGTGTTCCAAAGTAGAAGATTGGAATCAAGATGAGATGCAATCCCATTGTGAATGGGAATGGATTATAAGAACTGTAAGCATCTAGCATGACAGGTGTAATGGAGAAGAGAGAAATTGTTTCAAATACGCCGATTGCAAAGTTAATCCCAATGTAGAAGACAACAGCCATGAGAACACGATGGTCTTTGAATAATTGGCCTAATGAAATAGCTAAATACATTAGGAAGATTCCTGAGATACTGCTGATAAGTGAGCTTAGGAAGAACTGGAGTAGGTAGCTAAAGTCAGCCGATTCAATGACGGTGTGCAGTTCTTTCATGGCTTCTGCTAGTACGTATGAAGGAATACCTAATCCAGCAATGATGAAGCCGGCAAGGAGGACCATTAGGCCAGAGAATGTGTACCAGATAAGAGCAGCAACAAATTTACTCAAGATAATTTGATGGCTCGTAACTGGAAGTGTCATGGTCAAGTAACCTTGACGGCTATATATGTTCATGTAGAAACGACGAACAACCACTAGGAAGGTTGAAATCATCAAACCAGCAATCACAAGTGCAAAAGCAAAGAGGACAATCCCAAAGAGCCAGCCTTCTGCTTCGGATAATTCAGGAGTGGATTCTTGGCGAGCGACTAAAGAGCGAATCCAAATACCAATCACGACTGATAGCAGAGTGACGATTGCGTATAAACTAAGGTACCATTTTCCGAGAGATTTAAACTCGTATTTTAATAATTTTCCAAACATAATATCTCCTTTCACACTTAGGCTCTAAAATCACGACGGAACAATTCGTCAATGGACTCTCCGCTTTCAATCCGTAAGTCATCAACATTTCCATGACGAACAACGCTGCCTCGTTGCAGGAAGATGACTTCGTCTAATACTTGTTCGATATCTGATATTAAGTGAGTAGAGATAATGACTGAAGCAGTAGGCGAGTAGTTGTTAATGATTGTTTTTAAGATATAGTCGCGCGCAGCAGGGTCAACTCCACCGATTGGTTCATCTAAAACATAGAGTTGCGCTTGGCGACTCATCACAAGGATGAGTTGTACTTTTTCCTTATTTCCTTTTGACAGATGTTTCATACGACTGCTGACATCAATATTCAAATCTTGGAGAAGGTGAAGAGCGCGTGCTTCATCAAAGTCCGCATAGAAGTCTTTGAAAAAGGCAAGGGCATCTGTAATCTTCATGTTTTCATCAAGGTAGGTTGTGTCTGGTAAGTAAGAAACAATCTGCTTGGTTTCAGGTGAAGGAGTATGACCGTTGATCAGAATTTGACCGTATTCTGGTTGAAGAAGACCATTCAACAGCTTGATAAAGGTTGTTTTACCAGAGCCGTTAGGACCTAAGAGTCCAATGATTTTACCAGCACCTAATTTGAGGTTGATATTGTTCAAAGCAACGAGGCCACCGTAAGATTTTGATACTTGTTGGAATTCGACAAGATTCAATTGATTTTCCATATTATTCTCCCTTCATGAACTGTTCCAATTGTTGGATCAGCTCTTCTTTTTCAAAGCCTAAATTGAGCATATTGGTTACAAAATTTTCCAGCTCTTGTTGTGCCAATTCAATACGTGTTTTAGCGATGAGCTCAATATTGTCGGTCACGAAACGTCCTGTTGTTCGGACTGAGTAGACAAATCCTTCCGTTTCAAGATCCGAGAGCGCGCGCTGGACGGTATTTGGATTGACACCTGACGTTTCTGCTAGGTCACGTACCGTTGGTAATTTATCACCAGATTGTAATTGCTTCGTTACAATTTGGAGTTTGATGATATTACTAATCTGCGTATAAATGGGGATTTTATTATCAAATTTCCAAGCCATATGACTAATCCTTTCTAATTTCCTTTTATTGAAGAAAAAGGGAAATTCAAATGATGAGATACTATTTGTATCTTTGTACTATATATATAATACATCAATGAAAATGAATTTGCAAGTACTTTTTATGTTTTTTTAAAATTTTTTGAGATAGGTAGCTCATTTGGTGTTTATGAGACAAGGAGTGATTGCTGCAAAATAAGCTTATAACCAGTCAATGTAGAGCTTTTCATATTTTTTTTGTATAATAGAATAAAAGACAAAGGAGAATACTGATGCTGGCTCAAATCGATACGAAAACGGTCTATACTTTTATGGATAGTACGATTACCATTGATAAATACGTTGCGCGTGCTAAAGATTTGGGCTATACCCATTTAGGAATAATGGATCGTAACAATCTGTATGCTGCTTATTCCTTTATGGAAGCTTGCTACCGTAATGGAATTCAGCCAGTAATCGGGTGTGAATTCGAACTTGAATTTGAGGGACAACCGTTCATACTACACTGTTTAGCCTTAAATAGTAAAGGCTACCAGCAACTTTTAAAGCTATCAACTGCTCGTATGATGGGACAAAAAGATGTGACGAACCTCCAGCAATATTTTTCAGATGTAGCCTTGATTCTTCCGTTTAGTGAGGATATGCCTTCATTTCGTTGGCATCAAAAGATGTATATTGGGGTCAGACCAGATACGCCTAAGCAAGATTTTATCTATCCGACTTTGCCTTTTCATACAGTTCGTTATTTTGAACCCTCTGAACTGGAAACTCTCCAAGTTTTACATGCTATTCGAGACAATGTGAGTTTAAGTCAAGTGGGAGATGTAGCTGGCCATCAATACCTCTATGGCCCCGAACAATTAAAAGGATTATTTTCTGAGCGATTTCCAGAAGCAGTTCAAAATTTGGAAAATCTGCTAGTGGATGTCCACTATGAATTGGATAAGGAATTAAAACTTCCTCGTTTTAATCGGGAACGTCCTGCGGTCGACGAATTACGTGAAAAAGCAGAAACAGGCTTGCGTGCTAAGGGCTTGACAAGCACAGCATACACTCAGCGTTTGCAACAAGAACTGAGGACTATCCACCAGATGGGTTTTGATGATTATTTTCTCATTGTCTGGGATTTACTTCGATTTGGTCGCAGTCAAGGATACTATATGGGAATGGGACGTGGCTCAGCAGTTGGTAGCTTGGTTGCCTATGCTTTAAATATTACAGGGATAGATCCAGTTCGCCATCAGTTGCTCTTTGAACGCTTTCTAAATGTTGAGCGTTTCAGTATGCCAGATATTGACATTGACATTCCAGACATTTATCGGGGTGAGTTTATTCGCTATGTCCGTGAGCGATACGGCAGTATGCATACTGCTCAAATTGTGACTTATTCGACCTTTGGTGCTAGACAGGCTATACGGGATGTCTTTAAGCGTTTCGGTACACCTGAATATGAATTGAGCAACTTAACAAAGAAAATTTCCTTCCGCGATACCTTGCAATCTGCCTATGAGCGTAATGCCTCTTTTCGCCAGCTGATTAATAGCAAGCCTGAGTATCAGAAGGCTTTTGGACTGGCAAGACAGATTGAAGGGCAACCAAGACAGACTTCTATTCACGCAGCAGGTGTTGTCATGAGTGACAACGACTTAACCGATGTCATTCCGCTCAAGCAGGGTGAGGATATGCTGATTACCCAGTATGATGCCCACGCCGTTGAAGCGAATGGTCTCTTGAAAATGGATTTTCTTGGTCTGCGTAATCTGACTTTTGTTCAAAAAATGAAAGAGGCTGTGGAAGAGAAATATGGGACCAGTATCATCATTGAAGAGATTGACTTGGAAGATGAAGCAACTTTAGGTCTATTCGCATCGGGCCAAACGAAAGGGATTTTCCAATTTGAGCAACCCGGTGCCATCAATCTGTTGAAACGGGTGCGGCCAAGTCGATTTGAAGACATTGTGGCTACAACCAGTCTAAATCGTCCCGGAGCAAGTGATTATTCCGACAATTTTGTGAAACGCAAGCATGGACAGGAGAGAATTGATTTACTAGATGATTCGATTGCTGATATTTTACAGCCAACATATGGCATTATGCTGTATCAGGAGCAGGTCATGCAGATTGCGCAACGCTATGCTGGCTTCACACTAGGAAAAGCCGACTTGCTTCGTCGAGCGATGTCCAAGAAAGATGCTACTGAAATGCAGAAGATGGAAGCAGAATTTCTAACAGGTGCCCAGCGATTAGGCCATGAGGAACAAAAAGCAAAAGATATTTTTGTGATGATGGCCAAGTTTGCGGGTTATGGATTTAACCGAAGCCATGCCTATGCCTATTCGGCCCTTGCTTTTCAGTTAGCCTATTTCAAAACGCATTATCCTGATATTTTCTTTGATATCATGCTGAACTATTCTAGTAGTGACTACATCACAGATGCTCTTCAATTTGATTTCAAGATTGCTCCTCTTTCCATTAATACCATTCCTTATCATGACAAGTTTGATCAAAAAAATATCTTTATGGGCTTGAAAAATATCAAGGGAATCCCTAAAGATTTTCTCTTTTGGATTGTTGAAAATCGTCCATTTAAAAGTGTAGAGGATTTTATTCTACAAGTACCGAATCACTATAAAAAAGAGGAAATGTTAAGGCCGCTTATTCAGCTTGGCTTATTTGATATTTTTGATAAGAACCGTCAAAAAATCATCAGCAATCTTGAAAATCTCTTTGTTTTCTCAGAAGCATTTGGGAGTTTTTTTGCTGAAGCAGAATATAGTTGGGTGGATGCAGAAGATTATACGGATAGTGAGAAATATGAACTAGAGCAGGGCATTATTGGAGTTGGCATCAGCCCTCATCCTTTAATCAAAATAGGTCAAAGTGCCCAGCGTTCCTTTACGCCTTTATCTGATCTCGTACAGGGTGAAAGGGTAACTATTCTAGTGCAAATTCAGCAAATTCGAATCATCCGTACAAAAAAAACAGGCGAGCAGATGGCCTTTGTGCAGGTGACAGATACCAAACAAAAACTAGATGTTACGCTTTTTCCAGATGTTTATCGTCGGTACATGTCTGATTTGACAGAAGGGGCTATTTTCTACATGATGGGTCGTGTGCAGGAAAGAGATCATCACTTGCAGCTAATTCTCGAAAGTTTAGAACACATCACCAATGAGAAATTCTGGGTATTAGTAGAAGATCATCAGCATGATATGGATATTGCCCATATCTTAGAAAACTATCCAGGAACAGTTCCAGTGATTTTGCACTATAAAACGGAAAATAAAACGGTGCAACTAGAAGGGTTTCATGTTCAAAAATCACCAGAATTGCAAGAAAAGTTACAAGGGATTTCATTGAAAACGGTTTTTCGATAAAAACTATGAAAAAGTCAAGCATAATGCGGTTTATTGTGATATAATAATACAGTTAAAATGAAAATTTAAAGGAGCATTAACGAATGAAACGTATTGCTGTTTTGACCAGTGGTGGAGACGCCCCTGGTATGAATGCTGCTATTCGTGCAGTTGTTCGCAAGGCACTTTATGAAGGAATGGAAGTGTTCGGGATCAACCGCGGCTACGCTGGGATGGTTGATGGAGATATCTTCCAATTCGACACAAAAGGTGTAACCAATATTCTCTCACGTGGTGGTACATTTTTGAAATCTGCACGCTACCCAGAATTTGCCAAATTAGAAGGCCAATTAAAAGGGATTGAACAGTTGAAAAAACATGGGATCGAAGGTGTAGTCGTTATTGGTGGAGACGGTTCTTATCATGGTGCGATGCGCTTGACAGAACATGGCTTCCCAGCAATTGGTGTACCTGGTACAATTGATAACGATATTGTTGGAACAGACTACACAATTGGTTTTGATACAGCTGTTCACACAGCTGTTGAAGCTATCGATAAAATTTGTGATACATCTTACAGTCACAAACGTACTTTCGTTGTTGAAGTGATGGGTCGCCATGCTGGGGACATCGCACTTTGGACAGGACTTGCAACTGGTGCAGACCAAATCATCATTCCTGAAGAAGAGTACGATATCAATGAAGTAGTAAAACGTAACATGGATGGTTATGAAAAACGTGGTAAGAGCCATGCAATCATCGTCCTTGCAGAAGGTGTCATGTCAGCTGACGAGTTTACGAAGAAGATGAAAGAAGCAGGAGATACAAGTGATCTTCGTGCGACAAACCTTGGTCACCTTCTCCGTGGTGGTAGCCCAACTCCACGTGACCGCGTTCTTGCATCACGTATGGGTGCTCATGCAGTTGCACTTCTGAAAGAAGGTAAGGGTGGCCTTGCAGTTGGTGTGCGTGATGGACACCTTGTAGAAAACCCAATCCTTGGTTCAGCAGAAGAAAATGCTCTCTTTAGCTTAGATGCTGAAGGTGGTATTGTAGTGAATAACCCACATAAAGCGAAACTTGACTTTGCTGTTTTAAATCGTGAGTTACGTCGTTAATGGTATATAATCTTTAAAAGATAAAAGAATAATTAGGAGAATCTAAAACAATGAACAAACGTGTCAAAATCGTTGCAACACTTGGTCCAGCCGTTGAAACGCGCGGTGGTAAAAAATTCGGTGACGATGGTTACTGGGGTGAGCCACTTGATGTAGAAACATCAGCAAAAACTATTGCTTCTTTGATTGAAGCTGGTGCCAATGTTTTCCGTTTCAACTTCTCACATGGTGACCATGAAGAACAAGGTGCTCGTATGGCAACTGTTCGTCGTGCAGAAGAGATTGCAGGTCAAAAAGTTGGTTTCCTTTTGGATACAAAAGGTCCTGAAATTCGTACAGAATTGTTTGAAGGTGATGCAAAAGAATTTTCATACAAAACTGGTGAAGTGATTCGTGTTGCAACAAAACAAGGTATCAAATCAACTCGTGACGTGATTGCTTTGAACGTTGCAGGTGCTCTTGATGTTTTTGACGATGTTGAAGTTGGGAAACAAGTCCTTGTTGATGATGGTAAACTTGGTTTGAAAGTCATTGATAAAGATGCTGAAAAACGTGAATTTATCGTTGAAGTTGAAAACGATGGCGTGATTGCGAAACAAAAAGGTGTAAACATTCCTTACACTAAAATTCCTTTCCCATCATTGGCAGAACGTGATGATGCTGATATCCGCTTTGGTCTTGAAAATGGCTTGAACTATATTGCAATTTCATTTGTTCGTTCAGCAAAAGACGTTGAAGCAGTTCGTGCAATTTGTAAAGAAACAGGTAACGACCATGTTCGTCTTTATGCAAAAATCGAAAACCAACAAGGTATCGATAACTTGGATGAAATCATCGAAGCTGCTGATGGTATCATGATTGCGCGTGGTGATATGGGGATTGAAGTACCATTTGAAATGGTTCCAGTTTACCAAAAACAAATCATTACAAAAGTGAATGCTGCTGGTAAATCAGTTATCACTGCAACAAACATGCTTGAAACAATGACTGAAAAACCTCGTGCAACTCGTTCTGAAGTTTCTGACGTCTTCAATGCTGTTATTGATGGTACAGATGCAACAATGCTTTCAGGTGAATCTGCAAATGGTAAATACCCATTGCAATCTGTGCAAGCCATGGCAACTATTGTGAAAAATGCTCAAACACTTTTAGAAGAGTATGGTCGTTTGTCATCAGATAAATTTGATCGTAAATCTAAAACAGAAGTTATCGCATCAGCAGTTAAAGATGCTTGTCACTCAATGAATATCAAATTGGTTGTTACTGTAACTGAAACAGGTTATTCAGCACGTGCTATTTCTAAATATCGTCCTGACGCAGACATTTTGGCTGTTACATTTACTGAAAAAGTTCAAAAATCAATGATGCTCAACTGGGGTGTTATTCCAGTTGTAACAGAAAAACCAAAATCAACTGATGATATGTTTGAATTGGCGGAACGTGAAGCACTTAAAGCTGGTTTGGTTGAACCAGGAGATAACATCGTTATCGTCGCAGGTGTGCCTGTCGGTGTATCAGGTTCTACTAACACAATGCGTGTTCGTACAGTATTGTAATCAAATGAAAAAGCCTATCTTTTGATAGGTTTTTTTAGTGTTGAAATATCCACTGTTTTCGTGGATTATTTTTTAATGATATAGGAATTTGGGCTATATGGTCTGCGGTTAAATCCTGTTGATTTTCCTTGCAATTCCTGTGCAATTTGCCAACCAATGAAAGGACCTGAAGTCAGACCTGATGATCCAAGACCACTAGCTACCCAGATGGAAGATTTATCCGCCAATGGTCCATAAAAGGGCAGGTAATCAGAAGTATAGGCCCTTGTACCAACACGGATTGCAGAAATAGGGTATTGAGCAATTCTTGGTAGCATTTTTTCAGCAGTGGTTTTCATATGCTGGATGTGTTTTGTATCGATTTCTAAATCAAAGCCCATTTTATCTTCGTGTGTTGCCCCAATCACTAATCTTCCCTGTTCAAATGGTAATATGTCTATTTCTCCTTGAAGCATACAACCCGGCCAATGATTGGTATTATCATCTGTTTTTACTTCTAGTAATTGTCCTTTTTGCGGGCGGATATCGACTTGATAAGAGAGAGGGGCTAGTAATTCTGGCAACCAAGCCCCGCCAGTTAGTAGGACGTGATCATATGTCAGTGATTCTGGTCCCACTGCAACAATATTGTTGGGGAGTAGGTGTGCCTCACCTTTGATCATTCGACCACCATTTTGGACGAATAGTTCTTGAAGAATATCTAGGAGAGCTCCACCATCAACACGGCCCCCACCACTTGTCAAGACTGCCCCGTCGGTTCCCTGCCAATCACTGATATGCGAGCGAATGCCTTTTGCATCAAGAATGGAAAGTTCACCTAACATTGGTGCTTCGGTTCTTCGTTGAACGGCAAGCCGATACAATTTCTCCAATAGTTCAGGTTTTTGCTTAAATACGAGTGTACCTGTTTGTTTATAGGGAAGTTGCTTCACGCCAGCCTCAGTTAAGTCTTCCATTAATTGTTGATAAAAAGCTGCTCCCTGTGCCGTTAATTGATACCAATTTTGATTGCGACGTTGAGAGAGCCAGGGACTGATAATACCGGCTGCAGCACGTGTTGCAGTTCCAATCCCCTTATCAATTAAGGTAACACTGGTATCTTTAGATGTTGACAAGTAGTAGGCAGCTGTGGAACCAACAATCCCTCCACCTATTATAATGATTTGTTTCTTCATATGTCTAGTATAACACAAAACAGGACAGTTTCTTTATTTGTCTAAACATGATAGAATGGAAATATTAGAAAAGAAGTCAGGAAATAGAATGGAAGATGTGATGAATCCTAGCGTTTTAGAGTTAGGAACTGGAGCGATTAAGGTTGCGGCTGTTGGTGATAGCTTGACATATGGATATGGTTTAGAAAATAGGGTACAAGACGCTTATCCGTCTATTTTGTTAGAAAAATTAGGATCGCATTATCGAGTATCCAATTTTGGATTGAGTGGTCGCTCTCTCCTTTCTACGACTGAATATCCGTATTTAGAGGAAAAAAATGCTAAGCTTTCTTTGGAGAGTGAGGCAGATATTGTGATTATTATGATTGGTAGCAATGATAGTCGCCCAACTTTTTGGAATCGTAGTCAATTTGTGAAAGAGTACCGAGAGTTAGTGGACTTATATGTGTCCATGACTAGTCAACCAGATGTTCTTCTGGTCGTTCCGCCTTATATCCCAACTAGTCGCTTTGGTCTAAATAATGATGTGGTGCGAGATGACTTGCAAGAAATCATTCCACAAATTGCCACTGAATATCATCTGCCATTTGTGAATCTCTATCCAGTGACAGAAGGTCATTTGGAATATTACAGCGACGGTTTGCATTTGACTCCTTTGGGAAATCGAGTCATTGCTGAAGCAATTTATTCTGCCTTGATGCAATAAATCTTTTAGACAATATTTGGTAAAGTATGCTATACTAATAACTGGAGAGATTGGAGAATCGATGGTAAAGAGAGATTTATTTCAGCATATAGCACTGATACTGGTTTTGATAATAGGCATACTCGCCCTACGAGTTTGGGTTTTTGAGCCTGTTCGGATCAATGAACAAATGGCCAATCATTATCTAGCAAAAGAGGAAGTGATTCTTGCAAAAAGAAATTCAGAAATACAGTATGGCGATTTTGTTTTGTATACGGTAAAAAATAAGAAATATGTTGGACGTGTCATTGCCATGGCAGGAGATAGTGTGACCTATATGGATGATGTACTGTATCGCAATCAAGAAATTGTGCATGAAGCCTATCTAACTCGTGAAGGGATGGGGGAATACTATACACAGGACATGACAATTGCTAGTTTGACAGATGATGCCCATGTAGTAGTACCGAAGGGATCGTATCTCATATTGAATGATAAGCGGACTGATACAAGAGATAGCCGTGAGTTTGGACTGATTGCAGATCAACAAATTGTTGGGCGGCTAACATTTAGAATTAGTCCTTTAGGAAAATTTGGCTTTATCGAAACTGGACTAGCTCAATAGAGTTAGTTTTTTTATAAATTAGACTATACCAATTTTTTTGTTGACAATCATAAAATCTTGATATATACTGATTTTGTTAGTTTTTTTGACTTATAAATTAGACTATACCAATTTTAAAATAAAAGGAGAGCTACTCTAATAGAGTAGCAGAGGAAAACTTATGTGTGGAATCGTTGGTGTTGTAGGAAATAAGAATGCAACGGATATCCTGATGCAAGGATTGGAAAAGTTAGAATACCGTGGTTATGATTCAGCAGGTATCTATGTCTCAAATGGGGCTAATGATGGACGTCTCATCAAGTCAGTTGGTCGCATTGCTGATCTTCGCAGTAAACTTGGTATTGATGTGGCAGGGACGACTGGGATTGGTCACACACGCTGGGCAACACATGGTCCAGCCTCAGAAGACAATGCCCACCCACATACATCAGAAACAGGACGTTTTGTCTTGGTTCACAATGGTGTGATTGAAAACTACTTGCAAATCAAGGAAATGTTAGCAGGTCATACTTTCAAAGGTCAAACAGACACGGAAATTGCTGTTCATTTGATTGGTCAATTTGTAGAAGACGGTTTGTCAGTTCTTGAAGCTTTCAAAAAAGCCTTGAACATCATTGAAGGATCTTATGCTTTCGCTTTGGTTGATGCAGAAAATCCTGATACTGTTTTGGTTGCTAAAAACAAATCACCGCTCTTGATTGGTCTTGGTGATGGCTACAACATGGTCTGCTCAGATGCGATGGCCATGATTCGCGAAACGAGCGAATTTATGGAAATCCATGATAAAGAATTGGTTGTTTTGACAAAAGATTCTGTCACAGTGACGGACTACGAAGGAAATGAAATCAAACGTGATTCATACACTGCTGAATTAGACTTGTCTGATATCGGTAAAGGAACATATCCTTACTATATGTTGAAAGAAATCGATGAGCAACCGACTGTTATGCGGAAATTGATTTCTACTTACGCAGATGCAAATGGTAAGATGACTGTTGATCCAGCGATTATCAAGTCAGTTCAGGAAGCAGACCGAATCTATATTCTTGCTGCAGGAACGTCTTATAATGCTGGCTTTGCGTCAAAAGCTATGCTTGAAAAACTGACAGATACACCGGTTGAACTGGGTGTGGCTTCCGAATGGGGCTACAATATGCCACTTTTGAGCGAAAAACCAATGTTTATCCTTCTTAGTCAGTCTGGTGAAACAGCAGATAGCCGCCAAGTATTGGTAAAAGCAAACGCAGCAGGTATTCCAAGTTTGACAGTGACCAATGTACCAGGCTCAACCCTTTCACGTGAAGCAACATATACGATGTTACTTCATGCTGGTCCTGAAATTGCTGTCGCTTCTACAAAAGCCTATACAGCGCAAGTAGCTGCCCTTGCTTTTCTTGCAAAAGCAGTTGGCGAAGCAAATGGCAAACAAGAAGCCTTTGATTTTGATTTGGTACATGAGTTGTCTATCGTGGCACAATCTATTGAAGCTACTTTGTCAGAAAAAGATGAGATTGCAGAAAAAGTACAAAATCTTCTTAGCACAACTCGTAATGCGTTCTATATTGGTCGTGGAAATGACTACTACGTAGCTATGGAAGCATCATTGAAGTTGAAAGAAATTTCTTACATTCAATGTGAAGGATTTGCAGCTGGAGAATTAAAACATGGTACCATCTCTCTTATTGAAGATGGCACACCAGTTATTGGTTTGATTTCCTCAAGTGAAGTCGTCGCTGCCCATACACGTGGCAATATCCAAGAAGTGGCAGCGCGTGGTGCCAATGTCTTAACAATCGTAGAAGAAGGATTGGACAAAGAAGGTGATGACATTATCGTCAACAAAGTACATCCATACCTTGCACCGATTGCTATGGTTATCCCAACACAGTTGATAGCTTACTATGCTTCATTACAACGTGGTTTGGATGTAGATAAACCACGTAACCTTGCGAAAGCTGTTACAGTTGAATAGAGAAATAATGAAAGTCTGAGGTTCTTATCTCAGGCTTTTTCTTTAAAATAATGACAGGTGAAAAGTTTTTACATATTTGTCACAAAAATTGTGACAAAATTTGAGTTTTCTTGCCATAAAGGGCAATGTATAATAGACTTATCAAAAAATGAACAAAATCTTTTGAAAGTTGCATAGACCAATTGATGAAGATTTTGCATCTTATTTATAGGAGGAGAAGAAATGGATACACAATCTTCTTTGAAAGTTCGAGTTCAGAAACTCGGTACGTCTTTATCAAATATGGTGATGCCTAATATTGGTGCCTTCATTGCATGGGGTGTTTTGACCTCGCTCTTTATTCCAACAGGATGGACGCCGAATGAACACCTTGGTGCTATGGTAGGCCCTGCTATCACATACTTATTGCCACTTTTGATTGGTTACACCGGAGGTCATATGGTTCACGGTCAACGTGGGGCAGTAGTAGGTGCTATTGCAACATTTGGTGCTGTTGCCGGTGCTTCTGTACCAATGTTTATCGGTGCCATGATTATGGGTCCTCTCGGAGGGTGGTGCATTAAGAAATTTGATGAAGCTTTTCAGCATAAAATTCGTCCAGGTTTCGAAATGTTGGTCAACAACTTCTCAGCTGGTTTGATCGGCTTTGCTCTTGTCATCTTAGCTTACCTTGCAGTTGGTCCTGTTGTATCAACCTTGACAGATCTTCTTGGTACTGGTGTAGAAGCAATCGTGAATGCTAAACTCTTACCACTTGCCAATATCTTGGTTGAGCCTGCTAAAATTCTTTTCTTGAATAACGCGATTAACCACGGTATCTTTACTCCACTTGGTACAGAACAAGTAGCTGCAACAGGTAAATCTATTCTTTACTTGATCGAAGCAAACCCTGGACCAGGTCTTGGTATCTTGTTAGCTTACGGTATTTTTGGTAAGGGGTCAGCTAAATCATCATCTTGGGGTGCAAGCATTATCCACTTCTTTGGTGGTATCCATGAAATCTACTTCCCATATGTCATGATGAAACCTCTTATGTTCCTTGCGGTTATTGCAGGTGGTGTATCTGGTACTTTTGTAAATCAATTGCTCGGCGCAGGTCTTGCAAGTCCTGCCTCACCAGGTTCAATTATCGCGATTTTGTTGGCGACAGCAAAAGGTAGTCATGTGGCGGTTGTCGCTGGTATATTTGTCGGTGCCTTGGTATCATTCTTGGTAGCGTCAGCAATTTTGAAAGCAGACAAATCTGAAGGCGATGATCTTGCTGAAGCGCAAGCAGCAACAAAAGCAGCAAAAGCACAGGCAAAAGGTCAAGCAGCCCCTGTTTCAGCAGAAATTTCAACAGACAATGTGAAACAAATTATCTTTGCTTGTGACGCGGGTATGGGTAGCTCAGCAATGGGTGCATCACTCTTGCGTGATAAAGTGAAAAAAGCTGGTTTGGATATTCCTGTAACCAACAAAGCTATTTCAAACTTGACAGATGAGCCAAACACTCTTATTGTGACTCAAGAAGAATTGGCAGCACGTGCAGCACAACGCACACCAAGCGCTGTTCATGTGGCAGTAGATAACTTCTTGACTTCACCAAAATATGATGAAATTATTGCAAAATTGGCAGGTGATGCTTCCCCAAAGTTTGAAACAACTTCGGCAGAAGCAGTTGCTGAAGTTGACCTCAATCAGATTGATGAAGTAGTCTTTGCTTACGGAAATGCACAAGGTTCTGCAACCATGGGCCAAGAGACCCTTCGTGCAATTTTCAAAAATAAAGGCATTCACATTCCAGTTGCAACAGTGCCTTACGCAACGCTCGGTGAGCACAATGCGAAAAATATTCTTGTCGTTACAACGATTGAACAACAGGCTGATGTGCAAGCAGCAGCTCCAAATGCTCAACTTTTAGTCGTAGACAGTGTGGTGACGACACCAGAATATGATAAAATTGTGGCAAGAATGCACAAATAAATTTAAAGTAGTATAATGTAACTATATGCTATTAACAAAACGTGAAGAACAACTAGTGAAAGCTTTCCTCCAAGTAGGGAAGCTTTCATTGAAAGAAATGGCAGACATTTTGCAGGTCTCTTCCCGCACAGTCTATCGAACCTTGTCAGATTTGACCATGACCTTAGCTGGACAGGATATACAAATCATCAAGGATGGGAAGAAGTATTATCTGGCAGGAGATGTTAGCCGTTTATCAGAAACTCAAGTGACAGCAGAACATTCTGCCAGCGAACGCTTGATACGAATCACTTATCACCTTTTAACCAGTCGGGAACCGGTCATCAATGAAGAACTTCAGGAGCTTTTCTGGGTATCTAATGTGACGGTAATTCAAGATATTTCGGAGATTGAAAAACGGCTACAGGAATTTGATTTAGAAATTCAAAGGAAGAGGGGCTATCAAATTCAAGGGTATTCGGCTCAAAAACGTCGTTTTTTAGCGATTCTACTCAGTAATGCTATTTCGATACAGGATTTCTGGCAAGACCAATATGAAGCATTTCCTGTCTTGAAAAAAGAGACCATTCAAATAGCTCGTTTGATTTTTGAAAACTATCAAACAGTTTTGGGAGAAGTCGATCCTAAATTGCGGGAATTCTTGGTTATTTTGCTGGGCTTAGCAGATAATCAAGAAGAGCTTGCTTCAGCAGTCAATGTGTCTAAGGAAGCATTGGATTTTTCGCAAAAAGTGTTTGCAGATTTGGCCAAAGCAACGAAAAGATTTTATAATTTGCAAGAGATTATTTACTTTGCTAATATCTTAGACGAGGTCATTATTAAGCGACAAGAGGTCCCTCTTTTTCGTGAGAAATTTGATAGTGAATTTTACTATGGAATTTCTCAACTAGTGGATGCCGTTTCGCGTTTTACAAAAATTGATTTTTTTAAGGACAAACTCCTATTTCGATTGCTCTTTAACCATGTGCGGTTGAGTTTGGCGGTTCCTATTCTCTTTCCAGAGCGAGCAACCACAAATGTAGCCTATCTGGCTGCCCAGCAGAATCAATTTTTGTATAGTATTGTCAGCTTGGTGATGCGGGATATTTTCCCGACCTTTATTCAAAACGAATTTGAGTATGAGCTGGTGACCTTGCACTTTGCTTCTAGTCTGAGAAGAAGTCCAGATATCTACCCGATTCGTCTCCTGTTGGTCACAGACGAACGTCCGCTGACCATCAGTGTGTTGATGTCAAAAATCAAGAATATTGCCCCCTTTGTCGAATGGATTGATATCAAGAGTACGACGGATTTACCTTATATTGACCTTAGTCAATATGATTACTGGTTGAGTACGAAGCCGATTCCAGGACGTGATATCGAGTTGATTTCCACATTTCCAAATACACAGGAGATTCTGTCCTTGCAGGAAACCTTGCAGCGGATTCAGGAGCATCGAACTATTTCAGAGCGAAAAGAATTGGTACCGCAACAATCTTATGATTTGCAGAAGTATCTGGAAGCCTCTAGTCAACTTTTGCGGAACTTTACTCTTTTTACTCTAGAGAATCCTAGAGAGTTTGAGGAAAGTGTGACACAAATTGTGAGAAGGTTAGACTTTGTGACAGATGGAGATTATCTGGCTCATAAACTTTTATCCCGTTTTGAATTAAGTCCTCTAGCCATTCCTAATACTAATTTAGCTTTGATTCACACCCAGTCCAGTACGGTGACAGAAAGTCATTTTCTAGTGGTCGAATTAACCCAATCTGTTTCTGCTGTTTCGATGAATCATCAGCATGAAGAGGTGCAGCGTGTCTTAGTGATGCTGACGAAGTTAGGTGAAAAAGAGGAAATCCGAGACCTGATGACAGCCATTAGCCAATCCATTATCGAAAATAATCTCTATACGGAAATTTACCGAACAGGTAACCAAGAGATTATCTATCATCTACTCAATACCATATTTACCGAAAAAATTAAGAAATTGGAGAATTAAGATGGAATTTCAAAAAGAACTAATCAAATTGAACCAGACCTTTGCGACAAAGGAAGAAGCAATTCGTTATTGTGGGCGTCAATTATTTGAAGCAGGTCATGTGAATGAAGCTTATATCGAAGCGATGATCCAACGTAATGAAGAATTATCTGTCTACATGGGCAACTTTATTGCCATTCCACACGGTACAGATGAGGCAAAGACAGAAGTGCTTTCATCAGGGATTACCATTGTCCAAGTGCCAGCTGGTGTGGATTTCGGAACAGAGGACAATCCAAAAGTGGCGACAGTGCTCTTTGGGATTGCAGGACTTGGTGATGAGCATTTGGAAATCATCCAAAAAATCTCTATCTTCTGTGCAGATGTAGATAATGTTGTGAAATTAGCAGATGCGCAATCTGTTGATGAAGTGGTGGCCTTGCTCAATAGTGTAGACTAATTTCGAGTGGAAAGGGAGAGAAAATCAGATGAAAAAAGCAGTTCATTTTGGTGCTGGTAATATCGGACGTGGATTTATCGGTGAAATTTTATTTGAAAATGGTTTTGAGATTGCCTTTGTGGATGTCAATGAGAAAATTATTGATGCTTTAAACGAGCGTGGTTCATATGAAATTGAAATCGCAGAGGAAGGTCAACGCCATATCGCTGTATCAGGTGTTCGCGGCATTAACAACGCCAAGAATCCCGATGATGTTGTTGCAGCGATTGCGGAAGCAGATATGGTGACGACAGCCATTGGACCAACTATCTTGCCTTTTATCGCTAGTTTAGTAGCACAAGGGATTGAAGCTCGTCAGGCAGTAGGTAACACGACACCACTAGATGTCTTAGCCTGTGAAAACATGATTGGCGGTTCAGAATTCCTCTATGAAGAAGTAAAAAAACACTTGTCAGAAGCTGGCTTGGCTTTTGCTGAAGAATATATTGGCTTCCCAAATGCAGCAGTAGACCGTATCGTGCCTGCTCAAAGTCATGAAGATCCACTCTTTGTAGTGGTTGAACCATTCAACGAGTGGGTGGTAGAAACCAGTCGTATGAAAAACTCTGCATTAAAATTGGACAAGGTACACTATGAAACAGACCTTGAGCCTTTCATCGAGCGGAAACTCTTTTCTGTTAACTCAGGACACGCGACATCAGCCTATACAGGTGCTTACTACGGAGCGAAGACTATCTTGGAAGCTTTGCAAAATGTTACTGTTAAAAATAACGTTGAAGCTGTTTTGGCTGAGATTCGTAGCCTCTTGATAGCTAAGTGGGGCTTTGACGAAGCGGCTTTGGTGGACTATCACAAGGTCATTATCAGCCGTTTTGAAAATCCATTTATCGTGGACGAAGTGACACGTGTCGCTCGTACTCCAATCCGTAAATTAGGTTTTGATGAGCGTTTCATTCGTCCAATTCGTGAGTTGAAAGAACGTGGTTTATCTTACCAATACCTTCTTCAAACAGTAGCCTATGTCTTTGCCTATCAAGACGAAACTGATGAACAGTCAGTGCAACTCCAAGCCCTTCTAGCTGAAAAACCATTATCAGAGGTTGTCAAAGAAGTGACAGGTCTAACAGACCAAGAACTGATTGCTGAAATCGTGGATGCAGTGGAAGCGAATTAGAATGAAAAACCAATGTCTGAAAGATGTTGGTTTTTTGCTTGCTGAAGACTTAGAAAAATACCCTAAATAGAACAGAGAAAAGCCGAGCACAAAGTCGGCTTTTTTGGTATAATGAAGGGTAAGAAAATTTGAATGTATAGGATTTCTGAAATGAAGATTGAAGATTTGAAAAAACGCCAAGAGAAGATTCGGAACTTCTCTATTATTGCCCATATTGACCATGGGAAGTCGACCTTGGCTGACCGTATTTTGGAGCAGACAGAGACGGTATCGAGTCGTGAAATGCAGGCGCAGCTATTAGATAGCATGGATTTGGAGCGTGAGCGTGGGATTACGATTAAGCTCAATGCTGTGCAGTTGAATTACAAGGCTAAAGATGGAGAAACCTACATTTTCCACTTGATTGACACACCGGGACATGTGGACTTCACCTATGAAGTATCGCGTTCTTTGGCAGCCTGTGAGGGAGCTATCTTGGTTGTGGATGCTGCGCAGGGGATTGAAGCACAGACGCTAGCTAATGTTTACCTAGCTTTGGATGCAGACCTTGAAATCCTGCCTGTCATCAACAAGATTGACCTTCCTGCTGCCGATCCAGAACGGGTTCGTCAGGAGATTGAGGATGTGATTGGTCTAGATGCTTCAGAGGCTGTCTTGGCTTCTGCAAAAGCAGGTATTGGTATTGAAGACATTTTGGAGCAGATTGTGGAGTTAGTACCAGCTCCGACTGGAGATGTAGAAGCGCCACTTCAAGCTCTTGTTTTTGACTCTGTTTACGATGCTTATCGTGGGGTTATCCTGCAGGTGCGAATTGTCAATGGAATGGTAAAGCCAGGCGATAAGATCCAGATGATGAGCAATGGCAAGACCTTTGATGTCACAGAAGTTGGGATTTTCACTCCAAAGGCAGTGGGGCGTGATGTGCTTGCGACCGGAGATGTTGGCTATATCGCGGCTTCCATCAAGACAGTTGCAGATACTCGTGTAGGGGATACCATTACATTAGCTGATAATCCTGCATCTGAGCCGCTATCAGGCTACAAGCAGATGAATCCGATGGTCTTTGCGGGTCTATATCCAATCGAGTCCAACAAATACAATGACCTTCGTGAAGCCTTGGAGAAATTGCAACTCAATGATGCCAGCTTGCAGTTTGAACCTGAAACGTCACAAGCTTTGGGCTTTGGTTTCCGTTGTGGTTTCTTAGGATTGCTCCACATGGATGTTATCCAGGAGCGGTTGGAACGCGAGTTTAACATTGACCTCATCATGACGGCACCGTCCGTAGTCTACCATGTCCATACGACAGATGGGGAAATGCTGGAAGTGTCCAACCCATCAGAATTCCCAGATCCAACGCGCGTGGATACGATTGAAGAGCCGTATGTGAAGGCGCAAATCATTGTGCCACAAGATTACGTAGGTGCTGTGATGGAATTGTCCCAGCGCAAGCGGGGTGACTTTGTCACTATGGACTACATCGATGATAATCGGGTCAACGTCATCTACCAAATTCCACTAGCAGAGATTGTCTTTGATTTCTTTGATAAGTTGAAATCTTCTACTCGTGGTTATGCCAGCTTTGACTATGAGATTTCAGAATACCGTAAGTCTAAACTGGTGAAAATGGATATTCTCCTCAATGGAGATAAAGTGGATGCGCTCAGCTTTATTGTTCACAAAGACTTCGCCTACGAACGTGGAAAACTCATTGTTGAAAAATTAAAGAAAATCATCCCACGTCAGCAGTTTGAAGTGCCAATCCAAGCCGCTATCGGTCAGAAAATCGTGGCTCGTAGTGACATCAAGGCCCTTCGGAAGAATGTCCTTGCCAAATGTTATGGTGGTGACGTTTCTCGGAAGCGCAAGCTCCTTGAAAAACAAAAGGCTGGTAAGAAACGGATGAAAGCCATCGGTAGCGTAGAAGTGCCTCAAGAAGCCTTCTTGAGTGTCTTGTCCATGGATGAAGATGAGAAGAAATAAGCTAGGTTATTCTAATGCTGGAGTAAAAATCCTAGTCTTATACCAAATCATTCGTAAAGAAATGAGAAAATAATGTCAGTGAAGCCGAAAAAAATCAAAGAAATACGTCAGCAGGAAGAGCCGGCAAAAAAAGAAGATGAGAAACCATTCCAATTATCAACGGCTATGGGAATTTTCTTTATCCTTCTCTATGCTTTTGGTATCTATACGAACCTAATGTCAGGCAATTATTTTATGGCAGTTGTCTGGACAGTCCTTGTTGGGGTTAATCTCTTTTTCATCATTCGTAATCGAAGGATGAAATGAAAAGACAAACTCGTGTAAAGCACGAGTTTTTTTGCTGGAAAATAGAGTCGCTAAGATCTAGTTTGTTTTTGATTATCCATATAATCTGTGCTAGAATGAAAAAAGACAAAATGATAGTGAGATGGAATGTGTATGGACATAGAACAATACCGCCAATTGGCTTTACAAAAGCAGAAGGAACATCGGATTTTCTTGGCGAGACTGAAAAAGAAAGCACCAAAAAATCTGGATAAGATCGTGCAGGAAATCCATACGGAGGTATTTAATGAAATTGATTGCTTAGAATGTGCCAATTGTTGCAAAACGTTGGGACCAGACTTTACCGAAGCAGATATTACTCGGATTGCCAAGCATTTTCGAATGAAATTGCCTGCCTTTGAAGAAATGTATTTGCAGGTAGATGAAGATGGTGATAAGGTTTTCAAATCGATGCCTTGCCCTTTTTTAGGACCAGATAATCTTTGTGATATTTATGACGTTCGTCCAAAAGCTTGCGCAGCCTTTCCGCATACGGATCGGAAGAAAATCTATCAAATCAATCACTTAACCATCAAAAACACCCTCTTTTGCCCAGCAGCCTATCTTTTTGTCGAAAAACTGAAAGAAAGAATAAAGTAAAAGGATATCTTATGAAAAAATTATTGATAGCCATTCTCTCTGTTGCAATTGTAATGCTGGCCATCTTTCATTTATTTCCTCAAGTGGAAGAGACCGTTCATCAATTGTTGGGATGGTACTAACGAATGTCGAATAAAGACTGAGTATAAAACAGTCAAATTTTACAAACCTCTGGATTTTACTATTCAGAGGTTTTTGATTATGGTACTTCACTTTTTGTTTGAATCGGAGCTGGATTTTACATTTTCGTCAAAAAGGTCTATAATGGTCACTAGAAAAAGGAGGCATTTATGTCGAACATACAAAGAAAAATTCCGGGAATACTTGTTTGTTTATTGATAGCCCTGCCAGCATGGTTTTTAGGGCAATGGGTTCCGTTAATCGGTGCTCCGGTCTTTGCCATCTTCATTGGAATGTTGGCAGGACGATTTTATCAGAATGGTGAACAAACAAATGCAGGGATTGCCTTTACTTCTAAATACATTTTACAAGCTGCAGTTGTGTTGCTAGGATTTGGTTTAAATTTATCACAGGTTATGTCGGTAGGGATTCGTTCTCTCCCTATTATCATTAGTACAATTGCGACGTCCTTACTTGTGGCCTATGAATTGCAAAAGTGGCTAAAATTAGATGTGAATACCGCCACATTGGTAGGGGTTGGCTCCTCTATCTGTGGAGGCTCTGCTATTGCTGCAACAGCTCCTGTCATTGAAGCTAAAGATGACGAAGTTGCTAAAGCCATCTCTGTTATTTTTCTGTTTAACATTTTGGCTGCACTCATTTTCCCAACCTTAGGCGATTTGATAGGCCTTTCTAATCATGGTTTTGCCTTGTTCGCTGGAACAGCTGTTAATGACACATCATCAGTCACTGCAACAGCGACAGCCTGGGATGCAATTCACCACAGCAATACCCTTGACGGAGCAACCATTGTCAAATTAACCCGAACGTTAGCAATCATTCCGATTACTTTAGGCCTGTCTCTGTATAGAAGTTACCATTCTTCTAAGCATGGTGGCATTACCCAATCAACCTTTAGTTTAAAACGAGCTTTTCCAATGTTTTTGCTGTACTTTATGTTGGCCTCTGTTTTAACGACGGTAGCAAGTGCATTGCACGTAGATGTTGCGATTTTTAGTCAATTGAAGGTTCTCTCAAAATTCTTTATTGTGATGGCGATGGGAGCAATTGGTCTTAATACAGATATTGTCAAATTGGTCAAAACAGGTGGCCAAGCCATTGGCGTTGGAGCAGCATGCTGGATTGCCATTACCTGTGTCAGTCTTGCCATGCAAGCCTTGTTGGGCACTTGGTAAGACAGCCAAATGAGCCATCAAGCATGACAATTAGTACATTTGTACATAGAATCAAGGATACAACAAGAGGTAGTGGATTAGAGGCAGTTAATTTTGAAACAACTACTTGCTTGATATTATGATATAATGAGAGGGATTTAAAACTAGTTGTTAGCACCTAACTTCAGAAAGGAAAACCTCACAATGTCCTACAAATTCCTACTATTCGACCTTGACCACACGTTACTTGATTTTGCCTTGGCAGAAGATGTGGCTTTGGAACTGTTATTAAAAGAAGCTGGTGTGACAGCTATTCAAGCCTATAAAGATTACTATGTGCCGATGAATAAGGCCATGTGGGAGGATTTGACGGCTGGGAAAATCAGTAAACCAGAGCTCATTCGTACACGTTTTTCACGCTTATTTGCCCACTTCGACCAAGAGGTGGACGGAGCAGCTTTTGCGGAGCGTTACCAACATCATCTTAGTCAGCAGGGGCAGTTTTTTGATGGCGTTCCAAACTTTTTAGAAACTTTAACACAGAAGGGGTATCGTATTTTTGGAGCGACTAATGGAGTGACTTTTATCCAGAAGGGTCGTTTGGCGCAATCAGGGCTGTCTCCTTACTTTGAGCAGGTCTTTATCTCAGACGAAGTCGGCCTCCACAAACCACAAAAGGAATTTTACGATTATATTGCGCGTGCAGTGGAGGGGTTTGACCATAGCAGAGCTCTTATGATTGGGGATAGTTTGACGGCTGATATTCAAGGTGGCATCAATGCGGGGATTGATACAGTGTGGTATAATCCCGCTGGTATAAAAAATGGATCAGTCATTCAACCGACCTATACGATTATGGATTATAGTGGTTTTCTTAAGATACTTGAAAAATGCTAAAAGCAAGATTTTCTTGCTTTTTCTGTTATAATAAACCTATGAATGACATCATCAAACACAAGTTAGAATTACTTCCAGATAGCCCAGGTTGCTATCTTCATAAGAATAAAGCTGGACAGATTATCTACGTCGGTAAGGCGAAAAATCTGCGGAATCGGGTGCGGTCTTATTTCCGTGGAAGTCATGATACCAAGACGGAACTGTTAGTGTCTGAGATTGCTGATTTTGAGTTCATCGTGACGGAGTCCAATATTGAGGCTTTGCTTCTAGAGATTAATCTCATTCAGGAAAATAAGCCCAAGTTTAACATCATGCTCAAGGATGATAAGTCTTATCCTTTTATCAAGATTACCAATGAACGCCATCCTCGTCTCATCATTACCCGACAGGTCAGAAAGGATGGAGGACAGTATTTTGGTCCCTATCCTGACGTCAATGCGGCGAATCAGACCTTGAAACTCTTGGAGCGGCTCTATCCATTTCGTAAGTGCAAGTTGCCTGAAAATAAATTCTGCCTCTATTACCACTTGGGGCAATGTCTAGCACATGGCGACCATATGCCTAGTCGAGAAGACTACGCTCAGATGGCGACAGAGGTCAGCCACTTTTTGAATGGACAGGATGACAAGATTGTTCGTCAACTCAAGGAAAAAATGCAAATGGCAGCCAGTGCCATGGAATTTGAACGCGCTGCTGAGTACCGTGATTTATTACAGTCTATTTCTACTCTAAGAACCAAGCAACGTGTCATGGCACATGATTTGCAGAATCGAGATGTTTTTGGCTACTATGTAGATAAGGGCTGGATGTGTGTGCAGGTTTTTTTTGTCCGTCAGGGCAAGCTTATTGAGCGAAATGTCAATCTTTTCCCTTACTATAACGATGCGGATGAGGATTTTTTGACCTACATCGGGCAATTTTATCGAGACCAGCAGCACTTAGTCCCAAATGAGATTTTTATCCCGCAGGATATTGATGAAGAAGCCGTTAAGGCGTTGGTGCCGACAAAGGTCGTCAAGCCACAACGTGGTGAGAAGAAGCAGTTGGTTAATCTCGCTACTAAAAATGCGCGAGTCAGTCTTGAGCAGAAATTTGATTTACTGGAAAAAGACCTCAAGAAAACGCATGGTGCTATGACAGACTTGGGGAAAGAATTGGGACTTGGGAAGCTTCGCCGGATTGAGGCTTTTGATAATTCCAATATCATGGGAACCAGTCCAGTTTCTGCCATGGTGGTCTTTGTCGACGGTCGTCCTAGCAAGAACAACTATCGCAAGTACAAGATTAAGACAGTTGATGGCCCAGATGACTATGCCAGTATGCGGGAGGTCATTTACCGCAGATACAGTCGAGTGAAGCGGGAGCATTTGCCTGAGCCTGATTTAATTATCATCGATGGTGGGCAGGGTCAGGTCAATGCTGCGCTGGATAGCTTGAAACGCTTGGGGATGGACTATATTCCTATCGCTGGTTTGCAGAAAAATGACAAACACCAGACGCACGAATTACTCTTTGGCAATCCTTTAGAAGTGGTTGAACTGGAACGTAATTCACAGGAATTTTTCCTTCTACAACGCATCCAGGATGAAGTGCACCGCTTTGCGATTACCTTCCACCGACAAGTCCGTAGCAAGAATAGTTTTTCATCCAAGTTAGATGGTATCGAGGGGTTGGGGCCAAAACGGAAGCAGTTGCTTCTGAAACACTTCAATTCCGTCACAGCCATACAGGAAGCGAGCGTGACAGAAATCGCTGAAGCTGGAGTCCCTTATCAAGTAGCAGAACGCGTGAAGGAAAAGTTGGAGGCAAGGATAGAATGAGGTTTCTGAAGTATTGATTTTTTTAGGAAAATTAACTGATTAGTTTCATTTTTATAAATATCTTAAAAAAGCTGGAAATGTTTCCAGTTTTTTTGCATACAAATAGAAAATACCAATTCTTTTAAAACTTACCCCTTGGGGAAAAGTTTTTTGAAGCTAAAATAAGTTAATTGTTCAGAAAATTCAATCTATATTTTTTTCATTAGAAAAAAGGAACTCAAAATTCTTAAATTGTATAGAAAATCACAAGAAAAAAATTTTTCAAAAAAATGTTGACTTTATCGTAATGGAAGGGTTTACAATTTAAATAATAACACTTGTTATTTATAGTAAACTTACACAAGTGAAAGAGGATTTATTAGAAAATCTCTAATTTTATTTTTTGAAAAAAATTTTTAAAAAGGAGGATTGTATCATGAGTTCTGAAGCATTAGGAATGATTGAAACAAAAGGTTTGATCGGCTCAATTGAGGCAGCCGATGCGATGGTCAAGGCGGCAAATGTGACCTTGGTCGGTAAGGAGTTCGTCGGAGGCGGATTGGTGACGGTTTTGGTCCGTGGAGATGTAGGTGCGGTGAAAGCGTCAACGGATGCTGGAGCAGCAGCAGCGCAACGAGTTGGTGAGTTGGTATCTGTTCATGTGATTCCACGTCCACACTCAGAAGTGGAAAGCATTTTACCAGCAAAAAAATAAATCAATGAAGAAGGAGTAGTTTTTCCATGGGACAAAATATGAATAGTGGAAATCACGGGACAGCAGATCAACAAATGGCAGCATTGACCAAGAAATTCCAGTCGATTGGGATTCGAAGTGGGATTATTTCAGGCTTGTTTTATGGCCTGTATTCCTTCGTAGTCATGATTATCAGTGGGTTTGACCCCATTAAGTCAGCCGTAGGGATTTTTGCAGCCCCCTTTGTGATGGGAGGACTCAATGACTTTCTTGGTGGATGCGTCTTGCTAGCAAATGTTATCCGTACAGGCAAGTTTAAAGAACTAGGTAGAAGCTTAGCGACCAAACCAGGGAAGATTATGTTATTTGGATTTATCTTGGGTGGTCCAATCGCGAACGGTGCCTACCTTGTAGGTTTATCACTTGCAGGTGCGTTTGCCATTCCAGTGTCTGCAACAACGGCAGCTTTCGGTGCTTTGTTTGCAGCTATCTTCTTGAAACAAAAAATCACTCCTCGTGTTGGAGCAGGGATGCTCCTTTGTGTAGCAGGTGCGGTTATCCTGAACTTGGTAAAACCAGAAGGTGCAACAAACTTTACATTAGGAATTATCCTAGCAGTTTTTGCGGCTATTTGTTGGGGACTTGAGGGAACGATTTCAAGCTTTGGTGGTGCTATGTTGGATTCAGAAGTGGCTGTTACGCTTCGTCAAATCGTATCTGGCTTGATTCAAATGGTCATCATTGTACCAATGATTGGTGCAACTGGTTTGTTTACTCAATTGATTACAGCTCCTCTTCCAATGGTTCTCTTATTAGTATCAGGAACTCTGGTCGGAATCTCTTACACAACTTGGTATCAGTCAAATGCCATGGTTGGTACAGCAATTGGTATGTCATTGAACATTACCTATGCTTTCTGGGGAGTATTCTTCAGTATCCTCTTCTTGGGACAAGCATTGACACCAACTATTGCAATTGGTTCGATCATTGTTATCCTAGGAGCAATCATTGTGACAACAAATCCATTGGATTTATTTAGAAAGAGTGAGGTGTAAGAAATGGGTCTATTACCAGCAAGAACAGCTGTTTTGAATTACATGAGTACAGTAGAAGAGGCGGATGTTCATCAAGTGATGGATGCCTTGAAATCACAGTATGGCAGTGAAAAACAATTTACAGTTCCACTGTTCATTGAGCACCTCATGTCCTTAGAGTGCAATGGATATGTGGAGCAAGTAGGCTATGATTTGGATGAAAGCCAACAATTAAGAGTATTGTACAAAATTAACGCTGACGGCTTAGATGCCGTGAAGAAATACATTTCAGCAGAACATAAAAGATAATTGGAGGAATGTTCAATGAGATATTATGGTGGACAAGCCTTGGGCTTAGTCGAAACTGTAGGACTAGTACCTGCGATGGAAGCATGTGACAAGATGCTGAAAGCCAGCGATGTCAAACTAGTATCCTATGAAAATGTCGGCTCAACTCTCGTAACCGTCATGGTTGTCGGCGACGTAGCTGCTGTTCGTGCTTCTGTTGAAGCCGGGGCAGCTGCCGCTGCAGCGATTGGTAAATTGACTGCGCATAATGTGATGCCAAGACCAATCCCAAGCGTCGGAGATATTGTGTCAGTACACGATATTGACAACTAGATATAAAGGAGAATACCGTGAAAAGATATCAAGCAATTGGGGCGATTGAAACATTTGGTTTAGTCTTTGCTTTGGAAGCAGCAGATGCCATGGTAAAAGCCTCTGAAGTAGAAGTTGTTGGTTATGAAAACGTTGCTTCTGGTTATATCTCTGTCATTGTTCAGGGTGAAACAGAAGCCTGCAAAACAGCCGTAGACGCTGGTGTGAAAGCTGTGGAAACAATGGGCGCTGAAGTATACAGCCATGTTGTTATTCCAGGGCCACACGAAGATCTTAGCAAAATTATTGATCGTTACTCATTGTCCGTTCTATTACCAGAAAGTCCAGAAGCCGAAGCATAAGAAAGTGTGTAGAGTATGTTGTATATTGACAAAGATTTAGCATCTATCCAAGAAATCCGAAACTTACTCTTGAATGCTCAAACTGCTTTTGCTCAATTACAAAAATTAACTCAGGCTGACTTGGATCAGTATAGCGCCACTTTGATACAGCGTGTTAAAAGAGATGGGCCGGCAGCCATCAAGGAATTCGTTGCCAAAAATCAGTTTGGTAATGAAGAGGATGAATGGTTCCTGTGCCAAGAATTTCTAAAACGCTTTGATGAAACCATACAAAAGGAAGTGTTTACTGGAATTATTGCAGGTAGTAGCGAGGAAAAAGTGATTGAAATCGGGGTTCCTTTAGGTGTGGTAGGTGTTTTGTTACCTGCCTATCCAACCTATACCCTGCTGGTCAATTTGTTATTACTGGCTATCAAATCTGGTAATGCGATGGTACTCGTTGCCAATCAATCCACTAAACAATCAACGATTGATGCGATTGGAAAATTGCTAGAGATGTTAGATGACATGGGATATCCCGAAGGTAGTCTTTCACTGGCTGAGACAGCAAATGACGCTGGTGTTTCAGAGTTATTACTAAGCGATAAATTATCACTGCTCATCAATATCGGCTGTCCAGAATACATTAACAATGACTTCCGGACGAATACCCCTCTAATTTATGGAGGAGAATCTTCGGGGCCAGTATTTATTGAACGAACAGCAGATTTGGAAAAGGCCGTCAAAGATGTCCTTCACTCTAGAAGTTTTGACAATGGAATCCTGCCAGGATCTGAGCAATTTCTCGTGACAGAGTATATCATCTCTGACCGTATCAAACAGATTATGGAAGCCAACGGAGGTTATATTTTAACTGAAGAAGATACCGCAAAATTAATTGCATTTCTAAAGGCTTCTGAAAAAAATATAATCAATAGTTATCATGGAAAATCAGCTATTTGGCTAGCAAAAATGGCTGGTATTGCTGTTCCAGAAGATACGCAAGTTCTCGTTTCAGTACAAGAATATATGAACGATGAAGACTTTTTCAATAAAAAGTTACTTTGTCCGATTATCGTTTTGTATCGTGAGCCTGATTGGACTTTGGCTTGCGTCAAATGTATGAGCATTTTATCAGAGTTACGGATGGGACATACCTTGACGATTCACTCAGCAGACTGGAAAGTCATCAAAGAGTTTGCAATGGTCAAAGCTGTTGGACGAATTGTTGTCAATGCACCGACAGCTTGTACTGCGACGGGTGTCAAATCGAGTTTTGCACCGTCATTGATATTGGGCGGTATTACCACAGGACGTGGGAACCGTTCAGAAAATATTACTCCAAGACACCTGACTTATACTCGTCAAGTAGGTTTTGAGTAAGGGGACAAGACATAAAATGTATAGTCCGAGCAGATGGGAGTTCATTCCACATAAAATGTCTGCAGTTCTATATAACAAAGAGAGGAAAGAATACCTATGGATATGAATGAATTTACAGCCAAATTGGAAGCGGCTACAAAACAGCTTAGCGAAGCAGAACGTGCGTCGCTCGTAAAAATTTTCCAAAGTGTTTCAGAAGATATTAAAAAACCAGAAGTAAAATCAGCACCAGTATTGGTCAGCGAAGGAACAGAAGTGCCTGATGGCATCACACCTCGTTTGCAAGCTTTGAAAAACCAATACCTCCATGCACGTCCAACAATTTCTTTGCTTCGTGCCATTAACTTGACACGTGTGTCAAAAGAAAATGAAGGAATGCCAAAAGCTGTTCTTCGTGGTACAGCCTTTAAAGAATTTTGTAAAATTGCACCACTGGTTATCCAAGATCACGAACTCTTGGTTGGTGCACCAAATGGTGGTCCACGTTGGGGTGCCTTCTCACCAGATATTTCATGGCGTTGGTTGCGTGATGAATTAGACACAGTATCTACTCGTCCACAAGACCCATATGATTTGTCAGAAGAAGACAAGAAAATCTTAGTAGAAGAAATCTTCCCATATTGGACAGGTAAATCTGTTGATGAAGCGTGTGAATCTCAATACCGTGAAGCAGGTGCTTGGGAATTGTCTGGTGAATCTTTTGTATCAGACTGTTCTTACCACGCACAATCTGGTGGTGGTGACTCCAACCCAGGTTACGACGTTGTTGGTATGAAGAAAGGGATGCTCGATATCAAGGCAGAAGCTGAGGCTCACTTGGCAGAATTGGATTATGCAAATCCAGATGACCTTGAAAAGATTTACTTTTATAAAGGACAAATCTTGACAGCAGAAGGTGTCATGATTTACGCACAGCGTATGTCTGATTATGCAGCTCAATTGGCAAGCAAGGAAACAGATCCAAAACGCAAAGCAGAATTGGAAATGATTTCTCGTGTCAATGCGAATGTACCAGCTCATAAACCAGAAACTTTCTGGGAAGCAATGCAATATTTGGTAACCATCCAACACTTGCTTCTTTGTGAAGAAAACCAAACAGGTTTGTCTATCGGTCGTGTGGACCAATACATGTATCCATTCTACAAGAAAGATATCGAAGAAGGCCGTATGACAGATTTCCAAGCATTTGAAATTGCTGGTTCTATGTTCATTAAGATGTCAGAAATGATGTGGTTGACATCAGAAGGTTCTTCTAAGTTCTTCGCAGGTTACCAACCATTCGTAAACATGTGTGTGGGTGGTGTAACACGTGAAGGTCGTGATGCGACAAATGACTTGACTTACCTCTTGATGGATGCTATTCGTCACGTGAAAGTATACCAACCAACCCTTGCAACACGTATCAATAACAAATCTCCTCGTAAATACTTGAAGAAAATTGTAGATGTTGTTCGTGCGGGTGTCGGATTCCCTGCTTGCCACTTCGATGATAGCCATATCAAGATGATGCTGGCAAAAGGTGTATCCATGGAAGATGCGCGTGACTACTGTTTGATGGGATGTGTTGAACCACAAAAATCAGGCCGTCTCTACCAATGGACATCTACTTCATATACACAATGGCCAATCTTGATTGAAACAACTCTTAACCGTGGTGTACCACTCTGGTATGGTAAACCTGTAACACCAGACATGGGACCACTTGATCAATACAAGACCTTTGAAGAATTTGAAGCAGCAGTTAAAGAAACTATCAAGTATGTAACAAAATGGACTTCTGTGATGACTGTCATTTCACAACGTGTGCAACGCGAATTGGCACCGGTTCCATTGATGTCTATGATGTACGAAGGTACGATGGAAAATGGTCGTGGTGTGAAATCTGGTGGTGCGATGTATAACTTCGGTCCAGGTGTTGTTTGGTCAGGTTTGGCAAACTACGCAGACTCAATGGCTGCTATCAAGAAATTAGTCTTTGAAGATAAGAAATATACTCTTGAAGAATTGAACAAAGCATTGGTAGCTGATTTTGAAGGCTATGAACAAATCAGAGCAGACTGCTTGGCAGCACCAAAATATGGTAATGACGATGACTATGTAGATTACTTTGCATCTGATATCATCGAATTTACAGAAGAAGAACACCGTAAATACAAGACATTGTACTCTATCTTGAGTCACGGTACTTTGTCTATTTCAAACAATACACCACTTGGTCAAATTACAGGGGCATCTGCTTCAGGTCGCCGTGCTTGGGCACCATTGTCAGATGGTATCTCTCCAGACCATGGTATGGATACAAAAGGCCCAACAGCGATTATCAAGTCTGTATCTAAGATGGCCAATGAAAATATGAACATTGGTATGGTACATAACTTCAAGATTATGGCTGGTTTGCTCGATACACCACAAGGGGAAGAAAGTTTGATTACTCTCTTGAGAACAGCAAGTATTCTCGGAAATGGTGAAATGCAATTCAACTACTTAGACAACTCAATTTTGATTGATGCACAAAAACATCCAGAAAATTATCGTGATTTGATTGTACGTGTAGCTGGATACAGTGCCTTCTTCGTTGAATTGTGTAAAGATGTACAGGATGAAATTATTTCACGTACTGTATTGACAAAATTTTAGTGAATAAGAAGTCGTTGCTGGAAAAGTGACGAGAATGATGGTTAGGAAGTAGTGATGGGAATGCAGAAGAAGAAACATGAGACACGAATTAATGTATTCAATGTCCAAAAATACAATCTTTATGACGGCCCTGGGATTAGAACCATTGTGTTTTTCAAAGGCTGTCCGATGCGTTGCAAGTGGTGTGCCAATCCAGAAGGGCTTGAGTTTGGTTCCAATGTCATGTACAAAGAAACCTTATGCAAGCCGTATAACTCGTGTGCGGCAACTTGTCCACTTGGTCAAATCTGTTTTTCCTATAGAAATCAAGAAAACCCTATTCCTTTTGACTACGCTGACAAGGAGCATCCAATTGATATCCGCAAGTACAAAAAACGCCTTCCTACAAAGGAAGATATCAAGGGTTGTCCTGAGGGTGCTCTGACTGTCGCGGGTGAATCCAAAACGATTTCTGAACTCATGTCCATCATTCACGAAGACGATGCTTTTTATGACATGTCAGGCGGAGGAGTGACCTTGTCAGGTGGTGAGTGTCTGGCTCAGCCAGAAGGCGCTATCGCTTTATTACGGGCTTGCAAAGAAGACGGGCTTAACACGGCTGTGGAAACGGCTGGTCATGTACCAAACAAAGTATTCCAAGCAGTCGCACCGTATGTAGACCTCTTCCTCTTTGACATGAAGCATATGGATTCGAAGAAGCACAATGAATGGACAGGGGTTGGAAATGAACGCATTCTGACCAATCTCAAATACGTCATTGAATCAGGTTATAATATTAAAATTCGCATGCCAATGCTGAAGGGAATCAATGATAGCCAAGAAGAAATCCAAGCGATTATTGAATTTCTCCTTCCTTACAAGGATTATAGTAATTTCCAAGGAATTGACCTATTACCATATCATAAATTAGGGGTTAATAAATACCATCAGCTAGGATTGGAATACCAAATCGAAGGGGATCCATCACTTAGCCAATATGATTTGGACCGAATTGAATCCTATATTTTAGCCTATGATTTTCCAGTAACAGTTGTCAAACACTAATACGGAACAAAAGGAGGTGCAGTCTTGATAGAGGGAATTGGAAAGATTGAGCGGATTATTCAAGAATCCGTTCCAGGAAAGCAGATTACCTTAGCGCATCTGATTGCTGCGCCCATCCAGGCTGTTTACCAAAGTTTAGGAGTTGAAGAGTTAGGGGCGATTGGAATTCTTGCCTTAACCCCCTATGAAACGGCCATCATTGCAGCAGACATTGCAGGAAAAGCAGCAGATGTGGATATTTGCTTTGTCGATCGATTTACCGGTTCGGTGATGTTTAGTGGAGATGTGCAGAGTGTTAAAACAGCTTTGCAATCGATTCTAGATTATTTCAAAGAGCAACTGGAGTTTTCAGTTGTGAATGTGACGCAATCATGAAGAAGCGCATGATGTTGATTGGTCCGAATGACCAAGATAAAAAAAAACTTGTCGCATTACTAGAGGAAGGCAAACAGATTCCTCCTGTGCAGTCGATGGTTTACCTTGATAAGACCATTCAAGTACCGAGTTCCTATCTAAGAGGCTCGGGGATGCTGAAGCATATTATTGCTACACAACAAAATGCAAGCGCTATCTTAATGTTGTTGTCGCCCGAACAATCCTTTCGAATTTACTCTCCTAATTTTGCAAAAGTGTTTCGCATACCGATTGTTGGGATTATATTGACAAAGCAAGGGTGCCACACTTTTGAGGACATTAAACGCTGTCGGAGTGAATTAGAAGAAGCAAAGATTGAACGCATCCAAGTGCTAGATTTAGAAAATGATGCGCACTGTCAACAACTCTTACACACTATAAGTCTTATTGAAGAAGGAATGATATGAAAACACAAGAATTTAGCGTAGGACCTAAATTTATCATGGGACATCATTCCACAGAAGAGCTTTCGAAATTAACTGTCAAAAAAGCCTATATCATCTGTGATCCCTTTATGGCACAAAGTCGCATGGTAGAGGCGGTTTTGAAAGAACTAATGAAAGCAGGCGCGGAGACAAAAGTCTTTTCCAAGGTTGTCCCAAATCCTACCATTGAAGTGATTGCTGAAAGTGTTTCAGAAATCAAAGAATTTAAACCAGATATTGTCGTTGCTTTAGGTGGCGGGTCAGCCCTTGATTCAACTAAGGCAGTTCTGAAAGTTTACACTGAATCTGAAAAAGTGGCTAAGCCAAAAATGATTGCCATTCCAACAACAAGTGGTAGTGGTAGCGAGATTACAGCTTTTGCCGTTATTTCAGATCCATTAAAAAATGAAAAATTTGTCATTATTGATGACTCCATGGTCCCAGATATGGCGATTTTGGATACTTACTTCACTATGAGTGTTCCACCAGCTGTCACCGCGGATGCTGGAATGGATGTCCTAACCCATGGTTTAGAAGCTATTGTGGCAAATGGAGCGACTGATTTTTCAGATGCTTGTGCCGAAAAAGCCATTACCTTGAGTTATAAATATCTTTTTGAAACCTATCAAAATGGTCAAAATCAATTTGCTCGAGAAAAAATGCATAATGCATCAGCGATTGCAGGTATTGCCTTTAATAACGCTGGCTTGGGAATCTGTCACAGTCTTTCGCATGCAATAGGAGCTTTCTTCCATGCACCACATGGCCGTATCAATACCATGCTCCTTCCACATGTGATTGCCTTCAACGCCTCTTTAAAAGAGAAGGAAGAAACAGCTGTTACAAGACGATATGCACAAGTAGCCAATCTACTGGGACTCTACGGACCAACGCCAACACATGGCGTTCGGGCATTGAACTATGCCATCACTAGTTTGGCGAAGAAAATGAGGATGCCAATGACGATTGAAGGGTTAGGAATTGATCGTCATGAATTTGAGAAAATGATTCCTGAAATGGCAAAACGTGCCCTTGCTGACGCTTGTACACCAGGGAACCCACGTTCTGTCACAATCGAGGACCTTGAGGCGATTTATCGCGCCTTGTAATCAATGGAAAACTTGAGAGGAATCATCAACTATCGGTAAAAGGAAGTAGTAAGATGAAATTTTTAACCGAAGATGATTTACGAGTCGAGTATCGTCAAGTTCCATTTGACACTTTTACCATCAAAAAAGCACAACGGTTGACGCCTGGAGCACGAACGTTTCTAGCAGACCGTAAAGTGAAGGTCATTGATGAAAATGATGTGACACCACCAAGCAAGCCAAGAAACAGTTCTCAGCTAGTTGCAAAACAAGAGGGGATTCAACAAGAAACGCTGATTTTTCAAACTGATTCAGATTGGTTGGATCTCCGTTGTGAATTCTTGCAGACGGCAGTAGACTTGGCGTCGATTGAGTTGGCTTTGGCACAGGAATTACATGCATTAGAGCGTTTTTTGGCAACGGCTCTGTCAAATGGCGAATGTATCTTGCCACCGATTTCTACAGGACAATTAGCTGAAGAAATGGTAGACAAAGCATTTGTCCATGGCAATCTTTCCAATGTTGGAATGTTTTTGCAAACAAATAATGGTCGCATCTTGACCAAACTCTATCCGCTTTATTTTCACTTAGAGAGAAGGATGGAAGGAAGTCAATGGCAAGAAGAGACGAATTTAAGTGAGTTACTGAATCGTCTTGGGCAACTTATTGCCCACTACTTAAAAACAAGAGAGGAAGTGAACAATGATGTCACAACAGTTACCTAAAACCTGTGATCAATACGTTGAAGAATTTGAACGTGCTGAAAAAAATCCAATCAAGGGTACCGGTCCGGTGTATTTGACAGGAGTGGATTTAGGAACTGCCTATATTGTTTTGGTAGTCTTGGATGAGAACAAGCAGATTGTTGCGGGAGCTCACAGACCTGCTTCAGTTATTCGAGATGGGATGGTTGTAGACTACATCGGAGCTATTCGGATTGTCCGTGAGTTAAAAGAATCCCTAGAAGAACAACTAGGAGAAGAGTTACTGTATGCAGCAGCCGCGATTCCGCCGGGAACAGATTTGTTGGATGGTGGAGCAATTAAAAATGTTGTGCAAGGAGCTGGATTTGAATTAACAGCTTTGTTAGATGAGCCAACAGCTGCCAATACTATTGTGGGACTACAAAACGGTGCTATCGTAGATATCGGTGGAGGAACGACTGGTATTTCTATCTTAAAAGATGGAAAAGTCATTAAATGTGTGGATGAAGCAACTGGTGGAACCCATTTTACCTTAGTCGTAGCAGGCGCTTATCAAATGAGTTTTGAAGAAGCTGATGCCTACAAACGTGATCCGAAACACCACAAAGAACTGCTTAGCGTCTTAAAACCAGTCATCGAAAAAGTTGCTTCCATCATTAAACGAAGCATCGAGGGAATGGATGTGGATGTGATTTACTTGGTCGGCGGGACAAGTTGTTTAGCTGGTATCGAGGAAATTATCGAGAAAGAAACCCACATCAAAACCATCAAACCAATTAACCCAATGTTTGTGACTCCAATCGGCATTGCAATGAATTGCAGTCAAGACATTCTCTATTAGAAAAGAGGCAGATATGCTTGTTGCAGAATTAGTTGATACAATTTGGGCAACTAGAAAGTCCGAAGCATTAAACGGTGTCAAGTTCCTATTGGCAGAAGTCAAGGGAGGAAGCCGAGCGGGTGAACTTCTTGTTGTTGTAGATATGATTGGTGCAGGCATTGGCGACCGGGTCATCATTGCGACTGGATCTGCAGCTCGACGAATGATGGGGGATGACCAAATGCCAGTTGATGCAGCAGTCATCGGGATTATCGATGAAAATTATGATGAAGTTAAAAAACAAAATGGAAAAATAGAACGATTCTCATAACTGAACTCGGGTGTTCGCACATGATATCACCGTTCATGTCCCACACCCTCGTATCTAAAAGAAGGAGAAGATATGGCAAAATTAATTACAGCAAAAGATGTTTTGCAATGCCACGAAGCTGGTCAAACAGTTTGTTACCTTGAACCAGGAACAATCGTCACACCAGCGGCTCGTGATGAAGCAAAAAAACATGGAATTTGCTTTGAAGATGGTAAAGAAGTATGCTTATCAAAAGGGTCTTCAGAAAAAGGACTGGATGGGATTACTTCTGATGAATTATTGTGCCTATTGAAAAAATTATTAGTAGCAGACGACGCAACGCCTGCCAAAGAAATTCCACCTTATCGTTGTGTATCTCATGCAAATGGGTTGAAAGTCGTAAAAGGTGGAACCGTTCGGATGGATGATTTTGACACCGGTACACCAGGTGCTAAAGTTGGTTTCCAAGAATTAGTCAGCAAAGACGAATCCAAAATGAGTGCAGGTTTCCTAACTATTGATCACTCAAAATTTGCTTGGAAACTCCCATACGAAGAGATTGACTACGTCATTTCAGGAACCGTTTCGGTTGAAATTGATGGGCAAACTTATGTTGGCCGTGCAGGAGATGTACTCTTTGTACCAGCTGGCTCAGATGTTATCTGGGGTTCACCAGACAATGCCAAAATTTTCTATACTACGTACCCTTCAAACTGGTCTGATTTGATGTAATGAGAGGACTCCACTATGAAGGCATTAGGAATGATTGAAACCTACGGTTTTATCGGTTCCGTAGAAGCAGCTGATGTGATGCTAAAATGTGCAGATGTTTCTCTTTTAGGAACCGAAAAAGTTAGCGATGGCTTATACTACATCAGTATTACTGGTGATGTTGGAGCCGTTAAAACAGCTGTCGATGCGGGTGCTGAAGCCGTTCGACGCCTTGGAGCAAATTGTTTACAAGGTGCCCACGTTATTCCACGCCCAGACGACCAATTAGCGGATCTCCATCATCCAATCACTGTGTCAAAAGAAATCACTCAAGAAGAGCAGGTTGTGCAAAAAGAACCGATTGTACAAGCAGAAGTACCTGTTCCAGTAGAGCCTGTTGAAAGCGAAGAAGATATAGAACAATTAGAACCTGTATCTGAACCAGATACTATAGTTGCTGATTCTTCGGTAGAAACGACCGCAAACAACTTGACCTTTAAAGAGTACAAGAGAAAAGTTGATCGGGCGCGTGCGGCAGAACTAAGAGAAATGGTAGCACAGAATCCTCGTATTGAGATTGGAGAAGAAGCCTTGAAGAACTTAGTCCGACGCGAAATGATAGCACTTCTTTTGGAAGATTTCAAGGAACAAGATAAAGAAAACAAGTAAAAGAAAATTTTTGGGGGTCGGATGATGAAAACATTAGACGTTGATCTCTGTTCAATCCAAGAAGCACGAGATCTTGTAAGGAATGGGAAACAAGCTGCCAATATAATAGCGACTTTCTCAGATGAACAAATTGATGCCATACTAAAAAATATTGTCAAGGCAGTTGGGGCAAATGCCTACTACCTAGCAGATATGGCAGTGGAAGAAACAGGCTTTGGGAAAATTACAGATAAAGCCTACAAAAATTATGCAGCAGCGCATTTACTTTACGATGAAATCAAAGACATGCAAACATCAGGTGTTCTTGACTTTGATGAAGCGAAAAAAGTATTTACTGTAGCAGAACCAATGGGACTTTTGCTAGGAATTACACCTTCAACAAATCCAACATCGACGGTGATTTTCAAGAGTATGATTGCCATCAAGTCACGCAATGCAATCGTGTTTGCGCCACATCCATCAGCTAAACGGTGTAGCAATGCAGCGGTTGATATTGTGAGAAAAGCAGCGGTGGAAGCTGGCGCACCAGAACATATTGTCGGTGCAGTTTCTAACCCATCACTTGCAGCAACCAATGAATTGATGAACGCGAAAGATGTTTCCATGATTATCGCAACGGGCGGTCCTGGCATGGTCAAGGCAGCCTACAGTTGTGGGAAGCCAGCTATCGGTGTAGGAGCGGGAAATTCTCCAGCTTATATCGAACGCACTGCAAATGTGGAAAAAGCCATTCGCTCAATTGTAGCTTCCAAAACCTTTGACAATGGTACAATTTGTGCATCTGAGCAATCCATTATCTGTGAAGAAGTCAACAAAGATGAAGTGATTCGTGAATTGACGAAGCAAGGTTGTTACATGATGACCAAGGAAGAAACAGACAAGGTCTGTGAGTTACTGTTCCGTGGCAATTCACATGGTTGCAATCCAGCTATGAATCCAAAATTTGTTGGTCGTCCTGCAGTTGAAATTGCAGAAGCAGCTGGTATCAACGTACCAAAAGATACCAAGATTTTGGTTGGTCCACAAGCCGGTGTTGGTCAAGGAAATCCTTTATCATTTGAAAAATTAACAACAGTACTTGGTTTCTATGTTGTGAAAAATTGGGAAGAGGCTTGTGCACTCAGTATTCGCCTTCTCCAAAACGGAATTGGCCATACCATGAGTATGCACACAGAGGATCCAGATATGATTCTGCGCTTCTCTTCTAAACCAGCTTCTCGTATTTTGATCAATACAGGTGGTAGCCAAGGAGGAACCGGTATTTCAACTGGTTTACCAGTTTCCTTCACACTTGGATGTGGAACAAGCGGTGGTAGTTCTGTTTCAGATAACCTTTCACCAAAACATTTGGTCAATATCAAGACAGTTGCTTATGGCGTCAAAGATGTCACAACCTTAATTGACGACCCTGTTTTCCAATCATTGCCAAAATTAGCAATGCCTGCTGAAGCACAACCAGATGCTATTGCATCCGCTAGTTTACATACAGGACGAAGAGGTCCAGTTTATCAAACAAATGATTTTTTGAAACAGACACCACAGTCTATTCAAGAAAAGTATGAACAAGGAACGACTTCTCAGGCGGTACCTGCTGCAACAACTGCTACGGGTGTTGACAATGAGGCTATTGTTCGTGAAATCTTATCTGCACTTCGACAACAATAAGGAGGCGATTCGATGGAAGAATTAGAAGAACTATTTTATCAGGCGATTGATCAATTAAGTGGTCAATCTCTTGAGGAAAATAAGGAAGTACAGCTAGATGCCGTTGGATCTGCTAGCGTGCATGTAGGCCAACCATCAGCAAGTGAAGCCGACATTGATAACGAAGCGGTTGTTCGTGAAATTTTATCTGCACTTCGACAGCAATAAGGAGGGGATTCGATGGAAGAATTAGAAGAATTATTTTATCGAGTGATTGATCAACTTGGTAGTGAGTCAACTCAACCTCCAGTTGTTGTCCCTCACACAGCAAGTAACCAACCAGCAGTAGCATCCATCACCTCGCAAAAGAAACTGGATGTAGACGGTTTTGCAATCCCACTTGGAGTGTCCAATCGCCACATTCATTTGTCTCAAGCGGATGCTGATGTATTGTTTGGACCTGGTTATGAATTTCAAAAGTTAAAAGATTTGTCTCAAATCGGTCAATTTGCGATGCGGGAATGTCTCTTTGTAGCAGGACCAAAAGGTGTCATAGAAAAAGTTCGTATTTTAGGACCTGTACGCAGTCAAACTCAAGTTGAAATATTAGCATCTGATTGTTTCAAATTAGGAATAGACGCTCCACTTCGTCTATCAGGAGATCTTGCAGGTTCACCTGGTTGTACCTTGATAGGACCAAAAGGTTCTGTACAATTGACGAAGGGATGCATCGTTGCGAAACGCCATATCCATATGTCACCAGTTGATGCACAAGAATTTGGCGTTGTAGACAATCAGGTTGTTTCGTTGGAATGTCCAGGAGAACGCGGAGGAATTCTGAATAATGTAACGATACGCGTTCATGAGACATTTACGTTAGAGTGTCATTTAGATACAGAAGAAGCCAATGCCTTAGGTATATCGGCCAAAAACAAATTAAAACTAATAAAATAAAAGGTAGGTAATACATATGTCATCAGAAGCATTAGGAATGATTGAAACAAAAGGTTTGATTGGCTCTATTGAAGCAGCCGATGCCATGGTCAAAGCAGCCAATGTAACTCTCATTGGCAAAGAACGCGTTGGTGGCGGATTGGTGACTGTTATGGTACGCGGTGATGTCGGTGCTGTGAAAGCAGCGACAGATGCTGGAGCAGCCGCAGCACAACGTGTTGGTGAATTGGTATCTGTCCATGTGATTCCACGTCCACACACAGAAGTTGAAACAATCTTAGCAAAATAAAGCAAAGGAAGGTAACGAACATGCATTCAGAAGCATTAGGAATGATTGAAACAAAAGGTTTGATTGGCTCTATCGAAGCAGCCGATGCGATGGTTAAAGCAGCCAATGTAACCTTGATTGGTAAAGAACATGTTGGTGGCGGCTTGGTCACTGTCATGGTACGCGGTGATGTAGGCGCTGTGAAAGCAGCAACAGATGCTGGAGCAGCAGCGGCACAACGTGTTGGTGAATTGGTATCTGTACACGTGATTCCACGCCCACATACAGAAGTCGAAACAATTTTGGCGCATAAATAACATAAAGGTAGGTAATACATATGTCATCAGAAGCATTAGGAATGATTGAAACAAAAGGTTTGATTGGCTCTATTGAGGCAGCCGATGCGATGGTTAAAGCAGCCAATGTTGTGTTAGTTGGCAAAGAGCATGTTGGTGGCGGATTAGTCACTGTCATGGTACGCGGTGATGTCGGTGCTGTGAAGGCAGCGACAGATGCTGGAGCAGCCGCAGCCCAACGTGTTGGTGAATTGGTATCTGTACACGTGATTCCACGTCCACATACAGAAGTCGAAACAATTTTACCAAAACACAACTAAAACAATCGTAGTAAAGATACGCAAGAAACGCCCATCCTAATCAAGAGGGTGGGCGTTTTTAGCCAATAGAGAAGCAGTCACAAAAAGGAGGTGAGAGTACGATGGCACATCAAGAGATAATGGATGGCAATACAGCAGCAGCGCATATAGCCTATGCTTTTAGCGAAGTTGCAGGTGTTTACCCTATTACGCCGAGCTCTACCATAGGAGAAAGAGTAGATATTTGGCAAACAGAAGGCCGAAAAAATCTCTTTGGTCACCCCTTACAAATTGTTGAAATGCAGTCAGAAGCAGGTGTAGCTGGCTTTGTCCACGGCTCTCTAAAAACAGGAGCTTTGACGACGACATTTACATCTTCACAAGGCTTGCTACTGATGCTTCCAAATATGTATAAGATTGCAGGAGAGCTGCTACCGACAGTTTTTCATGTAGCAGCACGCTCCGTCTCTACCAATGCCTTGAGTATTTATGGCGACCACAGTGATGTGATGGCTGTACGTCAATCTGGGTTTGTGATGATGGCTGAAAGTTCTGTGCAAGAAGTGATGGATTTATCAGCTGTCGCTCATCTCGCTAGTTTAGAGACTAGTTTACCATTTCTCAGTTTTTTTGACGGATTTCGGACTAGTCATGAACTGCAAAAAATCAAAGTTCTAGACTATGAAGAACTCGAAGGACTCATTCACCAAGAAGCATTGGAAACCTTCCGCTTGCGGGCAATGAACCCGAACCATCCTTCTGTTTCAGGAACGAACCAAGGTCCAGACATCTTTTTCCAACAACGGGAAACCGTTAATCGAAACTACCAAGTGACGCCTTATGTTGTGAAAAAATACATGGATCAGATTAATCAGATTCAAGGAACGGATTATGATTTGGTCAACTATTATGGTCATCCAGAAGCGACAGAACTCATCGTTGCAATGGGCTCTGTTGCTCAAACAATCGAACAGACCGTGGACTATCTTAATCAATTGGGACGGAAAGTTGGTTTCTTGCACATTCATCTCTATCGCCCATTTCCGGTAGAGTCCTTCTTGGAAAAAGTACCTCAGACCATCACTTCCATAGCGGTCTTAGACCGTACAAAAGAACCAGGTTCCATTGGTGAACCACTCTTGTTGGATGTGCAGGCTGCCTTTTACGAAAGTCAGCTTCGTCCTCGGATTATCGGGGGACGCTACGGTATCGGTTCCAAAGATACAACGCCAGAGCAAATTGTAGCGATTTATGATGAGTTGCTGACTGCTAGTCCTAAAAGACAATTTACAGTTGGGATTGACGATGATGTAACCAATTTATCTCTTACCACAGGACCAAGTCTTGACCTAACACCATACGGTACATTTCAAGCTAAGTTCTGGGGAGTAGGAGGAGATGGAACTGTCAGCACCAGCAAATCCCTTCTTAAGCTTATCGGACGGCAAACGGACGAAGAAATACAAGGTTATTTTTATTACGATTCTCGTAAACAACGCGGGTTGACTATCTCTCAGCTTCGTTTTGGAGAGGAAGCGATTCGCTCAACCTATTCAATTCAAGAAATGGATTTTGTAGCGGTATCAACACCAGCTTACTTAGCCAAATATGATGTGACAAAAGGCTTGAAACCTGGTGGAGTTTTCCTACTCAATACACCTGATAGCGTAGAGGGAGCTGCTCGCAAATTACCGAAGAAACTCAAAAAATATTTTGCAGAACATCAGATTCGGTTCTATATCATTGATGCCTTTCAAATTGCTCAAGACACAGATATTTTTCCAAGGACAAGTATCTGTTCAGAAGCAGCCTTTTTGGAAATTGTCAACCTGTTTCCTAAGAATACGATTCAGCATGTATTAGAAGAAGAAATCGAAAAAATCTATGGTCATGCATCAAACGATAAATTCGCTAAGTATTTAGTGGCGATTCGTCGTTCAATAGGAGCAGTTCAACAAGTACCTGTTCCTGCCGACTGGAAGGATTTAACAGTCAATGAGCAGTTATTTGACAAAGACTTAACCCGTTTTTCTTGCCAGATTCAATTGCCGATGAATCACTTAGAAGGAGAAACGATTTCTGTTGGAACCTTGATAAATAATGGAATGACAGCAGGTGATATTCCGCTAGGTCTAGCGCCACAAGAAAAACGAAATATTACATGGGAAGTTCCAGAGTGGGATAATAACCACTGCGTTCAATGTAATCTATGTTCCTTTGTGTGTCCGCATGCAGCCATTCGTCCGTTCTTAGCAGAAGAAGACGAACTGCAAGTAGCACCAGAAGGCTATCGTGTCATGGATTTCAAAGGAAAAGATGGTCTATTCTACCGTATTCAAGTTTCTGTAGAGAATTGTACAGGGTGTGGCTTATGTGTCAATGCCTGTCCAAAATCAGGAAAAGCGCTGAAAATGCGTCCTGTACATCAACGAACAGAAGAAGAGGTGAGTCAAGAAGTTGTCAATTGGGCTTTTGCACAAACGCTACGTGCTAAAGAAAATCCTGCTAAGTCTGGAACGGTTGCTTGTACCCAGTTTGAACAGCCACTCTTAGAATTTTCAGGAGCCTGTGCGGGATGTGGCGAGACACCATATGTGAAACTCCTAACTCAGTTATTTGGGGATCGTATGCTAATCGCCAATGCGACAGGTTGCTCCTCTATTTGGGGAGGAATGGCTCCAACGAGTCCTTACAGTAAAAACTGTCACGGTCAAGGTCCAGCGTGGAGTAATTCGCTCCTAGAAGACTCTGCTGAGTTTGGCTATGGTATGGTCATTGCTAACGAAGCTAGACGAAAAGCTCTCATCCCGATGATGCAAGAAGCGATGGCGGTGGCGGATACAGATCTACGCTCATTGTTGCAAGATTGGATAGATCATATGGATGAAGGTCAAGGCTCTCGTGCTCGTTCGACCAAACTAACAAGTCTCTTGCAAGAAGTCAAGGGTTCTTATCCGATTCTCCAACAGCTCTATGACAAACGTGATTTGTTTGTGAAACCTTGCCAGTGGATTATTGGTGGAGACGGTTGGGCTTATGATATCGGATATGGTGGCTTAGATCATGTCCTCGCAAGTGGTGCAGATGTTAATATTCTTGTTTTGGATAATGAAGTCTATTCAAATACAGGCGGTCACCTCTCCAAAGGAACCCCTACCTCAGCTATTGCAAAATTTTCTGCGGCTGGAAATCGCAGTGCGAAAAAAGATTTGGGCATGATGGCGATGACATATGGAAACGTCTATGTTGCTCAAGTAGCGAGCGGTGCCAATCCTGTACAAGTGATAAAAGCTTTTGAAGAAGCTGAACGTTATCCAGGACCATCTATTGTCATTGCCTATGTTCCATGTATCAGTCATGGTTTACAAGGCGGATTGAGAGAGTCATTAACCGAAGCTAAAGAAGCAGTGGACTCAGGCTACTGGTCTCTCTACCGTTACAATCCTCTTTTAGCAGAGCAAGGAAAAAAACCAATGATATTGGACTTTAAGCGTCCTGACTTCAATCAGATGATTGATTTTATGTTGAAACAAGAACGTTTCTCAGCTCTTTATCAGGTGCAGCCAGATGAGGCAAATCGTCTATTTGAACAAACTGTCGCTCAAGCAAAACGCCGGTTTACACAATATGCGACCCTATCTGGAGATTCTGAGCGAATTACGAAAAGCTTAGAAAAGAAACGTGTAAAAGAAAGTAAAAAGGTAATTGAAATCAGTGAAGATTCTCTTCAAGACATCTTGAAGAACCTTGAGTTTTAAATGGTCAACAATTAAAGAAAAAGATTCCATCTCTGTTGTGGATGGTTATCCTTTTGCTATTTATGCAAAACCAACAATAAAAAACGTTCCACTAAGGGTAAAGTTTACGTGTTGTTTTTCACTATAAAAATAATAAAATATAAATTTGATATGTTTTTTACATCAAAATCGACTATAAAAATGAGATAACTTTCCTAAAAGTCGAACAGATATGATCAATTGCCATGCTTTATTCGCTTGAAAATCTCTTGACTTTACTACTATGGAATGGTTTACAATTTTATTATATAATAAATAATCTAAGATTAAAAATATAGATAGAAAAGAGGAGAGGAATGACAGAAGAAGGTTTGTTTCCTATTGGTAAAGCAGCAAGTATGAGTGGAGTGTCTGCCAAGACACTACGATACTATGAGAGTCTTGGTCTAATCCTCCCCAAGTATATTGCCGAGGATACCAATTATCGTTATTATGATAAGGCAACATTGCTTTTGATACCTATGATTAAATACTATCAGCAAATCGGACTTAGTCTCAAACGTATCAAAGACTTAATATCGTTTAATGGCTGTTCAAATCATTACAAGTATCTACGGCAGAGGAGAGATGAGTTAGAGGCGGAGCACAAACAATTATTAGTTTCAATGACTTCAATTGATGACTGGTTACAACTTATTATTGAAGGCGAGATTTGTTTACAAAATAACCTTACTAATAAATATGGACCAAATATTAGTCTTAAATATTATCAAGAAGAGTCTTCTTATTACTGTGTAGAGCAATCTTATCATTATTCTCATAAGGAATCCATTGTTAACCTTGAATGGACAAAATTCTTGGAAGAAAACAAGATGAAAGTATCAGGTCCGGTTATTTTGAAATATGATTCTTATGAGAAAAAAATGGCGGGAAATATCCAATCATCGACCATCCTACAACATGTCTTTCCAGAGTCAAAAGGGTTTGATAGATTTGGTGGTTTTATGGCGTTGAGTTGTTACCATATCGGTTCTTTAGATGATATTAAGGAGACTTATCAAAGCATGATTGCATTTTCAGAAGAAAATGAGTATGAACTTAAAGAAGAATGCTATGAACGTCATGTTATTGATTATTGGGTGACACAAAATGAAGAGGAATTTGTAACAGAAATCATCATTCCTCTGCGACACAAGAGAGAACTTAAAGTCGGGTGTCCGAAGTAAAGTATAATTTATGAATATAATACACTTGAAGATTGCTAAGTACAGTGTGCCAATCTTTGAGTGTATTTTTAAGTGGCTCTTTGTCAACTGTAGTGGGTGACTTATAGCTAAACACGAGAGGAGACAAAATTTTTAAGTTAGCCTGTATTAGCAAAGTCTAGACCGTCTAGACTGTTTCTTTCGAATAAAAAGGAACATAATTGAATTTTTCCTTCTTTCATGCTAAAATAAGTAGAATATGACTTGTTAAAGGAGATACCATGGCATTTGGTGAAGAAAAACATAAAAAAAGCACTTTTGAAAAAATTACGATGGTTGTGATTGTTTTAATGGTGTTGGCAACAATTGCAGGACTTGTATTCCCAGCGATTAGTGCTATTTTGTAAGAAACGCTGATAAGCGTTTTTTTCTAGGAAAGAATTAGAATCAGAAAGGGAGAGCAGAGTCAGTGTGGCCTTGCTTTCATATAGAAAAAATGAGTATGTTTTTAGATACAGCCAAGATTTCAGTTAAGGCTGGTAAGGGTGGCGATGGTATGGTGGCCTTTCGCCGTGAAAAATACGTTCCCAATGGCGGACCATGGGGCGGTGATGGCGGAAAAGGTGGCTCTGTTATCTTTCGTGTAGATGAAGGGTTGCGTACCCTCATGGACTTCCGCTACAATCGTAAATTTAGAGCCAAAGATGGCGAAAAAGGGATGACCAAGGGCATGCACGGCCGTGGAGCGGAAGACTTGGTTGTCCGCGTACCTCAGGGGACGACAGTCCGTGATGCGGAGACAGGTAAAGTTCTTACAGACCTCGTAGAGCATGATCAGGAATTTATCATTGCGCGTGGTGGTCGTGGTGGCCGTGGCAATATTCGATTTGCAACGCCAAAGAATCCAGCTCCTGAAATTTCAGAAAATGGTGAACCAGGTGAAGAGCGTCAGCTCGAATTAGAATTAAAGGTTCTTGCGGATGTCGGTTTGGTTGGATTTCCATCTGTTGGGAAATCAACTCTTCTCAGTGTTATTACAGCTGCCAAGCCAAAAATCGGTGCCTACCATTTTACAACCATCGTGCCAAATCTTGGAATGGTTCGTACCAAATCAGGGGAATCCTTTGCCGTGGCAGACCTACCTGGATTGATTGAAGGCGCTAGTCAGGGGATTGGTTTGGGAACACAATTCCTTCGCCACATCGAGCGGACACGTGTTATCCTTCATGTGATTGATATGTCAGCTAGCGAAGGACGAGACCCTTACGAAGATTATGTAGCGATTAACAATGAGCTAGAAACCTATAATCTTCGTCTGATGGAGCGTCCACAGATTATTGTTGCCAATAAGATGGATATGCCAGAGTCAGAAGACAATTTGAAAGAATTCAAGGAAAAATTGGCTGCTAACTACGATGAGTTTGATGAAATGCCGATGATTTTCCCAATTTCTAGCCTAGCGCATCAAGGGTTAGAAAATCTTTTGGAAGCAACTGCAGAACTTCTTGATAAGACAGATGAGTTCTTATTATATGATGAATCAGATTATCTAGAGGAAGAAGAAGTTTACTATGGCTTTAACGAAGACGAGCCTGCCTTTGATATCTCTCGCGATGACGATGCAAGCTGGATCCTCTCAGGTGAGAAATTGGAAAAACTCTTCATTATGACCAATATGGACCGAGACGAATCTATCATGAAATTTGCTCGGCAATTACGTGGGATGGGGGTTGACGAAGCTCTTCGTGCACGCGGCGCCAAAGACGGTGATATTGTCCGCATCGGAAACTTTGAGTTTGAATTTGTTGACTGATTAGTTGACAGCTAGAGACCTGCGAGGTGTGTTATGGGAGATAAACCAATATCCTTCAAAGATAAAAATGGTAATTTTGTATCTGCTGCTGATGTCTGGAACGCAGAGAAATTGGAAGAGCTCTTTAACAGGCTTAACCCTAATCGCAAATTTCGTCTGGAACGAGAGAGATTAGCAAAAGAAAAAGATGAAAAATGAGAGTTGGACGAAAATCCAGCTCTTTTTATTTGAACTCGGATGTTCATAAAGTGAGGACAAAGCATGTATATGATTGTGAAATTCCTTAAGATTTAATAGTTTTATTAAGATAATATAAAGAATCTAAAGGTTACATTAAGTTCAGAAAAGCTTTTACTTAAACTTTCGAAATCCTATTGTATTTGAAAAAAGAGATTGTAAAATAGAAGAAAGGGAAATAAAAGAAAGAGTGGAGGTAAAATGTGCAAATGCAACGACATATAACATTCGAAGAAGAACAAATCTTTCAAAAAAGCATAGCGAAACTTGTAGCTGTCGCCAGCGTATCGTTCATCTGCATATGCACCGTATTCTCTCCCTTACTGGCACGTGCTCATACAGAAAATGCGATGGTGGTGAATCAGTTTCACCAACTTTCGATAAAAGATGAAGATATAAATGATACGATTCATGTAGAAGTCGTTGAATACCAGCCAGCAGGAATTAACCAAATCAAGATAGCAGATAGTCGTCAAGAAAACCTGGTACCAATTCGAGACAAAACAGTTTGTTATCGACAGAATGCGACCTATTCACAAGAAAAAATAATGTTGACACTCTATTCAATGTTAATTGCGGCGATTGGCGTATTGGGATTGATTTCGATTTTGGCATATTGGTGGAAAAAAGACAACGAAAAATAGATGTCATAACAGAATGGATCATCTATTTTTGGTAAGAAGGTAAGGAAATGAAAGTGAGATGAAGATGATTTTAGTGATTGTGGGTGTGATATTTATCATTCGACTAGTATTTTTAAAAGTTTCTAAACAAAATGAAGCACGCATCTTAGCAGAAGGCGGTACAGAGTACGGGAAGGAAAATACAAAACGGTTAACGATGTTGCATATTCTATTTTATTTAGCTTCTTGTATAGAAGCTGTGCTTGGTCATGTTAGACTAGACATTATTGGTATGGTAGGAGTGGCTTTACTAGTTTTTGCATTAGTGATGCTCTATACAGTGGTACATTTATTAAAAGGAATTTGGACAGTCAAATTGATGATTGCTAAAAAGCATCAGTTTAACAATCATTGGCTCTTTCGGACTATTAAACACCCAAACTATTTCTTGAATATCTTCCCTGAATTACTTGGACTTGCCTTATTATGTCATGCATGGTGGACACTAGTATTTGTTGGCCCCTTGTATGCCTATACATTATTTATTCGTATTCAAGAAGAAAATGAGTTGATTCAAACACTAATTTTACCAAATGGCATCAAATAATAATAGAATTGGTAGTGATATAAAGGCAATGGTAAGCATGTGATAAAGGCTGCTGATAGCTATTTTCTAAACAGATAGAAAATGTTAGAATAAGAGATATGAGAGTAAATAACTAGCAAGATTAGAAAGAAGGAATGATATGTATAGGATTTTAGTTGCTGAGGATGATCATGACATTGTTGATTTACTGAAATTGTATCTCGAAACCTCTTCTTATGAAGTTTTGGTTGCAAATGATGGCGAAGAAGCTTATGATCTTTTCAAAAGTTATAAAATTGATTTAGCCATTCTGGATATCATGATGCCGAAATTAGATGGATATGGCTTGACAAAATTAATCCGTCAAGAAAGTGCTATCCCAATTCTAATTCTTTCTGCTAAGACTGATGATATGGATAAGATTTTGGGATTAAAAATCGGAGCAGATGACTACATTACAAAACCGTTTAATCCGCTTGAAGTTGTAGCACGTGTTCAATCTAATTTGCGTCGATTTTATGATTTAAATAAGAGTGCTAAAAAAACGGTTCCAGTACTATCATTAGGAGAACTCATCTTGAATGTTGATGAAGCAACCCTGTTGAAAAATGGGATGTTTATTCAATTAACTGCAACAGAATTTAAAATTCTTCAAGTGTTCATGAGTTCACCCGGGCAAATCTTTACCAAATTGCAATTATATGAACATATCAATGGCGGTTATGTTGAAGGTGATGATAACTCTATTGTGGTGCACGTATCGAATTTACGGGATAAAATTGAGAAAGACCCTAAAAATCCGCGGTACATTAAAACCTTAAGAGGAATAGGATATAAATTTGAAAAGCAAGACTAAGAAGCGTTGGAGTCTCATTCATCTCCTCCTCAGCCAATTCATCCTTTATCTCATCGTCGTACTTGTTGGGGTTGTCATTTGGGTTTTGATATCTTTTAAGATACTAGATGATATTAGTAGTTTGATACAACCCAGTGAGATGATACGGTTGGAGAAGCCACTGAAAGCAGGAAAATACAAGTCGATTGATTTTCGACCTTACAACATTTATGGAACAACGTATGAGATTGTGTCATATGAGCGAGGACTTGTATATGCTAGTAATCCAGCTACAGCCCAAAAATTTACTTCAGATGAGTTAGACTTAATTTTGCCCTATAATGCAAACTATTATTATACAAGTATGAAGTATACTTCTCCAGAAAGTGGGAAACATCGCTATTTGATTCAAAAAAATACGAACAAGGGAGATCGCTATTTAGTAGGGGTACTGCCAGTTGAATCAGAGGAATTTGCTTACTTGCTGGATGAAAAGATGAATATCATTTCACAAAATCTCTCAAGTGGAAGAAGTCGATTTTCAAAAAGAGATATTCAGATTTTAACCCAGTCATTGCAAGATAAATACCACCTATATAAGTATGACTTTGTAGATAACAAAGGCGAGAAGATGGCATTTGTCATTATGAAGACTTACAATCTGGATTTGGAAGATAAGGCTATTAATGATCATATTTTGATTACAGTTGTCATATTATTGGTAACAGTAATCCTGTTTATGATTTTGTTCATATGGAGATTACACAGAAAAATTTCAAAACCATTAACAGTTCTGAATGAGGCGATTACAAAATTAGTCAATCGTGATGAGGTTGTCGTGTATGAGGATAGTGGTGCACCTCAAGAATTTGCGACGATTTTTAATACATTTAACGAAGTATCCGCTGAATTGTATGAAAGTCAACGTCAAAGACATGAGATTGAAGAGAGTAAAAAGAAGATGCTAGCCAACATCTCACACGATTTACGAACACCTATTACCGTTATTCAAGGCTATTCAAAAGCTCTCTCAGATCAAATGATTGAAGAAGACACACGGGATCGGTATATGCAGATTATCTACCAAAAATCTGTTGTACTGAATGAATTAATTGAATCACTCTATGAGTTTAGTCAGATTCAACATCCAGAATTTACTCTCCAAACAGAGAGACTTGATTTCTGTGAGTATCTACGTCATTACTGGGCACAGCACTATGATGAGTTCATTCTTCAAGAATACGAATTAGACATTGACATCCCTGAAGAACGGTACATGATTGATTTGGATATCGTTAAATTTACGCGTGTATTGGACAATCTATTGAATAATTTTATGCGATACAATCCGCCACATACAACCTTAGCATTCCATTTACAATGTGAGAAACAGTTTGTTAAATTAGAAATAGCAGATGATGGTGTGGAAATCCGTGAAGAAATTGCCGCGACTCTTTTCCAACCATTTGTAACAGGAGTAGAAGCAAGAACTGCTGGAAAGGGAGGCACTGGTTTAGGTCTAGCAATCGTTCAGCAATTTGTTGAAATGCACGGTGGAACAATTACATTGGAAACTAAGAATATTGCCCCTTATACAAAAGCGTTCGTCATTCGGCTTCCTCTGTCATTGTCAGGGATATAACGATTGGCGATGCCCATTTTCTAGATTCAGTTCAGTCCGAATCCTTTCCTACTGATTTTTAACAGATAAGAAAATAAGGCCAGTCATGACCTTATTTTTTATTCCGCTAAATGTAAATGATTGACAGTTAATACATAACGTTTGTGAGCGACTTCTTCGATGAAGAGCTGATCGTGAGAAACGCTGATGATGCAACCGGGATAGTCTTGAAAGAGTTGCCGAACTAGTGGCTGACTGGTTGGGGAGAAATGTCGTGTTGGTTCATCAAGGAGTAAAACATTGTTTCCACTGACGACCATCTTAGCCAAGAAAAGCTTTGCCTTTTGACCACCGGATAAATCGCTCAATGCATGAGTCATTTCGTCTCTGGTGAAGCGAAGACTAGCCAGAAAGGTCCGAGCAGTTTGCTCATTGGTATGCTCTGCTACGAAATCCAGAGCAGAAGGATATCCAATCAGTAATTCCTCATAATGCTGGGGCATGTAGCCAATCGATAAGCCTAGTGATTGTGATAATGCCGCGTTGATGTCTTTGAGCAGACGAGTTTTACCAATACCGTTTCGACCTGTAATGACGATTTTATCTTGTCCACGGATGTCTAAATCAATTTTTTGGCCCGTGGGTAATTCTTTCTTCTCCCATGTTAACACTCTTTTCTGTGGTGGAAGGGGCTCAATTTGGTTGAAAAAGAGATGAATAGCATCCATGTCCTGTGGAATTTCTGTGAAATGTTCTGCTTCCTTGCCATAGCGACGCTCTTGTGACTGAAGGGCACGCATTTTTTTAGCTAGTAGTCGGCCGATGACATCATTTTTAGTAGTTCTTAGTGCATGTTGTACTCGCTGCTGAATCCGCTGATTTTCTTGAACTTTCTTCCCATGTTCTTCCCTTTCTTTTTTGGCGACTTGTAGTTGTCTTTCAAATTGCTCTCGACGTTCGACTTTATAGTTTTCATAGTTCCCGTGGAAATAGCTGGCGCGTGGTTCCTTGCGTTTCTTGAGCAATTCCAAGTGTAAAATAGCAGTAGCTGCGTGAGTCAGCAAAGCTTCATCATGGGAGATGAAGAGGACTGTTTTCTCTGTTTGACGAATGAATTGCTCCAACCATTTGACGGTTTCTAAATCGAGGTCACTAGATGGCTCGTCAAGGAGAATGAGGTCTGGATCTTCTGCCAGAATGTTTAGGAGTTGAATTTTGAGTCGTTCTCCGCCTGATAGACTGGCCAAAGTTTGCTTTCTTTCTTGAAACCCATCAACATCTAGTTGAAACTGCTCTGCCATTTTATAAAAAAGATTGAAGTCAAAAAGGGTGTAATCAATGTCGGAGTAGAGGAAGTCTTGGACAGTTTGGGCGAGTTGTGCCGCAGTCAATCTCTGTGGTAAATAAGCTGTCTGGTGGAACTGATTGATGATCTGCCCTTCGATACTTACATATTGAGCTATTTCTTCAGGTAATACGATGCTTTTGAGAAGTGTAGATTTTCCAGTACCTTCTTCACCGATAATGGCTACCTTATCACCAGGATTAATGACAAGGTTCAGGTCGTGGATGAGTTCCTGTAAATCTTTTTGGTGTGTTATCGTTAGGTGTTCGAATTTTAGCATAGAACCTCCTTTGATTAATAATGGCGTTAACGATTCCCGCGATTATGGTTAGGGATCACTTTTATGTGCTGTCTGGTAGGGTTAGAGCAGGTTATTTTACTGAAAATCTGCGTTTGTTGTATGCTATGCGGTTTGATTTTTACTTTAAAGCTTACCAATTTTGTCATCTTCTTTTCCTTTCTTGCCCATATAAAAAATCCCCTACTTTACCAAGCAGGGAATTTGTTTGCTACTTCAAAAAGACCGCACCATAGAGGGGCAAGTAGGAGATGAGCGCACACTAAAAAACCACAACTTGATAAAGTATCAACGTTTTTGTTTTTTAGTTGATCATGGCTCCTTTACCTCCGAATGTATTTCTGAAATTATTGTAGCATGTTTTGAAAACGATGTCAAAAATGGAGGGGTGAGTGAGGAGGAATATTCTTTATCATATGGAGTCAATAAAATAGAGTTCTGATTGCAGAACTCTATTTTATGTTATACATTCAAGACTTTATCCAAGAACTCAATTAAACGTGGATGTTTTGGATGGTCAAAGATTTCTTCAGGTGTGCCGTCTTCAAGGAATTCGCCGCCATCGGTAAAGATGACACGGTTGGCAACCTTGCGAGCAAAGCCCATCTCGTGTGTAACAATGAGCATGGTCATACCTTGCTCAGCCAAGTCTTTCATAACGTTCAATACATCACCGACCATTTCAGGGTCAAGGGCGGAAGTTGGCTCATCAAAGAGCATAATATCCGGGTTCATTGCAAGGGAGCGTGCAATGGCAACCCGTTGTTTTTGTCCACCAGAGAGGCTATTTGGCATAGCATCTGCTTTATCGGACAACCCCACCTTTTCAAGAAGTTCGCGGGCGTGTTTTTCAGCAGATTCCTTGCTTTCCTTACCCAGTTCGACAGGGGCGAAAGTGATATTATCTAAAACGGTCATATGAGGAAAGAGGTTGAAATGCTGAAAGACCATTCCGATGTTTTCGCGTGCCTTGTCCACATTGGTATTTTTATCAGATAGTTCAAAGCCATCTACGACGACCTTGCCACTGGTAATGGTTTCTAAGAGGTTAAGTGTACGTAGGAAGGTGGATTTGCCAGAGCCAGAAGGACCAATGATACAAACAACATCGCCTTCATAGAATTTGGCATCAATCCCTTTCAAGACCTTGTTTTCTCCATAAGCCTTGTGTAAATCTTGTACGTCAATTTTTAATTCAGCCATTAGTTATGCCTCTTTTCTAGTCGTTTTGCCAAACGGGTCAATAGTGTAATCATGACAAGATAGATCACTGCCAGAATAGCATACATACGGAAAGATTGGTAGTTACGGGCAATAATAATTTTCCCTGTTTGGAAGAGTTCAACCAAACCGATTGCAGAAACGATAGTCGTATCTTTCAATGAAATAACAAATTGGTTGATGAAGTTTGGAAGCATGAGCTTGATGGCTTGTGGTAGAATGACCTTTTGCATGGTCTTACCATAAGGCAAACCTAGACTACGGCTAGCTTCCATTTGCCCAACTGGGACAGCCTCAATTCCTCCTCGGACAATTTCGGCAATATAAGCGCCACCGTTGAGGGAAAGGGCAATCGTAGCAGCTACAAAGTCATTAATCGGACTTTGGTTTCCAGTCATGGATTCAATCAAGTTTGGAATTCCCCAGAAGATAAAGGCTGCTACAATCATGAGCGGGATACCTCTCACAACGTCCACAAAGATGGAAGCGATAGTGCGCAAGACGCCACTTGGTGATACACTCATCATCCCAAAGATGACTCCGATTACCATCGCAATGGCAAAGGAAATTAAAGTGAGACTAAGGGTTGTTCCTAAACCAGATAGTAATTGTTTGTAGTTGTTTGAAAGGAGCCCAGAAATAGTCGTTTCATCGACCGTCTTAGATGAGTCGGTGGCCTTGCCATCTCCCAGGTATTTTGCTAGGATTTCATCGTATTTTCCTGATTTTCTCAGAGCAGCCAGTCCATTGTTAAACATAGCAATCAATTCTGGGTTGCTCCCTTTTTTCACAGCAAAGCCATAATCTCCAGAGGGTTCCCCATCAATCGGTGTTGTAAATTTGCGGCCTTGTTGGATAGCGTATTTCAGAATGGCTTCGTCATCCATGATAGCGTCAACAGAGCCAGCATTCAAACTGTCATACATCGAAGAAGCTTCGTCAAAAGCTTTGAGTGTGTAGCCATATTCATTGGCGTGTTCTTCTAAGAAGCTATAAGAAGCAGTACCGTTTTTTGCACCGACTGTCATGCCTTTTAAATCTTTATAAGCTTTGACAATGCTTCCTTCTTTGACAGCTAAAATAATATTTGAAGTGTAGTAGGAGTCTGAGAAATCAAAGATTTCTTTGCGGGCGTCTGTGATAGACATACCTGCGATGACAGCATCAGCCTGACCTGCTTGAACTGCGTTCAAGGCAGCATCAAATCCAGGGTTTGACAATTCAAGGGTAAAGCCTTGTTGCTCTGCGATTGCTTTAATCAAGTCAACATCAATACCGACGTATTCTCCGTTATCGCTTTGGTATTCAAATGGAGCAAATGAAGAGTCCATGACAACTTTGTAGCTCTTTTTAACAGGTGTCGCTTTGGCTGAAGCATCTCCTGTAGCCTTGCTAGCTGTACTGGTTTCAGCACCAAGCCACTTGGCCATAATTTGAGCATAGGTGCCATCTTTTTTCATGTCAGCTAAGGCTGTATTGAAATCTTCAACAAGGCCTTCATACTGACTTCCCTTTTTGACCGCAAATCCGAAACTTCCGACGGCTTCACCATCCATATTAATGGCGTATTCTTTTCCTTGTTTGATGGCATATTGGACAACAGGTTGGTCATCCATTGCAGCTTCAATGGAACCAGCATCTAGGCTATTATTCATCAAATCGCTTGTATCAAATGATTTGATAGTATAGCCGTACTTGTCTTTGTTATCTTCTAAAAAGGATTGAGCAATGGTGCCGTTTTTAACACCAACTGTTTTCCCTTTTAATGCTTTGTATTCACTAATCTTGGCATCAGCGCGTGTATACAGGACAATTTTTGTGTCATAGTAAGGATCTGAAAAGGTAAAAACTTTTTGGCGGGCATTTGTAATCGTCGTGCCAGCCATAAGGGCATCTGCTTGACCAGATTGAACGGCATTGACAGCCGCATCAAAACCTGGATAGGTCATATCAAGGTCCCAACCGGAACGTTTTGCCACTTCTGTGATGATATCGACATCAATTCCTTTGTAAATCTGGTCAGAATCTTTGAATTCGAATGGGGCATAGGCAGTGTCAGAAACAACCTGAATCGTATCTGCAGAAGCAACCCCACCAATGTAGATAGGGAGCAGTGATACGACACTTGCTAATAAAATGAGTAATGTTTTCTTCATATTCTAGCTCCTTTTTAAATATGACTAAAAGTATAGCATAAAGTCAGAAAATTTGCAAACTTCTGATGTAAGAAAATCTAACATCGATTTAAAGGTCGTAAGAAACTTGAAAAAGAAGTTGAATTTCGATACAATAGAATAATAGGAAAGGAGGCGGCTGGATGACAGAAAAGCGCATGCTAAAAAGTGTAAAAGTACCAGAAAGCAAAGGATTGAGAGGACTATATGCCTTATTGGCAATTGTCGGAGTGCAGTTGTTCTTAGTTATTGGTTCTGCTCTTGGTGAGTCGCTATTAGGAGGAATGATTGCCTTACTACCTGGGGAGTGGCTGCAAACCCTTTTGTTTACCATTGATCCTATCTTGTTGTCCTTAGTAGTTTTCCTGGTGCCGAGTACACTGGTTTGTCTTTGGGTTGGCTTTGTAGAAAAAAGACCGGTATCTGGCTTAGGCTTCTTTAAGAAGAGGGCTATCTTTGAGTTGCTGAAGGGGTTTTTCATTGGAGTGCTATTGATTGGTACAGTAGTTGGTCTGCAAGTGCTGAGTGGGAGTATTGAGCTTACTCGATTGGATTTTTCTGTTGCAAACCTGATGAGCTTGATTTTGATCCTCCCTTTTTGGTTCATTCAAAGCGGAACGGAAGAATTAATAACACGTGGTTGGCTTTTCCCAGTTGTCTCTCGTAATAGTAATCTTTTGGTTGGGACAGCGGTTTCTAGTCTCTTATTTGCAGTGCTTCATTTAGCAAATCCCTCTGTCTCATGGATTTCACTCTTGAATATCGCACTTTTTGGACTGCTAGCCTGTCTATATGTTCTTAAAACGGACAATATTTGGGGGATTGCTGCTATCCATACTGCCTGGAATTATTTCCAAGGAAGTTTCTTTGGATTGAATGTGAGTGGAATTTCTACAAGCTATGCAACGATGAGTTTTCAAATAGGTGCAGTACCTGATTATTTATCAGGAGGCAACTTTGGTCCAGAGGGAAGTTTGATTGCCTCCGCTGTCTTGCTTGCTTTTATTCTGTATTTAAGTTGGTCTCTGTTTGGAAAGAAGGAATCTAGCACTTATTCGATTGAGAATAAAAACTAAAAAGATTGGCATGGCCAATCTTTTTTCATTCTGTGATAGAATATAATAGAAGAAATGAGGAGAATAGAATCATATGATTGATAGAAGAGAAGATAATCAGTTTGAATTGGTGTCAAAATACGAACCATCTGGAGATCAGCCGCAGGCCATTGAGCAGCTAGTGGACAATATTGAAGGTGGTGAAAAAGCACAAATCCTCATGGGGGCAACAGGGACTGGTAAGACCTATACCATGAGTCAGGTCATTGCTAAGGTTAACAAACCAACCCTTGTCATTGCCCACAACAAGACCCTTGCAGGACAGCTTTATGGGGAGTTCAAGGAATTTTTCCCCAATAATGCAGTGGAATACTTTGTGTCCTACTATGATTATTATCAGCCAGAGGCTTATGTACCATCATCTGATACCTATATCGAAAAAGATAGTTCGGTAAATGATGAGATTGATAAACTCCGCCATTCAGCGACGTCTTCACTCTTAGAGCGCAATGATGTCATCGTAGTAGCATCTGTCTCTTGCATTTACGGTTTGGGGTCTCCAAAAGAATACGCAGATTCAGCCGTTAGTTTGCGTCCTGGTCAGGAGATTTCAAGGGACAAACTGTTGAACCAACTGGTGGATATTCAGTTTGAACGGAACGACATTGATTTCCAGCGTGGGCGTTTTCGCGTGCGTGGCGATGTGGTGGAAATTTTCCCTGCTTCTCGTGACGAACATGCCTTTCGTGTTGAATTTTTTGGTGATGAGATTGACCGCATTCAGGAAATCGAAAGTTTGACAGGGCGTCCAATGGGTGAGGTGGAACATTTGGTGCTTTTTCCTGCCACCCACTTCATGACCAATGAGGAACATATGGAAGTGGCCATTGCCAAAATCCAAGCTGAAATGGAAGAACAACTCAAATTCTTTGAAGCAGAGGGCAAACTCTTAGAAGCACAGCGATTGAAACAACGGACAGAATACGATGTGGAAATGCTCCGTGAAATGGGCTACACCAACGGTGTCGAAAACTATTCCCGCCACATGGATGGCCGTTCGGAAGGAGAGCCACCCTATACACTTCTTGATTTCTTCCCAGAGGATTTCCTCATCATGATCGACGAGAGTCACATGACCATGGGGCAGATTAAGGGCATGTACAATGGCGACCGCTCTCGCAAGCAGATGCTGGTGGATTACGGGTTCCGCTTACCGTCAGCCTTGGATAACAGACCGCTGCGCCGAGAAGAATTTGAAAGTCATGTGCATCAGATTGTCTATGTGTCAGCGACCCCTGGGGATTATGAGATGGAGCAGACAGACACGGTAATTGAACAGATTATTCGTCCGACAGGTCTTCTTGATCCAGAAGTAGAAGTTCGTCCGACTATGGGACAAATGGATGACCTTTTGGGGGAAATCAATAGCAGAACTGAAAAAGGCGAGCGTGTCTTTGTTACCACTTTGACTAAGAAGATGGCAGAGGATTTGACCGATTACCTCAAGGAAATGGGTGTCAAGGTCAAGTACATGCACTCGGATATTAAAACTTTAGAGCGGACAGAAATTATTCGTGACCTCCGCCTCGGTGTCTTCGATGTGCTGATTGGAATTAACCTGCTCCGTGAGGGGATTGATGTACCAGAAGTGAGCTTGGTTGCCATTCTTGATGCGGACAAGGAAGGCTTCCTCCGCAATGAGCGTGGACTGATTCAGACTATTGGTCGTGCCGCGCGTAACAGCGAAGGGCATGTGATTATGTACGCTGACAAGATTACCGAATCAATGCAACGGGCTATGGATGAAACCGCACGCCGTCGTGAGATTCAGATGGCTTATAATGAAGAGCACGGCATTGTCCCACAAACTATCAAGAAAGACATCCGTGACCTCATTGCTATCAGTAAAGTGACAGAAACAGACGTGGCAGAAGAGACTGTGGACTATTCAGCCATGAACAAAAAAGAGCGCCAAGACGCCATCAAGAAACTTCAAAAACAAATGCAGGAAGCAGCAGAGTTGCTTGACTTTGAATTGGCAGCTCAAATCCGTGATGTGGTGCTAGAGCTGAAAGCGATGGATTAGGGAAGGAAAATATGGCATTTTTATTAAATTTTCAATCACCAAAAACCCTTGATGATTTATTAGATAGATGGGAATATGATGGATTGACCAACATTGATCATATTCTTCATTTTGAAGATACGATTGGACAGTGGACGGTTGATAAATACGCTAAGATTGGAGAGAAAATTTTCTTTTCTTGTGCTAGGACCTCAATTGATCATATGAATCGATTACTCAGTGAAATTGAAGAGACAGATTTTTTTGTTTGATGATGATTTTATTGCATTTTCCCGTGAGAAAAAAGAGTTGTATCGGAAATATGCTGGTCACATTGTAGCTATTGGAAAAGTTGGTAGTGTACCATTTGAATCTGATTCAAATTACGCTAATCCTGCTTGGGAAAGTAGGTGGTATGCAGATATTGTTGATTTTCAAGTGTTAGCAACACCAATACCATTTTCTGCATTTACACATTTCATTCAAATTAGCCGAACGGGTTCTCGGACAAAATTGACCGATGCACAATGTCAGACTTTGATGGCATTAGTGGAATGAGAAGAATAGCTTGTCTTGGTATGAGGATTTTCTAGATATGAAAGAAACTTTGATTTAATATAGACTGAGGAGATATATGTACAATCATCGCTTTGGTAGATTCGTGTTAGAAGGCATTTATGTGTTCATTATGGTGGCTATTTTTGCTCTAACACTATTTGGAAAGTTACATTTTGAGCATTTTTTTGCAATCTTTTTGTTTAATGTCCTGTCTATCCAACTATTATGGATGTCTGAAACTAAGATTGAGACTCCTCTGTTACTCAATTTTCAAGTAGTCAGTCTGATATTATCGTTTGTTTTATTGATTTATTTTCAGGATGTAGATGATTATTTTGCGCATATGTTGTTAATCATTGCCAATCTCCTTATATTTGTGAATTGGCATAGTATATTAGACAATAAGAAGTATCAAGCGCATAAGGTGCTGATATGGACTGGTTTATGTTTGTCATTTTTGATAGGTTCTGTTCTTTTCTTCTTTGGTGAGAGAATTCTTGAAATCTATTTAGCTGTATCTGTACTCGTCATGATGTTACTGCCGATAGGGCATGTCTTAGTGAATTATAAACGAATCATCAATTATATGGAGTATAAGAAGAATATCCTTATATTTCTAACGATGTTATGGATTGTATTCGTTGTGGTTTATTATAAATTAGGAGTAATGGATGGAACTTATTCGCCGTTAAACTTATTTATCATCTTTAGTATGATTCACTACAGTGTTCAAAATCTTTTTTTGACCTATTATTCAAACATAAAAGAGCTGGTAAAAGAAAGTTTTGTGTGGTTAACAATTGCTGCAATCATTCTACTTATCGGACGATTTTATCTTATTGGTCTAGTGATGTTGTTTGGGTTAAATGGATATGTATTTACTAAAATGAATCATTATTTTGGATTAGTACACCAGCAAATAAGTAAACATGAATTCCAAAGAAGAGTGGAACAGTTGAAAAATGAATCACAATTCCAGTCAGAAATAGCTAATGATTTTCATGATTCAGTGTTACAAGACATCATCTATCTAAAAAAGAAATTTGATGCTGAGAATGTTCCACATCAAGAAGCTTCAGAAATGCTCTCTCAGATCATTTTATCAATTCGAGAAAAAATGGCCACGCTTTCTCCTAAAATGTATTTAGATAAGACATTCTCTGAAAACATCAGTCTAACGATTGAAGAGATTCAAAACAGGTACCAAGAGAATCCTGTACTATTAGATATATTTTGTGATGAAAGACTATATCTTGAATCTCCCTATGACGAAATAGTGTTGAGAATCGTGAAAGAATTGGTGAATAATATCTATAAACACTCTCAATCAACATTTGCTGAAATAAGAATCATCAAGGAAGAAAATGAAGTGCATATCGAAGCCTATAATGACGAAGGCACATTAGACGAAAAGGCTTTGTATAACAATCGCGTTTTTTCAGGTTTAGCTCAGATATACCGAATAGTTGATTTGTTAAATGGGGAATTTCTAATACCACAGGATGATGGTGTACGGATCATTATTCGTATTCCGATTGAAGGAGGGATTGTCATTGAACATTCTATTAATCGAAGATCATAAACTATTATCGACGAGTCTGAAGAATGAGTTGTTAAAATATCCTGATATAGAAGAAGTTGCTGTGATTGATTCTCCCATTTCCGAATTGAATCTATTCAACCTAATTGAAAAAAATGATTTTGATATTCTATTGCTGGATATTAATATTAAACGGATTAGTGACAGTGATGGGCTCATATTGGGTCAGAAAATCTTAAAAATAAAACCAGAAGCAAGACTTCTATTTCTGACGGGATATGATTATTATGCTTTTGAAAAAGAAGCTAAAAATATGGGAGCGTTCGGTTTTTTAAATAAAGAAATCGAAACAGAAACGTTGCATCAAAAATTACAAGAAGTTCTACTCGGAAATAAACTCTTTAAAATTCAAGAAGATAAATTAACGGATTTAACACCAAAAGAATTAGAGATTGTTACCCTTTATGCCCAAGGCTACTCAAGGAATGAAGTGGCTCAAAAGCTGTTCATTTCCTTAAGAACACTTGCTAATCACCTCAATAAGATTTATGAAAAACTAGATGTTAAGAATTACCAAGAAATGATTCGAAAGGCAACGCATCTTGGCTACATAAAAGAAAATATTTTAGAATAAACGTGCACAAAAGTACCACGTATTTTATTTCAAAAAGCTGTAAGCTAGATGTGAGCAAAATACTTGGTCAGTTAATTGTCAAAAAAAGCCATCCTATTTTGCAGGATGGCTTTTTAGGTGTTTTAAAATTGAAAAAACTAGAAAGAGAGGCGGTTATGAGTCTTGAATTAAAAAATATCACTAAACAATACGGTTCTCAAATTGTGGTGAATCATCAAAGTTTTGTATTTGAAAATGGTGTCTATGGCTTGCTTGGTGTCAATGGTGCTGGAAAAACCACACTAATGAATATGATCTGTACCCTAACTTCTCCAAGTGAGGGAAGGATTTGCTATAAAGGGAATAATATCCAAGAAATGGGAGAAGAATACAGAAGTAAGCTAGGTTATCTCCCACAAGATTTTGGCTATTATCCGGATTTAACGGTTTGGGATTACTTATTCTCGGTCTCCTTGATGAAGGGTTTGCAGGTTTCGGAAGCTACAAAACGAATTGGCGAGTTATTAGAGCAAGTTGGCATGAATGAAAAAAGAAATGTGAAAATGAGAAAATTGTCCGGGGGCATGTTGAGACGGGTAGGCATTGCCCAAGCCTTGTTGAATAATCCAAAAATCTTGATTCTAGATGAGCCAACAGCTGGTTTAGATCCGAGTGAACGGATTCGATTTAGAAATATTATTAGCGAGATAGCAATGGATAAAATTGTGATTCTGTCTACTCATATTGTGTCAGATATCGAATTCATAGCGAAACAAATTGTCTTGATGAATAAGGGAGAGTTCTGTTTAACAGGAACATTGGAAGAAATCCTATCCAGTGTTGATACACAAGTATGGACGTGTAAGATTTCAAATATAGAATTAGAAAAATATTTAACTCAGTATTTAGTTGCCAATGTCAAAACAATTGTGAATGGAGTAGAAGTTCGGATCTTATCAGATACCTGCCCTATTCCAGGAGCGGTACAAGAACAGTTGACATTGGAAGATGCCTTTTTATATTATTTCGGACGGGAAGTGAGGAATGCACATGCTGACATTCTATGAGATGAAGAAAGTTCTATCAAAACGAGTCACTCAAATAGCCATTCTGATAGCAATTGGACTAGCCTTTGTTTTTAGTTTATTTGCTATTGGCAGTTTTCAATATGAAGATACGGACAATCATCTGATAAAAGGGATTTCTGCACCACGAATGTTGGTGGAGACTAAAAACCAATGGCGTGGGGAATTGTCACCTGATAGGATTGTGGAGCTAATTCAAGCAAAACAAAATGGTGATTGGCAATCAACAAGTGATATTCTCTTTGCGCTGAATGAAATGTTAGTTGGAGAAGCAAAGGATAATGAGTCTTATGATTATGAAGCAATCTTGACAGCTGATTCGGAAAGCCTCCAATCATTTTATGACTATTATAAAGAAAATTTGAAAAAAGAAGTTGAGGAGGTGGGGAAGACTCCGGAGCAAAGAAGGTTTCTGATGAAAGAGTATAAAAAAATTCGCTCCCCTTTTTACTATGAAGCAGCTGATGCGTGGGACACCATGCTCCTCTATGCAACAACTTTTAGTCTAGTTTTAATCATGATCATCAGTCTTATTACAGCTGGAATTTTCTCTGATGAATTTCGTTATCATACGTCTGCCATACTTTTTTCGACTAAATATGGAAGAAGTAAAGTTATAAAAAGTAAGATTTACGCTGGTTTAGCAATCACGACATTTGTATATGTGATAGGTATGGGATTATTGTCATTTATTTGTTTTAGTGTGATGGGAATCAGTGGCATCTTAACAGCCTATCAATTCTATCAACCCTACTCTATTTATTCTCTGACATTTGGAGAACTTTACGGTGTGATTTTAATTTGTGGCTATATTGCTAGTTTATTATCAGCTAGCCTGTCTATGTTTGTCGCTGCTAAAACAAGAATGACAAGTATTGCTATTGTAGCTCCTTTTATTCTATTTTTTGTTTCTCCTTTTATTGGTAGGGTGCTTCCTTTTAAGAGTTTCTTCAGTTTAACGCCAGATCAGTTAACCAATATCATGAATAGCGTACGGATTCCTTATATTTATCAAATTGGAAGTGTTGTATTTAAGCAGATACCATTTCTTGTTCTGTTTTATACTTTATTATCAATTGCAATATTACCTTTTTTGTATTATAGTTTTCGACAGACAAAAGTGGAATAGTATAATATGTTATTAGTAAGTTGTACGGTAATCTGTGTATATATTCAGATATCAATTATTGATACTGAGATATTAAATAGTAGATAGAAAAATGAATAGATTGATTTACTGATATAAATGGGAAATTCCATCAATGGTTGTTGCTATGAATTGCTTTAGATAAAATAAATGTTAGTTAACATTTAGCTTTTATTAATGATTTAGAAGAAATCAAAGTTCGATTAAGTAAAAAATCATAGACAATACTAGTATATGGTAAAATGAAATTAACGATATCTTTTTAAATATCAGTAACATAAAATGAGAAAAGAATGAATATGAAAATTTACCTTCTCCTACTTCGTGGCATCAATCTTGGCAATGACAATAAGGTCAGTATGCCTATTTTAAGAGAGCAGTTAGAGACTATTGGATTAGAAGAGGTTTCTTCCTATATCAGTACTGGTAATCTTTTTTTCAGTTCCAATTGCTTGTATGATGATTTGGTCAGTCAGATTGCGACTCTTTTATCTAGTTATTATGACTTTGCGATTCCCTTTACCCTAATAAACATGGAGGAATTACTGGAAGAAGGACAAAATCTACCTGACTGGTGGCAGGATGAAACCGCTTATCGGAGAGATGCTCTCTTTTATTTACCGCCTATTACTAAAGAAGTAGTAGCAAACTTAATATCGACTTGGCCGTTGACAGAGGGGGAAAACTATCATCTAGGAGACAAAGCACTCTATTGGTTAGCTCCCACTAAGGAAGAATATCGTAAGACGGCTCATGCGAAGAAAATCATGGCGAAACCTTTTAATCAGATGGTGACCCTGCGTAATGCCAATACGACAATGACATTGATTGACCTAATGAGGGAAAAGATTAAAAAATAGCTAAAAGGAGTTGACTTTATCCGTTCAACTCCTTTTTGGTTTATGAAATGGTATCTTGGTTACTGATTGATATTGGAATGTAAGAGGGCTACCAAGTCACTTGCGATGACTTCAGGTGGTGGTGGCGGTGTCTGTTGAAGTGCAGACTCGATCACAGTGAAACAACCCCCTATCAAAAATTTGATTAGGTAAAAATTTTCACTATTATAGTGTGAAAAACGTTCAGATCCACGCAACTGTTCGACAATTAACAGTTCATTGTTCTTGAAATTTTCCAGTAATAAGTATAGAATATTATTCTTACTAAGAAGTATCAAATGATGAACTTCTTGATAGAAATAATCTAAACAAGAAATGAGTACATCATAAAGAGATGTTTCTTTTACAATGAGTTTTAGTTGTTTATAAAAACCATCTCACAAGGATTCAAGGTAATCTTCTACAATCGCTTGTTTATTGGAATAGTGACGGTAGAAAGTCCGCCTAGAGATTTGCGATTCATCTAAAATCATCGCAATAGTAAGATGTTGATAGGATTCTTGTTCTAATAGAATAAAAAACGCTTTCTGTATTTGATTTTTTGAGTAGAGTCGTTTATTTTCTTTTTTATCTAATCTCATCATTTCACCTTTCAGTGGTAAAAAATATATTGAAAATGCCCTAAAAAACATTTCTTAACATGATCGCTTTTTCAAATTGATAAGTCAAGAAATTATGTAGAAAGTGTAAAAATTAGACAATCTAGCATTTTTTTGTCTATTTTTCAATTGTAATATCACTATTTAATGATATTTGAAAAGTAAGATTGTACTCAAATCTGAAACTTTTTTGCAAATAAGTATCTTTTTCTAGTTATATATTGATTTGCTTAAAAAGATGTGCTAACATAAAATGTGAAAAGGAAAAAATAGAGTAAAAAATTAAGTATGGAACAAAAAGATTTACGAAAATTACGACGGTCAGACTTGTTTAGTTTGCTAGTTTCTCAAGCAGAAGAGATTGAACGATTAGAGCAAAAAGTGACGGACCTGCAAGCACAAGTGGACGAGAAAGAGATTTTGATACGAGAAGCTGGTTCAATTGCTGAAGCTGCCTTACAAGTACAACATATTTTCGAGGCGGCCCAGCGAGCGGCCGATTTATATGTTGAGAATGTCAAACGATTGACTGACGCTGAGAAAGAAACAGAAGAGAAGGAATAAAGATTGTTTAAGATTCAAAAGAGTGAGATAAGTCTCCATGACTTACCACCAGCATCTGTTTTAGCAGAGGAGCTGAAGTTGGTACAGCATAAGGAACGCTATCGAAGGACCTTAAAAAGTACAGTCTCCACCTTGATTACTGTAGCCGCAGTTGCAGTGCTAATTGCGACGATATGGCTTCCTGTTTTACAAATATATGGAAACTCGATGAGCCCGACGCTAGAGGCCGGTGATATGGTTGTTTCTGTCAGTGCAGGAAAATTGAAAGCAGGAGATATGATAGCTTTTTATTACAATAATAAGGTTCTAGTAAAACGTGTGATTGCAACATCCGGCCAATGGGTTGATATTAAAAAAGATGGCACGGTTTACATTGATGGCGAAGAGTTAGATGAGCCTTATCTAGATGAAGAAGCAAAAGCGTTAGGTGATACCAATATTGAATTACCCTATCAGGTTCCAGATGGTAAGATATTTGTAATGGGGGACCATAGAAGTGTGTCTGTCGATTCTCGAAATACTGCAGTTGGTCCAATAAGTGAAGAGCAGTATGTTGGAAAATTGACATTTCGTATTTGGCCTTTCCCAAAAATGGGATGGGTAAAATAGCTATTATATAGAAAGGAGAACTATCTTTGAAAACACTATGGGAAAGAATGGTTGCTCTTATCAGAGAAAGGGTACGAGAGAGTATTTGGGCTAGGATTGCTTTAGTACTATCGATCGTGGTAGTATTTTGTACAACATATGCCCTTGTCCTACCGGCCCTAACATTAACTGATAATGCAAGCAAAACGGTTTTGCAGCAGGAAGATCCACCAAGTCCGCAAGCCCCTGTGACAGATGCGAGTGGAGACAATAGTGAGTTTGCGGTTACAACTGAAGTTGTTGATACGACAGCAGCAGAAGTTATAAATGAAATGGATGTGCCTACTGTGTCGGAAACTGAGCCAAGCACTGTAAAAACTGAAACATCAATATCAAGTAAAGAAGACACCGAAGAAGAAAGAGAACGAAAAGCTAGAGAAGCGGGTACTTTTAAAGCAGAAACAGATGATGTTGTTGTTACAGTTCATTATGGAGCCGATACCTTTTCTGAAGAAGTGGTATTGAATGTTCGACCTCTAGAGAATTCTAGTGCGTATGAGGCGAAAATTAATGATCTTCTAAACGAACAAAATCAAACACTTACTGTCGCTCACTCGTATGACATTTCTTTTAAAAATAAAGACGGAGTGGAGATTGAACCAAGCCAAGAAGTTCAGGTCTCAATTGATTTCAAAAACAAGGTCGCTCTTGCTGAAGACTTACAAGCTGGTTGGAAACTATATCACTTTAAAGAAGATAAAGTAGAAGCAGTGGAAGATTTGACAGAAGAAAAGACGACAACCATTGCTGAGACAGCGGAAAAAGAAGTGACAGGAATTAATTTTAAGTCTGACTCTTTCTCACCATATATACTAGCTGGAGTTCAGTATGCTGATTTCTCAGGGTACCTTACTGCTGCAAGTCTTTCAGGAAGTGCAACCTACACACAAAGCACCAAGCAACTACTTGCTCAAATTAATCTTGATTACAAGATTCCACAGTCTGCTTTAGCAGCAAACAAATCGTATGCAATCGAGCTACCAGCGGATACTTCGTGGGGAGAAGGACTTCAACCTTATACAGATTATACTGGTAAAGATGGGAATCGAGATGCCTTCAAGTTTAGATTTATCGAGCAGAATGGTAAAAAGTATCTTGCATTAACTTTCTTAGATACTTACGTCAATAGTGTTGCGCAAGGATCGGATGTTAAAGGGGATATTTATTACAATGCAAGTATTGGTGAGTCTCGCCGTGGAGGAAACGGTGAGTATAAGATTCCTTACTCGGATGATGTAATCATTACTATCCCACCAAATAGTTACAATGAAGTTCCAACACCGCAAGAAAATAAATATGACTTAGGTAGTCAAAAGAGTGGTTCAGTCTCTTATGATGGGGATACAGGAATTCTTGATTACACTGTTGTCGTTTGGTCTGACAAAGGTACGAAAGAGACTGTGAAATTGAAAGATACGTTAACTGCGAATGGACTGACATTAACACCACTCGAAGTAACCTCTATTAAGAAGAGTAGCTATCAATATTATTATGCGAATGAAGACAATAATCCTCAGACTCTTACAGTACAACCGAATAAGATTTCAAACACGTCATTTGATTTAACTTTGCCAAAACTTGAGGCGAAACAGAAATATACCATTACTTATCGTTATAAAGTAACAGGCTTCCCAGCGGGTAAAGCAACTGTTGTTAATAACAAGCTGGAAGTTGAATCACCTGATGTTCCTAACCCAGGTCCGAAAGATAATTCTGTAACACTGGAACGGAATAAGATTTCAAAATCTAGTTCATATGATAAAGATTCAAATAAAATCACTTGGACGATTAAGATTAACGAGAACAAAAATGATATTGCTGGCACAGTCTTGACGGATACCATGTTTAATCAAGTCAAGGTGGCTGATTTGAAATCAACGGATATGTCTGGCATGAAAATTAATGCCAATCCAGATGGTACAATTAAAAACATTGAGTTTTCTGCCACAAATGGTGGTAGGAATACCAAGCAATATACACTGACTTATCAAACAGATGCTGGTCCGGCGCCACAAAGTTGGGGTGAGCAGTCACAAAATATTTCGAATACCGCTACGATTACTGATGGTGGTGAACCAAATAGCGCAACTTCAACAGCTCCAAAACCTAATGATGGTGGTAATACGGGTGGACTTGATAAGGTTGTCGAAAAAATGACACCTACCGATAACGATGACATCAAAGAAGTGACTTGGAAATCAGTCATTAAGATGCCAGCTGATAAAAAATTACCGCAAAACGTAGAGTTCGAAGATATATTAACTGGTAAGGATAATAGTCAGACTGGAGAACATTACTACACGAAGGCACAATTAGATGCTATTTACCAGAAGTTGACTGATGTATTTGGGGCAGGTAATGTCGAGTTTACTATTTGGCCATTTGACTATTATACCTATGTTCCATACGAGCAGATGGTTTCTACTAAGACATATAGAGGTTTCAAATTCAAACTCTTGAAGCCCTATACTGGCTCAGATATTAGTCTTACCTATAATTCCACTATTAATAAATTATCAATGGTGAACTTTACAAATAAAATCTCAAGCTCTGGCTTTGAGAAGTCAGCCACTTATAAGTTTGAAGATACGAGCAAAGTTCGTAAGATGGATGGACATGACACAGTTTGGGATGGCCAAGGACGTGAGTTTGACGCGAAAGATACATCGCATATTGTCAATAAAGATGGTACAATTGACTGGGTTGTTCGTGTTTTAATTGAGGATAATACTAATAAGGTTACTATTACAGATACGCCTCCTGCTGGATTGAAGTTGACTGGATTTACTTATGGTGATGCAACATATTCTATCAATAGTGGTGACTTTACAGTAACCGACACTGAGGTCAAATGGACGAATACAGGTTGGCCAGGTGGCTATGGTACAGATATATCTGTACTTGGAACAATTGGTTCGAATGGATCTGTAACAGTAAATTTTGAAGCTAAAAACGGTAAGACTCTGAAGGAAATACTGAAAGGTAGCAACAAACTTTATGCTCGCTTCAAGTTTAAATCTGATGTCGTTCCATTCGATGACGATATCGTAAAAGAATATACGAATAAGGCCTCAGCTACAATTGATGGTGTTCCTTCTGGTGAAGACGATCATACGCAAAAGATTACGCATAAACCAGGTCAAAAGATTCAAAAAAATGGTATTTGGAATAATGATTCTCGTGCTGTTGAGTACTCACTAACTATTAATCCAGATAAACAAGACTTAGTTGCTTCAAAAGATACTATTGAGGTAACTGATACTCTGACTTATCAAGAAAATCTAACAACTCATCTAAGTTATGACTTGGTACAGGAATCTGTAGAGCTCTTAGATGAATCTGGAAAACCAATTGACAAGTCACTATGGTCTTGGCGTGTTGAAAAGACAAAAGATGCTAGTGGACTTTATAGTAGTGTAATGAAATTGACAGTACCAGATAGTCAGAAATTAACATTGAAGTATAAGTATAGCGTTTCTCAAGATGTTGCAGCAGATGCCTCAGCTAGTTTGACAGTTAAGAATAAGGCTTCAATTTCAGGTCTTAAGACTGGCGGTACAGAAGATAGTACAGACATCACTTGGCAAAAAATTAATGCTGGTGGTACTGCTCAAAGTAATAAGTTCTTTAAGATTACAAAGGTAGATGTAGCAAACTTTGGTATTATCCTACCCGGTGCAATCTTCGAAGTGAGAGAAAATCTTAGTGATAAAGTTGTTGCTACTTATAAGACCGGTGCTGATGGTTCCTTCTATATCACACAAGATAGTAAAGAAGCTCAGCCAGGTAGTGTCGCACTTGAAGAAAATAAACTCTACTACGCGATTGAAGTGAAGGCGCCAATGGGTTATGTATTGCCAGAAGAAGATGCTAGGGAAAGATATTTCTTCTATTATTCTCCGACAGGTACAATTCCTATAAATAGTGGCACTAGTAGTGTTGTCTCAAATGAGTGGACAAACTTAGCTAAGCAAAGTAGGCAAGTTTATCTTGAAAATGAGAAACTTCCTGATGAAACGTCTATTACAGTTCATAAGATTTGGCAAAAAGCCGATGGTAAGGAAACTGAACGTGTAGACGGTCAAATTGAGTTGACATTGAAACAAATCGCTACTGAGGCAGATGGCACAAGTCAAGAAAAAGACTATGCAACTGCAATTGTTACATTTGCTGATAATTGGATGAAGAAATTTGATCAATTGCCGGTTCAAGGTCAAAATGCAGCTGGGGCTTCAGTGAACTATACTTACTATGTCGTTGAAAAAGCTGTTTCAGGTTATTCAACGATGTACGGTGATGCGACAAGCAGTAGTGCTCTTAGTGAGACACCGAAAGATTTTGCAATACAGTCTGGTGGCATCAACGTCATCAACAAAGCAAATAAGGAATACAGCTTACCGAAAACGGGTGGTATTGGTCCTGAAAAGATTCTATGGATGGGTCTAGCGTTGTCAATCTTGACAATTTCATTAATTAGTTATCAATCTTATAAACGTTATCAAGGAGGTGGATCCTTGTGATGTTAAAGGTGGTAAATAGTAGAGGTGGTGATGCTTACTGGTAAGCATCGCGACCTCTCAGCCCTCGGGCATTATTGTTGGCGGTAAGAAGTCATTCTTACTAAACTATTTTAAAAAGGAGAATAACATGAAAAGATTAAAATTAATCTTTGCAACACTTGTTGCAGTTCTTGTGGCTTTTGCTAGTGCACAGAACGTTTCTGCAGACACCTATACAATTACTGTAGATGGTGCTATTGATGGGCACACTTATGAAGCTTACCAGATCTTCAAAGGTGACTTGTCTGGTGACACACTTTCAAATATTACTTGGGGTAACGGAGTAAGTCCGGCAGGTCAAGCTGCTCTTGGAGATGCTAGAACTAAGGCTGAAACGTTGACTGACACTGCAAAAGCTGAAGCATTTGCGAAAGAACTTGCACCATACTTGCAAAATGCAATCGCTGCAAATGGCGCAACAATTACAGCGCCAGAAGCTGGTTACTACTTGATCAAAGATAAAGATGGCTCTCTCAACGATACTGACAAGTCTTACACGTCATATATCTTAGAAGTTGTGAAAGATGTGACAGTAAAACCAAAAGCTGATGTTCCAACTGTACAGAAAAAAGTTAAAGACACAAACGATACAACTGGTGAAACTTCAAATTGGCAAGATTCTGCTGACCATGATTTTAATGATAAAGTTCCTTTCCAATTGACTGCTACACTTCCAAGCAACTATACTGCTTACAAAACTTACTATCTTGAATTTGCTGATACGATGTCAAAAGGTTTGACATTTGACCAAGCTTCAGTAAAAGTGACTGTTGATGGTGTTGCAGTAGATGCATCTAAATATGCAATTACTACTTCTGCTGCAGGTTTCTCACTCAGCTTCGCTGACTTGAAAACAGTTGTACCAGCAGCTACAGCAGGTAGCGAAGTTGTTGTAGAATACGAAGCAACTCTTAACGAAAATGCTGTTATCGGTTCAACTGGTAACCCCAATGAAGTTCAATTGATTTACTCAAACGACCCTAACTACACAGGTGGTGGTGATAAAGAACCTAAAGGTAAAACTCCAAAAGACAAAGTTATCGTCTTCACTTACAAAACAGTTGTAAACAAAGTTGACAAAGATAAAAAACCATTGGCTGGTGCTGAATTCACACTCTTCAAGAAATTGAAAGATGGTTCAGAGAAAGAAATTAAAGTTGTTGTAGCTGAAGAAGGTACACAATTTGCTTTCAACGGTCTTGATGATGGTGACTACGTCTTGCGTGAAACAAAAGCTCCTGCAGGATACAACAAAATTTCAGATATCACTTTCACAATCGTTGCAACTCATGATGAAACAGCTGATGAGCCTAAATTGACTGACCTTAACGGTAATGCAGTTTCAGGTGAAATTACATTCACTAAAGATGTAACTGCTGGTTCGTTGACTACTGACGTTGTCAATAACAAAGGTTCTGAACTTCCAAGTACAGGTAGCACAGGTACAACTATTCTTTATGTAGTCGGTGCAATCCTGGCTATTGGTGCAGGTGTCCTTCTTGTTACTAAAAAACGTATGGATGCTTAATCTAAGCTAACAAAAACACATTTCTGTTGTTATAGGGTGAGAGGTAGCCTGGCTACCTCTTTCCTTTTGACAATGGTAAGGAGAGCCTATTTTATGCTGAAAAAAATAAAATCAAATCTGACGACTATCTTATTGGTCTTTACATTATTGATTGGGTTGTCCCTACTGTTGTACCCAACAGTCAGTGACTACTGGAATTCTTTCCACCAATCTCGAGCTGTGGCAGGTTATGTTGAAAAAGTAGAGGACATGACCAAGAAAGAGTACGATCAGATGTTTGCGAATGCAAACAAGTACAATGAGAATTTAGACAAGAACATCATTCCTGACTTAAATGTAACTAATGATGATGTGAGTAACTATAATAAACTTTTGGATGTGACAGGAACAGGAATCATGGCTTATGTCGAAATTCCGAAGTTAAACACTACTATGCCGATTTACCATGGAGTTGGTGATGAGATTTTGCAGGTGGCAATTGGGCATATTCCAGGAACTTCTTTGCCTGTTGGAGGAAAGGGAACACACTCTGTCATTTCTGGTCACCGTGGTCTTCCATCCGCAAAGTTATTTACAGATATTGACCAGTTGGTGGAAGGAGATACCTTCTTAATTCAAGTTTTGGATGAAACGTTAACCTATGAAGTAGATCAGATTTTAACGGTAACTCCTGATGATGTTTCAGCCCTTAAAATTGATCCAGAGCAGGATTATGTGACGCTAGTGACCTGTACACCATATGGAGTGAACTCTCATCGCTTATTGGTCAGAGGACATCGAATTGAGAATGCTGCTAAGAAAGCACGTGTGACTTCTGAGGCAACGCAGGTGAAACCTTTGCTAGTTGCGCCAACTATCGGAATTATCTTACTTATTTCACTTGCGATTATCGCGCCAATCTATGGCTATTTCCGAACTAAATTGTAATAAAAAAATAACATTTGATGAAATTATCAAGTGTTATTTTTTGTTTTTCACCATTCGTTCATTTGGAGAATCATCGGGCTTGACTATTCTTTGCTGGTGTGACGTTTGCCCATGGAAATAGCTTCTTGCTCTGTGACTTCAATGACATTGGAGAAATTGGTATTGTAAGGCATGCTATCCTTTGAATACCAGTAAACATCCGCAGTTCCGTTTCGAGCGATATAAACGATGCGGTCCTCTGAAATGCTAGGCACACTTGCTTCGCTTGCTGCTGATTGTGTGGGAGGTGTTTGAGTGCTTGTTTGTTCCGAAAATTTTTGGATTGTATTTGTCGCGACGCCAGTAGCGTAATCAATGGTCGCATTTGGGGAAGTGTTGTCTAGCGTGACAACAGTCACTCCGTCTTGATTGATGGATTCCCGTCTACCACCGAGACGAATTTCTAATTTATTTCCATCCTTATCAATTCCAAAATAAGCCAGCAGGATTTGATGGGGGAGGAGATTATTGCCATCATAAATCGGATAAACAGCGTAATCTAAATAATAATTAGGGTGGAGTGCGAGCCAGTTGTCCAATTGCTCTTCATAATAGAGCATGCCATCTGGATTTCCCTTGTCCATGCCGTTATAGTTGCCGGAATTCAGCCAAGCCGTCATCGGAACAAGATTTCGTGCTTCATTTTCTAGACCTGAAAACTGATAGCCAATGAGATGGCCACGATTCATGAGCCAGGCTCTCTTTTGCCCATTGTCGTAGTAAAATCTATAATTGTGCCAACCCGCAGGATTGTATTTGAGCCTGCTTGCACGCTTTTTCCTAGGCTCATCACTTTCTTTTAATCGGATATGCGCCCTCCCAGCTCTTCCAAGTGCGTCAAGCTCGCTTAATTCCAGTGTATAATTGGCAGAGTGTGTGGTTTCAGCATTTAACAGAGGATAGGAGAAGTAGGATAGTTGACTAGGAAAAAGGAGTAAAAGCCCTATTCCAACTAGTAAAACTCGTCTGAAATAAGAATAACGTGACGTTTTCATACAGGCACCTCAAGCAGTATTATCTATCTTTATTATAATACTTTCTAGAATAGACGGCTAGAGAAATTTACAATTATCATTTCACCAAAAGGGAAACTGGTATAACTTGAGCGAAAATGGCTCGAAATGTTGAGTATTTGGTTGATAAACTAGATATTGTGACTTGCACTGGTTAATTATTTATCGTATAATAAATTTGGCCGTAATTTTTTTACGGTCAACAAGGAGGCCACAAAATGTTACAAAAGTTTAAAGTAGAAGGATTTAAAAATTTTTCGTCAAAGATAGAATTTAATTTAACATCTGGAAATTATGCATTTAATGATGAGATTATTCAAAATGAAATACTGAATACAGTAGTGATTTATGGAGATAACGCATCTGGAAAATCTAATTTAGGCTTGGCTATTATGGATATCATTACTCATTTGACAGATAATGAAAAGAATAGTGATGATTATAAAAAGCATTTTTTAAATTTAGAAACTGTGCCCGAGGTTGCAAAGTTTGAATATACATTCAATTTCAATAAGCATATTGTCGAATATAACTATTCTAAAAAAAATCATGATGATATTGTGTATGAGGAATTATTTATAGATGGTGATTTAATTATTCAATATGATAAAGAACAACAACTTAGAAGGATAAATCTAAAAAATGGTAATAACATAAACTTTGATAAATTAAGAGATGATCAATCTCTGGTTAAATTGGCGTATGTTTATGCTACAGGGAGTGATCATATAGAAGGTAGCAAGGATGATGTATTTAATAAATTTATAACGTTTGTTGATTCGATGCTATCTTTTGATTCTATATATGGTAACCATTACCAAGGATACACAACAGGTAGTGGAAGTATTGCTGAGATTATTATCGAAAAAAATAAAGTAAAAGAGTATCAAGACTTTCTTTCATATGTCGGCATTAAATATAACTTATTTGAAAAAGAAATCGATGATACGAAATATATTTTCACAAAATTTGCTTCAGGAAAAGAAGCTAATTTCTTTAAAATCATGTCTAAAGGTACATTAGCTTTATCATTATTTTTTATGTGGTATATGCAATTGGTTGACGGTATAAACTTCATGTTTATTGATGAATTTGATTCTTACTTTCATCATGATGTATCAAGAAAACTAATAGAAAAACTAAAGAATTGTAAAGCACAGGTAATTCTAACGACACACAACACTGCAAATATGTCGAATGCAATTTTAAGACCAGATAGCTATTTTATTATCTCAAATGGAACGATTGCTAATATTGCAGAGCGCTCTGGTCGTGAAATTCGTCAAGCACAAAATATTGAAAAAATGTATAGAGCAGGTAGTTTTGATAATGAGTAACATATTATTTATTGTTGAGGGACTCAAAGATGAACCTAAATATATAGATCAGTTTATTCAATATCATCAAGAACTCATGACGAAAAACGGAAACAATGTCTCATCAATTGTAGTGCAGAGTTATGGAACATTAATCTATGATTTGTATAAAAGACTTTCAAGCTACCGTAGTGATGATGAATTTGAAACGATACCTGTTTTACTAGAAATATTAAACTCTAGAGGAGTTGAGTATGATACTAGATTAGAAGAATATGAGATGTTTTCAGATATTTTTCTTTTTTTTGATTTAGATGCGCATTATCACTATAAAAAAAGGAATAGGAATGCGATTCTATATTCAGCAATGAGAGACCTTTTGTCTTTTTTCAACGAATCAACAGAAAAAGGAAAACTGTTAATCAGCTATCCTATGTTTGAAGCTTTAAAATGTTTTAATGATAAATGTTTGACTAGAGATGAAATTTTATTGTATTTGTTTGATATTTATGAAGTTGAAGGAAGTGCAACAACTTTTAAGAAAAAATATAAGTTCATTTCTACTGACAATTACAATAATCCATTTTATAGTGTTGAGAAAATCGAAAAACTGGTTCAATATTTTATATTCTGTTCTTTGTATTTAGTTGAAAACAAATCGGAAATTGCTAATTCTGAAACTATATTTTTAAAACAATACGAAAAATTTATTAATCTGTCTAATCAGGTTCTTATCTTATCTGCTTTTCCACATTTTATAGTTGATATTTTTGGAATCAAACCATATTATGAAAATGCTTGTCGGGCTGTTATCTGTAAATCTATTACTGAGTATAATTGAAATTGTTATTAATCTATTCCTCAAAAAATTGTATTTTACCCTTAATTTTGATAAAATACAGCCATCGTGATAAAAGGAGTAGATAATGTCCCGTTCAGAAAATGTGATTTTAACCAATATGTGCCTGATAGAAGATGGACAAGGAAATATTGTCATGCAAATACGAGACCCCAAGCGCTATGCTTGGTCTGGTGCAGCCTTGCCTGGTGGGCATATCGAAGCTGGAGAATCGTTGCATGAGGCGGTTGCGAGAGAAGTACGTGAGGAAACAGGATTAACCATTCGAAATCCGCGATTGGTTGGGATGAAGCATTGGCACACTACTGAAAATGTGCGCTATCTAGTTTTTCTCTACCGGACGTCTGAGTTTACCGGAGAACTACGGTCATCAGAAGAAGGAGAAGTGAAGTGGGTTTCACGCCAAGCACTTCCAGAAATGGAGTTAGCTTATGACTTGCTCAACCTGCTTCGTATTTTTGAAGAGGAAGAGCTGTCCGAACTCTTCTACTCTGAACGACTAGAAGATGATTTTGTCAGAGAATTTTGGTGAGATACGGCAACAATTGAAACACAGTACAGAATGCTCTAAGAATTGTAAAAAAATCCCTTTGTCACAGCGACAGAGGGATTTTTACTGTTTCTTCAAATCGAGTTATTTTTCAACTTTCTTTGTTTTTCGAGTAGCTTTTTTCTTCTTTGGGGTTTCGGGAAACACTCGTTGCAAATAATAAGTCGTTAAGCGAGGTACACTGAGATGGGTATCGCCGTGTTCGTTTGTGAAGATTGAGAATGATTCCATTGGAAGGATGCTTGATGAGAAGACTAATTTGTATTCAGTATCAGGCGTCAAATTCAATTGGGTTTCATACATATCAACATCATTGAAGTTGTTGACAATCAGCACTTCATCCTCCTCCGCAGTACGAGTAAAGGCAAATAGGTTGCAATCAGCATCTATTTTTACCCAATTGAACCCTTTTTCGTAAGCTTGGTAATCGTATTTCCACATGGCAGGATGTTCGCGATAAAAGCCAGATAAGTAGTTCATCATTTGATGGAAGGATTGATGGATTGGGAACTCAAGCAGATTCCAGTCCATTTCAGTATATTCGTGCCATTCGCGTATGTGCCCCCATTCATTACCCATGAAGAGGAGTTTTTTACCAGGATGAGCATAGAAGTAACTGTAATAAGCGCGTGCTAGATGGAAGCGGTCTTCGTAGTCTCCATTCATTTTATCAATGATAGAAAGCTTTCCATGTACCACTTCATCGTGTGAGAGTGGTAGTAAGAATTGCTCACTTTGGTTGTAGTACATACCAAAGGTTAACTCATTCGAATGATATTTACGATAAACAGCAGGACGTTCCATGTATTTGAGAGTGTCATTCATCCAGCCCAAATCCCACTTCATATCAAATCCGATACCACCATCTTCTAGGCTATGTGTGACTTTAGGGAAGCTAGAAGAATCTTCCGCAATCATGACCACACCTTTAAACTCAGCATGGACAAGGGCATTGACACGTTTGATAAAGTCAACTGCGGTATGGTTGATATTTTCATCCGCACATTCTCCACGCCAGTAGAGAAGATAAGAAAGCGCGTCTACACGAATCCCGTCAAAGTGGAATTCCTTCAACCAATACTTGAGGTTCGAAAGAAGGAAGGAACGTGTCGAACCTTTTCCAAGGTCGAAATTTGCAGTGCCCCATTGCACATTTTCTCGGTCATATTCCTTTTCGTATTCATAAAGAGATGAACCGTCAAATTGATAGAGACCATGCGCATCTTTACAGAAGTGGAGCGGTACCCAATCGAGAATAACCCCAATACCTGCTTGGTGACAAGCATCTACCAAGTATTTCAACTCATCTGGCTTGCCATAACGGCTAGTCGCACTGAAATAACCTGTTGTTTGATAGCCCCAAGAAGCATCGAGAGGATGCTCGGTAATAGGCATGAGTTCAATATGAGTAAAATGGTTTTCTTTCACATAGTCAACCAGCATACTGGCCAATTCTTTGTAAGAGTAGTAACAAGCTGTTGAATCAGCTTCAAGAGCTGCTTGGTCAACCACCTTTTGGCGCCAAGAGCCTAGATGGACTTCATAGACAGAAAATGGGCTCGTCTTGAAATCATAATTGACACGATTGTACATCCAGACATCATCTTTAAACTTGTAGCGAGGATTGTATGTGACAGATGCTGTTTTCGGACGAACCTCGCTAAAGAAAGCATAAGGATCCGCCTTGTGGAGTTCCCAACCTTGCTGTGTAATAATCAAATACTTATACGTTTCAAGTGATTTGAGTCCTTCAACATAAAGATAGAAAACACCATCAACTTCTCGTTGCATTTCGTGAGTGCGTTCCCAGTTGTTGAAATTTCCCACAAGAAAAACCTGTGCAGCATTTGGAGCATACAGACGGAACTCAGTTCCAAGGATTTTGTTTCTCTCCTTGACCATATGAGCTCCCATGGTTTCATAGAGATTGGTATGTTCACCAGTTTGAAGATAGTAAAGATCAACATCACTAAATTGTGTCATGAATTCTCCTTTCAAAAAGGGAGCCGACAGACAATCGACGAATCGACGATATCGTACTCCCTTGCTTGCTTTATTGTGTGATTTCTTGATAGAGGAAGGTGTATTTCTCAGCAGAAGCTGTCCAACTCACATCTAAGTCCATTGCTTGTTGTACCAGTTTTGCCCAGTCATCAGGACGTTCATAGTATGTTTTCAGTGCCAAGTCGTAGACTTGTCTCATACTGTAGGCGTCTTTTCCGCCAAAGCTAAATCCGGTACCTGCAGCTGTATCCAGATGGTAAGGCGTTACCGTGTCACGTAAACCACCAGTTTCTCGAACGAGTGGAAGTGTACCGTAGTGCATGGAAATCAATTGACTAATACCACATGGTTCAAACATGGATGGCATAAGGAAGAGATCACTCGCAGCGTAAATCTGATGCGCAAGAGGTTCATTATACCCACGGTAAAAGGCAAATTTATCAGGATAGGCATTCTTGAAGTGGTTGAAGGCATTCTCGATGTCTGTTTCACCATTCCCAAGAATGACAAATTGAACATTTGCTTGTAAGAGATGGCCTAAGACTTCCGTCATCAGATAGAATCCTTTTTGCCAAGTCAATCTGGAAACAATCCCTACAAGTGCAATATTTTCATCTTGTGGTAAACCAAATTGCGCTTGAAGAGCCAGCTTGTTTACTTTCTTATCAGCAATGGTATCTTTGCCATAATTTTTTACAAGGTATGAATCTGTTTGACTATTCCAAGTATCATAGTCAATTCCATTGACAATACCGCATAAGTCATGGCGACGCAACTCCAGTACATGCTGCATGTTTTCGCCAAATTCCTCTGTTAAAATCTCCTGTGCGTAGGTTTCTGATACAGTCGTTACTTTGTCTGCGTAAAGAATACCCAGCTTCATGAAGCTGATACAATCGTCGTAGAAGCGCGCCGTGCCATCCAAGTAATAACCGAAGTCCATACCAAGCGCAGACCAGAGATAGTGCTCATGGAAAATTCCTTGGAAAGCAAGGTTGTGAATCGTAAAGACATGCTTAATGGCACGAAATTCTTCCCGATAACTGTAAAATGTATGACAGAGAAAAGGAATAGCAGCAGTATGCCAGTCATGCGTGTGAATGACATCTGGGAAATAGTTGAGGGCTTCAAGGAGACGGCAGGTTGCATGTTGGAAGAATCCAAAACGCATCGCATCATCATCATAGCCATAGAGTTGATCACGTTCGAAGTAGTCACGATGTTCAATGAAATAGAATGTAACACCGTCAACAACTTGACTATACACATTCGCCATTGTCTGAATGTCACCTGCTCGAACGTCAAAACTAGCTACGTAATCAAATTGATTGTGGTTGTTGATGGCCATTTTCAAATAAAGTGGCATCACAACACGAACATCCATTCCCTGACGGACTAATTCTTTCGGCAGAGAGCCGATCACATCTGCAAGACCACCTGTTTTAATAAAGGGAAGCCCCTCAGAAGCGACAAACAAGACTGATTTTTTGGTCATAATTCCCTCCTTAGATGATTTGGTAAGTCTTCAGATAAGCAGGGGATGTTTCGCTTCCTTTGATATCTACTGGGTGAATGATTTTTGTTGCCTTATCAACGATGGCATTCTCAATATTTGCACCACTCTTAATGACGACTCCGTTGAGGATGATAGAGTTTTTCACCACAACGCCTTCTTCAATGACAACATCACGGTCAATGACAGAATTTTCAACTTGTCCGTTGATGTGAGCACCATTTGCAATCAAGCTACCTTTTACTTCAGCCAATGGACCATATAGACATGGTGAACTATCACTTGTTTGTGTGTAGATTGGCCAGTTGTTCTTGAAGAGCAATTTGCGGATGTCACGGTCAATCAGTTCTAATTGTGTTTGGTAGTAAGCTTCAACAGTGTTGATACATGCGACATAGTCACGATGGGCGTAGCCCATAATCTTGTATTGATCTACGACATCACGTAGAATATCTTTCAACCAATAGAGTGATGATACTTTATTTGCACGTTTGATGAGCTCAAGGAACAAACTACGTTTCATGAAGTAGGCTTCCAAAGAAACGGGACGGTTTTTGTATTTTCCATGATTTTCTTGGAATTCTACAATCCGTTTGTCATCACCAAATTTTAATGTTTGGCAACCAATAAAATGATTTTTAGCATCTGTTACATTTTTGTAGAGAACAGTGATGTCAGCTCCAGTTTCCAAATGTTCGTCTTGCAATTTTGAGAAATCTTGACTATAGATGAAGTAAGAAGGAGCAATCAAGACATACTCTTTATCTGAACTTTCGATATAGTGAATATTATCTGAGAAAGCCTTAATATCATGTTGGTAGACAGAATTTGGATCTGTTACACTGTTCAATAGACGGAGTTTGCCACGTTTACTGTTGATATTGTAATGTTTTCCTGTACCCACGTGTTGGATTGTGGAGCGCATTCTAGCTGGCATATAGACTTGAAATTCTGTCAAGCCAGAGTTGGACATATTGGATAGGATAAAGTCAATCAAACGATAACGACCGAGGAAAGCGTAAGCTTGCACACCGCGGTGGTTCATAACATCTCCAAAATGAACATTTGTTCCTTCGATATTGACAATTCCCAATGTATTTCTTAACATAGTTTCCCTCTCTTATTTTGTCGTATTCTTGTCAATTAGCAAGACTTTATCAGCAGTTCCTGCAAGTTTCACGCCATCACCGATTTTTATATTTTCAGCGACAATGACATATTCTAATTGAGCACCTTCACCGACAGAAGAGCCTGGTAGAAGGACAGAATTTTTCACAGAAGAATCCTCTCCGACAATGACATCCGTTGAAACAACAGAATGATCGACTGTTCCGTCAATGATAGCTCCTTTATCAATATAAGCATTTTTAACAGTTGCTTTTGAGCCAATTACTTGAGCAGGAGAGCCAGAGTCTTCTGAGTAAATCTTCCAAGTTGGGTCAGACAGATCTAGGTCACCAGAGTGATCAATCAAGTCCATATTGGATTCCCAAAGGCTGTTGACAGTACCGACGTCCTTCCAGTATCCACGGAACGGATGAGCATAGAGACGTTTGCCATCTTCCAAATATTTTGGAATGATATCATGTCCGAAGTCATGAGAAGAAGTGTCCAATTTGTCATCTTCTTGCAAATATTTTTTGAGGCTCTTCCAGGTAAAGATATAAATCCCCATTGAAGCAAGATTGCTCTTAGGATTTTCAGGTTTTTCTTCAAATTCTTCGATACGGTAGTTTTCGTCCGTATTCATAATACCGAAACGAGAAGCTTCCTTAATTGGGACTTCAATAACTGCGATAGTAGCATCCGCTTCTTTTTGAATATGAGTGTCCAACAGTTTATCGTAGTTCATCTTGTAGATGTGGTCACCAGACAAAATAAGGACGTATTCTGGCTCGTGTAGGTCGATGAAATCAATATTTTGGGTAATCGCATCAGCAGTACCTTTGTAGAGTCCAAAACCTTCGATTTTTTCACGAGGAGGTAAGACAAAGATACCAGATCCTTGAACATCAAGTCCCCAACGTTGCGATTGTGCGACGTAAGAATTCAGCTGGACAGATTCATATTGGGTCAAGACACCAACAACATCAATACCAGAGTTTGCACAGTTACTTAAAGGGAAGTCGATGATACGGTATTTACCTCCGAAAGCTACGGCAGGTTTTGCGACTTTTTTTGTCAAGCCTTCCAAACGTGTACCACGTCCACCAGCAAGAATCATCGCTAATAATTTGTTTTGTGCCAAAATGATCACTCCTTATTTCTTAAGATAATTAAATTATACCATAAAAGAAAAAATAATGAAAGCGTTTCCTGTTATAAAATTGAAGAGTTTTCAATTTTATTCAAAAAACTTTTCATTATTTTTTCATAATTTTGTATAAGATTCGCTTTACAAAGAGCCATCAACTGGAGCTTTTAAAAATCAGACGGCACTTCATCAAGTAGGTATTGGATAAATTTTTCTCCCATATTAGAGAGGTGCGTTTTTTCATGCTGAATATAAACCAATTCAATCGTATCATCATACTCCAGTGGAATGGAGACAATACCATCTCCGTTTAGGTTACTGTTTAAAATACCTGTTGCGATGGTGTAGCCATCTAGTCCGATTAAGAGATTAAAAAGTGTAGCACGGTCGGACACAACAATTGATTTTTTGTGGTGCTCTTGGGATAAAATTTCTTCTGAAAAGTAGAAGGAGTTATGAATCCCTTGCTCATAGCTGAGATAAGGGAAATCGACCAAATCATCTAGTGTGACGACTTCTTTTTTAGCCAGAGGATTTTTTTTGCTGACAAACACATGTGGTTTTGCTGTGAAGAGTGGTGTATAGGTCAAATGATTATCATCAAGCAGTTTCAATAAGACATCACGGTTAAATTGGTTTAAAAAGAGAACGCCGATTTCTGAACGAAAGTTTTTGACATCATCAATAATTTCCCAAGTCCGCGTCTCCCGCAAGAAGAGCTCGTAGTTTTCCATGTTTGTCTTTTTTAAGAGGCTCACAAAGGCGTTCACGACAAAAGCATAGTGCTGTGAGGATACGCTAAACAATTCACGTCGGACATCTGATTTTTTATACCGTTCTTCTAATAATTCAGCCTGCTCGACCACTTGGCGTGCATAGGATAAAAACTCAATACCGTCCTTTGTTAAGGTAATGCCTTTTGGATGGCGGTTGAAAATAGTGATCCCCATTTCCTTTTCTAAATCCTTGACGGAATTTGACAGACTGGGCTGGGTAATAAAGAGTTGCTTTGCCGCCTCGTTCATGGAGCCAGTTTCTGCAATTTTAATAATATAGTATAATTGTTGGATTCTCATAATAGTAGTGTATCTCAAAAACGGATTTCCTGCAAGAAGTTGAACAAGGTACAAATTAAAAACACCGCACCAATTTCTAATTTTCTGACATTTCTTATGAAAACGGTTAATGTTCGGAAATATAGAAATGTTCTAAAAAGGATGTGTAAAAATATAAATAAATTTCACTAATAATGTAAAAAAGCAGTGATTTTCATTGTAAAACTTCTGAAAAAATGGTATTCTAGATTCGTTTAAGTATTTTTAAAAATCGGAGAATTCAATGTCTAGACGTGCACAATCTAAGAAGAAAAAGACAGGTTCCCATCGAACTTGGAGTATGATAAACTCTGCCTTGTTAACACTTTATACGGTTTTGGCTGCCTTTTTTACCTATCAGATGTTCCGCCATCATTTTTTGGCTTTTAGACACCTCAATGTCATTCTGACAGGTATCTTGGTTGCTATTTTTGTGTTTGGGCTCCTCTTGCTGTTATCGAAAAAAGCAAAATTAGGAACTGCAATTGTCTTACTGGTATTTACCCTCTTATCTGCTGCTGGCTTATATGTTGTGCAGTCAACGGTCCAAGTTGCTGAAAAAATCAATAAAACTGCTTCTTACTCAGAAACAGAGATGCGCGTGGTTGTCGCGGCAGATAGTCCTATTTCAGATGTTTCGGAATTAACGACTGTCCAGGCACCAACGAAGAATGACTCGGAAAATATCCAAAAATTAGTCAACGATATTCAGCAAAATAAGGGCGTCACGTTGGCGACAGAAACAGTTGATTCTTATCAACATGCCTATGAAAATGTGACGGGTGGCTCAACGCAGGCGATGGTTTTAAACGGTGCCTATTCTAGTTTGCTAGAGCTGACTTATCCAGATTACGAAGAGAAGCTCAAAACCATTTATACCTATAAAATTACTGAAAAAGTAGCGCCAGAGAAGCAAACACAAGCGAATGCAAATGTCTTGAATCTCTATATTAGTGGGATTGATACCTATGGTTCTATTTCAACGGTTTCTCGTTCAGATGTGAACATTATCATGACGGTTAATATGGATACGCATAAGGTGTTATTGACGACGACTCCTCGGGATTCCTATGTTCAAATCCCAGATGGTGGTGGAGATCAGTATGATAAGTTGACACATGCTGGTATCTACGGTGTTGAAACGTCCATGAAGACCCTTGAAAACCTGTATGGTATCGATATCAATTACTATGCTCGGATTAACTTCACAAGTTTCTTGAAATTGATTGATCTAATCGGTGGCGTCGAAGTGTATAATGATCAGGCGTTCAGCACATCTGAATATGATTTCCCTGTCGGAAAAATTACCCTCAATTCAGAAAAGGCACTTCGATTTGTAAGAGAGCGCTATTCATTGACAAATGGAGATGCAGACCGTGGTCGGAATCAGCAAAAAGTCATAGCAGCTATTATCAACAAATTAGCCTCTATTGATTCCATTGCTAATTTTTCAAATATCGTCAGTGGCTTGCAAGATTCACTTCAAACCAATATGTCTTTAGAAACAGTGATGCAATTTGCCAATAATCAGTTGTCTTCTAAGAATCCATTTACGGTAACATCTCAAGATGTGACAGGGACTGGTTCGACAGGGCAATTGCCATCTTATGCAATGCCAGGTGCTAGTCTCTATATGATGTCCCTAGACCAAGCAAGTGTAGATGCAGCGAAGCAAGCTATAAGAGATGTGATGGAAGGAAAATAATAGGATAACTTATGATTGATATTCATTCGCATATTATTTTTGATGTTGACGATGGTCCGCGTACCTTAGAGGAAAGTATGCAGCTAATTGCTGAAAGCTATGCTCAGGGGGTACGTGGAATCGTCTCTACTTCCCATCGGCGCAAAGGCATGTTTGAAACTCCCGAAGAGAAGATTCGTGCGCATTACGAAGTTGTGAAAGCAGAAGTTGCAAAATACTTTCCGGATCTTGAGTTATATTATGGTGGAGAGCTTTATTATAGCAACGATATTCTTCAAAAGTTAGAAGCAGGAAATGCGCCAAGAATGAATGGAACGCGCTTCGCATTGATTGAGTTTAGTATGAACACCCCGTGGAAAGACATCCAAGCAGCAGTTGGAAAAGTGCTGATGCTGGGCATTACCCCCATTATTGCCCATATTGAACGCTACAATGCACTGGAATTTAAAAGAGAGCGGGTTCAAGAACTGATTAATATGGGATGTTATACGCAGGTCAATAGTTCTCACGTTTTAAAGCCAAAGTTGTTTGGCGACAAATACAAGATCTTTAAGAAACGTGCTCGTTACTTTTTAGAAGAAGATTTAGTGCATTGTGTAGCTAGTGACATGCACAATACTGGAGAGAGAAAGCCTTATATGGCGGAAGCCTATCGGATTGTGATGAGGGAGTTCGGCAGAAAACGAGCCCATGAGCTTTTTCGCTTCAATCCTCAAACTTTATTAGAAAATAGTAATTTATAGGAGTAAAAATGAATTCAACAGATACGAATACCATTGAGATTGATGTCCTCTATCTCTTGCGAAAACTTTGGAATGCAAAAGTTTTAATTTTATTTAGCGCCCTCTTTTTTGGGATTTTATCGTTATTGATCAGTGTGTTACTGATAAAACCAACCTATACTTCCTCTACTCGGATTTATGTTGTTAATCAAATGGGAGAAAAAAGCATTACGGCACAAGACTTGCAAGCAGGTTCCTACTTGGTAAATGACTATAAAGAGATTATTACGTCAAGTGCGGTCATGTCTGATACCATCCAAAAAGAAGGACTTGCAATGTCTGAGGGGCAACTCTCCTCGATGATTTCGGTATCTATTCCTGCGGACACTCGCATTATCACCATTTCTGTGAACAGTCATGATGCGGAAGAAGCCCAACGATTAGCAAATGGGGTACGGAAAGTAGCGGCAGAAAAAATCAAAGAAGTGACAAAAGTAGAAGATGTCACAACGATTGAAGAGGCCAAGGTTCCTGAAAAGCCAACCTCTCCAAATACAAAGAGAAATGTCCTACTAGGTGTGCTAGCTGGAGGCTTCCTTTCAGTAGCAGGTGTTCTTTTAAAAGAATTGCTAGATGATCATGTGCGTCGTCCGGAAGATATTGAAGAAGTATTAGGGCTTGTTTTGATTGGTGTCGTACCAAATTCAGAAAAGTTATAAGGAGAGAAAAATGGCACAGTTTGTATTAGCAAGAACAAAAGCTCAAATGTTTAAAACGATGGAAGAGTACTATAACTCCATCCGTGTCAATATTCAATTTAGTGGCAGTAGCTTTAAGGTGATTACAGTGACTTCTGTACAGCCTAGTGAGGGGAAGTCGACGACTTCTGCTAATTTGGCTCTCTCATTTGCACAGGCAGGATACCGGACTTTGCTGATTGATGCTGATATCCGGAACTCTGTCATGACAGGGACTTTTAAGGCAGACAATGCCTATCATGGATTGACTAGTTATTTATCAGGTCATGTGGGATTAGCAGATATTATCTCTCAAACAAGTGTAGAAAATCTTCATATTGTACCTGCTGGACAGGTTTCACCGAACCCTACGACCTTATTGCAAAACGCTCTTTTTTCATCGATGATTGATCAGGTATCAAATATTTATGATTTCGTCATTATTGATACGCCACCGATCGGCTTAGTCGTTGATGCAGCCGTCATTGCACAACGGTCAGATGCTAGCCTGTTGGTTACAGAATTTGGAGCAGTTAGCCGTAAGTTTGTCAAGAAGGCAGTGGAGCAAATGCAACAGAGTGGTGTACCGTTTTTAGGGGTTATCTTGAATAAGGTGGATACCAAAAAAGATAACTACGGTAGCTACGGGTCATACGGAGATTATGGAAAACAAAAGGAGCAGGCAGCAAAACATGCCAAGAAAGCTTCTAAAAAGTAATTGACAGAATTAAGTAAGATATAGGAAAAAAGATGGATATAAATCAACTAACTCGTACAAATAAAAAAATAATATTAATCGCAATTGATACTATTTTGCTATTGTTTGCGATGGGACTATCGTTGGCATTTGTCAATTTTTTTGCTAGTGTTTCATATACCAGTTTTTTGATTTCGTATGCTATCGTATTAGTGGCTTACTTTGTCATTGCAAGTTATTTTAAGATATTTTCTATTATTAACCGTTATACGGACTATCGTGTATTGTTTGCGCTATTCGTTTCCACTACGTTTGCATATGCTGTGTTATTTGGTGCATCGTACTTATTCAATGATTACAGCTATCGTTTTCTTTTCTTAGCATGGTTTTTTACATTTCCGATTCTCATGTTGCCACGGATTGTGTGGCGAGTGCTAAGTGAAAAAATCGAGAACAATACTCATTCAAATGGTGAAAAGAAAAAAGTCAAAACACTAGTAATCGGTGCCGGAGCAGGTGGACGTCTCTTTGTCGATACTGTTTTAAGTGGCAATAGCGATATTGAGATTGTTGGTTTGATTGACTCGGATCCTAATAAATTAGGGACTTATATCCACGGTGCTCGAGTGCTTGGAAATCGGGATGGTATTCCATATATTGTCAAAAACTATGATGTAGAGCAAATTACCATTGCTATCCCATCCTTATCAGGTGAGGAACGTGAAAAGTTAGTTGACCTCTGCCACGAACTCAACATTAAAGTGAATAACATGCCTAGTGTTGAAGATATCGTTGTCGGTAAAATTTCAAGTAAACAACTGCGAGAAATTGATATTGCTGACTTATTAGGACGTAAAGAAATCGTCCTTGAACAAGGTGAATTACGGACATTTTTTGCGGATAAGACAGTTTTAGTGACTGGCGCAGGTGGATCGATTGGTTCAGAAATTTGTCGTCAAGTCTCAAAATTTCACCCAAAACGCTTGTTATTATTAGGACATGGGGAAAATTCGATTTATCTCATTCATCGTGAATTGGTGGATAAGTATGGTGGAAAGTTTGAAATTGTACCCTTGATTGCGGATATTCAGGATCAAAACCTAATCTTTGATTTGATGCAACAGTACAAGCCAGATATCGTTTACCATGCTGCTGCTCATAAACATGTCCCTCTAATGGAATACAATCCAAAAGAAGCAGTGAAGAATAATATTTTTGGGACAAAAAATGTGGCTGAAGCAGCTAAGGCATCCGGTGTCGCTAAATTTGTCATGGTATCTACAGATAAGGCAGTTAATCCGCCAAATGTGATGGGGGCAACCAAACGTGTGGCTGAAATGATTGTGACAGGTCTTAATGAAGCTGGGAAAACACAATTTGTGGCAGTGCGTTTTGGGAATGTACTGGGGAGCCGTGGTAGTGTGGTACCTGTCTTTAAAGAGCAGATTGCCAAAGGTGGTCCTCTTACTGTTACTGATTTCCGCATGACGCGTTACTTTATGACCATTCCAGAAGCGAGTCGATTAGTGATTCAAGCGGGTTATATGGCGCATGGTGGTGAAGTGTTTGTCCTTGATATGGGACAACCAGTAAAAATCGTAGATTTAGCGAAAAAAGTCATTAAATTGAGCGGTCACACTGTTGCGGAGATTGGAATTGTGGAATCAGGTATTCGCCCGGGAGAAAAACTCTATGAAGAATTGTTGTCTTCTGATGAGCGTGTGAGCGAACAAATTCATGAGAAGATTTTTGTGGGTAAGGTTACACCAAAACCAATTGACGAAGTAGAGTGTTTTATTGATAATCTATTGCAACTAGACAATGTGACGCTAAAAGAACGTTTGATTGAATTTGCAAAACAGGAGTAGAATTGTGCTAGAAAAAGAATTTCTTGATGTTTTTGAAGTTCACGAAGCTCGAAGACAGTTAAAAAAGAAACGCGTATCATTATTTTTAAAACTTCTATTTGATAAGCTAATGTCAGTTTTATTATTAGTTTTTCTCTCGCCTATTTTTTTGATTTTAGCTATATTTATTAAGTTAGAAGATGGGGGCCCCATTTTTTATCGGCAGGAACGCGTAACAACTAATGGACGATTGTTTAAAATCTTTAAATTTCGTACTATGGTCATGAATGCTGATAAAATTGGAAGTTTAGTAACGAAGCAAAATGACTCGCGGATTACGAAGATTGGGGCAAAAATTAGAGATTATCGGTTAGATGAGATTCCTCAATTGATTAATATCTTGCTCGGTGATATGAGTTTTGTAGGAACACGGCCAGAAGTTGTGAAGTATGTATTATCGTACACAGATGAAATGAAAACAACTCTGTTGTTACCAGCGGGAGTTACTTCACTTTCTAGTATACAATTTAAGGATGAAGATACTATTATTGAAGAATTTATGAAGCAGGGAGAGACCGTTGATGATATTTATATACACCGTATTCTCCCGAAAAAAATGATTCCAAATATCAAATATATCAACTCTTTTAATTTTTTTTCAGATATTAAAATTATGTTGATGACAGTGATTAGTGTTATAAGATGAGGACAAGAAATGACAAAGAAAATGAATATTCCTTTCTCTCCACCAGATATTTCTGAAGAAGAAATAGCGGAAGTAGCAGATGCATTACGTTCAGGATGGATTACAACAGGTCCAAAAACCAAAAAATTAGAAACGTTACTTTCAGAATATGTTGGGACTTCTAAAACGGTCTGTCTTAACTCAGCTACTGCTGCCTTAGAGCTGGCTTTGCGTGTGTTAGGAGTTGGTGCAGGTGATGAAGTGATTGTCCCAGCGATGACCTATACAGCCTCTTGTAGTGTTATCGAGCATGTTGGTGCGACTCCAGTTATTGTCGATATTCAAGAGAATAGTCATGAAATGGATTATGATTTGGTAGAGAAAGCAATTACTGAACGTACAAAGGTCATTATTCCTGTCGAACTAGCAGGGATTCCATGTAATCATGAAAAAATCCAAAAAGTGATTAATAGTAAAAAAGAGTTGTTTAGACCAAGCAATTCTATTCAAGAGCTTTATGGTAGAATCATTGTTCTTTCTGACGCAGCTCATGCTTTTGGTGCAAGTTACAAAGGTAAAATGATTGGAAATGTTGCTGACTTTACGGCCTTTTCATTCCATGCTGTTAAGAATTTTACGACAGCAGAAGGAGGAGCTATTACTTGGAAAAATCACGATGGAGTTGATAATGACGAAATCTATCGTCAATTCCAAGTGTTTTCACTGCATGGTCAAACCAAAGATGCGCTTGCAAAGACACAACTTGGTGCTTGGGAGTATGATATTGTTATTCCGGGTTTTAAGTGCAATATGACTGACATTATGGCATCAATTGGTTTAGCACAGTATAAACGATACCCTGAGTTATTAAAACGTCGTTGTGAGATTGTCGAAGCGTATAATAAAGGTTTTGAGGGGACAAATATTCATCCATTACAACACGTTAGCGATAATTATGTTTCATCTTATCACCTTTATATCACACATATTGATGGTATTACGAAAGAACGGCGTAATGAGTTGATTACAAAAATGGCAGAAGCAGGGATTGCTTGCAATGTGCATTATAAACCACTTCCATTATTGACAGCTTATGTAAAAATGGGCTTTAAAATGGAGGATTACCCAAATGCACAGAGCTATTTTGAAAACACCATTACGTTGCCATTACATACGAAGTTGACAGATGAAGAAGTTGAATATGTAATTGAGACATTAAAACAAATAATTGGAGAGATTCATGAGTAGTGTACCTTACGGTATCAGTGTATTATTTTCAGTATATAAAAATGAGAAGCCATTGTTTTTGAAACAAGCAGTTGAGAGCATGGTTTATCAGACTAGAGTGCCAGACGAGATTGTCATCGTTGAAGATGGTCCCTTGACGGACGAACTTTATAGTGAATTAAATGATTTACAAGGTCGTTTTCCAGATTTGATTCAACGTTATCCCCTCGCAGAAAATCAAGGGTTAGGGTTAGCTTTGAAATTTGGTGTTGAAAAATGTCGTTTTAGTCTGATTGCACGCATGGATACGGATGACATTTCTGTTGAAAATCGTTTGGCATTGCAAGAAAAAGCATTTGAAGAAGATGGGATATTAGATATTGTTGGTGGACATATCAGTGAATTTATGACAGTTCCAAACAGTCCAACTGCTCACCGACGTGTTCCTCTTACACATGAGGAGATTGCAAAGTATCAGAAAAAACGCAGTGCCTTTAATCATGTTACAGTGATGTTCAAAAAAGATGCTGTTCTAAAAGCGGGCAACTATGAACATGGTCTATACATGGAAGATGACTTGCTTTGGCTTAATATGTTGTCTGCGGGTGCTAACACAAAAAATTTAGACCTCGTTTTATGTCATGTACGAGTGGGAGACGGTATGTATGAAAGACGTGGAGGTTTTTCATATTTACAACAATATTCGGGAGCACGAAAATTGATGTACAAACGGCATCAGATTGGTTTTATGGATTATGCTTCCAGCGTGATTGTCCAATCTTTAGTTGCGATTGTGCCGACAGGTGTCCGTAAATTTATCTTTACCAAGCTATTAAGAGAGAAAATTAGTGAATAACAGGAGCGATAGGTGATAAAAATTCTTCATGTTGGATTGAGTTCTAATCCAGGTGGTGTTGAAAATCTGATGCTGAATTACTTCCGCAATATGGATAAAACACAATTTACATTTGATTTTGCGGATATTTATGGAGATGGTCTTGCTTTTGCAGAGGATATTCAAACTCTAGGGGGACAAGTTATCACCTTGCCTAATTATAAGCAGAAAACTGTTTTGTTTATTCAGGAATTTAATCGTTTTTTAGAAAATCATCACTATGATATCATCCATATCCATATGCAGTCAGCCGCCAATATTCTGCCGGTATTAGTGGCTAAAAAACAATGTGCAAATGTCATTTGCCATTCGCATTCAAGTTCAACGCCGAACGGCTTGCTACGAAAAGTTCTCAATGCGACCAATACAACGATATTGCGTAACCTGCGAGTTCATAAGTGGGCTTGTGGGATTAAGGCTGGAGAATGGATGTGGGGAGGGCATTTTGATAAAGACTATGTTCTTCCAAATGCAGTTGATATGCGAAAATTTGCATTTGATTCAGTTCTGCGAAACCAAAGTAGAGAGCAGTTGAAACTCCAACCAGAGGATAAAGTTCTTGGTTTTATCGGTCGATTTGGTGATGAGAAAAATGTGTTTTTCCTCATCGATGTGCTAGAGAAGTTGTTACAAAAATCAGCTCAATATAAGCTGGTCACGGTTGGAGAGGGAGAATTGCTTCAATCCTTTGTAGAAGAGGTGTCGAAAAAAGGTTTAGAAGATTCGGTTCATTGTCTTGGAAAAAGAAGTGATACAGCTGTTTGGTATCAAGCCTTTGACGCTTTCGTACTCCCAAGTTTTTTTGAAGGTTTTCCAGTGGTAGCGGTCGAAGCACAAACGAGCCATCTACCAGTCTTTTTGTCAGCGAATATTTCAAAAGAAGTGGCGATTTCTGACCAAGTCTCCTTTCTCCCGCTGGATTCTGCTGAAAAATGGGCGGATAAGATTGAGTATGTTTTAGATGATTATCAGAGAGCGAGACGACAAATAATAGATGAACGGTTTGATATTAGAAATGCGACAAATTTACTTGAGGAAAAATATTGTCAATTGGTGGATAGATAGATTATGAGTTTTAATAAAAATAAATTTGGTTTAGTGTTCTTTTTGTTAGTTGCCTTTATTGAATTTCCTCTACGATTAAAAGGAATGGGGATCATATCTTCCTTATTCTTATATGCATTACCGATTACGTATATTTTTTTTAATTTGGGATGGGTTGTACAGGTTTTTACTGAATTAAAGAAATCAGTATTTTTCCTTGTTTTAATTGGATATATGTATTTACTTGGTATATCATTATTGCTTCCGATACTGTTTGGAACCTTTGATTTTTCATTTCTAACAATTTATTGGTTTGGTTTCTCTGCTTTTTTCCTAAAAAATCTATTTTTGATTATTGCGTTTGATAAATATTTTGCGACAAACAATGGAAGTAAAGTAGAACAATTCATTAATTATTTTTTAAATGCTCTAACGCTATATATCAGTTTTAGTTTAGTCTTAATTTTGATTCCTTCTTTAAGGAGTTTGTTGCTAAATATTCTTGAAATTGATTCAAAATTTGCAAATTATTTGACGTTGCCTACTTTTTTGACTCGTTTTGGTTGGTCAGGCTGGTCAGGTTTTGATTTTACGATTTGGAGTACGCTCGGTGTATTGTTCTGTATTGTTCTATCTGTTTTTTATAAGAATAATCGAAAAAAACAAGTACGTTATTTAATGAGAATTCCAATTTATATCATGGGGAATATGTTTTATGGCCGAACAGGACTTGTAGTGTCTGCTATTTCTTTGGTCGTATTAGTTTTTATATTAGCAGTTAATTTAAAATTTGGCTATCTTATAAAAGTAATGCTTTTAGGTGCATCTGGGATAATATTACTTGTATTCGTAAAGTCACATATCTCTTTTTTGAATGAATGGTATAATTGGATGTTTTCTGCTTTCATTAATTTTTATCAAAAGGGGCGTTTTGTAGATAATGTTGGATCTGTTTCAAGGTTAAAGGAGATGTACTGGATACCTGAAATCTCTACTTTACTTTTTGGAGACTTTAAATACACTGATTTAGGACATTATTATATGAGTACTGATATTGGTTTTATGCGACATCTCTTGTTCTATGGAATTATAAATTATTTTTTAGAAGTACTATTTGCAGTTTCAGTTGGTTTTAAATTTGTTAGAATCTTTTTTAAGAAATTTAATTTAGATAGATTTTTACTCAGCATTTTGATGGTATTAGTGATTGTGATGTTTGAAATGAAGGGTGAAACTTTATTTTACATCATTTCAATTATTTTACCAATTGTAATGTTAGCGGTGAAGGAGCGTAAAATTGATCACAGTAATCATGTCCATTTATAATGAAAAATTATTATGGATTCAACAGTCAATTGATTCAATCTTAAATCAAACATATACCAATCTTGAGTTGATTATTATTGTAGATAATCCCGAAATCGATAGCTCCATTTTGGAGTACTTGACAACATTATCGTCTCAATATTCTAATGTAAGGATTGAGAAAAATACAGTAAATATTGGCTTGGCTTCTTCTATGAATAAGGCGATTGAACTTGCAAAAGGGGAATATATAGCAAGAATGGATGCGGATGACATATCGTTATCTAGTCGAATCGAAGAAGAGTTGAAACACTTGGAAGAAAATGAATATGATTTGGTCTTTTCTGATAAAATAAATATGAGTGAAGATGGTGCTGTTTTTTTTGAAGAAAAGATATCAGACAGAGATATTCAGAAGAGTTTGTATTCTGGGAGTAATATTGTTAATCATCCTACAGTATTAGTGAAAAGAAGTGTTCTAATTGCCTTGAAAGGGTATCGTAATTTTCCAAATTCTGAAGATTATGATTTGTGGTTAAGGATGCTTGAAAGTGGCTATAAAATAGGTCATATTAGAAAAGTATTGTTGAAATATCGATTAAGAAGTACTAGTGCTTCAATTGGTAGAGCATTGGAGCAATATTATATTAGCGAATATATTGTTTCATTATCTGAAAAAAGGCGTCAACAGAATGGTAAAGATCAATATTCAATGGACGAATTGCAAAGATTTCTCAACAAAAAGAAAATAACACCTAGAAGACAAAAGAATTTTTTAATTGCCTCCCAGTATTTATCTCAATCTTTATCGGCTATTCAAGAGTATTCTTTCTTAAAAGCTATATCTAGTTTATTGATTTCCTTTATTTATTTTCCAAGTTTACCCTTTAAAGCTATGTTGAGAAGGTTAAACTTTAGGTAATGAGGAGTAAGAATGAAAAAAAGAAATTCTGGAATAGATATATTAAAAATAATCGCAATGTTTATGATACTGTTTATTCATTTACTTGGAGAAGGTGGAATTATTTCTACCCTCCAACATATTGGGGGGAGCAAATATTATGTTGTTTCGGCAATTGTTGTTGCGTTTTATTGTCATGTTAATTGCTATGGTTTAATCAGTGGATATTTAGGAGTACAGAAGCAATCAAATTATTTAAAAATTTTCTTGTTATGGTCTCAAGTGATTTTTTATAGCTTAGGTGGGACGTTATTGTTATTTTTGATAGGCTATACTGATATTACGACAGAAATATGGAAAAAAACGTTATTTCCTATATCTAGTGGCACATATTGGTATATGACGGCTTATTTTGGAATGTTAATTTTTATCCCTCTTATGAATCCAATTTTAAAAAAAATGACAGCAACTCAGTTGATGAGAGTCTGTTTAGTTTCTTTTTTTCTTTTTTCATTCTTTCCAACAATATTATCAGATAGTAATAAGTTTTTAGGAGTAAATCAGGGGCTAAGCACAATTTGGTTGATAAATTTATATTTGATTGGAGCATTATTGTATAAAATAGATTTACATAAGATTAAAAATGTTATTCTTTGTGTCATCTATTTCAGTTCAATTTTTGTAACAGTGCTAATGAAGCAAGTTTTTAAGGCTGATTATTGGCTAATGTATAGTTCTCCTACAATTTTATTGAGCGCAATATCTGTTTTTATCTTATTTAGTCGTATCCAAATTCCATCAAATACGACGAAAAAGGTATTAGCAGTGATTAGTTCTTTAACTTTAGGGGTGTACTTATTGCATTTTCAACCGATGGCTTATGAACTTTTTTTAAAGAATAAATTGACATATCTAGTAGAGTATCCATTTGTGTATTTTATCATTAGTTTATTAGGAATTTCTATTCTTGTGTTTAGTATGAGTCTATTGATTGACTATTTAAGGCTAAAATTTTTTGAAAGAATACAGGTAAGAAGATTTTGGGAGCGTTTATTAAAGCGTACCTTTGATGTGGAGGAATGAAAGTGAATTTTACAGACACGAAATATTGGAAAAAATTTCAAAAAAACAAATTATTATTTCCGCTCTATAAAAAATATATAGGGAAGCATATTACGAATTATTTCTTGACAGATAGACGAAATGAGATACAACATACCGGCATCGAAACTATTCAGGAGATAGAGGAAGCATTATCCAGCAAAGGAGCCACATTCTTTTTGGGGAATGGTTCACTATTGGGTATAGTTCGAGATGGAGAAATGATTAAATGGGATCATGATATTGATTACGGTATCTATATTGATGAACAATTCGGCTGGGAAACATTAGAATCTAGCCTTCGTAATTTAGGCTTTTCAAAGTATAAAGAGTTTTACTTTGAAAATGAGTTACTAACAGAACAGACTTATCGTCGAAATAATACTTATGTTGATTTCTTTAGGCATTTTGAAACTGAAGATGAAACTTATTTCTATTCATATTATAAAATTATGGGAGAAGAATATGCTTCTGAGAATGAGCAAAGTGTGAGAACCTTTAATACTGTAAAATTAAGTGGTTCTCAAGTGATGTTGATTGATGGAAAGCAATTCCATGTCCCTAACGAATACGAAGAGTACTTGGCTGGATTGTATACTTCAACTTGGAGGGTACCTAATCCTAACTGGGTTGCAGGTTCTGGTCCAGCTTGTCGTGTCTTGTCAGGGAAAAAAGGTTTTTGTAAAATTTTAGAGCCCTAATTAATATTGGAGATTATAAAATGAATATAGCTATTATCGGTGCTGGTAATTTGGGAACAGCAATCGCCGCTGATTTAGGAAGAAATCACGAAGTCAAAATATATAGTTCAAGGCCAGAAAGTTTTGGAAAGAGTTTGCAATATATTGATGAAGTAACTAAGGTAATACATTTTGGAAATGTTGCTCTTGTATCGAATGATTACAAGGAAGTTGTATTTGATGCTGAACTTATCTTTATTTGCTTACCGACTTTTTTAATTAAAGAAACCGTAGAGAAACTTATTCCTTTTTTACAAAAGGATGTAAAGGTAGGGTTCGTTCCAGGTGCAGGGGGAATTGAGTATCTTTCGAAAGAATTGGTGGATCGAAAAGTTCCTATTTTTGGTTTTGAGCGAGTTCCTTATATTTCTAGAGTAAGAGATTATGGAAAAAGTGTTTGCGCTTCAAAAAAACAACATTATCGTATAGCTACCATTCCTAGTGCTGAGGCTATTTCATTAGCAGGAGTTATTTCGGAATTATTCGAGGTTCCGTGTGATGCGATGAGCCAATTTATATCCATATCACTGACTCCTACTTTGCATACTTCTAGGTTATACGATTTATACAAGGATTACAAAGAGGGAGACTTGCTAGATGTAAATCCATATTTTTATGGAGAATGGAGAGACTCTGCCTCTGAAATTTGTTTAGAACTTGATTCAGAGTTACACAAAGTGGCAAGTAGTTTAGAACAAAAAGGAATTCCTACTAGCGAACTTGTTCCCTATTCTATTCATTATGAGAGCGAAACACCAGAATTATTGACACACAAACTATGTTCGATTTCTTCCCTTTCTAGTATAAAGGGACCTCTTATTGAAACAACGAAAGGAAAGTATGTGGTTGATTTAAATTCGAGATATTTTACAGAAAGTTTTCCATATAGATTGGCACTTGTAAAAGGTTTAGCTGATATATGTCAGATTAGTATTCCAAAAACAGATGAAGTTCTTACTTGGTATTCTCAGTTAGCAGGAAAAGAATATTATATGGACGGGGAGTTTACGGGAGTGGACAGCTATGAATGCAATATCCCTCGAAATTATGGCATCCAGACATTAACTGATTTAAGAGATTTTTATCAAGCTTGATAGGTATTTTAAGGATTATTAAATGAGCGAATATATATTTTTATTTGATTTAGATTCGACTGTTACAAAAAAAGAAATTTTACCAACAGTTTCAGAAAAGATTGGTAAGTTGAGTGAGATGAGAAGATTGACAGAGGCTACAATGCAAGGAGAGCTACCTTTTAAGACAAGCTTTTTGCAAAGAGTGGATATTCTTAAAGATATTGATGTCAATGATGTTCGAGATATTGTGAAAGATATTCCGTTGAATCATGCAATTGCCAATTTTATTATGAGTAATAAGGACAGATGTTATATTGTTACTGGTAATTTGGATGTATGGATTGACACACTAATGGAAAAATTATCTATGAAGGAGCATTTATATTGTTCAAAAGCAAATGTCAAGGAAAACAAAATTGATCATGTCGTTAGCGTTGCTGATAAAGAATTAATCGCTCGGCAATTTGTACATCCACTCGTTGTAATTGGTGATGGTGATAATGATTCCGGAATGGCAAGGTTGGCAGATATTGCGATTGGTTTTGGTGGAGTTAGAGAAATTGCTCCATCGTTACTTAGAAATATTGATTATGCATTTTACGATGATATAGCTTGTGCAAATTTTTTAGAAAGTTTGTTGTAGTAAATGAGGTTTAATGATGAATAAGAACGATACAACCATTGTAATATGTTGTGCAGGTATGGGAACACGTTTAGGCATTGGTACTCCAAAAACGTTAGTGAATATCTGTGGAAAGCCTCTTATTATCCATCTTTTAGAGATGTTATCAGATTATGATGATATTCGGATAGTAGTAGGCTTTCAGGCTGAAAAAGTAATCAATGTTGTAAAAGAATTTAGAAAAGATATCACTTTTGCATTTAATTATGATTATAAAACAACAGGTGTTGCTGCTAGTCTATCTAAAGCAATTCTAGGAGCTAGAAAATATGTGGTTTCTATTGATGGTGATTTATTAATTAATCCAAATGATTTCCAAGGATTTTTAGAAGCACCATATGAATGTATTGCAGGTAGTGACCCAACTTCAGAAGAAACTATTTATATGTCGACAAGTTCTGATGCAACAAGAATTGTAGAATTTTCAAAAAATAAAACTGAGACAGAGTGGATTGGACTGGTAAAAATTGAAACTTTTAAACTTCATCAATATAAGGATAGTGTAATCGAGATGATGAAAGAACATCTTCCGCTACCTTTAATAAGAGTACGGTCGCGTGAAATAGATACTCCTGATGATTATGAAAAGATGGTAAATTGGTTTGCGAACGGTTGCCAAGATTAATTGAATGGAGAGGAATTTATGAAAAAAAAGATGACAATTGGTGTTCTTGGAGGAATGGGGACTTTTGCTACAATCCATTTTTTCCAACAGTATGCCAGTGTGTTTAAGGCGGAAAAGGAATGGGAAAGACCTAGAATAATAATTGATAATCGGTGTACTATGCCTAGTAGAGTGAGAGCTTTTTTATATGATGAAAATACTGATCAACTTGTTGACGAAATGGTAGATTCAATTAAAAGTTTAGTGAATGCGGGTGCTGATAAAATTATTTTAGCTTGCAATACGTCTCATATTTTTATTCCAAAAATTGAAGAAAAATTTCCTCAAGCGAAGGGGATGATTATAAATATTATCGAAAACTGTTCCCAAAAAATTTTAGAAGATAGTATTGATGAAGTCTATTTGCTAGGTTCCGAAGGTACGATTGAATCGGGGGTATATCAAACGATTCTTGAAGAAAGTGGCATACGTTGTCTCGTTCCCGAAGAAGAGCAATATAAAATATTAAGAGATTGTATTGAGGCAGTGAAACAACATTCTTATAGTGAAGATATAGAAAGTAAGTTTCTTTCATTAATCAATGCAAATTCTATCTGTATTTTAGGGTGTACAGAATTACCTATTTTGTATGAAAGATATTTTGATAAGATTAGTTGTGAGAAAGTATACGATCCATTATTACTAGTATTAGATAAGTTGAAAGAAGAATTTATAAATGAATAAAATATTAACATTTGGAGTATATGATTTTCTACATTTAGGTCATTTACGTTTATTTAAACAGTGCCATTTACATGGAGATTATCTGATTGTTGCTGTACAAGATAGTGATTTCATTTTAAAATATAAGCCTGAGGCTAAGATTTTATACAATACAAGTGAAAGAGTAGAGATGTTAGAAGCTATCAAATGTGTTGATGAAGTTTTAATTTATCAAACTGTTTCAATTGATTTTTTATCAATCATAGATTTTGATATTTTAGCACTGGGTGAAGATCATGTTGCTGAACGTTTTTGCAAGATAGAGAAGTGGTGTATAGAACACGGAAAGAAGGTTGTTCGCTTGAAGAGAACAGACGGAATTTCTTCTTCAAGTATTAAAGAATTTTTGAACGATTCAAAGAATTAATATAAAATATGAAAAAATTATTAAATAATTACAAGGAGTTGTCAACTCCTTTTAAAGCATCAATATGGTTTTTATTTTCGGTTTTTGTTCAAAAGGGGATTTCTGTCATTGCGACACCTATATTTACTCGTTTGATGTCTGCGTCTGAATATGGACAATATAGTGTTTTTGATTCATGGCTGAGCATTATTAGCATTTTTGTATCTTTAAATCTGACTTCAGGGGTTTATTTACAGGGGTTAGTTAAATTTGATTCTGAAAAAGAAGAGTATACTTCTTCTTTAGTCCTTCTTTCAACAACTATCGCTGCATTCTCTTTGGTTTCTTGGGGCGGATTTCAAGATTTTTTCGGGCGATTGCTATCTCTTGATTCTATACAAATGTTGTCGTTATTAATCATGATATGGACAACGAGTATGTTTAATTTTTGGGCTGCTAGACAGAGGGTAGAATATAAATACAAAGTGCTAGTTCTTATTACACTATTAGTATCTTTATTAAAACCAGTGATTGGAGTTATTTTTGTTTCTGTTTTTACAGATAAAGTGACAGCAAGGATAGTGGCAATATTATTAGTAGAAATCGTATTTTTTACTCCATTGTTTTTTGTTTTACTAGGAAAATCTAAGCGAAAAGTTAATTTCATGTTTTGGAAGTATGCATTGGTGTTTAATTTGCCATTGATTCCTCATTATCTATCCCAAACAGTTTTAAATAGTGCGGATAGAATCATGATAAAAAATATGATTTCTACTGATAAAGCAGGTATATACAGTCTAGCCTATTCAATCGCTGTTTTGATGACATTATTTAATACAGCGTTGATGCAAACTCTTAGTCCATGGATTTATCAGAAAATTAGAGCAAAGCAATTTGGAGAGATTAAATCAATTGCTTATTTTACGATGATTCTCATTGCATTTGTGAATATTCTATTAATCTTTTTTGCGCCAGAGGCCGTCCGATTTTTTGCACCACCATCTTATTATGAAGCAATATGGATTATTCCACCAGTTACGATGAGTGTTTATTTTATGTTCATCTATGATTTATTTGCTAAATTTGCGTTCTATTATGAAAAAACAAGATTTATTATGTTTGCGAGTGTTATCGGAGCAATTGTAAATATAGCATTAAATTATATTTTTATCCCTCAATTTGGCTATATTGCAGCAGGCTATACAACATTATTCTGCTACATTATATATGGATTAGGTCATTATATCTTTATGAATAGAGTATGTGATTTGTACTGTGGTGGAGTTCGACCATATGAGAAAGAGAAGGTCATTATTATTTCTTTGACATTTTTAATAATTGGTAATATGGTATTGTTGACGTACAATTATCCGTTGTGGCGATTTGGTCTGATACTTGTTTTATTGCTGATTTTATTATTAAAACGTAGAATATTTATCCAAGAACTAAATAAAATTTTACAGGTGAGAAAGCAGTCGCATTAATGTGTAAAATGTTTCTTTTAATAAAAGATAAAAATTTTGTTAATACTTCATTACTAGAGCCAAACCATAAATCGTAGTTCGATTTTAGTCAATCAAAATTTTTAGATTTTCAGATATTACGTTCGTGATATCCGAATTATTTTATTAAAAAAACAGTAATATATTCTCATTTTTTCAACTTTTTAGCATGATAATTCTATAAAAATTGAAAAGGAGAAAATGTTTATGGATAATATTAAAAAGCGAATGCATCGGCATATGTTTTGGATCGGCCTAGTCTCATTGGTTTTGATGTTGGTGGACATATTACTTCAGTTAATTTTCATATGAACTTAAGTGAGCCACTGAATCAAATTGAACAGACGGTTTGTATTGTGTTAAGTATTTTACTCTTTTTAGGGATTTTGACAAATAAAACGGATAAACGAACTGGTACTTCCAGAAAATAGCCTCCCCTTGACAACCTTCTTTTTTCAAGTTATAATGAGTGAAAATTAGACCTTTAATGTAGTCCTGTGAGGCTGGCAAGGTTGTCGTGAAAAATGGTTGAGTAGTAGTATTGCAAGCTCTGCCTGTTTTTGTGTAACCTTGCCTTGGGGCGAGGTTTTTTTCTATCGTTTGTGTCCTTCGGTTTGTAGAAAGTGAGGAGAGAGAAAATGGGTGTGAGTGGGTGTAAGAACTCCTCTGTATTGAAAGAGGAGTTGACAATTGTCAGCCAGCGTGAGATGGTACCTCGGATTTTTGAGATGGTATTATCAGGGAGGATGGTTCAGGAGATGAAGGCTGGGCAATTCTTACATTTGCGGGTTCCAGATCCGAGTAAGTTATTGCGTCGTCCGATTTCGATTTCTCAGATTGATAAGGAAAAAGGGGAAGCGACGATCATTTATCGTGTGGAAGGAGAAGGAACGGCTCTCTTATCCCATTTACAGGAGGGTGACGTCGTAGATACGATGGGGCCACAAGGTAATGGATTTGATCTGTCGGTTGTATCAGAAGGACAGATTGCTCTCTTGATTGGCGGCGGTATTGGTGTTCCACCTCTAGTTGAAACAGCTAAGCAGTTGGCTCAGAAGGGCGTGCGAGTCGTATCTGTTATCGGATTTGCCCATAAAGATGCAGTGATTTTGGAAGAAGAATTGTGTCAATACGGTGAGGTCTATGTGACGACGGACGATGGCTCGTATGGGATTCATGGTTATGTGTCTACAGTCGTGGATCAATTCGCCTGGACACCTGATGCAGTCTATTCCTGTGGAGCACCAGGCATGCTCAAGTACGTGGATGCCAAATTTGAGAATCATCCGCATGCCTATCTTTCGATGGAATCACGAATGGCTTGCGGGATGGGAGCTTGTTATGCCTGTGTGGTGCGCTTGCGTGATCAAGATGGCGCAGCAAACAAGCGTGTGTGTGAAGACGGTCCTGTCTTTGAGGCAGGCAAGGTTGTCTTGTAGAAGTTGGTGACAAGGATGAATGATAATCGATTACATATCTCACTTCCTGGATTAGAACTGAAAAATCCTATTATTCCTGCTTCGGGTTGCTTTGGTTTTGGACAGGAATATGCTGAGTATTATGATCTTGATGTGCTAGGTTCTATCATGATAAAGGCGACGACAAAAGAACCTCGTTTTGGGAATCCGACACCACGAGTAGCAGAGACGCCTTCGGGGATGCTCAATGCCATTGGTCTGCAAAATCCAGGAGTGGATGCTGTTCTTTCTGAAAAACTCCCTTGGTTGGCAGAGCATTTTCCGGACCTCCCCATCATCGCCAATGTCGCTGGCTTTTCAAACGACGAATATGCCTATGTTTCTGAAAAGATTTCTCAGGCACCAAATGTAAAAGCCATTGAGCTGAACATCTCCTGCCCCAATGTGGATCATGGCAATGCGGGACTGCTCATTGGTCAGGTGCCTGAATTGGCTTATGCAGCGGTGAGGGCCAGTGTAGAGAACTCCGCTGTGCCTGTCTATGTCAAGCTAACACCAAGTGTTGCGGATATTACGACAGTTGCTAAAGCTGTGGAAGAAGCAGGAGCGACAGGCTTTACCATGATCAACACCTTGGTTGGAACTCGATATGATTTGAAAACGCGTCAGCCGATTATCGCGAATGGCCAAGGAGGCATGTCAGGGCCAGCAGTATTTCCAGTTGCTTTGAAACTCATTCGTCAGGTTGCCCTAGCTTCTGATTTGCCGATTATTGGGATGGGTGGTGTGAATTCGGCCGAAGCAGCCATTGAAATGATGATTGCGGGTGCGTCTGCTATTGGTGTAGGAACAGCTAATTTTACGGATCCGTTCGCTTGTCCGAATATAATTGAAGACTTGCCAAAAGTGATGGATCGATATGGGATTGCAAGCTTGGAAGACTTGCGAAAAGAAGTCAGAATCAATCTGAAAGGATAGAAAGAAGGTAGTTTAAATGGTATTTGCGACTGAAAAAGAAGCCTATGATTTACTAGAAAAATTAGAGATCTCATATGAACGGTTGGATCATCGTCCGATTACTTCAGTTCAGGATTTAGAGTTTACTTTACCAGGTCAACAAGTAAAAAATCTAGTCTTGAAAAACAAGAAAAGTCGTCAATTTTATATGGTCATTTTACATGATGAAAAGCAGGCCAACATTGCCGATTTAGCAGAGCGATTAGGGGAAAAACGTCTTTCTTTTGCCAGTGATGAACAACTGGAGGAGCTGCTGCATGTTCCAGCTGGGACGGTGACGCCCTTTGGTCTCCTTTTTGACACAGATAATCGGATTCAAGTAGTGGTGGATGCGGAAGTAGACCAAACCTTGACAGTAGGTTTCCATCCATTTATTAACTCGACGACCTTAAATATTGCTTATACAGATTTTGAAAAAATCATGGATTTTGTCAATCATCCCATTCGCATTGTAGAATGTTAAGAAATCTGGTTTTTCCTTGACAATCGTTGGAAAGCCATGTAGAATGAAGATAATCAAATAACCTTTAATCATGTCCAGAGAGGCATCAAAGGTCCACGGAAAAAGGGTGCAGTGTACCCATATTTTGTGTAGCCTCACCCTCTTTGGTGAGGCTTTTCTTTGTACTGTTAGAACAGTGTGAGAGTAGATGTAGCAGCTACAAGTTTGTAGCGTCAAAAACAGTGTTGGATAGCATAGAGAAAAGACAGTACATGATTCCCTTATGTATCAGAAAGGAAGAATATGCGCGAAGCTCGCCCGATTATTGCCCTTGATTTTCCTAATTTTGAAGCGGTTAAAGAATTTTTAGCTCTTTTTCCTCGGGAAGAAAAGCTCTATGTTAAGATTGGCATGGAATTGTATTATGCGGTTGGTCCAGAGATTGTACGTTATGTGAAATCTTTAGGGCACAGTGTATTTTTGGATTTAAAATTGCACGATATTCCCAATACAGTCCAGTCGGCAATGGCTGCGCTGGCCAATTTAGGGGTTGACATGACCAATGTACATGCAGCAGGTGGGGTTGAGATGATGAAGGCTGCACGAAAAGGTTTGGGAGAAGGTGCCAAATTGATTGCGGTGACGCAACTAACTTCAACTTCCGAAGAACAAATGCAGTCTGACCAAAATATTCAAACCAGCCTCGCAGAGTCTGTCCTTAACTACGCTCGCAAATCAGCGGAAGCAGGTCTTGATGGTGTCGTCTGCTCAGCTCATGAGGTTGAAGCTATTAAATCTGCTACATCGAGTGGTTTCGTCTGTTTGACACCGGGCATTCGTCCTGCAGGCTCTGCTGTTGGTGACCAAAAACGGGTCATGACACCTAGTCAGGCTAGGAAAATTGGCAGTGACTACATCGTGGTAGGACGTCCAATTACACAGGCAGAAAATCCTGTGACGGCTTACCAAGCAATTAAGGAAGAGTGGAATGGTTAGGAAGAGTTATCAGGTCATCATTGATAGACCTATGGGGTTTCGAGATCATTTTGGGAATACCTATCCTGTTAACTATGGTTACATCCCTGAATTGTTAGCAGGAGATGGTGAGGAGCAAGATGTTTACATTATCTCTCAGCATGTTTCACAGCCTTTGACGACTTTTTTCGGAGAATTGGTGGCCATCATTCATCGTAAAGATGATGTGGAAGACAAATGGATACTAACCTCTCCAGGAGAAAATCTAACGCTTGAAGCTATTCAGGCACAGACATATTTTATTGAACAATATTTTACATCAAGCATTGAGATGCTGGAGGAGGAAATTTTATGACATTAGCGACACAAATTGCATCAGATTTATTAGACATTAAAGCTGTTTATTTAAAACCTGAGGAACCATTCACATGGGCTTCAGGGATCAAATCGCCCATTTATACAGACAACCGTATTACACTGTCTTATCCAGAAACACGGACACTGATTGAAAATGGTTTTGTTGAGAAAATCAAAGAACATTTTCCAGAGGTTGAAGTGATTGCAGGAACTGCTACCGCAGGGATTCCACATGGTGCAATCATTGCAGATAAGATGAATCTACCATTTTCTTACATCCGCAGCAAACCTAAAAAACACGGGGCTGGTAATCAGATTGAAGGGCGCGTGGTGAAGCGACAAAAAATGGTCATCATCGAAGACTTGATTTCGACAGGTGGCTCTGTGCTGGATGCGGTCAAGGCTGCGCAGGATGCAGGTGTCGACGTCTTGGGAGTTGTTGCTATCTTTACCTATGAACTGCCAAAAGCTACTGAAAACTTTGAAAAAGCAGGCGTGAAATTGGTAACCTTATCCAATTACAGTGAACTAATTAAGGTAGCAAAAGTGCAAGGCTATATCAATGCTGATGGATTGACATTGTTGAAAAAATTCAAGGAAGACCAAGAAAACTGGCAAGAATAGGCTAAAAGGCGGGGAACCCGCCTTTTTATGCTATAATATAGAAAAATGTAACGATATCTGATAACGATATATGGCCAATCACAGCCAAAATATCTCCTGCTAGCATTTTAGGATTCTCCTGTAGCAGAAGATAAACTGATAGGATGGAAGTTTTAAGTAAAAGAGTGTGGCTTTATCTTCGTTTGTAGACTAGTTATTCCATGTAGAGGAGGTAGAAAGAAAATGAAACATTCAGCTTGGCACGAAGCAATCAAAAAAGAACTACCAGAACATTACTATGCTCAAATCAATGCCTTTCTTAACCAAGTGTATGCACAAGGCATGGTTTATCCGCCCAAGGAAAAAGTTTTTGCTGCGATTCAGACAACAGCCTTAGAAGATGTCAAGGTGGTGATTTTAGGGCAGGACCCTTATCATGGACCCAAGCAAGCACAAGGTTTGTCCTTTTCAGTGCCAAATGATTTACCAGCACCGCCCTCTCTCCAAAATATCTTGAAAGAATTGTCTGATGACATCGGCGTGAAAGTTTCACACGACTTGACGCCGTGGGCTGAGCAGGGAGTATTGCTTCTCAACGCCTGCTTGACTGTTCCAGCGGGCAATGCCAATGGACACGCTGGACTTATCTGGGAACCCTTTACAGATGCTATTATCAAGGTAGTAAATGAGCAGGAGCAATCGGTCGTCTTTGTTCTCTGGGGTTCTTATGCACGCAAGAAGAAAGCCTTGATTACCAACCCTAAGCACTTGATTATTGAATCAGCGCACCCTAGTCCCCTCTCTGCTTATCGCGGTTTCTTCGGTAGCCGTCCGTTTTCAAAAACCAATGATTTTTTGGTGGAAAATGGCAGAGCAACAATAGATTGGTTGAGGTAAGATATGGTTATGTTAGCAACCATTTGTTATATCGATAATGGCAAGGAATTTCTACTCCTGCACCGCAATAAAAAGCCCAATGATGTTCATGCTGGAAAATGGATTGGGGTTGGAGGCAAACTCGAAAAAGGAGAAACGCCAGAAGCCTGCGCTAGGCGTGAAATCCTTGAAGAAACGGGCTTAACGGTTGAAAAAATGCACTTTGCTGGTGTCATCACCTTTCCAGAATTTACTCCTGGTCATGACTGGTATACCTATGTTTTTAAGGTGACGGAGTTTTCAGGAGAGCTTAAAGATTGTGACGAAGGAACGTTGGAATGGGTGCCTTACGATCAAGTCTGGGACAAACCCACTTGGGAGGGAGATCATACCTTTGTCGGCTGGCTTCTTGAAAATAAACCTTTCTTTTCGGCCAGTTTCACCTATAAGGGAGATAAACTAGTGGACGAGAGTGTGACCTTTTATGGAGAGTGAATACTCGGTATCAAGACAGGATAGAGGACAGTTATATGACAGAACTCGACAGAACCGTTTTATTTTTCACAACCTTAGAAGAGGGACGACTGGAAGAGGCTGATGAAATACTAAAAGAGAGTTATGAATTGTTAGAATCAGATGATAAAAATAGTTTATTCTGGCTGAATAACAACCATATCTATCTCTCTATAAAAAAGTGCGTATTTCAAGAAGCCAGAGAATTTGGCAATGAAAATATCAGACTATCAGAAGAACTTGATAATTTGGAATTAAAACATATCGCCTTACACCAACTTGCCTATATTGAACGTGAGGCTAAACAGTATCAACAGGCATTGGACTACATCATCCAAGAAAAAGAAATCATCGAACAGTTGGCTTTGGCTGGAAATGATGTTACGCTAGATAAAGCGGTCGCTACTTACGAATATGCTTATCTTAATTTTCTATTGGGAAATAAAGCAGTAGCAGAAAAAGAGATGCAGTTCAGTTTGAAATTGGCTCTGCAAACAGAGGATAAGGTTGCCCATGCCTGTGCCTATCGTGGTTTAGGAGAGATATTAACTGACATATCTTATCTCCAAAAAGCAAGAGATATTTTCGTGGAACTAGGCGATGAATATGGTGTTCGTGAAATAGATGAACTAATGGGAAAAGTGAGATAAAAGAGTGTGACTTTTTATGAGGAGTGATAGAGTCTGAGAAACGAGTGGGGAATACAGAATGTACGCGGTTATTTTAACATTTGATGAACAAATAGAAGATAGAATTAAGAAAATATGGCAAGAACTAGAGGAGCAGGGGATTTCTGATTATGCTAGCCAAGTCCAAAATCGAAAACCTCATCTGACGCTGGCTTCTTATGAAGAGATTGCGAATGTAGAAGTGTTTGAGAAACAGTTCAATCTTTTCTATCGTCAAGTGCCAAGTTTGACTGTTCAATTTTCATCACTTGGCTCCTTTTTACAGTCGGCTACGCTTTTTCTTAGTCCTGTTGTCACGCAATCATTATTTGTCTTGCATCAAGCGCACTATCAAACCTTTCATCAATGGTCTGCTCAGAATCTATATAGTCCAGAACATTGGATTCCCCATGTAACGCTCGCGAATTATTTATCAGCTGATCAATTACAGGAGGCATTCGCTTTTTGTCAGGGGCGATTGTCAAACTTAGAAGGATGCATTACAGGCGTTCAACTCATCGAAATTTCAAAAGATAAGCAAGTAAAAACTGTATTTCATATTGAATTTCAATAAAAGAAGGAGAAGCCATGCTTTTAATCAAAAATGGTCGTGTTGTTGACCCAAAATCAAACACAGATAAGGTTTTAGACATTTTGGTGTCTGATGGAAAGATTATCAAAATTGCTGAAAATATCGAAGAAAAAGAAGTACAAGTCATTGATGCGACTGGTCTGGTGGTGGCTCCTGGCTTAGTCGATGTCCATGTGCATTTCCGTGAGCCTGGTCAAACTCACAAGGAAGATATCCATACGGGCGCTCTTGCTGCTGCGGCTGGTGGTGTGACCTCCGTTGTCATGATGGCTAACACCAATCCAACCATTTCGACCGTGGAAACCTTAAAAGAAGTCCTGGGCTCAGCCGCTAAAGAGAATATCAATATCCATACAGTTGCGACTATCACTAAGGACTTTGATGGGGAGACTATTACGGATTTCGATGGATTATTGGCAAATGGCGCTGTCGCTTTTTCAGATGACGGGATTCCATTGACCAATGCGGGCGTTCTTCGTGATGCTATGAAATTAGCGAAAAAACATGATGTCCTCTTGAGCTTGCACGAAGAAGATCCAAACTTGAACGGCGTGTTGGGCCTCAATGAAAATATTGCTAAAAAACATTTCCATATCTGTGGCGCTACAGGTGTCGCTGAATATAGCATGGTAGCGCGTGATGTGATGATTGCCTATGAAACAGGGGCCAAGGTCCATATTCAGCACTTGTCAAAAGCCGAGTCTGTCAAGGTGGTCGAATTCGCCCAGTCGCTAGGTGCTAATGTAACTGCTGAAGCCGCACCGCAACATTTTTCACGGACAGAAGACCTCTTGCTGACCAAAGGTGCCAATGCCAAGATGAATCCGCCTTTGCGTCTAGAAAGTGACCGTTTGGCAGTCATCGAAGGGCTGAAATCAGGTGTTATCTCTGTGATTGCGACAGACCATGCTCCTCACCATGCTGACGAGAAAAATGTAGCAGATGTGACCAAGGCACCGTCTGGGATGACAGGACTTGAAACCTCTCTTTCTCTCGGTTTGACCTATCTGGTTCATGCTGGTCATTTGACCCTCCCTCAATTCTTAGAAAAGATGACCTACAAACCTGCTGAATTGTATGGTTTGGATGCGGGCTATCTGGTGGAAAATGGTCCTGCAGATTTAGTCATTTTTGATATGGAGGCAGACCGTGAGGTATCTGACCATTTTGCTTCAAAAGCAAGCAATTCACCGTTTATTGGTGACAAGCTGAAAGGTCAAGTGAAGTACACCATCTGCAAAGGTGAGATTGTCTATCAGGACTAGGATATGGGAAAAAAAGTAACAAAGAAAAAAGCCTCTATTTCCAAAAAAGGAACAAAAAAGAAGCGAAAAAAACTAAAAAAATCCATACGGAATCGACTCATTCTTTTTGGAGCACTTGTTTTGCTTCTGTTTGGAGGCATCCGATTGTATCAAGCATGGACCCTTCATGTTGAGCAAGAGGCTTTTGAAAAAGCCAACCATACGGAATTTATTGAGATTGTTGGAAACTCTGCTCGTAGAATTGCTGGGGAGAATGACTTATATGCATCTGTCATGGTCGCACAAGCCATTTTAGAAAGTGATTGGGGAAAAAGTCAATTGACCAAAGAAGCTAACAACCTTTTTGGCGTGAAGGGAGAGTACCACGGAGAGTCCTATCAGATTGAAACGAAGGAAGATGATGGGACAGGCAAGCTCTATACGGTTATGGCAGATTTTCGTAAATATCCGACTTACCATCGTTCCTTAGAAGATAATGCTAGTCTGCTTAAAAATGGTGTTTCATGGGATTCTGACTATTATGCGGGTGCATGGAAAAGTCGTACTAAATCCTACCAAGATGCGACTGCCTATCTCCAAGGACGTTACGCAACTGACACCCACTATGCAAGCAAACTCAATGCCTTGATTGAGCAATATCACCTAACCAGATTTGATGAGTGAGGATGTCAGATGGCAGAAACGATTAAAAATTGGGTTATGAGTATATGAAAAAATAGCTAGTAGACCTCTACTAACTATTTTTTTGGATTCTGATGAGTGAGGTTTAATCCCCAAGGGACAAGATTTTCAGATTTTTGTCGAATGCGCGCTACATTGTCTTGATGACGGATGATAACAAATGTTCCAAGAAATAGGACAATCAGAGTAAAAATCCAATCATAGCTTGGCAAAATAAAGTGAAAAACTGGGAAGATAATGGCACCCAAAATCGCAAATCCAGAAGCAACAATACTTGATAAAGAGACCATTGAGGACAGATAAAGAGTAGCAACAAAGACGACAACCAAATAAAGACAGAATAATGGAGCAAACCCCATCAACATACCTGCAGAAGTTGCAACAGCTTTCCCCCCTTTAAATTGAGCAAAGATAGGGAAAGTGTGACCTAGCACGGCAACTAGTCCGAAAACAATAGGGGACAGGCCGTTTAAATGGAACAGGACGGGGAGAAGTGCTGCGATTGTTCCCTTTAAGAAGTCAATGATAAAGACAATCACGCCAGCTTTTGGACCTAACACTCGAAAAGTATTGGTTGTACCTGTATTTCCTGAACCATAGTCGCGCAGGTTTTTATGAAAGAAGATTTGTCCAATCCACAATCCAGAGGGAATGGAACCTAAAAGGTAGGCAATTATTAAACAAAATACATTCATTAACATTCTTTTATTATAACATAGAGTGTTTTAATTCGGTGAGGCAAACAAGATTTTTTTCTGATACAGCGGATGATATGAGGGGACGAGCACGGTAAAAAAAAGGTTAAGGATAGCGCGATTAGGGATTTTTTGGTAAGATAGTTAGGATGAACTAGAGGAGTTTAGTATGCCTAAAAAGGAAATTACAGTAAATAATTACAATGATGATGCCATTCAAGTGCTAGAAGGGTTGGATGCAGTTCGAAAACGTCCTGGGATGTATATCGGCTCAACAGATGGGACGGGTCTTCACCACCTTGTCTGGGAAATTGTCGATAATGCGGTCGATGAGGCCTTGTCAGGATTTGGTGACCGTATTGATGTTACGATTAATAAAGATGGTAGTTTAACCGTTTCAGACCACGGTCGTGGAATGCCAGTCGGTAAACATGCCATGGGGATTCCAACGGTTGAGGTCATCTTCACCATTCTCCATGCCGGAGGAAAATTCGGCCAGGGTGGTTATAAGACGTCAGGCGGTCTGCACGGGGTTGGTTCTTCGGTGGTTAATGCCCTGTCTAGCTGGCTTGAGGTAGAGATTACACGTGAAGGAACTGTCTACCAGCAACGATTCGAAGATGGAGGCAAGCCTGTTACGACCTTGAAGAAAATTGGGACAGCACCCAAGTCGAAATCTGGGACCAAGGTTACCTTTATGCCAGATGCGACCATTTTTTCAACGACTGATTTCAAATTCAACACCATTTCTGAACGTCTGAAGGAATCTGCTTTTCTATTAAAAAATGTGACGATGTCATTGACAGATTTGCGACCTGATGAGGTATTGCATGAAGAATTCCACTATGAAAATGGGGTGCAAGATTTTGTTGAGTATCTGAATGAAGACAAGGAAACCTTGACACCTGTTATTTTCTTTTCTGGAGAAGACCAAGGTTTCCAAGTGGAGGTAGCGCTTCAGTATAATGATGGATTCTCAGACAATATTCTATCCTTTGTCAATAATGTCCGGACCAAGGATGGAGGAACGCATGAGACAGGCCTGAAATCAGCCATTACCAAGGCCATGAATGACTATGCTCGCAAGACTGGCTTACTCAAGGAGAAGGATAAAAATCTGGAAGGCTCTGATTACCGTGAAGGGGTGTCAGCTATCCTGTCCATCCTTGTGCCAGAAGAACACTTGCAATTTGAAGGACAAACGAAGGATAAATTGGGTTCACCACTGGCACGTCCGATTGTCGATGGGATTGTGTCTGAAAAATTGACCTTCTTCCTCTTAGAAAATGGGGAAGTAGCTTCTAACCTCATTCGAAAAGCCATCAAGGCGCGTGATGCCCGTGAAGCTGCTCGTAAGGCGCGTGACGAATCGCGGAATGGAAAGAAAAATAAAAAAGATAAAGGCTTGTTGTCAGGAAAATTAACACCTGCCCAGTCTAAAAATCCGAAGAAAAATGAATTGTATCTAGTCGAAGGGGATTCCGCCGGTGGTTCTGCTAAGCAAGGACGTGACCGGAAGTTCCAAGCCATTTTGCCACTGCGTGGTAAGGTCTTGAATACAGCCAAGGCCAAGATGAGTGACATTGTCAAAAACGAAGAAATCAACACCATGATTTACACGATTGGTGCGGGTGTTGGGGCCGATTTCAATGTAGAAGATAGCAATTACGACAAAATCATCATCATGACCGATGCGGATACAGATGGCGCTCATATTCAGACCTTGCTGTTGACCTTCTTTTACCGCTATATGCGTCCCTTGGTAGAAGCAGGGCATGTCTATATCGCCCTCCCACCACTTTATAAGATGTCCAAAGGTAAGGGAGTTAAGGAAGTGGTTGAATATGCCTGGACTGATGGTGAGTTAGAAGACCTACGGAAGAAATTTGGCAAAGGGGCCATGCTTCAACGGTACAAAGGTCTCGGTGAGATGAACGCCGATCAACTCTGGGAAACGACTATGAATCCCGAAACCCGTACCCTCATCCGTGTGACCATCGAAGACCTTGCCCGTGCAGAACGCCGCGTCAATGTCCTCATGGGCGACAAAGTCGAGCCCCGCCGTAAATGGATTGAAGACAATGTCAAGTTTACATTGGAAGAAAATACTGTGTTTTAAGGAATAGAATACTTGTGCTTGGCAGCAAGATACCTCGAAGTCAATTATCTCGAAAGCGACACAATAACGACTTCTTTTTTTCAAATGGTAAAAGTATATGAAAACAAAACTCAATCTTCCTTGGTTTAAGGAAAAGCGTGCGCGCATTGAATTGGAGCAGGGCTATGCACAAGCTCAGGAATTGCTCAGAGAACCTGATAAGATAGAGCGATTTCTTCAGAAATTGGAGCAAAAGCTAAAGCAGGTTCCTTTATTGGGGAGAGAAATAAAGGAGCTTCCTATCCTTCTTTCTCTCTTGCGAAATTATTTCAAAAAGGAATACCAAGAAGTACCAGTTGGCACCTTATTAGCAGTAGTGAGTGCTTTGATTTATTTCCTGTCCCCAATTGATGGTCTGCCAGACTTTATTCCACTCTTGGGGTATTCAGATGATGCTGTTGTCTTAGGAATCTGCTGGAAATTAGTCCAATCAGACTTGAAAGACTATATGGAGTGGCGGAAGACACATTACCAATATAGGAAATAAGGAAAGAATATGGTACTTGAAAATAAATTAGGTTTGACCAATTCAGCAGAGCTTGCGCGTGAAGAAGAACGCATGACGAAGTTGAGAGCGAAAGAACTGTTTGAGAGTGGTCAGCTGTTTGAGTTTGAAATTGGGACGTTTGCAGGCCTGTCTGCTATTCATAAAGCACTTTTCTCAGATATTTATGAGTTTGCTGGCAACATTCGTGATGTTAATATTGCTAAGGATCATTTTCAGTTTGCTCCTCGTATGTTTTTGAAGCAGTCTCTGCACTATCTGGACACTCTTCCCCATGAAAATTTTGATGAGATTATTGACAAATATGCAGAAATGAATGTCGCTCATCCTTTTCGTGAGGGAAATGGGCGTGCGATGCGAATTTGGCTAGACAATATGTTGCGGGATAAACTGGGGAAAATCGTAGACTGGAATCAGATTGATAAAGACGAGTATCTTAATGCCATGAAACGCAGTCCTATTTCAACAGGAGAGCTCAAGTATTTATTATTAAATTCCTTGACGGATGATATGAGTCAAGCAACCTTCTTTAAAGGAGTGGATGCTTCTTATCATTATGAGGGGTATCATCTGTATAAGACAGAAGAATTGTAAAAAAGAATGATTTCGGTGACCGAAGCGAGCCAAGACTAGTAAAAAATAATAATTTTAAAAAGCTACTCCGGCTAGGAGAAGAACCCAGAGAAACAAAGAAAGGAATGTTCAGCTAGTTTCCTAACTGAACACGGGACTAAATTTCTAGGAAAAAAGATAAACCTACCTAGACGCAAGCGTGGTTATTAGTTTTCCTATTTTTCTACGAAATCTTTCGTACGTGAAACGTCCCTTTGTATCTTAATTATGTCTAATATTCAAAATATATCCCTCGAGGATATTATGGGAGAGCGCTTTGGTCGCTACTCCAAATACATTATTCAGGAGCGGGCGCTGCCTGATATTCGTGACGGGTTGAAACCTGTTCAGCGCCGCATCCTTTATTCGATGAATAAGGATGGCAATACTTTTGAAAAAGGCTTCCGTAAATCCGCCAAGTCTGTGGGTAATGTCATGGGTAATTTCCACCCGCATGGTGACAGTTCGATTTATGATGCCATGGTTCGGATGTCGCAAGACTGGAAAAACCGTGAAACCCTGATTGAGATGCATGGGAACAATGGTTCAATGGACGGTGACCCTGCGGCTGCCATGCGTTATACAGAGGCTCGCTTATCTGAAATTGCGGGTTACCTACTCCAAGATATTGACAAAAATACCGTGCCTTGGGCTTGGAACTTTGATGATACGGAGAAAGAACCGACTGTTTTACCAGCAGCCTTTCCAAATCTATTGGTCAATGGTGCGACAGGTATTTCAGCAGGTTATGCGACCGATATTCCACCGCATAATTTGGCAGAAGTCATCGATGCGGTTGTCTATATGATAGACCATCCGTCTGCTAAGTTGGACAAGTTGATGGAATTCTTGCCGGGCCCTGATTTCCCGACGGGAGCCATTATCCAAGGGGCTGATGAAATCCGCAAGGCCTATGAAACTGGAAAAGGCCGAGTTGTCGTCCGTTCGCGGACAGAAATCGAAAACCTCAAAGGCGGCAAGAAGCAGATTGTTGCCACGGAGATTCCTTACGAAGTCAACAAAGCCAATCTCGTCAAGAAAATCGATGATGTGCGTGTCAATAATAAGGTACCTGGTATTGCAGAAGTGCGCGACGAATCAGACCGTGATGGTTTGCGGATTGCGATTGAGCTGAAGAAGGATGCGGATGAACAAACGATTTTGAACTACCTGTTCAAATACACAGACTTGCAAATCAATTACAACTTTAACATGGTAGCGATTGATAATTTCACGCCGCGTCAGGTTGGTTTGCAAAAGATGCTATCTAGCTACATTGCCCACCGTCGTGATATTATCGTAGCCCGTTCAAAATTTGACAAGGAAAAAGCTGAAAAACGCCTTCACATCGTTGAGGGACTTATTCGAGTGATTTCCATCTTGGACGAAGTCATTGCATTGATCCGTGCGTCGGAAAACAAGGCAGATGCCAAGGAAAATCTGAAGGTTAGCTATGAATTTTCAGAAGAGCAGGCAGAAGCGATTGTGACTCTGCAACTGTATCGTTTGACCAATACCGACATTGTGACATTGGAAAATGAAGAGGCTGATTTGCGCGATAAGATTGCCATGCTGACAGCCATTATCGGAGATGAGAGGACCATGTACAATGTCATGAAACGGGAACTCCGTGAATTGAAGAAAGTCTTTGGCAATCCACGTCGTTCTGAATTGCAGATGGAAGCAGAGGCGATTGAGATTGACACAGCTAGCTTGATTGTAGCAGAGGAAACCTTTGTCAGCGTGACACGTGGTGGTTACATCAAACGGACTAGTCCACGTTCTTTCAATTCTTCAACGATTGAAGAAATTGGGAAACGGGAGGAAGATGAACTTATCTTCTTACAAAACGCTCAGACAACGCAGCATTTACTCCTCTTTACCAATCTAGGAAATGTTATCTATCGTCCGATTCACGAATTGACAGATATTCGGTGGAAAGATATCGGGGAACACTTGTCGCAAACCATTACCACCTTTGCGACAGATGAAGAGGTCATCTATGCTGAGATTGTCGATGAATTTGGTGGCGAGACTTATTTTGCTGTGACGAAATTGGGTCAAATCAAACGCTTTGAGCGCAAGGAATTTACACCATGGCGGACCTATAAATCTAAATCCCTCAAGTATGCTAAGTTAAAGGATGATGATGACTGTGTTGTGACCGTTTCTCCGATTCTTTTAGATGATGTGATGGTTGTGACGCATAATGGTTACGCACTTCGTTTCAATATCGAAGAAGTCCCTGTGATTGGGGCCAAGGCAGCGGGTGTGAAAGCTATTAATCTGAAAGATGATGATGTGGTACAGGCTGCCTTCATTGCCAACACCAAGACCATGTATCTCTTGACGCAGCGCGGTAGTTTGAAACGGATGGCGATTTCCGATATTCCTGTTGCCAAACGTGCAGGCCGCGGTCTTCAAGTCCTTCGGGAATTAAAATCAAAACCTCACCGTGTCTTCGTAGCAGGTCCTGTCTTAGCTGAAAATGGCGGAGCAGAATTTGATTTATTTGCGACAGAAGTAGAAGAGAAGCAACAAATCCTGCAAGTCACCTCCACGACAGGTCAAGTCGAAGAAATCAATTTGACCAATTTGAGTATTTCTGAGCGGACAAGTAATGGAAGTTTTATTTCAGATAAGATTTCAGATCAGGGAGTATTCAGAGTTGCCATGAAATAAATGGAGAAAGACAGGGTTGGAAATACTCCATCTTGTCTTTTTGTGTTACAATGGCATTGAATAGAAAAAAAGAAAAGGAGACATTATGACGAGTGTACATCGTTTGATTGAAAAATTTGTGCCTGAACACTATGAGTTGTTCTTAGACGTGAGCCGTGCAAGCAAGACCTTTGCTGGTCGTGTAACCATTAAGGGAGAAGCGAAAGAGACGACAATTTCCCTTCATCAAAAAGATTTGACCATTGCTTCAGTAGTCATTGGTGAACAAACTCTAGACTTTACTATGGATGATGAGAATGAGGTTGTACATATCCAAGTACCAGAAGTTGGTGAAATTGCACTTGATCTCGAGTTTTCAGGTCGCATTACGGACAATATGACAGGTATTTATCCATCTTATTACACAGTGGATGGTGTGAAGAAAGAAGTAATTTCTACCCAGTTTGAGAGTCACTTTGCGCGTGAAGCCTTCCCATCTGTCGATGAACCTGAAGCGAAAGCAACGTTTGACTTCTCAGTGAAATTTGACCAAGAAGAAGGCGAAATAGCCTTGTCCAACATGCCTGAAATTAAGAGTGAAGAACGCAAGAAAACAGGTATCTGGACTTTTGATACAACTCCACGTATGTCCTCTTACTTGCTTGCCTTTGCCCTTGGAGACTTGCACGGAAAAACAGCTCATACGAAAAATGGTACTTTGGTTGGATCCTATGCGACAAAAGCACACAAACTTAGTGAATTGGATTTTTCACTGGATATTGCTGTGCGTGTGATTGAGTTCTATGAAGATTACTTTGGAGTCAAATACCCTATTCCACAATGTCTTCATGTTGCCTTGCCAGATTTCTCAGCTGGAGCCATGGAAAACTGGGGCTTGGTGACTTATCGTGAAGTCTATCTACTTGTGGATGAAAATTCAACCGTATCCAGCCGTCAACAAGTTGCCCTTGTCATTGCGCACGAAGTGGCTCACCAATGGTTTGGTAACCTTGTGACAATGAAGTGGTGGGATGACCTCTGGCTCAACGAGTCCTTTGCAAACATGATGGAATATGTGGCAATCGATGCGATTGAACCAAGCTGGAATATCTTTGAAGATTTCCAAACAAGTGGTGTCCAAGCAGCCTTGAAGCGGGATGCAACAGATGGCGTTCAGTCTGTACACGTAGAGGTTAATCATCCTGATGAGATCAATACGTTATTTGACGCAGCCATCGTCTACGCTAAAGGCAGTCGCCTCATGCACATGCTTCGTCGTTGGTTGGGAGACGAAGACTTCCGCTCTGGTCTCAAAATTTACTTTGAGCGTCATCAGTATGGTAATACCGTTGGTCGTGATTTGTGGAATGCCCTTTCTGAAGCTTCTGGACGTGATGTAGCTGGATTTATGGACTCTTGGTTGGAACAACCAGGTTATCCACTTGTAACGGCAACCGTTGAAAATGATCAACTCATTTTGTCACAAGAGCAATTCTTCATTGGAGAGCATGAAGAGAAGGGACGTTTATGGCAAGTACCGCTTAATAGTAATTGGGCTGGTTTACCTGATACCTTAACAGATGAAAAATTAGTCATTCCGAACTTTAGTGCTTTGGCAAGTCAAGATAGTGAAGCTCTGCAGTTGAACACAGGAAATACAGCTCATTACCTAACGGCTTACCAAGGCGAATTACTGGATAATCTCCTAGCAAACTGGAATAATCTGGATAAGATTTCTAAACTACAAGTCTTGCAAGAACGTCGTTTCTTGGCAGAAAGTGGCGTGATTTCTTACAGCGAATTGGTTCCACTTGTTGCTGGTTTGACAGAAGAAACAGATTCAGCTGTATTAGGTGCTATCGCACAAGTTCTTAGTGGACTGAAACGATTTATCGATGAAGACAGTGAAGAAGAGACACTCTTCAAATCAATGGTTGCTAATATTTTTGCCAAAAATTTTGAACGTCTTGGTTTTGAGAGAAAAGAAGGAGAAACAGACGAAGATGAATTACTTCGTGAATTTGCAGTAGCCTTTACGCTGTATGCGGACCAAGAACATGCTATTGAGAAAGCAAAAGCTATTTTCGATGCACATAAAGAAAATATAGCCAGCATTCCAGCTGCCATCCGTGCGGATGTATTGACAAACCAAGTGAAACATGCGGAAAGCAAAGAGTTAACAGACCTGTTGTTGGATACGTATATCCAAACTAATGACGGAGCCTTCCAACGTCAACTGATTGCAGCATTGGCTGAGACGAAACAAGAAGCCGTTCTCGATACATTGATTACTGCCTTTGAAAACAAGGATATCATTAAGCCACAAGATTTGGCGACGTGGTACTTGAATTTCCTTGGCAAACCATTTGCACAAGAAAAAGTGTGGGCATGGGCGCGGACTGATTGGGATTGGATCAAAGCAGCACTTGGCGGTGATATGAGCTTTGACAAATTTGTGGTTATCCCTTCCAATACCTTCAAAACAGAAGAGCGCTTAGCGGAATACAAGGTTTTCTTTGAACCTCAATTAACGGATATGGCGTTGAGTCGCAATATTGAGATGGGAATCAAAGATATTCAGTCACGTATTCATTTGATTGCGAAGGATCAATTAGCAGTTGCTCAAGCGATTCAAAATCTTGAATTATAACGAAAAAGAAGTGGATTCCACTTCTTTTTTCTGTTGATAAGAATTGTTGGTTGAAAAACTGAAACCTCTTCATGGATGATAAAAAATCCAAACTATATAGAATTTTCTGAAAATTCCTTGATTTTTTGTAAAAAAAGAGATACAATATTTTTTATAATAAAATGGATAAGTAAAGGAGATAATGATGGCAGCAACGATTGATTGGGAAAACCTTGACTTTTCTTATATGAAATTACCTTATCGCTATTTGGCTTACTATAAAAACGGCCAATGGGAAAAAGGGGAATTAACAGAAGAGGCAGTCTTGCATATTTCTGAAAGCTCTCCATCCTTGCATTATGGACAGCAGGCATTTGAAGGACTAAAGGCTTATCGAACAAAAGATGGTTCGATTCAACTTTTTCGTCCAGACCAAAATGCCAAACGTCTACAACGTACAGCAGATCGGTTGATGATGGCGCCAGTGCCTGAAGAAATGTTTATTGATGCTTGTAAACAAGTTGTGAAAGCAAATCAAGATTTTGTACCACCTTACGGTAGCGGCGGGACTCTCTATCTTCGTCCTCTCTTAATTGGAATCGGAGATATCATTGGTGTGAAACCAGCAGATGAATATATTTTCACTGTCTTTGCGATGCCTGTTGGAAACTATTTCAAAGGTGGCTTGCAACCTACTAATTTCCTTATTCAAGATGAATACGACCGTGCAGCTCCACATGGAACCGGTGCAGCTAAAGTTGGTGGAAACTATGCTGGTAGCTTTGTTCCAGGACAGCTGGCTAAGAAAAATGGATTCTCAGATGTCATTTATTTGGACCCTGCTACGCACACTAAGATTGAAGAAGTCGGTTCAGCGAATTTCTTCGGAATTACTGCAGATAATGAATTTGTAACACCGCTGAGTCCATCTATTTTACCGTCTATCACAAAATATTCACTCCTTTACTTGGCAGAACACCGTTTAGGAATGAAGGCGATTGAAGGCGATGTATTTCTCGATGATTTAGATAAATTTGTTGAAGCGGGAGCGTGTGGTACGGCGGCTGTTATCTCTCCTATCGGAGGAGTACAGCATGGAGATGACTTCCATGTTTTCTACAGTGAGACAGAAGTCGGTCCTGTTACGCGTCGCTTGTATGATGAATTGACCGGAATTCAATTTGGTGATGTGGAAGCTCCTGAAGGATGGATTGTTAAAATTGATTAAAAAGAAGGGCTTGCTCTTGCAAGCTTTTTTCTTTTTCGGTAAAATGGTGGAAGTGAGGTAAAAAGATGAGCAAAAAAGATAAAAAAATTGAAATTCAAATTGAAGATAGTCAGGTACAAGTCAATGGGCAAAATTTTGACGGTTATCAATTGAGTATTGGAAAAAAAGTAATTGGTGAGATTGCAGAAATCGCAGAAAATCAATTTGCAGTTGTAAAGAACGGAAATACCGAAAGTTTTTATAAGAAATTAGAAAAAGCTGTCGGAAATATTATTGAAAATTACAATTTAAGTCATTAAACACTTGTAATGGTTGCTATTTTGTGCTAAAATAGTGACTGTTAGTATTGTGGAGAGATAGCGAAGAGGCTAAACGCGGCGGACTGTAAATCCGCTCCTTCGGGTTCGGGGGTTCGAATCCCTCTCTCTCCATTAAGATACGAGAGATGGTCTGGCATGCCAGAAATTTCCGTAGAAAATTAGGAGACTGACGCTGAGTGTTACTCACTCAAGGAAGTCTATCTATTTTCCTAGGAAATTAATCTCGAGTTCAATTTCTTTCAAAGGTTGAAGAAGTTGTACAGTATCCACCTTGGGGTATAGCCAAGCGGTAAGGCAAGGGACTTTGACTCCCTCATGCGTTGGTTCGAATCCAGCTACCCCAGTCAAGGTATTAGGAGTAATCCTAATTCGTCAAAGAAGCTAAATAATGTTGTCCTTGCGTGTGCCTTAAATAAAATATATTTTTATCAGTCTAGCAATGGGGCTAGCTGATGTCGGAGGTTTTTTTAATGAACGAATTTGAAGATTTGTTGAACAGTGTAAATGAAGTTACACCTGGTGATGTGGTAACTGCGGAAGTATTGACAGTAGATGCTGGTCAAGCTAACGTGGCAATCGCTGGAACTGGTGTTGAGGGTGTATTGACTCTTCGTGAGTTGACTAACGACCGCAATGCAGATATCAACGAACTTGTTAAAGTTGGCGAAACACTTGAATTGCTTGTTCTTCGTCAAGTTGTTGGTAAAGATACTGACACTGTTACATATCTTGTATCTAAAAAACGTTTAGAAGCACGCAAAGCATGGGACAAATTGGTTGGCCGTGAAGGCGAAGTGGTAAACGTAAAAGTGACTCGCGCTGTAAAAGGTGGTTTGTCAGTAGAATTTGAAGGTCTTCGTGGATTCATTCCTGCTTCAATGATCGATAGCCGTTTCACTCGTAATACTGAACGTTTTGTTGGTCAAGAATTTGACGCAAAAATCAAAGAAGTTGATCCAGCTGAAAACCGTTTCATCCTTTCACGTCGTGAAGTTATCGAAGAAACTGCAGCTGCAGCTCGTGCTGAAGTATTCAGCAAATTGTCTGTTGGCGAAGTTGTAACTGGTAAAGTAGCCCGTATCACTAGCTTTGGTGCCTTTATTGACCTTGGTGGTGTGGATGGATTGGTTCACTTGACTGAATTGTCACATGAGCGTAACGTTTCACCTAAATCAGTTGTAACTGTTGGTGAAGATGTTGAAGTAAAAGTATTGGCAATCGATGAAGAAGAAGGTCGTGTATCACTTTCATTGAAAGCAACAACACCTGGACCATGGGATGGCGTTGAGCAAAAACTTGCTGCTGGTGATGTTATCGAAGGCAAAGTGAAACGTTTGACTGATTTCGGTGCATTCGTTGAAGTATTGCCAGGTATTGATGGACTTGTTCACATTTCGCAAATTTCACACAAACGTGTTGAAAATCCAAAAGATGCTTTGACTGTTGGTCAAGATGTAACTGTGAAAGTTCTTGAAGTCAATGCAGCTGACGAACGTGTGTCACTTTCTATCAAAGCATTGGAAGAGCGTCCAGCACGTGAAGAAAATGCAGGCGAAGAAGGTGAAAAACGTCAATCACGTCCAGCACGTCGTCCAAAACGTGAAGCAAAACGTGATTTCGAATTGCCAGAAACACAAACTGGTTTCTCAATGGCTGACTTGTTCGGTGACATCGAATTATAATCATCATTGAAAAATGATTTTAGAAGCTTGGACATTGTCCTAGCTTCTCTCTTTCCGTCCTTAGTGTAATGGATATCACGTAAGATTCCGGTTCTTGAGATGGGGGTTCGATTCCCTCAGGACGGATTGATTGAATTAGGAAAAAGATGACCTCGATAGGTCATCTTTTTGTGGCTTTGAGCTATAATGGCTAGCTTATTTTACTTAGCCTTATCATCTCAAAGTGTGGGTATCTGCTGGAAAAATGATAGAGTTGAAATGCGACATATTGCATGAGAGCAGAATCTGTATTTTTTTGATAAAATATGTAAAAGATTGAGACAAGGAGAAGGTTATGTTACATTTTGAAAATGATTATAACAAAGGTGCTCACCCAGCTTTATTAGAAGCTTTAGTGAAGACAAATAATGAGGGGCTATCTGGCTATGGAACAGATACATATACCCTAAGTGCTATTGAGAAAATTAGGACGGCTTGTCAGTGTCCACAAGCAGAAGTTACATTTCTAGCTGGTGGAACCCAGACAAACCAAGTAGTGATTTCTTCAATGTTGGCTTCCTATGAAGGAGTTCTTGCAGCAGAAACAGGACATGTTGCTTCACATGAAGCAGGGGCTATTGAATTTTCTGGTCATAAAGTATTGACCTTGCCCCATATTGATGGAAAAATTTCTGCTTCTGATGTGAAAGAGTATGTGGAGACTTTTTACTCTGATGCCAATCATGAACACATGGTCTTTCCAGGGATGGTTTATATTTCACATCCAACAGAATATGGCACTTTGTACAGTAAGCAAGAGTTGACAGAACTATCTCGTGTTTGTCGAGAATACAGTATTCCACTCTTTCTTGATGGCGCGCGATTGGGATACGGTCTAGCAGCTGATAGGACAGATGTAGATTTGCCAACTATAGCAGAATTGACAGATGTCTTTTACATCGGGGGAACGAAGATGGGGGCTTTGATTGGTGAGGCAATTGTTTTTACCAAACAAAATCAGCCAAAACATTTTGTTTCTATAGTGAAACAACACGGGGCACTTTTAGCAAAAGGACGTGTTGTAGGAGTACAATTCGATCGACTATTCACGGAAAATCTGTATTTAGAGTTAGGAAAGCATGCGATTGAAATGGCAGAAGAATTAAAGACGATTCTCCTGGATAAAGGCTATTCCTTTTTTCTACAATCTCCGACCAATCAACAGTTTATCATTGTAGACAATGACATGCTGAATAGATTAACTGAGGCAGGTGTCGTATATGGATTCTGGGAAAAGTATGATGCCAATCGAACTGTCATTCGGTTAGCGACCAGTTGGTCCACTACTCAAGATGACTTGGATGGTTTGAGAGCAGTTTTATAATAATCACATTGTGTCTTGATTGTAGATGGTGGGCCTCCAATAAGAATGAGTGGCATCTGTCTTGAAAACGTGATAAAATAGGACTATTGTGTTAGAAAGAAAATACTGGTAGAAAGTGTAAGAAGAATGATATATTTTGACAATGCGGCAACAACACAGGTTTATCCAGATGTCTTAAGAACCTACACAGAAGTTGCAACAAAAATTTGGGGGAATCCTTCAAGTTTGCACAATCTTGGTAGTCAATCCACTCGAATTTTGGAGGCGTCACGCAAGCAAATTGCAGAGTTATTGGGAAAGAAACCTTCAGAAATCTTTTTCACCTCTGGTGGGACTGAAGGAGATAATTGGGTGATTAAAGGAGTTGCTTTTGAGAGGGCTCGCCTTGGAAAACACTTGATTGTTTCCAGTATTGAACATCCTGCAGTCAAGGAATCAGCCCTTTGGTTGAAAACACAAGGGTTTGAGATCGATTTGGCACCCGTGACAAAAGAAGGATTTGTAGATGTTGATAAACTAGCAGGATTAATCCGTCCGGATACGATTTTGATTTCGGTGATGGGGGTGAATAATGAAATTGGCTCCATTCAGCCAATTCAAGCTATTTCAGAGTTATTAGCTGATAAACCAACGATTAGCTTCCATGTGGATGCGGTACAGGCAATAGGCAAGGTCTCTCTTAAAGAATATGTAACGGACCGTGTCGATTTTGCGACGTTTTCAGGTCACAAGTTCCATTCTGTTCGTGGTGTAGGCTTTATTTACGCTAAGGAAGGCAAGAAAATCACGCCCTTGCTGACGGGTGGAGGCCAAGAGTCTGATAAACGTTCAACAACAGAAAATGTTGCAGGTATCGCTGCGACAGCGAAGGCTCTTCGTCTCTTGACGGATAAATTTGAAGATAGCCAAAAACGCTTATTCGCGATGAAACAGGTGATGTTTGATGAGTTGGCGAAGTATCCAGATGTCACCATTTTTTCTCAGATAGACCATTTTGTCCCTAATATTTTGACCTTTGGTATAAAAAATGTTCGTGGCGAAGTGATTGTCCATGCATTTGAGGAACATCAAATTTATATTTCAACCACTTCAGCCTGCTCGTCCAAAGCAGGTAAGCCAGCTGGTACTTTAATTGCGATGGGAGTACCGCAAAAAATCGCTCAAACAGCTGTGCGTATTAGTATCGATGATGACAACGATATGGGACAAGTAGAGCAATTTTTAACAATTTTTAAACAGATTTACGCTAATACCAAGAAAGTGAGATAAGATGCAGTATTCAGAAATTATGATTCGCTATGGAGAATTGTCTACGAAGGGAAAAAACCGGATGCGTTTCATCAACAAACTCCGTAAAAATATCCAAGAGGCACTGGCGATTTATCCAGAAGTGACGGTCTACTTTGATAGAGACCGTGGTCATGTTTATCTTCACGGGGCAGATTACCAAGAAGTGTCTGAATCGTTGAAAAAGATTTTTGGGATTCAAAATTTTGCTCCTTCTTACCGAATCGAAAAAACTGTTCCAGCTTTGAAGGAAGCAGTTCAGACTATTATGCAGAATATTTATAAGGAGGGAATGACCTTTAAAGTTGCAGCCCGCCGCAGTGACCATAGCTTTGAATTGGATAGTCGTGACCTCAACCAAGTCTTGGGCGATGCTGTATTTGATGTCTTGCCAAATGTGCAAGTTCAAATGAAAAAGCCTGACATTACTCTACGGGTGGAAATTCGTTCGGACGCAGCTTATATTTCTCATGAAGAAATAAGAGGTGCAGGAGGTCTACCAGTTGGGACCGCAGGTAAGGGTATGTTGATGTTATCTGGTGGAATTGACTCTCCTGTAGCAGGTTACTTGGCTCTCAAACGTGGTGTCGATATCGAGGCAGTGCATTTCGCTAGTCCACCTTATACAAGTCCAGGCGCACTGAAAAAAGCACAGGATTTGACACGCAAATTGACTGCCTTCGGCGGGAATATTACCTTCATCGAAGTGCCGTTTACGGAAATTCAGGAAGAAATCAAAGAAAAAGCTCCAGAAGCCTATCTCATGACCCTTACTCGTCGTTTTATGATGCGCATTACAGACCGTATTCGAGAGGAACGTGGAGGACTGGTGATTATCAATGGCGAAAGTCTGGGTCAGGTTGCCAGTCAGACAATGGAATCAATGCAGGCTATCAATGCAGTGACAAATACTCCAGTGATTCGTCCTGTTGTGACCATGGATAAGTTGGAAATTATTGAGATTGCCGAGAAGATTGATACTTTTAATATTTCAATTCAGCCTTTTGAGGACTGCTGTACTATTTTTGCACCCGATCGTCCTAAAACGAATCCGAAGATTAAAAACGTTGAGCAATATGAACAGCGTTTAGACGTAGAAGGACTGGTTGAACGAGCAGTGGCAGGGGTGCGTATCTTGGAAATAACAGCCCTAGAAGATGAGAGCGATGATTTGTCACGATTGATTGACAATTTACTCTAAAGGAAAACAATATGACTGAAAGTTCTACGTTTGTCTCAAAAAAAATTCAACCTCTGACTCCTGTATACTGGAAGGTTAAGAAGCTATATGAACATAGTTTTCCTGCGGTGGAGCGACTGCCTTATTTTTGGATGACAAGTACTGCAATGTTAAATCGTGCTGATTTTTTTGCTTATTATCTAGATGGAATTTTTTGTGGATTTACCTTTAGTTTATCTTCTAAGGAGGTTTATTATCCCATTTTTTTGGCGGTTGTTCCAGAGATGCAATCGCAAGGTTGCGGAGGAAAAATACTATCTGCGATTGCTAAAAAAGCAGGTGAGAGACCTTCTTATGTGACGATTGAACCGTTAGATTTTACTGCTGACAATGCTTTGCAGAGAAAGAAGCGCTTAAGTTTTTATGAGAAAAACGGATATTATTTAACAGCCTATCGTTACCATGAGAATCAAGAAATCTATCATGTCATGACTACTCAACCTGATAAGCCCATTCACTATTTTGAAAAGATTGCGAAGCGAGTAGAAGCATCAGGAGTCAAGATCAAAATAAGCCAGTAGAGAATTAGTAGTAAAAAAATTATTTACGATTATCTATATGTGATGCTTCTAACTTTTAAGGAGATTATTGTTTGGACAATCTCTATTGAGCAAAAATCTTTCCTACTCTTATTCTTTGTGGTAGACTAGTCAAATAATATATTATTTAGGAGATTATTATGAAAAAAGGTGCACTGACAGGCCTACTTCTGTTTGGGATTTTTTTTGGCGCAGGAAATCTGATTTTTCCTCCAGCGCTTGGCGTGCTTTCAGGTCAAAATTTTTGGCCAGCTATTTCAGGTTTTATTGTTTCTGGTGTGGGGATTGCTGTTCTCACACTTATTCTGGGAATGATGAATCCTAAAGGATACGATGATGAAATTTCTGCTAAGGTCTCACCGATGTTTGCAACGGTTTACCTTGTAGCTCTTTATTTAGCTATTGGTCCGTTCTTTGCTATTCCAAGAACAGCGACTACTTCGTTTGAAGTAGGGATTGCTCCTCTTTTGGACAAGAGTCATCTTCCCATAGCTTTATTCTTTTTTACAGTTTTGTATTTTGCTGCTGCCTATTGGATTTCACTAAATCCTTCAAAAATCCTAGACCGTGTCGGTCGTATTTTGACTCCTATCTTCGCCTTTTTGATTATCATTTTAGTGATTTTAGGTATCGGGAAATACGGTCATCAGCCTCCGATGTTGGCAAGTGACGCTTATATGGATAACCAAGCATTTGGAACCGGCTTTATCGAAGGCTACAATACTTTAGATGCTCTTGCCGCTGTTGCATTTAGTGTCGTTGCAGTCAATACTATGAAGCAACTTGGTTTTAAAGATAAAAAAGAATACATGTCCACCATTTGGAGTGTTGGAGCAGTAGTGACTGTGGCATTTTCAGTTCTTTATATTGGTTTGGCTTATCTAGGTAATCACTTTCCTATTCCTGCTGATGTAATGGCGTCGGATGCTAACAAAGGAGTCTATGTGCTGACAAAAGCTACTCACTCTATTTTTGGTCCAAGTTCGCAAATTTTCTTGGCGGCGATGATGGTAGTCACTTGTTTCACAACAACGGTTGGCCTTATTGTCTCGACTGCTGAATATTTTGAAACGCGGTTTCCACAGTTATCATATAAGGTCTATGTGACCATCTTTACACTGATTGGCCTTGCTATTGCTAACCTTGGATTAAGTAAGATTATTGCTTACTCACTTCCAGCATTGTTGATTCTCTATCCAATTACGATTGCGATTGTCCTAATCATCTTAGTCAATAAAGTGGTGCCTTTGTCCCTTTATGGAATGCGAGCGACAGTTGGATTTGTGACTATATTTTCTATTATAGAAGTGTTAGCAGGCCAGTTTGGTTGGACAGCGCTCATAGATGGCATTCACTCTTTGCCGCTTGGAAATCAATCATTGGCTTGGCTATTGCCAACTCTTATCGGCATTATCGCTTCAGTATTTTTACCAAATAAGCAACATCAAAGAGCCTTTGAATTGTAAAAAGCAAGTTTTTCTTGCTTTTTTTTATAAAATGTAATATAATTACTGAGTTGACTATGCACACCCTGTGCAACCGCACGACTACCGTTTAAGTGGTTCGCCCCACGGTACTAGGCGAGTCTTCACAATCTTGGGGAAACCCACAAAAATCATAGGAGGTGCATAATGAGCACATACGCAATCATTAAAACTGGCGGAAAACAAGTTAAAGTTGAAGTTGGTCAAGCTATCTACGTTGAAAAATTGAACGTTGAAGCTGGTCAAGATGTAACTTTTGACGAAGTTGTTCTTGTTGGTGGTGAGAAAACTATTGTCGGTACTCCACTTGTATCTGGCGCTACTGTAGTTGGAACTGTTGAAAAACAAGGAAAACAAAAGAAAGTTGTAACTTTCAAATACAAACCTAAAAAAGGTAGCCACAGAAAACAAGGTCACCGTCAACCATATACAAAAGTTGTTATCAACGCTATCAACGCTTAATCAGCACGTAGTATAACAACTATCATCACATAAATTTGGAGGAATAACATTATGTTAAACTTGAATCTTGCTCAATTAAACCTCTTCGCCCACAAAAAAGGTGGAGGTTCAACATCAAACGGTCGTGATTCACAAGCAAAACGCCTTGGTGCGAAAGCTGCTGACGGCCAAACTGTATCAGGTGGTTCTATTCTTTACCGCCAACGTGGTACAAAAATCTACCCAGGAGCTAATGTAGGTCGTGGTGGAGATGACACACTTTACGCCAAAGTAGAAGGCGTTGTACGCTTCGAACGTAAAGGTCGCGATAAGAAACAAGTATCTGTTTACCCAATCGCAAAATAAGGCTATAAAAGCTGAAATATGAGCTTTCTGAGAAATCAGGAAGCTCATTATTTTTATCCTTTTTGAGTTGGATTGTGGTAAAATAAATTCCAAGGAAAAGAAATATGATGAGTTATTGTATTGATTGTGGAACAAAATTGATTCCAAAAGAACTAGAACATGAAGGCATCATCCCATATTGTGAGAATTGTGAAGCTTTTCGATTCCTTCAGTACAATGTTGCCATGTCAGCAATTGTATACGACGACAGTGAGGAACATATTTTACTCATCCAGCAATATGGCATGAAACAAAATATTCTTGTTGCAGGTTATGTAGGCCGTGGGGAGGCTTTAGAAGAGGCTGTCAGTCGAGAAGTTGCTGAAGAAACTGGTTTAGAGGTGACAGATATTTGTTTCAATGCGAGCCGTTTTTATGAGAAGAACAATGTATTGATGTTAAATGTTGCTTGTTGCGTCAAGGAAGCTGCAGCATTAAACTGTAACTATGAAATTGGGAAAGCAACTTGGTTCACACCTGAAGAAGCACGCGCAGCCATTTATTCAAATAGCCTAGCGCAAGAATTTTTAGTTACTTGGTTGGAGAAGAAGATTTCAGTAGTTAGATAATAGAACAGGCTCCATGGCCTGTTTTTAGTTGGTAAGGCGTGTTTGTTAAGGGGATTTTGTGGTATAATAAAGCAAGCAAAAGAAGGAAGTATGATATGAATATTCAACAATTGCGCTATGTTGTAGCGATTGCCAATAGTGGAACTTTTCGTGAGGCAGCTGAAAAAATGTTTGTTTCACAACCAAGTCTTTCGATCTCTGTGCGTGATTTAGAGAAGGAATTAGGCTTTAAAATTTTCAATCGGACCAGTTCTGGGGCTTTTTTGACGCGACGAGGAATGGATTTTTACGAAAAAGCACAGCAATTGGTAAAAGGCTTCGACTCGTTTGAGAATCTCTATTTGCAACCAGAAGAAGAGAAGGTCGAATTTTCAATCTCTAGTCAGCACTATGATTTTTTGNCTCCACTCATTACAGAATTTTCTGCTGCTCACCCTGAGTATGCCAACTTTCGCATTTTTGAATCGACCACGGTACAAATTTTAGATGAGGTAGCTCAAGGATATAGCGAGTTGGGGATTATTTATCTCAATCATCGCAATACGAAAGGGATTTTACAGAAGTTAGCTAAGTTACATCTAGAGGCTGTTGAGATGATTCATTTTCAAACACATCTCTATATTCGCAAGGGCCATCCTTTAGCTAAGAAAACAGAAATTGAGCTAGAAGATTTAGTCGGTTTGCCAACAGTTCGGTTCACGCAAGAGAAAGAGGAGTATCTCTATTACTCTGAAAATTTCTTTGATACGTCTGATTCCTCAGTAACCTTTGATGTGACAGACCGTGCGACCTTAAATGGTATTTTGGAGCGGACAGACGCCTATGCAACAGGGTCCGGTTTCTTAGATAGCCATAGTGTGCACGGGATTACTGTGATTCCTTTGAAAGAAGAAACGGATAATCGCATGGTGTATGTGAAACGAGAGGATGCAGAATTAACGCAATGTGCCCAAGATTTTATTGAAATGATGCAAGCATACTTTGATGAAAAGAAAGGATAATATGAGAAAAATTTGGATTCCAACTGCTATTGCGGCAATGATTGTACTTGATCAATTGGTAAAATGGTGGATTGTTGAACATATTGCCTTGGATACAGTACAAGATTTTATACCGAATGTGCTGAGTTTGGCTTACTTACGAAACTACGGTGCTGCCTGGTCACTCTTGCAAAATCAACAATTCTTTTTTATCATTGTTACATTGGTGGTAATGACAGGAGCTGTTTGGTATTTGGTGAAGAATTTGCAAGGAAGCCTTTGGTTAGTGAGCAGTCTATCTTTAGTTATTGCTGGTGGCTTGGGGAATTTTATTGATCGTCTGCGTTTAGGCTATGTCGTTGATATGTTTCACTTGGACTTTATTAATTTTCCAATTTTTAATGTGGCGGATAGTTATTTAACAGTAGGTGTACTAATTTTATTTATTTGTTTGATGAAAGAAGAGGATCATGGACTTAACAATTGAAAAGGGCGGGATTCGTCTGGATAAGGCATTGGCAGATTTGACTGACTTGTCACGAACAGTAGCCAATGAGCAAATTAAACTAGGGCAGGTCTTGGTCAATGGTCAACCTAAAAAAGCGAAATACACTGTACAGGCTGGAGATGTTATCAGTTATCAAATACCTGAAGTGGAAGAGATAGCATACCTCCCAGAAAATCTACCGCTTGAGATCGTGTATGAAGATGCGGATGTAGTGGTGGTCAATAAGCCTCAGGGCATGGTTGTTCACCCGTCGGCTGGGCACACAAGTGGTACCTTGGTCAATGCTCTCTTATATCATGTGAAGGACTTATCTGGTATTAATGGTGTCTTGCGTCCAGGTATTGTCCATCGTATTGATAAAGATACGTCTGGCCTTCTTATGGTTGCTAAACATGATCAAGCACACCTAAAATTGGCGGATGAATTAAAGGCGAAGAAGTCCTTAAGGAAATACCTTGCTATCGTTCATGGAAATCTGCCAAATGACCGTGGCGTGATTGAAGCACCGATCGGTCGCTCTGACAAAGATCGTAAGAAACAGGCGGTGACTGCAAAAGGAAAACCGGCAGTGACACGGTTCCAAGTGTTGGAGCGATTTGGAGACTATACACTGGTTGAATTGACTCTGGAAACAGGTCGGACACATCAAATTCGTGTTCATATGGCTTATATTGGCCACCCCGTTGCAGGAGATGAGGTATATGGATCTCGTAAAACCTTAAAGGGCCACGGTCAATTCTTGCACGCGCAAACTCTTGGATTTACGCATCCAAGTACTGGAGAAATGATGACTTTTACAGCAGAAGCGCCAGCTATTTTCCAAGAAACGCTTGCGAAATTAAAAACAAGGTAACCATAACAAAATGATGGCCTATCGTCATCATTTTTGCTTGGAAAAAGCAGTGAAAACCTTATCATCTTGCCCTTCTTCTCCTAACGTGTTATACTATAAAACAGGAAAAATAGAAAAAGGAAATGACAATTGTATGGAAACTTTACCAAATTGCCCACAGTGTAACTCAGAGTACGTATATGAAGACGGAACATTACTTGTTTGTCCTGAATGTGCCTATGAATGGAATCCAGCTGATGTGGTAGAAGAAGAAGGTGTTGTCGCAATTGATGCGAATGGGAACCGTCTTGCAGATGGGGATACAGTCACACTGATTAAAGACTTGAAAGTCAAGGGAGCGCCAAAAGACTTGAAGCAAGGCACGCGTGTGAAAAATATTCGCATTGTTGAAGGGGATCACAATATCGACTGTAAGATTGATGGATTTGGAGCAATGAAGCTCAAATCAGAGTTTGTGAAAAAGATTTAATGGTGAAATGAGGAGGCTGGAAGTTCCAGCTTCTTTTAGTTAGAAGGAAAAGATGAATCGAAATATTTTATTTTATTCACGTTGTTTGTTGGCATTTGTTGCTATCCTTGGAACAACTTTACAAATCTACCTATATGGTGCAGGAATGTTGCTGTATTACATAGTTTTGTCCAACTTATTAGTCGCAGTTTTTTCAGTATATATGGTCGTTGCAATGTATCATAAAAAGGATTTGCAAAACCAATCTTTTTTACGTGTAAAAGCTGGAGTGACCATGTCGATCATGATTACTTTCGTCATCTATCATTTTATGTTGGCTCCCTTGGTAACGGATTTTTGGCGTCTCGAAAATATTCTTTGCCACTATATCGTTCCACTGTATTTTTTCATTGATACCCTCTTGATAGACCATCAGTCGCAGTATAGATGGTATGACCCAATTTTCTGGACAGTATTGCCTGTTTTATACATGATTTTTGCTCTTTTCAATGGTTTAGTAGTGAAAATACCTATTCCAGCAGCTGTTGATAGCCCATTTGCCTACTTTTTCCTGAATGTGACCAAGTATGGCTGGCAGTTCGTCTTAACGTATGCTGCAGGAATTTTTGTCAGTTATGTGTTAGCAGGCTATGTCTTTTATATGGTGAAATCCCTGTCGTGGAAGAGAAAAGATTGAAAAACGAGATAAAAAACGAGAATCATTCGGAATTGACTAGAAAATTTCTGATTTTAACGGAAATCATTTGTCAGTTCTTTTTTTTTCTGCTATACTAAGAGCAATTAAAAATCCTTTAAGTATTGTCCCGTGAGGCAAGCAAGGAGTATCATGTAGAGATAGGGTGACTGGTTTTGTTATCCCTAGATTTTCTGAAATCTCCTTGAAAGAGGAGATTTTTTTCATGCCATTAGGTAAAAATTAGGAGGTCTTTTGATGAGAACAAAAGAAATTGTCGATGAAATGACAATGAAACGTGCCATTACTCGGATTACTTATGAAATCATTGAGCGCAATAAGAATCTGGATAAGATTGTATTGGCAGGGATTAAAACACGAGGTGTCTTTATTGCTCGTAGAATTCAGGAGCGACTGAAACAACTGGAAGGTATCGAAGTACCAGTCGGTGAGCTAGATACGAAACCTTTCCGTGATGATGTAAAAGTCGAAGAAGATACGACGATGATGAAGGCAGATATCAATGACCGGGATGTCATTTTGATTGATGATGTCCTTTATACAGGGCGGACAATTCGAGCTGCGATTGATAACCTTGTGAGTCTCGGAAGACCTGCGCGTGTGAGTCTAGCAGTCCTGGTAGATAGAGGTCATCGAGAATTACCGATTCGGGCGGATTATGTTGGGAAAAATATTCCGACCAGTCGCACTGAGGAAATTATTGTTCATATGTCCGAAATTGATGGACAAGACACTGTCCTTCTCTTAGAAGCAAATTAGTTACATCGCACTTTTCTTCATATTATTTCAATAACAAAGGTAAAAAGGTACAAAGCATGACAATCACAAATGGTAAGGTTTCACTCAAGCACTTGGTTACAATGGAAACTCTCTCTAACGAGGAAGTTCTTGGTCTGATTAAACGTGGCATTCAGTTCAAAAAAGGAGAAGTTGAGATTGCACACGATCGCACTTACTATGCGTCAAATCTATTCTTTGAGGATTCTACTCGGACGCATAAATCATTTGAAATGGCAGAGCTTCGCCTTGGAATGGGGATGATTGACTTTGATGCACGTACGAGTTCAGTTAATAAGGGAGAAACTTTGTATGATACGATTTTAACCATGAGTGCGCTTGGAGTAGATATTTGTGTGATTCGCCACTCAGAAGTGGACTATTACAAGCAGTTGATTGATAGTCCAACCATCCAAACTTCAATTGTCAACGGTGGTGATGGTTCGGGTCAGCACCCAAGTCAATCCTTGTTAGATTTGATGACGATTTATGAAGAATTTGGTGGGTTTGAAGGTTTAAAGATTGTCATTGCTGGTGATATTACGCACTCGCGTGTGGCGAAATCCAATATGCAGATTTTGAAACGTTTGGGAGCTGAAATCTTTTTTGCTGGTCCGAAAGAATGGTATTCATCCGAATTTGATGTATATGGCCAACATGTTGGTATTGATGACATTGTTGACGAGGTAGATGTGATGATGCTTCTTCGTGTCCAACATGAGCGTCATGATGGTCAAGAAAGTTTCTCAAAAGAGGATTACAATCGTCAATTTGGTCTGACAGTGGAACGCTATAAACGTTTGAAAGATACAGCCATTGTCATGCACCCAGCACCTGTTAACCGTGATGTAGAAATTGATGATAGTTTAGTTGAGGCTCCGAAAGCGCGTATCGTCCGTCAGATGACCAATGGCGTCTTTGTGCGGATGGCAATTTTAGAAGCAGTTTTGAACGGTAAAGCCTAATTTTCACCATCGTTAAAGGATTTCAGAGAGAATCTACGAAAGGAAGTAAATGACAAAGAGACTATTAATACTGGAAGACGGGACTATTTTTGAAGGGCTAGCCTTTGGAGCAGATATCGATGTCACAGGCGAAATTGTCTTTAATACAGGGATGACTGGATATCAAGAATCTATTACGGATCAATCTTATAATGGACAAATTTTGACCTTTACTTATCCATTAGTGGGAAATTATGGAGTCAACCGAGATGATTATGAATCGATTTTTCCAACTTGTAAAGGAGTGGTGGTTTCGGAGGTAGCACGTCGTGCAAGCAATTGGCGAAATCAGATGACCTTGGATGAGTTTTTGAAAGTGAAAAAGATTCCAGGAATTTCAGGGATTGATACGCGAGCTTTGACTAAAATTATTCGGCAACATGGCACAATGAAAGCGACCATGGCAGACGTGGGGGATACGATTGAGCATTTATCAGATCAATTGAGAGCGACCGTATTACCAGCAAATCATATTAAACAAGTATCCACAAAAACAGCCTATCCTGCTCCTGGAATTGGGAAAAATATTGTACTGGTTGATTTTGGTTTGAAACACTCTATTCTGCGTGAATTTTCAAAACGTGATTGCAATGTCACAGTGGTACCATACAACACAACATCAGAAGAGATTTTACATTTGAATCCAGATGGTGTTATGCTCTCAAATGGTCCTGGCAATCCAACAGCAGTCCCAGAAGCGTTAGAGATGATTCGTGGTGTGCAGGGGAAAATTCCAATTTTTGGAATCTGTATGGGACATCAACTCTTTAGTTTAGCTAATGGTGCGAAAACGTATAAGATGAAATTTGGCCACCGTGGTTTTAACCATGCTGTCCGTGAGATTGCGACTGGCCGCGTTGACTTTACCAGTCAAAACCATGGTTTTGCAGTAGATAGAGAGAGTTTGCCTGATTGCTTGATGGTGACACATGAGGAAATCAATGATAAATCAGTTGAAGGTGTCCGTCATCGTGAATTTCCAGCTTTCTCTGTACAATTTCACCCTGATGCTGCACCTGGTCCGCATGATGCTAGTTATCTCTTTGATGAATTTTTAGAAATGATAGATGCATGGAAATTGGAAAAAGGATAGTCCAGGTGTTATTTGTACTAGATTTTTGACGAAAAATCGTTGAACATTTATTTAATTCTACCCTGTGAGGTAGAGAATAAAGAAAGGAGAGGATACAGGTTCAGTTAGTGAGTCTGCTAATTTGAACACGCCCTACAAGCTGTGCTAAAAAGATAAACGTTGGCTAGACGCCAGTGTCTGCCTCAAGTTTCTTATTTTGCCTTCGCTTGACGGCTTTGTATCATGTATTATGCCTAAACGTATTGATATCAAAAAAATTATGGTGATTGGTTCTGGACCGATTATTATCGGGCAGGCTGCTGAATTTGATTATGCAGGGACACAAGCCTGTCTGGCCTTAAAAGAAGAAGGCTACAGTGTCATTTTAGTCAATTCCAATCCTGCTACTATTATGACAGATAAAGAAATTGCGGATAAGGTGTATATTGAACCCATTACCTTAGAATTTGTGACCCGCATTCTCCGCAAGGAGCGACCGGATGCTCTTTTACCAACCCTTGGTGGTCAAACTGGTTTGAACATGGCGATGCAACTGTCTAAAGCAGGTATCCTTGATGAGCTTGGTGTTGAGCTTCTGGGAACAAAATTGTCTGCTATTGACCAAGCTGAGGACCGTGATTTGTTCAAGCAATTGATGGAAGATTTGGAGCAGCCAATTCCAGAATCTGAAATCGTGGAAACAGTTGAAGAAGCAGTGAATTTTGCTAATAGCATTGGTTACCCTGTGATTGTCCGCCCTGCTTTTACACTTGGTGGTACCGGTGGCGGTATGTGTGCCAGTGAAGAAGAACTCCGTGACATCGCTAAAAATGGTTTGAAATTGTCACCAGTAACTCAATGTTTGATTGAACGTTCAATCGCTGGCTTTAAAGAAATTGAATACGAAGTCATGCGCGATGCAGCTGATAATGCTTTGGTCGTATGCAACATGGAAAACTTTGACCCAGTTGGCATTCATACAGGCGATTCCATCGTCTTTGCTCCTACACAAACACTCTCAGATATTGAGAATCAACTGCTACGGGATGCTAGCTTGAAAATTATCCGTGCCCTTAAAATCGAAGGGGGATGTAATGTGCAACTAGCCCTTGACCCACATAGTTTTAAATACTATGTGATTGAGGTAAATCCACGTGTATCTCGATCCTCAGCTCTTGCTTCAAAAGCAACTGGGTATCCTATCGCCAAATTAGCTGCCAAAATTGCGGTAGGATTAACTCTTGATGAAATGATTAACCCTGTCACAGGTACAACCTACGCTATGTTTGAACCTGCCTTAGACTACGTTGTGGCGAAAATCCCACGTTTTCCATTTGATAAATTTGAACACGGAGAACGCCAACTTGGCACGCAGATGAAGGCAACTGGGGAAGTCATGGCGATCGGTCGAAACATCGAAGAAAGTCTTCTAAAAGCCTGTCGCTCCCTTGAAATCGGTGTTTTCCATAATGAAATGCGGGAACTATCAGAAGTGACAGATGACGACTTGGTAGCAAAAATCGTCAAAGCACAAGATGATCGACTTTTCTATTTGTCGGAGGCGATTCGTCGTGGCTATACCATTGAGGAATTGTCAGAGCTGACAAAGATTGATATTTTTTTCCTTGATAAACTTCTTCACATTTATGAAATTGAGCAAGAACTTGCAACGCATATCGGTGATCTTGATGTGCTCAAAGAAGCAAAACGCAATGGGTTTGCGGATAGGAAGATCGCAGAGCTTTGGGAGATGACATCAGCAGAAGTACGTACTCTTCGTCTTGAGAATAAGATTGTCCCTGTTTACAAGATGGTAGATACCTGCGCAGCAGAGTTTGAATCAAGCACGCCATATTTTTACTCAACTTATGAGTGGGAAAACGAGTCTATCAAGTCTGATAAAGACTCTGTGCTTGTGCTTGGTTCTGGTCCAATCCGTATCGGTCAAGGGGTAGAATTTGACTATGCAACGGTTCATTCTGTCAAGGCTATTCAAGTAACAGGTTATGAAGCCATCATCATGAATTCAAATCCAGAGACAGTGTCAACAGACTTCTCTGTTTCTGATAAACTGTACTTTGAACCATTGACTTTTGAAGATGTGATGAATGTCATTGAGTTAGAACAGCCCAAAGGTGTTGTAGTTCAATTTGGTGGGCAAACTGCCATTAACTTAGCAGAAGCCTTGTCGCATGCAGGAGTTACGATTCTTGGAACACAGGTTGAGGATTTGGACCGTGCTGAGGACCGTGATTTATTTGAAAAAGCACTGAAGGAATTAGACATTCCTCAACCACCAGGGCAAACTACAACCAACGAAGAAGAAGCGGTCGAAGCTGCCCGTAAGATTGGTTTTCCAGTGCTGGTTCGTCCATCTTATGTTCTCGGTGGTCGTGCTATGGAAATTGTAGAAAATGAAGAAGACTTGCGTTCCTATATGCGGACAGCTGTCAAAGCAAGTCCAGAGCACCCTGTCCTTGTAGATTCTTATATTGTTGGACGAGAGTGTGAGGTAGATGCTATTTCTGACGGTACAGATGTCTTAATTCCAGGGATCATGGAACACATTGAGCGTGCAGGAGTTCACTCGGGTGACTCCATGGCCGTCTATCCTCCACAGACCCTTTCCAAAGAAATTCAAGATACGATTGCAGATTACACCAAACGTTTGGCTCTTGGTTTAAACTGTATCGGTATGATGAACATTCAGTTTGTCATTAAAGACGAGACGGTATATGTGATTGAGGTGAACCCACGCGCTAGCCGTACGGTACCGTTCCTCTCTAAAGTGACAGATATTCCGATGGCGCAAGTGGCAACGAACTTGATTCTTGGCAAATCACTGGCTGAACAAGGCTACGAAGATGGATTATATCCAGAGAGCCAACAGGTTCATGTAAAAGCACCGGTATTCTCCTTTACCAAATTGGCAAAAGTAGACAGTTTGTTGGGACCTGAGATGAAGTCAACTGGTGAGGTGATGGGATCTGATGTAACTTTAGAAAAAGCTCTCTATAAAGCTTTTGAAGCATCTTATTTCCATCTACCAGAATTTGGCAATGTGGTCTTTACGATTGCGGACGATACCAAAGAAGAAGCCTTGGAATTGGCCAAACGATTTGACCGCATTGGTTATACAGTCTTTGCGACAGAAGGCACTGCAAATTATTTTGCTGAAAATGGTCTAGAAACGCAACTTGTCGGTAAAATTGGTCAAGGAGAAACCGCCATTCCAAACCTCGTTCGCCAAGGAAAAGTTCAAGCCATCATCAATACAGTTGGTACCAAACGGACCGCTGATGAAGATGGTCAAGTGATCCGAAGCTCAGCCATTAGTCAAGGTGTACCACTTTTTACAGCACTTGATACAGCAGAAGCCATGTTACAAGTCCTTGAAAACCGCGGTTTTACCACACAAGCGATATAAGATGAAAAGGCTGGATAAACATCCAGTCTTAGTTTTTATGAGGGATTCATGCTATAATACTCCTATGATAATCACAACGAGTTCAAGAGTGACACCGGCCTTAGAGAAAGAGGCGCAGGCAATTGGAGCGTCACTAAAAATAGACTATGTAGCGCGTGAGAAGCGGTCTATGAAGAAGTTACAGGCATTATACGGTGATATTCTCTTGTTAACTCAGGAGAAGTTGAGCCTAGAGTATGCGGATGGGACTTCCTTTTCTTTCCATCCTGATACAGCTATGTTGCGGATAAAGGCGCCACGTGATCCTCTGGTTGAGTTGCTGGGTAAGGAAACACAGACGATTTTAGATACGACAATGGGCTTGGCGAGCGATAGCATTGTTATGAGTGCTGCTGGTCATGTAGTAACTGCTTTGGAAAGTCAGTCTCTTATTCATGCGATTGTTGCGCGTGGGTTGCAGACTTTTGATACGGGAAATATGGTCGTCAATACAGCGATGCGTCGGATTCAGACGGCGTGTGCTGATAGTCTTGACTTCCTCAAGCAGCAAGAGGACAATTCCTACGACATCATTTACTGTGACCCCATGTTTTCAGAGGAAATCAAAGAGTCCGACAATCTTTCTGGTATCAAGCAGTTGGCAAATTATGCTAAATTAAACGAAGCTTTTTTATCAGAAGCCAAACGTGTCGCTCGTAATAAAATCATTCTAAAAGCCCATTTTCGAGATACGGTCTTTGAAGACTTTGGATTCAAACGATTTGTGAGGCCTTATCAGAAGTTTCATTATGGAATACTGTTGATGTAAGTGTACCGAGTAGAACAATGCTATCGTTTAATGTGAATAGTTTCTCTGTTCAATAAGAATGTGACAAAAATAATTTACCAGATTAGTATAAAATAGTTGCAAAAACCATTTTCAATGTTTATAATAGGATTAGTGATATTCTTTGATTATCAAACAACTATACTATACTAAGGAGGATTTTATTATGTCACTTATTGGTAAAGCGGTAGAAGATTTTACAGCAAATGCCTATCACAATGGTAAGTTTTTATCACTTACACAAGAAGATTTCAAAGGGAAATGGAGCGTTGTCTGCTTTTATCCAGCGGATTTTACCTTTGTCTGTCCGACTGAGTTGGAAGATTTGCAAGGGCAATATGCTACTCTCAAGAATTTGGACGTAGAGGTTTATTCCGTTTCAACAGATACACATTTTACGCATAAAGCATGGCATGATACGTCAGATGCTATTGGCAAGATTGAGTACATCATGATTGGTGATCCATCTCACCATATTTCACGTATTTTTGATGTCTTAGACGAAGAAGCTGGCTTGGCACAGCGTGGTACTTTCATCATTGACCCAGATGGTGTAGTTCAAACAATGGAAGTCAATGCAGATGGTATTGGGCGTGATGCGAGTGTCTTGGTAGACAAGATTCGCGCTGCTCAATACGTTCGCCAGCATCCGGGTGAAGTTTGTCCAGCAAAATGGAAAGAAGGGGCAGAAACTCTAAAACCAAGTTTAGACCTTGTTGGTAAAATTTAGAGGTGATTCTATGGCATTAGATGCAGATATCAAGGTTCAATTAGGGCAATATTTAGAATTACTAGAATCAGATTTGATTTTCAAAGCTGATTTAGCAACAAACGATCATTCTCAAAAGGTTCGAGAATTTTTAGAAGAAATTGTCACAATGTCACCACGTCTAAGTTTATTAGAAACCGATTTAGGTCAACGCAAACCTACATTTGAAATCATAAGACCAGATGGTACAAGTGGTGTTAGTTTTGCTGGCTTACCGCTAGGGCATGAGTTTACTTCTTTTGTTCTAGCGCTTTTGCAAGTTTCAGGTCGCGCACCTAAGGTTGATGCGGAAATGGTTGAACGCATCCAGTCTATCAATCAAGAACTTCATTTTGAGACTTATGTTAGCTTGACTTGTCATAATTGTCCAGATGTAGTTCAGGCTCTCAATATTATGAGTGTACTCAATCCTAAGATCAGTCATACCATGATAGAAGGTGGTATGTTTAAAGAGGAAGTAGAAGCCAAAAAAATCATGGCAGTACCAACTGTCTTCCTCAATGGTGAAGAGTTTGTCAGCGGTCGAATGACAATTGAGCAACTGGTTGATAAGGTTGCTAGCCCTTTGCCAGATGACAGTTTTGCTAAAAAGGGGATCTTTGATGTTTTGGTTATCGGTGGTGGTCCAGCAGGTAACAGTGCAGCCATTTATGCGGCGCGCAAGGGAATTAAGACAGGCATGTTAGTCGAGACTTTCGGTGGTCAAGTGATGGAAACTGTCGGCATTGAAAATATGATAGGACAGACCTATACAGAAGGTCCAAAGTTGATGGCGCATGTAGAGAATCATACTAAGTCTTATCCGATTGACATCATGAAAAATCAACGTGCAAAATCCATTCGTAAGACAGACTTAGTTGAGGTGGAACTGGAAAATGGTCACATTCTTAAAGCGAAAACTGTTATTTTAGCTGTTGGTGCTCGATGGCGTAATGTCAATGTTCCAGGTGAACAAGAATTGCGCAATAAAGGGGTGACTTATTGTCCGCATTGTGATGGACCTCTTTTTGAAGGGAAGAAGGTAGCAGTTATCGGTGGCGGTAATTCTGGTGTTGAGGCTGCGATTGATTTGGCGGGGCTAGCTGATCATGTTTACCTTTTGGAATTTATGGAAACCCTCAAAGCAGATCAAGTTCTGCAAGAACGTCTACATAATCTTTCTAATACGACTGTGTTGACAAATGTAGCGACAAAAGAGATTGTTGGTCACGATGAGGTGGAAGGTCTAATTTATACGGACCGCACCACTCAAAAAGAATTTCCTTTAGATATTGAGGGAGTTTTTGTTCAAATTGGTCTAGTTCCGAACACCAATTGGTTGGCAGACAGTGGCTTAGAATTTACTAAGGCAGGAGAAATCGTAGTGGATAGCCACGGAGCTACTAATATTGATGGTATCTTTGCCGCAGGTGATTGTACGAATAGCGCCTATAAACAAATCATCATCTCTATGGGGTCAGGGGCGACAGCCGCCCTTGGTGCCTTTGACTATTTGATTCGTCAATAAATTAGAAAACGATTTTGGTTTGATAAGTAGCCATCCAACATATTGACGAACAGTCTATAATCCATATTCGGAATGAGGGCTTTTCATTTTTAGAATCTACTTTTCAGTACGATTAAAAATATTTTTTATCTGTCAAGTTTTTTTCTTGACACTGTTCGAAATTCTGTTATAATAGATTAAGTAAGTTGCGGGAGACCGTCAACAAAATAAAAAATTAAAGAAAAGAGAACATTTAAAAATGGCAGTAAAAATCCGTTTAACTCGTATGGGTTCTAAGAAAAAACCTTTCTACCGTATCAACGTAGCAGACTCACGTGCTCCACGTGATGGTCGTTTCATCGAAACAGTTGGTACTTACAACCCATTGGTTGCTGAAAATCAAGTAACATTGAAAGAAGACCGCGTTCTTGACTGGTTGGCTAAAGGTGCGCAACCATCTGATACAGTTCGTAACATCCTTTCAAAAGAAGGCGTTATGAAGAAATTCCACGACGCTAAATTCTCAAAATAATTACCTGACGAAACGAGAACACTTATGGATATGATTGAAAATCTTATTATTGCAATTGTGAAACCTTTGATTTCACAACCTGATAGCTTGACGATTAAAATCGTTGATACACCTGAATTCTTAGAGTACCATTTGGACTTGGATCAGTCTGATATCGGCCGTGTAATCGGTAGAAAAGGTCGCACAATTTCTGCGATTCGTACGATTGTTTATTCAGTTCCAACAAGTGATAAAAAAGTACGTCTTGTCATTGACGAGAAATAAAAAATGGTCCAGTGGACCATTTTTTATTTCGCTCAGAAGCAGAGAAGCTGTGCTGATATTTTCAATCAAGTTGAGAAAAAAAGAGCTTTCTGATAGAATAGAGAAAATATAGTTTTGGAGTTTACATGAATTACTTTAACGTTGGAAAAATTGTCAATACGCAAGGATTGCAAGGCGAATTGCGTGTGTTATCGGTGACGGATTTTGCAGAAGAGCGCTTCAAAAAAGGAAGCAAACTATCTATTTTTAACGACAAGGATCAGTTTGTATTGGAAGTAGAAGTAGCAACTCACCGTAAGCAGAAGAATTTTGACATTGTCAAATTCAAGGGGCTCTATCATATCAATGATGTAGAGAAGTATAAAGGGTGTTCGCTTAAGGTTGCTGAAGAAGATTTGACAGAATTAGAAGAGGACGAATTCTACTATCATGAAATCATTGGATTAGATGTGTATGAAAGGGATGTTCTCATCGGACAAATCAAGGAAATCTTGCAACCGGGTGCCAATGATGTCTGGGTAGTGGCTCGTAAAGGCAAGCGTGATTTGCTCTTGCCTTATATCCCACCAGTGGTCTTAAATGTGGATATTGCGGGTAATCGCGTAGATGTTGAACTGTTGGAAGGGTTAGATGATGAAGATTGATATTTTGACGCTCTTTCCAGAAATGTTCGCCCCACTCGAGCATTCCATTGTTGGAAAAGCGAAAGAAAAAGGTCTGTTAGACATCAACTATCACAATTTTCGTGATTATGCAGAGAACGCACGTCATGTGGATGATGAACCCTATGGTGGTGGGCAAGGAATGTTGCTTCGAGCTCAGCCGATTTTTGATGCAATGGATGCTATTCAAGCGAAGAACCCTCGTGTGATCTTGCTGGATCCTGCTGGCCGCACCTTTGACCAAGCCTACGCGGAAGATTTGGCACGGGAAGAGGAGTTAATTTTTATCTGTGGGCACTATGAGGGCTATGATGAACGCATCAAAACATTGGTGACTGACGAAATTTCCCTAGGCGATTTTGTATTGACAGGTGGCGAGTTGGCAGCCATGACCATGGTGGATGCTACCGTTCGTCTTATTCCAGAAGTGATTGGCAAAGAAGCTAGCCATCAAGACGATAGTTTCTCATCAGGTCTCTTGGAATATCCACAGTACACTCGTCCATATGATTTCCGTGGAATGAAAGTGCCAGATGTTTTGATGAGTGGTCATCATGAGAATATTCGTCGTTGGCGAATCGAACAAAGTCTGCGCAAGACGTTAGAACGTAGACCAGATTTACTAGAACATTACTCATTTACAGAAGAAGAGCGAAAGATTTTTGAGAAAATCAAACAAGAGAGAGAAACACTGCAGTAAAATGTAGTGTTTTTTTAGAGAAATGAAAGAAAATGATAGTTTTCGTCTTTGTTTTCATAGTTTTGATCGAATTACCCCAAAAAAATGCATTATTTTGAAAGATTTTGATAGAAAATGTTTGACAAAATGAAATAAAGATGTATAATAATAGATGTAATCGGTTGCAGGAGGTGATGGTTATTCTTAAATCTGAACGAAAACAATTGATTTTGAAGGAAATCAAGGAAAAAAAATTCATTCAGCTAGAAGAACTGGTTCAATTAGTGGATAGTTCGGAGTCAACTGTTAGAAGGGATTTGGACGAATTGGAGGCAGAAGGCCATCTACGTCGAGTTCACGGTGGTGCGGAGATGATTTCGCGCTTACAAGTGGAAGAATCCATTCAAGAAAAATCTATCAAAAACGTTCAGCAAAAACGGGAGATTGCTAAAAAAGCAGCATCGCTCATTGAGGATGATGAGGTGATTTTCATTGATGCAGGGACGACTACGGAACTATTAGTAGAAGAATTACACCAAAAGCAGCTGACGGTCGTAACAAACTCTATTCACCATGCAGCAAAGCTGGTTGATCAGCAAATCAAGACGATTATCATCGGAGGATATGTAAAGCAGTCAACAGATGCTAGTATTGGAAAAGTGGCGTTAGACCAGATTGCACAGCTGAATTTTGATAAGGCTTTTATCGGTATGAATGGTGTGGATGAACATTATCTGACAACACCTGATATTGAAGAAGCGGTCATCAAAAAAGCAATTATTGAAAATGCACAAAAAGCCTATGTCCTCTTAGATTCTTCTAAGTTTGGGCAGGTCTCATTTGTTAAGGTAGCTAAAGTAGATGAAGTGACGATTCTCACTACGAAAGCTGAGGGAGCCCTTGTAAAAAAAATTAAGGAAAAAACGGAGGTAATCGACGCATGATTTATACCGTTACCCTAAATCCTTCGATTGACTATATTGTTCGCCTTGAAAGTTTAGCGCTGGGGAGCGTGAACCGCATGGAGAGCGATGATAAGTACGCTGGGGGAAAAGGAATCAACGTTAGTCGAATTTTAAAACGTTTGGAGATTGAAAATACTGCTACTGGTTTTATCGGTGGCTTTACAGGACGTTTTGTCAAAGATGGTCTCGTTGAGGAAGGGATTGCCACTCACTTTGTTGAAGTTGCAGATGATACACGTATCAATGTAAAAATCAAAGCGGGTGAAGAAACTGAAATCAATGGAGCTGGTCCTGCTATTTCAACTGAGAAATTAGCAGAACTAGAATCTATTTTAGCTGGATTGACCAGTCAAGATACAGTGGTATTTGCTGGTTCTGCACCAAGAAGTTTGGGCAACACGGTTTACAATACCTTGATTCCAATTGCGAAAAAAGCAGGCGCAGAAGTGGTTTGTGATTTCGAAGGACAAACTCTCTTGGATTCACTAGCACATGAGCCACTTTTGGTTAAACCAAACAACCACGAATTGGCAGATATCTTTGGAGTGGAATTGAACAGTCTGGCAGATATTGAAAAATATGCCCGTGAGATTCTTGTTAAAGGTGCGAAGAATGTGATTATTTCTATGGCTGGAGATGGTGCTCTCTTGGTCACTCCCGAGGCTGCGTATTTCGCAAAACCAATTAAAGGCCAAGTGAAAAACTCTGTCGGAGCAGGAGATTCGATGGTAGCTGGTTTTACTGGTGAATTTGTCAAATCTGGCGATCCAGTTGAAGCTCTCAAATGGGGAGTGGCTTGTGGTACAGCAACCACCTTCTCAGATGATTTGGCGACAGCCGAATTTATTAAAGAAACTTATGAAAAAGTAGAGGTAGAAAAACTATGAAAATTCAAGACCTTCTGAAAAAAGAAGTGATGCTTCTTGATTTGCAAGCAACTACAAAAGAAGCAGTCATTGATGAAATGATTACAAGCCTTGTGAACAATGGCGTTGTGACTGATTTTGATACATTCAAAACTGGTATCATGAACCGTGAAGCGCAGACTTCAACTGGTTTGGGTGATGGCATTGCGATGCCACATAGCAAAAATGCAGCAGTGAAAGAAGCAACCGTTCTTTTCGCTAAATCAGCTAAAGGTGTGGACTACGAAGCGCTTGACGGTCAACCAACTGACTTGTTCTTTATGATTGCAGCTCCAGATGGAGCAAATGATACCCACTTAGCAGCTCTTGCGGAATTATCTAAATACTTGTTGAAAGATGGTTTTGCTGCTAAATTACGCACGGTGACATCGGCAGATGATGTGATCGCAACATTTGACGCTGCTGAAGAAGCTGATAAAGTAGAAGAAGCTCCAGTTGCACCAAAAGCTGGTGAAGACTTTATCGTCGCTGTTACAGCTTGTACGACTGGTATCGCCCATACTTACATGGCTGAAGAAGCTTTGAAAAAAGTTGCAGCTGAAATGGGCGTTGGTATCAAAGTTGAAACCAATGGTGCCTCTGGTGTTGGGAACAAATTGACTGCAGCAGATATCGAAAAAGCAAAAGGTGTTATCATTGCAGCGGATAAGGCTGTTGATATGCCTCGTTTCAACGGTAAACCACTTGTGAATCGTCCAGTTGCAGATGGTATCAAGAAAACAGAAGAATTGATTAACATCATCTTGAACGATGAAGCGGAAGTTTATGTAGCCAAAGAAGGTGCACAAGCAACAGTAGCGACTGAAGAAAAGATGTCAGCTGGTCAAGCTTTCTACAAACACTTGATGAGTGGGGTTTCCCAAATGCTTCCATTCGTTATCGGTGGTGGTATTATGATCGCCCTCGCCTTCCTTTTCGACAATATCCTTGGTGTGCCACAAGACAGCTTAGGTAGCCTTGGTTCATATCATGAAATTTCATCTATTTTCAATAAGATTGGTAGTGCAGCCTTTGGCTTCATGCTCCCAGTATTTGCTGGTTATGTAGCGTACTCAATCGCTGAAAAACCGGGTCTTGTTTCCGGTTTTGTAGCTGGTTCCATTGCTTCAAGTGGTTTGGCTTATGGTAAAATTCCTTTCGCAGCTGGAGGAGAAGAAACTTTGGCTCTTGCAGGAGTTCCTTCTGGTTTCCTTGGCGCCCTTGTTGGTGGTTTCTTGGCTGGTTGGGTTGTCAATATCTTGAAAAAATATGTGAAAGTTCCACGTTCATTAGAAGGTGCGAAATCAATCTTGCTATTACCGCTTCTCGGGGTAATGATTACAGGATTGTTGATGCTAGCTGTGAATATTCCAATGTCTGCTATCAATACAGCGTTGAATGATTTCTTAACAAGCTTATCAGGTAGTTCAGCTGTCCTTCTTGGTCTTCTTGTTGGTGGTATGATGGCTGTCGATATGGGTGGTCCTGTAAATAAAGCTGCCTATGTTTTTGGTACAGGAACACTTGCCGCAACAGTAACAAGTGGTGGTTCGGTCGTAATGGCGGCTGTTATGGCTGGTGGTATGGTTCCACCACTTGCAGTCTTTATTGCTACACTACTTTTCAAAGACAAATTTACACAAGAAGAGCGTGATTCTGGTTTGACAAATATCATCATGGGTCTCTCCTTTATCACAGAAGGTGCGATTCCATTTGGAGCTGCAGATCCTGCCCGTGCAATCCCAAGCTTTGTTGCTGGTTCTGCTTTAGCAGGTGCTCTTGTTGGTCTTGCAGGTATTAAATTGATGGCGCCACACGGAGGGGTCTTCGTTATTGCCTTAACATCTAACCCATTCCTTTACCTTGTCTTTGTTCTGATTGGTGCACTGGTGTCTGGTGTTCTCTTCGGAGCTCTTCGTAAAGCGAAATAATAATTGTAAATAGCATGAAGAAACCTTGTTTTGGACAAGGTTTTTTCGATGTTTACATGAATTTATGGTATAATATAAATTATTATTGTAATGAGGAGTAAGAGATGGAAGTCGTACGCGAGAAAGAATTTGTCAATCAATATCACTTTGATGCACGTAATCGTCAGTGGGAAGAAGAGCATGGTGTTCCTGAAACTAGGGTTCGAGTGGATTTTCATTTGATGGAAAAAAATGATGAAGAACAAACTATGACAGTTGTGACCATCATGAACTTTATGATTGTCTTGGACCAATTTGTTATTTCAGGATTGATGACACAAGGTGTTCATATTTCAAACCGAATCGTAGAAGGACCAAATGAATTTTCAGATGAAGAAAAACATTTCTTGGTTGAACCCCTCATTGATATGTTAAAACGCTTGACCTATGAAGTGACAGAAATTGCCTTTGATGCACCAGGCGTGAAATTGGAGATGTAGAATGAAATTAGCCGTTATTACAGACTCATCAGCTGTATTGCCTTCACATATTGCCCAGCATGAACGTCTTTTTGTATTGGAAATTCCTGTTACCATTGATAATGTGGAGTATGTCGAAGGGAAGAATCTCACTGCAGAAGAATTTTATGAAAAGATGGCGCAGTCGACAGAATTACCAAAAACTAGTCAACCAAGTTTAGCAAGTCTTGCAGAAATTCTAACTGCATTACCAGCACAGGGATATACACATGCTATTGGACTTTTCTTGTCATCAGGAATTTCAGGTTTTTATCAAAATATTCAGTTTTTAGCAGATGAAGTGTCAGATTTGACAGTCGCATTTCCAGACAGTCGTATTACCTCTGCACCTCTAGGGTTAATGGTTGAAAATGTATTGCGCTGGTCTGAAAATACAAGTACATTTGATGAGATTTTAGATAAATTACAATATCAAATTGATAAAACAGCAGCTTTCATTATGGTAGATGACCTGAATCATTTGGTAAAAGGTGGTCGTCTATCAAATGGCGTTGCTTTGCTGGGAAATCTGCTGAGCATTAAGCCAATCCTTTATTTTACTGAAGAAGGAAAAATAGAGGTTTACGAGAAAGTTCGGACAGAGAAAAAAGCCGTAAAACGTCTCTTGGAAATTATTCAAGAAAAATTTGGAGATGGTGAATATCAAACATTGATTATTCATGCGAATGCCCCTGAAAAGGCTGAGGAATTTCAACGTCTTCTGCGTGAGCAAGGAGTTTCAGGGGAATTGCCAATTGTCACATTTGGATCTGTCATTGGAACACACTTAGGTGAAGGGGCAATTGCAGCAGGTATTACACCGATTATTGAGTAGAATAGACATTTGCATTTTATTTTTATGATACACACAATGACATTTTAGTGTGAATCTCAGTCTTATGATGACATTTACATGCAAAGCTGTCTTTATTCTGATAAAAAACTTGTAAATGGGTTGGAACATTTAATATGAAATTACACAATATGCCTTCTGAATTTCAGGAGGCTTTGCCGATTTTAAATAAACTACAATCAGCTGGTTATGAGGCTTATTTTGTTGGTGGCTCAGTTCGAGATGCCATTTTAGGCCGTCCTATCCATGATGTTGATATTGCCACTAGTGCCTACCCTGAGGAAACAAAGTCTGTCTTTCAAAGAACGGTTGATGTTGGGATAGAACATGGGACTGTTTTGGTACTACATCATCAGCATGAATATGAAATTACAACCTTTCGGACTGAGGACGTCTATGTTGATTATCGTCGTCCAAGTCAGGTTTCTTTTGTGCGTTCCCTTGATGAGGATTTAAAACGTCGCGATTTTACTGTGAATGCCTTTGCGCTAAATCAGTCAGGAGAGGTGATTGATCAATTCGATGGTTTGACAGATTTACAGCAGTACTTGCTCCGAGCAGTAGGAGTCGCTAGTGAACGGTTTAACGAGGATGCTTTGAGAATCATGCGTGGCTTTCGTTTTGCAGCGACACTAGATTTCGATATTGAAACAGAAACCTTCCAAGCCATGCGTGAAACAGCTCCCTTACTTGAAAAAATTTCGGTAGAACGTATTTTTATAGAATTTGATAAACTATTGCTGGCACGTTTTTGGCGGAAAGGTTTTCAGAAATTGATTGAAGCCAAAGCTTACAATTTCTTGCCTGAGATGAAGCAGAAGGGAACAGAGTTGACTGCTTTATTAGAGCGATTGAAAGAGGATTTTTGTTTTCAAACATCCGAACAGGCGTGGGCTATGCTGTTGATCGCTTTGGAAGTCAAGGATGTTCGAGGCTTTCTTAGAAAATGGAAGACTTCTAATGATTTTCAAAAAACAGTCTCACACTTAGTTGAGGTTTATCGAATTCGCGAAGAGGCTTCCGCGGACAAGTGGCTGTGCTACAAATATGGTTTGGACAATTTACTGTTAGTTGAGGATTTGCGTCAAGCGCAGGGGCTTTCGGTAGAAACTGAAAGTATTCAAGCGTTAGATGCTAGTTTGCAAATTCATGACAAGCATGAACTGGTGGTCAATGGTGCGACATTGATGCAGGAATTTGGTATCAAACCTGGACCGCAGTTAGGGAAGCTCCTAACGACCATTGAAGAAGCAATTGTTTGGGGCCAGATTGAAAATCAAAAAGAAGCAATCTTTGCCTTTTTAGAAGGGAAAGGGATAGTATGAGTGATTTTATTGTTGAACACTTGACAAAATCTGTTGGAGATAAGACCGTTTTTAGAGATTTGTCCTTCATTATTCATGAGGAAGACCGAATCGGTATTATCGGGGTCAACGGGACTGGGAAAACTACGCTCCTGGATGTGATTTCAGGAAGATTAGGATTTGATGGTGACCGTTCACCTTTTACACGGAAAAATGACTACCGGATGGCTTATTTAACGCAGGATCCTGACTTTGATGATGACAAAACCGTGTTAGACACAGTCTTGTCAAATGATTTGCGTGAAATGCAACTGATTAGAGACTACGAACAGTTGACCAGCCAGTATGATGAATCGAATCAGGTAAAACTCGAAAAGGTCATGGCCGAGATGGACGCCTTGAACGCTTGGGAAGTGGAAAGTCAAGTCAAAACGGTTTTGACGAAATTGGGCCTGTCAGATTTGAATCAAAAAGTTGGAGATTTGTCAGGTGGATTACGTCGTCGAGTGCAATTGGCCCAAACCTTGCTTGGTGATGATGACTTGCTCCTACTAGATGAGCCAACAAACCACTTGGACATTGATACCATTGAATGGTTGCAGCAATTCTTAAAATCATCAAAAAAGACAGTTCTCTTCATTACCCACGATCGCTATTTCTTGGATAATGTAGCGACTCGAATTTTTGAATTGGACCGTGCGAATCTGACAGAATATCAGGGGAATTATCAGGATTATGTTCGTCTGAAGGCAGAGCAGGATGAGCGTGACGCAGCCTCCCTCCATAAGAAAGAGCAATTATACAAGCAGGAATTGGCTTGGATGCGCCGTCAGCCTCAGGCACGTGCGACGAAGCAGGAAGCGCGAATTCATCGCTTTCATGATTTGAAAGAAGATTTATCTCATAAGGTAAATGATAGCCAACTAGAAATGAATTTTGAAACGAGCCGAATTGGAAAGAAAGTCATTCAGTTTGAAGGGGTGTCATTCTCTTATCCTGATAAACCAATTTTGACTGATTTTAGCCTCCTTATTCAAAATGCAGATCGTATCGGAATTGTTGGCGATAATGGGAAAGGAAAATCAACCCTGCTAAATCTAATTGCAGGTGAATTGCAGGCTGATACTGGAAAAATTGACATTGGCGAAACAATCCGGATTGGTTATTTTTCGCAGCAAATCAAAGGACTGGATGAGAAAAAACGAGTCATTAACTTCTTGCAGGAAGTGGCAGAAGAAGCCCAAACCAGCTCAGGAATGGTTTCGATTGCAGAGTTGCTGGAGCAATTTCTGTTCTCTCGTAATACTCATGGAACATTGATTGAAAAATTATCGGGTGGAGAGAAGAAGCGACTTTATTTGCTAAAAATCTTATTAGAACGACCAAATGTTCTTCTCTTAGATGAACCGACCAATGACTTAGACATTGCGACTCTGACTGTCTTGGAGAATTTCCTGCAGCATTTCGCAGGTCCCGTTATCACAGTCAGCCACGACCGTTACTTCCTTGATAAAGTTGCTAACAAAATCATTGCCTTTGAAGATCAAGGGATTGATATTTTCTTTGGAAACTATACGGACTATTTAGATGAAAAAGCCTTTTTGGCAATGCCTCAGCAAACAGTGGTCAAAGAGAAATCTGAAAAAACGGATCGCGTTCGTACTGAAAAGCAACGAATGTCCTACGTCGAAAAACAAGAGTGGGCAAGTATAGAAACAGATATTGCTAGCATCGAAGAAAAAATTGCAGAGATAGAAGCAGATATGCAGACTTGTGGTAGTGATTTCACACGTCTTTCTGATTTACAAAAAGAATTAGATACTCGAAATGATCTCCTTTTAGAAAAGTATGAGCGCTACGAGTATCTGAGTGAACTAGAAAATTAGAGCGAGGGAAATTAGATGAAATTAGTTGCAATTGGTTGCCTGATACTCTATATTCTTGTAGCGTTGTTTGCAGGCTTATATAATTTTTTAAAAACGAAAACGATGCGCTTATCTCTCTTTATACTTCTTTGCTTATTTCTTCTATTGGTGTTAGCAGGTCTGGTGTTTTATGCTAAAAGTTACCATCCAGTTCAAATGGTCGTTTTCGCTCTTAGTTTTACATCTATTTCCAGTCTCTTTTTCTATACCAGTTACCAAGGAGAGAAGAGTAAATTTTCAATGGTATTTGTGTTTAGTGCCGTTCGCTTTCTCATTCATTTACAATTATTAGTGTTGCTCTATTTTTTACGATAACAAAATGAATTTTTTGATGTTGCAACCCTTTCCAATATGATATAATAAACTGAACATTCATTTATTTTTAGGAGAACAGTATGTCTAAGAAAATTATTGGTATTGACCTTGGCGGTACATCTGTCAAGTTAGCAATTTTAACAACTGATGGTGAAATTCAAGAAAAATGGTCGATTAAGACAAATATTTTGGAAGACGGACGTCATATCGTACCAGATATCATTGCTTCTATCCAGCACCGCATGGAAACGCACAATTTAAACCAAGAAGACTTTTTGGGGATTGGAATGGGCTCGCCGGGTGTTGTTGACCGCCATGCAGGAACTGTCATCGGAGCTTATAACCTCAACTGGAAAGACTTGCAAGAAGTCAAAAAACAATTTGAAGAAGCCATTGGTTTGCCATTTTATATTGACAATGACGCCAACGTAGCAGCTCTTGGTGAGCAGTGGGTTGGCGCTGGCGAAAACAATCCAGATGTTGTCTTTATGACACTAGGAACAGGTGTTGGTGGCGGTGTTGTCGCTTCTGGAAATCTCATTCATGGTTTTGGTGGCGCTGGAGGGGAATTGGGTCATATCGTGGTTGATTTTGAAGACCCAATCGCTTGTACTTGTGGCAAGAAGGGCTGTCTTGAAACGGTTGCCTCTGCAACAGGGATTGTCAATTTAACGCGCCGTTATGCTGATCAGTATGCAGGAGATGCACAGCTCAAGAAGATGATTGATGACGGCCAAGAAGTCACTGCAAAAGATGTCTTTGACTTGGCGAAAGAAGGTGATGATTTAGCTCTTATCGTTTACAAACATTTTTCACGTTACCTTGGGACAGCCTGTGCCAATATTGCCAGTATCTTGAATCCAGCCTTTATCGTTATTGGTGGTGGTGTATCAGCAGCAGGAGAGTTTCTTCTATCGGGTGTTCAAAAGGTTTATGAAGAAAATGTCTTCCCACCTATCAAGACATCTACCAAATTGTCCTTGGCAAATCTTGGAAATGATGCAGGTGTTATTGGTGCAGCGTCATTGGTGTTGAAATAAACTCTTAAAGACTAGATTTCTAGTCTTTTTTCTTGTTTCACTTCTTTTCAGACAAAAACGGGTCTGCGTGATATAATAAAAGTATGACAAAAGCAGATCAAATTTTTAAAGAGAATATTCGTGAGATTTTGGAAGAAGGTGTATGGTCAGAGCAGGCTCGGCCTAAGTATAAGGATGGACAAACTGCCAACTCTAAGTACATTACAGGCGTCTTCGCTAGTTATGATTTGAATAAAGGGGAATTTCCTATTACCACCCTTCGTCCGATTGCCATCAAGTCTGCCATCAAGGAGATTTTTTGGATTTATCAGGATCAAACCAGTGATTTGTCTGTGTTGACGGACAAATACAATGTGAATTATTGGAATGACTGGGAAGTAGGGGATAGCGGGACAATTGGTGAGCGCTATGGTGCCATTGTTAAAAAGCATCAGATTGTCCATAAAATCCTAAAACAATTGGAAGAAAATCCTTGGAATCGCCGGAATGTCATTTCGCTTTGGGATTATGAAGCCTTTGAAACATCAGAAGGACTTTTGCCGTGCGCTTTTCAGACCATGTTTGATGTACGACATGTTGATGGCGAAATATATTTAGATGCAACGTTGACCCAACGTTCCAATGATATGTTGGTGGCTCATCATATTAATGCCATGCAATATGTTGCCCTTCAAATGATGATTGCCAAACATTTTGGTTGGAAAGTTGGAAAATTCTTTTATTTCGTTAACAATCTTCATATCTATGATAATCAATTTGAGCAAGCTCAAGAATTGCTTCGCCGTGAGGCAACAGATTGTCAACCTAGATTAGTATTGAATGTGCCAGATGAAACGAATTTCTTTGACATTAAACCTGAGGATTTTGAGTTGGTGGATTATGAACCTGTTCGGCCACAATTGAAATTTGACCTCGCAATTTAACAATTTGTACTTGCCACAAGTCTGGCAAGTGCATTTTTATTGAATATCTGATAGAATATAATAATGGAAAGATGGAGAATATGACAAAAAAAATCATCGGAATTTGGGCGCAAGATGAAGAAGGTGTCATTGGCAAGAATCAAGTCTTGCCATGGTCTCTTCCTGCTGAATTGCGGCATTTTAAGGAAACCACAATTGGACACAATCTTTTGATGGGGCGTGTTACTTTTGACGGAATGGGGAGACGGGCACTTCCGGGTCGACTCTCGCTCATTTTAACGCGTGACAGGGAATTTCGCAGTGACAACGAGCGTGTTCTCATTTTCCATGATGTTAATGAGATTTTGGATTGGTACAAAGCGCAGGATAAAAATTTGTATGTCATTGGTGGTAAGCAGGTATTTACGATATTTGAACCCTATTTAGACCAATTGGTCCGTACAGATATCCATGCTCACTATGAAGGAGATACGTATTTTCCTACTGACTTTGATTGGTCTGTTTGGAAAGAAGTTCGGTCAGACTTCAGAGCAAAAGATGCAGAAAATCCTGCTGATTTTACCATTAGGATATTTGAAAGAGAGAAATAAGAGCATGCAAAAAAGTTTATTTGGACTCTTTACAGCCTTCCTATGCGGTATTTGTGTCCTTTGTGCTGGTCAAGCATTTCAAAAAAAACGCTATGGGCTAGCCACCATCTTCTTGCTGAATGCCTTTACCAATTTGGTCAATAGTATTCATGCATTTTATGGTTTTTTGTTTTAGAATTTTGTAGAGTAAGAGGGAAAAAATGGCAATACACAACCAGCCTGAGATGATTTATTGTTCTTTTTGTGGAAAGAGTCAAGAAGAAGTCAGAAAAATCATTGCAGGAAATAATGTTTTTATTTGTGACGAATGTGTGGAATTAGCACAGGAAATTATTCGTGAAGAGTTAGCGGAAGAGGTGCTCACTGATTTGGCTGACACACCAAAGCCACAGGAATTGTTAAACATCTTAAGCCACTATGTTATTGGACAAGATCGGGCGAAACGCGCCTTAGCTGTTGCGGTTTATAACCACTACAAGCGTATCAATTTCCAAGATAGTCGAGATGAGAATGATGTGGATTTACAGAAATCCAACATCTTGATGATCGGCCCTACTGGATCAGGAAAGACCTTTTTGGCTCAAACCTTGGCTAAAAGTCTAAATGTACCGTTTGCGATTGCGGATGCAACCTCTTTGACAGAAGCAGGCTATGTCGGAGAGGATGTTGAAAATATTTTGTTAAAACTCATTCAGGCGGCAGATTATAACATTGAGCGTGCTGAACGCGGAATTATTTACGTTGATGAGATTGATAAAATCGCAAAAAAAGGTGAAAATGTATCTATTACTCGCGATGTTTCTGGTGAAGGGGTGCAACAAGCTCTCTTGAAAATTATTGAGGGAACTGTAGCAAGTGTACCTCCACAAGGTGGGCGTAAACACCCAAATCAGGAAATGATCCAAATTGATACAAAAAATATCCTCTTTATCGTTGGTGGTGCCTTTGACGGCATCGAAGAAATTGTCAAACAGCGCCTCGGCGAAAAAATCATCGGCTTTGGCCATAACAATAAAGCAATTGACGAAAAAGATTCATACATGCAAAATATCATTTCAGAAGACATCCAGAAATTTGGGATTATTCCAGAATTGATTGGACGATTACCTGTTTTTGCGGCGTTGAATCAACTAACGGTTGACGATTTAGTACGTATTTTAACAGAGCCTCGTAATGCTCTTGTGAAGCAATACCAAACCCTTCTATCCTACGATGACGTAGAGTTAGAATTTGATGATGATGCGCTTCAAGAAATTGCTAATAAGGCGATTGAACGGAAGACAGGCGCACGTGGTCTTCGCTCAATCATTGAAGAAACTATGTTAGATGTCATGTTTGAAATTCCAAGTCAGGAAGAGGTGAAACGCGTTCGTATCACCAAAGAAGCTGTCCAAGGGACTGAAAAACCTTTGTTAGAAACAGCTTAAATCAGAATGATGATACCGGTCAGCGTTGATTCCGCTGGCTACTGTTGAAAGGAAAATGATGGAAATCAATACCAATAATGCAGAGATTGTTCTTAGTGCTGTCTCGAAAGCACAGTACCCTCAAGACGATATGCCTGAGATTGCTTTGGCTGGACGCTCAAATGTGGGAAAATCCTCTTTTATCAATACGCTTTTAGGACGTAAAAATTTAGCACGTACCTCAAGTAAACCTGGAAAGACTCAGCAACTCAATTTTTACAATATTGATGACAAGCTTCGTTTTGTCGATGTTCCTGGCTATGGCTACGCTAAGGTTTCAAAAACAGAGAGAGCCAAGTGGGGTAAGATGATTGAGGAGTATTTGACCAGCCGTGATAATCTTCGAGCAGTGGTGAGCTTAGTCGATATGCGACATGATCCATCTGCTGACGATGTACAGATGTATGAATTTCTCAAGTATTACGAAATTCCTGTTATTGTTGTGGCTACAAAGGCAGATAAGATTCCACGCGGAAAATGGAATAAGCATGAATCAGCTATCAAGAAGAAACTAGATTTTGAGAAAAGTGATCATTTTGTGGTGTTTTCATCAGAAACACGACATGGATTTGAAGAGGCTTGGAACAGTATTTTAGAGAAAATTGATTAAAAATCGGATTTTTTCCGATTTTTTTCAAATGTTGAAAGAAAATCCTTGCATCCATCACAGAAGTATGGTATCATAATTGAGGTTTGAAAAAACTGACCTAAGACAGTAGGGGAGCTGGACTCATAAAGATCCTACCGAGGCACAAAACGATAATCTTAATTATGCGTATTTGTACTTTCGTGTCTAGGTTTAGGTGCGATTTTTTTTGTGCCTAGCCCAAAATAAAAACGGAGGTAAAACGAAATGTCAGAAGCTATTATTGCTAAAAAAGCAGAATTAGTAGATGCAGTTGCCGAGCAAATGAAAGCTGCTACTTCAATCGTTGTAGTAGACGCACGTGGTTTGACAGTTGAACAAGATACAGTTCTTCGTCGTAACTTGCGTGGTGAAGAAGTTGAGTATAAAGTCATTAAAAACTCAATCTTGCGTCGTGCTGCAGAGAAAGCTGGTCTTGAAGGACTTGTAGAATTGTTTGTAGGTCCATCTGCAGTTGCATTCTCAAACGATGCAGTTGCTCCAGCTAAAATTATCTATGATTTTGCAAAAACTGCTGACGCTCTTGAAATCAAGGGTGGTGCTGTAGAAGGTAAAGTTTCAACTAAAGCTGAAATTGAAGCACTTGCTACATTGCCAAACCGCGAAGGAATGCTTTCTATGCTCCTTTCAGTACTTCAAGCGCCTGTTCGCAACGTTGCATATGCTGTCAAAGCAGTTGCAGAAAAAGAAGAAGACGCTGCTTAATGCGTCAGAGTGTAGCTGCTTAGTGCTACAAAAACTATTTTAAAAAAAACTATTTGGAGGAAATCACAATGGCATTGAACATTGAAAACATTATTGCTGAAATTAAAGAAGCTACAATCCTTGAGCTTAACGACCTTGTAAAAGCTATCGAAGAAGAATTTGGTGTAACAGCTGCTGCTCCTGTTGCAGTTGCTGCTGCTGGTGGTGCTGAAGAAGCTGCTAAAGATTCATTCGACGTTGAATTGACATCTGCTGGCGACAAAAAAGTTGGCGTTATCAAAGTTGTACGTGAAATCACTGGTGAAGGCCTTAAAGAAGCTAAAGCTATCGTTGACAACGCACCATCAATCATCAAAGAAGGTGCTTCTGCAGCTGAAGCTGAAGAAATCAAAGCTAAATTGGAAGAAGCTGGAGCTAGCGTAACTCTTAAATAATAGAGTTCTGCAAGTACTTGCAATATTCTAATAGCATCCCCACTGAGAGTTTTCTTGGTGGGGATTTTTGTCATGTGTTTTATGAAAATGTCGCTTCTCCATTATTGCCTCATTCATGGTATAATAGAGAGAATGAAAATGTAATTGTATGAGGTGAATAAATGGCTACGATTCAATGGTTTCCAGGGCACATGTCCAAGGCTCGGAGACAGGTACAGGAAAACATAAAATTTGTGGATTTTGTGACGATTTTGGTAGATGCAAGATTGCCTTTATCCAGTCAAAATCCCATGTTAACAAAGATTGTCGGAGATAAGCCAAAGTTGCTGATTTTGAACAAGGCGGATTTAGCAGATCCAGTTCGGACTAAGGAATGGCGTACTTTTTATGAAAGTCAAGGAATTAAAACCTTGGTCATCAATTCCAAGGAACAGTCAACCGTTAAAAAAGTGACAGATGCGGCGAAGGCTTTGATGGCAGATAAAATTGCCCGTCAGAAAGAGAGGGGGATCCAGATTGAAACCTTACGCACCATGATTATCGGCATCCCAAATGCAGGGAAATCTACCTTAATGAATCGTTTGGCAGGTAAGAAAATCGCCGTCGTTGGCAATAAGCCAGGTGTGACAAAGGGGCAACAGTGGCTCAAATCGAATAAAGATTTGGAAATTTTGGATACACCAGGGATTCTCTGGCCCAAGTTTGAAGATGAGGTGGTTGGTCTAAAATTAGCTCTAACAGGTGCGATTAAAGATCAGTTACTCCCGATGGACGAAGTAACGATTTTTGGATTAAATTATTTCAAAACCTATTATCCAGAACGCCTAAAAGAGCGGTTTAAAGGGATTGACTTGGAGGAAGAAGCGCCTGAAATGATCATGTCACTGACAAAGAAATTAGGTTTCCGAGATGATTATGATCGGTTTTACAGTCTTTTTGTGAAGGATGTTCGTGATGGAAAATTAGGGCTATATACACTGGATAGGGTAGAAGTAGATGGCGACAATCAAGGAAATTAAAGAAGAATTGGCTACTATCTCAGATTTAGCTGATGAACGCTGGGCCATGTTTGAGGCGGATAGCAGAGCAGGAGTCCAATCTGCCATTCGTCAGCGAAGAAAGACTATTCAAGCGGTGATTGCGGAAGAGGAACGCTTGGAAAACATGTTGCGCTATGAAAAGGAGTTATACAGCAAAGGGTATGAGGCGATTGCGGGGATTGATGAAGTGGGTCGGGGTCCGCTTGCAGGTCCTGTGGTGACTGCTTGTGTCATTTTGCCTAAGAATTGTAAGATTACGGGTCTTAATGATTCTAAAAAAATTCCTAAAAGTAAGCACGAGACTATCTATCAAGCTGTTTTAGAAGCTGCACTCAGCGTGGGAATCGGAATTGTAGACCAGGAAACCATTGACCAAGTTAATATCTATGAGGCGACCAAAATTGGAATGTTAGCAGCCATTCACAATTTGAAAGGTGAAGTGATGCGACCTGATTATCTGCTGATTGACGCCATGAAGCTAGAAACTCAAATTCCACAGCAATCTATTATTAAAGGAGATGCTAATTCTCTTTCAATTGCTGCTGCTTCCATCGTGGCTAAAGTCACCCGTGATCGTATCATGGCAGACTACGACCGGCAATTTCCGGGATATGGTTTTGCTCAAAATGCTGGATATGGGACGGCGGAGCATTTGGAAGGTCTTAAAAGATATGGTGTGACACCAATTCACCGAAAAACGTTCGAACCGATTAAAGGTATCCTGAAGTCCCAACAACAGTAAAGTGAATCAATTCACTCTATTTTGATCAATTTTTCAACCGTTCAACAAGTTTGTTGGACGGTTTTCGAATTAAATAAATGGAGGGATTTTATGAATAATTTTGACATTTTTAAGCTGAAAAAAGCAGGACTGACAAATCTCAATATCAATAAGGTATTAGCGTATAAAGAGAAAGTCGGAAAGCGACTATCGCTACGGGATATTGCAGTAGTATCTGAGTGCAAGGAACCAATTCTCTTTATTGAAAAATATAAGCAATTAGATATTAAGTCCTGCCGTGAGGAGTTCAATCGCTTCCCATCGTTTTCTATTTTAGACACCATCTATCCTATGGAGTTAAAAGAAATTTACAATCCACCTACTCTTATCTTTTATCAGGGGAATTTAGAATTACTGGATTTACCAAAACTTGCTGTTGTGGGCACGCGCAAGGCTAGTACGTATGGAATCCAATCTATTCAAAAAATCATCAATGAGTTGAAGAATCGCTTTGTCATTGTGAGTGGTTTGGCACGTGGGATTGATACAGCGGCGCATATTGCCAGTCTCAAAAACGGTGGGCAAACAATTGCTGTTATTGGGACAGGACTCGACCAGTATTATCCAAGAGAAAATCGAGAGTTACAAAACTATCTTGCCAAGAACCAATTGTTACTGTCAGAGTATGAACCAGAATCTAAGCCTTTGAAATACCATTTCCCAGAACGGAATCGACTTATTGCAGGGCTATCTCGTGCGGTTCTAGTAGCAGAAGCTAAGATGAGATCTGGTAGTCTGATTACCTGTGAGAGAGCTTTGGAAGAAGGACGTGATATCTTTGCAATTCCTGGTTCCATTTTAGATGGAAAATCGGATGGATGCCACCTTTTAATACAAGAAGGCGCAAAGTGCGTCACATCAGGCTTTGACATCCTATCAGAGTATGAAAAATGAAAGTTGTTTCTCCTATAGGAAAAAGAAAGTTCTTGACACATACCTAAAAATAGTATATTCTTTTGAGAGTTAAAACTATAAAGGTATGAAAATGGCTACAAAAACAAGTACAAAAAAGAAAACGATAACAAAGAAAAATCTAGTTATCGTAGAGTCGCCTGCAAAGGCAAAAACAATTGAGAAATATTTGGGTCGAAATTACAAGGTAGTTGCCTCAGTTGGACATATTCGAGATTTGAAAAAATCAACCATGTCAATTGATTTTGAGAATAACTATGAACCGCAATATATCAATATTCGTGGTAAGGGAGACCTAATAAACTCTCTGAAAAAAGAAGCAAAGAATGCTAAAAAAGTCTATTTAGCGAGTGACCCGGACCGTGAAGGAGAAGCTATTTCATGGCATTTGGCACATATTTTGAACTTGGACGAATCGGATGCCAACCGTGTGGTCTTTAATGAGATTACCAAAGATGCTGTAAAAAATGCTTTTAAAGAGCCTCGAACGATTGACCATGACCTAGTAGATGCCCAGCAGGCTCGTCGTGTTTTAGACCGTATCGTGGGGTATTCTATTTCACCACTCCTATGGAAGAAGGTCAAAAAAGGTTTATCAGCAGGACGTGTGCAGTCTGTTGCTTTAAAGCTGATCATTGACCGCGAAAATGAGATCAACCGATTCCAACCAGAAGAATACTGGACCATTGATGCGAACTTTAAAAAGGGAAATAAAAAGTTTCAAGCGAATTTCTACGGACTTGATGGAAAAAAACTGAAACTCGAGAACAATGATCAAGTCAAAGAAGTACTGGCTCGCATCAAGGGAGATGAGTTCCAAGTTGAGCAGGTGGAACGCAAGGAACGGAAACGCAATGCTCCATTGCCATACACAACTTCCACGATGCAGATGGATGCGGCCAATAAAATCAATTTCCGAACTCGTAAAACCATGATGGTCGCTCAGCAACTCTATGAGGGAGTGAATTTGGGAACTGGTGGAGCGCAAGGGTTGATTACTTATATGCGTACAGACTCTACGCGTATCAGTCCTGTGGCACAGGAACAAGCAGCAGCCTTCATCACGGAGCGATTTGGAGAAAAATATTCGAAGCATGGAAGTCGAGTGCGTAATGCATCAGGTGCTCAGGATGCGCATGAAGCTATTCGACCTTCGAACGTCAATCTGACACCAGAATCTATTGCGAAACACTTAGATAAGGACCAACTCAAACTCTACACCTTAATTTGGAATCGATTTGTTGCTAGCCAAATGACCGCAGCCGTTTTTGATACTATGAATGTCCGTCTTGGTCAAAATGGAGTTCTCTTTACTGCCAATGGTAGTCAGGTCAAATTTGACGGTTATATGGCTGTTTACAATGATGCTGATAAGAACAAGATGCTTCCTGATATGGAAACGGGTGATGTTGTCACACGTTCGACAACAAATCCTGAACAGCATTTTACGCAGCCACCAGCTCGCTATTCAGAAGCGACTCTTATCAAGACGTTGGAAGAAAATGGTGTTGGACGTCCATCTACTTATGCCCCAACGATTGAGACTATTCAGAAACGTTATTATGTGAAACTTGTTTCTAAACGTTTTGAACCAACTGAACTAGGTGAAATTGTCAACAAACTCATCGTCGAATTCTTCCCTGATATTGTCAATGTGACGTTTACAGCCGAAATGGAGCAAAAACTGGATGATGTCGAAGTTGGGAAGGAGCAGTGGCAGAAGGTCATTGATAGTTTCTACCAGCCTTTCAAGGTCGAATTGGCCAAGGCAGAAACAGAAATGGAAAAAATCCAAATCAAGGATGAGCCTGCTGGTTTTGACTGTGATGTTTGCGGTAATCCAATGGTCATCAAATTAGGCAAATACGGCAAATTCTACGCCTGCTCAAATTTCCCTGATTGTCGCAACACCAAACAAATTGTCAAAGAAATTGGCGTAACCTGCCCAGTCTGTGGAGAAGGACATGTCATTGAGCGAAAGAGCAAACGAAATCGTCTCTTCTATGGATGTGACCGCTATCCAGAATGTGAATTTACTTCATGGGACAAGCCGGTTGGTCGTCACTGTCCAAAATGCGACCATTACCTGGTTGAAAAGAAAGTTCGTGGTGGCGGTAAGCAAGTTGTTTGTCCAAATGGTGATTACGAAGAAGAAAAAGTTAAATAAGCAAAAAAAGTTTACATAACATGTATTATGTAAACTTTTTTGCATTCTTATTCATTCAAGCTCCAATATTTTGAATATGAATGGTGAGTAGGTCATTCGCAAGAATTAGGTATTTCTGATATAATAGTCATTATTAAAATAGAAAGATTTGAACTAGAATACATTTCTAGTAAGAGGTATTAGTGTATTGTCTCAATCAATCAAAAAAGCGTCGTATATCAATGTCATTGGTGCTGGTCTGGCTGGCTCAGAAGCAGCTTATCAGATTGCTAAACGAGGTATTCCAGTAAAACTATATGAAATGCGTGGTGTCAAGCCAACGCCACAACATAAGACAGCCAATTTTGCTGAGTTAGTTTGTTCCAATTCCTTCCGTGGTGATTCTTTAACAAATGCGGTTGGCTTATTGAAAGAAGAGATGCGTCGTTTGGATTCGGTTATTCTTCGCAATGGTGAAGCCAATCGTGTCCCGGCTGGTGGGGCGATGGCGGTGGATCGTGAAGGTTATGCAGAGGCTGTCACAGCTGAAATTGAAAGCAATCCTTTGATTGAAGTCATTCGTGGAGAGATGAGAGAGATTCCTGATGATGCCATCACAGTCATTGCAACTGGTCCCTTGACTTCAGATGCCTTAGCAGAAAAAATCCATGAATTAAATGGTGGTGACGGTTTTTATTTCTACGATGCAGCAGCGCCGATTATTGACAAGTCGACGATTGATATGGACAAGGTCTATCTGAAATCGCGTTATGACAAGGGCGAGGCGGCTTATCTCAACTGTCCGATGACCAAAGAAGAGTTTATGGCTTTTCATGAAGCCTTGACAACGGCTGAAGAAGCTCCGCTAAATTCTTTTGAAAAAGAAAAGTACTTTGAAGGCTGTATGCCAATTGAAGTCATGGCCAAACGAGGTATTAAAACCATTCTCTATGGCCCTATGAAGCCAGTTGGTCTAGAATACCCTGAAGATTATAAAGGACCGCGTGATGGCGAGTTTAAGACACCTTATGCAGTCGTACAACTCCGCCAAGACAATGCAGCAGGGAGCCTCTACAATATTGTAGGCTTCCAAACGCATCTCAAATGGGGGGAGCAAAAACGCGTCTTCCAAATGATTCCTGGTCTCGAAAATGCTGAGTTTGTCCGCTATGGGGTGATGCATCGTAATTCTTACATGGATTCACCAAATCTCTTGACACAAACCTTCCAGTCCCGCACCAACCCAAATCTATTCTTTGCTGGTCAAATGACAGGTGTGGAAGGCTATGTTGAGTCAGCGGCATCTGGTCTTGTGGCAGGGATAAATGCAGCGCGTCTTTTCAAGGGCGAAGAAGAAGTTGTCTTCCCTGAAACAACAGCTATCGGTGCTCTACCATACTATATCACGCATACGGAAAGCAAACATTTCCAACCAATGAATGTCAACTTTGGGATTATTAAAGAGCTTGATGGTCCACGGATTCGTGATAAAAAAGAGCGCTATGAAACGATTGCAGCACGTGCTTTGAATGATTTAGAAGGCTATCTAACAGTCTAATCATTCTGTCTACATCTCCCTTTCTGTTGTATGCAAGGGAGATTATTTTTTATATGAATATAGAATTTTTCTGAAAAGTAAGGTATAATAGCAAAAACAATAGAATGACAGGAATATGCATGTGAACAAAGCCTATTTTTATCTTGAAATGAGAACGCATGAATTATGCGTTCCTTATACCAATCAGATGCGCCGCATTCGTGTACTTTTGCCAAAAAACTACGAAGAAAATGCCTCTGATACTTATCCGGTAGTATATTTTCATGATGGCCAAAATGTTTTTTATAGCAAAGAAGCTTTTGCTGGCCATTCTTGGAAGGTGATTCCTGCGATTAAACGCAATCCCGATATTGCGCAAATGATTGTAGTGGCAATTGACAATGATGGCGCAAATCGGATGAATGAATATGCTGCATGGAAGTACCAAGAATTTGGAATTCCTGGTGTGCAATTCGGAGGAATGGGAACAGAGTATGCAGAGTTCATCATGGATGTCGTGAAACCGTTTATTGATCAAGAATACCGTACCAAATCTGATAAGGCTCATACAGCGATGATAGGATCTTCTCTTGGAGGCAATATCACGCAATTTATGGGCCTGGCTTATCAAGAGAAGATTGGTTGTCTTGGTGTCTTTTCGTCTGCGAATTGGATTCATCAAGACGCCTTTGATCGTTACATTGACAGACAGGTATTGGATAAGGAGCAGCGCGTTTATATCTATGTAGGCACAGAAGAAGCAGATGACACGGATAAAACACTTATGGCAGGAAATATTAAACAGGCTTATATTGATTCTTCTCTCTCCTACTATCGTCAATTGATAGCGGGAGGAATTGGAGTGGACAATCTTAAGCTTTCTATTGCATCGGGAGCGATTCATCACGAGGAAGCATGGGCATCATATCTACCGGATTGCTTGCGATTTTTAAGTGAAAATTGGTAAGGAGGACCTATCATCGTGCATGTTGAATTTTTAAGTCATTGGTCAGGGCAATTGGGACGTGAAATGGCGCTCAATCGGTATGGCCATGCTGGTATTCCTGTTGTCGTTTTTCCATCATCAGGCGGTACCCACAATGAATATGCTGATTTTGGTATGATTGAAGCCTGTCATGAGTTTATCGAGGCAGGAAAAGTGCAATTTTTTACTCTAAGTAGTATTGATAATGAAAGTTGGCTAGCAGATTGGAAATCGATGTATGACCGTGCACAAGCACATACAGCCTACGAAGGTTATGTGATCAGCGAGGCCATTCCTTTTATCAAGCACAAAACGGGTTGGTTTGACGGAATGATGGTGACAGGCTGCTCGATGGGAGCCTTCCATGCTGTGAATTTCTTCCTTCAGCACCCAGATGTGTTTACCAAGGTCATTGCCCTTTCAGGCGTCTATGATGTCCGTTATTTTAACGGAAATCAAGATTATGGCAATGATCCTACCGTTTACCAACATTCACCAGCAGACTATCTTTGGAATCAAGAGGATAGTTGGTTTATCGACCATTATAGGGCAGCAGATATTATTGTCTGTAGTGGTCTGGGCGCTTGGGAACAGGATGGTTTACCCAGCTTTTATACACTCAAAGATGCCTTTCAATTCAAAAATATTCCAGCCTGGTTTGACGAATGGGGTTATGATGTGGCGCACGACTGGGTATGGTGGCGTCAGCAAATGCCTTATTTCCTTCATCACATGAATCTCTAGAAAGGATTGCTTATGAATTACCTTGTGATTTCCCCTTATTATCCTGATAATTTCCAACCCTTTACCACTGCACTGGCTAAAAAAGAAAATGTAACTGTATTAGGCATAGGTCAAGAGCCATATGATCAGCTGGGAGCAGAATTGCAGGAAGCGTTAACGGAATATTTCCGTGTAGAAAATCTAGAAGATTTGGATGAAGTGAAACGTGCAGTTGCCTTTCTTTTTTACAAACATGGTCCAATTGATCGTATTGAATCGCACAATGAATACTGGCTCGACATGGATGCAGCTCTCCGTGCTCAATTTGATGTATTTGGGCCAAAGCCTGCGGATTTGAAGAAAACAAAATTTAAATCAGAAATGAAAAAGTATTTCAAAAAAGCTGGTGTACCAGTAGTAGCAGGCCAAATAATCAAAACAGAGAGACACATCAAAAAAGCGGTCAAAGAAATTGGTTTTCCAATGATTGCAAAACCAGACAATGGTGTAGGGGCAGCAGCCACTTATAAGCTATCTACCCCAAAAGATGTTGAACGTTTTCAAGCAGAGTGGGATGGTCAAACTGTCTATTTCTTTGAGAAATTTGTCAATTCTAGTAAGGTGATTACCTATGATGGCTTAATTGACAGCCAGGGTAATATCGTCTATGAGACGAGCTTAGAGTATGTCCATACACCTTTAAGTTTGGTAGTAGACCAGAAGGACAATGCCTATTTTATTTATGATAAAGTTGATGAAAAACTTCGTCAATATGGGCAGGCTATCATAAAGACTTTTGGTATGAAAGAACGATTCTTCCATATTGAATTTTTCAAAGATGGCGATGACTATATCGTGATTGAATACAATAATCGTCCAGCTGGTGGGTTTACAGTTGATGCCTATAATTTTGCGCATTCCATTGATTTGTACAGCGATTATGCGCGAATGGTTGCTGGTGAAACCGTTGCGGAACGAATCTATCCAGCTCAGTTTTCTCTTTCAATTAGCCGACGAGATCAGACCAGCTATGTCCATACGGAAGAAGAAATTCGCGCTCGTTACCAAGGCAAATTGAAGATGGTCAAAAGGATGCCAGAAGCCTTTGTAGCCTTACAGGGCAATCTTGTGTATATCTTGACAGCAGAAAATCTAGAAGCGATTCATGAAATGATTGCATTTATCAGTCAAACTACTTAAGATTTCGTATGAATTTTATAAGAAAGACATATGAAACAGATGTGAAATTTGAAAAAAAGCGGGACATGGTTCCTGCTTTTTTATGCCCTTTTCAAATTTTATGATACAGTAGCAGAAAACTTTGAAGGAAAATGTGAGCGTGTTTAAGGAGGAAAGACTTCGAAAAATCAATAAAGAAAGCCTTTTCACAAATCTATAACTTTAACTTATAGTCTGATTAATTTTTCTTAAGTAGACTTTGAAAGCGTTTCATATTAAGATAAGGGTGTCAACAAAAATGTAAACGCTTTACACGGAAAAATTTCATAATAAATATAAAAGGAGTTTTAACGATGTCAGTTAAAGAATTAGCACGTGAATTGTACCCAGAGGATTTGTTTGGTTATGCTGAAAAGCTAACGGAAGGTGAATTGAAGGTTTTGAAACACCTTCGTGAAGAAATGGAGAAACGTATTCGCCCAGTTCTCATTGAGAGCTACGAAAAAGCATTGTTGCCACGTGAAGAAATTCTTGGTGCATTTGCAGCAGCTCGCATCATGGATCACCCAGACTTATTTGTAGGTCGCGAAGGTCAATGGAAATCACGTGAAATCTACAACACTTTCCTCTATCTTGAATTGGCTCGCTTCGATCCCTCAGTAGCAACATTCTATACAGTACATGGTGGTTTGGGATACAACACCATCCTCATCGGTGGGAATGAAGAGCAACGCGAACGCTTCGGTACACCTGTTCGCACCTTTCAAGCACAAACTTGTTTTGCTTTGACAGAGCCTGATCATGGTTCAGATATCGCAGGTGGTTTGGCAACAACTGCTGAGCGCCGTGGCGACAAATGGATCTTAAATGGTGAAAAACGTTGGATTGGTGGTGCAAAAACAGCCGACTTCATTCCAGTCTTTGCTCGTGATGTAGAAACGAAGAAAATCAAATGTTTCATGGTTAAAAAAGGTAGTGAAGGACTTTCAGTTGAAAACGTACCACACAAAATTGCGCTTCGTTTGGTAAATAACGGACACATCACATTAAAAGATGTTGAAGTAGCAGAAGCTGACCGTCTTGAAAATATCAACGGCTACGGCGATGTTGCAAAAATCTTTGTCCGTACTCGTGCAGACGTAGCGTACATCGCAATGGGAACAGCAGCTGGTGCTTATAATGCAGCCCTTCGTTTGACAACAACTCGTGAGCAATTTGGCCGTAAATTGGCTGGCTTCCAGTTGGTACAAGAAAAATTGGCTCGTATGCAAGCGAACGTAGTAGCAGCTATTGCGTACAGTGTCCGTATTGGTGAATTGCAAGAAGAAGGTCAAGAAGTGATGCTCAACTCATCTCTTGCGAAATTGCACAACTCACTTCGTATGCGTGAAACAGTTGCCCTGGCACGTGAAGTATGTGGTGGTAATGGTATCACTCTTGAAACAGAGGTGGCACGCTTCTTCACTGACGCAGAAGCAATCTACACTTACGAAGGGACGCATGAAATCAACGCTATGCTCGTTGCTCGTGAATTGACAGGTATCGGTGCATTCGTATAAAAAAGGAATGTGAAGGAATGGTTGAAAGGCTGATGCCATTCGACTGTTCCTTTCTTGTTGGATATTTAAGAGGAAAAGGAAAAGAACAATGACAATTTCAAAAGTAATGATTATCGGTTCAGGTCAAATGGGTAGCGGTATTGCTCAAGTATTTGCACAATCTGGTTTCACAGTTTATCTCAATGACATCAACGAAGAATTTGTAAAACGTGGTTTGAAAGGCATCCAAAAACAATTGGCTCGTTCAGTAGCCCGTGAGCGTTTGACACAAGAACAAGCGGAAGAAATCTTCGACCGCATTATTCCTTCAGTGGATTATGCAGATGCGAAAGACGTAGAATTGATTGTTGAAGCAGCAACTGAAAACCGTGATATCAAACTCAGCATTTTCAAACAATTGGATGAAATCACTGGTGAAAATACCATCCTGGCTTCGAACACTTCTTCACTTTCTATTACAGACATCGCTGCAGCGACAGGTCGTCCTGATAAAGTTGTTGGTTTGCATTTCTTCAACCCAGCACCAGTGATGAAATTGGTTGAAATTATTAAAGCCATCCAGACATCAACTGAGACTGTTCACTTGATGGAAGAATTAGCTGGTCAAATCAATAAGACAGCGGTTCGTGTTGCGGATTCTTACGGATTTGTTGTCAACCGTATCTTGATTCCAATGATCAATGAAGCTATCTTTGTGCTCGGTGAAGGTGTGGCAGAAGCAGAAGAAATTGATGAAGCAATGAAATTGGGTGCCAACCATCCGATTGGTCCATTGGCACTTGGTGATTTGATTGGTTTGGATGTCGTATTGGCCATCATGAACGTATTGAACAATGGTTTCAACGATCCAAAATACCGTCCAGCACCACTCCTTAAGAAAATGGTTGAAGCAGGTAAACTTGGCCGTAAGACAGGCGAAGGTTTCTTTAAATATTAAGAGAGAGCAGAGTTAGAAAGAGGTAAAAATATGAAAGAAGCAGTAATTGTCTCAGCAGTTCGGACACCGATTGGTAGCTTCGGTGGATCATTAAAAGATGTTTCAGCAGTTGATTTAGGTGTGACAGTGGTAAAAGGTGCAATTGAGCGCGCTGGCTTGAAACCAGAACAAGTAGATGAAGTCATTTTGGGGAATGTCTTGAGTGGTGGCCTTGGCCAAAATATGGCACGCCAAGTCAGCGTAAAATCAGGTATTCCAATTTCAAGTCCCGCATTTACCATCAATAAAGTATGTGGATCAGGTTTGAAAACCATCCAATTGGCAGCGCAAGCTATTATGCTAGGGGATGCAGATATCATCGTAGCAGGTGGAGCTGAAAGTATGAGTCAAGCACCGTATGTCCTGCAACAACAACGTTGGGGTTCACGTATGGGCGACAGCAAGGTTGTAGATACCCTTTTGCGTGATGGTTTGGTGGACGCGTTTGACGATTACCACATGGGAATCACCGCAGAAAATGTTGCTGAGAAATATAACATCACGCGCGAACAACAGGACACCTTTGCTGTTCATTCACAACGCAAAGCAGTTGCAGCAGTCAAAGCTGGTCGTTTTAAAGAAGAAATTGTTCCAGTTCTTGTGCCACAACGTAAGGGTGACCCAATCGTATTTGATACGGATGAATACCCACGTGAAAATGCGTCATTGGAAGGTATGGCTAAGTTGCGTACTGCCTTCAAGAAAGATGGTACAGTAACAGCTGGGAACGCTTCTGGTATCAATGATGGTGCAGCAGCCGTGGTCGTAACATCTCGTGAAAAAGCGGAAGAACTTGGACTTGAAATCCTTGCGACTATCAAATCCTATGCAAGTGCTGGTTTGGAACCAGAATACATGGGTTGTGGCCCCATCTACGCTACTCGTAAAGCCTTAGAAAAAGCAGACTTGAAAGTCAGTGACCTTGATTTGATTGAATCAAATGAAGCTTTTGCAGCACAAGCATGCGCAGTCAACCAAGAACTCGGTTTGAACACAGATATTGTCAACGTTAATGGTGGGGCAATTGCTCTAGGACACCCTATCGGTGCATCTGGTGCTCGTATCTTCGTTACTTTACTTCACGAAATGCAAAAACGTGATGCCAAACGTGGATTAGCAACTCTCTGTATCGGTGGCGGTATGGGGACTGCTGTAATCGTTGAACGGTAGTAGGGGGTAGTGGCGATGACGAAACAACCAAATCGTTGGCTGATTTTAGCAGCTGCTATTCTCACAAACCTTTCATTGGGAACAGGGTATGCCTGGTCTGTTTTCCAAGCAGCCTTATTGGAAACCAATGCCAGTAAGGGTTGGGAACTGTCACAGACATCCCTAGCCTTCAGTATTTCCTTTGCCATGGTCCCTGTTGGAATGATTCTTTTTGGACCAAAAATAGATGCGCAAGGGCCAAAGAAATTTGTTTTCTTAGGCGGTATCTTGTTCGGTCTAGGTATGTTCTTGACAGGATTTGCTACTAGTATTCCACTTCTCTATATAACTTACGGTGTGCTTCTCGGGCTTGGTATTGGCTCAGCCTATGGTGCAGCAACATCAGTTGCTGTAAAATGGTTCCCTGATAAAAAGGGCTTGGCTGGTGGTTTGACAGCAGCAGGCTTTGGCTCAGGCCCAATTATCTTTTCACCCATTATCAAGAGCTTGATTGCTTCAGTAGGGGTCTATCGTACCTTTAACATTCTTGGTTTGGTTCTATTGGTCATCATTTGTGGTGCTTCTATTGTGATGGAAAAAGCACCTACAACAAAAGGAGCAGCAGAACAAGTAGTGCTAGCTGGCAAGACCTACAAAGAAATGCTCAAAGAAGGAAACTTCTGGTTACTCTGGCTGATTTACACTCTTGGAGCGACAGGAGGTATGATGATGATTGGTACGGCAAGTGATATTGCCAAAACATACGCATTAGCCGACCCTGTACTGGTTGTAATGTTAGTCAGTTTAGCCAATACTTTCGGACGTATCTTCTGGGGAGTGATTTCTGATAAAATTGGACGCTATTTTACCGTTGTTGCCATGTTTATGGTTATAGCAGTAGGCCTATTCTTACTTGCTTCTAATCAATCGCTTGGTGCTAGTTTAGGTATTATTGGTGTAATGATGGTAGCACTTTCTTTCGGTGGTTTCCTTGGAGCCTTCCCTGGAATTACTGCTGAAAATTGGGGAGTTCAGAACGCAGGTTCTAACTATGGTTGGATGTTTACCGCTTACGGCGTAGCTGCTCTATTTGGCCCGCAATTAGCTACCAACATCAAAACTGCCAATAACGGAGATTATACCCTTGCCTTCTTCATTGTAATTGCAATGGCTCTTATTGGGATACTCTTCCAACTTTACTTTATAAAAAAGCTTAAGAAATCTTAATAGATTTCCCATTTTCCTTCATATGATTCAATAAAGTTACAAGTTTAAGCTTTCTTGTAACTTTTTTAATTTCTATCGCACTGACCTATAAGTCTAGCTTATAGGTGTATTAATTTAACTTAAGTAGACTAAAATTGATGTTGCTGGTACAATAATATTGTAAGCGTTTTACATTTTGAAGAAGTAAGGTACATTTGTTGACGCTAGGTACCTTCGCTAAAAATTCAAAATAGGAGAACACACTATGAGTAACACTGTCTTGCTGGAAGTAAAGGAGCAAATTGGTTACATCACAATCAATCGACCAGAAGCCTTGAACGCACTTAGTTCACAAGTATTATCAGACTTGGATAAGGTACTGGATGATGTAAAAGAAAATGATGACATTCGTGTTGTTATCGTGACAGGATCTGGAGAAAAAGCATTTGTCGCAGGCGCTGACATCAAAGAGATGGATAAAATGACGCCAACAGAAGCTTTTGAATATATGACTTATGCGAACGACGTCTTTTCTAAATTAGAACAACTTCGCCAACCAACGATTGCAGCTGTAAATGGCTATGCGCTCGGTGGTGGTATGGAGTTAGCTCTCTCAACAGATATTCGTCTTGGTCATGAGAAAACCTTGCTTGGCTTCCCAGAAGTTGGTTTAGGGATTATTCCTGGTTTTGCTGGAACACAACGCATGCCACGCCTTATCGGAACAAGCAAAGCAAAAGAATTAATTTTCACAGCCCGCCATGTGAAAGCTGAAGAAGCAGTTGCACTAGGCATTTTAAATCGTTTGGTCCCTGCTGAAAATCTTCTTGAAGAAGCTGAAAATCTTGCACGTAGTATCATGAAGAATGCTCCGCTTGCGGTTGAAAAAGCAAAACATGTGATCACTGTTGGTATTGATCTTCCCCTTCAAAATGCCATTCGTTTGGAAACAGAAGCAGAAGCACTCCTCTTCTCAACAGAAGACAAAGTAGAGGGCATGGGAGCTTTTGTAGAAAAACGAAAAGCAGCATTTAAACGGAAATAAGGGAGGAGAAGACATGGCAAAGATTGTTGATGTTCAAGAAGCAATTAGCTTAGTCAAACAAGGAGATGTTGTCGGAATTTCAGGTTTTCTTGGCGTTGGGGAACCCTTTGAATTAATTGAAGAATTGGTCGAACAAAACACAGGTGATTTAACACTGGTCTCTGTTGTGACCTCGCACCCTGGTAAAGAAGTGGGAGTAGGTCGACTCTGTGAAAATTATCAAGTGAAAAAATACATCGCAGCCCACGTGGGAACATCTGCAGCTGCTCAACGTGCTTACTTTGAAGAAGCCATGGAAGTTGAATTTACACCAATGGGAACAGTTGTTGAGCGATTGCATGCTGCTGGAGCTGGGCTGGGGGCCGTTCTTACTCCAACAGGTGTTGGAACCATTCTTGAAGAAACACAAGAAAAGATTACTCGGAATGGCCGTGATTACCTCATTTATGATCCACTCAAGTTGAACGTAGCGCTTATAAAAGCTACGAAAGCTGATGCATACGGAAATTTATTCATCGATGGAACAACTCGGAATATTTCACGTCAATTGGCACTCGCTGCAGATGTAGTGATTGTAGAAACGAATGAAATTGTCGAAGTAGGCGACATTTCACCTGATGATATCTATATTCCAGGTATCTTGGTAGACTATATTGTCCAAGGTCTTTCTACAAACGAGCATTATAAGATGATGGGTGATTTGTGGACTGAGACAAAGAAATTAGCGGTGAGGTAAGAAGATGAACGCAAAAGAAGTTATTGCATGTCGTGTTGCTTTAGAGTTCCGTGATGGGGACGTTGTCAATTTGGGATTTGGAATTCCAAACTATTCAGCAGATTTTATTCCAGAAGGTGTCAATGTGATACTGCAAGCTGAAAACGGTGCTCTTCGTTTTGGTGAGACACCAACGAAAGAGAATTACAATCCCAATCTTGCAAATTCAGGTGGTTCTCCCATTACCCTAATGCCAGGTGCCTCTACCTTTGATATCCAAACATCATTTGCCATTATTCGTGGTGGACATGTAGATGCAACCGTATTGGGAGCTTTGGAAGTGAGCCAAGATGCTAGTATTGCCAACTGGATTATTCCAGGAAAGTTTGCTCCAGGTATGGGAGGAGCAATGGATCTTCTCGTTGGTGCCAAACGTGTGATTGTAGCAATTCAGCACGTCGATAAGAATGGCAATTCTAAAATTTTAAAAGAATGTACTCTTCCTTTGTCAGCTAAAGGAGTCGTCTCTCGTGTCATTACAGAATTAGCAGTATTTGATTTCCAGGATGGAAAATATTTGTTAAAAGAACTTGCACCGGGCGTGACCGTTGAGGAAGTGTTGGAAAAAACTGCTGGAGATGTGATTGTATCTGAAAATCTCATCACCATGCCGATTTAATATAAGTTAGGAAGCTGATGGTCAGTTTCCTAACTGATTAATTGAAATTCAGAATCTCTAACTAGTTATAGTTAACTACTTCTATGTTATACTAGTTGTGTAGAATATTTTAAGGGAAGGTGAAGCAGCCAATATGGATATTATTCAAATGTACTATTTTATGAATATTGTAGAATGCAGCTGTAATCTTTCCTTAGCAGCAAAGAAAATTCATATTAGCCAATCAGCACTGAGTCAATTTGTTAAAAATTTTGAAGAAAATGAGAATATTCAGCTATTTCATCGAAAAAATGGACGTTTGGACGGATTAACAGAAGCAGGAGAGCGGATTTATCGATATTCTACAGAGATTATCAGCAAGTACGAAGAGATGCAAAATGCCATCCAAAGTGAATCAGCCAAGCAAAAAGGAACGATTCGTTTGGGGCTCCCTTCTCTGATTCTTCGGTTTTATTTCTCAAATATCCTACCAAACTTCTTATTGAAACATCCTCATATTGATATTCAAATTGTTGAGAGTGGTGGAGTGGATTTGCGTCAAAAATTATTGGCAGAAGAACTCAACTACGCTCTATTAATTGAGCCAACTAGCCTTGATACTAAAAAATACGAACAACATATCATTCAGATGGATGAGTATGTAGCCTTTATGGATAAACATCATCCACTGGCGCAAAAAGACTTGTTAGAATGGAAAGATCTAGAAGCTTATCAATTGGGAACCTTTGTAAAAAGCTTTACAACTTATGGTCTTGTAGAGGAAAAATTAAAAAAAGAAAAAATCAATGCGAAATTAGCTCATTTATCATCTAGTTGGGATTACTTAGTGGAATCAACGTATAAAACGGACATCATCAGTATTTTGCCTGCTCCGATTGAGAATTTATTAGATTATGATCGTTTTAAGGTCGTTCGTTTTAGGGACTTTATTCCTTTTAATATTTGGTTCTGTCGTCCCTATAAAACAAGAACAAATGATGTTGAAAACTTTGTTTATGAAGAATTTCTAAAACTGTTTTATATGCCTGTATCAGACTAGAAAGGTCAGACACTTGTTTCACGAAGATTTAACTGCTGAAGTATCTCAATACACACATACTCATCTTGCTGGAAAGGCGCGAGAATTTGATGATTCACAAACTTTTCCGCAGGAACACTGGCATTATTTAAGCAAAAATCTGCGTTTATTTGATTGCTTAATTACAAAAGATGCACAACCTCGTTCTTTTCGGACCTTTTTAGAAGCAATCCGTATTATTTCTAAAGAATTCGCTTCTTTGGGAAGCATCTTATTGACCCAAGGAATTTATGCTATTTGGACCTTGGAGCATTTTGGAACAGAGGAGCAAAAGGAAGTCTATCTAGAAAGTCTTGTTTCCGGTGAAATACTTGGAGGTTTTGCTTTTTCGGAACAAGATATTCGTCTGAAAAAAGAACTTCCTCAAACACTTGCTATCCAAACAGAGACAGGTTGGATTTTGACAGGTCAAAAACACATGGTTTCAAATGCTAGTCTGGCTGATTTCCTGCTCGTCTTTGCCCGTACACAGACCCTAGAGGGTCAAGAAGGGACTGGTATTTTCATTGTTCATTCTCATCAAGAGGGAGTGACTGTGGGAAAAGCAATTGAAAAATATGGTGTTAAGGCAATGCCGATTGCTCCTGTTACTTTTGACGGTGTCCAATTAGCCAAGGATTCCTTACTAGGGAATCGCTTAGACGCCCTCGAGGTATTGGCTCAGGTTATTGTGAAAATGCGATTAGCAATCAGTGCACAAGCCCTAGGAATTGCTGAAGGGGTCTTTCGAAAAGGGCTGGATTATAGTAGGTTGAAGCGTGGATTTGGTAGACGACCGATTGATGTGAGTGTTAACCAATTCAAATTTTCTGAGATAGAAATGAAATTAGCTGCCTGCAAAGCCTATTACCATGAATATATCCGAGGGAGTATGGTGGATGATCGTCGAGTGTCCATGTTAAAATTACTGACCACTTCAACAGCTCAAGAAGTAGCAGATGAAGTGGTGCGGATCACAGGAGCCTATAGTTTTATTGCCGATAATGATATTGAACGCTATGTGCATGATGCTAAAGTGACTGGGCTTTATGGAGGTGCAACAGATAGTTTGAAACGAAATATTGCTCAGATTTGGCTAGAGAACTAGAAAAGGATGAGTCTATGGAATTACAAACTTACCAATTTGGAGATATGACGCTTACGTGGTTAAGAGGTGCCGACAAATATACAGATGCTGGGACACTTTTTGGACCAGTTCCAAAAGCAGTCTGGTCTCGATTTTTTCCCACAACCGAAGATGGTCTATTGGCTGATTTGACAGATCCAATTCTTATTTCCTATCAAGGAAAGCATTATCTGATTGATGCCAGCCTAGGTACAGAAAAGTTAGACGAAAAACAACGACGTAATCTAGGAATTCTATCGGAAAATCGTGTGGTAGAAAGTTTAGAGAGTCTTGGATTAACTATTCAGGATATTGACTATGTCTTGATGACCCACATGCACAATGATCATGCTGGAGGTTTAACTTCGCTAAAAGATGGTGAAATCGTATCTACGTTTCCAAATGCCACCATTTATATTCAGGAAATTGAGTGGAACGAGGTACGTCATCCAAATAAACGAACACGGGGCACTTATCTAAAGGAAAACTGGGAAGCTATTCAGAAACAAGTCGTGACATTCGGTGAATTTCTAGAGGTTCTTCCAGGGATTGAAATGCATCACACGGGAGGTCACAGTAATGGACACAGCATTATTCTCCTGAAACAAGGCGACAAAACAATGATTCACATGTCTGATTTGCTGATAAGCCATGCACATCGCAATCCCCTGTGGGTAGCAGCAGTGGATGACTATCCAATGGATGCTATTGCGGCGAAAGAAAAATGGATGAAAATAGCTTATGAAAACAGTTATCAGTTCTTTTTCTACCATGATCAGTTCTATGCTGTGCTTGAATTTGACAAGAGTGGTCAGCAAGTTGTTGCATGTCTTGAACGGAAACGACCGCCGAGAGTTCCGTGGACTGATAAACAAGACAAACGTCTTCAAATCCCAGAAGGTTGCAGCCTTTAAAATCGATTAAATGAAAACACAGGAGTTTTTCCTGTGTTTTTTAAATATCTATAATTTACATAATATATGTTATGTAAATTATAGATTATCTAATGCGTTTTTCTGCTCATCATTGACAATATGGGTATAGAGGTCTGTAACTTGCGTGTTGGCGTGCCCTAGTTGATGACTGACCAGCACTTGTGATTTGGTCGCATCATAGAGGCGTGTTGCGAGAGTGTGTCGTAATTTATGGGGTGTCACACGAATCTTGAAGTCAGCAGAGTACTTGGCGACCATTTTTTCGATAGAAGAAGCGTCAATACGGTTTGGGACACCTCGATACTCTGTTAAAAAGAAGGCTAAGTCTGTTTTTTCAGCCTTGTAGCGTTGTTGGCGAATGGCAGCATAAGCTTCGAGATAGGGCTTTGCAAAGCCAGCAACATTGACAGAGTCCCGTTTTCCGCCCTTACGAGTGACCTCAATGATCATCATTTTGAGATTAACATCCTTCAAATCAAGATTCACAGCTTCAGAAAGGCGGACACCAGAAGCCAGTAGCAAAGCTAAAATGGCTAAATCACGTTCTTTATTTTTTCGGAAAGATGATTTGGCACGATTGGAAAGTTTGTTCTCATATTCACAATCTATATACTCTAAAAAATCCATGGTCTCATCGCCTAAAAAGAGTTTTTGCTTGATGTTTTCTGCACGAGCCGCCAGTGTCTCACGTTTTTTCTGAGTGGAGACCTTTTTCATAACATTTCGGTAGAAATAAGGTTCTCCTTGGTCGTTTTCGACCTCCTCAGTCAGATATTTGTACAGGCTGGATAAAGCCGATAAGGTTCGGTTAATCGTTGTCTGAGAGACACCGTTCTGGGTTGTATTGGCATTGAGCAAAGGTCGTTCCCGTAAATAAAGAATAAAGGCCTCCATGTCTTTTTTTGTTAAAGTTTCTAGTCTATCTAAAGGAATATCGGCTAATTGATGAACAGATACCAGATCAGCATCAATCAGCCATTCAAAGAAACGTCGATATTCCTTCAAGTATTCGTACAAGGTTGTAAAACTATAGGGAACAGCCAATTTTGATTGATAGTAGTCCAGGACATACCAGGGCATCACAGATTTTAATTCTTCAATTTTTTCCAATAATAATTCACGTCGCATCGTATATTCTCCTAAATTTCTATACAAGTAGTATAACACGTATATAGATATATTTCAAGAAAATTATAGTTTTTCGGAAAGATGATAAAGGACATTTTTCTACAATAACCAAAAAAATTTTTCTAGGATAAATCAGCTAAAAATGTACTTAATTCAAGGCTAAACTGGAATTTCTAGATACCTTCATTTTTCTATAAAAGTGTACTTTATTAACGACAAAACTGGAAATTTTTTCAAAAGTACATTTTTCTATTTAATTTGATACCTAAAACTATGTTTTCGGACATAGAGATCCCCCCATTTTTTACATAAATTTAAAACAGATCTATATTTTAGACCTGTTTTATTATTTCTTAAATTGAACAAAATGAGCTCGTTTTCTTCTAAATCCTTTACATATCGAACATGGCTCTTGATTTCTTATCTCACACATTATTCTATTTTTAATAGATGCCTTATAGCGATGTTCGGGATTATTGTTGCAAATCCACCATACTTGCTGTCTGCTATTTTCTGTATGATTTTCTGGATTTCCAAGCAACATATTGTTTAGATAATCCCATTCTTTCAATAAATGAGGGTATGTTTCGCTCATGTTATTTTCTACATAAGGAACATCTAATTTATTACAACTGGGACAGACATTATCGATACTTACCGTATCAGTTAAGTATCTGTTCAGTACTACATTGATACTTTCTCTGTAGCTTATTTGACATTTATTACAGCGCCAACTGTAGTTTCTATTGCTTTTGTAATCTAGGATAACAGATTCTGTAGTAATATTGTTTTCTGTATCCCAGATTGTTTTCAATTCAGGATAAAGATCAAATAAGGTATTTACACCCTTTAAAGGCAACTCATTATTACAATACGGACAGCAACTTTGAATTTCTCTTCGAATTGGTATAGAGCAAAGATAGTCATTTTTACAATCTGAGCAATTCCACCAATATTTCTTAGTTTCTACATTTGTGAGGGCTAGAAACATAGGTATTTTATTTTTTTCACTCCACTCTTTGATAAGAATGGGTTCGTTATGCAGAGAATTATTTTTAAATACACTGGTTGACCATTCACAGAAATTTGGGCAGGATTGAACAAATACGTTTTTAGAGTCTGTTCGAGTAATCATTTCTTTTGGACTGCATTCAAATGAAATATCGCAACAAGGACACATCCAAGTAATTTCTTCAGTAGATTGGTGCCAATAATCTGTTAGACTTTCCAGGTTATTTGGATGTAAAAATTGTTTTAGATATGGATGGGTTTTATCTAGTGTATTAAAGCCTCTCAACATTTCTTTGTTGCTACAAAATGGGCAACTATGGTTAGTCCTTTCATAGACTTTACATGAATAGGAACCCTTGCATTTTGAACAACTCCATATTACAGGCATATCTGAAAGCGCATCAACTTGATTAGGTGATATGTTATTCTCTTCTGACCATTCATCAATGTAGTCTGGTGTTAAAAAATCCAATGGTGCATTTGTTGATGAATTCTGTAATGGGTTATTAAAACTTGCATTGCATTCAGTACAATAACTGCCGTTTCGCCTTATTCTAGCGAACAAACTATCAATTGGCATTGTGAAATCATAACGACACTTGTCACAGTTCCAATGCATAGGTTTTGTAACATTTGTGTTCAGCCTTAATTCATTGAATTGAATATCATTCAACTCATCGTTATATATTTGTCCTAGATTCGGATAGACTTCAGTATAGTAATTTTGATACGATAACTCATTACAACCAATATGGAATATTTCCTTTTCCTCAGACTGAAATAATCTTAAATTTATAGCTGCATCTCTCCAGGAGCTATGACAAGTTGGACATTTAAGTTGGAATATATGTCTAGAGTTAAATCTTTGATTCTGTAGTAAGTGACTAATCGTTTCTCTATCCTCACGATGATAATTTATATAATTCTCAAAGTCAGGAAACATAGCTTTGATGCTATTTATCTCACTAATAAGAACTTTTCCAAGATTGCAACAAGGGCAAAAATCGGGAATCTTCAGACTTATTTTATAAATGTCATTGATTTTAGCCTCCCATTGATACGAACAGCTGGGGCATATCCAGTTTGCATAATGCCGACTATTTACTTTTGTACTTTCTAAATCCAATATATTCAAGTTCAAATTCCAGTATAACAGCATACCTGGCACTTCTTTTATTGTTTTTATCATACTTCATCTCTCAATAATTTGTTTTGCTATCTAGTAAATTTTTTATATTTACAATTTTATTTTTAGCTCCATCATTGTTGGTTGATTTTGATTGAAAATCAATTTTTGAATCTGCTGTAATAATCTGACTTGCTAGATAATCATCAGAAATGATTCTATTCTCTGATTTCAAAAGACCCTCTGCTTTTAATAGTTCGTTAGCAATTTCAGGATAGACAGTAGTTTTGATGATACTTTTAAGTGAGCTGATTTCATCCATTAATACCTTGCACTCTTCAATATTACTTGATGTCAATTCAAGTTGATCCTTTAACTTTTTATTCTCAATTACCAGAACTTCTGCTTCATCTTTATACTTTAAAGCCACTTCAACAATCCCTTTATAGTATTTGTTCAGTTCAACTAGTGCTGAACGGATTGCCCTGGGTGTTCGATTGGTCATCATAAAACTGTCTATATCTAAGGTCTTGTAAGTAATGATAGTTTGAAATTCTTCATCCTCTGCCTCAGCTTTTCGTTTCTCGATAGTTAATCGAAAATTTTTATTTCGCCTCAAGGTAGTATCGGTAACTTCGGGAAAACCTGTAACTCTTAAGTAATCACCGAATTTTGGTAATTTGAACAAAGAAATATCATTTGAACACTCATTTAAGACATATTCCTCGAATTTTTCGAATAAATCTTCATCAGAAATTAGTCTTCTTCTAGCCATTTAACCCCTCCGCTTTAAACATTTGTTTCGCACCTAAATACTCTTGATACGAGTGGCTTACAGACGATAGCTTCAAAAGTGCCTCGCCAATATCTTCCATATTCCCCTTGCCTTGTCTAACTCGTTTTACAGCCTCATCAACAATAAGGGCTTCTTGGTCAACTGACTTCTTGTAAGTCTTATCCATTGAAAAATACTCTTTTCCAGCCTTGCGATAGAACGGACAACTCGTACAAGCTCCAAGTTCTGCATGATTACTGATAACTTTTAGACAATCTGAGTAATCACCCGAAGCAAACCTCGGTGAGTAGCACCGTCCTTTGTTTTCTAATTGAACAAACGCCTTTCCTACTGTATATCTAGGTTGTGCCTTACTAATCTCATAAGTTGTTTGTGAACTAGTCAGCTTACGAAATACTTGATAGCTTCGACATTCTATGAATTGACTAAGATTTGAAAAATAATGTGACGAAGTTGCTACGTTATCATGGCCTGCAAGCAACATTGCAGTTACTGGGCTAGCCCCTTCAGCAATTAGGTTGATCATTGCAATATGTCTAGTGTCTCCGATATGGATAAAGTTGATTTCCTTATCTTCCAATCGAGATATGGGATCGATGTAATGTACTTGATAGCCATATTTCACCTCAATAATCTCATTAAAGAAATACTTTAATATGGTGTTGATATTTTGATACGTTAAAAAGCGGTTATTGATACCTGTCTTTCTATTCCAACGCTGATAATGCGTATCGGTTACAAAAAGTGTATTTAATTTTGTTGACTCTAAATCTTGTGTTAATTTTAAGTAATGTTGGATTGATTGAGCAAGATTAGTGGGAATCTCATAGGTCGTTAAGTAATAGTCTTCAGTAATTTTATGTGAAATCGCCTTCTCTCTTCCTTTTAGGTTATTTCTTCTAAGAGTTAGATAATACTTACCATTCTTCTCAGATAGACAGTCTCTTTGAGTCAATAAAAATTCCCGTGGTCGTAAGGGAACTACTGCTGTAATTTGCCACCAAAGATAAATTGGGTAGTAAAACAACCTTTCAGTTTCAGGGAGGGGTTGAGACCAATAGTCAGTTAGGATATCGTTAAATGCAAAATAGGACTGAAATTGGGCTAGTTGACGCTGTTGCTTTGATTTTGATTGATATTGCAATGCAATCACATGATCTAGTTGTTCCAAGAATTGATTCATTTGTGAATCTTCAACGCAAGGTAGACTTGCAAAAAAGTCAAAACATAAGTTGGGAGCTGATAATTTGATATTTGCCATATCCGATACAACATTTTGCTTTGTTGTTTTTACTAATCTTTTTACATCTCGTAAAAAGATTTGCAAAGTGGTCAGGACATGCTGTTCCATAGATAAGACTACATATGACTTCAAATATTCAATAAATGAATGGTAAGTAAAACCTGTCAATGTCTCAAAATATCGTTCATATTGAAATCTGTTAACATTGAAGAGAAAATTTACATTAGCATATTCATTAGTTAATAACCATTTTCCTGATTCAAAATCAGGAGTAAGAATGATATCTTTTTCATAATAGTCCTTAAAATACACATGTGCCTTATCAACCATGACTTGATCGATTTCGGTAATACTTTTAATGGTTTGAAATAGCTTTGCTTCTGTAATCAATGGATTAACTCCTTTATTATTTCTTCATAGTCATTCAAGACTTCTTCACCGTATTGCTCAGAAAGCGACTGTAGCATTTCAGTCAAACAGGGCTTCAACTGCAATTCCAATATTGCTTTTATCTTTCCTTTTTCTAAATCATCTATTACTTCGTTATAACGATGGTTCAAACGATTAAATTCTCCGATGAGAAGCAAAAGCGTTGATTTCGTCTGCAATTCATATTGACAACCTACACAATGCTGCTTGTCGATGTAGGGGCAAAGTTTACCAAGTGCAGATAACAAGCACATGCTTTCGGTCTGTTTGGAAAATGCTTCTCCATTACCGATTCTATGGCAAACTGTCAATAATTGTTGAGGACTCAATTGCTCTTGAATAACTGTTTTTAGCGCATTCTGCGAGCGAGAATCAGCTCTTATACTAATTTCTAAAGTTTTTTCTATTTCCGCAGGTGTCAGATCTAATTCTTTAATCATCCGTGTTTGTTGACTTGGAGTCAGCTCTTTGTACTTACCTCTCGTTACAATCGTCAATAACATTGATGGAACCATTGATAGTACACCTCTCTCAAATAGTTCTTTTGCAACCATTTCAGGCTGCACTTGTCCTAATTGAGCATCCTTTAAGTATGTTGACGTCGTTTGAGCAAATTCATCGTAAGAGCCTTTGTGACTTCTAGCTAAGGCTGCTAAGAAATACCCTTTTATGTTGAGTTCAGATTTCTCCTCTATGACATCATCGGCGAGCATCGCGACAGCTTGGAGATATGATTTATTTGCTGAACGGCTACTAAAGTTTCTTTCTAAAAATAAGCTACCAATTTCTTCTCCCATGTATCTATGAATTCGTTCATAGTCGGATATCTTCCTGATTAGAGGTGACTCAGAAGCTTGTTTGTTTGCTATTTGATAATGTGCCTCACAGATAGCCAGGAGTGTTCCAATCAGCACCTGACAGCTCTCAGGCACATGGAATTTCAATTGGCTGACATTTGAAGCTCTCTTAGTCTTGTTTGGAGTAATGTTGAGATATGTCAATCTTGTGGTAATACTAAGGAGTGTTCGCCTTGCCTCACCAGTAGTCCAAGTACCATTCTTGACTGCCCTTAGTATGTCGTTAGGAACACGAGATAATTTGGGGTGTCCAATTCTTTCCAAATCTGTAGTTCTAAAGGCACATATAAAATGGAGTGCAAGATAAAGCCAAGTGTCAGCGTAATCTTTAGATTGGGCTGCAAGGTAAAGCATGTTATTTTTTTGAATATAGTCATCATTAAAAAGATAAAACATCAATTGTAAGTAGTCATTCAACTCGTATGCTCCGTTTTTATCTTCAAGCGTATAACGATTCGTCATAACATAAGAGTTTCTGTAATGTGTCACACCTTTCCCTAATAACCAATCAGAAAATGATATCAACTCTTTACCATGAGACTTGCTCAGAGCTTCGGTTGCGTATTCGATGAGTTTTTCAAGGTTTCGATCATTATATAGAAAAATGTCTTTCTCCAAGTAATAACTAAGAAAATCCATCAGATAAAATTGACTAGCTTCTTCAAGATTTTGAATAGTTACAAATTCTTTAAAATATTGGTGTGACATGGGAAATTTTTGTTTAAAAATTGCCTCCATCGATTCAATTCCAGGCTCAGTTGTCAAAAAGCTAACTATTCGCTTCTTTAAAAGCTGAGTATCATGATCTTTAATACACTGATTATCTTTATTTATCCCAATATAAAACCACTTATTATCTAATAAATATTGACTTATCTTCTCTCTCATTTTTGGAGTATCTGCATTTAACTCTATTAAAAGAGCTTCAAGAAATCTTTTTAAATCGACTGCCACTACTCTCCTCCTCCAAATAAATCATTTGCTCTCCAACTAAGATAATCAAACACACCGTCATTAACTTGTCTGTACTGTTTAGCTNTCTCACCTTTATTTTGTAGATACACCCATGCACTTTCAGGAGATTTGTCACCCCTTGCCGACATCAGCTCACTGATCTCATCCACACCAGAAAGAACTAACTGTGTTGTGTACCAGTGTCTGAAGATATGAGGGGAGATATTATGCTCTTGCAATAAATGGCCAAAAAACACAACTTCTTCATCATCTGAGTTAAGGAA